>JQKK01000014.1 GCA_000746015.1 Lachnospiraceae bacterium MA2020 | reverse complement strand
CGTAGGATATCTGAGGAGAGCTGTCCTTAGTACGAGAGGACCGGGATGGACGGACCGCTGGTGCATCTGCTGGATACCAAATCCACGACAGAGTAGCCAAGTCCGGATCGGATAAACGCTGAAGGCATCTAAGCGTGAAGCCGACTCCAAGATGAGATATCCAAGGGGGCATGACCCCCGGGAGACCCCCTGGAGAGTACAGGGTAGATAGGACGGAGGTGGAAGTGCAGTGATGCATGGAGCTGACCGTTACTAATAGGTCGAAGGCTTGTCCAAAAAGACTGGGAGCAAGTAAAACAAAACGGATGATAAGGTTCGATGTTCGGTTTTTGATGTTCAGATTTGATAGATAAGGCAGGCTTAGGCCTGTTTTTTTCTTTTAAATTTTACGGCGTAAATATAAAAAGAAGGAAGCTGATATCAACTTCCTTCTTAAATAATATACTATTCTAATTTACTGTATCCAAAACTATTGCAGATCGCATCAATCTTTTCACCTGCCTGACACATAGCACAATCATGATGTGGATATGAACGATAGTCAGGAAGATCAGTCGAATCAAAAAGATGGTATATAGGCATTCCGGCCACTGCAGTAGCAGCTGAGAATATAGCTGATACACCAGTAACTATTCCGCCATAGTATTTTACAACATCAATTGCATTAGAAAGAGTTCTTCCCGTTGTCGCGTTTGCAAGAAGAATAAGAATATGTTTACCACGAATCATTGGCTTGAGATTGTCTCTAAATACGAGTTCACCTGTAGCACCAAACTCTGGAACAGTAATGTATAGTGTTTTATGGGCATTTGTAGAAAGAATACCTGCTTTGGTCAAATGATCGGCAAGGTATGCTCCAATAACTTCGCAGCCATCGAGACAAAGAATTGTATCTACAGTGGTAGTTGCACTGTATTGTTCTGCGATTGCTTCTGCAATTGCATTTGCCTCGGACTGGCGGGCTTTTAATGCTGACATATCAATAAAGTAATTGATATGAGAATTTGGAGTTACAAAATGTCCCTTATAAACTCGTAAAAGAATATTTGGATAACGCTTATTGGGGATTTTTACATAATCATCCATCGATAATCACCTCGTTTGATATTTGTGCATACAATACAACAAAAAGAAACAAATCGTGATTTAATTATAACATATTATTGCTATTATCCAAGTTCTTTGAGAAAAATTTTGGCGATTTCTACAAGAGGAGTCGAGGTTTCCATACTTTGTTTCTGTAAAAATCTATAAGCCTGCTCCTCTGAAATATTATTTCTTTCCATTACTAATTCTTTTGCGTGTTTAATTATTTCTTTTTCTTCTAAAGGACGAACTGGACGCATTGCCTGGCTGCGTCTTTCATCTAATTCTATAAGTATACGAGCGCTTCCACATATTTCAGCACCGGGAGCGGGAAGAGAAATGCGAAAAACACTCTCATTCTCGCACATGTCGAGGTCGGCCGGTCTTCCGGCTACCAGCATAAATGCAATATCATTAAGTTCATATGCAAGATCGTCTGCTGTCATGTCACAAAGGCGAGGTGCACAGATAACAACACCTCCACCCAGTTTTTTGATAGTTCTGAGAACTTCGCTACCGCTCTTACAGGCACAATGAACCTGTATTCCACCACGCTCCAGCGCATCTTCGATTGTGGTACGCATCTTTTCAGTTGGGAAAGCTATAACTGTTCGTACCATATGTTGTCTCCTTGCGCTCTTTAGTAATTAATCATATATCGGTCGAGTTCCCACTTGCTAACCTGTGAGCTATATTCTTCCCATTCTTTCCATTTTCCGGCAAGATATTTTTTATATACGTGTTCGCCAAGAGTTTCTGCAACCAGTGGATCGGCTTCCATTTCACGAAGTGCATCGTCTAATGATGATGGAAGTGTTTCAACACCGCTTGCAATAAGCTCTTTAAGAGACATTTCGTATATGTTGGTCTTTGTTTCTTCAGGTGCTTCCAGGTTATTTTTTATACCATCAAGACCTGCAGCAATACATACAGCAAGTGCAAGATATGGATTGCATGAAGGATCGGGACTTCTAAATTCGATCCATGTGTTTTCTCCTCTATATGCAGGTACTCTAAGGAGTGTTGAGCGGTTTGATGCAGACCAGCCGAGGTAGCATGGTGCTTCATAGCCAGGTATAAGCCTCTTGTAAGAATTTACAAGTGGATTTGTAACAGCAGCTATTCCACGGGCATGCTTAATGATTCCTGCCATAAAGCTATATGCTTCTTTTGAAAGCTGCAGACTGTCATTCTCATCATAGAATGAATTTTTACCATCCTTGAAAAGTGAGAAATTAGTATGCATACCAGAACCATTAACACCGTAAAGCGGCTTTGGCATAAATGTAGCATGCAGACCGTTCTTCTGAGCGATAGACTTTACGGCGAGTCTGAAGGTCATGATGTTATCGGCTGTGCGAAGTGCATCTGTGTAGTGGAAATCTATTTCATGCTGACCGCCGGCTACTTCATGGTGGCTTGCTTCTACTTCAAAGCCCATTTTTTCGAGCGAAAGGCATATCTCTCTACGTGTGTTGCTTCCATGATCAAGTGGAGCCATATCAAAGTAGCCTGCTTCATCACCTGTGCGGGTCGTTGGACGTCCATTTTCATCTGTTTCAAAGAGGAAAAATTCACATTCGGGACTGGCTTTAAATGTATATCCAAGTTCAGCCGCACGCTTAAGCTGTCTTTTTAAAACAAGTCGAGGATCTCCTTCGAATGGCTCGCCATTAACGGAGTGAACATCACAAATAAGACGGGCAACCTTGCCATGCTGAGGTCTCCAAGGAAGAAGAGAATATGTATCAAGATCTGGATACAGTAACTGATCTGATTCATATTGGCGCGCGAAACCAGCAATGGAACTTCCGTCTATCTCAATTCTATTATTAACTGCTTTTTCAAGCTGAGGACGTGTGATCGCGACATTTTTCAGCTGACCAAAAATATCGGTAAACTGCATTCGGATAAATTCCACATCATCCTCTTCAGCAAGCCTGAGAATATCTTCTTTTGTATAGCTCATTATTAATCCCTCCATGTGATAATCGTAAAAAAGGCAAAGTACGTCCTTTAATAAGACGTCTTTGCCTCTGTAGATATAATATTAATTGATAATAAATATGTCAAGAAAAAAACAATATGTTTAGGTTATTTTAGGTCAAAAATTTATTATTCCCAAATCTCCAAGCAGAACATGCAGTCCAAGCAGTATCAGAATGATTCCGCCGCATAATTCGGCACGGGATTTATACTTTGTGCCAAAGATATTGCCAATCTTGACGCCAAAAACTGAGATTATAAATGTGGTTATTCCTATTAATGAGACTGCGCGGAACAGGTGTACATTTAAAAAGGAAAATGTAATACCGACTGCAAGCGCATCTATGCTTGTTGAAATAGCAAGAAACAGCATTTCCATTAATCCAACGGTTGCTGTTGCATCTTCGTCATCGTGATCAAACGATTCTTTTATCATTGAGCCGCCAATTATTGATAGAAGTATGAAAACTACCCAGTGATCTATTGCACGGATTTTATCTACAAAGGTTGTTCCTAAATAATATCCGATAACGGGCATGAGTGCCTGAAAAAAGCCAAACCATGCTCCGATAATCAAAGCTTTTTTTACGTCAAAACGACGCATTGCCAGACCTTTACAAACTGAAACTGCAAAGGCATCCATTGACAGAGCCACTGCCAGTATAAAAATTGAAAAAATATTCATTGTTTCTCCTAGTAATTTTGTAAGCTTACCGTAATTCGTTCTTGAAATTTATATGTATTTAAACTATCATATTTGTATGCGAAAAAATGCGCGACTATAGATATTTATAAAGCAAAAACGAAATGAGGGAAAATGGAACTTTGGGAATATGAGCTTCGCAACGACATTTTTAATGCGTTTCTTGCGAACAACAAACAATTAGCAAATGGACTTATTGCACAGCTTATGAATCAGAAGGGCATAGGCTTCTTTTACAGGTATCGAGATCTGAATATGGCGGAGATATCGACAATCCGTTTTGATCAGATATATTTCTGTCGTGCAATCCGATTTGGAAACCGGGCGGGCAGCGACTGGACACTTTTTAAGAGTTATGTGGCCTGCTTTACTGACAGGCGATACTCGCTTAGCATGTGGAGCGAATATGCCAACAACGCCAAGGGAATATGCCTTGAGTATTCTGCTGATGATATTGCAAGGTTTGCAACAGAAAATGATCTTTTCTTTTCTCCTGTGCGATATTCTGATATACCAATGGAGACATCCAGCAAATATGGCTCGGTGATGACTATGATGACCAAGCCAAGATACGAGTCAGATGAGTATGAATGGAGACTTTGGAAAGTCGATAAAAACTCAACCGACATTGGAAAGCTCATGTCAACGATCCAGCCTAGAAAAATCTATGTTGGAAGAAATGCTGACAGGGAGTCAGATCTCTTTGATGAGCTTAAATTTGTAGCTGAAGAAAAAGATATTGAGCTAATATAATGTATAACTCTGACAGAAATCAATCCTCTTCGATTACCAGCATTTCGAGGTAATCGAAGGGGATTTCTTCTATAAAGCTGTCTTTTCTGAAACGAGTCCTTGCGCCACGCTTAAACTCAGCAACGTTGGAAGCGAGCCATAGTGGCGTTGCAAGGTCAAATTCGTGACACGCTGCGTCAAGTGCGTTGAAAATTTTGTGAGTCCTTGTTTCGCTGCTGTAGTCTTCTATAACAGCATCGCGCAGTAATCTATTATTTTCCCATTCTTTAAACCAGATTCTCATGATCTCCTACTTGAATATATGCATGAAAGAGCTTATCTTGTGTGCTCTGGACATGATATCTTCTTTATTTTCTATTATATATTCAGTAATTTTACTGAGTTCTTCAGTGGTAAAACCGTTACTTGATGTGATCTTTCCGGAAGGAACAATGGCTTCGACGTGTCCTTTGCCACGATCAAAGCGCACTCTGACAAAACGTTCATTCTTATCATCATATAATATTCCGGAATAAGTCATGTTTAATTCTTCATTATCTTGTTTTTGCATATTACCCCCTATAATTGCAAAAGAATAACTAATGCTTTAGTTTTCCTACAATATAATATCGGAAGAATTATAAAATTATTTAGTGGAAGCGCTCCATCTTCCGCTTGCTCCACATGGAAGAACCAATCCTGAATCGGTTACAGGAAGTCCAATCTCTGCAGATTCAACTTTTCCACCGAATTTTTTAACAACAGTAGTAGAGAGCATGTATGTTAACACTGCTGGCTGAAGTCCTGTTGTATAGGAATTGATGAGCATAAAAAGAGGCTTGTCGGAAAGAAGCTTGCTGGCAAGCTCTATAAATGGATAGATAGACTCTTCAATCTTCCATATTTCACCCTTTGGTCCACGACCGTAAGATGGAGGATCCATGATTATAGCATCATAATGATTGCCACGGCGGATCTCACGCTCTACGAATTTTGTACAATCATCGACAAGCCATCTGAATGATGATTCGGGAAGTTTTGAAAGAGCTGCATTTTCCTTGCCCCAGCTTACCATACCTTTTGAAGCATCAACGTGAGTAACATGCGCGCCTGCTTCCGCACAGGCAAGTGTTGCGCCGCCAGTATAAGCGAAAAGGTTAAGGACTTTTATCGGACGTCCGGCAGAACGGATCTTATCTCGCATCCAGTCCCAGTTTACAGCCTGCTCAGGGAAAAGACCTGTATGTTTAAATGAAAATGGCTTAAGGTTGAATCTTAACTTGCCGTAGCTTATGCTCCACTCTTCCGGAAGGTCAAAAAATTCCCAATTTCCGCCACCCTTGGAGCTTCTGTGATAATGTGCATTTGGGTTGCTCCAGCCCTTATTTTTGTGGGCGGTACTCCATATTACCTGAGGATCGGGTCTTACTAAAAGATATTTGCCCCAGCGCTCAAGTTTTTCACCATCAGAGGTGTCTATTACTTCATAATCTTTCCAATTGTCAGCTATCCACATATAATAGGTAGTTCCTTTCGTATTTAACATGTACATATATAATAGAGTATTAATCCTTTACTGTCAAAGAAATTTGGTATACATGTTGATTTAAAGAATATATGAATGTAAAATAGGAAAGTGTGTGAGAAAAAATACAAAAATTTATATGTAATACACGTACTTGATTTAGGAGGTAAAGTATGAAGAACAAGAAGAAGATTGCGCTCTTGCTTGCAGCTTCAATGGTATTTACCATGAACACTCAGGCATTCGCAGTTTCAAGCAAGGATGTTGTAAACGTTGATGAAGCAGTGACAGTTGAGGCTACAGCTTCACAGTCAGTTAATGTTGATGTTGAAGCACCAAATGGTAAAGTGAACGTTTCAGAAGGAGACCTTAAAGAGTTTTCTGTTTCAGGAACAAATATCCTTACTGTAAATGGAACATCTGAGAGAGCTGTTATTACATTTGAAAAGGGCGCTCTTAAGAAGTATGCAAGTGCAAGTCTTAACGTAAAGACCGGACAGGGTGAGCTTCTTATTCCTAAGGAAGTTGTAAAGACAATGGCTGAAGAAGATACTGAGCTTTCTCTTTACAATGACGTAGATACAAAGAAGGCACAGAGCGTTCTTGATAAGCATGATTTTGCAGCTGATGTTAAGCAGGTATTTACAGCAGCTATTAGACAGGATGGTCAGCAGATTGACTTTAGCGGAAAGAATGTAGATGTTAAGGTTCCGGCTAATGACAAAGCTAAGAAGCTTGAAAATGCAATGGTTGTCTGCACATATCCAGAAAAGTCTGACCTTGATACTTTTGATGCAAAAGTAGAAGGCGAGAACGTTACTTTTTCTGCAGGACATTTCTCAACATTTGCTGTAATTGACAGCACTTTTGAGATCAAGTTTAAGCCTAATGGCGGTATTTTCCTCAATGATAAGGAAGGCGGATCTCTTGTAGAAGGTATCCTTAAAAAATGCGCAGCTAGCGGCAAGTCTGTTTCAGCACCTACAGCAGCATCAATAAGCTTCAACAGCTATGAGCTTCTTGGATGGTCTGAGGATAAGAATGCTGAGACTCCAACAGTTAAGCCGGGTGCAGCTATCACAGTTAATTCTGCAAAGACATATTATGCAGTTTGGAAGTGGATCGCTCCTAATACACCAGCTGAAGCAGTTGTAAGCATGAATGGTTATACAGTATATGTAAGCTACAATGCAACACCTGCATATACAGGAAAGAAGCTTAAGGCTACAGATGTAATTTATGCTGTTTCTATCAGTAAGAACGGTGGTAAGAGAGAGACACTTGTATATGGTAACAATGGAACAGAGAATGTAAACTTTTCTGACCTTAACAAGACAATCAAGGTTAAGTCATCAAAGCTTAAGGCAGCTGGTTCAGAGGTTACTTTCACAATTACAAGACTTAAGAATCTCAATGATAAGAGCATGAACAAGGACCTCAAGGCACAGCTCAAGGCTCTTAGCAAGGAGAAGAAGCAGTTTAAGGTAAAGATCAGACCTGTAGAAGTTACAATGAATCCTACTTTCGTAAAGAAGGATACAAAGTTATACTATAAAGAAGGTCAGATCTATATAATGCTTAACAAAAAGACAGACAGCATTAAGAGACTCTACTTCGTTACTCCAAAGGGATCACAGACATACTGGAGTTCACTCCGTGGAAGAAGACAGAGAATCTATCCTGCAACATATACTGTTGATGGAAAGACTATCAAGATCACATCTGACAGCATCGTTGTTAGAAAGACATTGAGTGCAAACGGATATACAATTCTTAAGAACGTATAATGATAATGGCAGGCGGGCACCAATTAAGGTGCCCGCTTTTTGGTTATGGGGGCGACATGGAAAAAATTATAAATGGACAGGGGCGCGAGCAATATAGAAATATTCCTTTTGGGAAAAGTACAGTAGGACATTCCGGCTGCGGAGCCATTGCAATATACAATGTGCTCGCCGAAAAAGGCATAAGTGTAGAACTGAAAGATGTTATAAGAGTGACTAAACGTCTTAATTGTATGCTTGCATGGGGCTTCTTTGGTATATGGCCAAAGAAACTTGGCGATATTCTTTCATATTATAATATATATTTTGAGAAAATAAACCTAGCGGAATATGAGGGCAAAGCCGGTGATGTATTCGTTGTTACAATATTCAATGACAGAAGAAAATGGTATTTTGGCGGATTGCATACTTTTGAAATGGCATATAGACCAGACAATCATAACGCTGAAAAGCCATGGATAGTTTTTAATAGAGTGGACAATTCAATAGATTGTGTAAGGTATAGAAATCCGGATGATGTCTTGATTACGTATGGAAAGAAGTATAAGCCTATATATGGCAAGTACTTTCAGGTCTTAAAGATAGTATAAATCAAAAGTAGTGAAGCTTAACTAAATAGAGGGCAGAATTAAGGCTTTTCTTCCTATTTTAAAGGGACTAATTTTAATAATGATTTTTGCATAGAAAATAAAACAAAAAATAGCTGAAAAAATTGAAAAAAGTGCTTGAAATTACAGTAACTTGGTTGTATAATAGCATTTGCTGTGGCATTGATAGCGTAGAAGCGTGAAGTTGCTGCTTACGAGCAGGTATCTCCGTGGAGCGAATGTCAAGTTATTGAAACTGGCGACAAGTCACTGTACTAAATAAGTTCTACATATATATTTGGAACACGGGTAATTTGTGTCTATTACAGCAAGGACACACCCGGTAACGTGTACAGTCACCGCTTGTCGTACTGAAAAAGTGCGAAAAGGAGGCGACTTTTTTTATGGCAAATCAGGTTATGAGAATTACATTAAAAGCCTATGATCATCAGTTAGTTGATGCATCAGCCAGAAAAATCATCGAAACAGTCAAGAAGAACGGATCTGAGGTTAGCGGTCCAGTACCACTTCCAACAAAGAAGGAAGTAGTTACAATCCTTCGTGCGGTTCACAAGTACAAGGATAGCCGTGAGCAGTTCGAGCAGAGAACTCACAAGAGACTCATCGACATCATTGCTCCAACACAGAAGACAGTTGATGTTCTTTCAAGACTTGAGATGCCTGCAGGTGTCTATATCGACATCAAAATGAAGAACAAGTAATTTTTTAAGCATCATGTATGAACGCATGGCAGGCAAGCGTTCCAATGCAGAAAGGTGAAGAGATGACAAAAGCTATCTTAGCAAAGAAAATCGGAATGACTCAGATTTTCGACGAGAATGGAGTAGTAACTCCTGTCACTGTTCTTGAAGCTGGTCCTTGTGTTGTAACACAGATCAAGACTGAAGAGAACGATGGCTACAACGCAGTTCAGGTTGGATTTGGCGAAAGCAAGGATAAGGTTGTTGAGGGTGACAAGATTGCTCACGCACACGGAACAACAAAGCCTATGCAGGGTCACTTCAAGAAGGCTGGCGTAGAGTCAAAGAAATATGTTAAGGAATTCCGTTTTGATAACGCAGCTGAGTATCAGCTTGCACAGGAGATCAAGGCTGATATCTTTACAGCAGGTGATTTCATCGATGCAACTGCAATCTCAAAGGGTAAAGGTTTCCAGGGCGCTGTCAAGAGACTTGGTCAGCACAGAGGACCTATGAAGCACGGTTCTAAGTTCCACAGACATCAGGGTTCAAACGGTGCATGTTCATCACCATCAAGAGTATTCAAGGGTAAGGGCATGCCAGGACACATGGGATCAAAGCAGATCACAGTTCAGAATCTTGAGGTTGTACGCGTAGACTCAGAGAAGAATCTTATTCTTGTTAAGGGTTGCGTTCCAGGAGCAAAGAAGGCTCTCGTTACTATCAAAGAGACTTGCAAGAGAAATAAATAATATTGGAGAAAGGAGGATTCAGATAAATGGCTAACGTAAAAGTTTTTAATATGACAGGAAGCGAAGTTGGAACACTTGAGCTGAATGACGAGCTCTTCGGAGTTGAGATCAATGAGAACCTCGTACATCAGGCAGTACTTCAGCAGCTCGCTGATAATCGTCAGGGAACACAGAAGGCAAAGACTCGTTCAGAAGTTTCTGGTGGCGGAAGAAAGCCTTGGAAGCAGAAGGGAACAGGTCACGCTCGTCAGGGTTCAACAAGATCACCACAGTGGACACACGGTGGGGTTGTTTTTGCACCAGTTCCAAGAGATTACTCCTTCAAGATGAACAAGAAAGAGAAGAGAATGGCTCTTAAGAGCGCTCTTACATCTCGTGTACAGGACGAGAAGTTCATCGTTCTTGATGAGCTTAAGTTTGACGGCATTAAGACAAAGAAATTCCAGGAGGTGCTTGATGCACTTAAGGTTAACAAGGCAATTGTTATCCTTGACGGCATGGATCAGAACGCAATCCTCTCTGCTAGAAATATCCCTAATGTCATCACAGCTCAGGTTAACACAATCAACACCTATGACATTATGAAGTACAGCACAGTTATCACAACAAAAGCTGCTGTAGAGAAACTTGAGGAGGTGTATGCATAATGGCAAGCCTTAATTATTATGATGTTATCCTCAAGCCTGTTGTAACTGAGAAGTCAATGAATGGCATGGCTGAGAGAAAATATACTTTCCTTGTTCACCCGGAAGCAAACAAGGCTCAGATCAAAGAGGCTGTTGAGAAGATGTTCGACGCTAAGGTTGAGAAAGTCAACACAATGAACATCCAGGGCAAGATGAAGAGAAGAGGTTTAGTTGTAGGTAAGACTGCTAAGCAGAAGAAGGCAGTTGTAAAGCTTACAGCAGACAGCAAGGAAATCGAGATCTTCGCAGGTCTTTGATAGTTGCTAATAATGACATGCAAGACAAATTAAAATTATTTGCATGGTACTAATAAAGGAGAATTACAATGGGAATCAAAACATATAACCCATATACACCTTCCAGAAGGAATATGACCGGTTCTGATTTCAGTGATATTACAAAGAAGACTCCTGAGAAGTCACTTCTTGTAAAGATCAAGAATAAGTCTGGTCGTAACAACCAGGGTAAGATCACTGTTCGTCACCATGGCGGCGGAAACAAGTCTAAGTACAGAGTTATCGACTTCAAGAGAAACGACAAGGACGGAATGACAGCTAAGGTTATCGGTATCGAGTACGATCCAAACAGAACAGCTAACATCGCTCTTGTTTGCTACGAAGACGGTGAGAAGAGATATATCCTTGCACCTCAGGGACTTACAGATGGAATGAAGATCCAGAACGGACCAGACGCAGAAGTTCGTGTTGGTAACTGCCTTCCACTCAGCAATATCCCAGTAGGTTCTAGCATTCACAATATAGAGCTTTATCCAGGAAAGGGCGGCCAGATGGTTCGTTCAGCTGGTACAGTAGCTCAGCTTATGGCTAAAGAAGGCAAGTATGCTACAATTAAGCTTCCTTCAGGCGAGATGAGAATGGTACCAATTGAGTGCAGAGCAACAATTGGTGTTATCGGAAACATTGATCACAACCTTATCAATTATGGTAAAGCTGGTCGTATTCGTCACATGGGCATTCGTCCTACAGTTCGCGGTTCTGTCATGAACCCTAACGATCACCCACACGGAGGTGGTGAAGGTAGAGCACCTATCGGACGTCCAGGTCCATGCACACCTTGGGGCAAGCCTGCTCTTGGTCTTAAGACTAGAAAGAGAAAGAAGGCTTCAAACAAGCTCATCGTACGTAGAAGAAACGGCAAAGCTCTTAATGCATAAGGAGGATTAAAATGTCACGTTCACTTAAAAAGGGACCTTTCGCTGACGAAAGCCTTCTCAAGAAGGTTGACGCGATGAACCAGAGTGGCAACAAAGATGTCATCAAGACATGGTCACGTCGTTCAACAATTTTCCCGTCATTCGTTGGTCACACCATCGCAGTACATGATGGAAGAAAGCACGTTCCTGTATATATAACTGAAGATATGGTTGGTCACAAGCTTGGTGAGTTCGTTGCAACTCGTACATACAAGGGCCACGCTTCAACATCATCTGTTAAAAAGTAATAGGATAATTTGAAAGGAGGTTTTATCCATGGCAAAAGGACATCGTTCCCAGATTAAAAGAGAAAGAAATGCAAACAAGGATACCAGACCATCAGCTAAGTTATCCTATGCTAGAATTCCAGTACAGAAAGCTTGCTTCGTATTGGATGCAATAAGAGGAAAGAGCTACGTTGAGGCTAAGGCTATTCTTACATACAACCCAAGATATGCTTCTGGCGTTATTCTTAAGCTCCTTGAGTCTGCAGCAGCAAATGCTGAGAACAACAGCGGACTTAACAAAGAAAGCCTCTTCATCGAAGAGTGCTATGCTAGCCAGGGTCCTATCATGAAGCGTATTCAGCCTCGTGCACAGGGCAGAGCTTACAGAATTGAGAAGAGAATGAGCCACATTACAGTCATTCTTAACGAAAAGAACTAAGGCGTAGAAAGGAGATCATTCAATGGGCCAGAAAGTTAATCCCCACGGCTTGAGAGTCGGAGTTATTAAGGACTGGGATTCCAAATGGTATGCAGAAGGCGATTTCGCTGATTACCTTGTGGAAGATTATAAAATCAGAGAATATTTGAAGAAGAAGCTTTACTCTGCAGGCATCTCAAAGATCGAGATCGAGAGATCAGCAGGCAAGGTAAGAGCTACAGTACTTACATCTAGACCAGGTATCATCATTGGTAAGGGTGGTAAGGATATAGAGGCTACTAAGAAGGCACTTGCTAAAGAGACAGGCAAGAACGTAGATATCGAGATCAAGCAGATCAAGCGTCCAGATATGGATGCACAGCTTGTTGCTGAGAATATCGCTAGCCAGCTTGAGAACCGTGTATCATTCAGACGTGCTATGAAGTCTGCTATGCAGAGAACAATGAAGAATGGTGCTAAGGGTATCAAGGCATCAGTTTCAGGACGTCTTGGCGGCGCTGATATCGCTCGTCGTGAGTTCTACTCAGAGGGAACTATTCCGCTTCAGACACTTCGTGCTGATATCGACTATGGTTTCGCTGAGGCTGATACTACTTATGGTAAAGTCGGCGTAAAGGTTTGGATCTACAAGGGTGAGGTTCTTCCAGGAAAGAAGCAGACTGCTGATCGTAAGGCAGGTAAGGAAGGGAGCGATAAATAATGTTAATGCCAAAGAGAGTTAAGCATCGTAAGCAGATGCGTGGTTCACTTAGAGGTAAGGCTAACAGTGGTAACACTGTAAGCTACGGCGAGTACGGTATTGTTGCTCTCGAGCCTTGCTGGATCAAATCTAACCAGATCGAGGCAGCCCGTGTTGCTATGACAAGACACGTAAAGCGTGGTGGACAGGTATGGATCAAGATTTTCCCTGACAAGCCTGTAACAACTAAGCCACTCGGAACACGTATGGGTTCTGGTAAGGGCGCAGTTGACCACTGGGTAGCAGTTGTTAAGCCTGGCCGTGTAATGTTTGAAATTGCAGGCGTACCTGAGGAGACAGCTAGAGAAGCACTTCGTCTTGCTTCCCACAAGCTTCCTTGCAAGGTTAAGATCATGTCCAAGGCTGAAACAGAAGCAGCAGTAGCAGCTAGAGAAGGCGGTGAAGCATAATGAAGACTGATAAGTATGTTGCAGATTTAAGAGCAAAGTCAGTTTCCGAGCTTGCAGAAGAGCTGACAGCAGCAAAGAAAGAGCTTTTCAACTTAAGATTCCAGAATGCGACAAACCAGCTTGACAACACCAGCAGAATCAGAGAAGTTAGAAAGAATATCGCAAGAATTCAGACTGTAATAACTGAGAATGCTGCGAAGGCCTAAGGCGTCGGGAAGGAGATAAAATGGCAGAAAGAAATCTCAGAAAGACACGTACCGGTAAGGTTGTCAGCAATAAGATGGACAAGACCATCACGGTAGCAGTTGTCGATAATGTTAAACATCCTCTTTACAAGAAGATTGTTAAGAAGACATATAAACTTAAGGCTCAGGATGATAAGAACGAGTGCAATATTGGTGATACAGTAAAGGTTATGGAGACAAGACCTCTTTCTAAGACCAAGAGATGGAGACTCGTAGAGATCATCGAGAGAGCTAAATAACTCAGGTGAAAGGAGAATTGTCAGCATGGTACAGCAGGAAACAAGATTAAAAGTCGCAGATAATACCGGCGCAAAAGAAATCCTTTGCATCAGAGTTTTAGGCGGCTCAACAAGAAGATATGCAAGTATCGGTGATATCATTGTTGCTTCTGTTAAAGATGCAACACCCGGCGGTGTTGTTAAAAAGGGTGATGTAGTTAAAGCAGTAGTTGTACGTACTGTAAAGAGCATCCGTCGTAAGGATGGCTCATACATCAGATTTGATGAGAATGCAGCAGTTATTATCAAAGATGACAGCACCCCAAGAGGAACTCGTATCTTTGGACCGGTTGCTCGTGAGCTTCGTGATAAGGGCTTCATGAAGATTGTATCACTTGCACCAGAAGTATTATAAGGAGGTGTCACCAAATGGCAATGTCAAAGATCAAGAAGGGTGATACCGTTCAGGTAATCGCCGGTAAAGATAAAGGTAAGAGCGGAAAGGTTCTTTCCGTTGACGTAAAGAACAATAAGGTTGTAGTTGAAGGCGTAAACATGATCGCAAAGCATGAGAAGCCATCAGCTGTTAACCCAGATGGCGGTATCGTTCACAAGGAAGCAGCATTTGACCTTTCTAATGTTATGTACCTTGCAAACGGAAAGCCAACCAGAATCGGTTTCAAGATTCAGGACGGCGGTAAGAAGGTACGTTTCGCTAAATCTAACGGCGAAGTTATTGACTGAGGAAAGGAGGATATAAATGAGCAGACTTAGAGATCAGTATCAGAACGAAATCGTTGAGGCAATGACTAAAAAGTTCGGTTACAAGAACGTTATGGAAGTGCCAAAGGTTGTTAAGATTGTCGTTAACATGGGTGTTGGCGAAGCTAAGGAGAACGCAAAGGTTCTTGACAGCGCTGTTTCAGACCTTGAGACTATCACAGGTCAGAAGGCTGTAACAACAAAGGCTAAGAAGGCTGTCGCTAACTTCAAGATCAGAGAGGGTATGCCTATCGGATGTAAGGTTACTCTTCGCGGCGAGAGAATGTATGAGTTCCTTGACCGTCTTGTAAACCTCGCTCTTCCTCGAGTACGTGACTTCCACGGTGTTAACGCTAATTCATTTGATGGCCGCGGCAACTATGCACTCGGCATCAAGGAGCAGCTTATCTTCCCTGAAATCGAGTACGATAAGATTGACAAGGTTAGAGGTATGGACATTATTGTTGTCACAACTGCAAAGACAGACGAAGAGGCTCGTGAGCTTCTTAGACTGTTCAATATGCCTTTTCAGAAATAAGGAGGATTTAATTCATGGCTAAGTTATCTATGAAGCTGAAGCAGCAGCGTAAACCTAAGTTTTCTACAAGGGCATATACACGTTGCAGAATCTGTGGCCGTCCGCACTCAGTTCTTCGTAAGTATGGTATCTGCAGAGTATGCTTCCGCGAACTTGCATATAAGGGACAGATTCCAGGCGTAAAGAAAGCGTCTTGGTAAGTTCGAGAGTTACTAGACAGATCATAAGGAGGTTAAGTAATGACAACAAATGATCCGATTGCAGATATGCTTACAAGAATTCGTAATGCAAATACTGCAAAACACGATACAGTTGATATCCCTTCATCTAAGATGAAGGTTGCTATAGCTGATATCCTTCTTAACGAAGGTTTCATCAAGAAGTATGAGCTTGTTGACAACAACGGTTTTAAGGATATCCACGTAACACTTAAGTATGTTGACGATAAGTCAAAGAGAGTAATCACTGGTCTTAAGAGAATTTCTAAGCCAGGTCTCCGCGTATACGCTGGTAAGGATGAGCTTCCAAAGGTTCTTGGTGGACTTGGTATCGCAATCCTTTCAACAAACCAGGGTGTTATCACAGACAAGAAAGCTAGAGAACTCAAAGTTGGTGGCGAAGTACTCGCCTTTGTATGGTAATTAAATAGGAGGTAGCGGGCATGTCACGTATCGGAAAAATGCCTATCGCAGTACCTGCTGGTGTTACAGTAGATGTTGCAGAAAATAATAAAGTGACTGTAAAAGGACCAAAGGGAACTCTTGAAAGAGTTCTTCCTTCAGTTCTTACTATTAAAGTAGAGGATAGTCAGGTTGTAGTTGAGAGACCTAACGACGAGAAGCAGACTAAGGCTTTACATGGTCTGACAAGATCCCTGCTCAATAATATGGTCATTGGTGTATCAGAAGGATACAAGAAGGTTCTTGAAATCAACGGTGTTGGTTACAGAGCACAGAAGCAGGGTAAGACACTTACACTGAGCCTCGGATTCTCACATCCAGTAATCATGGAGGATCCAGAGGGAATCGAAACAAAGGTCGTTGACAATAAGATCGAAGTTGAAGGTATCGATAAAGAGAAGGTCGGTCAGTATGCGGCTGTTATCAGAGATAAGAAGAGACCTGAGCCTTATAAGGGTAAGGGTATTAAATATATCGATGAAACTATCAGACGTAAAGTCGGCAAGACTGGTAAGAAGTAATTAAGGAGGAGCGAAAGAAATGATTAGCAAAAAATCAAGAAGCGAAGTTCGAGAGAAGAAACACCTTAAGATTCGCAATCGTTTCAGCGGCACGCCTGAGAGACCACGTCTGTCAGTATTCAGAAGCAACAAGCACATGTATGCTCAGATCATAGATGATGTTGCCGGCAATACACTGGTCGCTGCTTCAACGGTTGAAAAGGCAGTTAGCTCGGAACTTAAGTACACAGACAACGTAGAGGCTGCTAAGTATCTCGGCTCAGTAATCGGTAAGAGAGCTGTTGAAAAGGGTATCACAGAGGTTGTCTTCGATAGAGGCGGTTTCATCTACCAGGGCAAGATTCAGGCACTGGCTGATGCAGCAAGAGAAGCCGGACTCAAATTCTAATACGAAAGGAGAAGACAATGAAACACTCTAAAATTGATCCAAACAGCCTTGAGCTGGTTGATAAGGTAGTTACAATCAAGCGTGTTACTAAGGTTGTAAAGGGCGGACGTAACATGCGTTTCTCAGCTCTTGTTGTTGTTGGTGACAACAATGGACACGTTGGTGTAGGTCTTGGTAAGGCAGCTGAAATTCCAGAAGCTATCCGCAAGGGTAAGGAAGATGCTGCAAAGAAGCTTGTCGCTGTACCACTTGATACAAACGGTTCAATTCCTCACGACTTCATGGGTAAGTTCGGTGGCGCTTCTATCCTTCTTAAGAAGGCTCCAGAAGGTACTGGTATTATCGCTGGTGGTCCGGCACGTATCGTTTGTGAAGTTGCAGGCATCAGAAACATCCGTACTAAGTCACTTGGTTCAAACAACAAGCAGAACGTAGTTCTTGCAACAATCGACGCTTTATCACAGCTCAAGACTCCAGAAGAAGTTGCAGCTAACCGTGGTAAGTCTGTTGAAGAAGTGTTGGGCTAAGGTTCACACTAGATGGAGGTTACAATGGCTGACAAGAAATTAAAAGTTACATTAGTTAAATCTACAATAGGTGCAATCCCAAAGCACAAGAAGACTGTTGAGGCTATGGGAATTCACAAGACATACAATTCGGTTGAGCTTCCTGACAATGATGCTGTTCGCGGCATGATCAAGGCTGTTCGCCATCTTGTAAAGGTTGAAGAAATCTAATAGGAGGTGTAAAGATGGAATTATCTAACTTAAGACCAGCTCCTGGTTGCAAGCACACAGCTAACTTCAGAAAAGGCCGTGGACATGCTTCAGGAAATGGTAAGACAGCCGGCTATGGCCATAAGGGACAGAAGGCTCGTTCAGGCGCTCCTCGTCTTGGATTCGAAGGTGGTCAGATGCCACTTTACAGAAGATTGCCAAAGAGAGGCTTCAAGAACTTTAACTCAAAGGAAATTGTTGCACTCAACATTGACATTCTTGATGCTTTCTATGAGGATGGCGAGACAGTAACTCTTGAGAATCTTCTCGAGAGAGGCGTTGTTAAGGAACTCCGCGATGGCGTTAAGATCCTTGGTAACGGAGAGCTTTCAAAGAAGCTTACTGTTCAGGTTAACGCATTCTCAGCATCAGCTAAAGAGAAAATTGAAAATGCAGGTGGGAAAGCTGAGGTGATCTGATGTTACAGTCGGTACGTAATGCTTTCAAGATTAAGGACATCCGTGACAGACTTATATTTACATTCGTAATGCTCGTTTTGATACGTATGGGTTGTCAGTTGCCTATACCTGGAGTAAACCGTGAGTATTTCTCACAGTGGTTCTCCAACCTTACAGGTGACACATTTACATTCTTTAATGCATTCACTGGTGGATCGTTTGAGAATATGTCCATTTTTGCTTTGAACATCACGCCGTACATTACATCATCCATCATCATTGAGCTTCTTACCATTGCGATTCCGTATTTGGAAGAGAAACAGCGTGATGGCGAGGAGGGCCGAAAGGTTCTCGTTGCCATTACGCGTTATGTAACGGTAGGTCTTGCTTTAATTGAATCAGCAGCTATGGCGATTGGTTTCTACAATCAGGGTATCCTTGATAGAACCATGAATCCTTGGCTGACAGGCATTATGATTGTTACCGGCCTGACTGCAGGTTCCGCACTGCTGATGTGGATTGGTGAGCAGATTACAGAGAATGGTGTCGGAAACGGTATATCCGTAGTCTTGATCATTAATATTATCTCAAGAATGCCTTCTGATCTTGCAAGTCTCTTTAACATGTTTGTAAAGAGTAACTTCGAAGCAGGCAAGGCTATCATGGGAATAATTGCTGCAATCGTAATCATTGCTATCATTCTTGCAACAGTTATCCTTACACTTCTCCTCAATGGAGCAGAGAGAAGGATTCCTGTTCAGTATGCGAAAAAAGTAGTTGGCCGAAAGATGGTTGGCGGCAATTCTACAAACATACCTCTTAAGGTTAATACCGGAGGAGTTATACCGATTATCTTTGCATCTTCATTGATGCAGTTTCCAATTGTTATATGCCAGCTTTTTGGTATTGACGGTGGTACTTCACTCGGAGGACAGGTTCTCCGTATGTTGAATACAGGAAACTGGTGTGATCCTACAAAGCCTGTATATACTATAGGTTTGTTGGTTTACATCGTGTTAGTAATATTCTTCGCTTACTTCTATACATCAATTACTTTCAATCCATTGGAAGTTTCTGAGAATCTGAAGAAGCAGGGTGGTTTTATCCCAGGTATTCGTCCAGGTAAGCCAACCAATGAATATCTGACAAACATTTTGAATTATATTATTTTCATCGGAGCTGTTGGTCTTGTAATAGTAGCAGTTATTCCGATATTCTTTAACGGTATGTTTGGTGCTAATGTATCCTTCGGTGGAACATCACTGATCATTATCGTAGGTGTAATTTTGGAAACACTGAAGCAGATTGAGTCACGTATGCTTGTTCGCAGCTACAAGGGATTCCTTGGCTAATAAGAGCTGGAGTAAAGCGTCGAAATGAGGTAAATGTATGAAGATCGTTATGCTTGGCGCACCAGGTGCGGGTAAGGGAACTCAGGCAAAGCGTATTGCTGAGAAGTTCAACATTCCACATGTTTCTACAGGAGATATTTTCCGTGCTAATATAAAGAACGGAACAGCTCTTGGAAAAGAAGCAAAAGAGTATATGGATCAAGGTAAGCTCGTTCCTGATGAGCTGACTGTGAGAATCCTGTTAGACAGGGTAGCACAGGAAGACTGCAAGAACGGTTACGTTCTTGATGGTTTCCCACGTACAATCCCTCAGGCTGAAGTCCTTGATTCTGAGCTTGCAAAGCTTGGAACAGGAGTTGACTATGCTATTAACGTCGAGGTTCCGGACGACGACATTATTGGTAGAATGTCTGGTAGACGTGCTTGCCTTAAGTGCGGTGCGACATATCACTTGTCATTCCTCCCTTCTAAAAAGGAAGGAATCTGCGACAACTGTGGCAGCGAGCTTGTACTTCGTGACGATGATAAACCAGAGACTGTTAAGAAGCGCCTTGATGTCTACCATGAGCAGACACAGCCACTTATAGATTTCTACAATAATAAAGGCGTTCTCAAAGAGGTTGATGGTACTGTTGCTCCTGATGATGTATTCAAGGCAATTGAAGAGATATTAAAGTAATATTAGTGATTGCTTAGCGAGGGCTGCTCAGCAGCTCTCGCCTATGACATGGAGGAATTGATGTCAAAAGCAGATGTTATTGAAATTGAAGGCAGAGTAGTAGAGAAGCTTCCTAATGCAATGTTTCAGGTAGAACTTGAAAATGGGCATCAGGTACTTGCACATATAAGTGGAAAGCTCCGTATGAATTTTATCAGAATCCTTCCAGGCGATAAGGTAACGCTTGAGATGTCACCATACGACCTGTCAAAAGGAAGAATCATCTGGAGAGATAAATAATTTATAATTTTTATGTTATCTTAAGAAATTATAGCTTGCAGTGATTCATTTGATATGATATTATATAAGTCGGCTCTTTTCAAAAGAGCCTATCCTCATGTGCATTTTTTTACGAAGATTGGAGGAAGAACATGAAGGTTAGATCTTCAGTTAAGCCTATGTGCGAAAAGTGCAAGGTTATCAAGAGAAAAGGTAAGATTAGAGTTATCTGCGAGAACCCAAAGCATAAGCAGGTTCAGGGATAATATTTTTGCGTACTATAAGTAGAAAGAAGGAGGTTCATACTCACTATGGCTCGTATCGCTGGTGTTGATTTACCTAGAGAAAAGCGTGTTGAGATTGGTCTTACATACATCTATGGTATCGGAAGAACAAGCTCAAACAGAATTTTGGCCGAAGCAGGAGTTAATCCTGACACACGCGTAAGAGATTTGACAGAAGAAGAAGTAGCAAAGCTTCGTGATGTTATCGATAGAACACAGACTATCGAAGGTGATCTTCGTAGAGAGATCGCTATGAACATCAAGAGACTTACAGAGATTGGTTGCTACAGAGGTGTTCGTCATAGAAAGTCTCTTCCATGTCGCGGTCAGAAGACAAAGACTAATGCAAGAACTTGCAAAGGTCCAAGAAGAACAGTAGCAAATAAGAAGAAGTAATTCTCTTATCTGCAAGGTCATTAGTTACTTATTAACAAGTAAGATTAGAGAAAGTAGGTTAGTTTTAATATGGCTAAACAGCAGGCTAGCGCGAAGAAAGTTACAAGAAAGCGCGTTAAGAAAAACGTTGAACACGGACAGGCACATATTCAGTCATCTTTCAACAACACTATTGTTACTCTGACAGATGCACAGGGAAATGCTCTTTCATGGGCTAGTGCCGGCGGTCTTGGTTTTAGAGGTTCAAGGAAATCTACTCCCTATGCAGCTCAGGTAGCAGCAGAAACAGCTACAAAGGCAGCACTCATCCACGGTCTTAAGTCAGTTGATGTTATGGTTAAAGGCCCTGGTTCAGGAAGAGAAGCAGCTATCCGTGCTTTATCAGCAGCAGGTCTTCAGGTAACCAGTATCAAGGACGTAACTCCAGTTCCACATAACGGATGCCGTCCACCTAAGAGAAGGAGAGTGTAAGCATATGGCAGTTAATAGAGTACCTGTTCTTAAGAGATGCAGATCCCTTGGATTGGAACCGGCATATCTTGGACTCAGCAAGAAATCAAACAGAAACCTTACTAGAGCCAACAGAAAGATAAGTGAGTACGGACTTCAGCTTCGTGAAAAGCAGAAGGCTAAGTTTATATATGGTGTTCTTGAGAAGCCTTTCCGTAATTACTACAAGAAGGCTGATCGCATGAAGGGTATGACTGGTGAAAACCTTATGATCCTTCTTGAGAGAAGACTTGACAATGTAATTTTCCGTCTTGGTTTTGCAAGAACAAGAAGAGAAGCTCGTCAGATGGTAGGACATAAGACATTCACTCTTAACGGAAAGGTTGTTAATATTGCATCTATCCTCGTTAAGCCAGGTGATGTTATCGAGATCAAGGAGAAGTCAAAGGCTTCACAGCACATCAAGGATATCTTTGATGTAACTGCTGATAGAGCAGTACCAGCATGGTTGACAGCAGATCATGACAACTTCAAGGGTACTGTAAATGAACTTCCTTCAAGGGATCAGATTGATGTTCCTGTAGATGAAATGCTTATCGTCGAGTTGTATTCTAAGTAATTAACATAGTGACAGTATTTGTGTTATAATAATACATATATTGGTTACTAGATTAGGTACGCACAATTAAAATACTAATTTTGCGTACCTTTTTCTTCTTATTCGTTTTTATTTAGAACCCCAAAGGAGGTACATAGTTTGTTTGAGTTTGAAAAACCAAAGATTGAGATTACAGATGTATCGGAAGATAACAAATATGCAAGGTTTGTTGTAGAACCATTAGAGCGTGGTTACGGCATTACACTTGGAAATTCGCTCAGACGAATCATGCTTTCATCTCTGCCTGGTGCAGCAGTAAGTCAGGTTAAGATTGAGGGAGTTCTTCATGAGTTTAGTTCTATTCCTGGAGTAAAGGAAGATGTAACTGAAATCATTCTTAATATCAAAAATCTTGCTATCCGTAACAACAGTTCATCTGATGAGCCTAAGACTGCTTACATTGATTTTAGCGGTGAAGGCGAGATTACAGCAGCTGATATTCAGGTGGATCAGGATATTGAGATTATTAATCTTGATCAGCACATTGCAACACTTAATGGTGGTGCAGACAATAGACTCTACATGGAGCTCACAATTTCCAATGGTAGAGGATATGTAAGCTCAGATAAAAATAAGTCTGATGATCTTCCAATCGGAGTTATCGCAGTAGATTCAATCTTTACACCTGTAGAGAGAGTAAACCTTACTGTAGAGAATACTCGTGTAGGTCAGGTTACAGACTACGATAAGCTTACTTTAGATGTATATACTGATGGTACACTTATACCTCAGGAGGCAGTAAGCCTTGCAGCTAAGGTACTTAGCGAGCATCTTGGTCTCTTTATCGATCTTTCAGACGCAGCTACAAAGGCTGAAGTTATGATCGATAAGCCAAATGATGAGACAGCTAAGGTTCTTGAGATGAACATTGACGAACTTGAGCTTTCAGTTCGTTCTTACAACTGTCTTAAGAGAGCAGGCATCAATACCGTTGCTGAGCTTATCAACAGAACTCCGGATGATATGATGAAGGTACGTAACCTTGGTCGTAAGTCACTGGAAGAAGTTCTTGCAAAGCTTAACGAGCTTGGTCTCGAGCTTAACAAGACAGAGGAATAAATTGGTAACTTTGGTGTACTAATAAGTCCAAAAGGCATAGTACTCCACTCACGCACTGTCAGTAAGACCAAAAGGCATGACAATGTATATAAATGAGAAAGTAGAGGAAATATATAATGGCAAAGTACAGAAAGCTTGGTCGTACAGCATCACAGAGAAAGGCTCTTCTTAGAAGCCAGGTAACAGCTCTTATCCTTAACGGTAAGATTAAGACAACAGCTGCAAAGGCTGAAGAAGTTCAGAAGATGGCTGAGAAGCTTATCACAAAGGCTATCCGCGAGAAGGATAACTTCGAGGAAGTTACAGTATCTGCAAAGGTTGCTAGAAAAGATAAAGATGGCCACAGAGTAAAGCAGATCGTTGATAAGGACACAAAGGCAGTTCTTTCTGAGACACACCGTGATGAGAACGGTAAGATCAAGAGAATCGATAACGGTGTTACTGTTACTGTTTACGATACAGTTGAGAAGAAGATCAAGAAGGATCTTCCTTCAAGACTTCACGCTAGACGTGAGATGCTTAAGGTTCTTTACCCAGTAGTAGAGGGCACAGGCAAGAAGGCAAAGGAAGTTGATCTTTGCGCAAAGCTTTTCGACGAGATCGCTCCAAAGTATGCTGATCGTAAGGGTGGTTACACTCGTATCGTTAAGATCGGTCTTCGTAAGGGTGATGCTGCTATGGAAGTTCTTCTTGAGCTCATCTAAGCAGTATAACTTGTATTATCATATCAAATGAAAATAGCGTCAGGGCATTAGCCTTGGCGCTTTTTCTATTTTAAATTATATAAAAAAAGGTATTGACGTACCGGATAAATAGGTGTAGAATTCAAAACATAGAAAACCTACTAGAAAACTATGAAATGAAAATCCGGAGGAGAAAGCTATGGGAAAGATTATTGAAAATGCAACACAGCTTATAGGCGGAACACCTATTTTGAAGGCAGATAGATATGCACAGAAGGCAGGGATAAAGGATGTAACAATTCTTACAAAGCTTGAGTACCTTAATCCGGCCGGATCTGTAAAAGATAGAGTTGGTCTTGCAATGATCGAAGATGCTGAGAAGAAGGGAATCCTCAAAGAAGGTTCAACTATCATCGAGCCAACAAGTGGAAACACTGGTATTGGACTTGCTTCAGTAGCTGTTATCAAAGGATATAGAACAATCATCACACTTCCAGATACAATGAGTGTAGAGAGAAGAAATCTTCTTAAGGCTTATGGCGCAGAGCTCGTGCTTACAGAAGGCGCTAAGGGAATGAAGGGTGCTATTGCAAAGGCTGAAGAACTTAATAAAGAAATTGAGAATTCTGTAATTCTCGGTCAGTTCATCAATCCAGCAAATCCTGAAATTCATAAGACTACAACTGGTCCTGAAATCTGGGAGCAGACAGATGGAAAGGTTGATATCTTTGTAGCTGGTGTAGGTACAGGCGGAACGATCACTGGTGTAGGTGAGTACCTCAAGGAGCAGAATCCGGATGTCAAGATAGTAGCAGTTGAGCCTGCAAGCAGTGCAGTACTTTCAACCGGAAAGCCGGGACCACATAAGATTCAGGGTATCGGAGCCGGATTTGTTCCAGATATACTTAACACAAAGGTTTATGATGAGATCATCCCAATTGAAAATGATGATGCATTCAAAGAGGGAAGAGCATTCGCACATAGTGAGGGTGTACTTGTAGGAATCTCATCCGGTGCAGCACTTAAGGCAGCACAGATACTTGCAGAGAGAGAGGAGAATAAGGGTAAAACAATCGTAGTTCTTCTTCCAGATTCAGGTGACAGATATCTTTCTACACCGCTTTTTGCAGATTGAGATAAGCCTCCAATAGAAACATACAACAAATAATGACATAGAGCCAGTAATGTAATCTCCTTAAAACAACAAGAAAAAGAAATGAAAACCATACGGTAGCTGCCATCTATCGTATGGTTTTTCGTTGTTAAATGGAGTACAATATATAATGTCAGGGTCTAAAGTCATTTCACATGGCAAGCTAGCTTGCTAATGGGTAAAAGACTTTATGACCCGCCCAAATATGAGTGTGGATGCTACGAACACTTAGCGAACATTAAGTGAGCTTAGTGAGAGTGTATGCAGCGCAGTGGTGCGAAGCAACACGAAAACACGAATATTTGATAGGATTGTGGAGTGCAAAGCACGAAACAATCCGTTGGCATTAAATATAAATATCATATCTTGGAGTGTAAAAGGGTATTTTAATGGAGGTAGGAAATGGACAATTTTAGATTTCACGCACCAACAGAAGTTATATTTGGAAAAGGTGTGGAAAATGAGACTGGCGCAGCAGCTGCAAGATACGGAAAAAAAGCTCTGCTGGTTTATGGTAAGGGCAGTGTAGTAAAGAGCGGATTACTTGGAAGGATTGAAAAATCCCTTGATAATGCAGGAGTTTCTTATGAAGAGTTTGGTGGAGCTCAGCCAAATCCAACACTTGCACACGCTGAAGAAGGTGTAAAAAAAGCAATAGAATTTGGTGCAGATATAATTATCGGAGTAGGCGGTGGTAGTGCCATCGATACGGCAAAGGCTATCGCGCATGGTGCAGCAAATCCTGCGGAGAAGCTTTGGGATATATGGACAAAGAAGGCTCCTCTTACAAAGTCAACTCCGGTTGCGGCAGTTCTTACAATGCCGGCTGCAGGAAGTGAGATGAGCGATTCTGCGGTATTAACCAATGAAGAGATCGGAAAAAAATCGGGTATCAATACAGAGTTTAACAGATGCAGATTCGCAATCGTTAATCCGGAGCTTGGAATGACACTGCCTAAAAATCAGATAGCGGCAGGCGTTACGGACATTATGATGCATACGATGGAGAGATACTTCATCCCGGAGTCAGATTGTGACTTGACAGATGAGATCGCAGAGGGACTTATACGTACAGTAGTTAAAAATGGTTCGGTAATCGTGGAGGATCCTTCCGATTATCATGCAATGAGTGAGATATTCTGGGCATCAAGTCTTTCTCACAACAACCTTACAGAGTGTGGACGAGGAAAAGACTTTTCAGTGCATAAGTTTGGTCATGCCCTTTCAGCGCGTTACGGTGTGACACATGGCGCATCCCTTGCAGCTGTTTGGGGAGCATGGGCTGATGAACTTTACAAGGGAGCATTGCCTCGTTTTGCAAGATTTGCAAGGAAAGTATGGGGCGTAGACGAAGTAGATGACGAGAAGGCAGCAAGACTTGGAATAGACAAGACTGTAGCGTTCTTTAAGTCGATCGGAATGCCTACAAATCTTAATGAACTTGGGGTAGATACAAGCGAGGAAGCACTTGAGGCACTTTCACAGGACGCAACTATGAAAGACACGATGAAGCTTTCGAGGATTCGTCCGCTTGATGCCGCTGAGGTAAAGAAAATATATAAAAAGGCAGTAGATAGGGCATAATCAGAAATGACAATTGAAGCATATATAAATCCGGATTTTACTACAATTCAGAAGATAATATTTTTTGTAATGGCACTTATTGGGCTGATTGGATGCATAGCATTGATAGTTTTAAGCATGAAGATCAGCACGTCAATGATGAAAAAGAGTGAGAGAGATTATGAGTTTTATGAAAGATCGCACAATCGTGTACAGCGATTTTATGAAATGATAATCTCGGGAACGTCTGTAATATCGTTTTCATGCGCATATGTTGTAATTAATCACATATATTCTCTGTGCGGAACATCAAGCGGAGGAATGGCAGGACTTGTAGAGAGGACATGGGCAGACTGGAAAGACTTCATATTGCTGCTTTTGATATGTCTGTCGTGTGTTTTTAATACACTCCTCGATAAAATAATAATTCCACTGAAAAAAGTGAGCAAAGAGGAGAAGGCATCTATAAGATTGCTTGCAATGTTCTATGTGATAATCATACTCGTATGGCTTAATCGTATCGGAGACGAAAGCGAGTACAACCCGGTAATGATGTATTATCTTGGACTGATGATAGGACGATTTGTATATTTTGATGCTTCATTCAGAGATTTCTTTGATGCTATAAAAAATGCATTACTAAATCTGCCACTGCTTGTCATGGGGCTTGCACTTACAGGAGCTCTCAGTTATGTAGGATTCTCTTTGGGATACCTGCTTGAGAGAAATTACTATATTGTCGGAGTATTTTATACAAATCTCTTTTTACTCGCGGCGACATTTGTAATTCACAATAGCCGGATCCTCAGCCTGATAGTCAGAGCACCAAAAGAAACTAAAGAAAAAGTCCTCGATGATGATGACTTTGAAGAAATGTAAATAAAAAACTGCCAATGGCTAATGTTGAAGCCGTTGGCAGTTTTACATTTTTAAATTGAATTAATCAATATCAGCGGCGATATCAATGTTTTCACCTGTGATACCAACCCAAGCGCCATCCTTAGCTTCGGCAGAATCAGAATGAGCGATGAGCCATTTATTAGTAGCAGTGAGGAGTTTGTCCTCTGTATTTGCAGTTGTGTACTCTGGCTTTCCGACATTTGTTCCTTTTGGAAGTCCTATAAGTACCTGGAAGCCGGAATCATTGTGTGCCTGACATGGAGCATAGTGAAGTGTAGTTGCATAGAACTCAACCATAACACCTTTTGGTACAAAGAAAGCCTTAACCTTGCTGGAGTCAATCTTGAAATCTACAACTTCTTCTCTTTTTGCAACGAGTGCAACAAAGTCAGTTGCACCGAAATTTATCTCGCTTGAGCGATGGTACTCAAGACAATTGAGCTTTGTGTTGTGTCCATTGCACCAGCCGAACTGCATTGGTGAGCCGCCAAATAACGTATTTGCAATCTTTGCAGAAGCATCGAGATTCTGAAGTGCAGCATCCTCAGCAACGTATTCAGTAGCTTCAGGAATCGGTGTCTTGTCTCTAAGCGCATCCATGATCTCCTGCTTCTCAGCATCGTATCCCTCGATCACACGTCCATAGTTAGTAAATTCTGCATCAGTGACATTATAGATTTTCATACCCATTCTCCTTTAATAATGATAGTTTGTTATTTGACTAAATCCGTTCGGGGCCGATACCGTAATCTCGCAGCTGCGCAACTTCGAACGGTATCTGGCTCCTTTAATAACGATAGTTTATTACATATTAAAAGAGTAACATTGTCAGTATGAACTCTCAATAGATTTTGTAATATCACAATAAAAAACACAGTAAGATTCAATAGTTTATAGGGGATAGGTCAAACCTTTATACTAACTTCACCACATAAGCTTACGGAAAAATAATCTCGTATCTCATCGGGATTTTCTGTTTTACCAAGAACCCACATGAGCTTTGTAAGGGCAGCCTCGGATGTCATGTCATAAGCCTGCAGGACGCCATTTTCCAGGGATTTTAATCCTGTTTCATAAACACTTAGATTGCTGCCTTCGTAACGGCACTGAGTGCCTACAAGTACGGTCATTCCCTGGCGGGTGAGCTCTCCTAATTCGGAAATAAAATCGTGTTTCAAAAAAGGCATTCCGCCCAATCCATAGCCCTCAATATAGAGCCCTTTATAGCCCTGCTCAAGGATGCTTTTGAGCATAGAGCGATGGATACCTGGAAACATTTTCAGCATAAATACTTTGTCCGAATAATTATTCTCAAGCTTAAAAACTCCGCTTTTTTGTGGGATTGCCTTATCGTCAAGAACCATTCCCATAGAGCTGATCATTGCACAGTATGGATAGTTGATGCTGTCGAAAGCGTCAAAGGAAGTAGAGCGAACCTTTGAGGCGCGGCAGCCGAGGATAACCTTTCTGTTGAAAGCAACATAGACTCCCGGCCTGCCTGAAGCAGCCATGTGAATCGCGCAGCGGCAGTTCTCCATGGCGTCCGCGATTGGATTACCCATAGAAAGCTGTGAGCCTGTGATAACGATTGGAATATTGATATTTTGAAGCATAAAAGAAAGCATCGATGAAGTATATGCGAGAGTATCGGTTCCGTGTATTACCACGATGCCATCACATCGGCTTTTGAGCTCATTTATTTTTTCAGCAAGCATTGCCCAGTCTTCAGGAAAAATATTGGCACTGTCTAAAGAGCATATATCTACCATCTCAAGCTCTGTATCTCCGGAGACCATGTGGAGTTCACGCTGAATATTTTCTGTTGTCAGTCCCGGAGCAAGTCCGTTTTCTTTCATTACAGAGGAGAGTGTTCCACCTGTATTAAGTATTATAATCTGTTTTCCCATTAAAAATATATGCTACATCCTTTCGAATGTAGCACCTTTCCTTTTATATTATACGTCGCGATAAATATATTAACCCTTTATTCAGTAATAATCAATCGTTACTTTGCGTTACTGTTTATAGTTATTTAATTATTTTTTTCAGAGGAGTTTGATATAATTATAATAGGTATCTCTGACGGAAAGGATTCCGGTGAGAAAAGCATAGGGAGGTGCGCTATGGCAGGAATTGAAGGAATTAGTGGATACGGCAGCTACAGTGGATATAGTTATGGTAATTATGGCGGATACGGAAGCTATGGCGGAACAAAGCCTACAGAATTTGATATTTCGGGCAAGCCTATAGATCCGGATAAGGAGAAAAAAGCCGGCAGAAAATCGTCTCCGGAAGAGTGTGAAACCTGTAAGAATAGAAAGTACCAGGATGGCTCCGACGAAATGGTATCGTTTAAGTCGGCTCAGCATATCGATCCTAATGCAGCGGCAGCAGCGGTCAGAGCGCATGAAGGTGAGCATGTTTCAAATGCTTATAAAAAGGCTTCGCAAGATAATGGAGAAGTTGTAAGAGCTTCAGTGTCGATACATACAGCAATCTGTCCTGAGTGCGGCAGAAGCTATGTATCCGGTGGCACAACTGATACGCAGATAAAGTATTATAATGAAGAAAATCCTTATCAGAAGGCACTAAAGACTCAGGATGAGACGAAATATAAAGGCATGAATATTGATTATGCTGCATGAAAAAAAATACTTACACAGAATAGAGTAATGTGTTATAATCCAAAATTGTTGTGACGGAAAACGACATTGACGTATGTTTAATGTCGTTTTCCATAGGATGCGCACAGATTTGCATAGGAAATATGCTGCCTTGCAGCGCAAATCTGGCGCAGTAAACGAAATTAAATGCAAGCATTTTTTTCGTTTACTATAATAATTGAAGATTTCTAGGTATTATTGGAAACGCACATCCCGAAGCGGTGATAACGAACAACACATTGAGATCTTCTTGCATTTTATGAAAGAAGAGGAGTTAGATTATGTTACCACAGAACAAGATTCAGGATGTGTTTTTTACTGCTTTTATGGCATTTGTTATGGTTTATGCCATGATTTGCTACAATATTTCGCTTAATGTTGGCGGGATGAAAAATTTTGTTTTTATTGCAGCTCTTGGCGAGATGCGTATCATGTGGCCGATAGCAGTCGTGCTTGAATTGCTTTTTGTCGGAAAGCTTGCACAGATCCTGGCATTCAGATTTGTTACACCGGGCAAGGATCCAATGATCATGATGATATTAGGAATTTCAGCAATGTCAGTATGTCTCATGTGTCCACTTATGAGCCTTGCAGCAACAATTCTTTTTAAGGACGCAGGAAGTGAATTTGTTGCGGTATGGCTTCAGACCACAGCGATGAATTTTCCTATGGCATTGTGCTGGCAGATATTCTTTGCCGGACCGCTTGTAAGAAATGTTTTTGGATTTATAGTAAAAAGAATTGCAAAAAATAAAACAGTAGAAGCTTAAGAAATTTGATGAAAGAGACGTCGGAATTGATCCGGCGTCTTTTTGCTGTATACATGGTTATTTCGCAGTTAAATAGATTATAATTGATATAAAAACGACACACGGAGTATGTTAATGTATATAAATGCGAAAAAACACTTACTGTCAAAAGCAATTATGAAAGTGGCATTCATCAAAGTAATAGCAGCATTTTTGGAGGCCGGACTTAGGATATTGGTCAAAAGGAGATCGTGGGCTCCGGATATGATGGATATCTTTTTATGGCATACGCAGGTTGCGCTGTCAGCGATACAGATATTTGTTGTCGCGCTGATATTTTGGGGCGCACACAGAAAGCTTAAGCACTACATGAGTCTTGTGCCGGAAGAAGACAGGCGCCAGATGGAATTTTTGCAGGAGGAGGCTATTGGAAAGAATGTTTCATCACTTTCCATAGCATCGATAAATAGGCTGCTGCAGCTGTGGACGGTGATATTTGTGGGGGCGGAGCTTGTGTATAGCTTTATCTCGATAATGTACAGACGCTTCATTGGGCTTTTGATGGATGCGCTGTCATCTGGTGAAGGAATGACAGATGGAACGTTTGTAATTATCTATAACATGACGCATGGATTTAAATATATAGAGATAATGGCTGCGATCCTTTTAGGAGTAGTCATGACGGGCATTTTTTTGAATGATAGATTTTTGAAATTTATGTCCCTGGTCATTTTGGTAATATTTTTAGTCTCATTTGGATTTATTGAAATGCAGACAGTCAGCTTTATGGGACGTGAGATAGGTGTAGTCTGGACTTCCATCATCTGCCATGCAACTGAGACGGGCGGACTATTTTTGCTGGCATGCTATCTGGCAATAAGATATAAGGGACTGTGAACTGTGTATTGTATCCACCCTGCTGTTAGGTGTACAATGTACATAGGTGTATATGTACAGTAAATAGTGGGGTGTTTATATGGGTAAATTTAAGAAATTCTTAGCTGCGTTTACCGTTTTAACTGCGTTGGCAGGCAGTGCGGTATTTGGCGCAGGCGTAACTTCTTTTAATTCTGATGCAGCGGGTAGTCAGGCTGCAGTCGTAGCTGATTTTCAAGGTAATGCAAGCTCACAGGTCAACGGAAATATACCTTATTTTACCGAAAAAGAGCTGACAGATAGATCATTTGAATCGTATAGTGATCTGGATTCTTTGGGAAGATGCGGAGTTGCCTTTGCATGCGTGGGTAAAGATATCATGCCTACGGAGCCGCGTGGCAAGATAGGTATGATCAAGCCTACCGGATGGCATCAGAATAAATATCCGGGACTTGTTGATTCCGAGCCACCTTATCTTTACAACAGGTGTCATCTTATCGGATACCAGCTTACGGGTGAAAACGCCAATGAGAAAAACCTTGTGACCGGTACGCGGTACATGAATGTTGACGGTATGCTGCCTTATGAAAATCAGGTTGCAAATTATGTAGAGTCAACCGGCAATCATGTAATGTACAGAGTAACGCCGAAGTTTGATGGTAATAACCTTTTGTGCAACGGTGTAGAAATTGAGGCATATTCGGTTGAGGATTCCGGACGTGGAGTTTGTTTCAACGTCTTCTGTTATAATGTACAACCCGGAGTAGACATTGATTATACTGATGGAAACAACAAGCTGGCGGGCACTTCAGAAGTTAAAAAAGAAGAGAATGATACAGGCAGCAAAACTGCTGAGAATAATGTCAGCCAGAAAGAAAATGCGGTACAAGAGAATAATTCAACTGCAGCAAGCTCTTATATCGCAAATATGAATACAAAAAAATTCCACTATCCATCATGCAGCAGTGTAAAACAGATGAAAGAAAGCAATAAGTGGTACTTTGACGGCTCACGAGACGAGCTGATATCACAAGGGTATGATCCTTGCAAGAGATGCAATCCATAATCTATAAAAAATGAAGGCGCCGGGAATCCGACGCCTTTTAGTTTAATTTTTCATATATTCTGAAAGATCTATATTTAATCCCTTATAAACCGAAACCTTCATAACTTCAGGATGCAAAAAAGGTTCTGGGACAAATTCACTATCAGCGAGATATTTGACCACGCTTTTCTTCTGAAGGTCCACAACCCAATATTCTTTTACACCAATGTTTCGATAAATTATCATTTTATCAGTATAATCATTTCGCTTTGTAGCATCGGAGGTGACTTCGGCTACAAAAAGAGGTGCCGTATGTACACCGTTTTCTTTTATTCCATTTTTATCACAAACGACCATTACATCAGGAAGAAAATAATTATCTTTATCATCGCAGAGCTCATCACAATAAAGAGCTACGTTTTCGGTGAATACAAGGCAATCACCGTTGTTGTCTGAGATATATTCTCTTAAAGCAGTTGAAATTGCGGCTATTGCAAGATTATGTGAAACAGTAGTTTTATCCTGAATCACCAGATTGCCTGCAATAAGCTCGGCATGATCATTTCTGTTTTCGACATCTGTAAGGCTATACCTGTTTTGCGGTATCATAATAGCAGTCCTTTCTGTTGTAAGTTAGATGCTTTATATGCGTTACATATGTTCATTATACCATTGTGCGAGGGTAATTTATACGGTATATATCTTAATTTCTTACCTGGTACCGATATACTTATTCGCCATTCTCTGGTGGAATAAATTGCTTGTGGCTTTAGTCGTAGTTGAAGTTAGCTCAACGATAAAGGCGCGAGCAGGAATGCGGAAGGTGTTCATTGCCGGGATTTCGTCATTACATAGAGCTATATAAAGCTATATAATCCTATATAAAACTATATAATCTTATATAAAGTCATATACTTCTATATAAAATATTCACCCCTATATAATCACGTAATTCTCTCCTTGACACCCTCAGGCAAAATCAATATAATAATTAAAGGTATGTTTACCAAATTAAAGCAACGAAGTTGCAGAATATAGTTAAAGGCGATGACGAAATATCACTTCCGAGCTGTGACACTGAACGGTCGAAAGACTCATTAAGTTGATCCGTATTCATTCCACGTTACAGGGATGGCACATGATGGTGTGTATAGGTGGTACAACGGATTTACAAGGCTCCGTCCTATATTACAATAGGACGAGAGTCTTTTTTTATACCTATACTCCTGGTTGTTTAACTTATGACATGGCTGGATAACACCTCATCCGACTGCTATCGCAGCCACCTTCCCCTCAAGGGGAAGGCTTTAGAATTATTTATGGAGGTACATTAGAAATGTACGAGAAAGTTAATACCGACCTTAACTTCGTCTCAAGAGAAAAGCAGATTGAGAAGTTTTGGGCAGAACACGACATCTTTGAAAAGTCCATGGAGTCAAGAAAGCAGGGCGAGACCTACACTTTCTACGATGGACCGCCAACAGCAAATGGTAAGCCACATATCGGCCACGTTCTTACACGTGTAATCAAGGATATGATCCCGCGTTATCGTACAATGAAGGGCTACTATGTACCACGTAAGGCAGGCTGGGATACACATGGTCTCCCGGTAGAGCTTGAGGTAGAGAAGAAGCTTGGCATCAACGGTAAGGATCAGATCGAGAATTACGGACTTGAGCCATTCATCAAAGAGTGTAAAGAGTCAGTATGGCAGTACAAGGGCATGTGGGAGAGCTTCTCATCACAGGTAGGTTTCTGGGCTGACATGGAGCACCCTTATGTAACATACGAGGACAATTATATCGAGTCAGAGTGGTGGGCTCTCAAGAACATCTGGGACAGAGGACTTCTCTATAAGGGATTCAAGATCGTACCATACTGCCCACGCTGCGGTACTCCACTTTCAAGCCATGAGGTTGCCCAGGGCTATAAGGCAGTAAAAGAGCGTTCAGCAGTTGCACGCTTCAAGGTAAAGGGTAAGGATGAGTACATCCTTGCATGGACAACAACACCTTGGACACTTCCTTCAAACGTTGCGCTCTGCGTAAACCCTGAAGAGACATATATTAAGGTAAAGACAGCAGATAATTATACATATATCCTTGCTGAAGCACTTGCAGAAAAGGTACTTGGCGGAGAAGATGCTCCTACAGCACCTTACGAAGTACTTGAGAAGTACAAGGGCACAGACCTTGAAAGACTTGCTTATGAGCCACTTTTCGAGTGCGCAGGCAAAGAGGCTGAGAAGCAGCACAAGGAAGCACACTATGTAGTTTGTGATGACTATGTAACAATGGAAGATGGTACTGGTGTAGTACATATCGCTCCTGCATTCGGTGAAGATGATGCTCGTGTAGGCAGAAAATATGACCTTCCACTCATCCAGTTCGTAGACGGTAAGGGTGAAATGACAGAGCAGACACCATTTGCCGGCAAGTTCATCAAGGACGCTGATCCTGAAGTACTTAAGGATCTCGATGCACGCGGACTTCTCTTCAGTGCACCTAAGTTTGAGCACGATTATCCATTCTGCTGGAGATGTGACACACCACTCATCTACTATGCTAGAGAGTCCTGGTTCATCAAGATGACAGAAGTTAAGGATGAAATGATCGAGAACAACAAGCAGATCAACTGGATCCCTGAGACTATCGGAACAGGTCGTTTTGGTGAGTGGCTTAGAAATGTACAGGACTGGGCAGTATCAAGAAACAGATACTGGGGAACACCACTTAACATCTGGGAGTGCCCTGACTGCGGTAAGAGAATCTCAATCGGATCAAGAGAAGAGCTTTATAAGCTTTCCGGAAATGAGAAGGCAAAGACAGTAGAGCTTCACCGTCCATATATTGACGAGATCACTTGCGAGTGTCCTGAGTGTAAGAGTACAATGAAGAGAGTAACAGAAGTTATCGACTGCTGGTTTGACTCAGGAGCAATGCCATTTGCACAGCATCACTATCCATTCGAAAATAAGGAAGTTTTCGAAAGACAGTATCCTGCAGCATTTATCTCAGAGGCAGTAGACCAGACAAGAGGATGGTTCTATTCACTCCTTGCAGAGTCAACACTTCTCTTCCATTCACCAGCATACAAGAATGTTATCGTTCTTGGACTCGTGCTTGATGAAGACGGAAACAAGATGAGTAAGTCAAAGGGAAATGCAGTAGATCCGTTCGAGGCACTTGATAAGTTTGGTGCAGATGCGATTCGTTGGTACTTCTATATTAATAGTGCTCCATGGCTTCCAAATCGCTTCCACGATAAGGCAGTAATGGAAGGCCAGAGAAAGTTCATGGGAACTCTTTGGAACACATACGCATTCTTCGTATTGTACGCAAATATCGACAACTTTGATGCATCAAAATATGTTCTTGAATATGATAAGCTTTCTGTAATGGATAAGTGGCTTCTTTCAAGACTTGGTAGTACAATAAAAGAAGTTGATAATTACCTTGATAATTATAGAATTACTGAGGCTGCAAAGTCACTTCAGGAGTTCGTTGACGAGATGAGTAACTGGTACGTTCGCCGCTCACGTAAGAGATATTGGGCAAAGGGAATGGAGCAGGACAAGATCAATGCTTACATGACACTTTACACAGCACTTGTTGAGATCTCAAAGGCTTCAGCACCAATGATCCCATTCATGACAGAGCAGATCTATCAGAACCTTGTTCGTTCCGTAGATCAGAGCGCACCAGAGTCAATCCACCTTTGCGACTATCCTGCAGCTGATCCTAAGTTCGAGGACAAGCAGCTCGAAGAGGATATGAAGAAGGTACTTGATATCGTTGTTCTTGGTCGTGCAGCAAGAAATGCATGTAATACAAAGAACCGTCAGCCTATGTCAAAGATGTTTGTAAAGGGTGCAGGCGAGCTTTCAGACTTCTACATCGATATTATCGAGGACGAGCTCAATGTTAAGGAAGTAGTATGCACAGAGGACGTAAGAGAGTTCACAACATACAACTTCAAGCCACAGCTTCGTACAGTAGGACCTAAGTATGGTAAGGTTCTCGGCAAGATCAAAGAGGCACTTGCAAACCTTGACGGAAACGACGCAATGGACAAGCTTAAAGAGACTGGTTCACTCAAGTTTGACTTTGATGGTGAAGAGGTTGTATTATCAGAAGAGGATCTCCTTATCGAGATGAGTCAGAAAGAGGGTTATCTTGAGCAGAGTGACAACAACATCACTGTTGTATTTGATACATTCCTCACACCTGAGCTTATTGAGGAAGGCTTTGTACGTGAGTTGATCTCAAAGATCCAGACAATGCGTAAGGAAGCTGACTTTGAGGTAATGGATAAGATTACTATTTATATTGATGGAAATGATACTCTGTCGAAGTATCTTTCTGATAATAAAGAAGAAGTTATGAGGGAAACTATGGCGGATGCCGTATCCGTCGGAAATGTAGCCGGATATACCAAAGAATGGGATATCAATGGCGAACATGTAACTCTCGGCGTTGAAAGACGCTGATGGGATCAATCTGCGGAGCAGATGCGTAACATGATCTTCTCCGCGGATAATAACGAAAGGAGCAGAGATGTTCAATTCGCACAACTTTGACAAAAAAAAGTTCAAAAAATCAGTCGAGGACAACGTAAGGGTACTTTTTAGAAGATCGATTGAAGAAGCAGACAAACAGCAGATTTTTCAAGCTGTTTGCTACACCGTGAAGGACACCATCATCGAAAACTGGATGGAAACGCAGCAGGCATGTGATGAACAAAATCCTAAGATCGTTTACTACATGTCCATGGAGTTCCTCATGGGAAGGGCACTCGGAAACAACTTGATTAACTTGTGTGAGTACAAGGAAGTAAAAGAGGCGCTTGAAGAAATGGGAATCGACCTCAACATGGTTGAGGATCAGGAGCCTGATGCAGCGCTTGGTAATGGTGGTCTTGGCCGTCTTGCCGCATGTTTCCTTGATTCACTCGCAACACTCGGATATAGCGCATACGGCTGCGGTATCCGATATCGCTATGGCATGTTTAAGCAGAAGATCCGCGATGGATATCAGCTTGAGGTGCCGGATGACTGGCTTCGTGACGGCAATCCTTTTGAGCTTCGTCGCCGTGATCTCAAGAAGGAAGTCAAGTTTGGCGGTTTTGTAAAGGTTGAGACTGATAAGGACGGACGTAACAAGTTCGTGCAGGAAGGCTATCAGTCAGTAAACGCTGTCCCTTATGATATGCCTATCGTAGGTTATGGCAACGGTATCGTAAATACACTTCGTGTATGGGATGCTGAGCCGGTTGAGTGCTTCCAGCTCGACTCCTTCGACAAGGGTGATTACAAGAGAGCAGTAGAGCAGGACAACCTTGCAAGAAACATAGTTGAAGTACTTTATCCTAACGACAATCATTATGCGGGCAAAGAGCTCAGACTTAAGCAGCAGTACTTCTTTATTTCTGCGTCAGTGCAGGAAGCTGTAGAGAAGTATCTTAGACACAACGATGATATCAAAAAGTTTGCGGAGAAAAATGTATTCCAGCTTAATGATACTCATCCGACTGTTGCAATACCAGAGCTCATGCGTGTATTGATGGATGATCATGGACTTTCATGGGATGAGGCATGGGAAGTGACAACACATACCTGTGCTTACACAAACCATACGATCATGTCCGAGGCACTTGAGAAGTGGCCTATAGAGCTGTTCTCAAGACTTCTTCCACGTATCTACCAGATCGTAGAGGAGATCAACCGTCGCTTCTGCCTGCATATTCAGGAGAAGTATCCTAATCAGCCGGATAAGATGCGCAATATGGCGATCATCTATGACGGACAGATCAGGATGGCTTACCTTGCAATCTGTGCCGGATACTCAGTAAACGGTGTTGCAAGGCTCCACACAGAGATCTTGAAAAAGAGAGAGCTCAAGGACTTCTATGACATGATGCCGCAGAAGTTCAACAACAAGACAAATGGTATCACCCAGAGGCGTTTCCTTCTCCACGCCAATCCACTGCTTGCAGACTGGATCACAGACCACGTAGGTCCTGACTGGGTTACAGATCTTCCAAAGATTGAGGGTATCAAGGTTTACGCAGATGACAAAAAGGCACAGAGCGAGTTCATGAACATCAAGTTCAAGAATAAGCAGCGTCTTGCTGAGTACATTCTTGAGCACAACGGAATTGAGGTTGATCCTCGTTCAATCTTTGATGTACAGGTTAAGAGACTGCACGAGTACAAGCGTCAGCTTTTGAATATCCTGCATGTTATGTACCTTTATAATAAGATAAAGGCACATCCTGAGATGGATTTTTATCCTCATACATTCATCTTTGGTGCAAAGGCAGCTGCAGGCTACCGTATTGCCAAGCTTACAATTAAGCTTATAAACTCTGTTGCAGAGGTAATTAACAACGATGCGTCTATCAATGGCAAGCTCAAGGTCGTATTTATTGAGGACTACCGCGTATCAAATGCTGAGATAATCGTTGCAGCAGCAGATGTTTCAGAGCAGATTTCTACAGCTTCAAGAGAAGCTTCCGGTACAGGAAATATGAAATTCATGCTCAATGGTGCGCTTACCATCGGTACTATGGACGGCGCAAATGTAGAGATGGCAGAGGAGATGGGCAAAGAAAACATGTTTATCTTCGGTCTTTCTGCTGATGAAGTCATCGACTATGAGAAGAACGGCGGATACAATCCTATGGACATCTTTAATAGTGACCAGGAGATCCGCGATGTGCTCACACAGCTCATCAATGGCTTCTATGCGAAGGATGATCCGGACAGATTCCGTGATCTCTACAATTCACTTCTCAATACTCAGTCTACAAACAAGGCTGATACATACTTCATCCTTAAGGACTTCCGCTCATACGTGAAGGCTCAGGAAGAAGTTGAGAAGCAGTACAAGGATACAGCTCTTTGGGCAAAGAAGGCTATCATCAATACAGCCTCAGCCGGCAAGTTCTCATCAGACAGGACTATCAGAGAGTATGTAGACGAAATTTGGCATTTGGATCATGTAAAACTCGACAAAAAGAAGAAATAACAGACTACCAATGATGGTAACTAATAGGTGTCAAAGGTGACTTTTGGCACCTATTTTTCTAAAAACTTTTTTCTCAGACTAGGAGGGCTAAATGGTTGATGCAGTAAAAGTCAATGGCAGCGGAGTATATCTCAAGAACGGCAGAGAAATCGTGCCGGCAAGCGAAAATGTAGGGGTTTCTTTAGAAGAGGCAAAAAAGGGAACTATAGCTTACAGTATTTTGAAAGGTCATAATACTGCTGAGTCTATGGACAAGCTCAGGATCAAGTTTGACTGTATTACTTCTCACGACATTACTTATGTCGGTATCATTCAGACTGCAAGAGCTTCAGGACTCGACAAATTCCCGATTCCTTATGTACTTACAAACTGCCACAATTCACTTTGTGCGGTAGGCGGAACTATCAACGAGGACGATCATGTATTTGGACTTTCTGCAGCAAAGAGATATGGCGGAACTTACGTACCACCTCATCAGGCTGTTATCCACCAGTATGCCCGTGAGATGCTTGCAAAGTGCGGAGCTATGATACTTGGTTCTGACTCACACACACGTTATGGCGCTCTTGGAACCATGGCAATGGGTGAAGGCGGACCGGAGCTCGTTAAGCAGCTTCTCTCTCAGACATACGATATAGCATATCCGGAAGTAGTTGCTATCTATCTTGACGGTGAGCCTGGATTTGGCGTAGGTCCTCAGGACGTTGCACTTGCTCTTATCGGTAAGCTTTTCAAAGACGGAATCGTAAAGAATAAGGTTATGGAGTTTGTTGGACCTGGTGTTTCAAAGCTTTCAGCTGATTTCAGAATCGGTATTGACGTAATGACTACTGAGACCACATGCCTTTCATCTATCTGGCAGACAGACGAGAGCATTCGTGAGTTCTATGCAATACACGGCAGAGAGGATGATTACAAAGAGCTTAATCCTGCAGCAGTTGCATACTATGATGAGCTTGTTACAGTTGACCTTTCAGCTATCAAGCCAATGATCGCTATGCCATTCCACCCATCAAATGCTTACACGATCGACGAGGTAAATGCCAACCTTTCAGATATCCTTGCAGAAGCTGAGAAGCGCGCCCGCGTTTCATTTGGCGACAAGGTAGAGTTTGATCTTCACAACAAGATCAAAAATGGCAAGTTCTTAGTTGACCAGGGTGTGATCGCAGGATGTGCCGGCGGCGGATTTGAAAATCTCTGTGCCGCAGCAGATATCCTTAAGGGTGCAGATATCGGAAGTGATGCATTCACAATGAGCGTATATCCTGCATCAATGCCTGTATATGCTGAGCTTGTAAAGAATGGTGCAGTAAGCAAGTTTATAGATGCCGGTGTAGTAGTAAAGACATGTTTCTGCGGACCATGCTTTGGTGCCGGAGATACACCGTCCAACAATGCATTTTCTATCAGACACTCAACACGTAACTTCCCTAATCGTGAGGGATCAAAGGTTCAGCAGGGACAGATATCATCTGTTGCACTTATGGATGCGCGTTCTATTGCAGCAACTGCAGCCAACAAGGGAATACTTACATCTGCGGCTGATATGGATATCGAGATCGGAAAGTATAAGTACTTCTTTGACAAGCAGATCTATGAGAAGAGAGTATTTGATTCACACGGAGAAGCTGACAAAAATGAGAGTCTTATCCTTGGACCAAACATCAAGGACTGGCCGGAAATGGTTGCACTTACAGATAATCTTCTCCTCAAGGTCGTATCAGAGATCCACGATCCTGTTACCACAACAGATGAGCTCATTCCTTCAGGTGAGACTTCATCATATCGTTCAAATCCTCTTGGACTTGCAGAGTTTACTCTTTCAAGAAAGGATCCTGAGTATGTAGGACGTGCAAAGGATATCCAGAGCTTTGAAAAGGCAAGAGAAGATGGTGTGTCTGTTTTGGAAAAGGCGGTTGAGGCATCTGCAGAGCTGCCAAAGGTTGTAGAGGCTATTAAGTCTAAGTTTGCTGATATGAACTGGGACAACACAGGCATTGGTTCTACCATCTTTGCAGTAAAGCCGGGTGATGGCTCAGCTCGTGAGCAGGCAGCATCCTGTCAGAAGGTACTTGGAGGATGGGCAAATATTGCAAATGAGTACGCTACAAAGCGTTACCGCAGTAACCTTATCAACTGGGGTATGCTTCCATTCCTTATTAAAGAAGGAGAGCTTCCATTCAAGAATCTTGACTACATCTTCGTACCTGGTGTACGTAAGGCAGTTGAAGAAAAAGCAGAAGTGATCAAAGCTTACACAGTAAAGGGAAAAGATCTTGTAGAGTTTGAATTGAGACTGGGAGATCTTACAGATGATGAGAGACAGATAATCCTTGATGGATGTCTCATAAATTACAATAGAGTAGGATAAAAAAGTGGCTTGTCTCTTTCGAGGCAAGCCACTTTTGACATTACATCAATGATTATTCCTGTGAGAAGTCGATTGAGATAAGTGAACCGTTCTCAAAGTTGAAATCAACGAGGAAAGAATTCTTTCCGTCCTTTGTGAATACGTCATATGTAACGTAGTCTGTATCGCTGTCGTAAGGAGCTGAAAGATCATAAGCCTCTACACCAAACTGTGCATAGAGCTTACCAAGATCCTCAGAGTACTTCTTGATCTCTGTGAGCATAGCGCTGCTTGGAGCTGAAGCATCGTAGTCCTCAAGATCTTCCTTAGCTGCGTCCTTGTCGCCGTCGTTCTGAACTGTAAGGTATGCAAGTCTTGCATCCTTAAGAGCTACAGAACCCTTATCACCGATAGCTGTTGCCTTTGAAAAATCGCTTGTAACGATTGAGCTTCCAAGAGCCTCAACTGATGCATCAACTGTGCCGCCACCAAGTACAGCAGAACATGTGTAGTTGCCGGCATCATCTGTAGTACCAGCAGTGATATCTGTATTTGTCTCATCTTCTTCAACGACTGGAGCCTCAGAAGAAGCTGCTTCAGTGGAAGCTGGTGCCTCAGAAGCAGGAGCTTCAGATGATGCAGGAGCTGCCTCGGATGAAGCTGGAGCCTCAGAAACTTCCTCAGTAGAAGCAGGAGCTTCAGATACTTCAGAGGAAGCTGCCTCAGTAGAAACTTCTGTAGAAGCTGCTTCAGTAGAAGCTGCAGGAGCAGAAGAACCACATGCTGTAAGGCTCATTGCAAGAGTTGCTGCTGTGATGATAGCAGCAAAAGTTTTTGATGCTTTAAGATTTTTCATAATATCCTCCATAAAGAATTTTAGTTATTCTTTCTATATAATATATGCATTGCTTAAGTATATAAACAATGCACAAAATGAATGATAGCACTTATTCAATTTTTTTTCCACCAAAAACACTGATTATTAATAAATATTTTAGGAAAGTTTATATTGTTTCTAAGTTGTTTTTTTGACAGTTTGTGAGTAAAAGTGTATAATATCATTGCCGTGGTAGCGAAATTTTTTGTTTCGCATGCCATATTGGGTTGAGGGACCCGTGGCAAATTAAGTATATTTTAAGGGGTAAATAAAAATGGATTACACAGATTCGAGTTATGATAGTGTTGATAGCTGGAAGACGATAATTCTTCTCTACAATTCAGCACTAAAAGAGATTAACACGAAGCTGGAGATTCTAAACGATGAGTTTCAGCATGTTCACAGGTATAATCCTATCGAGCATATCAAGTCCAGGATAAAGACACCTGAAAGCATCGTAAAGAAGTTAAGGCAGCGTGGTTATGAGTCGACCATCGAGAATATGGTCAAGTATGTAAATGATATAGCGGGTATCAGAGTTATCTGCTCATTTACATCAGATATTTACAATATCGCTGAAATGCTTGCAAATCAGAGCGATATAAATGTTCTTTCTATTAAGGATTATATCAGTCATCCTAAGGAGAGTGGTTACAAGAGTTATCATATGATAGTGACAGTACCGATCTTCCTTTCAGATGGATGTGTAGACACAAAGGTTGAGATACAGATACGTACAGTAGCAATGGATTTCTGGGCAAGCCTTGAGCACAAGATAAACTACAAGTTTGAGGGCGAGGCTCCGGAGCATATCAAGCGTGAGCTTTTTGAATGTGCGGAGATGGTATCGGACCTTGATGCAAAAATGATGTCTCTGAATGACGAGATCAAGGGCTTTGCAGCAAGTGAGTCAGAGCTTGAAGAGCAGATAGAGCGTCAGAAACGCGCAGCAGAGCGCACTCTCTTAAAAGAAAAACTCTACGGAGAAGCAGAATAAAAATAATGGATGGCGATCGCCATCCATTATTTTTGTCCCATATTTGTTTTTAAAAGAGGAGTGCCCCAGAGCCTCTCGGCCCCAGGGCTTATTATGAAAAAATCATCTACATTGCTTTTATATATCGCCTTTGTTATGTTAAATATAATATAACATCTAATTATTAATAAAGAATGAACAAAGTGTAAACTCATAGTAAATATGCATAAAGCAATTTTAAAAACGATGATTTTATAGTGCAATAATAACAATGATGATTGTATTCATATTTTAGTACTGGGTATTTTTAAATAGAAAGACATAAAATGTACTAAAAAGTTGCGAAGCATTGTAAAAGGTGCTAGAATAGCTTGAATGTATATGTCTTACTATACGTTTTTTGTATTCTGTATTTTTTTATAAAGTATTGAGGATTATATGTCAAAACAGTTTTGGAAGCCAAGCAATATGCTGTATCCGTTGCCTGCAGTGATGGTCAGCTGTGCTCGAGAAGGCGAGAAACCCAATATAATAACACTTGCCTGGGTTGGTACTATATGTTCAGACCCGGTCATGGTCTCGATCTCGGTGCGTCCGGAGCGATATTCATATAATATAATTAAGGAAACTAAGGAATTTGTCATCAATCTTACTACCGAGAAGCTGGCTAGAGCAACGGACTTTTGTGGTGTAAGAAGTGGCAGAGATATAGATAAATTTAAGGAAATGAAGCTGACGCCTATGCCTTCAAAAAAGATAAAGGCTCCGGGTATTGCGGAAAGTCCTGTAAATATTGAGTGTAAAGTTAAAGAAGTTGTTCCTTTGGGAAGCCATCACATGTTCATTGCGGAAGTTGTGGGCGTCAGTGTGGATGACGGTCTTTTAGACGAAAAGGGCAGGCTCGACCTTAGGAAAGCGGGACTTATAGCATATTCTCATGGGGAATATATGTCACTTGGGAATAAACTTGGTAAGTTTGGGTATTCAGTTCAAAAGAGGAAGAAACGAAAAAGATGAGCTCGACTAATAATATAGATATGGATCATTACATGGTCCGTGGCGGTAAGCCACTTATGGGTGAAGTAACTATTGGTGGTGCTAAGAATGCTGCGCTTGCTATCATTGCAGCAGCTATCATGTCTGACGAGACAGTTACGATAGAGAATCTGCCTGATGTGCGTGATATCAACGTACTTTTAGAGGCAATGAGTGTTATTGGAGTAATGATTGACAGAGTTGACAGACATACTGTGAAGATCAACGGTTCACAGGTCCGCAATGTCAACATTGAGTATGAACTTATCAAGAGGATACGTGCTTCCTACTACTTAATAGGCGCTCTTTTAGGTAAATACAGGCAGGCGGAAGTTCCACTTCCGGGCGGATGCAACATCGGCAGCAGACCGATCGACCAGCATCTTAAGGGATTTAGAGCTATTGGTGCAGAAGTAAGTGTTGAGCGCGGCGAGATCATCGCTAAAGCTGAGCGCTTAGTTGGTGCGCATATTTATATGGACGTTGTCACTGTTGGAGCTACCATCAATATCATGATGGCTGCATGCATGGCAGAGGGCAAGACTACTATAGAGAATGCAGCAAAGGAACCACACGTCGTTGACGTGGCAAACTTCCTGAACAGTATGGGAGCAGATATCAAGGGTGCAGGTACTGATGTGATCAGGATTCGTGGCGTTGAGAAGCTTCATGCTGCTACTTATTCGATCATTCCGGACCAGATAGAGGCAGGCACATTTATGTTTGCGGCTGCTATTACTAATGGTGATATTCTTATAAAGAACGTTATCCCTAAGCATCTTGAGTCTATTTCATCAAAGCTTCTTGAGATGGGATGCGTTATAGAGGAGTTTGATGATGCGGTAAGAGTAAAGGGCACATCAACTCTCAGATCTACAAATATTAAGACACTGCCTTATCCTGGCTTCCCTACAGATATGCAGCCACAGGCAGGCGTTGCACTTGCACTTTCTGAGGGCACAAGCCTTGTTACAGAGAGTATCTTTGAGAATCGTTTCAAGTATGTAGACGAGATCACAAGGATGGGTGCTACTATCAAGGTAGAGGGTAATACAGCCATTATTACCGGCGTTAAGCGTTATACAGGAGCAAGAGTATCTTCACCGGATTTAAGAGCGGGAGCAGCTCTCGTGCTTGCAGCACTTTCAGCCGACGGAGTTTCTATGATAGACGATGTCCATCTTATTGAGAGAGGATACGAGGATTTTGAAGTAAAGCTCAGAGCTTTGGGTGGATGCATCGAGAAGTGTTCTTCAGATGCAGATATGCAGAAGTTTACATTAAAGACAGCAGTGGTATAATCCATAAAAAATGAGTCACGCTAGCGTGGCTCATTTTTTGTTGCTCTATATTATTGCCTCTATAGATATCTTTTTATCGCGTGACAGATCGATGTAGTGATTTCCACAGCGTATCATCGGGCGCGCAAGACATAGCTTGTTTATAAGCACGACATCACCTTCAAGGCCATTTGAAAGCCTTACACGGTTATTCATGTAGGTATTGACTACATACTCTAGGAAAACGAGTATAAATTCAGGATCGTATTTCTGTAATCCTTCACTTTCGAAAATCTCGATTACCTTGAATGGACACAGCTGACTACGATAAACACGAGGGCTTGTCATGGCATCATAAACATCTGCTATGGCTACTATCTTTGCATAGCGGTCTATTTTATTGGATGTAAGTCCAAACGGATATCCCGAGCCGTCACAGCGTTCATGGTGCATTAGCGCACAGTTTTTTATGTGATCATTCAGGTCAAGGTTTTTAAGTATATTGAATCCCTCCAGAGCATGAGTCTTTATGATAGAGTATTCTTCGTCAGACAGCTTACCCGGGTGGCTTATGATATTTTCAGGTATTCTGAGTTTGCCAACATCGTGAAGCATACCGCAAAGTGTAAGGAGACGTACTTCTTCTGCAGGCATGCCAAGCCATTTGCCAAAAACATTGCAGATTAGGGCAACGTTGAGGCAATGAGCATATGTGGGATCGTCGAATTCGCGCATGTTATGAAGCATGTCAAAAACATGGATACCGGTAGGGTTGTTTCCAAGCATTGCATTGGTTTTTTCGAGAAGACTTTCGGTATCTATTTTTTGCTTCAAAATGAGATCGTTCACAGAGTCTTTGAACGATAAGAGCGATTCGTTAAATTCTTTTTTGAACCTTTTAAATTCTGGTGAATTTTTGACCTTGTCAGAGTAGATAGCATCGGGGTCGACCTGATATGGGATTTCGACATCTACATTTTCCTGATCGTCTTTTATACGGATGGACAAAACTGAATAAAACTCCAGCTTTGTAATGGCCTTATCGGTCAGTGGAGTATCTTTTGCAATTATAAGCTGGTTATTATAGGAATACACGTCTTCAGCCGTAATCATCCCCGGAACCAGATTCTGAGTAAGAATCCTAGACATCCTTATACCCCCTCTATAGTCATAGATACACTAACTCTAGTATAAAAATTTTATTAACTAATGTCAATGAAATGGGGATTTGTTTATTAGAATATGCAGAAAGAAAGGGCTCTGTGTACACAGTACACAGAGCCCTATTGGTCATATATTAAAGATACTTTTTAAGGTCTTCTACCTTATCAAGCTTCTCCCATGGAAGCTCAACATCTGTACGGCCAAAGTGTCCGTAAGCAGCTGTCTGCTTGTAGATAGGACGACGAAGGTCGAGCATCTTGATGATGCCTGCTGGACGAAGGTCAAAGTTCTCACGGATGATCTCTGTGATCTTCTCATCTGAAAGCTTACCTGTGCCAAATGTATCGCACATGATAGATGTAGGCTCAGCAACACCGATAGCGTATGAAAGCTGAATCTCAGCCTGGTCAGCAAGACCTGCTGCAACGATGTTCTTTGCTACGTAACGAGCTGCGTAAGCGCCTGAACGGTCAACCTTTGTGCAGTCCTTACCTGAGAAAGCTCCGCCGCCGTGACGAGCATATCCGCCGTAGGTGTCTACGATGATCTTACGTCCTGTGAGACCTGCATCGCCGTGTGGTCCGCCGATTACGAAACGTCCTGTAGGATTGATGTAGATCTTTGTCTTCTCGTCAAGGAGCTCTGCAGGAAGTACAGGATCAAACACGTACTTCTTGATATCCTTGTGAATCTGCTCCTGAGTAACATCAGGATCGTGCTGAGTAGAAAGTACAACAGCCTCAAGTCTCTTTGGCTTGCCGTTCTCATCATACTCTACAGATACCTGTGACTTTCCGTCTGGACGGAGATACTTAAGTGTGCCGTCTTTTCTTACCTTTGTAAGCTGACGTGTAAGCTGGTGAGCGATTGAGATAGGATATGGCATGTACTCAGCTGTCTCGTTTGTAGCGTAGCCGAACATCATACCCTGGTCGCCGGCACCGATAGCACCAATCTCAGCATCTGTCATGTTCTTCTCAAGTGCAGCGAGCTCTGCCTTTGTCTCAAGTGCGTTATCAACGCCCATTGCGATATCAGGTGACTGCTCGTCGATTGCAGCGAGTACTGCACATGTATTTGAATCAAAGCCGTACTCTGACTTTGTATATCCGATCTCTGCTACTGTATCACGTACGATCTTCTGGATATCAACATAAGCCTTTGTTGTGATCTCTCCTGTTACAAGTACGAAACCTGTACATGTTGCTGTCTCACAAGCTACACGGCTCATAGGATCCTGGCGGATGCACTCGTCAAGGATTGCGTCTGAAATTGCATCGCAGACTTTATCTGGATGTCCTTCTGTTACTGATTCTGAAGTGAATAATCTCTTCTCCATAAATCTCCTTTCATTTTATCCATTAATTAAATAGAAATAAAAAAACCGCTTATGAAATAAGCGGACTCGATGTTTGATAATCAAATCCTCTCATTGTTCGATGTACTCGCTCAAGGATGGCACCTTCCATATATAACGGAGGTTGTCGTGGCTTCACAGATCCTTTGTATCTCCACCACTCTTAATAAGAGAACTATATACAATATGGAATTTTCTTATCATAACTACAATCTGACAATAACATCTTTTGTAAAACAAGTCAAGTATGTTATAGTGTACTTGGATTTAGAAAGGAAGAAATATGTCTTTTGTTCATTTACATACACATACAGAATACTCACTATTAGATGGCTCTAACAAGATAAAAGAATATGTCTCAAGAGTTAAAGAGCTTGGGATGAATGCTGCGGCCATCACAGATCATGGTGTCATGTATGGTGTGATTGATTTTTATAAAGCCTGTAAGGATGCGGGGATAAATCCCGTACTTGGATGCGAGGTATATGTGTCGCCATCGTCGCGCTTTGATAAATCGGGCGGAAGTGATGATGACAGATATTATCACCTTGTGCTTTTAGCGGAAAATAATGAGGGCTACAGTAACCTCATGAAGATAGTATCGATCGGTTTCACGGAAGGATACTATTATAAGCCGCGAGTAGATAAAGAGACACTTCGCAAGTACAGCAAGGGAATCATCGCCCTTTCTGCATGCCTTGCGGGAGAGATACCAAAGAATATCGTAAGGGGCTTTGTATCTGAGGCCGAGGAAGTTGCGCGTGAGTACGAGGAGATCTTTGGAAAGGGAAATTTCTTTTTAGAACTTCAGGATCATGGCATTTCTGAGCAGAGGCTTGTTGACCAGCAGCTTGTTGCTATGTCGAGAAAGCTTGATATACCGCTTGTTGCGACGAATGATATCCACTACACATATAGAGAAGATGAAAAGCCTCATGATATCCTGCTCTGCCTGCAGACAGGCAAGAAGCTCAGCGATGAGGATCGTATGAGATATGAGGGTGGACAGTACTTCGTCAAATCAGAAGATGAGATGAGAGCCCTTTTTCCGTATGCTCCGGAGGCGATTGAGAATACACAAAAAATCGCGGACAGATGTCATATCGATATAGAGTTTCACAATACAAAGCTTCCACACTATGAGGTGCCGGAAGGGTATGACTCATGGACATACTTAAACCATTTGTGTGATGAAGGCTTCAAGGAAAGGTATCCGGATGACGACGGCAGGCTTTATGATCAGATGCAGTACGAGCTGTCCGTCATCAAGAAGATGGGATACGTGGATTATTTCCTTATAGTATGGGATTTTATAAACTTCTCCAAAAGTCATGGTATACCGGTAGGCCCGGGACGAGGCTCTGCGGCGGGAGCTGTGGTTTCCTATGCGCTCAAGATCACTGATATCGATCCGGTGAAGTATGACCTGCTCTTTGAGAGATTCCTCAATCCTGAGCGAGTATCCATGCCGGATATAGACGTTGACTTCGGATTTGAGCGCAGGCAGGAGGTCATCGATTATGTAGTAGAGAAGTACGGACGCTCCAAGTGCGTACAGATCGTTACGTTTGGTACTCTTGCTGCCAAGGGTGTCATAAGGGATGTCGTGAGAGTTATGGATCTGCCGTATTCGTTTGGCGACAGCCTTGCCAAGATGATCCCGAATGACTTAAATATGACACTTGACAGGGCGCTTCAGGAAAATAATGATCTGCGCAAGATGTACGATACAGATGATACGGTTCATCTTGTGATAGACATGTGCAGAAGGCTCGAAGGTCTGCCGCGTCATACTTCCATGCATGCGGCGGGTATCCTTATCACACCGGAGGATGCGGATAATTACATACCACTTTCAAGAGGTGCAAACGGCGAAATAACAACTCAGTTTACGATGACAACACTTGAGGAGCTTGGACTTCTGAAGATGGATTTCCTTGGACTGAGGACGCTTACGGTTATCCAGAATGCTGTCAAATTTGTAAATGAGAGACACCCGGGTGTAAATCTTGATATAGACAAGATCGACTATGATGATCCTAAGGTAATGAAATTTATCGGTACAGGTGAGACAGACGGCGTATTCCAGCTTGAGTCTGGCGGTATGCAGCGTTTCATGAAGGAGCTTAAACCGGAGTCTCTTGAAGATATCATAGCGGGAATCGCGCTTTACAGACCGGGTCCGATGGACTTCATACCTAAATATATCGAAGGAAAGAAAAACTCCAAAAACGTCGTATATGACTGCCCGGAGCTTGAGCCGATACTTAAGCCGACTCACGGATGTATCGTCTACCAGGAGCAGGTTATGCAGATAGTGCAGCAGCTTGGCGGATATACATTGGGAAGAGCGGATCTTGTACGCCGTGCCATGAGTAAGAAAAAGCAGCACGTCATGGAAGAGGAGCAGGCAAACTTCGTATATGGTAACGAAGCGCAGGGAGTACCGGGGTGCGTGTCAAAGGGCATAAGTGAGGATGTGGCGAAGAAGATTTATGGCGAGATGATGGACTTCGCAAAGTATGCCTTCAACAAATCGCACGCGGCATGTTATGCATATGTTACCATGCAGACAGCCTATCTTAAGTATTATTATCCTGTTGAGTTTATGGCAGCACTTCTGACAAGTGTCATAGACAATCCGGGCAAGATGGCAGGCTATCTCCTTTCAGCCAGAAGCATGGGGCTTGAGATACTTCCGCCAAACATAAATGTGGGTGTATCAGGGTTCTCTCCGGTCGGAGATAAATCTATAATGTACGGACTCTCGGCTATAAAAGCTGTAGGATACTCGGTAATAGATACCATAGTGAGAGAACGCGAAAAGGGCGGAGAATATAAGAGCCTTCGAGATCTTGTGGAGAGGACTATCGGTACCGAGGTCACACGCCGCTCTATAGAATCATTTATAAAGTCAGGAGCTCTGGACTGCCTTGGCGGCACCCGCAAGCAGTTTTTGCAGGTGTTTAATTCCATAATGGATTCAGTAGCCAATGACAGGAAAAATAATGTCGCAGGACAGATGTCGATTTTTGATCTCATGGGAGGCACGGAGCAGAGTGAGCAGAGGGATACACTTCCAAATTGCGGAGAGCTGCCGGAAGGAGTGAAGCTTGCATATGAGAAGGAAATGCTCGGTGTGTATGTTACAGGGCATCCACTGCGTGAGTACGAAAAACTCTGGAAAAAAACGATAACCGCCAGTGCATCAGATTTTGCATTAAATCCTGAGACCGGTGTTATAGCATTGCAGGAGGGCTCGAAGCAGACTATCGGCGGACTGATAAGCGACATCACTACAAGACAGACCAAAAAGGGCGATACTATGGCGATACTTCTTATTGAAGACCTTGTAGGAACTGTGGAAGTCATAGCGTGGCCGAATAAGTATGCGGCGTATGCGCCATATCTTGTAAAGGACAATAAAGTATTCGTTACCGGCCGCGTAAAGGCTGATGATGAAAAAGACGGTCAGCTTATGCTCGATGAAATGGTGCAGTTTGACGAAATACCGCGCAAACTTTATCTGAGATTTGATTCGAAAGACGATTATCTGGCAAAATATGATGCTATGTTGCAGATTTTAAACACCTCAGAAGGTAAAGATAGTGTTATAGTTTATTTGGATAAGGAAAAACAGCAGAAGGTCATGCCAAGAAACATGAATATCAATGCTGATGAGGACATTATAAACACACTGAAAGAACGTTTTGGGGAAGAAAATGTAAAATTGTTATAAAAATATCAATGATATCATTGAAAAGTTTTTATAGATTTATTATAATGGTTTGACGACTATTTTGTACAGTTATAAGGTTATATATAAGTGAGGTTTAGGCTATGGCAGAGAACAAGATTAAAACAATTGCAGTACTGACTAGTGGTGGAGACGCTCCGGGCATGAACGCTGCTGTTCGTGCGGTTTGCAGAAAAGCTCTTTCAAACGGCATGAAGGTTATGGGTATCGAGAGAGGATACCAGGGACTTCTCAATGGAGAGATCTTTGAGATGACATCTAAGGATGTTGCAGATTCTATCCAGAAGGGTGGTACAATCCTCAGAACAGCTCGAAGCGAGGAGTTCGGTACAGAAGAAGGAAAGATCAAGGGCGCTAAGATCCTTAAAGAGCACGGTATCGATGCAGTAGTTGTTATCGGTGGTGACGGTTCTTACAAGGGTGCACTCGGACTTTCTAAGCACGGTATTGCAGTTATCGGTGTTCCTGGAACAATCGATCTTGATATCGCCTGCACAGACTACACAATCGGTTTTGATACAGCTGTAAACACAGCTATGGATTCAATCGATAAGGTTCGTGATACATCAAGCTCACACGAGAGATGTTCTATTGTAGAGGTTATGGGAAGACACGCAGGATACATCGCTCTTTGGTGTGGTGTTGCCAGCGGTGCAGAAGAGATCCTCCTTCCTGAGACATACGACTTTGATGAGCAGAGAATCATCAACCACCTCATCGAGGCAAGAAAGATCGGTAAGACACACTTCCTTATCGTAAATGCCGAGGGTATCGGACATTCAACATCTATGGCAAGAAGAATCGAAGCTGCTACAGGTATGGAGACCAGAGCAACTATTCTCGGATACATGCAGCGTGGTGGTTCACCAACATGTAAGGATCGTTTCTATGCAACAATCATGGGTGCATACGCAGCAGATCTTCTCGACAAGGGCATCGTAAACAGAGTTGTAGCTCACCAGAATGGTGATTTCTGTGACTTTGATATCGACGAGGCACTTGCAATGAAGAAGACAGTTCCTTCATACTGGGTAGAGATCGCTCAGGCAATGTCAAGATGATAACGTCAGCAACGAACGCACGGCTTAAGGCCGTGCGCTCTCTTTTAGATAGAGCAAGAGCAAGGAGAGAAGCTGATGCCTTTGTCGTAGAGGGTATCAGGATGTTTAGGGAGATCCCTCCGGAAGAGCTCTTAGAGGTCTATGTATCAGAGAGTTTTCATAAAAAGTATCCATCAATTGATGGAGAAGTGGTCAAAGAAGATATTTTCAGAAAGTTATGTGATACAACCAATCCACAGGGCGTACTCGCAGTTGTACGTCAGAAGCATGTTTCGCTATCTGATATGACAAACGGAGGGAACGGTCTTTTTTTAATATTAGAAGGAATACAGGATCCGGGCAATCTCGGAACCATGCTTCGCACAGGTGAGGCAGCAGGTGTCAGCGGAATTATCATGGATAAGCAGACAGTTGACATCTATTCCCCTAAGGTTGTACGTTCTACGATGGGAGCGATATTCCGCGTGCCATTCTGCTATACGGACGATATGCAGAAGGCAGTAAGAGAGATGCAGGCAGCGGGCATTAAGTTTTACGCAGCACATCTCGACGGCAAAAAGAGTTATAGCGAGATAGAGTACCCACAAGGCACAGCCTTCATGATAGGCAATGAAGGAAATGGTCTTACAGATGTTTTAAGTTCAATGGCAGATGAGAAGATACTTATCCCGATGCAGGGAAAGGTTGAGTCTCTGAATGCGGCAGTAAGTGCTTCAATACTAATGTATAAATATGCAGAGAAAAAGTAACTGTTTAACGTAGTATCTGCGACAACAAGCAGGTATGAGAAAGGACAAAATACATGACATCACTTAAAGGTAGACATTTTCTGACACTCAAAGATTTCACACCGGATGAGATCACATATCTCATAGATCTGGCTGCAAAATTCAAAAAGATGAAGCAGGACGGAGTCGCACATGATGTGTTTAAGACAAAGAACGTTGCACTCATCTTTGAGAAGACAAGCACAAGAACACGCTGCGCTTTTGAAGTTGCTGCGCATGATCTTGGAATGGGCTCTACATATCTTGATCCGACCGGTTCACAGATAGGTAAAAAGGAGTCAATTGCAGATACAGCTCAGGTACTTGGCCGTATGTTTGACGGTATCGAGTACAGAGGTTTTGGACAGGAGATCGTTGAGGAGCTTGCTGAATATGCCGGAGTACCGGTCTGGAATGGTCTTACAAATGAGTACCATCCTACACAGATACTTGCAGATATGCTCACGATCAGAGAGCATTTAGGTGAGCTTAAGGGCAAGAAATTTGTTTACATGGGTGATGCACGCTACAACATGGGCAATTCTCTCATGGTTGGATGCGCAAAGCTCGGTCTTCATTTCACAGCATGTGCTCCTGAGAAGTACTTCCCGAATGAAGCACTTGTAGAGGCATGCAAGATCTGGGCAGATAAGTCCGGCGGAAGTATCACGCTTGAGACAGATCCACTCAAGGCAACTAAGGATGCAGATGTTATCTATACTGACGTATGGGTATCTATGGGTGAGCCTGATGAAGTATGGGAGGAGCGCATAAAAGAGCTTTCACCATACAAGGTTACTTCTGAGCTCATGGACAATGCTTCAGCTCATGCAATTTTCATGCACTGTCTGCCTGCATTCCATGACTTAAAGACAAAGATAGGTGCTGAGATGGGCAAGAAGTTTGGCATAGAGGATATGGAAGTTACGGATGAAGTTTTCCGTAAGCATTCAAAAGTTCTCTTTGACGAAGCTGAGAACCGTATGCATACGATAAAAGCTGTGATGGCAGCAACATTAGGATATGAAGGATAAAGCATTAACTGTAACCCACGAAGAGAGGGAAAGATATATACTGCTTGATACACTCAATATCATACTTTCTGTGATAAATATCGTTTTTTCAGTTGTGACAGTAAACTCTGAAAAACCTGCGCAAAGTATGTATCTTGTCATATTTGTCAGCTGTGCGGCGATATGCTTTTTGAATGTGTTCAGGCTATATAAGCAGCGTAAGACTATGGCGATACTTAATGCGGTGGGCTTTGCTCTTATGGTTGTATTAAACATATATGTAATGCTGAAGAAATGACTATGAAAAGTGATCTTATCAATTATCTTTTGGAGGCAGACGATTTTGTCTCCGGGCAGGAGATAGCAAATAAGCTGAATATATCACGAAATGCTGTCTGGAAGGCTATCAATAAGGCCAGAAAAGAGGGCTTTGAGATCGAGGCTGTGCCGAATCGTGGATATAGAATTGTGAGCACGGATGACGTGTTCAATGAAAATACGATTACTGCCGAGCTCAAGACTAAGTGGCTGGGAGCAGATGGGAATGTTGTTTTCATCCGCGAGATCGACTCTACCAATGAAGAGGCAAAGCGCAGAAGCATGGCTGGCGCGAGTAATGGTCTTTTGATCGCAGCTGATTTTCAGAGTGCGGGTAAGGGCAGACGCGGCAGAACATGGCAGGCTTCACCGGGCACAACGATCGCAATGAGCTATCTTTTGAAACCGGACTTCGTGCCGGATCTGGCGCCGATGATGACGCTCCTTATGGCAATGGCAACAGCTAAGGCTATACGTGAGGTCGCAGGACTTGAGGCTGAGATCAAGTGGCCGAATGATGTAATTGTTGGCGGGAAAAAGCTTGTAGGTATCCTGACGGAGATGGCTATCGAGTCCGATTACATACAGTACGTTGTCATCGGTACGGGTATAAATGTCAATGTGACAGATTTTCCGGACGATATCAAAGATAAGGCTACATCACTTTTGATCGAGACCGGGAAGAAGGTTTCGAGAGCAAAGCTTGTAGCGGCTGCAGCGGCAGCTTTTGAAGAATATTATGAAGTTTTTTGTAGCGAAGGGAATCTTGCATCTCTTCGCGAAGAGTATAATTCACTCTGTGTAAATGTCGGAAGGCGCGTAAGAGTCCTTGATCCGAAGGGCGAATACGAGGCAGATGCCTATGGCATAAATGAAAAAGGCGAGCTGAGAGTCAGATGTGATGACGGAAGTGAGGTGCTCGTCTATGCAGGTGAAGTATCAGTAAGAGGTATTTATGGCTACACTTAATAATGAAAATCAGGTAGTGCTCTGTGCAGCGAGCCACTATGATAAGAAGTACTATTTAAATCCGGCTTTCAGTAAGCTTCCGCAGGCAGTAAAGGATGAGCTCCAGATAGCCTGTGTAGTTTTTACAGAGCAGGCCGGTGGTACTCTTCAGATCGCATTTGAAGAGGATGGTGAGATGGTACTTAAGACCGGTTTTGAAGAGGATGATTATAATTATGACGAGATAGGTGCCGGTCTTATGATCAAAGAGCTGCAGAAGGAAAAGAGAGAGCTTTTTGAGGAGCTTACTTTGTTTTATCGTGTTGTACATTTAGGTCAGAAAGTAGATTTAGATTGAAGATAGGAAATATAGAACTTAAGAATAGATATGTGCTTGCACCAATGGCAGGGGTTTCTGACCTGCCATTTCGCTTACTTTGCAGTGAGTATGGAGCAGCGCTTGTTTGCACAGAGATGGTAAGTGCAAAGGCACTTCACTATCACAATAAAAATACAGTTGAGCTTATGCAGACTAGACCTGAGGAGCGCCCGGTCTCTTTGCAGATATTTGGCTCTGAGCCAGACATCATGGCAGAGCAGGCTAAAGCAATTGAGGATCAGCCTTTTGATATCCTTGATATAAATATGGGATGCCCTATGCCGAAGATAGTCAATAATGGCGACGGTTCAGCGCTTATGAAAAATCCAAAGCTTGTGGGTGAAGTTGTGAGTGCTGTCGTGAAGGCGACGGTTAAGCCGGTGACAGTCAAGATAAGGAAGGGATTCGATGCGGATCATGTGAATGCTGTAGAGATAGCCAAGATCATCGAGGACAGCGGAGCAGCAGCTGTGCATGTGCATGGCAGGACGCGCACCCAGTACTATGAAGGCAAAGCGGATTGGAGCATCATCAAGGCTGTCAAAGATGCCGTGAAGATACCGGTTATAGGAAATGGAGATGTCAATTCCTATGAAGATGCATGCCGCATGATAGAAGAGACAGGCTGCGATATGGTATCAGTAGCTCGAGGTGCAAAGGGAGCACCTTGGATATTTAAAGAGCTTGCAGAGGGAAAGAAATATACTCCTTCTAATGAAGAACGCATAGAAGTTATGAAACGTCATATCGCACTTGAGCTTGAGACAAAGGGCGAGTTTACGGCGGTCAGAGAGATGCGTAAGCACATCTGCTGGTATACTACCGGAATGAAAAATTCATCGCACCTGCGCACCCGTCTGGCAGAAGTAGAAACAGTGGAAAAATTGTACGAACTTATAGACGAGATATTGTGCCCAAATACTTGACAAATGGGGCTTTAGTGGCTATAATATCACCGCATCCGCGGTATTTTCTGAAATATAGAAAATTCTACGGATGCCAACTTTTTAGGAAATGATCAGATATTTTATATATCGTTAAAGAAAGGACTATGGTTACTATGGAAGGAATGGTAAAAAAGAACATCCTCACTTATGCTGGTCTTAAGAAGCTTGAAGATGAGCTTGATACACTTAAGACTGTCAGAAGAAAGGAAGTTGCAGCAAAGATTTCTGAGGCTCGTGAGCAGGGAGACCTCTCTGAGAACGCTGAGTACGATGCAGCTAAAGAAGAGCAGGCTGAGATCGAGGCTCGTATCGAGGAGATCACACTTATCCTTAAGCATGCTGAGGTTGTTACAGATGACAACACAGACAACAGCGTTCGTATCGGCTGCGGTGTAAAGATCCTCGACATGGAGTTTGACGAGGAGATGGAGTTCAGAATCGTTGGCTCAACAGAGGCAAACAGCCTTGAGGGTAAGATGTCAAACGAGTCACCAGTAGGTAAGGCTCTCCTTGGACACCACGAAGGTGATGTAGTAAAGGTTGAGACTAAGGCTGGTGAGCTTAAGTACAAGGTGCTTGAGATCCGCAGCGTAGAGGATTAATATAAGCGCTAAATAAACAGGGCTTAAGACGAAAGGAGAAAAACAATGCCTGAGCAGGATATACTTGCAATAAAGAGAGAAAAGCTCCAGCAGCTTGTTGATGCTGGAAAGAATCCATTTGAGATCACAAAGTTTGATGTAACTCATCACACACAGGAGATAAAAGATAATTTTGCAGAGCTTGTAGATAAAGAGGTCTGCATCGCTGGACGTATGATGTTCAAGCGTAAGATGGGTAAGGCATCATTCTGTAATGTAATGGATAAGACAGGCAAGATACAGGTATATGTTGCTCGTGATTCCATTGGTGAAGAGGCATACGAAGAGTTTAAGAAGATGCTCGATGTAGGAGATATCTTTGGCGTAGTCGGAAAGGTATTTGAGACTAAGACAGGCGAGATATCTGTACATGCTGAGAAACTTACGCTCCTTTCAAAGAGCCTTCTCCCACTTCCAGAGAAGTTCCATGGTCTTACAGATACAGACACACGTTACAGACAGAGATATCTCGACCTTATCATGAATGAGGACACAAAGGCTACTATGATCAAGCGTTCAAAGATCATCAGCCTCATCCGTTCTTTCCTTGGAGCAAAGGATTTCATGGAAGTCGAGACACCTATGCTTGTTGAGAATGCCGGTGGTGCAGCAGCACGTCCTTTCACAACTTTCTATAATGCACTCGATGAGGAAAGAAAGCTCCGTATCTCACTTGAGCTTTACCTCAAGAGACTTATCATCGGCGGACTTGAGAGAGTATTCGAGATCGGAAGAGTATTCCGTAACGAGGGTACAGATACAAGACACAATCCTGAGTTCACACTTATGGAGCTCTATCAGGCTTATACAGATTATCACGGCATGATGGATCTCACAGAGGAGATGTTCAGATACCTTGCTGAGAACGTATGCGGCAGCGCCGTTATTACTTATGCAGGTAAGGAAATCGATCTTTCAAAGCCATTCCGTCGTCTTACAATGATCGATGCTATCAAGGAAGAGACAGGTATCGACTTTGATGCTGTAAGCTCAGATGAAGAGGCAAAGGCACTTGCAAAAGAAAAGAATATCGAGTTTGAGGATCACCACAAGAAGGGTGATATCGTAAACCTCTTCTTCGAGGAGTTCTGTGAGGACAAGATGATCCAGCCTACATTCATCATGGATCACCCAGTAGAGATCTCACCTCTTACAAAGAAGAAGCCTGAAGATCCTACAAAGGTAGAGCGTTTCGAGCTTTACATCAACGGTTGGGAGATGTGTAACGCATACTCAGAGCTTAATGATCCTATCGATCAGAGAGAGCGTTTTGCAGCACAGGATGCACTCGCTGCGGCGGGTGACGAAGAGGCAAACCACACAGATGAAGATTTCCTTCACGCTATGGAATTCGGTATGCCACCAACGGGCGGTATCGGCTATGGTATCGACAGACTTGTGATGCTGCTTACAGACAGTCCAGCAATAAGAGACGTTATCGCGTTTCCAACACTTAAGTCGCTCAGCTAATAAACCCTTGATTTTACTGACTTTCAGAGCTTTCGAAGATGATTTTGACAGTGGATTGACAGTAAAATAATCCATTTCAGTCGGGTTAGACAAGGTTATACAGGAGAATAGAAAAAAATAAAACGTATTTTTTAGAGTCATTCTTGAAGAAATTCAGGAGTGGCTCTTTTTTATTTTGAATTACGAAAGCTGCGAAGCAGCGTAGTAATTCACTTTCATTTAGCAACAAATTAACTTAACATGGCATGCCCTAAGAATATCGGTGGTTCGTCCAAAACCAATGACTGAATTGAAAGGGGCAAAGCATGGAAGAAGAATTATTTGGAAACATAGAGCAGGTGCAGGAAATCCGGAGTAAAGCCCGGATGTTCAGAAGAAAATATCTTAGATACAAGGAAGCGGAATGGATTTACAGCATCCAGCATAAGAAGCTCCTCGAACTTGCGGATAATGCAGGAGCATTGTACAGAATTGACGGATATGTACTTATAAAAGTTGAGATATTCGAGGCATATCTTGAAAGATTCCATCAGCCACCAAAGATGACAAAGACTGGCGGGGCAGTAATTAGAGGAGGAGAACAATGAGCGGATGCATTTGGAAATATTCTCAGTATCTCGATGATGAAGACATAGTGTTTGCACAGAAAAGGTTTGTAACATACAAATTGGCAGGCGAATACTATGGAATCAATCAGAAGCCGCTTATAAGAATGGCATGGGCTTCGGGTGCAGTATATAAAATCGGAAAGAAGGTGCTGATAAGCAGGAAAATCTTTGAAGAATACTTAAGGGAAAATCAGAGGATAGTAAATGAGCTGATCGATGAAGATGATGAAAAGCTACTGAAGGCTTTTGAATCAAGGGTGAAAGAAGGTGAATCTTATGAGTATTAAGGAAATCGAGATAGCTAAGATACATGCTTTTAAGGATCACCCTTTCAAAGTTACGGATGATGAAAAGATGGAGGAACTTGTAAGAAGTATTAAGACAAATGGTGTACTGACACCGGTTCTTGTAAGACCAGATGGCAAAGATGAATACGAGATGGTATCAGGTCACAGACGGATGCATGCAGCATCAAGGGCAGGATTAACTGTAATACCTGCAGAAGTAAAGGAAATGACAGATGATGAAGCCATAGTGAAAATGGTTGATGCGAATGTACAGAGAGAGGAAATACTTCCGAGTGAAAAGGCTCATGCTTTTAAGATGAAATTTGAAGCTCTCAGCAGGCAGGGAAACAGAGCTGATTTAACTTCGGGAACTGAGTTCCCGAAGTTAGAAAAAGCTGATAAAGAGGGCAATAGAGCAAGAAATCTTATTGGAAAAGATATGAAAATGAGTGGAAGACAGGTTCAGAAGTATATAAAACTTGCAGATCTCGATTCTAAACTCCTTGAGCTTGTAGACAACAAAAAGCTAGGAATCAACTTGGCGGTTGAGATAGCAAACTTTGATAAAGAATTACAGGGCTGGATTTACGAATATTATAAAGACCACGGATTCTTGAAACCATATCAAATAGAAGCTCTTAAGAACTGCGGAAACGTTGGGAACATAGGTCAGAGAGCAATGATACAGATTTTGAATAATCAACTGCCGGAGAATCGGGCATCTGGAAAAGTAATTCTCTCGGAAAAGAAACTTGATAAGTATTTTCCACCGCATTTTAGTGCGAAGGAAAGAGAGAAGGTAATTGTGGGGCTGCTGACAAAGTGGCATGAGGAACGTAAATAGGAGGGCGTAACGATTATGGCAAAATACGAATTGAGCTATTTTTACGGACAGCAATCAGATCAGTTTAATTTCGTGAAGATACCGAAGCCACTGCTTTATGATCCGATGTACAAGGAAGTGAAGCCAGAGGAAGCATTGTTATATTCCATGCTCCTTGACAGAATGCAACTTTCCATGAAGAACGGCTGGTTTGATGATCTTGGAAGAGCCTATATCTACTGCTCTATTGAAACGGTTATGGAGTTTTCATACTGTGGTAAAAATAAGGCTTGCGATATGCTCAAGAAACTTGATGCTATTGGACTTATCGACAAGGTTCTTATCCCTGGACGTGGGCTTAAAATCTATGTCAAGAATTTCATTCCAAAAGATGCGGCAAATAAGTTTACGGAAAAAACTCATGAAGATTTTGAGGATTTCTGTGAGGAAGAAAATTTGGAAGAGACTACGGCTGATACTGATGATGAAGCATCTCGAATTTCAAACCATGCAGTTTATAATTCAAACACCGCAGTTTGTAATTCAAACTGTCAAATCCCGAAAAATAAACCCGAGGTGGTTTGTTTTTCAAACACAAATAAGACTAATATAAATAATACTGAGTATAGTGAGAACATATCTAATCAGACCTTATCAGCAGGAAGTGATGAGGATGACGAAAGATATGCTGCCCGCGTCAGAGAGAATATTGCTCTTGATGATCTGTTTATCAAGTATCCCTATGACGAGGAGTTCTTCAAGGGACTTTACGACATAATCGTCGAAACGGTGATCAGCAAGCGTGATCGTATTGTTATATCCGGTGACGATTTCTCGATGGTCTATGTGAGATCAAAGTTCTTGAAACTGAATATGACTCACATGGAGTATGTCAAGGAATGCTGGGATACACTCACAGAGAAACCTCGCAACATGAAGAAATATCTGCTTGCTGTACTCTTCAATGCGGCAAGTACGATGGATGCATATTATCAGGCAGAGTATAGCTGCAATCGTGACAATGGATTAAAGCACTGAGTCAGACTAAACGCTGACAGAAAGGAGCCGGTTATGTTGATGCTTAGGATTTTGAAGTGGATAGTTCTTTTTCCTGTATATCTCGTGGTAAGTTTCATCACCTTTGTTGTAAATCTCATATCGGGACTCGGTATAGTGGCAGTATCAGTGTTTTATCTTTTTATGGTCATTGTGTTCGCAATGACCATCGCCAGACATGCTTGGACGGAAGTTGCAATAGCGGTTGCTATGTGCTTTGCGGTATATGTTGCTACGTTCCTCGTAGGCTCAGTTGGGGCTGTTTTAGAGGCTGTTGGGGAATGGATAATGGATATAATAATGGCGTGAGTGCTTGATATCGGGAGGTATGACAATGGGTGAATGGGGCTTAAAGGGTGTTCCGCATAAAGGCTGGATATGTGTTGAAGTAATAGATTTGGCGGACGAATGTGATGATTGTGATGAAATTGAATATGGTCAGTGCGAAATGTGTGGGAATGAAAAGATCAGATTTGTTCACGCAATGAGGCATCCGGATTATCCTGATATATTAAAGGTTGGCTGCGTCTGTGCTGAGAAGATGTTGGATGATTATGTTAGCCCAAGAAAAAGAGAGGCAGCAATTAGAAATAAAGCATCACGACGTAAAAACTTTATGAGGGCTAGATGGAAGTACAATCCGGTAAAGAAAACATATTCAAAGAAATATAAAGGTGAATATATTACGATAGTTGCAGGAAGATATGGCGGTTATGGTATCTATTTTGCGGAACGTAGCAGATGGAAAGATTACAGCGGAAACAAAATAAATGATTTTAAGACCGCTGAGAATGTAGCATTTGAATTCTATGAGGAATACTATACAACTAAGTATGAGAGGGATTGCATCTGTTGCTTATAGCTGATGTGAAATATATGTTTTGTGGCTTAATGTGGTGCTATAATAGCATTAGTTACAGTAATTTAAGTATGTTGTATAGGCTGCAGCTGAGCCAGATCAGCTGGATAATTTATGAGCGATATGATGATTGCAACTGTTGTTTTCAGACTTCATGCACCTTGGGTTCACAGCCTAAAGGAAAAGCGTATGATAGTGAAGAGTATCATAGCTAAGGTGCAGAATAAGTTCCATGTGTCAGTAGCGGAGATTGATGAGCAGGATATCCATCAGATTATTGTAATTGGTGTGGCGGCAATAGTGCCGCATACAGCAATGGCAGACAGTCTGATGGAGGAAATATCGTTATTTGTGGAAGAAAATACAGAGGCGGAGATACTTGATGAGATGAGGGAAATCAGATAATCACGGATGGTAAATATTTTGATAATTAATGCCGATATAAGAGAATAGAGACTATAGTTTAATGCTGTCATATATTTAATGGAAAATAGATGTTGGTGTGGAAGGAAAAGCCACTACTGACAAAAGTATGATAAAAGATCAGGGGTATGGGAAATTTTTTGAAGTACCAATGGGAACAGTAAATTGATTGAGGATAAAAGCAAATGGTAGAGATTACATTTAAGATATCAAATGAATATACAAAACCCGAATCAGTAGAAGTTGCTAGAAAATTATTAGAACACTTGATACAGAACCCAGGGAGAACCATTTATTATGGAGAATTAGTTTCAAAGCTTGATAAATCACTTTATGGATACACAGCTCAGAATGTTGAGCGGTTATTGGGAGATATTTCTTTTGCTTGCAAGGAAAATGGACTGCCACCTATATCTGCAATTGTTATAAATAAAGAGGATAATAGACCTGGAGCAGGTTTTTTTAAGGCGTATTATCCGGGACTTAAGTCAGATGAACAAGAAATAAAGTGGATTGAGATTTGTAAAGAAGTTTTTGCATATCAAAATTGGAATGCGGTGTTAGAAGCATATAACAATATTTGAGCCTTTGCATTAGTTTTCGATGAAATGAGTATTCTAGCTTATATTGCAAATCTATTGAACTGCAAATGATATAGGAAGCTCTTTGAAGGACAGTAGCTGCAGCAGGAAGAATTGGATTGTGAAATGATTTTATGGACAATACAGCCGGAAGAAGTTTATAAAAACATAATGGAAAGTGGGTTCTATCATTGTGATTATAATAAATCCGGAATGAAACACTGCCAGTTACAATATGATTGGCTTGTTTCGCAGATGATAAAAAGAATTGGCAAAAGACCTTCTGGAGTGGAGTATCCTGTTTGGGCATGGTTTCAGTGGACTGAAAAGAGGAAAAAGCCTGATTTAAGAAATGAACGTTGGGGAAATGGTTGGAAAGGTGAACGCTTTGTGCTGATGGAAATAGAAATTCCTGACAAAGATGTATTGCTGTCTGATTTTGATGCCTGGTCCATAATTCTGGTGAATGGATTGTTATCAAACACTGAGGAAGAGGATAGATTGCTTGAATTAAAATATTCTTCACTTTCAGAAATTGAGCAGAAGAAAATGAAATCGCAAAACTGGGAAGGTGTTTTTGATCTTAGTAAAGTTAATAATGAGTGGATGCGAAAAGGCGAATCAATTCAGGCAACATTTTGGGAATTAAGAAAAGAGCAGATACTTGATGTTCGTATGTTTACAGCAGCATCACCGAAGCCTGAGTACTTGCAGGATAGATAATTAAGATAGAATAGGCATACATAGAGTGTATGCCTATTTTTTAATGCTTTCGAAACAATCTTCCTACACCATATTTGCTGTAACTTCCGGTTTTGTAGCTTGTAATAAAATCCCGATCACTTTCCCATTTGGAAATAGCTTTTTCGTATTTGCTTTGATATTTTTTTTGATTTATAAAAAAATTTAAATAACTGATGATTTCGCTTTTTGTTAGAACATGGTTGTCTACAATTAGAGTAAGAATCTTATGCCTACGTTCACTGGATAGTTTTTCTATTTTGGAGACGGTATAGCCATATTGCATAAGAATGGATTCTTGGGCTAAATGTGAACCATTCAAAAATTCATTGTTGTTTAAGTATGCTTTTTCATCACTAATTCTGCAAACCAGAGTTCCTCTTGCTTTTAATTTTTGATAGGTGCTTTCCATTATGAAGTAAATATTACAATTTGGACAGTAACCAGCGGTAATTGTACACTGCTCCATATCTCCATCATTGTTTATGACACTTATAATAGCATCAATATTTTGTAGTTCATGATTAGAATGTCTACATTTAAAAGTGTTTTTTCTTACAACAAAATCCTTGACACTAATACTGTTACTATCCAGCTTTTTGGATTTTTTAGATTTCTTAGTGGGTGAGTTATTTAAAATATTTGATTTCCATTTATTTTTTATCTTAGAGAGTTCATCTGCATTTTCTACAATCCAATCTTCGCTATTAATTTCATAAGTTCCATAGTTTAAATAGAACAAGTCGCAATTGTTGCAGTACATAACTGAGTATATTTGCGGCATTCTATAAGGATCTTTACTTTTAACCTTTCTGTACGCTAAATCCCGTTTGCAGAAATGGCAATACCGCATTTTTCTATAGCAGTGAACATAGCATTTACAATTTGAAGTAGGCGTTTGGGCTTGGCTTAAGTGGTTTTGATATCTTAAGTTATCGCAGTAGGGATTAATATTGATATATTTGGTGCCATCAAGACGGACAATTTGCTTATCTGAATATTTACGAAGAACTGTATAATTGATTTTACATAATGGACATTGCAATTTTGGAAATTCTAATATTTTACCGGATTTGCCAGTCATTACTGTGTTTATACCAATTCTAATTAAAGGCTGCATATCATGAATACAGTGAAGTTCCATTTCATTATTATAGGTATACTGGCTTTTATGAGAGAATTCATTTTTCATAAGCTTATTCCCTTTATGTTATCCATTAAATATAAATAGGATTTAGATTTATATAATTATATTATATCAGAACTGAAGATAGTAAACTATGCTTAGTTGTGGAGATAACAGATATGTATGGTATAATTAATACAAGTATATGCAATCCAAATTAGTATTAGAATTAATAAGATTAATGACGGAATACTCGAAAATAAAGAGGTAAATAGCAATGGCTAAGAAGAAAAAGGAAGAAGAAAAAAAACTAAACTTAGATCAAATTTTGTTTAAGTGTAGAGATATATTACGTGCAGCAAGAAACTCCGGATCGTTCTTTGAAAAACGCGATATGATGCTCACACTTGTATTTCTTCGTTTTATCGGAGAAAAGTACGAAGACGGAATTGAAAGTCTCCGGCAAACTCTGGTTGCTCAAGGACTTGATCCGGATGACGAAAATATAAAATCAGCTTTTTTTGATGATGCTACTTTTACTGATGGAACGTATAATCTGTCGCTGGAGGCGCGCTGGGCTACAATCATTAATACACCTGCTCCAAAACTCAATGTTGCACTGGATACTGCACTTCATAGCATTGCAACAGAATCAAAAGAGTTAAAGGGGTGTTTTATAGAGGGAACATTCTCGCAGAGAAATCTCGGAGCAAATGATATCAAGAAACTTGTGGATGAGGTCAATAAGATAAGCCATAAAGCATTCGGAGAAGAGAAGGATCTTATTGGTAGAGTTTACGAGTATTTTCTTAAGGAATTTGCTGTCAATGCTACCAAAGAAGAAGGAGAATTCTATACGCCACATGATGTTGTTCAGCTAATTGCTGCAATGATCGAGCCATATGATGGAACTCTATATGATCCTTGTTGCGGATCAGGTGGAATGTTTATCCAGAGTGCTGATTTGGTAAAGTCTAAGCAGGGAGATATCAGCCGGATCAATGTATACGGTCAGGAGAAGGATGCTGCTACATACCGCCTTGCCAAGATGAATCTTGCTCTTCGAGGAATTAGTCACAATTTGGGGGAAACATATGATTCGTCATTTACGCATGATTTACATAAAGGGCTGTATTTTAATTACATCATGGCGAATCCTCCATTCAATCTTAAAGGGTGGTACGATAAAAACCTAAAGAGTGATGCTCGCTGGGCGGATTATGTAACTCCGCCTGAAGGCAATGCAAATTATGCGTGGATTTTACATATTCTATCACATCTGAAACCGAAAGATGGTGTTGCAGGTTTTTTGCTTGCTAACGGGGCATTGAATGATAGTGATAGCTTGACAATAAGACAGAAATTGATTGAGAACGACAAGGTTGAGGCAATTATGGTTCTACCGCGCGAGTTGTTTATTACCACAGATATAAGCGTTACGCTTTGGATTCTAAATCAGAACAAGAAAGGTGGGGAGTACCATGGAAGGCAGCTTCGAAACCGCGAGCATGAGATACTCTTCATGGATCTTCGTACATGGACGGAAAATCCTGTAAAGGGTGAGAGTAAAAAGAAAGTCCGCCTTATTACAGAACAAATAGAAAAAGCGGCTGATATTTATCATATATGGCAGTGTGAGGGAACGGATGGATCAAAATATGAGATTCCAGAGCTGTACCGAAGTGTGGGCATAGAGGAAATAGAGAGAAATGAATGGTCTTTAGTTCCGAGTAAATATATTGAATTTGTTGATCATGATTTGGAGATAGATTTTCCGACAGAGATGACTCGAATAAAAAATGAAATGAAAGAAATGATGGCTGCTGAGAAGCAGACCCATAAAATGTTGGAAGAGGCATTTAGGGGGATTGGTTATGAGATTAACTAGCATTAGGTTAGGAGATTATATAGAGAGGTCAACTGAGAATAATAGAGAGCTGAGATATGGAAGTGAATATATAGTAGGAGTTAATAGTCAGGGGGTGTTTTCTGAACCAAAAGGAAATACTGATGATATTGATTTAGCACCATACAAAATTGTAAATAACGGAGCTTTTGTTTATACACCAACACGAATCAATCTAGGTTCAATAGCATATCGTACGCAAGGTTTATGTTTGGTTTCACATTTATATATTGTTTTCTATTTGTCGACTGAAGGGAAAAAAATAATAGATCCGATTTGGCTATATATGTACTTGAGAAGAAGAGAGTTTGGAAGAGAAGTGGATTTTAGACTTTTTGGAAGTGCTCGGCCTGAATTTAGCTTTTCGGATATTAGTGAAATTGTGATTCCCCTTCCAGATATTGAAATACAACGTAAATATATAAAAATATATAATGCTATGCTTGCAAACCAACAATGCTATGAAAATGGTTTGGAAGATCTTAAGCTTGTTTGCGATGCAAATATTGACAATAGCCGTAAAAGGTTCAAGGTTATGAATCTAGGGAATTATATTGAACTTATTAACAAAACAAATGACGATTTGCTATATGGAGAAGAAGATGTAATGGGAATGACTATAACGAAAGAAGTGATTCCTACAAAAGCTAATGTAAATGGGGTGAATTTGTCAAAGTATATTGTAGTAGCTCCGGGTGAATTTATTTATAATCCGAGAACTCATGGAAAAAAAATTGGTCTTGGATACAATAATACCGACAATTCGTTTATTATAAGTTGGAACAATATAGCTTTTAAGATTAAAGAACAGAAAAAGAATGAAATACTATCTGAATATTTGTTTTTGTATTTCAAGAGGAATGAGTGGGATAGAGAAGCGTGTTTTCATTCATGGGGGAGTTCAACTGAGGTTTTTACCTGGGAGTCTTTATGCGATATGAGAATACCCATTCCTGATATTATATTTCAACAAGAAATAGTTAATATATACAAGGCATACGATATGCGCAAAATCATTAATGAAAAACTCAAAATACAAATCAAAGAAATATATTCAATTCTTATAAAAGGATCAATAGATGAAGCAAGGGAGGCGTGATTATGGCTAAGTTACAAGACTATAATGGTCATTATTGTGAATCAGATTATGAATATGCCTTCATTGCATTCTTAGAGAAGGAAAACTGGAAATATCTCTCCGGGAATAAAATGCCCAGAAGCACAAAGAGGGATGTTCTTTGTGTAAATGATTTGGAAACATTCCTTTCCAAAATGAACCCTGATCTTTTAAGTGAAGAAATCAGACAAATATCTGATAATGTACGGCTGGTAGGAGCAGAAAGTGATTTTGCTACACTACATAAAGTGTATGGCTGGATGGTCGATGGTATTCAGTTTACTCCACAGTCCGGGATGGCTAGAATGATTTCGCTGATTGATTTTGAGCATTCTGAAAATAACATTTTCAGGGTAGTCAATCAGCTTGTCGTGGAATATACCAATAATGGGAAAAAAGAAAATCGCAGACCGGATGTTATCCTATATGTTAATGGTATGCCTCTATGTATCATAGAACTTAAGAATCCAGCAGATGCAAATGCAACAGTATATGATGCATGGGAACAGATTAATATTAGATATTGGAGAGATATTCCGCATTTGCTTCATTATTGTCCGATGGCCTGTATTTCTGATGGTGTAAAGACTAGACTTGGAACAGTTCGCACACCATATGAACATTTTTACGCTTGGCGTAGGGTTAATGACGGAGATGCAGTCTCTACACTTCCATTTGCTGAAACAGAGACGATGATAAAGGGAGTCTATTCACCCGATAGATTTCTTGAGATTTTTCGTGACTATATTTATTTTCAAGACAGCATTTATGATAGCGATGAGGTGGAGATTGTCTGTCGTTATCCACAATTCTTTGCTTCTAGACTTTTGAAACAGAGTATTATCAAGTCTGTTGTAGATCAGAGTGGAAAGGGCGGCACATACTTCGGTGCTACTGGTTGTGGAAAAACATATACGATGGCTTTTCTTGCAAGACAGCTTTCACTTCGTTGCACAGATATTCCGGAGATTGGATCACCAACTATCGTTATGATTGTTGATCGTGAAGATCTTCAGAAGCAGGGAGCAAGGTTATTTACCAAGAGCAAAGAATTTTTGAATATTGGAGAGGTTTCTGTTGTAAAGAATCGTAATCAGTTAAGGCAGGAACTAGGAATTAGGCAGAGTGGTGGTTTTTATATTTGCACAATTCAGAAATTTGTTGATAGAAAAGACGATAAGATCGGTCTGATAAATGAACGAAGAAACATTATCTGCTTTTCTGATGAGGCTCATAGAACTCAAATTGATCATTCAAAAAAAATCCAGTTCAGTAAGGATACAGATGCAAATATGAAGGCGATGGTGTCCAAACCGTATGCGAAAGTATTGAAGGAGGCGTTTCCGAATGCCACATTTGTAGGCTTTACTGGAACCCCTATCGCTGAGACCTATCAAACGTTCGGAGATGAAATTGATAGATACACTATGGATCAGGCTGTAGCCGATGGATTGACAGTATCAATCAAGTATCATCCTCGCATTGCTAAGGTTCTTTTGGATCAGGAGAAAGTTAAGCGTATAGAAGATTATTACAAAAAATGTGCTGATGATGGTGCAACAGCAGAGGACATTGAGGCAAGCAAGAAGGCTATGAGTTCTATGGAAGTGATTCTTGGTGAACCTTCACGTCTTGAGCGTCTGGCAGTTGATATACACAATCATTACGTTGCTGCCTGTGATGAAAATCCAGATAGAATTCAAAAGGCAATGATTGTATGTTCTACAAGATTGATTGCGTATAACCTGTTGAAGATATTTGAAGATAAATATCCTGAATGGTTTGAACTGAAGAAAGTAGCAGAAGGTGTGGTTGCAACCGATGAAGAACTGCGAGAATTAAGTCCGATGCCGTTTATTGCAATGGTAGCAAGCGTTCGGAAAAATGACGAAAAGAAGATGTATAACTATCTCGGCGGTGCTGCAAATGATAAGCGTTCCGAAGAGATGGATGCTGCGTTCAAACAGGAAAAGTCCAATTTACGAATTGTTATTGTTGTAGACATGTGGATCACAGGGTTTGATGTTCCAGCACTTACATATATGTATAATGATAAGCCGCTGAAAAAGCATATGTTAATTCAGACTATTAGCCGTGTTAACAGAAAGAATCCAGGAAAACAATATGGTATGATAGTAGACTACATTGGTATCCGTGATAATATGCGCGAAGCCATGAAAATTTACGGAGGGGATACATCTGTTGCACCTACGGAAGACGACGTAGAACAGGCTACAGAAGTATTTAGAGAAGAGTTGGTTATCCTTAATAGACTTTTTACCGGATATGATCTCAATCCGTTTCTTGATCCTGAGTGTGATCCATTTGAACGATATAGGCAGCTTGCAAAAGCTGCGGAATTTGTATTCGCTTCGACAGAAATTCTTAATATTGAATCGAAGAACGGAAAGAGTACGAATAAAGTATCCTTTAAGAAGTATTTCCTAGAGATGGTAAAGCGCATGCGTTCTGCTTATGATATTTGCCAGCCGTCTGGGGAGCTTGATGAAGAAGAATCGGCTCTTGCTCAATGCTATATGGCGATTGCTGGATTTGTACGTAAGATGAGTGGTACTAGTGATGTTGATACGGATACCATGAATCGTCATGTTGCAAAGATGGTAGAGGAAGCTCTTAAGTATAGCGAGGTTGAGAGCGTTCTTGAGGCAGGAGAAGAAGAGGATATATTCAGTCCGGAATATTTTGAGAAGCTTGCTGATGTGAAAATGCCAGCTTCAAAGCTGGAGCTACTTGTAAAGATGTTGAAAAAGCATATTAATGATTATAGCAAGACAAATCAGATTGCAGCGAAGAAGTTTCGGGAAATGCTTGAAAAGACTATAGAGGAATATCATGAACGCCGTAAGCGTTTGTCAGCAGAGGAAGCTGGAACTACACAGGAAAAAGCATCTGAGGATATAATTCGAGCAGCAACTGAACAGGCAATGAAAATCCTAAGGGAGATGAATGAGAGTAAAGAGAGTTTCCGTAAGATTGGTTTGACTTTTGAGGAAAAGGCATTCTATGACATTTTGATAGTATTGCGCGACCAATACAATTTTGAGTATGGCAATGATAAAAATGTGGATGGCGTTATTATTAATGACAAATGTAAAGCGCTTGCAAAGAAAATAAAAGAAATAATTGATACGAAATCTTCATTTGCTGATTGGCTTAACAATCAGAATGTACGGAATCAATTAAAATTGGAAATTAAAATATGCCTGGTTAAAAATGGCTATCCACCGCAGTATAGTCCTGAAGTATTTAATAAAGTAATGGAGCAGGTGGAAAATTTTGAAGAAAATGCTTCTGACTGATTTCAGAATTAATATGCTTTAGGATAAAAGCGTATGCACATTAATGCAGTCGGTCAGATGATAATCGTCTGCTCTGGCTGCGTTTTACTTAAGGAGAATGATAAATGAAAATCAAATACAACGTAAAGACGTTGGAAGATATTATCTGCTACTGGGTAGAGTCTCAGTACATATCATCTGAAATTGATGACATAGCTGAGTATACGGACGAAGTAGCAGAGCTTTATGAAACTGAAAACTGGCTTCACGGTATCGTTGATAAAACTTCTCCGTCAATCATGGAAGTAAGCGTTGAAATTGATGGTGTTTCTGAGATGGCTAGTGATGTCAGATTACATTCCGAGAAAACATTAGCTATCGTTCTTGAGGTTGCAATTCAAAGCGGAGAAGGAGTATTCCAAAAATACAAGGATAGTAAGTGTAGTGAACACATGGATGAGATTATAGAGTCTCTGTCAGAGAGGTTTGATGAGATTTATGATTACAATAAGGAGACTCAGGTAAAGAACTTTTACAAGGTACTTTCGGAGTGTCTTGACCAATACTAAGATAAAAGAAGTGGCGGGCATTATGCTCGCCACTTCTTCATTTCGGAAAACTATTCTACACTCATTTCTTTTTTTAGCAACAATCTGGTTGTTTCAGCAACACTCTTATGTTTCATTTTCCTCGGTTCAAAGTGGATGACAGAATAAACAAGTTGCATGACGATACCGGCACCGAAAGTGCTGATAAGCGTTCCAATTCCGACGGGACCGCCCAAAAGCCAACCGATCAGAAGAACGATTGCCCACAGCAGGATTTCGACAAATCCAATGGGTATATGTGGTAATCTCTTACCAAAACCTACAAGGAGTGAATCTCTTGGTCCGCAGCATTGCTCCGCACTCATATAAACAGCCATTCCTATTGCCATAAAGACAAATCCGACAAGCATTATAATTATTCCAGCCAATGTATTATGATTTTCTGGGAAGGGATTCAGTCTGTTAAAAGCATAGACGAAATTACCGGTAAAAAAGGTATCTATAAGAGTCCCGTATCCAATACGCTCTTTCAGTATAAGGTCAATTATAAGAACTACCACAGCAATGATTGTCATTGATAGTCCGTAGTTTAACGGTGTATGATATGATATTCCCATTCCGAGACAATCCCAGGGGGCAAGTCCTATATTTGCATATATGGTAAAATGCACTCCGAGGGCAAATACAATCAATCCAGCAATAATCTTTATCCAACCTATAATGATTTCTTTGCGGTTTTTCATTTACATCATCCTCATTCTTTATTTTTTTACATAGAATAATACTACATCGACGGAAATACTCCAAATATTTTGTGATGTGATGTTTCGTTCAACTTTTGTGATGTTTGGTTGATGAAATGTGATGTCTCGTCTATTTCAATCCAATTTTAAGCATGTTATACTTATAATGAACCAAGAAAAGGCAAGGAGAAAAACTTGAATTTCTTGGTTCTTTCTTTTGCAAAAGAACAGGTAAATATTTCAACATGAAGCGTCAGCTTATAGCTCAAAATGGGTTATGAGTATGACGCTTTTCTTATGCGAAAAATTGGAGGTACGAGCATGGAGAATGGCGGAATTATGAAGTCTTTTGATGAGTTTAAGTCGGAGTTTAGGGATAAGCTGCTCAATGAGTTGGAGAAGCGTATCAAGATGCCGCTTGACTGTAAGAGGCATGACATTAGCAAGGTTAATGAGAAGTATGAGTCACTTACTATCGGACCGGAAGGTTCAAATGTGAGCGTGAATGCCAGACTTGATAAGGCTTTTGAGTCTTATAGGAATGGAAATACCATGGATGCGGTAGTTCAGAGGGTTGCCGATGCTGTAGAGAGGGCTCTTTACAACATTCCCGATGTTAAAAAGGGACTTCCGGATCTTGAGAAATATGAGGATGTAAAGAGCAGGCTTGTGATGGAGATTATATCCATAGAGGAAAATAAGCCGATGCTTGAGAATATTCCTCATAAAGATCTTGAGGATATGGCAATCATATACAGGATTGATGCAAAGGAGATTGCCGGTGATGGTGCGAGCATTGTTGTAAATAATTCGCTTATGGAAAAGTATGGTCTTACTTTGGAGCAGCTTCATGAGGATGCAATGCAGAGTGCTCCGGTAGTCAGACCTATGGTGATCGAAGGAATGGCAACTGTGCTTGCAAAGTCGCTTGGAGCAGAAGATATTGGAATGCTGGGACTTGATATTCCTCCCGAGCAGGAGCAGATGTTTGTAGCTACTGTTAAGGGAAATACTCATGGTGCGAGTGTTTTGGCTTATGAGGACTTTATGGACAAGGCTGCGGAAAAGCTCGGCGGTGATTTCTTCATCCTTCCGTCAAGTCTACATGAAGTGATACTTATACCGGATAACGGTCAGTTCGAGGTTGATACTCTCAAGGCAATGGTAAAGGATATCAACGAGAGTCAGGTAGCACCGGAGGACAGGCTCACAAACAGCGTTTATCACTATGATTCAAAGGAGAAGATCTTTGAGATGGGTGAGAAGTTTGAGGCAAGGCAGAGGGAAATGGCACATCCCGAAAAGAAGAAGTCGGTGTTGGCGGAGCTTAAGGCAGCAAAGGAGGAAATAGCCAGTAGACCAAAGAAAGAGGTTGTTGACAAGGGTGCAAAGGCTGTAGAGGGCATGGCTCTCTGACAGAAATTATGGGTATCGGTCTGAATCATAGCATTCGGATCGGTGCCCAATTTTGTTTTAAATCAAAAGGAGGCAGGCAGATATGTCAAAAAGAAAAAGCAGGATCAGATGGAAAATAGGCATCAGGGAGCCTATCCCGACAAATAACATTACACCGAAAAACTGCAAGCATCCATGCCCATACGGAAACGGAAAGAACTTCTGCTTCCCATGTATGGCTAAGCTAAAGGGTGCAAGGATTGGGGTGGTCACATGAATGAGGAAACTTCTGAGAAAACCGTAAGGTTAGCATTTACTACGGCAAAGGTAACGGGAAAGGTGTTGTGCAGGGCACTCTCACTGTATCTTCAGCATCTTCGTAACACCAAGGACAGGGCTAAGCATGGTATGCAGACTGTAAAGCAGCTCATAGCACAGGGACAGGGTGCGACTACTGTTGAAGTCAGCGGCGGTAGTGTTGGTGCTTTCAAACGTATAGCAAACAGATACGGCGTTGACTTTGCAATCAAGAAGGATAAAACAGCGGATACACCGAAGTATACGGTCTTTTTCAAGGCAAAGGATCTTGATGCAGTCAGTTCCGTTGTGAAGGAATACTCTGCCAGGCTCATGAAGATTCAGAAAACGAGGGAGAAGCCGAGCATAGTTAAAGAACTGCGGAAGATAAAGGCAGAGATAGCTGAGAATGCGAAGAAGATAACGGAGAAGGTCAAGGAGAAAGTGAGATGAAGCAGAAAACGAAAAAGAAAATAGCCGTCAATCTGCCGTATATCTTTATCGGACTTCTTGGTTCAAATATCGGTGAAGCATGGAGGCTTTCAGAGAGCAGTGGTTTTCGGGAAAAAATACAGGACATGGTGATTCATGGCGGGCTTGCAAGAGCCTTTTCAAATATCCTGCCGGGGCTTCATCCGATAGATTTTGCATTTGGCATAATTATCGCTTTGTTGATGAGGTTTGCAGTATATCTCAAAAGCAAGAATGCCAAGAAATTTAGGCATGGAAGGGAGTACGGCTCTGCGAGGTGGGGAAGAAAGGAGGACATAGAACCATACGAGGATAGGGACTTCAAAAACAATATAATACTCTCCGCATCAGAGCGTCTGACCATGAATTCCAGACCTCCGGATCCCAAATATGCCCGTAATAAAAACGTGCTTATAGTCGGAGGTTCCGGCTCCGGTAAAACAAGGTTTTTTATTTTGCCTCAATTGCTGCAGATGCACAGTTCTTATGTGGTGACCGATCCGAAAGGAACTCTGGTCGGTACTGTCGGAAAGATGTTTGCGGATGCGGGATACAAGGTAAAAATCTTCAATACCGTCAATTTCAATAAGAGCATGAGGTACAATCCGTTTCACTATATCCACTCTGAAAAGGACATTCTGAAGCTTGTGACAACGCTTATCTCAAATACAAAAGGTAGCGGCAACAGCAATGATCCGTTTTGGGAGAAAAGTGAACAGCTTCTGTACTCGGCTCTTATCGGATATATCCATTATGAAGCACCGGAAGAGGAAAAGAACTTTAATACCCTTCTGGAAATGCTTAATTCGATGGAGGTCAGGGAAGATGATGAAAATTTTGAAAATGCGGTGGATGTCGTCATGGGAAGGCTTGCAAAAAAGAAGCCTGACCATTTTGCAGTACGCCAATATTCCAAATTCAAAATTGCGGCTGGCAAAACTCTGAAAAGTATCCTGATATGCTGTGGTGCGAGACTTGCATGCTTTGATATTTCGGAGCTTCGTGAGCTTACAAAGGAGGATGAACTGGAGCTTGATACTGTCGGGGATAAAAAGACAATTCTCTTTCTCATCATGTCTGATACAGATCCAACATTCAACTTCTTAATAAGCATGATCTACAGCCAGCTTTTCAATCTCCTATGTGAAAAGGCAGATGATTTTTATGGTGGAAGATTACCGGTTCATGTGCGTTGTCTAATGGACGAGACAGCGAATATCGGTCAGATACCGAATCTTGAAAAGCTCGTTGCAACTATCCGAAGCCGTGAAATTTCAGCATGTCTTGTGCTGCAGGCGAAGTCTCAGCTTAAGGCTCTTTACAAGGATAATGCTGAAACCATCATAGGCAACATGGATTCGCAGGTGTTTCTTGGAGGCTCGGAGCAGACAACGCTAAAAGATCTGAACACTATTCTCGGAAAGGAGACGATTGATTTATACAATACCGGAGAGTCACGCGGAAGTATGCGGAGCTACAACATGAACTACAGCAAGGTCGGTCATGACCTTATGAGCATTGATGAGCTTGCCGCAATGGATGGCTCCAAATGTATCGTGCAGGTAAGAGGTGTGAGACCGTTCTTCTCGGATAAATATGATGTCACGAGGCATCCGAATTATCACAAAACATCAGATGCAAACAGGCGGAATTATTTTGACGTGGAGAAGTTCCTGCATCCGAAGATGGAGCTTAAGGAAGATGAAGTTTATGAAGTGATTGAAGTAAGTGAGTAACAGACTGTGCTATCCCACCACAACTATAAAAATGAAAGGAGATGCCAAAATCCTCATATTGGGGTAGTGCAGAAAATAAAGTAGGATTTTGGTTTACATAACTATGGATTTCTTCTCAAGTGCGATCGACTGCCTCTCAGTAATTGTCATCGCCCTTGGCGGCGGACTCGGCGTCTGGGGCGTGATAAACCTTCTTGAAGGTTACGGCTCGGACAATCCCGGAGCCAAGTCGCAGGGCATGAAACAGCTTTGTGCGGGAGCGGGTGTTGCGATGATAGGTACAACTCTTGTACCACTCCTCGCGGATCTGTTTACGGCAACAGGCGGTGGCGGCTGAAAAGTCGCGTAAATAATGGTGTGCGGGCTCACTGAATGGTGGGTTCCGCACACCTTTTCTGAGTCATGGAGGATACTAAATGGAAGATGTTTTTAACCAATTTGCTGAATGGATTAAGGATATGATAATGCCATGCCTCATGTCAACTCTCAGCTCCATGTTTGACTCCGTTAATAACGAGGTCGGGGGTATTGCAACTGATATGGGGACTACACCGGCAGCATTCTCACCTGAAGTATTCAGAATGATAAGGACGGTTTCTGAAAATGTCATAATGCCAATCGCGGGAATGATACTTACATTTGTAGCCTGCTATGAACTGATACAGATGATAATAAGCCACAATAATCTCGCAAACATAGAGATATGGATTTTATTCAAGTGGGTTATAAAGACCTTCATAGCTGTGGAGCTTATAACGCATACTTTCGATTTTACGATGGCGGTATTTGAAGTTGCTCAGCATGTGATTGACAATGCCGGAGGAGTAATTACGGATACCACGGCGATTGATGCATCAGATTTAGCGACTATGGAAGACACTATCCGGGCTATGAATGTGTGGGCGGTATTCTTCCTTTTCTTCCAGGTGTGGCTGATAAATCTGATTACGTGGCTGTTATCCAAGATAATCTTCGTAATCATATATGCGAGGATGTTGGAGATATATATGTGGGTATCGCTTGCACCGATTCCGTTTGCAACATTCGGAAACCATGAGCAGGGAATGATAGGTCAGAATTATGTTAAAAGTCTTTTGGCATTAGGATTTCAGGGATTTTTAATCCTGATATGCGTCGGTATATATGCAGTACTTATAAAGAGCCTTACATTTTCATCAGATATAATCGGCTCGATATGGGGAGTCATGGGCTATACGATACTTCTTACATATTCACTGTTCAAAACAGGCAGCATAGCAAAATCGATATTCCAATCGCATTAGTTGGAGGTGGGTTTATGGCAGCATCGTACATCAGCGTGCCGAGGGACCTCAAAAAAATCAAAAACAAGGTGCTGTTCAACATGTCCAAGCGTCAGCTTATATGTTTCTCGATAGCAGCACTTATAGGTGTGCCAGTGTTCTTCTTTGTGAAGGGATTTGCAAAGGTAAATGTGGCGGTAATGGCGATGATGGTTGTCATGATGCCAGCATTTTTCTTTGCAATGTATGAGAGAAACGGCAGACCTCTTGAGGTATATCTCGGTCATTTCATACAGGCGGTATTCATAAGACCGCGAAAGAGACCTTATAAAACGGATAATTATTATTCAGCACTTGAACGTGAGTCAGAAGCGGAAAGGGAGGTGGAGAAAATTGTGGAGTTTTCTAAGAATAAGAAAAAAGAAGGCAAGGGAATTCCAAATGCCAAAGGGCTTAAGCCGAAAAGAGCAGGCGGAAGTAAAAAGCATCATAAAGGCGGCAAGAAAGTATGACGGCATACCGAGGACGGCACAGCAGACGATTCCTTTTGACAGGATGTTCCCGGATGGTATCTGCCGTATAGGTAAGAATTTCTATACGAAAACAATCATGTTTAATGATACCAACTACCAGCTTGCAGGTCAGGAGGAGAAAACAGAGATATTTGAGGAATGGTGTGGCTTCCTCAATTTCTTTGATAGCTCTGTGCAGTTTCAGTTTTCATTTGTAAATCTTGCAACGGAGATAGCTGAGTTTGAAAAGCGAATAGCAATCAATCATAAGAATGATGATTTCAATTTTACAAGGGATGAATATACAGGAGTGCTTTTGAAACAAATGGCGGCAGGTAATAACGGACTTACAAGGACTAAGTTCATTACATTCGGTATTCATGCGGATTCGCTAAAGGCAGCAAAGCCGAGGATGATCCATATTGAAACGGATATATTAAACAATTTCCGCCGCATAGGTGTAAAAGCCATACCACTTAACGGCAAGGAAAGGCTTGCTTTGATGCATCATCAGCTTCATATCGGAGATAATGCCAAGTTTCATTTTGATTGGAAGTATCTCACATCAAGCGGTCTGTCTGTAAAAGATTTCATAGCACCGAGCGGACTTGAATTTCCAACAGGACGCTATTTCAAGATGGGAGATACATTCTGTGCAGCAAGCTTTTTATCCATTGATGCGTCAGATATAAGTGACCGTATGCTTGCGGATTTCTTAAATGCAGAGTCAAGCCAGATCGTGACAATGCATATACAGTCTGTAAATCAGAATGAGGCTATCAAGAACGTAAAGCATACCATTACGGAGCTCGACAGAAGCAAGATAGACGAGCAGAAGAAGGCGGTAAGACAAGGTTATGATATGGAGATCATACCCTCAGACCTCGCCACTTATGGTAAAGATGCTAAAGCACTCTTAAAGGAATTGCAGTCACAGAATGAGAGGATGTTCCTTCTGACGTTTATAGTAATGAACACCGGTAAGACCTTGCAGGAGCTTGAAAACAACGTATTTCAGACAGCATCCATAGCACAGAAACACAGTTGCAATCTGATACGACTTGATTTTCAGCAGGAGCAGGGTTTGGTCAGCTCACTGCCACTTGCTCATAATGAAATAGATATTCAGCGTGGTATGACTACAAGTTCAACTGCGATATTTGTGCCGTTCACAACACAGGAATTATGTCAGGACCATAAGGGAGCTTTGTACTATGGACTTAATGCATTATCCAACAATCTTATAATGGCTGATCGCAAATTACTGAAGAATCCAAATGGACTTATACTCGGTACGCCCGGTTCCGGTAAATCATTTGCAGCAAAGAGGGAGATACTTAACGCCTTTCTTGTAACTGATGATGATATTTTAATATCAGATCCGGAAAGAGAATATTCGCCTATGGTGGAATATCTGCATGGGCAGGTGGTAAAGATCAGTCCGACATCTGAGCAGTATATCAATCCAATGGATATAAACATGAATTACTCCGATGATGATAATCCTGTGGCACTAAAAGCTGATTTCATTTTATCGCTTTGCGAGCTGATCGTGGGAACAAAAGAAGGTCTGCGTCCGGTAGAAAAAACAGTTATAGACCGCTGTATAAAGAAGATTTATCAGAAGTATTTTGAAAATCCGATACCGGAAAACATGCCGATACTTGAGGATTTATATAATGCTCTTTTGGAGCAGGACGAGAAGGAAGCGAGGTTTGTTGCGGCAGCTCTTGAGATTTATGTCTATGGTTCGCTGAACGTATTTAATCATAGGACAAATGTGGAGCTGAATAACCGCCTTGTCTGCTATGACATCAAGGAGCTTGGAAAACAGCTTAAGAAAATAGGTATGTTAATCATTGAAGATCAGGTCTGGGGCAGGGTTTCAGCCAATAGGGAAGAAGGTAAATCCACAAGATATTACGTAGATGAAATGCATCTGCTTTTGCGTGAGGAACAGACGGCGGCTTATACAGTTGAGATTTGGAAGCGTTTCCGTAAGTGGGGCGGAATGCCGACAGGCATAACCCAGAACGTAAAGGACCTGCTTGCATCCCGCGAAATAGAGAACGTGTTTGAAAATTCCGATTTCATACTGATGCTCAATCAGGCTGTGGGTGACAGGCAGATACTCGCAAAGCAGCTGAATATCAGTCCGCATCAGTTATCTTACGTTACGCATTCGGGAGAAGGTGAGGGACTGCTTTTCTACGGAAATGTGATAATTCCGTTCGTAGACAGATTCCCGAAAAATACGGAGCTCTACCGCATAATGACCACAAAGCCGGAGGAATGTGAGGTGAAGTAAATATGTCGGAAAAACTCTATAGGTGGCGTGACCGAAAGAAAAGTGGAGTGTCGGAAGAAGTGCTGGAAAGACGTAAAAAACGTAATCGAGCCTATGCCGCAAAGTTCAGACGTGAAAGGGAGCAGATAATTGATTATCATACCGATTCTGATAAATCTGAAAGTCGGGATGATGCTGAAAATTATAAGCCCATAAATAACGGCATTGATTATGGGATTGAATTCAAAAGATTTAATGCCGTGAAAACTTCTGAAGAAATAAAGCAGGATCAGAAAAAGCGTATCGCCAGCTATTATACGGAAAAGCTGAGACAGTACAAAAGTCCGGTGATGCACTATTCGGATAAGCTCAGACACAAAAAAGCCGAAACAAAAGAAACTCGTGAAGAAATCAAACAAACGCAGAAACTTCATGAGCAGTCGAAAAGAAAAATAACAGAGAATGTGATAAAGAGGACAGGAGCTGCGGCTTCTGTCCTCAGTGCTTCTAACGAAATAATGATTCGGGCAACTCGTGACAGGGATGACAAAGATACTTCCGAGGATATTTCAGATGATGCTGGCAAATTTGCAAGAAAACTCACAAATAAATCATCACATCGCAGAGGCAAGTATGGCTCAAAACTGCATAAGAGAAGAACTGAAGGAGGAAAAAAATCCTTGAAGGATGCCCAGAGAAAACACATGAAAAAACGCATGCAGAAAAAGAGCCGGAAGGAAGCGGAGAAAAATGCGAGGCGACTTGTCGAGCTTGTAAAGAAGCTGGTGGAAGTGACTATCGAGTCAGTAAAGGGGATCGTGATGGCTGTTGAAAGTCATCCTCTTGCAGCTATTATCATACTTATAATTCTGCTTATTTTTCTTGCGGTAACGGGAGTGTTTTCATCATGCAGCATGGTGGGAGGTTTGGGTGAAAACTATATGGTAGGCACGAGTTATACGGCAGAGGACGAGGACATCATAGGAGCTGATGAAGATTATACAGCTCTTGAAGATGATCTGAGAGACCGAATAGAAAATATACCATCAGAGTTTCCGGGGTATGACGAGTATAAATATGAGCTTGACGATGTCGGTCATGATCCTTATAAGCTGGCGGCGATACTTACCGTGATTTTCGAGGCGTATAAGCGTGATGAAGTCCAAGGTAAGCTTAAGAAAATATTTGAGCTGCAGTATGATTTTTCTACCAAGGCAAAGACAGAGAAGCGTAAAAAGTGGGTGGAACGTGACGGTAAAAAAGTTGAGGTTGAATATGACTACAAAATACTTACGGTGAAACTCGTAAATCATGGATTGGATTACGTTGCGGAACATATAGGACTTACGGAGAACCAGCTTGAAAGGTATCACGTACTCGTGATGACATGCGGTAACAGGAAATACCTTTTTGATGGCAGCCGAGACCGCATACCCGGTGACGATGATGATGACGATGATGGCAGGGGCGACTATGAGATACCTCCCGATTATCTAACAGATGAGCAGTTCGCAAGGATGATGGTGGAGGCAAAAAAGTATCTCGGTATGCCTTATGTATGGGGTGGAAGCAGTCCGGAGGAAGGTTTTGACTGTTCTGGATATGTGAGCTGGGTTATCAATCACTGCGGTAATGGCTGGAATGTTGGCAGACAGTCTGCAAACGGACTAAAGAACTGTACAGCAAGGGTAAAAGAAAGTGATGTGAAACCGGGGGATTTGGTTTTCTTCAAAGGTACTTACCACACAAAAGGGGCAAGCCACGTTGGAATCGTAGTAGATCCGGTACGAAAGGTCATGATCCACTGCGGAAATCCCATATCTTTCGCATCGTATAACACGGACTATTGGAACCGCCATAAATATTGCTATGGCAGGATTCATTAAAAAATTTTGGGGAGGCGTTTATGACAAAACTTGAGAAACTGAGGGATGAAGTTAGAAGAGTTGAAATTCGTGCAGAAGAGATAAATGACAGACTTAAGGATGCAAGGGAAAGGCTTAAGAAAGCCGAGGAAGAGGCGATTATCACAGAGGTCATAAAGCGGGGACTTAAGCCCGAGGAATTATCAGAAATTCTTAAGAGCGGGGATGTTCCAATACTGGAAAATTATGAGGAAGAATTTACCGCTGATGTACACGAAAAGGATGCGGCAGACTTTAATCATGATGATACAGACAATGAAGTTATTACCGAGGATAAGGAGGATGATGAGAAATGAAGATAAAAGCAGCATTATCAAGAGTAAGGCTCATAACACTTGCAGTATTTATGATTATTGTAATTTCACTATTCAAGCCGATACCTGCATTAGCAAAATCAAAAGAGCCAAAGGAGCCACTTACACCGAGTGGAAATATGACGCTTGTCGATGATGAAGGAAGTGGTAAGAAGTCTGGGAAACAGTTTATCACTGTAGTAACAAAGTCTGGGAGCTTCTTTTACATAATAATTGATAGGGATAAAGACGGTAATGAAAACGTTCATTTCCTCAATCTTGTTGATGAATCAGACCTTCTTGATCTGATGGATGAAGATGATGTAAAGGATTATATTTCGATTACCGGTAAAAGTCAGATAGAGGAAACTCCGGCTGTCAGTGCAAATACCGTACCGGGGGAAAAAGAGAATAAACCGGAGCCAAAAAAGAAGAAGTTCAACATAAATGGCTTGATGGCAATACTCTTTATAGTTGGAATCGCAGGAGCCGGTGGATATTTCTATTACACTACTATGAAGGATAATCGTGATGATGGAAATGAAGAAGATCCGGATAAAGACGTTTCTGATAAGGATTATGAAGATAGCTTACCGAAGGCAGGGGAAACTGAATATTTGGAAGGTGACGATGAAGAAGTAGAAACATCAGAAAACAATAATGATGTAGAGCAGAAAGCATCAGAAGAAGTGCAGGTATCCAAACCAAATACTCAAAAGCAGGAAGAAGAGGTCGGCTTGGACGATGGAAAATTAGATGATGACTGAATAAAAAATGGGAGGTGTTTATGGCTAAGAAACTGCATGAGATTAAGGAACTTGTAGTAGATACAACAGCAAAAGTAACCGAAAATGCAGAGTCATGGAAAGCCTTCCTTGCAACGGCGGGGCGTATGTATAAGTATCCATTTGACGAGCAGATACTTATACATGCCCAGCGTCCAAATGCCACAGCCTGTGCGGAGCTTGATACCTGGAATAAGAAGATGGGCTGCTTTGTAAATAAGGGTTCGGAGGGAATCGCTCTTATCGACAAGGCAGGAAAGCACCGCTCAGGATTACGTTATGTTTTTGATGTGGCTGATGTGCATGTTGCAAGGGAAGGTGGCAGGAAACCTAAGCTCTGGAAGATGAATGAAGCTCATAAAGATGCTGTAATTAAGCGTCTTGAAGGGATTTATGGTAATACTACAGAGGACAGGACATTTGAGGAAAAAATAGTTGAGATAGCGGGACGCATAGCAGATGAAGAATCGGAAAGCCTTGCAGCCGAGTACATTTCAAATGCCGGTATAGACCCGATGTATGTAAATTTTGAGAAGGTTATAATGCAGGCAAGATTAAAACAGAGTCTTGCGGCAAGCATTGCGTATATGGTCTTATCACGATGCGGTGCGAATACGGAATCTGTTGCGGACAGACTCAACTTTGACTGCATAAAGGAATTCAATGCTCCCGATAAGTTATCCATGCTCGGCACTGCTACTACGGAATATGCAAAACCGATACTTGAGGAAGTAAGAAATGCCATTATAGTTTATGAGCGTGAGAGGCTCTACAAGGAGAAAAATACGGCTGACGTAGAATTATCCGAGAGCCATAAAGAAAATGTCACCGTGGGGCTTGCAAATGCTTCTAATGTAGACTATAATGCGTTAAAGCGTGAAAGCGGAAACTATATAAAAGTTATTATGGGTAATGAACCGGAAAGGAGCAGCCATGAAATTAGAGTATATCGATCAGGGGAACTACAAGATGCCGAATCTGACAGCGAACCAGGAACCAACCGAACCACTGACAAAGTACGGACTGATGAGAGAGAAGTTTCTGAAGGAAAAGAAGAAGGGAACATACAACGGGATGCTCCTGATGGGCGAGCTGAAGGAACACTGCCTTCTGATACAGAAACAGGCAGAGGAGAGGATGGAAGTTCTGACAGCACAGATGGCAGAGGCACAGGGAGTGAACGAGGAAATGAAGAGAACCAATCAGATGAAGTGGGTTGGTCTAATGAACAACATTCGCTCATCAGCGGAGGAGATAGTGCTGGCGGAGCTGGTTTACTGTTAGGAACTGCGGCTGCTGTAAAGATCACGAAGGACGAAATTGATGAAATCATAAAAAACGGAAGTGGCGTTAAGGACGGCAAATTCCGCATATATAAATTCTTCAAGGAAGGCCACGACAGCAAGGAAAGCATAGCGTTTCTCAAAAATGAGTATGGTCTTGGCGGCAGATCTCATGCACTTCGCAACTATGAGCATAGCTGGGAAGATCACGATGCAAAGGGCATAAAGATAACTAAAGGAAAGCTTACGAAACCGGATGCGGAAACCCTGGTAAGATGGGATGAGGTCGAGAAGCGTATCAGAGAGCTTATTGCAGAGGATAAATATCTCAGTGAGAGCGAGCTTGCCCGCCTTGAGGTAAAAGATGCAGAGGATATAGTTGACTATGATGCTCTTGCTAAAGACCTTATAAATGATTTCTGCATGAGGGAGTATGATAAAGAGGCTGATTTCTCGGATTTATCCAAAGTCGATATTGCATATACTGACCTGATAGATGAGGCAGAAGGTGCAGACGGTATCGAGCATGAAGTGCAGGCTTCCGTAGACCTCATGAACAACGCAATGGTTGTAAGTATTGATGGAAATGAGATATCGAGAACGACTTATGACAGCCTGGAAGAGCTTATAGAGAAAGAGCTTAAATTCCTTGATTTTGATCAGCTTGTATATATTTCGGAAGAGGACTGGCAGAAATTCCATGATATGAATTTTGTGGAAGTGGTGGAGCTGCCTGCAGAACCAGCGGATAATTATCATATAACAGATGATAATCTTGGTACAGGTACTCCAAAGGAAAAATTCAGAAGAAATATCGAAGCCATAAAAACCCTTCAAACCATCGAAGCAGAAGGCAGGACCGCAACAGCTGATGAGCAGGAAATACTTTCAAAATACGTTGGATGGGGCGGTCTTGCAGATGCATTTGATGAAAGCAAAACAAACTGGTCGGCAGAATACCATGAACTCAAAAATCTTCTCAACGATGATGAGTACAGGGCGGCAAGGGAAAGTACACTTAATGCCCATTACACGAGTCCCATTATTATCAGAGGAATTTATGAGACTCTTGAAAGGATGGGATTTGAAAAGGGAAATATTCTTGAACCGTCAATGGGTGTTGGTAACTTTTTCGGTATGCTGCAGGATAGCATGAGCGGAAGTAAATTATACGGAGTCGAGCTTGATGATATAACGGGACGCATTGCAAAGCAGCTATATCCTAATGCAGATGTGAAGATCACAGGCTTTGAAAAGACAGATTTTCCTAATGATTTCTTTGATGTGGCAGTAGGTAACGTACCGTTTGGAAACTATCAGGTATCGGATAAACCTTATGATAAGCTCGGATTCCAGATACATGATTATTTCATAGCAAAGACGCTTGATAAGGTAAGGGCTGGCGGTATAATCTCATTTGTCACAAGCAAGGGAACAATGGACAAGAAATCGCCCAAAGTCCGTAAATACCTAGCACAGAGGGCAGAATTATTAGGTGCTGTAAGACTACCGAATACAGCTTTCAAAGAGAATGCCGGAACAGAAGTAACTTCCGACATTCTTTTTTTCAAGAAGCGGGACAGGATAGTTGATATAGAACCGGACTGGGTGCATCTCGGAATAGACGATAATGGCATAACCATGAATCAGTATTTCGTAGATAATCCTCAGATGATTGTAGGCAAAATGACCATGATTTCCGGTTCTTACGGTATGGAGTCAGCCTGTATTGCTGATGATAGTATTACACTGGAAGATGCTGTTAAATCTGCATTAAATCATGTGGATGGCAGTTATGAGCCTGCAGAGCAGATAGCGGATAATGAGCTTGAAGCAGAGGTTATTCCAGCAAGTCCGGATGTGAGAAACTATAGTTTTGCCATAGTAGGTGATGATGTTTATTACAGAGAAAACAGTATAATGAAGCCTCTTGACGTATCTGAAAATCAGAAGGAACGCATCAAGGGTATGATAGGCATTAGGGATTGTACCCAACAGCTTATAAACTTACAGCTTGATGAATGCTCTGATGAGGATATCCACACAAAACAGCATGAGCTGAATGAAAAATATGATGCTTTTTCACAGAAGTTCGGTCTCATAAATTCACAGACTAATAAGCGGGCATTTAATCAGGACTCTTCTTACTGTCTGCTATGCTCGCTTGAAAAGCTTGATGATGAGGGTAACTTTGAGGGCAAGGCTGATATGTTCAGCAAGCGTACCATCAAACGTGCAGAGGTTGTCACGAACGTTGATACAGCAAGTGAAGCACTGGCGGTATCATTATCTGAGAAAGCAGGAATAGATCTTGGATATATGGCAGAGCTGACCGGCAAGAGTGAGGCTGAAATAACTGACGAGTTGGCAGGAGTAATCTTCAAAAATCCTGTTACAGAAAAGTGGGAAAACGGAGATGAATACCTGTCGGGAAATGTAAGGGAAAAGCTGCAGACGGCAAAAGTTTTTGCAGAGAATAATCCCGAATATATGGTAAATGTAAAGGCACTTGAAACAGTTCAGCCTAAAGACCTTGACGCATCCGAGATAGAGGTGAGAGTAGGTGCAACATGGATAGATTCGCATTATATCGAGGATTTCATGCGTGAGGTATTCCAGACACCGGAAAGATATTTACGGAATGACATCATATCGGTACGTCTTTCAAACATAACCGGATCATGGAACATAAAGGGCAAGAATGCTGATTATGGAAATACCATAGCAGATATGACTTACGGAACCGGAAGGGCTAATGCCTATAAGATACTTGAGGACAGTCTTAATCTTAAGGACACCCGTATATATGATACCGTTATTGAAGATGGCAAGGAAAAGCGGGTACTTAATAAGAAAGAGACAACACTTGCAAGTCAGAAGCAGGAAGCCATAAGGGAGGCATTTAAGGACTGGATATTCAGGGATGCCGAGAGAAGAAATGAGCTTGTAAAGGTTTATAATGAACGCTTTAACTCCATAAGACCTCGTGAGTATGACGGTTCGCATCTGAAATTCCCTGGAATGACTCCTGATATAGAGCTGAAACCGCATCAGAAGAATGCTGTCGCACATATCCTATATGGCGATAATACGCTGCTTGCTCACTGTGTGGGAGCTGGGAAGACGTTTGTCGCTGCGGCTGCCGCTATGGAACTGAAGCGTCTTGGGCTTGCACAGAAGTCTCTTTTTGTAGTTCCGAACCATCTTGTGGAGCAGTGGGCTTCGGAATTTCTGAGACTATATCCGGGAGCGAATATACTTGCTGCAACCAAGAAGGATTTTGAGCCTGCAAACAGAAAGAAGTTCTGCTCACGTATAGCGACCGGAGACTATGATGCAGTGATCATCGGGCATAGTCAGTATGAGAAAATTCCATTGTCAACAGAGCGTCAGATTGCCATTATCGAAAAGCAGATTGATGAAATCGAGGAGGCAATAGCATCTGCAAAGGCAGAGCGTGGTGAGCGTTATACCATTAAGGAAATGGAAAAGAGCCGTAAAGCTTTACTGGCAAAGCTCGATAAACTCAATGATACATCGAGAAAAGACAATGTTGTGACTTTCGAGCAGCTGGGCATTGACAGGCTTTTTGTTGACGAGAGCCACATGTTCAAAAATCTTTTCGTCTACAGCAAGATGCGTAATGTTGCAGGAATATCGCAGACAGAGGCACAGAAATCACAGGATATGTTCAATAAGTGCCGCTACATGGACGAGCTGACAGGCGGCAGGGGAATCACCTTTGCAACGGGCACACCAATTTCAAACAGTGCTACTGAGCTCTTCGTGAATATGCGTTACCTGCAGTATGATACTCTTCAGAAGATGGGACTCGGTCAGTTTGACAGTTGGGCGGCAACATTCGGGGAGACTCAGACTACAATCGAACTTGCTCCCGAAGGTACGGGCTACAGAGCAAAGACGAGGTTTGCCAAGTTCTTCAATCTGCCTGAACTTATATCATTATTCAAGGAGAGTGCTGATATACAGACACCGGATATGCTGAAGCTGCCTGTGCCGGAAGCAGAGTATGAAAATATTGTACTTAAGCCGTCAGAATATCAGAAGAAGATGGTGGAATCGCTTGCGGAAAGAGCCGAGGCTGTGAGAAACAGGTCAGTAGATTCATCGGTAGATAATATGCTCAAAATCACGAATGATGGACGTAAGCTTGCTTTGGATCAGCGGCTTATGTCGGAGCTACTTCCAGATGATGAAAACTCAAAGGTAAATGCCTGTGTTAATAAGGCATTTGAGATATGGGAGGATACAAAGACTGATAAATCAGCACAGTTATTGTTTTGTGATATTTCGACACCAAAAGGAGACGGAAGTTTCAATGTCTATGATGATGTAAGGGAAAAACTTGTAGCAAAGGGAGTGCCGAAGGAAGAAATAGCCTTTATACATGAGGCAAATACAGAAGTGAAGAAAGCGGAGCTGTTCGCAAAGGTAAGAAGCGGGCAGGTCCGTTTTTTGTTGGGCTCAACCGCAAAGATGGGTGCCGGAACAAACTGTCAGGACAGGCTTATAGCACTTCATCATCTGGACTGCCCGTGGAGACCTGCAGATCTGCAGCAACAGGAAGGTCGAATTCTGAGGCAGGGCAACAGAAATGCCAAAGTAAAGATTTTCCGATATGTTACTGAAGGAACATTCGACAGCTATTCATGGATGCTGATTGAGAACAAGCAGAAATTTATCGGGCAGATCATGACAAGCAAATCTCCGGTAAGAAGCTGTGAGGATATCGATGATGCGGCACTTTCCTATGCAGAGGTAAAGGCACTTGCAACAGGAAATCCATATATACGTGAAAAGATGGATCTTGATATACAGGTGTCAAAACTAAAACTGATGAAGGCAAACCATACGAGCCAACAATATCGTCTTGAAGATAACGTGGCAAAGAAATATCCTCAGCAGATAAAAGCATTGACGGAACGGATTGAAGGTATGCGGAAAGATATAGAAATCTACAATAGTCATAAGCCGTCAGACAAAGAAGATTTTGCAATGACGGTAAAAGGAAAAACATATACTGACCGCAAGGAAGCCGGGACAGCCATTATCGAGAACTGCAGAGGTGCAGGAGTCGGTAGTGGCTCTTTTGATGTAGGTGAATATCTTGGCATGAAGATGATGGCAGAATATGACAGCTTTTTCCGGAAATTCAATCTTAATCTCAAAGGTAATCTGAGTCATATAGTGGAGCTTGGTGCAGATGCTTCGGGAAATATAACCCGTATCAACAATGCACTTGAGGGCATGACAACAAGACTTGAAGAAGCGGAACAGAAGTTAGCTGATACTGAAAGGCAGCTTGCAAATGCAAAGCTGGAAGTAGGTAAGCCTTTTGAAAAAGAGGCTGAATTAAAGGAAAAACTCGACAGGCTAGCAGAGCTTAACGCACTCCTCAACATGGATGAGAAGCCTGTGCAGGAGCCGGTTGAAGATGCTGTTGAGGAAGATGTTAAGGATGTAGTCGAGACCACAGCGGTAGAGGTAAAAGATGAGAGAGAAAATAAAAAGCCATCACTTATCGAGAGCCTGAGAGCCGAGAGGGAACGTATAAACCAGTTGCCCGTTAGAAAGGCAACACCTGCAATGGAAATGGAGTTGTGATTATGGAAAAGAAGAAGGATGCAAAGAAAACAAGACTTTATGTAAGGGTATCAGAGGATGAGAAGAACCAGATCCTCCGAAAGATGCGTATGGCGGGAATGGTAAATATAAGCGAGTATGCAAGAAGGATGTTGCTCAGAGGAAGAGTGCTTTTGTTTGACATGATGGAGCTTAAGGAGGTTTCCGCACTCTTAAGCAAGGTCGGAAAGAAGTTGGATGTATATACGGATGCTGTTTACGATTCGGGAAGTGTTTACATCGAGGATGTGACGGAGCTCAGACTTGAGCAGGCTGCAATATACGATCTGTTTGAAAAGCTCCTTGTGAGATTATCGGAAGCAAGATAGAAAGGACGGGACTATGGCAGCTACGAGACTTATACCACTGCATATATGCAAGAACTGGAACATAAAAAACTGCCTGCGGGCAAGAGTCAGATATGCCATAAATCCTGAGAAGACAGAGGATGAGGAACTTGTCACATCTTATGCATGCACAGTGCATACGGCGAGTGAGGAGTTCCTTCTTTCTCACAGCCTATATGAAGCACGTGCAAGACGGCATTATGATCACGAGATAATTGCCTATCAGATACGTCAGTCATTCAAGCCGGGAGAAGTTACGGCAGAGGAAGCGAACAGGATTGGATATGAGACTGCCATGAAATTTACAAAGGGAAATCATGCGTTTATAGTGGCGACGCATACTGACAGAGCCCATATCCATAATCATGTGATCATAAATTCCGTAAATCTTTCGGAGACTGCAAAGTTCAAAAATCACTTCCTGTCTGCGTTTACTCTGCAGAGAATCAGCGACTTCATTTGTCTTGAGAATGGTCTTTCCGTAATTAAACCTCGTCCGTACAGAGAACGGGATAACATAGTTGTATATCCGAAGAAGGCAACTGCAAGGGACGAGATACGGCTTGCCATCGATGCTGCACTTGCAAAGCAGCCGCACAGTTATGATGAATTTTTACAACGTCTGAGGGAACAGGGATATGAAGTAAAGAGCGGAAAACATACGGCTGTGAGAGGAAAAAATCATAAGCGGTTCATAAGGTTCAGGACTCTTGGCAAAGGATATACGCAGGAAGACATAGCTATAAAACTTGAAGGCATAGCTAAAGCTCCGATTAAAAATCATGGCATCAAACCGCAGACCACTGATGAAAACTTTGATCTGCTACTGAGCCTTGAGGATATAATCCGCAAGGGTAAAGGCAAGGGTTATGAGGTCTGGGCTAAGAAGTATAATCTGAAAAATCTTATGAAAGCATTACTCTTTCTGCAGGAGAAGGGAGTCAATTCCTATGAGGAGCTTGTACGGCTGACGGAAAATTCATCATCGAGGTTTGATGAGCTGAGTGAAAGAATCAAAAATGACGAGCGTTGGCTTAAGGAAATTCACGAACTGAAAAAACACATCATCAACTATTCCAAGACCAGGGATGTGTATGTGAAGTATCGGGAGAACGGTTACAGCAGAAAATTCTTTGAGGCAAATCGTGAAGCTATACAGATTCATAAAGCTGCAAAAGATGCTTTTCAGAATCTTGGCATGAAGAAGATTCCGAAAGTGAAGGAGCTTAACGAAGAGCATCAGAGACTCCTGTCGGACAAAAAAAGTGCTTACGAAGAATATAAGCAGGTCAGAGCTGACATGCAGAAATATCAGATAGCGAAGTATGACGTAGAGAAGATTCTGAACATGGACGAGCAGGAGCAGTATAAGAAAAAAGAGCAGGAGCACACACTTTAATGAAGAGGTTGTTATCGACTTAACGGTTGGTAGCAACCTCTTTTCCGATTCATGGAGCTTTTTAATCTTTCAGCTCTCGCAGAGAGCGTAGCCGGATTTGAAAAATCCGAGAGGGGGATTGGGGGATATTCCACCAACAAGCTGTCTGACAAGTGTATTTGTACGCTTTCAGACATTGCTTGCCAACTTTATGGTGGTTTAGCTGATAGAGACTTGTATCCATGACGTACAGAAAATGTGCGTACACGTTTAGCGTGGTCAGTTTGAAAATTTGAACGCATAGGGCACGAAGTGCCTTTGCGTTCATGAGCATGTAGCAAAGCGGAATGCGAATGTCCGATTTAAAGGAGCAAGGTATGGAAAAGAAAAATAATAAGAAGTATGGAATCATTTATGCAGATCCATGTTGGCAGTTCAAAGTTTATTCGGATAAAGGAAAAGGTCGGAGCGCCGAGAGGCATTACCCGACAATGACAACAGAAGAGATTTGTGCACTGCCTGTTTCTGATATAGCGTCTGACAATTGTGCTTTGTTCATGTGGGTTACATTTCCGACTCTTCTGGAGTCATTTAAGGTGATAAAGGCATGGGGCTTTGACTATAAGACAGTAGCCTTTGCGTGGGTGAAGCAGAATAAGATAGCTGACTCACTTTTCTGGGGTATGGGTTATTGGACTCGTGCCAATGTAGAGCTCTGCCTCCTCGCAACCAAAGGTCATCCGAAGAGAGTCAGTACAAAAGTGCATCAAGTGATAATTAGCCACATAGAGGAACACTCCAAGAAGCCCGCAGAGACTCGTGACAGGATAGTCGAGCTCATGGGAGACCTACCGAGGATAGAATTATTTGCAAGACAGAAGACTCCCGGATGGGATGTTTGGGGGAATGAGGTGAAGAGTGATATTCATTTGCTAGCGTGATGAATATTTTAGGTATCGTGAGCAAATAAAAAAATATAAGTAAATTATTCTAATGACAATATTTGTCAATGCTATTTGTTATATTTAGAGAAATGGATGAGAAATGGATAAGTGAGAGATTATATATATATTGATTATGGGACGTAATGAGTATAACTAACCTATAAACTTTTCTCAATATAATGTCGATATAACTATGAAAAGAAATATTGACATAAGGAGCGACATATTAATCATCTCACACTGAGCAAGAAGCTTAAAATGTTGTGAAAGTTTATTTTTTATTTATTGACATTAACTATATGAATAAATATAATCTAATAAACTGGTTGTATACAGTATACACATAAAGCCTCGCTTATACAGGCTTTCTAAAGAATATGTAAGCAGTTAACCGATTTTAACTTAGGATGAGGGCATTTATGATTTCGGGGTGATGCAGAGTACCAAACTGCAAGATTTCATATTGTTTCATTTTTGACTTATGGCGATACTATATCTATTTGACAGTTAAGGAGGATTGTTTATGAGTGTGAGTGGTGAAAACGGATCTTTCTTTGTTGTACTTGATTTAGAAATGTGCAAAGTACAGAGGATTAGTCAAGATTACGGTCGCAAGATGGAAATTATACAGATTGGGGCTGTGCTTCTTAATGAGGATTTTGACAAGGTTAATGAGTTCGATCGCTATGTAAAGCCTAGTTTTGGATATATAGATCGATATATTCACAAACTTACAGGTATCAAAAACTCAGATGTTGCAAAAGCGTCAGATTTGGAGACGGTATTGTGCGAGTTTGAAGATTGGATACCAGATAATACAGCAAATATTATTTCATGGAGTATGACGGATAAGAATCAGCTTTACGGAGAAATGAGGGCAAAAGGCATTCATTGTGATAGCTTAGAAAAGATGAATGAAAAGTGGATTGATTGTCAGCTCAATTTTAGTGAAAGGATGAATAATCAGCGCCGTTATTCATTAGAAGAAGCATTAATTGCGGCCGACATTTTTTCAATCGGGAAGGCGCATAATGGTTTAATTGATGCATGCAATACTGCATTGCTATATGCAAAAATGTGCAAAGAACATGATTTTCAATTGAATCCCTATTATAAGAAAGCACATGAATATGAGGAAAACCATAGATCCCATTTGTCGTACTCAATTGGAGAAATGCTCTTAGGATTGAATCTTAATTTTAATTACGTTTCTTGTTAGAACGATAAATGAGAAATTTTGAAAAAATGAAACTTACTTAAAGCCTCGCCTGCACGGGCTTTCGCAAGAATAAGACAGGCAGTCAACCGATATTGGCTAAGGATTGGAGTTAATTCAGGATATCGGGGTATATGTGGACATAGCCAAATCCACAGGATATGCAAGGACTTTATTCTTTTATGCATGGATAATAAAAGGAGTGCTAGTAATATGAAGGCACAAAAATATGTAAGAATTCTTTTTGAGTTTGAAAGGCTTAAAAGTGGAAAAATCTTAATTGTAGATGAAATAGCCAACAATTTCGATGTGGACAAAAGAACAGTTCACAGAGATATTTTAGACTTAAAGTGCTATATGCAAGATAATTTAGTATTCAACGGTAATGCTATAGGGTCAATAATATATGATAGAGATTTAGGTGGATATTTAATTATTGATTTGGCATAAACTCATTTTTGTTGATAAAGGAGCATAATTATGAAGGATAGAAATAGAACGAGCGAACTGTTTGGATCAGCTACGGGATTAGCTGGAGGTATTGCGATAGGAGCTAAAATAGGCAGTCATATTGGAATTGCTGTTGGAGGACCTGTTGGGGCAATAGTTGGTACTGTTCCCTGTGCGGTTGTAGGTGGGATAATAGGTATGTTGACAGGAAATAAGATTGGCACGGAAATTGATAATGCTTAAGTGACACGCCACTATAGGAATGGTAGTTCATAAATCCATGGTTGCTGTATAGATGCACTTAGCAACCATGGATAGCATAAATAAGTCTGCAAATATTATATTAGGAGAAAAATATGTTTGAAAATGATAGAGAAGAAAATTTAGGATTCAGACCAGAAGATTTTGAGGAAGAGGACGATCTTAATATGCTCATAGGGGATGAATTTGAGGATACAGACCAGGATGAAGAAGAGCAATGGGAAGACGGAGAAATTGTTAATGAAGATAGAAGTTCTGGATTTGAAGATGAATATGTTTCTGAAAATGGGAGAGATATAGAGTCTGACTCTGAAGGTGAAAATTCTTCCGCTGAGGAAGAATCTGAAAATTATGTTGAAGAAAATGATAATCATAGCGAAGACTATAATCAATATGGGTATGATACGAATGACACTAGAACTGAAAATATTACGCATGAGGATTTTGAAAATGAATCAGAAAGCATTAATAAGGGAAGAGAAATAGGTATTGATCTTGGAACAACAAATTCAGTAGTTTCATATATTGATAAAAATGGAGCTACTAGATTTGTAAAGGTTAAAAATGAAATATTGATTCCATCGTATATGTTTTTTAAGAGTAGAGAAGATGTTTATTATGGGAAAAAAGCAAAGGCTTATGCAAAGGCAATTAATGAAGGAGCATCTGTTTCACTTTTTAAGAAATGTTTGAGAGCGGATTCAGAAACAATTAAGGTGAAAATTCCAAGGATAGAAAGTAGAGCAACGGATGGGAAAAAGTACTATGTGATAGATACAAATGTTTTTATTGATAAACCTGACTTTCTGGAAGGACTTAAAGACGATGAGGTACCAGTTTTGGCGTTAACAGTTGAGCAGGAGTTAGAGTATAGGACAAAAGACATTAATACAAAATACTCTGCTGAAAAGGCTTTAGAAGAAATAATAAAGTATCGTGAACGAATACAATTTGCAGAGTCAGATTTATCATTGCTCTCAGAAGATTTTTTTAAGAATTTTTCTGAAAGTTATAACAATGCTAATAACGATAATAAAATTCTTACTATTGCGATTAAGTATAAAAACCAGAACGCAACTTTGATTTCATCCGACAACAGACTAGCGAAGCTTAAGGCTAAATTTGCAGGCGTATCAGGTCTAACACTCAAAGAATTCAATCTTAAGCGAATGAACACGGAATCATTTGATGAGTTTGAGCTAACTGGAACAGAGGCTACGACAATGTTTTTGACTTATTTAAAAAAAGAGGCAGAAAAAGCGATAAAGCAGCCAGTTAGCAAAGCTGTTATTACGGTTCCTGCTACATTTAATATTGTTGAAGTCGAGAATACTAAGAAAGCTGGCTTAAATTCTGGATTTGAGGATATTCACATTGAAAAGGAACCTACAGCAGCAGCTATTGCATATAATATTGAAGCGAATGAAAAAGCGTCTACCTTTATCTACGACTTTGGAGGCGGTACTTTTGATATATCAATTATAAAGTCTGATGGTGAGGGAAATTTTGAAGTGTGTGCAACAGCGGGTAATCCTAAACTTGGAGGAGAGGATTTAACAGCTGTGCTTGAAGAATATGTGTATGATTATTTGGAAGATCATTACGATATTTCAATGTATTCGGAAGAAGAGTCTGAGTTGAAATTGGAGCATTATATATATAACAAAAAGTCTATTTATTGGGCTGCTGAAACCTGCAAAGTGGAATTAAGTGCAAGCGAATACACAACTATGACACTTATGGATATATACATAAATGATTCTGAGCAGAAATCCGTATTCATTGATATTACACGGCAACAGTTTGAGGATTTAATCAAACCGACAATTAATCAGACAATAAGTGAGATGAATAATGGGTTGAGTAAAGCAGATATGATGAAAGAAGATGTGGATAATATTATTCTTGCAGGAGGAACATCCTTGATACCGTGCATACGTGATCAGGTTGAAAAATATTTTGGGAGAAAGCCTTCAGCTGATAAAAATGCAGCTACATTAATAGCAGAAGGAGCCGCAATAATAGCCAACGGTTTATATGGGGATAACCATATGATTAAGATACCACCGCAGGTATTCGATATGACATATGAAGATTTTGGAGTAGCACTTGAAAAGTGGGATTATAGCTGCATTATCCCAGCGGGAACTACGCTTCCTGCAACAGCTGAAAAGAAATATTCACTTGTTGAAGATGAGCAATCTCTGCTTAATATCAAAGTTTTGTCGAGAAAAAGTGAAGCTAAAAATGCGCTAAAGACTTTTGATGAAGGAATTGAGTATCTCGATGAGCTAATAATGAAGAATATTCCTCCAATGAAGATGGATGAAGTTGATGTTGTTGTAAAATTTGAAATAACAAAACAGTATGAACTACGGACGGACGTTACTCTAGTAAAAAAAGATGGGACTATTGTTGATAAAAAAAATATGTCAATTGATCGTCAGAGCATGCTTTAAGGAGGTGCAGTGGTGTCATATTTACAATTTTTTGAGGGAAAAAAAGAATATGATCATTCAGAATCAAAAAAGTTACTATCTGAAGTGAGAGAATTTTTTCAGAGGAAACTTAAAATAATTGTTCCTGAATGGATCTCAGAAAAAAAAGAGATCCAAGAGTGTTGCAATGATAGTGTAATTCAGATGTTCTACATCGAGAAGATAAATGATCCAATATATATAGCATGTAATGGTTACGATAATATAAACGCTATTCTTGATCTGTTTGATGAGAGACTTAATACTTTGTTGGATAGCTTTGATAGTCTTATTGATAATAATGCTGATCTGGACGAGGAAAGTAAAAATAGTATTGAAAGTTATGCTAGCGCTGTAGACAAGTGTATAAATGTGTATGGAGCACAAAGAAAGAAACGCATGTCCAAGTTTAAAGAATTATCAACAGTGGATGAAATTCGTAACGAGATTAGGCAATTACTTTCTGAGATTGTATCAAATTATATTATTACGGCGCTTTTTGATGGATTATATGAGAGAGCCAAAAATAATTCTGGCAGAATATACGAAATGGTTATTAAGGAGATAAATGAATTCCTTTCTGACAATGGTATTTATACCATGAAGGTTGATGTTGGAGAAAAAATCGATCCTGAATATATGGAACCGACACAGGATTCTGTAAATAATATCACAATGGATTTCAATATGTTTGACACAATAGATGAAATATATCGTTATCCATATCTTTTTTGTGATGAAGAAAAAATAATTGATGGACGTGCTAGGATTTGGAGGAGAAAAGACTAATGTCATTATATTTTGGAATTGATTTTGGTACAAGTACAAATTATGTGGCAAGATGGCTTGAAGAGAGTGGTGAAGTAAAAGATGTTGATAATATGGGGATATTCGGAGGACCACCTATATTTCCTAACGTCATATATTATGGACAAAATGGAGAAAAGGTTGTAGGAGAAACGGCAATTAATAAGGCGTCAATAGACCCACGGAACGGAATTTTTGGTGTAAAAAGGAAAATTGTTGAAGATAACTGGGAATACTACATTCCTGCGTTAGATTCAAAATATACTCCAGTGGATGTATCAACTGATATTTTTCAATATATAAAAGATAAAGTTTCCGAACAAAATGGATATAAGCAGATTGATGGCGTAGTAATCAGTGTGCCATATGCTTATGGAAACAAAGAACGACTGAAGATAAGAAGAGCCGCAGAAAGAGCCGGCCTTAATGTTATTGATCTGATAGAAGAGCCTGTAGCTGCTGCAATCAATGCTGATATTTTTTCGAAAGCTTCTACTATGGGGTATAGCGAGAAGATAATGGTCTTTGATTTTGGCGGAGGTACCCTTGATATTACAATTTTTTATTATGAAAAAAATGTCGATGGGCAGGTAACAATTGAGGTATTGAATACTGAGGGGTTACGAGACTTTGGTGGTCAGGTGATTGACGAAATATTGTTTTCTAAAATAACAGCTAAGGCTGGAATTAATGTAAATGAAATTATTAATCCAGTTCAAAGAATCCATTTTCAGCGAGAAATGATGTCGAAGGTTATTTGGATGAAAGAGTTTGCACAGACTCCAGATTGGGATGATGATATAGAGGGGGATTTTGAGGACAATTTAGCTGGGATACCTGTAAAAGGAACAGTTACTAAGAAGGAAATGGATGAATGGCTTAGAGGCGAAAGGGTTGTAGAGAAGATTCGCGATTTAGTAATGGATGCACTTTTGAACTGTGGTGATAAGGGACTTGATCCTGATGATATAGATAGAGTTCTCTTGGTAGGTGGATCAAGTAATTTAGATATAGTGAAGAACACTTTGAGAGATATATTTGGTCGGGAACCAGAAAAAAAAGAGAATGATATTTATAAATTTGTAGGTAAAGGTGCTGCAAAATATTGTGGATTAAAGGTTCAGAACAAGAACAATTTCAGAATTATTCAAAAACTTAGTTATTCAATTGGCGTTAGGGTAGGAGCTAATTTTGACAAATTAATTGAAAAAAATAAAGGATATGGAGAATTTTCAAAACCTAGAAAATATGCTTTGTCTGAAAATAAGGATAATAGAGATATTGAAGTATATCAAGGAAATTCACGTGATATTACAAGGTGTTTTCTTATAGGAAAGATACCGGTTTCACACCTGGTTCTCGACGAAAATAGGAGCATTGAACTTTCACTTGGAACCACGGAAACTGGCATGGTGGCATATAAGATATACATTAATGGAAAATGTATTGATGGAGTTTTGGAATAGGAGAGTTGGCATGGGATTATTTGGAAAAGAAAAAGATGATAAGAATGATGAAAATTATGAACAAATAAAAGATGATTCGTACAATTCGATTAAATTTCAAGATTGTGACAAGAAAAATAATGAACTTGTAAGAAATCTACTAGACGGAAGTGAGATAGATAGCAAACTTAAACAAAACAAGGAGATAAAAGATAAAATGAATGGTCACAAAAAGAGAAGGTTTATGTACATTGCTATGGACAAAGATGGAATTCCATTGTTGGATAGAAATGAAAATCCGTATTTTGCCACTGGATTTGAAGGTGAAGAAGTAAGATGGCCGAAAGAAATTCAAGGAGTGGCAGAAATTAATGAGGATTATCGGGAGGAGTTGCCAGATAATAGTAAAAGAACTAACAAAACAGCCCGTGAAAATGCAAATAAAGAGGCTGAGAAAAATGCTAAGTATAAGCTTAGAGGTAAGGCCGAGATTAAGATTAAAGAGGCAAAAAGTAAATTACATGAGAAAGAAGTGTCTTCTGAGGTGAACATACAAAATACAAATCAAGAAACTCCAATAGTTGAAAAGGAAGTACTTAATAGAAAAGGCTCTGAGATTGAAGAAAGGAATTCTAATCCTTGTAATGATGAGTATTTGGATTATATTTCGACTAATAAGCAGGGTAATGAGACAGAGGCTACATATTCTAAACTTGAAAATGAGAACATTATAGAAGAATCGGAAGAAAAAGAAGAAAACTTATTGAAGGTAATGAATTCTTTTGTCTCGAACACAATTGCCTCAGTAGAAAATAGACTAAATAGGGATTTAAATGAATCTACGGATGATATTCTTGAGTCAATAAGCAAAAATACAAATGAAATCAGTGAGTACGTTGTTAATAAAACAAGTCTTCTTAATGAAAATATAAAGAAATATGCAGATGAGACAACTAGTATTGTAAAAGATAAATCTCAAAAATCTACAGAACATATTATCCGTAGGTTAAATGACGCAACTAGGACACTAACAGAGATTCAAGATAAAGTAGTGTCTAAAACATCTGCTGTTGATAAACGTGTATCTGATTTAAGTGAGTCTGTTGAAAGCATAGAAGGTAAACTGAAAAGTCTTGATCAATTGGATGATATTTCTAGGCTGCTTCAGGATAAGGGTCTTGTGATGAGTATGGATATTCCACCTATAAATGCGGATGAAGAGGACATTATAAATCTGGTACGGTATTCTCAACGAATTACTGAGCAATTAGGTTATGCAGCAAGAGATCTTATAAGGAAACAGATCATATTTAGAAGTCAGGAACAGAGTAATGCTAATGAGCAAGGCATGATGGATAAAAAACTTTCCTTGGCACGTGAAGAGGGTATAACTGAAGGAAAGAAGCAATTAATAAATCAGTTGATATCTAAATATGAAGATATCGATACGATAAAAGATTCAGTCGAAGGTCACGTACACGCCATTTGGGTATTTCTTCAGGAAATCGGTGTTGAAATAGACGGAGATGGGGAATACATAAAGGGCGAAACGGTGAACATTAGCAAAGAAAAAGCTGAAAGAATGATGGCAATTTATAGCGGTATAAAGGATGAAGGTAAATATCGTGTTATACGTACAGGTTTAGTTTTTGCTGGAGAGATTGTCTATAAGGCTGAATTCGAAAAAATAGCACCAGTGGAAGAGAAACAAATACCGGAATCATAGTCGAAGGAGCGCAAATGGCACAATTATATGTAGGAATAGATTTGGGTACTACAAATAGTACTGTTTCTGTGATACAGACAGATGAAAGAAGATTGAGAAATCCAATTGATCATTTGAGATCAATTCCAATTTTGCAATATGATAGTGATTTTCATATAACAAGGGATATGTATACTTTACCCTCATATTTTTACTGTAAAGTAGATTCCGACAAGAAAGCTGTATATACAGGCGAGTGGGCAAAGAATATCTATGCTACAGGGAACCAACCTATGAATACATTCACTGGTGTTAAAACAAGGATTGGTGGAGAGTCCATGGTAACTATTACCGGGAAGAATGAAGATGATATTTTACAACTTGATATGACACAATGTTCTGCACTTCTTCTTAAGACGATGAAGAAATCTATTGAAGAACAATTTAATCAAGAAATAGACCATCTTGTTGTTACAGTACCAGCTGCATTTAATTCTGATGAAAGGCAAGCTACTAAGGATGCTATTGAAATTGCCGGTTTTAAGAATTTTCATTTGTTAGATGAGCCAGCAGCTACATTATTGTATTTTATTAATAATGGTGATGGTAGCCTGTTGCAAAATAGCATTGAATTAAATGGAAAGAATATCTTGATTTATGATATAGGCGGTGGAACGCTTGATATTTGTATAGCAAGATTGGAAGAAGATGAAACAAATTATGAGTATGCAAGTATGAAAGTTGATATTGTTTCAAGATCAAAAAGAGAAGACTTGGGAGGAAATGATTTTGACCAATATCTGGGTGCATTTTTTCTTGGCGAGTTTGAAAAAAGAACAACAAAAATAAGCTCTAGACCATCTGTTGATCAAAACAAAATAATAGCCAGGGTTGTATCCCAAGCTGAAAAATATAAGATTGAATTAAACAATAAGTTAAAAGAACATATTGATAATCCAAGACGACTAGGAAGAGTTGTGATGACTCCAGAGTTTGAGGTTATTGATGGACAGTTTGTTCAGGGAATTAATCTTGATAAGGCAACTTTGGAAGAAATATACGCTAGCCTTATTAAGGATTCTGATATGCGAAATATACTTAGACCGGTTAAAGAAAGTATAAATAATGCAGATAATTTAAGAAAAGAAGATATATCACTAATTATTCTGACTGGAGGTATGTCGAATTTTTATGCAGTCGAAAATGAATTAAAGAAATACTTTGGAGAAGATACACCTATTATTACTGTAGATACTGTAACGTCAGTATCTAAGGGCGCTGCAATCGATGCGTACAATTATTCTCCAAATAATATTCTTTTGAAGAAGATGGATATTGAGGATAGACTGGCAGAAGATATTTTTTTGCGTACAGATGATGGATTCGTAAAGCTCATATCTAGGAGTGACATAGGTACAAAAAAGACTGGAGAATTTACTTATATTATACCAGAGGAAAATATGTCAGCAATTCCCATTTTCTTGTTCTATGGCTTAAATCCAAATTTCACAGAGGATTTTACGCAAATAGCTGGTAAAATTGTGGATCTTCCAAGAAAGTATGAGGTTGGCGAGAAAGTTCAGCTTAAATGGACTATTGATCAAAATGGAGTTATTACAATTACGATGGATGAACTTGGCGAGGAAATAAAGTTTAATCATGAAGCGAGTAAAGAACTTTTGGCTAAAAAAGAGGTTGTGGATAGTCTTATTATAAATGAATAAGAGAGGTATATATATGGTGGATCAAATCTTGTTACATGATACATTGCAGAAAATCAATGCCTCTTTGAATAAGAGGTTTGAGAAAGATGCAGATTTGTATATTTCGCGACAAGATGAATATGAATTAAAGAAAAATTTCTGTAATGGTGCCTATGGTGGTGTAGTTGATTTGGCAAAAGCAAAAGGTATCAGTCATGATATTGTTGTTAAAGTATTGTTTAGAAATGCTGGTGTTATCGATGTTGAGGATATTGCAAAATTTAAGAAAGATCTTAAACCAATCTTGCAGGATGCGGATTATAGGACATTGTCATATATGATGGAAGATGTTCTAAATAGCAGTATCTATATGCAAAAAAAAGTTCGTCATGTTATGTTTGACTATTATATGAATGGAATTACGAGCATGATGAGATTGAATTATTGGAAAAGAGATAGTGATACATTTGATTCCGAAGAAAGAAAGATACTTTATGATATCATTCTTCAAAAAACAAAACACAAGGATTCGTCTAAAACTTTGCAGTTTAAAATTGATTTTATGAACGATGCATTTCAGAATTATCCAAATCTGATGGGTGATAAAGATGCTATGCTAAAATTGAAAAAAACGCTGGATGAGGATGAAAAAGATAAGTTTTTCAAGTATTTATGTAAAGAGATGCAAGAATCATCAATCGATAATTATGCATATGATTTTATTTTGGTAGATACCTATGCTTCCTATGGTGAGCGCGCATTTAATGATGCAGTAGATCATATCAAATCGAGTAGTCCACAACGATATAAACAGTATATTAAGGTGATAAACAAGCTGTTTTGGATAGAAAGGGATAAGGTTATACTTGTTAGGATGTTTGATACTATTAGCCGCGTATACAAGTCGGACTACATAAAGAATCATATTAAGAAGGAAATTGGGAAAAAAATCTGGATAGCTACAAGAAAAAACAACATCCTTTACCAAGAAAAGAAGAGCGAAATAGATGCCTTGTTAGATGAAGTGGATACTACGGATAAGGAAAAATATGCGTCTTATGAAGATGTAGCAAAAGATATTGATGAAAATATTAATTCGAAGAGCGTTGCGTATTTTTGGGTAAATATGAAATCTCCTGTTTTTGAAAAAAGTATTGAAAAGTCGCTTGGTGAAAATGATATGTCTCGTATAGGTTCTTTGCGTGATATATATGTTTGGTTATTTGACCATAGTATCAGCAAGGGTGGTACTAGAGAGCTTAATCGAATGTGTGAAAAAATTGCCACTGTGCTATACAGATATGCAAAAGCCGGTGGAGGGGCACAGTGTTACTATTTACTTGACAGTTGTTGGCTTGAAAATGTTATAAAGTACAAATTAAGAGGAAAGAGTATCAAAGACTATATGTTCGCAGCACACTTTGATAGCGTTAAGACAAAAAAATGGAATGAGTAAAGGAGAAAACGGATGGCAAAGGTTCTTTTGGGAATTGACTTAGGAACGACAAATACGGTTTGCTGTAGGTTTGATAATAGTATAGACTTTGTAAAATTTAGAGGAAAAGATTTACTTCCATCAGTGTTGTATTACAGAGATGGAAAAATAATAGTTGGAGATGCAGCAAGAAAAAAAGCAATCACATACCCGGGAAATGTTGTTTTTTCGTCGAAAACGTATATGGGTGACGATGAGAAGAATTGGAAAATTCAAGACAAAGAGTTTATACCGACGGAAGTAGCTGAGGAGGTATTGAAAGAGGTTGTGAAGGAAGCAAAAAAGGCGTATAACGCTGATGAATGTGCAGCAGTTATAACGGTGCCTGCATATTTTACATCAAAACAGTATCGTGAAACAGAAAAAGCCGCAGAAGCAGCTGGATTAGAAGTTATAGAATTGCTTCCTGAACCGATGGCGGCATCTATTGCTTATGGTATTGATGAAAATAAAGATCAGACTATTTTTGTAATAGATATAGGTGGTGGTACGTTTGATGTGTCTATTTTAAGGATTGAAGGAAATGAGTTCAAGACAATTGGAGTGGATGGAGATAGAAGACTTGGAGGAGATGATTTTGATAAGGTGCTTGTTGAGCTTTGTCTTCGTCAATTGAGAAGGGACTTTGGAATTAATCTATCTTCACAAGAAAAATCTGGGCTTGATACTATATTATATAAGCAGATAATGAGAAAACTTCAGTTTGAGAGTGAAAAGGCTAAGATAGAGCTTTCTGTCATGGAAGAAACAGATATTATCATTCCTTCGTTAATACCGAGAGAAAATGGTGCAATTAATTTTCAACTTCATGTAACGAGAAGCGAATTCATAGATAGAAGTGAAGAGTTAATAGATAGAATTGAATCAATTACTCGACGATGTTTAGCAGACTCGAAATGTTCGGTAACAGATATTGATAAAGTAATATTAGTAGGAGGATCTTCTAATATCCTTGCGGTAAGAGAACTTGTCGAAAAAATATTTGGTCAAAGTCCTTATTCAGATAAAGATCTTTCAAAACTCGTTGCAATTGGTGCAGCAATAAAGGCAACAGGTGATAAGACGCTTATTAAGAATAAGACTATTAAAGTGACTAACATACTATCTCATTCGTTTGGTACTGAGGTTGTGAACGACAGATTTAGTATTATTTTACCAAAGGGTACAGAATATCCGTGTAAGTTGAGCCAAACATATACCACAGTTGTAGATTATCAATCTAGTGTTAGAATTGGAATCTATGAGGGAGAGGATACGGAAAATATTAATAATAACTTTTATTATGATGAATATAATCTTGATGGAATTGAAAAAAACCTTGCAGGAATCCCTAAAATTGAGGTTACATTTCATTTTGATAAAAATAAAGTATTACATGTTTATTCCAAGGATCTAAAAACGGGGGCTAATAGCAACCGGGAAATAAAGGTTAGATAAAAAGGAAAAAGAGGATCGCAATGGAGTCAAAAGAAAAGCTGATGTGTCCTGTGCATAAAACAGAAATTGTTTCATACAAAACGATATTTTTTAGCAATACTGGAAAAAGTGTTCAGGAACCACTTTTTTATTGTGAAAAGTGTGATAAATACTATGTTCATACAAATATGACACCATATGGAAGCAAATTTGACTATGGTAATAAACAGGTAATAAATACCATTGAAGAAAAGTATGTGACAAGTGATATGAGTGAAAGTGTTATCTGTACAGATATATCAAAACTTAGATATTACTCAGCTCCATTTATCCCAGAAATATGTTATAAGGATCAAAGCAAACTTATTTTTGTTTCATCTGGTCTTTTGTGCTTAAACAGCAGTCGTAGAGAAATAACGGGATATTATTGCGAAAAATGCGGAGATTTTTATTTGGATGAAAGTGATTATGATGAAATACAATATGAATTCGAAAAGGAATTTGCAGAGATTAAAAGTATTTCAGGAAAAACTAAGATAAATTCATGTGGTGAAGCTGTAAGCCGTTATAGGATAGAATATATTAGACCAAAAGCTGATAGAAAGAAAACAGAAGATATTGTAGATATTATTGGATCTTACGAAGACTGCGAAAAGAATTATGATACAAGTTTTCCCTATTCATTGTTACATTATGCGTTTGTATTTAGAAGATTTGATGCGGCACTAAAAATAATAGAGGGTTTCGATAAAACTGAATTGCAGGAAGCATTGCATTTTAAAGGACCAAATAGATTTGAATGGATAACACCCTTGGTGTGTGCCAAATGGAATCTTAATTACATATTGGCTTTTGATGAACGAAATAATACAGGTTTGGCAAAAATGTTGGCAGACTATTTTTGTGAGGTAGAGCATATTGAAGAATTAATGGAATATACGGATTCTATTGATCAGGATGATGACGATGTGTTTTCTGTCTTTTGGGGTGTAAAGCAACCTATGTTGGATGTTATCTATTATGAAAAGCAGGTTGTTGCATCAAGACAGGTGAGAAATAAAGGATTTTCTATCGTGATGGATGAAGTAGGTACGGGAAAAACGGTGTCAGCTTTGTATACCATAAGAGATATTATTCAGGAAAAAAATGAACAGTATCAAAAAGCAAAAATCCTTATTGTGTGTCCTTATAACAAGAGAGAAGACTGGCAGAGTGATATTCGAAGACAGCTGGGAAGGTATGCGCATATAGTAGAGCAAGGCGATGACGGAAAAATGTATTTGGAAAATCTTAAACAGATTTTTTTTAATAATGACGAACAGATTATTTTCATTGCAGGTCAAAAGCAAGGAAGTGATAAGGACGGGTCATATTCTGCTCTTAAAGGAACCATAGAATCGTATTCACGTGAAAAAAAGTGGGATTTAGTTGTGATAGATGAGGCACATATTTCATTTAATAACTATTTTGGAATTACAGCTGAAAAAACCATGCTTATGACAGCAACTCCGATAGTAGTAAACGCTGGCGGGAAAAGATCATTTGATGATTATCTAGAACTAATAAGAAGTATTACAGGGATAGAAAAAAAATATATTATTGAACCAATTATAAAAGCTGTTCCTTCAGATTTTGATGTATATGTAAACTGGTTTAGGGAAGATATGGAGAAGGATTCCGCGGAAAGACGCATAAGATTTGTTTCTTGTAAACGATGGGCTGAGCGAGATGATATATTCTATCAGATTAAAGATAAAAAGGGAGCATTAACAGCATTACAGTATGATCAGGATGATGATTATCTTTATATGGCGGCCACAGATATTTATGGACTTAGTAATGTGCATAAGCCAAGGAAAAATGCGAAAATAGATAGGCTTATCGCATTGCTACATGAAAATAATAAGTCTTACATAATCTTTTGCGAGCATCAGTATATTGTGGATAGAGTGTTTACAGCGCTTAAAGATGAGTTTTCTGGAATTGTCGTTGCAGAGAAATATGGTAAATTTGAGAATCAGTATGGATTAGATAATGTTCAGGATGGACAACTTGTGAACACTTTAATGCAAGTATTAAGGAACAATGAAAGAGTCTTGTTTGTAACAACTGGAAAAACTGGGGGGACAGGTTTAAACTTAGGCGAATTTAGTGGAGTAATACATTATGAACTTCCTTTTACAAGTATAGAACTGGAACAGAGGTTTGGACGCGTAGACAGGATGGATACTATAGAGTTTGACAAATCTAAGGATATGATATTTATGCTTAATGAGTGTCATGAAGATGAAAATGATATGGAGATTAATCGAATGTTATATTACTGTACTACAAAGGTTGATGTTACTTGTCAATATATGCCAATTCGAAATACAGTTCTATATTATCCAGAATTTATAAAAAGAAATGGGAAGGCAATTCGAGAGTCTTTGGATTCATTTAAGAAAGAGTACGTTTTGTCTGAGCAAAATGAAAAGAATGTCAAGAAAATACTGAGGAATATTCGACAGTTTGAAAAAAAAATTAAAAATGATTCTTCTTGGAAATATGTGGAGTCATTAGATAAGAATACTCGATTAAGTGCATTAAAGGCTTTATCTAATGCAAGAGATGAACGTATATCGGAAGCATATTATGAGTTATTGCATGATTACTTGGAATATTGGAAAAAAACAAAACCTGAAAGAAGCGAATACCAGAAGATCTATAAATTATTTCTAGACGCAAAGAAAAACGTCTATAATTGGCTGGCTATTATAGGTTTAATAAGTGTAAACAAAAATAACGATATATTTGTTGGATATGAGTCAAAAGATGATGGGGATGAAGGAAGAATTACACAGGTATTAGAAAAAATAATAGATGGCGGGCATAAAAGCAATAAGACCGTGCAGCAACAGATCCTAGAAATAATTAATTTGATAGATAAATGTGTATTTGATGATGATGAATTAAAGAGCTTCTCGTCGGATGGAATATTCTGTTACAAAGATGGAATGATATATCGATCTAGCGTGAAAAGATATCGTGAAGGTATAGGGTGGAATTAGGAGGACGCGGCATGCATTATCAGGAGATAAATGAAATCCTGGCAAAAGCTAAAAAAAGAGAAAACATGTCCGTTGATTATTTGAGAGCTATTTCTGATGCAAATGATTATTTGTTAATGAAGACACAAAAGAGGCCAGAGTGGATTGAGGGTTTTTTGGAATCTAATCGTTGTAAGCTTGTAGAGACTATTTGTAGGGCAACATCTGTGCAATATGGGATTTCTTCAATACAAGGATATAGTGAAGGATATTTTAATGAGATAGTTCAGAATGCCAATGATCTACATTATGGAGATAAAATTGAAATTCGAGTAAGAAAGAATGGTAATATATGTAAATTAAAATGCACTTATAGAGATCGTGGTTTTGAATTATCAAATATATACGCATTTTTGAACAGAGAGATGTCGGATAAAGTAGATGATGATAGCCAAACTGGAAAATTTGGTGTAGGTATAAAATCCTTTTTCAAATTTGTTGACCGCTTGAGGATTGAGAGCAATGTATTATTTGATTTTAGAATTGATAAAAGAGATGGTGACGATTTTGTTGCAGGGATAACGGAAGTCAATACTAATTGGGAAAAGGAGTTTACATCATTAACTATTGAATATGATAGTCTAAGACAAAGTGAATTTAATACAAAGAAATTAACTAATTTGATGGAATATCTTGATGGGATTTTCGAGGTAGACCCACTTAGTTTTTTTATTTGGGGTGAAGATAATGAAGTGGTTTTTGATATTAGATCTTTAATATTTATGAAAATAAAGTCAAAATCTAAAACCAATATATCGAAATTAGTTTTTCAAGGTGAAAAACACAAAATTGTGATATGGTGTGAGGAGGTAGAAAAAAAAGTTGATATAAAACATGAAGAGTGTCTATGGAATTCTGGAATTATACAGCTTTTCATGTCCGTCGATGAGTCTGTACTGTATAATGGAAAATATATTCATTTTACAAGTGGGGGCATTTCAGCGGCATTTCCAGTAGGAAGACAGCATACTACAAAGAATAGAATGTATTCAACATACTATTTAAAGGAAGATATCCAGGAGAGATTACTTTCTAGTGGATCTTTATTTGATACTTCGGATTCAAATATTCATAGGAATGATGTTGGAGATAGTGAGGAGGCTATTAATAGAGTATATGAAAAAGTTCGAGGATACATGATAAATCTGTTTGAAATGATGTGTAGTGAAGCTGTAGCAGCACTTAACTTTGCTGACTGTGTTAGTGATGTTTTCCATAGGTTTATTGCACTTTATTATCAAAAGGACAGAAATAAGTACCTTGAATCCCCAATTAATCTAGAATACTGCAACAATTCACTATTACCCAAAACTACTAAAGGAGAGTGCAAGGCATATATAGTTGAACATAGAGATAAGGAAGAGTATGAATCAGCAACTTATCAAGAAGGAAATATCATTAGAGAGATCAAAGAAGCATATTATGAGTTTGTTGAAAAAAATGAAGTGTATGATTTATATGAACTTTTAAATAATGATAGTTGTATTGAGGGAGTTAAAGATGTACTTATAAAGGTAAAGGAAGTTGGAGAGTTTGTACCCGAGGAAAACCATAAGATTGTTTTATCAATTTTGAATTATTATCCATCTGTAAGAGAATTCTTATCATATAGAGTATCTAATAGACGTGATGGAGTGTCGATAATGGTATCTGATTTTGAGGTAGATACATGGCTTATTGGGATAAGATCAGAAATTGGAAAATACTTTGATGCATCTGTTTTTTTGAAATTGATAGGAAGATATAGGTTAAATCAGGCGGTCTCATATGATGGAACTGTTGATGCAAATAAACTGAGCTTCAAGGATTATTTGTTTAATGGAATACTAACGGAAGAGGAGGGAATATTATCTAGTTATCAAAATAAACAGTTTGATGAAAAGTATTCCGCATTGAAAGTTGGGCTTCTTAGTCAAAGATATACAGATTCAGGAAATAAGCAAAATAAATTTCTTATACGGTGCATAAGGCCGACTGGGAGTTCGGTATCAGGTTGGAATGGAACTTATGATTATTATGAAATGATACCACCTAGTGAAGACAATATTAAAATACCAGATTTGGATCTCCTGATAGAGAAAATGGCTATAGATTCAACATTTTCTGGAGTAAGAACGGACGGGTCTTATTTGAGGTTGTTTGAAAAATATGCACGTGGGATGTGGAGAAGAGAACATGGCTTTAAGCATAGTAAAATTATTTATCAGCAAATTATTAGACTGTCTTGTTTAAGAAATGTAAAACTAAATAGCTTCACCAAGTTTGTAAAAGCCATAAAACACAGAGTATTATTGAGAGAAGATTTACAAAAATCAATTAGTATAACGTGCGTTGAAAAGAGTATTTCTACACTTGATATCATTAATAATGTGCTTCCTGTGATAGTGGAAATGCCTAACGCCGAGAACAAAAAGTATATTTTGGATGAATACCAACCAGATGATGTTCAAATTTATAGAATCATAGAAAAGAGTAATAATGAGATTCAAAAGGAATATGCATACTTTGTTAATAAAATGACTGGGTTTAAAATACATGTTTACCGTTTTGTTTCTGGAACAAGGCGGAAGATGATTGCATATTTTGGAAATGATACTTGTGCTGTAAAAACGGACTCTGCACGCAGTTTTAGAGTAGTTGGTAAATATCTTGCAGATGATAGAAACGTCTATATTTTTTATGATAATTATGTGGGTAATTTGCAAGATTTAGTTATAGGGGTACTTGAGGAATTCAATTTAAGTGCAAAAAAGCTGGAACTCATGGAGGGATACATAAGCAATGGTAACATTACAAAGACCATGAACTATATGTCAAGAAGAAGAAATTTGACAAGGTTAAAGAGAAAGCTTGTGATTGATTGGGTAAGAAATATTGACTTCGATAACATAAGCGATGTTTCAGATAATGAGATACTATATAGACTAATGACAGCACGAGGAAGTTACGATATTTTCTGTCCAATATGTGCGGATATTCCGTTAGAAACATTTGACTATGGAGAAGATACTAAAAAAAGACATAGTCGTAGAATTATTCTTATGGAAAATAGTAATTCTGAAACGATGGCTGAAGTTCCATACATAATAACAATTGCTTGTAATTATTGTTGCGAACGACTGAGAAGTACACTTTCAAGAGCCGATTTTGATGGCAAAAATATCATTATAACAACTTCTATTGCACATGGTATGCATGAAAAAACGATAAGTAAACAACAGATAGAATTGTCTCCAGTAAATATTGAAATTATGAAACGGTTCAAATTATAGGAAAAGGTACTTTGAACAAGCTCTATGTTTTTCTGTCATTTTATTGTGTTTTTGTTTGAAATTACATAGCTCGTTTATCAAGTATGATAAGGGGTATTGATAAAGAAGGATAAGATTATGGGAGATAAAATTGATAATAATATAAAGAAAAATCAGGACGATATACACTATGTTTCTGAGGGAATGACTGATAACAGCTTTGAAGTAATACTCGATTTTATGAAACGCATAGAGGTAAGAATTGATAAATTGGAAAAGCAAATAACTCATTTTGAATGTACTGTGACAAAAGAAATCGAACAAGAAAAAAATAAGCGTATTAAGTCAGAAATGGATTCAATGTGGGAAGAGTATAATCGAGAATTGGAGGACACGTTAAATAACAGTTTTCTTCATATTGATGAGATGTGGGAGGAACATAATAAGATATATTGCAATGATAATGTAAATGATAAAGGTTATAGTTTTAAAAAAATTGGTTCTCTATTTGATTATCGCTCTTTATTTCCACGAAAAGAAGACAAAAATGTAGAAAGTATGAAAAATTCTGTATTAGATCAATATACGGAGGATGATTTAGAATAGATTTTGATTATTAAGAATAAATTGAGTTATTAAGGGAATGCTTGAGTTTTTCAAATGATAGGCAAAGAGGAGATGTTCAAATAAATGAACAATGGAAATGTTTTAAACAATGAAATTGAATTGCTTGCTCCAGCGGGAAGTATGAAACAAGCTTTGATGTGTATTGAATCGGGCTGTAATGCTGTTTATGGTGGTCTAAAAAAGTGGAATGCTCGGATGAATGCTCAGAATTTTTCTATTGAAGAGTATAAAAAAATAACCTTCTATTGTCATCAGAAAAATGTAAAATTTTATATGACTCTTAACACCTTGTTTAAGGATACAGAGCTAAAAGAAGTCATTGATTTGTTTTCTGATAAAGATTTTATATTACCAGATGCAGTAATAGCAGCTGATGTGGGCTTAATTACCACTATTTCTAAATTATTTCCTACCATTGATATCCATGCTTCAACACAATTTGGAACCACATCGATAGATGACATAAATTTTTTGAAAAAGTTTAATGTTAAAAGGGTTATATTGGCTAGAGAATTGACTCTGGATGAGATAAAAAAAATCAGATCACAATCAGATATTCAATTAGAAGTTTTTGTGTATGGATCTCAGTGTATATGCTTTTCAGGCCAATGTTTATGGGGAGGATTAACACAAGAACGAAGTGGAAACAGAGGACGATGTCCGGCAACTTGTAGAGATTTTTATGAATCCAACAAAATTTCAGGTCAATTACTGTATCCTCAAGATATCGATGCAAGTAGGATGATATATCAGCTGAAAGAAGCTGGAATTGATAGTATCAAAATAGAAGGAAGATTTAGAGATAGTAAACAGATTGCTATTACTGTAAATTCTTTCAGAAAAGCTATTGATTGTTCTAATTCTGATACAAATATATTTGACAAGAATAATAAGTATGTAGGCTACCTTGGTAATAATCTTCCAGTGCATGGGTTATTGAATTTGATTAATCCTAGAATACCAGTATCGTCAATAAGAGACATGGAATATGGTCCGCATGATTTACTTACAGAAGTTAATTCATATAATAGAAATAATGTAAGATATGGAGATACAAATAATTCTGGAAAATGCAATAAGAAATATATAAAAACTATTTATTCTGAGCCACTTTGTAATACAAATGATGGTGTTGTTATGAATTTGATTTTTACTGATAACATATTAGAGAAAATCAACATTACAAATAACATTGGAGTAGAAAAATCGTTTCTATTAGATAATAATGACCTTCGCACGATTACTGTATCAGATGTGGTGTCTTCTATTATGAGTAAAATTAGTTTCAAATTGATGGAAATAACATCAAATAGACCAGAATTATCTAAGATAGAATGTGATGTTGATGAAGTTTTAAGAACTGTATATCAGATAAATCATTATTTTGAAATTATTCCAAGACCTATTATAAGTGACATAGATGTTCCAAAACGTGATGATATTTTGCAGATTAATAAATCCGATATTCTTTGTAATTTGAAAAAGAAAGGATTTCATAACTTTATCTTTAATATACTCTCGATAAACGAATTAAAAAAAGCAATTTTATGCGAGGATGAACAAGATAATATTATATACAGAATTTCATTTCTTGATTTTAACAATAAGGAAGATGTAATTATTGAATATTTGAAGGGGAGAAGCATTATGATAGGTAAGTGGTCTCAACTTCTACTTACTGAAACATCTGATTTTAAAGAAGTATATGCTGATTATACTTTGAATGCATGGAATCATGAGGCTTTATCAATACTTGCAGATTATGGTGTGAAGAAATATATTGCTCATCCAGAAACTACGCTTGAATATAACATAGAATTGACTAGAAATAGTGGGATTGATGCAATGGCAATTTATATAAGTAGAATACCTATTGGCTACACCAGGGCTTGTTTTGGCGAACTTGGAATATGTGATAAAAACTGTGGTCATACAGAATTTTCATTAAAGAATATTACAAAAAAATATTTCATATCTGTTTTCTGTAATAACGAACTTGGATTCCGTGTGTTGACAACATCATTTATTAATGTAGCATTTAGAAAAATTTGTAGATTTCAGCGCATTTTTGACTTTTCATTTTTGAGCGAAGAGGAGATGCAGTCTGTTTTGATAGGACAGATTAGTAACTCAAGAAGATTTGTATCAATTTATGGGAGGGAATTATTGTGAGGACAAAGAGTGTTTGGGGAAAATCACCTTCACGGCTATATAGATTCTTAAATTTAGTTAAAAGTCGCTTTGGAAATAATGCTTCAGTTTGTATCGTCGGAGCATGTGATGGAAAATTTGTTATGCCTTTTCTTAGAAATGGAATGCTCGTAACGGCATATGAGCTTGATGAAGTGGCAATTTATGGCGGTAAAAAAGAATTTCCTATTCCAAGAAAAAATATAACAAAACTAGAATATATACATAATAAGTATCATAATCCGATATATAAAAGAATACCATCAGAATATCGTGAGATTATTGGTTTAAAAAAGCGCGCTGAAATTGAGAATTTATCTAATCATCTCAAGATAATTGAAGAAAACTTTTATGCGAGCACATCTGATCAACAATACAATGCAGTTTTTACGAGCTGCTCTATACCATATCCCTGTAATTTTGATATTTCGATTGAAGAGATTTTTAATTCTTTGCAAAAAAGTGTATCTACCGGAGGTTATTTATATATGGATTACATGATGCCTTTAGAGGATTGTCATGAATGGAGACCAGCGCATTACCTGAGAAGAGGTGATACACAAAAGTACATGGATAAGGAAAAATGGAAAATTTTACATATTTATGAAATGAATAAACCCGTATTTGAAGCAGCACATGTTGATCGCCCAGAAGATCACTTTCATCGTTTTGGATATGTTCTTGCTGAACATCTTTAATATTGATACTAAAATAAGACATTTTAAGATTATGATTACTTCGAGGGGAGCTCGATTATGATAATAACGAAAGAAGGTAAAGATAATTTAGAGATAAAGCTTTTAGAATTAAAAGACAAACTTAAAGCTTTGGAAATGGAAAAAGCTGATGCATATAAATCAACTGGGGATACATGGCATGATAATCCATATTTTGACTTACTAAGACGTGATGAAGAAACACTTGTGAGGGAAATAAGAAATATTGAAGATCTATTAAATAATGCAAGTGTAATAAAGACTTCGTCACAATATGCAAGCACAGTTAATATTGGAACAAAGATAAAATGTATAATTGAATATTCGTTTGATGATGAAATAGAAAATAGTGTTATAGAAATCGTTGGTCATGGAGAATCTGATTTAGAAAAAGGTAAAATTGCTTATGATTCTCCAGTTGGTGAAAACTTAATGGGACATAAAATAGGTGATATTGTGTCATTTGAGGTACCTGCAGGAATTGTAAGTTACAGGATAGTCGATTTTGTTTAGTATTTGACTAAGAAAATTAAAAAGTTAGTAAACATTAGAAATTGTTTTAGCATTTAACAAAATGTGAGAAAATAGAATATGAAGTATTGTCGATAAAAAAGGATATAGAGTGATTATGTTATATAGTGTATTTGATTTGCAAGAGTTAGTTTTACAGAAAAAAGAAAATATTGAATTTGCTAAATATGCCATGAAAAATCTTCCAACTATTTTTATAACGCATTCCGTACCGGATACCGTAATTAAAGATATTAAGCGAAAATATGGATTTAACGATATCATGTCAGATTCTAGAGAGTATGAATCTTTAAGTGCTTTTATAGGTGATAATACAAGCAGAATTGATGATTGGTTTATTATTTTTGTAAATGAAGCATATGAACATACTAATTATGGAAACCAATTTGTATTTTGTCCGTATGAATTTTGGGGATCAATGAACCAATTTGATGATAAAAGTTTTACAGAGCACGCAAAGAAAAAACTTTTGTATAATGAGTTATCATGGTTATATATGGAATCAATAGCTAATGATACGGACCGCGAGGTTGCGTTATTAAAAATGATATTCAACCAGTTTAAAATAAAAAATATATTGGATAGTTGCTGTGGGATTGGTAGACATTCACGTAGGCTAGCTGAATTGGGGTTTAAGGTTACTGGTGTTGACGCATCAAAAAATCAAATTGAAACGGCATTAAAACAGAATTACCATCAAAATGTGCGCTATTACGTAAGCGACGTGAGAAATTTTAAGCTAGAAGAGAAGTTTGAAGCATGCATTTGCATGTGGACAACATATAACTATTTTTCAAAAGAAAAAGATATAAAAGAATTTTTAGATAACATGTATATCCATTTAACGGATAAAGCAATATTAGTATTGGATTCAAAAAATATACCTATACTAGACTCAAGAAGATTGTACCAACGAAGAACAGAAAGAAAAGATATAGATTTAACGCTTCTTGTGTACAAGCGTATTATTGGAATGATTCAGAATTCACAGTACTTTTATTTTATTAAGAAAGGATCAGAAAAAGAATTTTATATTGATGAAGAGTTTGTAAGATTTTATTCATTGCAGGAACTTGAAGAATTGAACAGAAATAGGTTTAGGTTACTTAATGTTTATGGGGATTTCTATGGAAACCCTTATAATATGAATAGCAGCGAGAGAATGATTACTGTATGGGAGAAAACTTAAATATACATTTCAATTTGATTAGTGATGAAGAATGGAGTGATTATGGCAATGAAAATTGTAATTGAAGGAATGGATGGTGTTGGAAAAAGTACTGTTGCACGTGAAGTCGCTAATAGATTAGGTGCTAAATACGTGGATGGATTTTTAATTAATTATCTTACTGAGCAAGGAATGAGCATAGAAGAAACAAAAATCATTCACAAGGCAATTGACATTTGCACGGATAATGAGAATAGTATTGTACGTACATGGTTATATGCATTTGCAAATTTATTCAATCTTGTACATTATGATTGTGATTTGATTATTGATCGCCATTGCCTTACTACATTTTATTATAATGGTGATGATGATTCTAAGGATATTTATAAATATATGCAAAAATATATGGGAAAACCTGATTTGGTGATTATTCTTCGAGCCACTGAAGCGACAAGGCGTTCTCGCATTTGTAAACGTGATATAAATGATCCGGATCTTTTGAGTGATGTAAAAATGAACTATGGATATGATCAGATGGAAGAAGCTGCAAAGTTTCTTGAATTGGATTATAAAGTTATAGATACTGATAATAAAAATCTTAATGAGGTTATAGATGAAACTATGGCGATGATTAACAATTGGAGGTAAGCAATGGAATTGTGTTGGTTGACAACGGGAAGATGTAATCAGAAATGCAACTACTGTGATAGATTCCATAGCACCAAGGATTTAAAAGATAAAGAATACTTTTTTATATTAGATAAAATAATTCGGTATGATGTAAAACATTTAACATTTGGTGGTGGAGAATCATTATTGATTAATTGCTTTGAACAAATTGTGAAAAAAGCATCAGATAATGGAATTCACCTTAAATTAGTAACTAACGGCCAGTTGATACCATTGTATGATAAAGTACTCAAGTATTTAGATGAAATAACACTCTCCATTGATTCAGTTGATGACATAATAAATGATAGGCTTGGACGTGGAGTTAATCATAGAATCAATATTGAAAACGCTATTAAGGTTATAAGAACTCATAAAAATATTTGTTTGAATATAAATACAGTTGCAACTAAAATTAATCTTAATAGAATTATGGAGATGAGATCTGAAGTTGAAAAGTGGAATATTTCTAAATGGAGAATATTTAGATTTTGTCCATTAAGGGGAACTGCTATTAAAAATCAGTCAATATATGAAATATCTGAAAATGAATTTCAAAATCTTATTGATGGTATTCATAGTATGAATCTTAACTGTAATATTCAATTTCGCAATTATGATGATATGGAAAAAAAATACTTATTAATTAATCCGGAAGGCAAGCTATGTATATCAAAAGATATGAAGGATACAGTTGTTGGAGATATGTTGAAGGATGATCTTAGGCATTGGTTTGCTTAAAATAAAAGTAAAATGGAAAAAAAGAAAGTATTCAATGTGGTTGCTGCAATTATAATTAATGATGGAAAAGTTTTGTGTGGCCAACGTGGAAAGGGCTATTTTGAATCTAAATGGGAGTTTCCTGGAGGTAAAATTGAAAACGGTGAGTCAAAGCAGATGGCACTAAAGCGTGAAATAAAGGAAGAACTAGGATATTCAATACATGAATGCACTTTTTTTATGACAGTTGAGGTTGAATATGAAGATTTTATAATACATATGGATACCTACTTGTCATGTTGTAATAGAAAAGATTTGATATCTATTGTACATCAAGAATTACGTTGGCTGAATATTTCAGAATTACTTGAATATGATTGGTGCTTGCCAGATAAAATTGTTGTCAATAAAATAATAAATGATGGTGGTATTGAAACTCTAATCAATAATATTGGAAATGAACGAATACAAAAATATAAATAATAATAGGTTCATTAATAATTTAACGTGCAGACGACAGGTAGGTCTACGGGTTTAATAAAGAGATCTCAGCTAAATAGTTATCACTGTCAGCAAGGATAGTAATAAACAGAAAAGAGGATGTATATAAATAATGAAGTCTCCATTTGGCAAGGGTATTTATACTCACCACTAATATTGTCTCAGAGAATTGCTGCTATAGAACTATATGTGTTAGGTATAGTTCTATAGCATGTGTAAATTAAATAATCCATATCAAGGCAAATTATAATCAAGTATACCTTTAAGGATGTAGTTCTGCATTTGTATGATTGGCATATTAAAGTCATCCTCATTGAAAAGTAGTGCAACTGCAAAAAGATTAGCTTCATGTTCGGTATCATCACTTATGGAATCATAGGTATAGGTTCCATCGAAGTTGTTAATTCCATCATGAAGAAAAAAGTGTCCCAGCTCATGGGCACACATGACTATCTTACCGGCATCTGTAGTACACCCGGAGATGCTTATTACGGCAGGATAGTTTCCTACTTTGTATATCTTTCCGGCGAGGCTTTGAAAAAATCTCTGTAAATTTAATATAGGACATTTATTACTGGGTCTTCTATGATAAAATTTTTTATTATCAAGGAGGCCCATTTTTATGGCAAACAAGAGACGCGATGTTTATAAGGCAAAACCAATGACAGAAGGAAAGAAGGCTGTAATCCAAGGATTACTCAATGAGTATGATATTCAAACAGCTGAGGACATTCAGGATGCTCTCAAGGATCTTCTTTCAGGGACAATTCAATCCATGCTCGAATCTGAAATGAATGAGCATCTAGGCTACGAGAAGTATGCTCGTGATGATGAGCCTAATTACCGCAATGGAACAAAGCCTAAGACTGTTAGAAGTAAATATGGCGAGTTTGAAGTTGATGTACCACAAGACCGAAATAGCACATTTGAGCCAGCCATCGTAAAGAAAAGACAGAAAGATATTTCTGGTATTGAAGAACAGGTCATTGCTATGTATGCCAAGGGAATGACAACTACTCAGATTTCAGAAATGATTGAATCAATCTATGGATTTGAAATCAGCGAAGGCTTAGTTTCAGATATCACTGATAAGCTAATGCCACAGATTGAAGATTGGCAGAATCGCCCTTTATCGGCAGTATATCCAATCATTTTCATTGATGCTATTCATTTCTCAGTACGTAATGATGGAATTGTTAGCAAACTTGCAGCTTATGTTGTTCTCGGAATCAACGAGGATGGAATGAAGGAAGTTCTTTCCATCGAAGTTGGTGAAAATGAAAGTAGTAAGTATTGGCTAGGTGTTATAAATAGCCTTAAAAACCGTGGAGTTCAGGATATCTTAATCCTTTGCTCAGATGGTCTTACTGGCTTAAAAGAAGCCATCCAAGCAGCTTTCCCTAACACAGAACATCAGCGCTGCATTGTTCACATGGTTAGAAATACCCTTAAGTATGTCGCTAACAAAGACATGAAGGCTTTTGCTAAAGACCTTAAGACAATCTACACTGCGCCAGATGAGAAGACAGCTCTCAAGCGTTTAGACGAAGTGACCAAGAAATGGGAGCCACTTTATCCTCATGCTATGAATCGTTGGCATGATAACTGGGATGTAATTACTCCAATTTTCAAGTTCTCTATGGATGTTAGAACCGCATTTTACACCACTAATGCCATCGAGAGCTTAAATTCATGCTACCGCAGATTAAACAAGCAAAGAAGCGTATTCCCAAGTTCACAGGCTCTGATGAAAGCCTTATATTTGGCAACTTTTGAGGCTACCAAGAAATGGACTATGCCAATCAGAAACTGGGGTAAAGTTCGAGGCGAACTTTCAATCATGTATTCTGGCAGACTTTCAGATTAATAAACAAAACCACTATCTCATTATGGGATAGTGGTTATTTGTGTAAACTGGAATTGTTTAACTCTCCAAATCTATCTTTTTAATAGTGTCTTCTAAAATGGCTTCTCGTAATTCTGTAAGCCAAGAGGAAAATGCTACCGTATCAAAAGCATAGGTCTTATTGAGCTCAAATTCATTTTCTGACCAAGTATCAATAGGTGATTCGTTATGCTGAATCAAGGCTTCTAGTTTATCTAACGATTTATATAGCTTAGCTTCCTTGGTTTCTTGTGCATCCATTTCCTTATAGAGTTCAGCTATATCTTCAGATAATTCTGTAGGAAGCGATTTTACCCATTGATTTAATAGTGAATCTTCAACTTCTCTATCAGAATCAGTCTTTATAAAGGTCGGTATGTCGCCCGTAAAACACTCCCCAAGATCATGTATAAGGCACATATCAACAACCTTGTTTATGTCTAAATCTTTGAATTCATGTCTTAATAAAAAGGCCATAAGCGAGATTCGCCAACTATGTTCGGCTACACTTTCCGTCCTACGTTTTGTTGTCGTGCAATGTCTTGGTGTATCTTTTAGTCTTTCTGCTACATGCAGTATTTCCAAGTACTCTCTAGCATTCATAGTATCCTCCCTTTAATTATGCCTGTTTGATAAATTGTGATTCTTTTGATAAAAATATTACTACATTACACTTTCAAAATCCAAGTTTTTATTGACTTACAACATACAGAACTGTATAGTCTAAAAAAGGAAGCAACCAGTCTGATTGCTCCCTCATAAATCTAAATTATCATAGAAGTTCCATATTTACAGAAAAATTTTCATAGTCTCT
>JQKK01000013.1 GCA_000746015.1 Lachnospiraceae bacterium MA2020 | reverse complement strand
CCCCTGTATGAGCCAGGTTATCCACGCGTTACTCACCCGTCCGCCGCTAAGTAACCGTATCTTCCACCCAAAGGCTTCCGTTACGGCTCTCCGCTCGACTTGCATGTGTTAGGCACGCCGCCAGCGTTCATCCTGAGCCAGGATCGAACTCTCGATTAAAGTTTGTCCTGTTTCAAGATCTGCTAGCTAATTAAATTCGCTTGCGTTTCTTAAAACCGTTTACTGTTGGTTTTCATTCTCTGAAACCTTTGTGATTTTTATCAAATCTCAAATGGATTTTCAGGGTTGCATTGCTGTTTGTTTGTCAATGTTCATTGTGCACCTTATTTATTAAGGTGAACGGAGAAGGAGGGATTTGAACCCTCGCGCCGCTATTAACGACCTGCACCCTTTCCAGGGGTGTCCCTTCAGCCAGCTTGGGTACTTCTCCAAAATGCCTTACTTAACTAAATAAGAATTTGAATTTGTATTGCTGTGCTGATAATCGTTATTAGACAGCTTAGCGGAGAGGGTGGGATTCGAACCCACGCGCCCTTGCGGACAAACGGTTTTCAAGACCGCCTCGTTATGACCACTTCGATACCTCTCCATCAATTCGGATTTATCATCGAATCTCTTTTGTTTTGTTGCCGCTCTGTCGCGGCGACAAGTGATATATTATCACCCCTTAAACCATATGTCAACACTTTTTTTGAATTTTTTTTATTTTTTTTATTTAAATATTTTCGCGGGCATATTTTTCCATCAGAAATGCCGCAATTTCAAGGTCTTCCGGGGTTGTTATCTTTAAGTTGGATTTTGGATTTTCTACCAGTCTGGCATCAATTTCTTCAAACATTTTTACAACCATGGTGTCATCTGTTATAGAAACTCCTGCAGATAATAATCTGCTTTCCTGATCTATGAGCTTCTCATATGCATCTTTTACAAGCCTGTACTCAAACACTTGTGGTGTCTGCATGAGCCAGACTAATGAACGGTCAGGTGTTGATTTAATAAAACCATCGCCATTTTCAATCTTTATTGTATCTTTAGCTTTTGCAGCTGCCACTGCTGCACGGAACTTCTCCACATAGTGCTGACATCGTTCCAAAATATACTGGTCAATGAGCGGGCGAGCGCCATCATGTATATAGACATAATCGCACCCACCGGATGCAATAAGCCCGTTATATACTGAATGATAGCGTTCTTTTCCACCTGCTACTATCTTTGTTACTTTGGTAATACCGTACTTTATGACTATCTCTTTACGGACATAGTCTTCATCGCCGGCACCGCAGACTATGATCACGTCATCTATGAATGAATCCTCAAATGCCTTGAGTGAATAATATAATACCGGCTTTCCGCAAAGCTCCATGTACTGCTTCGGTATATTACTGCCCATGCGCTTTCCCCTGCCTCCAGCAAGGACTATTGCATTAACTTTCATAGATTCTCCTCCATCGTCTTAGTACTGACGCTCTCCCAGTTTAAGATTAGCTACCGCATTGAGATCAAGACCTGCCCTGATACCCTTCTTAAAGTCATAGTATGCCGCTGCACCGATCATTGCGGCATTATCTGTACAAAGTATAGGCGAAGGCCTGTAAAACTCCACGCCACGCTCCTGACATGCCTTCTGCATAGCATCCCTGAGAGCCGAGTTTGAAGCCACTCCACCCGCCAGTGCAAATTTCTTCATACCATATTTTTCTATTGCGATCATTGAATTACCAACAAGCACATCCACTACTGCTTTCTGGAATGATGCTGCCACATCAGCCTGCACTATAGGCTCATGTTTCATCTCCATTGAATTTAAATAGTTTAATACTGCACTTTTCAGGCCACTGAATGAAAAGTCAAACTCACTGTCTGAGACATGTGCACGTGGGAATTTTATGGCTTCCGGATTGCCTTCCTTTGCGACCTTGTCTATCTTAGGTCCGCCAGGGTAGCCCAATCCTATTGCACGCGCAACCTTGTCAAAAGCCTCTCCTGCCGCATCATCCTGTGTGCGCCCTAAAATATCATACTCACCATAGTCCTTTACACGTACAAGATGGGTATGCCCTCCTGATACCACCAGACATAAAAATGGTGGCTCAAGCTCTTTATTCTCAATATAATTAGCAGATATATGTCCCTCGATATGATGCACTCCTACCAATGGGACATCAGATGCAAACGACAAACCTTTTGCAAATGATACGCCAATCAAAAGAGGACCAATAAGACCCGGGCCATAGGTGACTCCTATGGCATCCATGTCTGTGATCTTCATATTTGACTGCTCAAGTGCTTCCGTAACTACCTGGTTTATCTTTTCTATATGCTTTCTTGAAGCGATCTCCGGCACTACTCCGCCGTACAGAGTATGTATGGCTATCTGTGATGAGATAACGTTTGAAAGTACCTCTCTGCCGTTTTTAACGACCGCTGCCGCTGTCTCATCACATGAACTCTCTATTCCTAAAATATATGTATCTTTATTGCTCATTATCTTCGTTCTTTGTTACAGGCTGCCACCCCAGTATCTTCCAATAGCCCTTACTGTCCTTTCTCAAAATATACTGTTCGTTATCACTATAATAAAGTGATCCACCCTTCTCCAATGTAAACACGCAGTATAGCGAAGCCATCTCATCCCCGTCACTACTCTTATAGTACTCTACCTGAGATGCATTCGTTGGAATCGTAAAGCTTACAATACGCCTTTTCTCTTTTTTGAAACTGTCAATAGTGGTTTTAAGCGCAACATAATACTGCTCGTCAGTCTGTTGTGCTACAAGTTCTTCATCAAGAAGCTCTCTGGACTTAGCTGCAAGCTGCTGTATTTCTTCTTCCTTTGTTTCTGAAGCATACATACACTGACTTAATTCAGCATAGTATTTTACAACTTCTTTCGGTGTCGGCGGATAGTTTGCCTCCATATTTCGAAGCAAAGCATCCTGCGTGGCAGTCAGCTTCACCATCCCCTCATCTACCTTTTTCTGATTTGCCACACGATAAAATACGATAATTACCGCTACAACAACTATTAAAATCGCCAATACAACTTTAAGTTTTCCAGAACTATTCTTCATAATCCAGCTCCACTGTTTTTCCATCCTTGCCGGCTTTTGTAGCAGGGAAGATTTTTCTCACCCTGTCCAAAAACTCTCTTGGATTAACAAGTGACGGGCTATAATGAGTCAGCCACATCTCCTTAACCTCTGCACGCCGAGCCATGTCCGCTGCTTCCGAGAATGTCATGTGCTTATGCTCCCGAGCCTTAACGAGCTTATCATCCTCGCCGTACATTCCCTCACAAATAAATAAATCTGAATTTCTTGCATTTTCAACTATTGAATTTGTTGGTCTGGTATCTGTAGTGTATGTAACCTTTAAGCCTTTTCTACGTTCCCCCATTACGGCATCCGGCGTAAAGCTCCTGCCATCTTCGAGCGCCACACCCTCGCCCTTCTGAAGTATGCTCCAGTACTGCACAGGAATATCAAGGCTTCTGGCTGCATCTACATTAAACTTACCAGCTCTGTCGATATTGATCGAATAGCCATAACAGGTAATATTATGATTTACCTTGAATGCATTTACCCTATAGCCATTCCATGTAAACTCTGTATCACCTTCAAGCTCTTTATACTCTATCTCAAAAGGGAGCTCAGGTGCTATGGTCAAAAGCGCTTTGACTGTGCGCTCAAGCCCTCTTGGTCCGACAAGAAGCAATGGATCGTGCTTCTCTGCATTGCCCATCGTGAGCAAAAGTCCCGGCAGACCACTTATATGATCCGCATGAAAATGTGTAAACAATATCATCCCTATCGGCTTGGGACTCCATCCTTTTTCTTTAAGGGCGATCTGTGTGCCCTCACCACAATCTATGAGCAGATTGTTGCCATTATATCTAAGGAGAAGTGATGTAAGCCACCTATATGGCAGTGGCATCATTCCTCCGCATCCTAACAAACAAACGTCTAGCATCTATCCTCCAGCTATCTTTTCCACATAATTAAGGCGTCATCAGCAGGTTCTGTATAAAAATTCTTTCTGACACCTTCCGTCACAAAACCCAACTTTTCATACAAATTAATCGCAGGAATATTTTTCGAACGGACTTCCAACGTAAACGACTGAACTCCGAGATTCTCAGCCGCATGCTTCATCAATTCCTGCAGCATGAACTCCGCCACTCCTTTTTTACGCATTTTAGGAGAGACTACTACATTTGTTATATCGGCCTCTCCACATAAATTCCTTAGTCCTGAACTTCCTATAATAAGTTCTTTTTTGCATGCAACAACATAATATGCATAGTCAAGCTTTAACGTCTCTAAAAAATCGTTTTCGCTCCACGCCTCTTTTCCAAAGGCTTCCTTTTCAAGCTCTACTACTGCAGCTATATCGTTTTCACAGAGCCTTCTTATCTCTATCTCAGGCATTTCTTTCCTCTCTCTCACGCTCAGCCTGTGACTTGCGAAGATACTCCGGCTCATGTTCTTCAGCTGTAGTATATTTTCCCTGCTCATAATATTTTGCACCAAGGACAGCAACAGCTCCGGCCCTCTGGCGACTATGGTGCGCAGGCGCATATTTATGAGCTACTTTTAAGGTTTCATCTATAAGCTCCTTAAAGCGCACTACACCGTCTCCAAGGAAGATCACGGATCTGTCCATACTGTTAAGCTTTTCAACAAGTTCTTCCACACTTATAGCGCACTGCTCCATGAGAACTCTCATCTCACCATCTTCAGAATACTCATATATTCCGGTGTAGGTCTGATTTCTCCTGGCATCCATGATCGGCACAACAAGACTGTCCGTAGCCCATATATTGTAAGCAAGCGCATCCACTGTAGGCACACTTATAATAGGGAGATCATACATCTGAGCGATGCCTTTTGCAGTCGCAGAACCTATACGAAGTCCTGTAAATGATCCCGGTCCCCCTGCTATCGCTATGGCATCAAAGCTTGCCTTGTCAGTCTCTGTCATGCGGATGATCTCTGCTATCATCGGCATAAGTGTCTCAGAATGCGTCTTTTTATAATTAACCATATACTCAGAGAGTATACTGTCTCCATCAAGGATAGCAACTGAAGCTACAAGTCCCGATGTATCTATTGCAAGTATCTTCATAAAACTGATAAATCCTTTCTGATCGTGATCTTTCTATAATCAAATCCTTTTTCAAGATCTTTTTCTATAGTGATTACCGTTGTATCCTCCGGCATAATCTCTTTTATGAGCTGAGCCCACTCAACCAGGCAAACTCCATCTCCATAAAAGCAGTCCTCATATCCGATCTCATCCATTTCCTCTATATCGCCTATACGATATACGTCAAAATGATAAAGCGGAAGCCTTCCTTCATCGTAGCTCTGCATGATCGTAAAGGTCGGTGAGTTTATATGTTCTTTAATCCCAAGCCCTGCTGCAAAACCCTTTGTAAATACAGTTTTGCCGACACCAAGGTCACCTTTTAGTGCTATGACATCACCTTTTTTGACCTGCTCGCCAAACTTACGTCCTATCTCAAATGTATCTTCACTCTTGAAAGATTCAAAAATTTCACTCATTTTTATCTCCTGTTATTATAAAAAAGGAAGCACTGATATATTCAATGCTCCCTTAGTATAGCCTTATGAAAAGTAATATGCAAGCTTTACCTATTGCCCTTAAGGATAGGTGAAAGTGGCTTATAGATCAAAAATGTAATAAGCACTGAACACATTCCCTTAAAGAATGTAAATGGTACATTAAAAACAAGAAGGCACTGCCATAAATTATCAACTGATGGCAAGATCACCTTGTATGCACCGATTATTGCCTCCATAGGCATGAAATTTGTATAGATCGGATATACAACGTAATAGTTGGAAACAAGGCTTCCAAATGCCATTACAAGCGCTCCGACTGTAGCTCCGAGCACTGCACCTCTCTTTGTATGTGCCTTTCTGTAAACTATGCCTGCAATTGTCACGAAGATGGCTCCAAGAATGAAGTTTGAAAGCTCACCTACTGCTGCAGACTGAGTATTCATAAGATGAATAACATTTTTGATAAGGCAGACTGCAACGCCTGCAAGTGGTCCATACGCAAATGATGCTATAAGCGCCGGAAGATCTGAAAAATCCATCTTGATAAATGATGGCATGATCATTGGAAGTGGAAACTCAAGGAACATGAGCACGTATGCTACTGCTGAAAGCATCGCTACTCCGCATATTGTCCTTATCCTTGAACTCCTGTTTTCTCTCATTGATGCTGCTGCTTCGTTTGTTGATGACATAATATCCTCCTTTTTAGAGGTTCTTCTTAAATTTTTAAATGACAAAACCCCGTACTTATAGTACGGGGCATAGTGTGTCATTGTCATTTTCTTCTCTCATCCAGACTATACTGTCGGTACCGGAATCACACCGGTTCGTGTCAAAAGACTCGCGGACTATACCGCCGGTAGGGAATCGCACCCTGCCCCGAAGAACTTCTATTAATTATTTATTTGTCTACAATATAATACTTTATTGCATGAAATGCAATAGGTTATCAATGTTTATTTTGGTGTGCCAGAATATATCCTATTGTTCCAGGTGCATACTCCTGCTCACGCTTTGGCTTTTTATTGCCTTTATTGTGATTCTGACGATCTGCAGGCTTCTTCTTTTTATCAGCATTCTGTGCCTTTGCAGGTTTCTTGCCTGTTGCACCGGCAGACTTCTTAGATGCTCCATCATCAAGCTTCATTGTAAGTGAGATCCTGTTTTTGTCGATATCTACTTCAAGTACCTTTACCTCTACGATATCTCCAACTGATACAGCCTCAAGAGGATGCTTTATGAAACGATCACAGATCTGTGAAACATGTACAAGTCCATCCTGGTGCACTCCTATATCTACAAATGCACCAAAGTCGATAACGTTTCTGACTGTTCCCTTAAGGATCATACCCGGCTTAAGATCCTTCATATCAAGTACATCTGAACGAAGGATAGGCTTTGGCATATCCTCACGAGGATCTCGTCCCGGCTTCTCAAGCTCATGGATGATATCCATCATTGTAAGCTCACCCACGCCGATTTCCTCTGCCAGAGCAGCCTTATCGCTTATCTTGGATTCAAACTCCTTGATAGCTTTCTCGTCCATTACCTGACATCCCATCTTGGCAAGAAGCTTCTTTGCTGCATCATAAGACTCAGGATGCACTGAAGTAGAATCAAGAGGATCCTTACCTCCAAGGATACGCATGAAGCCTGCGCACTGCTCAAATGCCTTCGGTCCAAGCTTTGGAACCTTCTTAAACTCAGTCCTGCTCTTGAACGGACCATTTGCCTCACGGTAATCTACTATATTTTTAGCAACTGCTGAACTTACGCCTGACACGTACTTGAGAAGCTGTGCTGATGCAGTATTTACATCTACACCTACATTATTAACAGCATCTTCAACAACGCCATTTAATGCCTCACCAAGCTTCTTCTGGTTCATATCGTGCTGATACTGGCCGACACCGATTGATTTTGGATCGATCTTTACAAGCTCTGAAAGAGGATCCTGCACGCGGCGTGCGATAGATGTTGCACTTCTCTGTCCTACGTCAAACTCAGGGAACTCCTCTGTTGCAAGCTCACTTGCTGAGTAAACGCTGGCACCTGCTTCGTTTGTTATAACATACTGTACATTAGCCTCCGGAATCTCATGAAGCATGTCTACGATAACCTGCTCTGACTCTCTTGAAGCTGTACCATTACCAACTGAAATAAGTGTTATGTTATATTTTTTGATAAGATTTTTTACTATCTTCTTTGCTTCTTCAACCTTATTCTGAGGCTCTGTAGGATATACTACAACAGTGTCCAAGACCTTACCTGTCGGATCTACTACCGCAAGCTTACAACCTGTCCTGAATGCAGGATCCCAGCCAAGTACTGTCTGACCTGCAATCGGAGGCTGCATAAGGAGCTGCTTAAGATTCTTACCAAATACATCGATTGCTCCATCCTCAGCTTTTGCTGTAAGATCTGAACGAATCTCACGCTCTATAGCAGGAGCGATGAGTCTTGAATAGCTGTCTTTGATAGCAGCCTGAATGAAAGGAGTCGTATACTCATTATCCTTAGTAATGATCTGTTTCTCAAGATAGGTGAGTATCCTCTCCTCAGGAGCAGCAACTTTAACAACGAGAAGCTTCTCTGTCTCACCGCGGTTGATAGCAAGGATACGATGACCTACTATCTGAGATACAGGCTCCTCATACTCGTAATAGTTTTCGTATACGGACTTTTCCTTCTCATCCTTTGCCTGAGAAGTGATCTTGCCCTCTTTCTCTGTGATCTCTCTGATATAAGTCCTGTAATCAGGCTCGTCAGAGATACGCTCTGCTATAATATCAGATGCACCCGCCAAGGCTGCAGCAACATCGATAACTTCCTTTTCAGCTGCCTTGACCTTATCTTCCTTGCTGTCTGATGCAGGCTCTATCTTGCCTGTAACATATTTTTCTGCCTCAGTCTCAAGCGATACTGAAGCATCCTGCTGCATGATAAAATCAGCAAGCGGCTCAAGTCCTCTTGCCTTTGCTGCAGTTGCTCTTGTCTTTTTCTTCTGCTTATATGGTCTGTAAAGGTCATCAAGAGTAACAAGCTTCTCAGCAGCCTCGATCTTTGCTCTGAGCTCATCTGTAAGCTTGCCCTGCTCATCAATAGACTGGAGCACTGACTGCTTTTTGTCCTCCAGATTTCTAAGATATGTAAGGCGCTCGCCTAAGTTTCTGAGCTGCTCATCGTTAAGAGCTCCGGTTGCTTCTTTACGATAACGGGAAATAAAAGGAATAGTATTGCCCTCGTCTATAAGCTTTACCGCAGCCTCAACCTGCCAGCTCTTGACTTCAAGTTCTTCTGAAATCTTTGAAATAATGTCCATTGTCTTAACCTAAATCTTTCTTTAATTTTATAGTAAACGAAATAAATTATTTCGTTTACATCGCGCCAATCGAATGTCGCTTGCGGCTATTTTCCTAATTCGATTGGGCGCATATATATCTTTAAAAATACTTTATTATTATAATAAAAAAGTACCTAATTTACAATGCTGCAATACGTCAACACTTTTTGATACATTTTATCATCCAGATCATAAAGATCCTTTATCAGTCCCTTTTTTATGACGTTTTGTGGAGTCTCGCATACTGTATTTCCATCTTCATAGATCAAAAGCAGCCTGTCTGATACAGCCATTGCCAATTCAAGCTCATGAAGAGACATTATGATAGTCATGCCATCTCCTGCAAGCCCCTTTATGACATCCATAAGCTCCATCCTGTGGCGTATATCAAGATATGATGTCGGCTCATCCATTACCAGTATATCGGGTGTCTGACAAATCGCTCTTGCAATAAGTGTCCTCTGCTTCTGACCATCGCTCATATCCGAAAAATACTTTCCGGTCAAAGGCTCTATCTTCATAAGTTTTACAGCCTTATCCCTCTCTTTTTTATCATTTTCCGAAAATAGCCCGAAGCCCTCCGTATACGGAAGCCTACCTGCCAGTACTACATCTCCTGCTGTCATAAGCTGTGGCGTTATCCGTTCAGTGGTAACTATAGAAAGATTTTTTGACATCTCTTTTAAAGGTATTTCCCTGATGTCATCTTTTCCTATATATACACTTCCACCAAGCAGCGAAAGCTGACCTGAAATACTTTTTAAAAGAGTCGACTTTCCTCCGCCGTTTGGCCCTATGAGAGAAATTATCTCGCCTTTACTGATCTCGATACTTACATCCCTAACTATTATCTTTTTCTTGTATCCGACCGATACATTGTCTAATCTCATTTTTAAGGCATCCCTCAATTCCTATAATGACTGTTTTTGATGATCATAATTATAACTATTGGTGCTCCAAAAAGTGATGTCACTGCCGATATATTTATCTCTGTCGGTGCAAAAAGCTGTCTTGCAAGCAGATCGCTCGACATACAAAAAACTGAACCTGCAAGAAAAGATGCAGGGATAAGTATCAAAGGTTTTGAAGATTTTAGCACTTCTCTTACCAAGAAAGGAACAGCTATGCCTATAAAGGATATCGGGCCCGCAAATGCCGTAACACAGGCAGAAAGAACACTTGAAAGCATGATTATCAATATCCTGCAGACCTTCACATTTATGCCCATGCTTTTAGCATAAGTCTCTCCAAGCCTAAACGCATCAAGAGACTTGCTGAGCAGCATGACCAGCAAAAATCCACCTCCGACTATTACCGCAGAATAGGCTACTCCTGCCATGTTTGCTCCTGAAAAACTTCCCTGCGACCAACTGTGAAGGTTAACTATATCTGAGTCATCTGCGAAGGCTATCAGAAAATCCGTAATGGCACTGCAGATATAGCCAACCATTATGCCGGCAGCAAGCAGTGTTGCCATATTTCTGACCACTTTTGAGATCATGATTATAAATCCTGTGGCAAGAAGTGCTCCTGCAAACGCTGCCAGTACAAGCATCATGTTAGATGAATAGCCGGTCTTACCAACTATTACGACAAGCACAATTGCTACCATCATTTTAGCACCGGATGATATTCCCAAAATATATGGGCCTGCTATCGGATTAGAGAAATATGTCTGAAGCAAAAAACCAGAAACAGCAAGAGCTCCTCCGAGGAGAAAAGTCATAGCAGACCTTGGAAGACGTATATTAGTAATGATAATTCGGCTTTTCTCATTTCCTTCTTCACTAAATAATGCTTTTAAAACATCAGATAACGATATTTCAACATTTCCAATGCAGATATTTGAAATAAAAGCAATACCTGCCAGCAATATAAGAATTATAAAAACATATATTGTACGTTTTTTGTTTTCCATCTATAACCTACTTAAGCTTGTAAAAAAAGTCCGTACTGTCGACTTCGTTTGATACTATTTCGTGCAAATCATATATTATCTTTCCTGCCTCGTTGGCATATTGATAAAGTGACTTGTCGGTACACCACACTTTTCCTTCCTGCATGGCTGAAAAGTTCTTAAATGTCATGTCCATTCCGATAAGCTTTTCAAGCGAAGCAGGTGCATCTTCGATAGCTGTATTGTATATTATGATATCCGCAGACGATGCATAGTCATAAAATGCCTCTGTACTTATAGTGAGCTGTGACGAAGATGTTTCCCCAAGATCATCACTCGCTGTCAGATATGTTCCTCCTGCTAGCTCGATCATTTTCGCAAGATAATCATTCTTTTTCCTTGTCACTATCTGATGATTTGAATTCAAAGAGAAAAAAGCTACTTTTTTTCCGGTCATTTCTGCTTTGTCAAAAGACTCAGCAAACTGTCTCTGCTCGCTAAATGAGCTGGCTGCCTCATCTTCTTTTTCCGTTAAAAGACCATAAACCTTTACCCACTCGCATCTGCCAAGTGGACTGTCCTCATAGCTTGATCTGTCTATAAAGACCGGTATGTCAAGCTGCTCGATCTTCTCCTGCACTTTTGGAGTATGAAGTATCATAGTGCTCTCTACAGCAAGATCAATATTCTTTTCTACCATCATCTCATAATCAGGAGCACTGTACTTGCCTCCATATATGAGCTTGCCGCTCTCCATCCGTTTTTTTGCTGACTCAATGTACCAGTCGTCCTTCTCTATTCCGGAAAGAGAAATATTATCTACAGCAGAAATAGCGTCAAAATGACACATGGCAGCAGACGCAGCAAGATATATATTATCAAGAGGCTTCTGTAATACTATCGTATTGGGATCTATTTTTTCAGGAACGTTTTTGCCTTCCGGCAGAAGCAAGTATTTTCTTCCGTCATTTACTATTAAACAAGCAAATCCATCAGAGTATCTGTGAATTGCAAAACACTTTGCATATTCATTCTCATCAGTCGAAATATAATCTAATCCGTCAAAGGTGGGTGCATCAAGCGAAGCTTGTATATCAGCTGCCGCAGCTGTAGTATCTATGTCTGCCTTACTGTTATCAACACTGTCATCATTGATATCAAATCTGATAGTGTAATCTATAAGATGCGGCTCACTCATAGCTACTGTATCGGCCTGCACCTGCATATCTTTACCAATCTCTACAGGTATCTCGAATTCAGAATTACCCTCTGTATTAACAGGATTATATGTCTTGCCGCCAACTATCATGTAGTCATAATGCGGACTGCTCCACACTATACGGGCAGATGCCTGACCATTTTTCACTGTCACATTGCAGGGACTCTCAATGTAAGCTCTGCCGCTTCCACCCTCTAATCTAACAGATGCGGCATAATCTCCATCAGAAATTCTGCCGCATCCTGTTAAACATATTGATATGAGTAGAAGCAGTATATATATATTATTTAATAACTGCTTTTGTTTCATATTTTACTTTTTGATAACTTCTCCTGCATGTGCCACATAAATCTTCTGTATATCAGCAATTCCTCCAAGACCATTTATCTGGCAATCTACCTTTTCAAATGAGCCGTCACTTGTAAATCCACTCTTCCATGAATCCTCGTCATCGCCTGCCATGTCGTTATTTGCATGATCGCCTGCAACTACCATCAGAGGTCTCAATACGACATTCTTGTAATCAGCATCTTTTACCTTTGCGATAATTGCATCAAGTGATGTTTCCTCAGGCTCACCTTCTACTGTACCAATAAATACATTGTCATAGCCGAGCTTTTCCATCTGAGACTGCATCTGGCTGTATGTAACCTTTGCAGTATGTGATGTGCCGTGCCCCATAAATACAAATGCTGTGCCGTCTTTCTTTGCAGCTTCAAGGCTGTCAAAGTTTGCGCTCTTTACAGCTTCAGCTGTGATTGCCTTTGCAACAGCTTCTTTGTCTTCATTTGTCTCCTGAGCATCTTTACCAACCTGACCTAAAAGTGGCTCTGATACTTTCACACTTTCAAACTTATCCTTGTACTCATCAAGTGTATCAACAAGCTCATCATACTCAGCACCATGCATAAGGTGTGTAGGCTGCACTACAAGGTTCTTTACTCCGTTGTCTACTGCACGCTCTAAAGCCTGCTGAACGTTATCGATTTTTTCGCCATCTCTTGCGTAAACGTGATTGATGATGATCTGGGCGGTAAATGCTCTTCTCACTGACCAATCCGGATACGCTGCTGCGAGAGCTTTTTCGATACCTCCGATGTCCTCAGTCCTTGAATCATTGAATGATGTACCAAAGCTTACCACAAGAAGCTCATTTTCACCAATCTTATCCTCGTTAAGTGCATCATCCTTTGAAGCATCACCTGTGTCTCGACCGAAATAGTCAGGATCTGCATCTTCACCTTCTACAAGCTGCTTCTGCTCATCTGTAAGTGCATCCCATGCCTTCTTTGCTTCCTCACACTTTGCATAAGTATCTTCTGTCCACTCCTGAACATAGATATCATCTATAAGATCTGCAACATGATCTGCTGCCTCGTCGCTCTCAGCACTTTCTTCCGCGTCCGCTTCCTCTACGTCAGAAACTGTAACCTGATGATCGTACCACTTACCCTTTGTACCTATAAGTGCGAGTGCGAATGGCTCATCAATTGCAGGAACAGGTACGTCGAAACCGTTTACTTCCTCTGTAGTGCCATCATCATACTTTACTGTATCTGTTGTAGGCTGAAGGAGCTCTGCGCCTTCTTTCTGAGCATCTTCTGCTGTGCCAGGGAAAAGATTAACGATATTTTTAGATGTAAGTGAGATATGAATTGTCATCTTGCCATCTTTTACAGTAAGTGTCCCCTTGTCGTCATATGCCTCATTTACATGGAACATACTGCCATCCGTAGTAAATGTCGCACTGTAAACGCCATCAGCGAGCTGTGTGCTGTCTGTGCCTTCGGCTGTTGCCTCTGTGCTTGCCTCAGCTGTAGAAGCTTCTACTGGTGCTTCCGAAGCAGTCTCTGAAGCTGCCTCTGTTACAGCGGCAGTGCTTGCTGTTTCGCTAGCTGCTGTACTTGCATTTGAAGTACTCTGACTTGCGCATCCTGAGATCATCGCCATAGTAAGTACTGATGACAAGATCAAAGAAATAACTCTGTTTTTCATAAAATCCTCCATTTTCGTACAGTCAATCCCTCGTGACTTTTGTACCGCGACAGGCAGGTCTCCCGACTGATCAGCTGGACATACACATTAATGCCCCGTCTTACGCTGCCTTCCCGGATTGCTCCAGTGGCTCTGCGCGCAGACTGCTAAATTACGGTGACGAGATCGTGCAGGACTTACACCCGGCTTCCCTTTTCATCTATACAGTAATAACCTCTAGACACCTGACGCACCTTAATTTTCACAAAATATAATAGCACATTACAGCTGTGAAAAAAAGATGGTAGATTACCATGTATTTCTTATTACTTCTCCCTTGAGAAAAAGCTTTCCCTTTGAATCTTCTTTTACATAAGAAATCTGTTCCTTTTTTATCATGTAGGAAAGATTTTGCCTTGAACACTCCAGCAAATCACAGCTTTCAGAAGTATCTATAACATTTTTTCTAACAAATAACTCAAAATCCTGTCTGCTGAGTGGTATTCTTTTGCCTCTTTCGTAAAGCACCGCTGCCGGAATATCTATTGAATTATTAAACGAAACCGAATATCCTCCTGTACCAACAGAACAGGAATCATAAAGATTTTTATTCCTCATCACTTTATCTATACCATCAATATCTTCCAAAATTGATAAATCAACTTTATTCACAGTACCATCAGTATAAAAACAAAGAAGCGTATTATCACCCAATGCTGTACAATCTGTAATATTCTCCTCTGCCCTTTTGATAGCATATCCCGGAAGCTTATCTATTTTCTTGATATAAAGGCTGTCTTGAGAGCATTTTGCTGAAGACAACTCAAGAAGTCTCATTTCATCATATTCTTTGAGTTTATGGTTTGACAAAATAGCACCAATATTTTGTCTGCCGGATGGTATTACTCGCTCTTTCACCCAAAGCTCACTGATATCTCTTGGAATTGTGAATATGCCTTTCTTTACAAATGCAGTAAATAAAAGCGGTGCAGTCCACTCATCAAGCCATTCCTGCAGTTCAATTATAAACTCATGAACTCTTTCATAATATATAATACATCCAACAGATGAATCATTATCTCCATCAATTATTTCATAGACTTTCATAGACCTTATACCTTTCATAAAGCATTTCCCATATTTTTTCTATAAGTGTTTCCGAAATAATACCATCTAATCCATCAAATATATAATCTTTGTCGTCCATCTTTAATTCATTTGCAAATACTTTCTTACCACTCAAAAGTGTCAGGTTGTCAAAACATGAATATCCGCCTATAAAATTCTGGCAGCGCTTATCGGTCATTACATCAAATTTATTAACTTCCTCATCCGAGGCACATGAATACATTAGTGATAATCCATGATCAAATAGCGGTGCTATTCTTAAACTATGCTTTCTTGGATTTCTTAGTACCTCGATATTTGCACCATGTCGATCACGATTTAATATGATGTAGTCTACTGCTATCATCCTGTCAATGTACTCTTTCCATCCACAACGCACACAAAAATCATAATGACTTTCACCTTTTTCAGCATTTGTCCTATAAAAATCATCCAATGCTATCTTACTTTCACCCTTCGCCTTAAAATTCTCAGATGCACACAGCCAAGTTTCATGTACCCTTTCCTCAACTTCAATATCTGCATGTATCAGCTGGTAATTCAAATGCTCAACACCAAGAATAGTCAGCAGTCTGTCAACTATTATTTCATTTATACATTCATGTCCGACTACTCCATTCACGGGATCAAAGTTTGAAAGCTTATAATATATTTTTTTGCCTCCAAGCAACGACTCTGATTTAAGGAAAGTCCCCGCTGTCCCGCTTGAACTCCGCGCGTGAGACCATTTCAAATATGTTAGATCCTGCTTATCTTTAATTATCCTTGTTTCCATATTTCACCTTTTTATTTGACGCTCGTAAAATAATATCATCACATTAATGATAGCATTTTCTTTTACTTGCGTCAAATATCTAAAAGGAGTGTTTGCAAAAACATGACGGACGGTGAGACTAAAATTTACTCCGCATCACTGTCGCCGCTTTAACCGGTGAACTTCTCCTTAACAAAAACTAACGCCATGGACAATTCGGTCATGATTAAGACCTCTTTGCCCATGGCATAACTTTTTGTAAAGGATTGATTTCACCTGAGCGGCTCCTGATGTGATGCTAAAGTAAATTTTGTTACACCGTCCTGAGTTACATAAAATAATCGTCAATTTTCTCTATAGTATCTAACATTTATTATTCTTTAGTTCATGTATATCTACTAGCATACTCATTCTTAAACATCAAACTAAACACATGTACATTTCAAAAATACTTTTTTAATCTATATTATCCATACCTTTTTCACCAGTATCATATATAACTTCATTTTCAATCATTTCAAAGATCTCCTGTTCTTCCTTTGTCTCCTTATGATTCTGCGGATTACTAAGCATAGTGTCTTTAAGTACATCCTTTAATCTATAGCAACATGGCTTAAATGTCGCATACGTTAATCCTCCACCTATTACCCCACCTACTACGGGTATCGATTTCTTAAAAAAACCAGCAAAAACTTCTTTTGTCATTTTAACCCCAAACCATTTACTTACACTTTTTACAATTGGATAAATCGTTCCCTTAGTAAGCGCAGTATTTATTAGTTTCTTCTCTACACCATTTGCTAATGCCTTAGACATTCCCTTTATCGCATTATTTGCACCAGCAACCCCGTTCATAATACCAAGACAAATTGTCAATCCATTAACAGTCTCTGTATCTATCATAATATTATTTTCTTTAAGTAATTCAGGAAATCCATATAAATATAGCAATTTCTGTGCAGCTCTCAACATATATCCATAATACTGAGCAATATCTGCTGGAATTGTTGCCGCCATAGCAACTCCGCCAGGCATACCCAATGCCACTGAAATACCAGAGACTGCATTTCTTTCAAATTTTATTACTTCATCTGCTATTTTATCGACTTCATCGCTTGAAATTCCTGCTAAAGCAGGTGTTGTTTCAACAATTCTATCAACTACAGCTTGTTCATGATTCTTAAAAAACTCTTTTCTCAAAAAATCTTCCCTATTAACCTTTATTCCCGGAACCTTCATTGCCATCAATATAATATCAGTACTATCGATCTGACCATTACCATCTTGATCTAAAACTGCTATTACTTTATCCTGTGATATTTTAATTAGTTCCTTAGATTTTTCAGTTACTGGTCCTATTTTCGTAGATATTTTTTCTGTTGCTTTGATAATATCGTCTTTCATAAAATGAATTTCCTCCATATTTTATGCACATATACGCAAAACATTTCAAGACGCAAATTAACTTATCTTATATATCGGATAAAAAATATAAATTCAACAGAGTATGACATATCACCCATTCGAATTATTACTCAACCTATACCACCTTAAAGCTATGATTTTCCCGTTAAATTAACATCAGTCCTCCCTGATTTAAATCATTCCATTTTCTCCGCAAATCCTTTATAGTGAAAGTGGGAATTTATTTCATTTCAGGGGAGGATACTTATGGCTGTGAACAACAATTCTAACGCTGATCTTGAGCTGCAGCTGCTCAAGAGTCTGGCAAAACGATACCCAAATATAGCTACGGCTTCTACGGAAATTATTAATAGACGTGCAATCCTCAGTCTGCCTAAAGGAACTGAGCACTTTCTTACTGATGTACATGGAGATTTTGAACAGTTTTCACACGTGCTCAAAAACGGGTCCGGAAGTGTGAAAAGCAAAATTAATGAGGAATTTGGAAATACCTTGAGCAGTAAGGAGAAACGTGCGCTTGCAACTCTCATTTACTACCCAAGGGAAAAAATGAAGCTTATACTTAAAGAGGAAGAAAACCGTGAGGACTGGTATAGGATAACGCTTTACCGACTTGTTGCGATCACAAGACGTACTGCCAGCAAATATACCCGCTCAAAGGTGCGCAAAGCTCTGCCTCCTGATTTTGCCTACGTCATTGAGGAGCTTATCACTGAAAAGGCTGAGATTTCAGATAAGGAAGCTTACTACAATGAGATCATAAACACTATCATAAGCACCGGGCGCACGAAGCAATTTATCATCGCTCTGTCTGAGCTTATCCAGCGGCTTTGCATCGATCATCTGCATATCGTCGGAGACATTTACGACAGAGGCCCGGGGCCTCATTTGATCATGGACAGGATCTGTGATTACCACTCAGTAGATATACAATGGGGTAATCATGATATCGTGTGGATGGCTGCCGCTGCCGGTGAATGCGCCTGCATCTGCAACTGTATAAGGATTGCCGCACGCTATGGCGGACTTGACGTGATCGAGGAAGGATACGGTATCAATCTGATCCCGCTTGTAACACTTGCTGCAAGAGTATATAAAAAAGACGTCACCAATCCAACTTTTGATATTCACTATGGCGAAGACTACAATATCAACGATTTTAATCTTGATAAGAAAATACAGAAAGCAATAGCGATAATGCAGTTTAAGCTTGAGGGACAGATTATAAAGCGCAATCCTGAATTTAAGATGGAGGATAGACTTCTCCTTAATAAGATTGATTACAAAAAGGGAACAATTACAATATACGGAAAGACCTATAAGCTCAACGACACCGATTTTCCTACTATCGATCCGAAAAATCCTTATGCTCTCTCAGAAGAAGAACAGTATTGTATCGATCGACTTACTCAGGCTTTCAAAAACTCTGATAAACTGCAGCGGCATATCAGGTTTTTGTACACTAACGGCTCAATGTACAAGACTTTCAATGGTAATCTTTTATATCATGGATGTGTGCCGCTTGATGAGAATGGAAATTTCCAGTCAATCGAGGTGGCTGGCAAGAAATACAGCGGAAAAGCACTCTATGATATTTTGGAATACTATGCACGCAAGTCATTTTCGCAGAAATGCGGCAGTGAGCTCAAGCAAAAGGCAATGGATATCTGCTGGTATATCTGGTGCGGCCCGGGCTCTCCGGTATTTGGAAAAAATCGCATGACCACCTTTGAAAGATATTTCATCGATGATAAGGAAACTCATGTCGAAACAAAGAATGCTTACTACAGGCTTTATGACCGTGAGGAAATAGTAGACAAGATCTTAAAAGAATTTGGTCTCGGATTTGAGTATCGTGTGGAGGACAGTAAAAGTTACACACCTCACACTTTCCATTCTCATATTGTTAACGGGCATGTTCCTGTAGAGCAGAAAAAGGGAGAATCACCTATCAAGTGTAATGGAAAGCTGCTTGTAATTGACGGCGGCTTCTCAAAAGCATTCCACAAAAAGACCGGTATCGCAGGATATACTTTGGTCGCTAATTCTCACGGGATCAGACTTGTGCAGCACGAGGTCTTTGAATCAAGGATTTCAGCAATCGAAAAAGAGACGGATATTGTATCTGATTCAGCATATATTGAAACTTATACAACAAGACGTCTTGTGGCCGATACTGACGCAGGTCTTGACATGCAGGAAGAAATCTCACAGCTGGAAGCATTATTACAGGCATACCGAGACGGCACACTTATAGAAAAAATCTGATAAAAAGTAATAACGGGGCCTTAAGCCCCGTTCTTATTTTTCAAATTTTGTTTTCTTTCTCTTTATCTCATCCATATATGCCGCTGTTATGATACCGGAAGGAAGCGCAATAACTGCAACTCCAACAAGTGCAGACAGCATAGTGATAAATCTTCCCATTGGTGTCACAGGTGATATATCTCCGTATCCTATAGTTGTAATAGAGATGGTCGCCCAATATATCGCATCGAAAAAGCTAGTGAAAAGATCCGGCTCAAGCTGAAATATCAGCATTCCTGACACAAAAATATACGCAAGGATAAGTACCAGCACTGCTGCAAGCTCGTTGCGCACACGTCTGATAACATTTTCTATGGTACGCATCGTCTTGGAATATCTGACAAGCTTCATTACCCTGAATATCCTGAAAAGTCTGAAAAACTTGAACATTGCAAGCTTTGCAGAACCCGGTGAAATAAGATATACAATAGGAATGATCGAAAGCATATCAAAGATAGCAAGCGGTGTTATGATATAAGCCAGGTATGATTTGTAGCTTTTGAACCCCATCTTGTAATCAGAAGTCCAAAATCTTGCCAGATAATCTCCCAGAAAAATAAAACTCGTGCTGAGATCAATAAGTCTTGTATAGACGTTATCTCCCTTCATCGTAAGTGGTATAAGTCCTACAACAACGGCTACCGTCACCAGGATATCATACGCCTTGCTGGACTTATCACCCTCATGTGATACCTCAATAACTTCATAAACCCTGCGCTTGAATTTTTCCATAAGTAGAATACCTCTCTATCCATTACGGATTGATGATTGCCAGTAATCCAAGTATAATAAGACCTATGCTGACAACCATGCATAGATGTATAAATATAAACTGACTTCTCGTCGTAACCTTATTAACACCTTCATCACTTATAATAGTGTATTCTTCCGGTTGACTATATCTTCTTTTGCGCATATTAATCCCTCATAAATATTCGTCAGCAACTACATATAATTATAGATAAATAAAAATAAAAAAACAATCAGTTGCGCGCAACTGATTGTTTTTTATTAGATGCTTGAATATGACATCAACACCGTTCCAGGAAATACTTGAACACCCCTGCGCCATCAACAGTGTCTTCACGCTTGTTTGCAAAGCACATCCTTTCCGGGTGCCACTGGACGCCGTATATTGGAAGGCTCTCATGGCATATAGCTTCTATGATACCATCATCTGAAAACTCTACAGCTCTGAGCCCTTTGCCAAGTGTCTTGATTGCCTGATGGTGAGCACTGTTTGTCATGATCTTTTCAGCGCCATATATTTCGTATAAGAATGAGTCCTTCTCCACGTGGCCTTCATGCGCTCTGTCAGTCAGACCCACTGCTCTATGGATATAGCAATTCTCGACATTCTGGATCAGACTTCCACCGAAGAAAACATTCAGTATCTGATGTCCTCTGCATGTTCCCAATATAGGAATACCGTTTTCCACAGCGATCCTTATCACTTCCATATCAAGTGCATCAAGCTCATCAGAAATATCTACACTGTCAGTATTTTGCGCATGATAAAGGGCAGGGTTGACATCAACCCCGCCCGGTATAATTACGCCATTAACATCTTTGATACAATCAAGTTGTGCACCAATACCAACTTCCACTGTCTCCTCACCAAGTGCTTCTACAGCATCATAGTAATTGTGGTTTCGTTTATATCCTCTGGTACCGATAATAGCTATTTTTTTCATTTTAGTTTTGTCCTGTTAGTGTGTTTTTATAGATTTCAAAAATTCCTGCGCACGGATATTCTTTGGATTTGTGAAAAACTCCTCTGGCGTATTCTCTTCAACTATAGCGCCACTATCCATAAATATCACTCTGTCTGCAACTCGTCTTGCAAAATTCATCTCATGTGTGACAACAACCATTGTCATGCCTGATGATGCAAGCTCTGTCATTACATCGAGAACTTCGTTTATCATCTCCGGATCAAGAGCACTTGTAGGCTCATCAAAAAGTATAGCCTTTGGATGCATTGCAAGCGCTCTGGCTATGGCTACTCTCTGCTGCTGTCCACCGGATAACTGTGAAGGAAGCTTCGATGCCTGACTGTCTACTCCAACGCGGCTGAGCAGCTCCATCGCTTCACTTCGTGCCTCTGTCTTTGACTTATGGAGCACATTCATAGGTGCCATAGTTACGTTATCAAGAATTGTCTTATGCGCAAAAAGATTAAAGGACTGAAAAACCATTCCGACCTTTGATCTAAGCTCAGCAAGCTTTGCTCCCTCTTCCGGAAGTTTCTCACCTTCGATAAGTATACACCCGCTGTCAATAGTCTCAAGCCTATTGATGGTACGGCATAATGTAGACTTGCCCGATCCGGAAGGACCAATGACAACTACAACTTCACCTTTCTTAACTGACAGATTAATGTCTTTTAATACATGAAGATCACCGTAATACTTATCAACATGCTGCAGCTCGATGACAGGAGCCTCTGATGACGTATTTTGTTTACTCTGTGTATCGCTCATTTAATCTAACCTCTAACTGACACTTTTGTTGAATTGTTGATATGCTCAGCAAGCTTATTTAACATGTAGCAGATAAGTATGTAGATCACCGCTGCTACCAGATATATAGAAAGCATCGCATCATAGTTTGATATCAGCACCTTTGCATTCTGCATAAGATCCGGGAAATTTATGATATACGCATACGTAGTGTCTTTTACCACGATAACAAGCTGTGCGATAAGTGATGGAACTACATATCTGAGCGCCTGTGGAAATATTACTTTATAAAACACTGCCCGCTCTCTCATGCCAAGTGACAATGCGGCTTCTCTCTGCCCTTTAGGTACGGCATTTACACCATTTCTAAGAACTTCCGCTACCACTCCGCTCGCTGATATTGCAACAGGTATGGCTATCTTCCATATAGCTGCAAGCTTCAGACCAAACTGAGGCACTGCCAGAAAGAAAAAGTATATAAAAAGAAGTGTCGGTACTCCTCGTGTAAACTGAATATATGCTCTTCCGATCATGGACAATACTTTATTGGTACTTATACGACAGAGCATTATCAAAAAGCCTGCACTTAACGCAAGTACTCCCGAAAGCATCGCTGCCTCAAAAGTTCCTAAAAGACCTGCACCAAGAAATCTCCATGTAGTCCATCTGGTGAAGAATGACCAGTACTTTGGGCTTAGCTGCCCCGTAATATAAAACTGCCTGATAATGGCATATATCAAAGCTATTATCAATACAATAGAAATTGCTGTAGCAATCCTGATAGCTCTTCTGCTCTTTGGTCCCGGCGCCTCATACAGCGCATCTTTTACGCTTAAATGTGCACTGCTCATCGCCTTATCCTCACTTTCTTATCTATCATATTGCCGGCAAAACCTATAATCAGAGCTGTCAAAAGGTATAGCACTGCAGATATGATGAATGCTGTAATTCCGCCTACCGCATGGGTATTGATGTGCGCAACTATGCCTGTCAGATCCATCGGATTGAGCGGAACCTGTGATGCGAGAGCTGTCGTAAGCATTGTCGCAACAAGAAGACTTGTAAGTGAAATTACGCTCGAACGCAATGCCTGCGGAACTATGACAAGTCTCACTGTCTGTAAGAATGTAAATCCCAACGCTCTTGCTGCTTCTATCTGTCCCACATCTATCATGTTTATGCCTGACATCAGATATTCAGAACAAAATGCTGCCGGTATAAGAGCTGTGGCTATGAGCACACAGTCAAAATAAGGCAGCACGATCTTTAAGTATGGAAGCGCATATACAAGCAATATTAGCAGCGCTGCTCCGGGGATATTTCTAAATATCTGCACATAAAACTCACCCAAAAACCTCAAGGGTTTTATGGGACTTATGCGCATGACAGTAATAATTATCCCTAAAACAAACGCTGCTAAAAAAGCAAGAGCGGTGAGCTTCCATGTCGTTAATAATGCAAGAAGATATTTATCTCCATATTGACTTAAAAGCTCAGCCATACTCATATTATTCTCCTACCTGTGGTGCCTCCGGTGCTGTCTCGATGCCTGTACGATCACCAAGGCTCACCTTCCAAAGCTTTTCCCAAGTGCCATCTTCCTCAATCTTCTTAAGGAAAGCATTTACAAACTCTACTCCGTCAGAATCAAGTGGAAGGCCTATACCATAGCTGTCATCCGGTCCGAAAGTATCACCTGCGATCTCATATGCACCAGGATTCTTAACCATTGAACTAAGGTTAAGTGTATAGTCTGTTACATAGGCATCTACTCTGCCCTGCTCAAGTGCTGTACGAGCCTCGATATCTGTGCCAAACTCCTGTACAACTGCCTCTGGTGCAAACTCAGCAAGGATATCCGGACCTGTAGAACCTGACTGTGTAGCTACTGTCTTGCCTGCAAGACTATCTACACCTGTAATCTCTGTATTGCCCTTCTTTACAAGAACAGCCTGCTTTGAAACGTAGTAAGGGCCTGCAAATGAGATAAGCTTCTTACGCTCCTCTGTAATAGAATATGTAGCAAATACTGCATCTACCTGACCGCTCTGAAGAACAGACTCACGTGTACTTGAGTCAACCTGAGTGATCTCATAGTTTCTCTCATCGCCTGTGATGTAACGTGCAAGCATCTGGAAAAGACCTGCATCAAATCCACGAACAGAATTATCTGTCTCGTCAAGCTGGCTGAAAAGGAATGATGTACGTACAGCACCTACCTTAAGTACTCCTGCCTCCTTAACTGCCTTTGCCCATGCATTTGCCTCTATGTCTGCATCATCAGCAACAGGACCTGCAGCAACGAGCTCATCAAACGCTGACTTATCTATTGCCACTGCTACAGGCTCTTCAGCCGCACTCTCAGATGATGCACTTTCCTCACCAGCTGCCTCACTTGAAGCTGCCGCTGAAGGTGCAGTTTCTGCAGCACTTCCTGAAGAAGAACTTCCACATCCTGTCATTATTGAAGCCGCCAATACTGTTGCTGCAGCAACACTTACAAGTTTCATAGCAAATCTGTTCTTCATGCAATATCCCTCCTAAATAAATCACAATTATATATTTTAATTGCATCCGTTCGGGGCCGATCCCGTAATCTCGCTGCTTCGCAACTTCGAACGGTATCAGGCTCCGCACATTCCTAGTATTATAATAGGATTTTTTTGTATGATATCGTATGCACGTCATTTTGTCAACACTTCAACGTGTGAAAGTATACAAAAATTAGACATTAAAAATACTCATTAACAGAATTTCTTCTATTAATGAGTATAGTTTCACATTTTTATCCAGCCAAGCACGCTTGCGATAGAACTAAGAAGTATGATCGCTACAAAAAGAGGGCAGAGGAAACGGATCATAAAAGCGAATACCTTTCTTCTGCGGAAAGGATGATCGTCTATCATTATCTCTTCCTCAACACGGGCGATAGTCATAAATCTTACAACGTAGATACATGTTGCAAGAGCTGCAATCGGCATCATTATTGAATTTGTAAGAAAATCAAAGAAATCCAAAAACTGCATTCCTGCAATAGTCACATTTGCAAGCGGACCATATCCTAAAGATGAAAGGCTTCCAAGCGCAAGCATGATGACTGCCATTACTGTTGTTGCAAACTTTCTATTCCACTTGAACTCATCTGTGAAAGTAGATACTGCACTTTCCATAAGTGCTATACCACTTGTAAGTGCTGCAAAAAGGACAAGAACGAAAAACAGTATTCCGATAAGCTTTCCAAATCCCATACTTGCAAAAATCTTTGGCATAGTGATAAACATAAGTGATGGTCCGGCATTAAGCATTGCAGGATCTCCGCCTGAGAAAGCAAATACTGCAGGGATTATCATAAGGCTGGCAAAAATAGCTATTGCCGTATCAAAGAACTCTACCTGCTCAGTTGACGTCTCGATACTTACGTCCTTCTTAAGATAAGAACCAAATGTTATCAAAATACCCATTGCAATAGAAAGAGAATAAAACATCTGTCCCATTGCAGAAACTACTGTCATTAGTGAAAAATTGCTGAAATTAGGAATAAGGAAATACTTAATACCTGCTACAGCTCCAGGTCTTGTGATCGAATAAACAGAGATAATGACCGCGAGCACTACCAATATAGGCATCATTATACGTGACACAAGCTCTATTCCATTTCTTACTCCTAAGAAAATAACTCCAACGACCATTGCTGCAAAAACTATAAACCAAAACTCAGCAGCAGCTCCATTTGTTATGAACTCAGTGAAAAATGTATCTGTAGCGATAGAATTAACATCAGATCTGATATATTCAAAAAGATACTTTGTAACCCAGCCTCCGATAACAGCATAATATGGTACTATCAGCATTGGTACTATCGCGTTGAGCCAGCCTCCGATCCTCATTGGAAGGTTGTCGCCATATACCTTAAAAGCTCCGACAGGACTTTTCTTAGTTGCACGTCCTATCGCTGTTTCAGCTATTATCATCGTGTAGCCAAAGGTCAAAGCCAGGATGATATAAACAAGTAAAAAAGCTCCTCCGCCGTATTTAGCAGAGAGATAAGGAAATCTCCAGATATTTCCCAGTCCAACAGATGCTCCTGCGGCGGAGAGCACAAATCCTAATTTGTTTGAAAATGAGCCGCGCTTGTTGTGATTCAAAAATCCATTCCTCCATGATACGTTACTACATTGCATTTCCATGCACTTAGTGAATAAGTATATCAGAAAGATTAAATTTAATCAATTACAAATTCAACGCGGCAAAGTAACATACATCAAACTATACTTAATATTCCATTTATTTCCAACGTCTTAAGCCACTTCTTATACTTCTTTACAAGTTTACTGTCCACGCCTTCAAAGAATACCTTAAATCGATTCTCACGTACATCCCCGGTCTGCTTTACAAGATATTCTGCCAGTTCATTAAACTGCTGAAGATCTTCCAGTGTCAGTCTGGTCAAAAGATTTACGATAAAACGCTTTATCAGTCCATCATCAAGTAATACAAATCGCTTTGCTGCCTTAAGCAATGTTTTTTCGGACTCTGACAATAAATCCTGCCTGTTACAGAATGTATAAAAAATGCTGTTGATGCCCCGATAGAGCTTACTGTCTTTTCGGATCCTCCAGTAATACAGCTTTTCTTCCAATGTCATATTTTCAAGATGCTTGCTTGTGCCTATCACACTCCCAAAATAGTCTACGACATCTCCGCTCTTTAATATCCGGTAAAAGACATCTTCTGTATAATTGCAATCTAATAAAACAGTCGTAAAATCCTTGTCCGTCATTAATTCCCGCAGGATAAAATCATTACATTCTGAATTGTCATATGAGTCCTGCCAGGTATAATAAAGAGTCTCACAAAGCTTCCAGTTCTTTCTTATCTTGAAGATTTCAAAAAGATTATCCATTTTTACTTTGTAATAATTAAATGGAATATATGCAGCTATCCTTTCAACATCATAACTTGATAAAGTGATAGCATGCATTTTGAGAACTTCCTTATCCAAGGCTACAAGACCGGATATAAGATTTATTAGGCTCTCTCCCGGAGTCTTCAGACCGCTATTCTTCTTTTTTTCGAGACTGTATATGATATCTTCTTTTGCATCGATCAATTTATGAGGAATATACATGTATTTCATAGTTTATACCCTATTTCTTTCCCTCAAGTACACGTATCATCTCGTCTACCATCTCTTCGTCAGAAAGTCTGAACTTAAACTCAACTCGTCTCGACGAATCAAAATCAATCTCACCTTTTGAATTAAGGATAGGATCACTAAATGACCTTCCGTTAGCTGTAATTATAGGTCTCAGTGCCTCTATCTCTTTTGCACTTAAAATATCACTGTCATCATCAAGACAGAAACTTGCTACTGATAACGCCCTTTCCTGAGAAAGCTCAAGATTATAAAGATATGTTCCGTCCGTATCTGTATGACCTTCTATTATTATCTCAGATATATAATCTGCAAATTGAGGCTTTAATAAAACACTGAGATATCTTGGCATGAACTCCTTAAGAAACTCCTGACCGGACTCCTTTAATTCGTACTCGTTTACATCAAACAAAATACTTGAATCAAGTCGTATCGCTCCGGTATTGGAGTCTATGAGCATATTCATATCAGAGCCGCTGAACTCATTTTCAAGTGCCTCTACAACCTCAGATCTGACACCTATGATCTTGTCCAGCTTCTCCTGCTGCTCAAGCATTATCTTGTGTTCCTCTTCGAGCTCAGCCTCCTTTTTTTCGTACATTCTCTTGGAATGCATCATTGTAAAAGAAATAATCAGAACAAACACTAAAAGCAACGCTGCCATCATGTCAGAATATGACAGCCAGTACGATGTTTCTTCTGCTTCTTGATCATATTTAATCCCCGCCATGTTTTACCTCTATTATAACCCTTTATTTCTGCATTTTTTCGAGAGAAGCTACTGCTACTTTCATATTTTCATTCAACTCCTTAAGAGTTTTTTCCATACCGTCATATGCTGCAAGGACAATATTTGGTACTCTGTCAGTAGTTGCCTCGATCTCTGAGATCGTTCCGCTAAGATGTCTTGCAATATCTCCAAGGTTATTGTCAAAGCACTCAAATGTCTTATCAAGTGATCCTGTGAGCTGCATATTGAACTGCTTTGAAACCTCTGCAAGCTCCTTGGCAGTGCTGTTTATATCCTCAGCCACCTTAAGTGTGATATCTGTAAGCTGCTTCTGCTGCTTGTTAAGTGTTGATATATACTCTTCAATCTTACCATTGAGCGCATCCTGATCCTTCATGTGGGCATTCACGCCTGCATAGCTTGCAGTGATAGCCTTCTGAAGTTCCTCGATATTACCGATATACGATGACATCTTATCAATGGTCGCCTCAGAGATCTTATTGATGTTTTCAATCTTCTCTGAAGTAGCTCCTGTCCTCTTGATGATATCCTGCATATATTTGCCATTTTCCTTCTGCATATCACAGATCTGGTCAATAGTATCACCAAGCTTTTTGAAGCTGTCTCCCATTGACTTGTTCATTTCAGCCATGAACGAATCAATGATCTTTGAAAGTCCCTCAAGATTATTCTCGCTGACATTCTCAGAAAAAGTCAGTAGATTTTTATTTACTTCTGCAAACTCAGGCTTTAAGGTCTTAGAAACCTGAGTTCCGATTTTTGATGGAAGATCTTTAATGCTGTTGTTCATCTCTTCCAAAGTCGGCTTGAGAGCACTGCTTATCTGCTCTCCTATTGCTTTAGGAAGCTCCATGAGCATTCCTCTGAGCCTTACAGCATTTGAATACTCTGAATCGCCAAGAACAAATTCATCAAATCTTTTAACAAATCTATTTAAACTTGCATAGGACTCCTCAAGGATCTGCTTATATATAAAATTAAATGCCAGTGAAAAAATCATACCGTAGATAGAGGTATGAAATGCGATCTTGATACCATCCATGAGTGGTGCGATACTATTCGATATCTCTGCAGCGTTTCCTGTACTAAACTCTCTAAGACCAAGTGAAAGTCCGAGGAACGTACCCAGTATTCCAAGTCCTGTCATAACTCCAGGCACTATATTAAAAAGATTTCTCTTCATCACGCTGTCAAGCAGATCTCTGTTTATAAAACCATCTATCCCACACTGATAGATGCCGTTTGTCATACTTCCAAATCTGCCGTTTTCTTTTAAGAATTCATCATAGCGATGCTGCAATATAGACTCAGAAAAAAGCGTATTACCTTTAAGCGTGCTGTACTTATCCCAAAGGTCTCCTTCCGCCTCAGCTGCATCCTTTTCTATCCTTAAAGCCACATTTTTAAGATCATCTGAAAGACAGCTTACAACGCTGAAATACTTTGCAGCAAACCAGAAGATCACTCCTGTGATAAGAAACAGTGAAAAATTGATAGCTATGCTTTCAAAAGACAGTTTAGAATTAAAAGACAATGCACATCCTATAAACAGCACAGCTATGTATAACCCCAACAAGCAGGCTTTTACTTTTATACCTTTTCTCATATCTGATACGTATGGTCAACGCCATACATCCCCTTCTGTATGATGTTTTAATCGTTTTAAACGTTACTATTATAACATATCCTTGTATTCTTATAAATACAAAGAACTTTACATGCAGCAAAAAAGTGCAGAAATTTTCATCTCTGCACTTTTGTGATAATCATTTCATTTTTTTCTCTATTTCAGCAACCAGCTCTGCTGCGTGGTCATTGCCGCGCTTAGCTGCATATTTGCTCCACTTGAGGGCTTTCTCAAGGTTTTTCGGACCAAAAGTACCTTTCATATATCCCTCACCAAGCTGTGCAGCTGCGAACACATTGCCCTTCGCTGCAGAATCAATAAGCTTCAATAATGTATCGTTTGCCATTTAAAACTCCATAAAACAAATACTGTTAAAATTAAAGAAGATGTGCTCTGAGCTCTTCTCCAGACTTCTCTGAAAGATATGCCGGTGGGATATCAAGTATAGTCTTGCAGCCCTTCTGTCCCTCTCCTGCCATACGGAATGCTGCTCTTGCTACTGCAACAAGAACGCTTGTTGTGAACTCAGGATTTGAATCAAGCTTAAGGCTGTACTCGATAACGTGATTGTGCTCCTTGTCAGCTCCTGTTTTACCGCTTCTGAATACAAATCCGCCATGAGCCATACCGCTGTGGTCTCTTAAAAGCTCTTCTTCGCTGATGAAGTGTACTGTTGTGTCATAGTCAGAGAAGTAGTTAGGCATCTCCTTGATCTCCTTCTCAACAGCTGCAGCATCAGCACCATCTTCAAGTACTACAAAGCACTCTCTTGTATGCTTCTGTCTTGTTGTAAGCTCTGGGTTCTCACCATTTCTTACTGCCTCAAGAGCGCTCTCAACAGGTATAGTATACTGCTTTGCGTTCTTAACGCCCTTTACGCGGCGGATAGCATCTGAATGTCCCTGTGAAACACCCTTGCCCCAGAATGTATAATCATTTCCATCAGGAAGGATAGCATTAGAATAAACTCTTGCAAGTGAGAACATTCCCGGATCCCAACCGCATGAGATAACTGCAATCTTGCCTGCGTTCTTTGCAGCTGCATCAACATTTGCAAAGTGCTCTGGAATTCTTGCGTGAGTATCAAAGCTGTCTACAACATTGAAAAGCTTCGCATACTCAGGTGTCTGCTCAGGAAGGTCTGTAGCACTTCCACCACAAAGTATCATAACATCTATCTTGTCTTTCCACTGCTCAACATCTGCTGTAGAAACAACACTTACGCCCTCTGTCTTGATGGTAAGTGATGAAGGATCTCTTCTTGTAAATACAGCTGCAAGCTCCATATCCGGTGCAGATTTAACTGCAAGCTCCACACCTCTGCCAAGATTACCATAGCCTAAAATACCAATTCTGATGCTCATTCTTAACCTCTCCTTCGTGTATTGTTTTCTTATAGATCATAACTATAAACGTTATAATTATACATATATAGATAAAATATTTCTACTGTTTTTTCTTTCTCTGCGGTCTTGTATTGCGCTCCCAAAAAACCCCGTCTGCATACCCTTGGATAGTATTATCCTCATCAGCCATTTCAAGGCGCTTTCCTGCCCAGACGCAGTACTGCTCATTCTGCTCTATACCGGAAAAATGTCTCCCAAGCTTCTTCGCCGTAACTGCAGTAGATCCCGATCCCATGAAAGGATCAAAAACCATGTCTCCTTCATTTGAACTTGCAAGGATAATTTTTGCCAAAAGCTTCTCCGGCTTCTGTGTAGGGTGCGCAGTGTTTTCAGGCATTGACCAATATGGAATCGAAATGTCATCCCAAAAATTTGATGGATAAGTATTTCTATAATTACCGCTTTCTGTTTCTTCCCAGTCTTTCGGCTTGCCGTCCACTCGATATGGTGCAACTACTCTGCGGCGCATTTTTACATCCTCAATATTAAATGTATATTTTTTGGAAACTGTCGCAAACCAGATATCTTCCATTCCGTTTTTCCAGTTTGATACAGCGCCTCGTCCCTTTTCTCTCTGCCAGGTGATACGATTCTGTATATTGAAATATTTTTTAAGTATGCTTGCTATAGGGGTACTCGATACCCAGTCGCAGCACACATAAACTGAAGCTGTATCCTTAAGAAGCGGAATTACAGCCTGTATCCATTTTTCAGTATACTCCTCATATGTTTCGTCTGAAGTTTTCTTAAATTTATTTCCATGAAAATCTTTATCAAGATTATATGGCGGATCAACTATCAGAAGGTCGATAAATTTACCTTTTAAGCGAGACAAAACTTCAAATGTATCTCCGAGGATTATCTTATCTTTGATCCTATCCTCTCCTGTCTCTCCTTTTACCTCGACACATTTATCAAGATACTGCCTTCCTTCATCCACGCTGATATCTATGGTCTTATTCCTTTCAGCTTTCACCACAACTCCCTCTTTTAGTAAAACCCCGGCAGCCATACGGTTGTCGGGGTATAGACATTACATTTATTATGAGAAGAATCCCTTCTTCTTTTTCTTGCCTGTTTCTTCTGAGCCGTTTGCAGACTTTCTCTCTACCTCGTGAAGTGAGTCACCTGTAAGCTCATCAAACTTTCTCAAAAGATCCTTGGAGCTTGAAGTAAGTCCTGTAGGAACCTGTACGATAAGAGTAACGTACTGATCACCTCTTGAGTCAGGATTCTGGATTGATGGAACACCCTTGCCCTTGAGACGGATCTTGGTATCAGTCTGAGTACCAGCCTTAACAGTATATGCTACCTTACCATCAACAGTATCGATAAGTACATCTCCGCCAAGTGCAGCCTGTGCAAATGAAATAGGTGCAGTTGAAAAGATATTGTAGCCCTGACGCTGGAAAATAGGGTGACGTGATACTACAACCTCAACCATTAAGTCACCTCTAGGTCCACCGTTTCTTCCAGGCTCACCCTTATCACGGATACGAACCATCTGACCATTATCAATACCTGCAGGAATAGTAACCTTAAGCTTTTTCTTGGATGAAATATATCCTGTGCCATAGCAATCAGGACACTTATCCTTGATCACTTTACCTGTTCCGTTACAGTCAGGACATGTCTGAACATTCCTTACTGTACCAAAAAGTGACTGCTGGGTAAATACTACCTGTCCCTTACCGCCACACTTGTGACATGTCTCAGGTGAAGTACCCGGCTTTGCACCAGTACCATTACACTTTGTACATGTATCCTTAAGTGTAAGCTCTATTTCCTTCTCGGTTCCGAATACAGCCTCTTCAAATGTAACACGCACCTGCACACGGATATTGGCACCCTTCATAGGACCATTGCTGTTGGCCTGACGACTTCTTCCGCCTCCAAAGAAATCTCCAAAAATATCGCCAAAGATATCGCTGAAATCTCCGCCGTTGAAATCGAATCCGCCAAAGCCGCCTGCTCCGCCACCGCCGTTTTCAAATGCGGCATGTCCGAACTGGTCATACTGTCTGCGCTTGTCTGCATCAGAAAGCACAGCATAAGCCTCAGAAGCCTCTTTAAACTTAGCCTCAGCAACCTTATCTCCAGGATTCATATCCGGGTGATACTTCTTTGCAAGTACACGGTATGCTTTTTTTATGGTAGCATCGTCTGCATTTTTATCGACGCCCAGAACCTCATAATAGTCCCGTTTCTGTTCTGCCATAATTAATCTCCATTTTATAATGCACAAATTTCACAGGGCATCAGTGCCCTGTGAAATTTAATCTATAGCCTGATCAGCTTATACTTCTCTGTAATCTCCGTCAACAACATCCGGACCTGCACCGTTATCAGCGCTTCCTGCATCCTGAGCTGCACCTGCTGCACCGCTCATATCAGGACCAGCCTGTGCGCCGCCTGCCTGCTGCATGTTCTCATACATCTTTGTGAAGAGCTGCTGTGCTGACTGCTCAAGCTTGCTCTTAGCTGCCTTAAGCTCATCTACGTCTGCATCGCTCATCTGAGAAGCATCAGGGAACTTAGCAAGGACATCCTTAAGAGCCTGAAGGTCTGTATCAACCTGAGTCTTTGCATTAGCATCGATCTTATCGCCAACTTCCTCCATAGCCTTCTCTGTCTGGAATGCGAATGAGTCAGCATCGTTTCTTGCATCGATAGCTTCCTTACGCTTCTTATCCTGTGCCTCGAACTCAGCAGCTTCCTTAACAGCCTTATCGATCTCAGCGTCAGACATGTTTGAACCACCTGTGATAGTGATGTGCTGCTCACGACCTGTACCAAGATCCTTAGCTGATACGTTTACGATACCGTTTGCATCGATATCAAATGTAACTTCGATCTGTGGAACACCTCTTCTTGCTGGTGGGATACCATCAAGACGGAACTGTCCAAGTGACTTATTATCCTTAGCGAACTGTCTCTCACCCTGAAGAACGTTGATGTCAACAGCTGTCTGGTTATCTGCAGCAGTTGAGAATACCTGACTCTTCTTTGTAGGGATTGTTGTATTTCTCTCGATAAGTCTTGTAGCTACGCCACCCATTGTCTCGATAGAAAGTGAAAGTGGAGTAACATCGAGAAGAAGAACATCACCGGCACCAGAATCGCCTGCAAGCTTACCACCCTGGATAGAAGCACCAAGTGCTACGCACTCATCAGGGTTAAGTGCCTTACTTGGCTCCTTACCTGTAAGCTTCTTAACGTGCTCCTGTACGCATGGTACACGCGTTGATCCACCTACTAAGAGAACCTTTGTGATCTCGTTGTAGTTAAGACCAGCATCCTTCATAGCGTTCTGTACAGGGATTGTTGTTCTCTCAACGATATCATGGATAAGCTCTTCAAACTTAGCTCTTGTAAGATCCATATCAAAGTGCTTAGGACCCTCTGCTGTAGCTGTGATGAATGGAAGGTTGATGTTTGTTGTCTGAGCACTTGAAAGCTCTTTCTTAGCCTTCTCTGCAGCTTCCTTAATTCTCTGGAGAGCCATCTTATCGTTTGAAAGATCGATGCCTTCCTTAGCCTTAAACTCATTGAGCATGTAGTTTGTAACAGCGTTATCGATATCATCACCACCGAGGTGTGTATCACCGTTTGTTGCAAGAACTTCGATGACACCATCACCGATCTCGATGATAGATACGTCAAATGTACCACCACCAAGATCGTATACCATAATCTTCTGCTCGCCTTCGTTATCAAGACCGTAAGCAAGAGCAGCTGCTGTAGGCTCGTTGATGATTCTCTTTACTTCAAGACCTGCGATCTTACCTGCATCCTTTGTAGCCTGACGCTGGCTGTCGTTGAAGTAAGCAGGAACTGTGATAACAGCCTCTGATACTGACTCACCAAGATAGCTCTCAGCATCAGCCTTAAGCTTCTGAAGGATCATAGCAGAAATCTGCTGTGGTGAATATCTCTTGTCATCAATTGTACGACCATGGTCTGTACCCATGTCTCTCTTGATTGATGAGATTGTTCTGTCAGCGTTTGTAACAGCCTGTCTCTTTGCAGGCTCACCAACAAGTCTCTCACCAGTCTTTGTAAATGCTACGATTGAAGGTGTTGTTCTAAGACCTTCCTGGTTAGCTATAACGGTTGGCTTACCACCTTCCATAACAGCTACGCAGCTATTTGTAGTACCTAAGTCGATACCAATTATCTTGCTCATAACTATTCCTCCTAAAAATATCTATCAAAAAATTAATTTACTGTACAACACTTACCATCGAATGTCTCACAACACTGTCGCGATACATATAGCCCTTCTGGAGCTCCTTGGCAACAGTACCTGACTCCTGGCTGTCACTCTCTTCCTGCATTACTGCATTGTGAAACTGTGGATCAAACTCTTTACCAACAGCATCTATAGGCTTAACTCCTATAGCATCAAGCTCTGTCATAAGCTGCTTGTAGATTTTTTCCATGCCATCCATGAAAGGATCCGGATCTTCTCCATCTGCAGGCTTAGCCATCTCAAGAGCTCTCTCAAAATTATCAACTGTAGGAAGTATCTTTTCGATAACACTCTTAGCGCCTGTCTCAAACATCATGTCTTTTTCTTTGTCAGTGCGCTTTCTGAAATTTTCAAACTCAGCCATGAGACGAACGTGCTTATCATTAAGCTCTTCTATCTTGGCATCCTTTGGATCTTTTTCCTCAGAAGCTTCTTCCTCGGCTGCATCCTCTATCTCAATCTCCTCAGCCTCGTTCTGCTCTTCCTCAGTGTTCTCTGAAACTTCTTCAGTCTGCTCTTTTTCTAATTCCTTTTCTTCTGTGCTCAATTCAGCAGGCCTCCTTACTACTTCTTCTTATATAGGGCATCCAGCTGATCCTGCAAAGTCTTAAGTGTCTTTGCAACCTTATCATAGTCCATACGCTTTGGACCGATGATACTCATCATACCCTTCATGCCATCTTCAAGCTCATATGTCGCCGTGACAACTGAGCAATTCTTCATCGACTGTATCGGAGTCTCGTTGCCTATATAGACCTGTATGCCATGACTGTCACCATTGCCACTATCCAGCTCGGAAAGCGACCTGGTCATAAGCTCTCCAAACTGCTCCTTCTCCTCAAGAGTCGAGATGATCTCGCTCGCTTTCTGATTATCAGAAAGCTCCGGATACTTGAAGATATTGTTTGCTCCACTTGTGTAAATCTCTAAATCCTCATCAGCTTTGATTGCCTCTGCAACTGCATCTATTACTGATCCTATCATTTCAGAGTGGATACCTGCCCTCTCCTTTATAAGAGTTATGAGTCCTAAGTTTATCTCTTCTAATGAAAGACCATTCAGATGAGTGTTAAGCAGAAGATTCAGCTTAAGGATCGTGTCATCGTCTATCTCCTCGGCTACATTTATCATTTTGTTTTTGATGATATTGCCCTCAACAACGATGACTGCCAGTACATGATTGCTATCAACTCTTGAAAGCTGTATAAACTTCAGCTTGTTGTGATGAATCTGCGGTGATGAAACCATTGCCGCATACTGGGTGTTTTCTGCCAATAATTTAGAGACTTGGCGTAATAGCTCAGACAGCTGATCCGCCTTTTGTACGACCATTTCTTCCATCTCAGAGACTTCTTTTTCTTTCTCTGACATCATACGGTCGACGTAGAAGCGATAACCTTTATCGGAAGGAATACGCCCAGATGAAGTGTGGGGCTGCAGAATATACCCCATTTCCTCGAGATCTGCCATCTCGTTTCTGATCGTAGCAGGACTAACCTTCAAGCCCTCAAGCTTTGATATAGTCCTCGAACCAACCGGCTCACCTGTTTGCAGGTAGTTTCTTATGATCGCTTCAAGTATTTTGGTTTTTCTTTCGTCCATCTCCATTCGCATTCGCCTCACCTTATAGATGTTAGCACTCATTTAATTTGAGTGCTAATCTACAATCCATACAATAACACCCCACAGGAGATTTGTCAATATCTTTTAAACCTGTGGGGTGCCTATATTTCTTTAATTCTTTTAATTTCTTTTATTCAGTTATTTCAGAGTCCAGAACTGTACATCCCATGTCCACCTTCCGGCTCTCAGGGTAAGTGTTCTGGCTTTTTCATACTTTATGGAAAGGTCAGTCTCATCGAACACTACATCATAATCATCAATGTATGTCACGAGGCTGTAATCTCCCTCCCGTACCCTGCTTTTAACATCAGCGCGATAGTCAAGGTGTTTTTCAAATATCTCCTTTGCATATGGAAACTTCTCCTGAGCACTCTCAGACTTCATATATCTCTTATAGAATTTTTCTGTAATCACAAAAGGCTGTCCCGTATTATATACATACTTATCATTCTTGATACCAAAGTATGCAAGAAGCGGATAAAGATACATATCATCGTCAGAATTGGCACTCATGATCGACTGTGCTTCCGCCCATGCACCATAGTCCTCTGCTGTCATCTGAGACTTCTTAAGACGGGTGTCTGTCCTGTAGGCAGTGAAACAAAACATCACTATATAAAAAACCACAAATGCAATGTACTTCCAGCTCTTTGACGGTTTCGGGCAAAACCTTTCAACGAGTATAAGTGCCTCAATTATCAAAGCAGGAACAAAAAGCTCAAGGTAATATGAAAGCCATGCGCCATCATTTTTACCGATGTACAAAAGGCATATACCTGCAACTGCCATGTGCCCAAACATCAGATAATCTATCTTCTCCAGCTTCTTTTTGAATATACAGTACAGCACTCCGACAGTTGCTGCAATGAAGAAGAAAAGGAACATACCTCCGATCGACATGATCTGTTGGAAGTTATAAGCCTCTCCGCTCATCTTCACCGTACCTCGTGTAACAGTACCTGCCACTCCTTTTCCAGGTCCTTTTGCAAGATATATCATGTACGTCCAAAACAATGGGAATTTCCACTGTATCAGCCCTGCAAGACCTCCTGCAGTAAGCGCCATAGTTGCCAGATACTTAAACGACTCTTTTTTTGATTCAAACAAAAAAATATAGGCAGTCGCTGTTCCCGCGATAAGCAGAAAATACTGCTTTGAGAAAAATATAAGCACTGACAGCACTGCACATATCACTGCCTTATACTTCATCTTTGGTCTTGAAAGCAGATAAAGTATCAAAACCATCATAAACAGTCCAAGGCTGTCCGGTACAGCATTGACATAACTGTATCTCCAATGACAGTTTATCAGAAACAGAAATGCCAGTATCGGCGCCGTGATCGTCCGGCTGTGCTCCTTTACAATAGAAGCTGCGAGTAATGAAGACGCCACAATGCACGTAAATGTAACAAGATAATGCAGTAAAACTATATCGATCCTAAATACCACGCCAAGCAGCGCTACAATAACTGAATATAAAGGACCGTACAGATAAACCATCGGCGGCACGTCACCTTGAAGTGCCGATAAAGAGTAAGGATTATTTCCCTTTATAAACTCCTTAGTCAATAGTACATTTGCCGCTTCCCGGTATTCATTTGGAATATTGACATCCAAAAATGTATGACCAAGTATCCCGAATACAAGATAAAATGTGTATATGATAGCAGGAATGGACAATAGCGATATTAAATTGAAGTTTTGAAAAAAACTATGCCGGATACGCATGTATCCGGCAGTAAAAAATTCACGTATATTACTCATATATAAATGATCAGATTCCGAAACTGCCTGGCTCTGAATCATTAACAACAAAGTAAACTGCTGACTCTTCAGGCTTTACATAGAATGCAACCTTCTTAACCTCAGTGTACTTTCTGTCAAGATCCTTTGTCCATATCTCTTTGAATCTCTCTTCTAACTGCGCAGTAGTAACCTCTCTACCCTGGAACTGGAGAACGAAAGCTGACTCAAGACCTTTCTTTGAAGCTGTCTTAGTCTCCTTCTTTGCCTCAGTCTTCTTTGCAGCTGTCTTTGTCTCAGTCTTCTTTGTAGCTGCCTTCTTTGCAGGAGCCTTCTTTGCAGTCTTCTCCTCAGCTGGCTTTGTCTCTACAACCTTAACTTCTTCTGCAGCCTTAACTACAGTCTCAACCTTCTTTTCCTCAGCCTTTTTTGCCTCTGCCTTAGCTACAGGAGCTGTTGCAGGAGCTTTTGTTCTCTTGCGCACTGGTGCCATTGTCTTTCCTCCCTTATAAACACTCATTTCAATGCTACAAAACCCTTCAAACAAATTGCACTGAACATCGGTTATATTATGTATTATTTTTAATATCTTCCTTATAGTAGCGCAGTTTAAGGCGATTGTCAAATATATAGTAAGCACATTGTTACAGTTCACAGGCAAACTGCGCACTAGCTGCGCAGTTATGCCCCAACAAATTACGCAGGGCATTGAGTTTTGCCCATTGCCGAAGGCAATCTGCATTGGCAAAACTCGTTACTGGAGCGAGCTGTAAGCGAGTGAACAGTAACAGCACATTCAAAAAATACACTTAATATATTTTACCGGTTTACAATCCGTTCATAAATCCGTTTAAAAAATTTCATCCTAAAACAGAATTTTGGACATTTTCATTTTGTAAAATAAATTCATCAAAACAAAGACAGATTCAAAGCAAAAACTTTTTCATAATACTGCCGGGTGTGAAAGCACTCGGCATCCTCCCTTTTAAAGACAAAATTTTAATTTATGCAACAAAAAACAGATGTGCTTTCGCACATCTGCTTTTTATTTCTATATGATATTATATCAAGCCTTGTTCTCTGAACCAAGAACGTTTATGATCTTGCCGTGAACAATATCCTTAACATACTTACGGCCATCGCCAATATACTGACGTGGATCGAAGTGCTCAGGATGAGCCATGAAGTGCTCTCTGATACCAGCTGTCATACCAAGACGAAGGTCTGAGTCGATGTTGATCTTGCAGACTGCTCTCTTAGCTGCTTCTCTAAGCTGATCCTCTGGGATACCGATTGCATCCTGAAGAGCTCCGCCGTTAGCGTTAATGATCTTTACATACTCCTGAGGAACTGATGATGAACCATGAAGAACGATTGGGAAGCCAGGAAGCTTCTTTGAGATCTCCTCAAGGATGTCAAGACGGATGTGTGGGTTTGTGCCTGGCTTAAACTTGTAAGCACCGTGGCTTGTTCCGATTGCGATAGCAAGTGAATCAACACCTGTTCTCTCAACGAACTCAACAACCTGATCAGGATCTGTATACTGAGCTGACTCAGCTGCTACGTTTACATCATCCTCTACACCTGCCAAAGTACCAAGCTCAGCCTCAACAACAACGCCGTGCTCGTGAGCGTAGTCAGCAACTCTCTTAGAAAGCTCTACGTTCTCATCGAATGGCTTTGAAGAACCGTCGATCATAACAGATGTGAATCCGCTGTCGATACAATCCTTACATACATCGAAATCTGCACCGTGATCAAGGTGAAGTGCGATCGGGATCTCAGGGTGAAGTGCTACTGCTGCCTCAACGAGCTTTACAAGGTAAATTGAGTTAGCGTACTTTCTAGCACCTGCTGAAGCCTGAAGAATTACAGGGGACTTAAGCTCTGCTGCTGCATCTGTGATGCCCTGAACGATCTCCATGTTGTTGACATTGAATGCGCCAACTGCATATCCGCCGTTGTAGGCTTTTTCAAACATTTCTTTTGTTGATACTAATGCCATAATCTTTCCATCCTTTCTTGTGTAATGTTCTTGTTAATAATTGAACAATACAACGCTATTGCGATTATAACACGCAACAAACAGAAAGTCCATGCCTTACCACCAAATCAGATAAGACATGGCAATTCTACACCGGATGGAACTATGATCTTTATGGCACAATGCATGTTTTCCAGCTCTACAACCTTTGGCATACCGCCGTACTCTCCATCAAGTGTCCACGGTACTTCTTCAGAGCTCGTGATCTTAAGCTGTTTTGCTTTAAAATTATAGAAAAATCTATTATCCTGCTCACCTCCGACCAGGGCTGCCATAAGATCTGTAAAATCCTGCATTTCTATAGGATTTTTCACAAGTGTAACTTCGAAAAGGCCATCGTTCAATATGACATCCGGGCCTGTAACTCCGTTAAATCCACCAACTGATACAGAATTGCTGACCATGCCAAAAAGAAACTCGCCCTCTATAGTCTCTCCATCATATTCAATGTTCATATGATAAGCCTTTGTCTGTGGAAGTCGTTTAATGCCTTCAATAACATATGCCAAATGACCAAGATTATTTTTCAAAGTCTGATCTGTCATATATGAAACATCCGTAAACATGCCAAAAGCTGCTACATACACAAATGAATTACTATTAAATTTTCCCATGTCACACTCAGCTAATCTACCACTTACTATCGTATTAGCTGCCTGCAGCATATCACTTGGAATTTTAAGAGACTGAGCGAAGTCATTTGTACTGCCTGCCGGAATATAACCGATAGGAACTCTTGTATCACTCTGCAGCATACCTGATACTACTTCATCAAGTGTACCATCACCACCTGAGCACACAACGAGGTCAAACTCCCCGCTGCGCTCACGTGTTGTAATTATGGCATCCCCCTGTCTTTGGGTAGGATGCACTGTGACTTCGTACTCTGCTTTGGCAAAAATATCTATGATGTCGAGCAGAAAGCTCCTAATCCTTGCCAAACCCGCATGTGGGTTATAGATAAACAGCATTTTCCTTTTCATTGGAACCTAAATTACCTCAAACCGCTGCTTTAACGTCACCTGTCAGATACTTTGCTATTGTGTCTGCTGCATCGTCTTCATCAGCTCCATCAGCAACAACATCAACATCATCGCCATTCTTGAGAGCAAGTGTCATCATACCCATGATGCTCTTTGCATTTACATGCTTAGAATCATATTCGATATAAACACTTGAGTCATACTGACTGGCAACCTGAACCAACATAGCAATTGGACGTGTATCCATGTCTTCATTCAAGGAAACCTTAACTGTCTGTTTCTTCATAAAAAATTCTCCTCCATTTCGCATCTCAGCAAATATCTTGTTTTCTAAGATTCTCTGCAATCTCGCTGAGCTTACGTAACCTGTGATTCACCCCTGATTTGCCTACCGGTGGACTAAGAAGACTCCCTAGCTCCTTAAGTGCGGCCTCAGGATTTGCAAGCCTGACCTCTGCCATCTGCCGAAGAGGTTCACTTAACTGTCCGAAATATCCTGCATCTCTGATGTAGATAATATCGTTTACCTGTTTCACAGCCGCATTCACAGTCTTGGTAATATTGGCTGTCTCACAGTTGACACGTCGGTTAACAGCATTTCTCATCTCCTTGACTATACGCGTATTTTCCATTTGCAGTAAAGCCTGATGAGCTTCCATGATATTGAGCATATCTATGATCTGCTCGCCTTCTTTAAGGTATACTACATAGTATCTCTTTCGCTGTACCATCTTACTCTCAATGCCGAAACTGTTGATCAGTCTCATAAGCATATTTGCCTGAGACGCAGATGTACAGACTATCTCAAAATGATATGAACGGATCGGATTGTTCATAGAGCCGGCCGATAAAAAAGCACCACTGACAAAAGACCGCCTGCAACACATTTTCTCTACAAGCAGCTCTGAAACTTCCTCTATATTGTCCTGGAGCTTGAGCATGTCAGAAACCTGTCTGGCATCCTCGCCTTTCAGCTCTAAATAATATACCTTATCATGTGTATGCTTAACACGCACGTTACAACGTATTCTACATGTTTTTTGTAATAATGTAAAGCAGATTTTAGCCGTACCTACGTTCTCCGTCTGCACTTTTATAGTGCCGCCATCCTCTGGAGAATAGCTTGCGCAAAACTGAAAAATTGCCGCCAATTCAGCAATCTGACAGTGTCGCGCATTAGGAATTACCGTTGCTACCTCTGCCTTTACGTCAGATGAAAATGACATGTTTTTTCTTTAATCCAATCTTCATTTGCGAAGTGAGTCTTTATAAATATCCCTGTGCTCGATCTTAATACCATACTTGGCATTCTTCTCGAGCCTTTCATAAAGCTTATTTGCAAGTGTCACGCTTCTATGCTTACCACCTGTACATCCTATGGCAATCACGAGCTGGTTTTTACCCTCGATCACATAGTTTGGTATAAGGAATCTTACCATATCCTCAAGCTTATCAAGGAACATGCCTGCTTCCTTAAACTGAAGTACATAATCCTGAACTTCCTTTTCATTACCTGTATGAGCCTTTAATTCTTCTATATAGTATGGATTTGGCAAAAATCTGACATCAAAAACGAGATCAGCATCACTTGGTATACCATACTTATAGCCGAATGACAGTACAGTTATGAAAAGATTAGCATAGTCTTTGTTCTTTGAATAGATGTCGCCTATCTGCGCTTTAAGCTCACGTGTAAGCATGTGGCTTGTATCTATGATACAGGTGGCATGCTCCTTCATATAAGAAAGGATATTTCGCTCTTTCTTAATTCCATCCTCAACTCTGCCATGTGCAGTCAGAGGATGAGCACGTCTCGTCTCCTTAAATCGCTTTATAAGCACATCGTCTTCAGAATCGAGATACAATATATCATATGAATAACCATTTGTCGAAAGTTCTTCAAGCGCATCATTAACATTTGTGAGGCCGGTACGCACATCAATGCCGATAGCTACCTTCTGCAGCTCACTATTAGGAGCATAAGCCAACTCTGCAAATTTGGTTATAAGCTTCACAGGAAGATTATCTACACAGAAATACCCAAGATCCTCAAGCATCTTCAGTGCGGTACTCTTTCCGGCGCCGCTCATACCGGTAACTATGACAAGCTTCATCTGATCGTCTCCTTACAATTCAAAACTCACCTATGATACAAACTTCTGGCTCAAGCTTTACATTAAAGCGATTTTTAACTTTTTCCTGAACCTCAAAAATCAGGTCATGAATGTCAATAGCTGACGCATTCCCTGAATTAACAATAAATCCGCAGTGCTTTTCTGAAACTTTCGCACCACCGATCGTATATCCTGAAAGCCCGGCATCCATTATAAGCTTGCCGGCAAAATACCCTTCAGGACGCTTGAATGTACTTCCCGCACTTGGGAACTCAAGCGGCTGTTTTGCAAGACGTTGTGCCTTAAGCTCATCCATGCGCGCCTTTATTGCCGCTTTATCGCCTGCCTCAAGCTCAAACTCAACCTTGGTAACTGCAAGCTTTGCCTTACGGCATACGCTTGTCCTGTAGCCAAAGTTCATCTCAGCATTTGACATTTCAAAAACATCACCATCAGTAGTAACGACCTCTACTCTTTTGACGATATCTTTCATCTCACCGCCATAGGCTCCGGCATTCATCACCATAGCGCCGCCGACGCTTCCCGGGATGCCTGATGCAAACTCAAATCCTGTAAGTCCTGCCTCGAGCGCAGTACTTGCAACTTTTGAAAGCATTGCTCCGGCTCCGGCGATTATCTTATTGCCTTCGACCTTTATTTCAGCAAAGTTATCTGCTATCCAGATCACTACGCCTCTATAGCCATGATCTCCCACAAGAAGATTACTTCCATTTCCAAGTATAAAGTATTCCCTTTCCACAAGATTTAAGTATTTAACGAGCTTGCTTAACTCCTCAATACTTTCGGGAACTATAAAATAATCTGCAGGCCCACCTACCCTGAAGGTGGTGTGCCTGCTCATTGTCTCATCAAGGCGAATACGCTCTGATGGTATCATTTCTTTTAAGTAATTGTAAAAATATTCGTTCATAGTACTAATTTTGCTGCTCCGTAAATACCGCCATCATTTCCAAGTATTGCACGAGTAAACTTTGTGCCGCGGCATGCATGGAATACATGCTTTTCAAAATTCTTTGTGATGAATGGCATGATAACATCACCTGAAAGGCTTACGCCGCCGCCGATAACAAAGATCTCAGGATTGATGACATCTGCAATGATAGAAAGGCCCTTGCCGAGATAGCTTCCAAACTGCTCTGCTACTCTGATTGCAAGTGCATCACCTTCTTCAACAGCATCCCAGACATCCTTTGCTGTGTGCTTCTTCTGTCTCATAACACTGTTTTCGTCAGAAGCTGCAAGCTCCTTCTCAAGGATATTTACGATACCTGTAGCTGATGCATACTGCTCAAGACAACCGTGATTGCCGCAGTTGCACTGCTTTTCTTCATCATCGTTCATGTGCATGTGTCCGATCTCGCCGGCTGCACCTGTAGCACCTTCAACGATCTTGCCATTTACGATAACTCCGCCGCCTACGCCTGTGCCAAGAGTTACCATTACAAGGCTGTCATAGCCTTTACCGCTGCCAACCCAAGCTTCGCCAAGTGCTGCAACGTTAGCATCGTTTCCAGCCTTAACCTTAAGGCCATTCAAAAGACCTGAAAGTCTCTCTGCTACATTGAATGTATCTTCCCAGTGAAGGTTAACTGCCTTATGGATAACACCCTGAGCATCAACTGCACCCGGAAGACCGATTCCTACACCCTCAACATCAGCTTCTGTAAGCTTCTTTTCCTCCATCTTTGCAAGAATTGCTTTTGCAATATCCCCAAGGATAGATGCCCCATTATTTTCTGTATGTGTAGGAATGCTCCACTTTTCTACCAATGTACCATCATTTTTGAACAATCCGATCTTTACGGATGTTCCACCCACATCAATTCCAAATGCATACTCTTTCATAACCACTCCTCCTGAATATTTAAATGTAAAAGGCTTTTGACCTTTATTCATCACGCTTTTTAGCGAGATTTTCCTGTACCCTTTTGTACAATTCCTGTGCGGCATTGTATCCCATTTTCTTCTGACGATAATTGATAGCTGCTGTCTCGCAGATTATCGCAAGGTTTCTGCCCGGACGGATAGGTATGCTGTGACATACTACCTTTGTTCCGAGATACTCTGTATATTCTTCCTCGAGGCCGAGACGGTCATAATCTTTGTCCTTATCCCAGTCCTCAAGCTTGATAACAAGGCTTATCTCCTCAGAGTCCTTAACACTTATCGCACCAAAAAGAGCCTTAACATCTACAATACCAATGCCTCGAAGCTCGATAAAGTGCTTTGTGATATCAGGTGCAGAGCCGACAAGACAGTCATCAGAGATCTTTCTGATCTCAACGACATCATCTGATATAAGACGATGTCCACGCTTGATAAGCTCAAGCGCTGCCTCACTCTTACCGATACCGCTCTCTCCTGTGATAAGTACTCCCTCACCATCTACATCGACCAATACACCATGGATCGATATGCAGGGCGCAAGCTGCTCTGTGAGCCATCTTATAACCTGTGAAGAAAAGTCTGATGTTGAACGTGATGCTTTCAGCACCGGCACATTACTCTTTTTAGCCTGTTCTAAAAATACCTCATCCGGCTCAAGATCGCGGCAGAAAATAAAGCATGGTATCTCTTCATCGATAAGGCGTGGATATATCTCCTGCCTGCGTGCTTCATCCATACTCTGCATATATGTGTACTCAACGAAACCGATGATCTCTACACGACTTGTATCAAAATGATCAAAAAATCCTGTAAGCTGAAGCGCCGGTCTGTTGATATCCGGTGAAGTAATCTTCTTACTGCTCAGATCTATATCCGGAGTAAGATTTACGAGATTCATTTTCTCAATAAGGCTCTGTAATGCAACTGTTGCCATTGCCCCTCCATTCCGCGAAAGGTTCCTCTTTCGCTAAACACCATAGTGAATTTATTGTACCATTATTAAAAAAACTTGTGAAGTGCCTATTATTGCAATTTTGCCATCATTTTTTGCTATTGTTTCTGCTCATTAAAGAAATCCACGACAGCCTCTGCAGCGCGCATATTCATGCCATCTACGGCAGAAAGCTCTTCTATTGTCGCATTTTTGATAGCTTCTATCGAGCCAAACGTCTTCATCAGCGCCTTTCTGCGTGCCTCTCCTATGCCCTGTATATCATCGAGGATAGAATGGAGCTGCGTACTTGAATGCAACGAACGGTGATAAGTTATTGCAAACCTGTGTGTCTCGTCCTGTATCCTCGTAACAAGCTTAAAGCACTCAGAATGACTGTCTACCGGCTGCTCGACATTTTCAAAATAAATGCCGCGCGTCCTGTGATTATCATCTTTAACCATTCCGGCAACCGGTATATCAAGCCCAAGCTTTGCAAGGACATCAAGCGCTATATTGACCTGTCCCTTTCCACCATCCATAAGTATCAGGTCAGGATAAGTACTGAAAGAGTCTCCGAGTGTTTCAGTCTCCGAGCTATTTAAAAGGCGCTCAAATCTGCGTGTCAGCACTTCTTCCATACTTGCATAATCGTTTGGTCCGATGACAGATTTTATCCTGAATTTTCTGTAATCAGATTTTTTCGGTCTGCCGTTTTCAAAGACGACCATGGAGCCTACCGACTCAAAACCGGAGATATTTGAAATATCGTAAGACTCTATTCGCTTTGTACTTTCCAGTCCAATAAGTGCCGCAAGCTCAGCAGAAGCTCCTATAGTACGGCTCTCTTCTTTTCTGAGCTTCTCTTTGTCAGTCGTAAGTATAAGCTCCGCATTCTTCCTCGCAAGCTGCACAAGCCTTTCCTTAATACCGCGCTTAGGATTTAAAAGGCTGACTTTTGCCCCTCGTTTTCCTGTAAGCCACTCCTCTATGACCTCTTTTTCCTCGATCTCTTCTTCGAGCATTATCTCTTTAGGGATAAATGGCGTGCCTGCATAAAACTGCTTTACAAAGCTGTCGAGTATCTCAGACTTTGTGTAATCTTCGACTCCCGTCATGTAGTGGTGATCACGCCCTACAAGCCTTCCGTTTCTTACAAAGAATATCTGGACAACTGCCTCTTCTCCCTCGCTGTATGATGCGATCACATCCCTGTCCTGTGCATCAGATGCCGCTGTGATCTTTTGCTTCTGTGCAACGCTTTTTACAGAATTCAAAAGATCCCGCCACTCGATTGCCTCCTCATAGCGCATATCAAGCGATGCTTCAGTCATCTTGTCCTCAAGCATTTTAAGTATCGGCTTATAATTGCCATTTAAAAAATCGAGTGCTCCTTCTACCGATTCGCGATACTTCTCCTCAGTCGTACATCCCGCCTTGCATGGTCCCTGACACATTTTGATGTCATACTTAAGACATGGTCGGACTTTATCAATATCGCGCGGCAGCACACGATTGCACGTTCTAAGCTTATATATCTTATTAATAAGCTCGATCGTATCTCTCACTCCCCATGCTGAAGTATACGGTCCAAAGTACTTTGACTTCGACTTACGCGCAGAAGTATCTCCGCCGGCCTTTCTTGAAAAGAGTATCCTTGGATACTTCTCCTCTGTCGTTACTTTGATGTAAGGATAGCTTTTGTCATCCTTAAGCATGGTATTGTATTTAGGGCGATGCTTCTTTATCAGATTACTCTCAAGTACCAGAGCCTCCAACTCTGAGTCTGTGACTATGTACTCAAAATATTTAATATGAGTAACCATCTTCTGGATCTTTGGGCTTTTTTTCGTATTTCTGAAATATGAATGTACCCTGTTGAAAAGATTTATCGCCTTGCCGACATATATGATTTCATCATCTGATGCATGCATTATGTAAACTCCCGGACGTTTCGGAAGTAATGCAAGATTTTCCTCAATATCAAATTTATCAAATTCAACCATACCTAGATTTTACCACACTTTGCAGCATTGAACCTAATCTAAAACACTTTAATCAGTACTTTATCTTTTTAAGAAGTTTTTAAGGTTGGGTTCACAAATCGTCTACTTTTCATTAGCATTTTCTTCACAAGAGCGGTTTATAATAATCACATAAGCGGAGATGACGAACCCCACACACTCGTACATCTATGAAAGCCGCTTACAACAAAACGAACTTCTTTTTCATACTCGGGCGCCATGAATATTCATGACGCCCACCTCCCATTTTAAAAATACCAGGGTCAAAAGTCTTATCCCAAAAGCCAAAAAACTCCCCATAACTTCCCATAATATGTTATACTACCCCTATAAATGTATTAATTCGGATGCATTTTGTATTCATTATACAGGAGGGATAAAATGGGTATTATCAAAGCTGTTGTGAATGCCATCGGCGGCGGTTTTGCTGACCAGTGGCTTGAGGTCATCGAGCCTGATGATATGGGGGATCAGGTCGTCTTCACAAAAGGTGTACTGACACGTAACAAGGGCAATCAGAAGCTGACTCAGAACACAGTTTCAAACGGTTCTGTCATTCACGTTTATGACAACCAGTTCATGCTTTTAGTTGACGGAGGTAAGGTTGTTGACTATACTGCTGAGCCGGGCTACTACAAGGTAGATAATTCATCAATGCCTTCACTTTTTAACGGTCAGTTTGGTGACTCTCTCAAAGAGACATTCAACCGTATTAAGTACGGCGGACAAACACCTACCAATCAGAAAGTATTCTTCATAAATCTCCAGGAGATCAAGGGTATCAAGTTTGGCACACGTACACCTGTCAACTACTTTGATACATTCTATAATGCAGAGCTTTTCCTCAGAGCTCACGGTACCTACTCTATCAAGATCACAGATCCTCTTAAGTTTTATGCTGAGGCAGTTCCGAGAAATGCCGATCACGTAGAGATCAGTGAGATCAACGAGCAATACCTCTCTGAGTTCTTAGAGGCTCTCCAGTCTGCTATCAATCAGATGTCAGCAGACGGCACAAGGATCTCGTTTGTAACATCAAAGAGCCGCGAGCTCGGTAAGTACATGGCAAATGTACTTGATGAGGACTGGAAGCAGCTGCGTGGTATGGAAGTACAGGCTGTAGGTATCGCAAGCCTTTCCTACGACGACAAGTCTCAGGAGCTCATCAATATGCGCAACGAGGGTGCTATGCTCTCAGATCCTACAGTACGCGAAGGCTACATGCAGGGACATGTTGCACGTGGTCTCGAAGCTGCAGGCTCAAACGCAAACGGTTCTATGGCCGGCTTCATGGGTATGGGCATGGGCATGAACTTTGCAGGCAACGCTATGGGAAATGCTTCTCAGGCTAATCTGCAGCAGATGCAAATGCAGCAGATGCAGCAGCAACCTCAGATGCAGGCTGGCGCAGGTTTCGCTGCAAATCCGGCACCGGCGCAGCCAGCTCCTCAGGCTGCTCCTCAGGCAGCTCCTCAGGGTGCTTCATGGACATGCACATGCGGTAATGTAAATACCGGCAAGTTCTGTCCTAACTGCGGCAGTCCTGCACCGGCAGCTGAGTGGACATGCACATGCGGCAATGTAAACTCAGGTAAGTTCTGCTCAAACTGCGGAAGTCCAAGACCATAAGTTTAAATGACAAAAAGCTAAGGCACATGTTTAGGTGTGTCTTAGCTTTATATCCTCCTGCTCGATTATTAAAATCCAAAATACTCTTTAGCGTTATAATAGCTGATTCCCTGAACCAGCCTTTTCAACTCTTCTTCATCATCAGGATACATTCCACTTTCAACATAGCTGCCTACATAGTCGCAGAGGATCCTTCTGAAATATTCATGCCTTGTATATGACAAAAACGAACGCGAGTCGGTCAGCATACCTATATGATTGCCAAGTGTAGAAAGTGCCGCATAGCTTTTCAGCTGTGATGCCATGCCCTCAAAATGGTCATTAAACCACCAGGCACTTCCATGCTGTACCTTCCCTCTGACATTTTTTTCTGCAAAGCAGCCTATCGCACAGTCTATTGCAGCATTGTCTATAGGATTAAGCGAATAAAGGATAGTCTTTGGAAGTGCATCCCGTTTTTCCATTTCGTTTAGGAGTTTCAAAAGCCCATAAATGCGGGTCTCGTTGTGCATCGCATCAAATCCCGAGTCAACGCCAATGCTCTCAAAGAAGCGTGTATTGTTGTCTCTCACAACGCCATAGTGAAGCTGCATTACAAAGTCATTTTCCTTGTAAATGCCAGCCAGCTCAATCAGCATATATGAAGTAAACTTATCCGCTTCTGCCGCGCTAATGCTCTCGCCCGCGATACCCTTTTTGAAGATCTCATCAGCTTCTTTCTTTGAGCACTCATGATATACAGCATCAAAAATGCCATGATCACTGACGAGACACCCTCTTGATTTAAAAAATTCAACTCTTATCTTTAACGCTTCTACAAGACTGTCTATATCTTTCTTTGAAACTCCTGCAATGTCAAAGAGTTTTTCTATATAGTCCTTCCAGCCTTTCTTCAATATGTTCAAAGCCGCATCCGGTCTGAATGCAGGCAGGACCTTTGTTTCAAAGCTGTCATCCTCTGCAATTTTTTTATGTGTTTCAAGGTCATCGCAAGGATCATCTGTTGTACAAAGGAGCTCCACATTTGATCTTTTTACAAGTCCTATCGCACTAAACGACGGATCCTGAATCTTCGCGTTACACTTATCCCATATTTCTTTAGCAGTCTCTGCCTTCAAAGGAATATCTATATCAAAGTAACGCTTTAATTCAAGATGTGACCAGTGATAGAGCGGATTTCCGAGAAGTCTTGGCATAATGGAGGAAAATGCCTTAAACTTCTCGAAATCATCCCCATCTCCCGTGATAAACTTTTCGTCTATCCCATTTACTCTCATCTGACGCCATTTGTAGTGATCTGCGCCAAGCCAGAGCTCTGTGATATTGTTGAATCTCCTGTCCTCCCATATCTCCGATACCGGTATATGACAGTGATAGTCTATTATCGGAAGTTTATTTACATCAGCAAAAGAGTGATACAGCTTTTCAGCCGTACCACTATTAAGCATAAAATTCTCATCCAGAAACTTTTTCATTACCTGTCACCTCTGCACACGTCCGCTGCCGTCTCCACCTACTAAAGCATCAACCTCGGCTCTTGTAACGTAGTTGAAATCACCCGGGATCGTGTGCTTGAGAGCTGATGCAGCAACACCAAACTCAAGTGCATCTTCCATGGACTTGCCATCAAGAAGCCCTGTAATGACGCCGGCTGCAAAGGAGTCTCCGCCGCCTACTCTGTCTACTATAGGTGTGATGGAGTAAGTCCTTGAATGATAAAACTTACGTGTACTTCCGTCCATTATGCATGCGCTCCAGCCATTGTTTGATGCTGAATATGACTGTCTGAGCGAGCTGATCACATACTTAAAGCCAAACTTATCTATCATCTGATTAAAGATGCTCTCATATCCGGCAAGATTGAGCTCACCCTTTTCAACGTTTGTATTTTCAGCCTTAAATCCAAGAACCTTCTCGGCATCTTCCTCGTTTCCGATACAGATGTCAACATACTTCATTAAGTTTGTCATTACAGATTTTGCCTTCTCAGATGACCAGAGTTTCTTACGGAAATTTAAATCAACAGAAACTGTAACGCCATGCTTCTTTGCTGCGATAAGCGCATCTTCTATAAGACGTGCTGCGCTGTCACTGATCGCAGGAGTGATACCTGTGAAGTGGAAGAAATCAGCATCCTTAAATATCTCATCAAAGTCAAATGCATCAGAAGTTACTGTTGAAATAGAGCTGTGCGCTCTGTCATAAATAACGTTGCTAGGTCTCATTGCAGAGCCGGTCTCAAGATAGTATATGCCAAGTCTCTCGCCGCATCTTGCAATATGCTTTGTTGAAACGCCGCACTTTCTCAGAGCCGCTATAGCCGAATCTCCCATAGCATGAGGAGGAAGTGCTGTCACAAACTCAGCATCATAGCCGTAGTTTGCAAGTGAAACTGCCACATTGGCCTCTCCTCCGCCATAGCATACGTCAAAAGTATCTGCCTGGATAATTCTTTCATTATTTGGTGTTGAGAGACGCAGCATGATCTCTCCAAGTGTAACTACCTTTTTCATAACAATAAATACTCCTCCTCTTTCAGCCTGCCATATTAAGTCGAGCATGTTTTACTATTTCAACAGCCTCTCTGGCTTTATCTCTGATAGTATCAAAATCTTTGGAATTGATGAGATCTGACTTCACCATCCAGCTGCCTCCGCAGCAGACGATCTTTGAGAACGAAAGATAATCCTCAAGGTTTTTAGCAGAAATACCGCCTGTCGGCATAAATTTAACATTAGTATAGGGACCTGACATAGCCTTGAGCATTGCAAGTCCGCCAGCCTGCTCAGCCGGGAAAAATTTAAGCACTTCAAGACCTCTGTGAACTCCCTGTGCAACTTCTGATGGTGTTACACATCCAGGGATCATAGGAATATTTCTCTCTATGCAATAGTCGACTATCTCTGAATCAAACCCTGGAGATACTATAAAGCTTGCACCAGCCTCCACTGCTCTCTCTACCTGCTCAACTGTGAGCACAGTACCTGCACCTATAAGCATCTCAGGATGAGCCTTCTTCATTACTCTTATTGCCTCTTCAGCTGCATCTGTGCGGAAAGTAACTTCTGCACACGCAAGACCTCCGTCACAAAGCGCATCTGCAAGTGGCTCAGCATCTGCCACATCATTGATCACAACTACCGGAACTACCCCGTATTCACTAAGTCTCTCTATGATCTTATCCATAATCATACCCCGTCGTATCTGTTCAGTACCTTCGCAGATACGTCTTCGCATACCCATGCAAATTTGCCTTCGGCAAAGGGTATGCTCACGCTCGTATCATGTTCTTACGTCCTCAGCAGCAAGTGCTTCGGACTGTACTAAACGTTACACCTTTCAATAAATAATTCTACCCTTCTCATCAGCTATACCACACTTGCGATAGAAGTAGCTGTTTACAATGTCACACCATTCTCTTGCGTTGGCTTCCTGACGTACAAATCTCTCTGAAACATTTTCAAATACCCTCTTTGGAAGTCTGTCCTTAAGACTTTCCCAACGCTTTCTCATAGACTTTACATTTTCATAGCCTCTGAAGTGTGTATCATATATATGCTGTATCACTGTTTTTCCCGATTTCAGCTTGTATGTATATGGAATCTTATGGAAAAACAGAAGTAATTCTTCAGGTGTACTTTCTACACTTTCATACATTTCCCTGTTTGGAGATCTGTACTGCTGAGTATAGCCGGTACCGCTCATGTTTCTCTCAACACCAAGTCCCTGCCAGTCTGCTCTATGATATGTACCCCATCTGTCGTACTCATAGCCGTCAACATTTGGTCCATAGTGATCATGAGGCTGCACCATCCAGCCGATACCAAGCGGTGATGTATAGTCCTCGTATGTATGCCAGGACTCCATGAGTATGCTCTCAACCACACTGTCAGCATCCTCATCAAGCATCGGCATGGCAAGTGCTATCCACTCTTTGACGATCTCTTCTGCGGAAAGCTCCATGTTCCATGCAAGCCTTCCAAAGCCATAGAGATTAGCTGCTGCCAGATCGTTACCTGTCCAGTTTTCATCATTTCCCGTATTAGTAACTGCTGTCATACCGCCCTTGATGTTTGGAAGAGCTCTGCCGCTTATGATATCTGCAACTGTAGATTTTTCGGCACCTTCAAGATAGGTCTTGAACGCAAGTATCTCCTTAAACCAAGGTATAAGGTAGCATACGTCTATCTGATGACCGGTATATTCCTGCGCGATCTGCACTTCAAGCATCTGATTGGTCTTGCTCATGCCTCCAAAAAGCGGTGAAACCGGCTCTCTGACCTGGAAATCCATAGGACCGTTCTTTATCTGAAGTATCACATTGCCGGCAATCTTACCGTCAAGTGTGCTAAAATAATCATATCCTGCTTTTGCTCGATCGATCGTCAGATCTCTCCAGTCCTGCTGACAGTTATATACAAAGCAGCGCCAGATTATCTTTCCGCCAAAAGGCTCTATCGCAGCTGCAAGCATATTTGCTCCGTCAGCCTGAGTCCTGCCGTAAGTCATAGGTCCCGGTCTGCCCTCGGAGTCTGCTTTCACAAGGAAGCCGCCGAGATTTGGTATCTTGCTGTAAACTTCCGCAGTCTTTTCCTTCCACCACTTTGCCACTCTTTCATCAAGAGGATCTGCACTGTTTATCTCTGTCTCGATCGGTGCTGCAAAATTGATGCAAAGGAAAAGTGAAACTCCATAGCGACAAAAAAGATCATTAAGAACTTTTACCTTACCTATAAATCTATCATTAATGAGGTCACATGCGGCATCCTTAACATTTACGTTATTGATGGCAACCGCATTGATCCCCATAGATGCCAGAAGTCTTGCATAGTCCTTAGTCCTATCATTTATAACGATGTCATTATCTTCAAAAAAGAATGAATTTCCGGAGTAGCCTCTCTCGATAGAGCCATCCATATTGTCCCAGTGGTCGAGCATACGGATAGGATTGTCAGGAGTCTCTGTGACCTTCTTTCCCTTTTCAAGTTTGCCAAGTCTTACAAGCGCCAGCATGCGGAAAGTACCATATATGATGCCTTTTTTTGTCAAAGCACTTACCTCAATGGACGCATCAGCCATCGAGATACTGTATCCCTCATCGCCAAGGCTTATATCGTCAGACTTACTGAGCTTTATGCTCTTGCTTCCGGAACTTACTTCCCAAGCCTCTTTTGCAATAGATACTTCCTCTGTTGCCGCTGCTATTTCAGCACTGTCAAAACCTTCTACCTTGACATCAGCAAAATATTCTCTGTACGCTACGATCTTATCTTTGCAATCTTTATATTCAAGCCAACACTGTGTCCACATAATTATCAAGCGCCTTCCTTACATTGCCTTTTCCACACATTTTTTTGTAAATCGCCATAACCTTTGAAGCAAGTGAATCTTCTGAAAGATCTACACCAAACACATCAGTCCTCTTAAGTACATCCTCGCGGCTCATTTCCTTAAGCTCATCCAGCATAGGATCAGGGCTCTGTGTAAACTCAGCACCTTCATCATCTACACCGTCAAGATATCTCAGATATCCAGCAAGCACTGTAGGTATAAGAACGAGATCATCGGTATCAAGCTCTGAGCTGCTCCTATATGCCTTGATTGTCTCACCAAAGCGAATCGGGATCTTCTGTGAAGTATCACACGCTATCCTCTGTGGCGTATCCGGCATAAATGGATTGCTGAGACGTTTTTCAAGTACTGTATCAAGGAACTCATCCGGTGAGATTACCTTTGGATCTACAACAACCTTCATGCCCTCTTTTTTACCAAGGAAAGTAACAAGCTTTCTCAAAGTAGCATCCTGCATTTCATCGTGAATCTTATTGTAACCAAGCAGACAGCCAAAGATAGCAAGTGCTGTATGAAGCGGGTTCAGACATGTGCAGACCTTCATCTTTTCAGTCTTGTCAACTGATTCTCTGTCTGTGAAGATGACGCCTCCCTTTTCAAGCGGCATCCTTCCATTTGCAAATAAATCTTCTATTACCAGATACTCTGTCTCTTCCGCATTTACAAACGGTGCAACATAAGTATTCTTAGTCGTGATTATCGGCTCGCCACCCTCCAGTCCGTCTGATGCAAGTATATCAGCTATTTTGTCGTCAGGTCTTGGAGTGATCTTGTCGATCATGCTAAGCGGGAATGTGACAAACTCCGGATCATTTATATATTCAACAAAATCTCTGCCGCATATTCCATACTTCACAAAGTGCTCTGCAATATCTACTACAGCAGCCTTGAGCTTATCGCCATTGTGTGAGCAGTTATCCATACTTACAAAAGTGATCGGAAGCTTACCGTTATCATATCTTTCAAGCAAAAGTCGTGTAACTTTTGTCATGTACTCTTTTGTCTTGTAGCCCTTCTCTGTGATGGTAAAGCTTACCATCTGAAGTGACGGAGCCCTGAAGATCTCCTTGAGCCTGTCCATCTCAGCCTGATCATTTTCATCAAGGATGCATGACTCAACTATTGAGCCAATGACTTTTTTCTCAACTGTACCGTCTGCTCGAAGCGTAACAAGAATGCTAAGATCATCATGGGGCCTATTGTACTTTTCTACTATCTCGTAGTCATAGCCTTCCGCAACAATAAGTCCTTTATCACAAATTCCTTCATCAAGAAGCCTCTGGCAGATATTAGCCTGGAATGCACGGAAGATATTTCCAGCGCCGAAATGAATCCATCTTGGCTCTGCCTTAGTCTTTTCTGCGACCTTCTGTCTGTCAAATTTAGGAAGGATGTACCCCTTGTTTTCCCATTCTTCTCTGTTTTTTAATCCCTCATCTGTAAGTAACATTTTTTTCGCCTTCCATCTTGTATGTGTTCAGTATCCTCATAGATAATCCATTCATTTTGTTACTTTTGCATATAGCCTCCCAAAGACCGTTTAAGTATGCAGCTCCCAAAGCTCTGTCATAAAGACCATAGCCAGGCATTGCAACTTCTCCCCATATCATACGACCATGATCAGGTCTGATCGGCTTGTCATAATTTATATCATAAAGCGCCTTCATTATCTCATACATGTCAAAGTCTCCATCGCTTGACAAATGTGACGCCTCCTCAAAGTCATCGTCAGAATTAAATTTAAGATTTCTTACATGTGCAAAATGAATCCTGTCCTTCAAAGTACGGATCATTGTCGGAAGGTCATTTTCGCGGTTTGTACCGTAAGATCCTGCACAGAAGGTAACTCCGTTGTGTGGGTTGTCTACCATTTTCATCATTCTCTGCAGGTTTTCAAGATTAATGATGATGCGCGGAAGTCCAAAAACAGACCACGCCGGATCATCAGGATGTATCGCCATGTTTATATCATACTCGTCACAGACAGGCATAATCTTTTCCAAAAAGTATTTTAAGTTTTCAAAAAGCTTTTCTTCATCTACATCTTTATATTTTTCAAAAAGCTCTTTGATAGTTGCCATTCTCTCAGGCTCCCATCCCGGAAGGATTGCACCATTTGAATCTTTGTTAATGGACTCAAACATTTTCTCCGGATCAAGATTGTCGATTGCCTTCTGACTATATGCAAGTACTGTCGAGCCGTCAGGTCTAACTCTTGCAAGCTCCGTCCTTGTCCAGTCAAACACAGGCATAAAATTGTAACATACTAAGTGTATATCTTCTTTGCCTAAATTCTCAAGAGTCTCTATGTAATTATCAATATATAAATCTCTGTCAGGGCTGCCGATTTTTATCGAATCATGGATATTGACAGACTCTATGCCGCTTATCTTAAGTCCTGCATTCTCAACTTTTTCTTTTAATGCATGGATTTCCTCTCTCTTCCATACTTCACCCGGAGCCTTGTCATAAAGAGTTGTAATTACTCCTTTTACTCCAGGTATCTGGCGTATCTTGTCCAGTGAAACTGTATCAAATCCTTCTCCAAACCATCTCAATGTCATTTCCATGATCTTTTCACGCTCCCTCAAAATTTTGGGCACCCTATCTGTTCAGTACCTTCACAGATAAATTCGTATGCCCATGCAAATTTGCCTTCGGCAAAGGGCATACTCACTCCCATCTCACTTTCTCACGTCCTCAGCAGCAAGTGCTTCAGACTGTGCTAAATAGTTATGGCACTCTGCCTATTACAGAGTGCCCGTAATGTTCAAGTTATTCTACTGATGTAGAATCTCCATACTTGCCTTCGAATGCACTCTTACGCTCGTCCATGATAGCCTGTCCGCCGGCATTTAAGTAATCAGTTATTGCATCATCCCAAACCTTGTCAAACTCTTCAGGCTTGGCAACAAGTGCTGTATCATATGCGATATCTCTCTTTGATGCAAGTGCCTCACCCATGCCGTTCTCTGCTATGATCTCAGGAACCTTTACGTTCTTTGCAACCTTATTGTCAGCAGCTGCATAGTCTATAGCCTGCTGTACATCATCAGGGTCGCTAGGCTGATAGCTGTGTGACATAGAAAGTAATGTAAGATCATCATCTGCAAGATTAAGGCCATTGCATGTGATAGTATAGTCAATGTTGTTACCTGAATTCATGATAGCATCGCCCTGTGCTGCTACAACTTCGATAGCGCCATCATCAAGGACGTTGTGTGTCACACCTTCATCACCGATCTGCAGATACTTGATGTGCTCAGGCTCTGAGATCCAGTCAAGATAAAGAAGTGATGCAAGAGGCTCATCATTTGTTGATGGGAAGAAGATCTTTCTGTCGCCTGCTGTAGAATCTACATACTTGAGATTCTTTCCTTCTGAGTTTTCAAAGCAGTCAACTGCTACATACTTTGCATCTTCACCAACAATTCTCTTAAGATTAGCCTGGATAGAATCCTCACCGTTTCTGAAAGGATAGTCCCAGTTGTGCTGGAATGCTCCAACATAGCCTGCCTTCATCATGTCATCTTCTGTAGAATCACCTGCTGTATAAAGTGCAAAATCTTTCCAGAGAAGATTTTCGTTGTACCACTTGTTAAGAAGTCTCATTGCTTCTTTTGTACCATTCTGTGTAAGCTTTCTGTCATCAAAACCATTGATGTAAAACTCTTTATCTGTGATAGCCGGATCCATCATTGACTCGATGAGAAGTGCTGCTCTCCAGCCTACATCATAAGAGATTGAGAAAGGAACCATCTTGTCCGCATCTTTTCCAAGAAGCTTATCTGCATTGTCTCTGAAAGCACAGATTGCTGTATAAAATTCCTCTCTGTTTGTAGGCTCTTTAAGTCCGAGCTGGTCAAGCCAGTCTTTTCTCATAAATGTAAGGATACGTCTTGAGTTTGCTCTCTTACCTTCAATAGCCCAAAGCTTGCCTGTCTCATCATTTAAGTCCCAATAGATATTTGTATCGCCAAGCCATGAATTAAGGTTTTTGAGCTCTGAGCCATACTGGTCAACAAGTGGCTTCAGATCAAGCACACCGCCCATGTTTGCATAGGTCTGAATTGTTGGGTATGAGTATGTGATACATACATCAGGAGCTCCGCCGGATGCAAGAAGGTTATTGATCTCTTCTGTCTCTGTCCATCTTGGAACTTCTACAAACTCAACCTCTACGTTGTGATCTTCGAGCATGCCTTTTTTGATGTACTCTGTGTAAATGTTGTTTGTAGGATCTGATCCGCCGTCATTGCCTCTGTCGTAAACCTCTACTGTGATATGCTTTGTCTCAGCAAATTTGCCGTCAACCAGCTCTGAAGATGCTGCGCCTGCAGCTTCCTTTGTTTCACTGCCCTTTGCCTGACTAGTTGAGCTGCCACAGCCGGTCATGCTAAATGCAACCACGCATGCCATCACCAATGCTACTACTCTCTTTTTCATTTAAGAAATACCTCCCATTTATTGTTACTCTTTAACCGCACCAACAGTTACCCCGTGAATGAAATACTTCTGTAAGAATGGATATATACATAAGATCGGTATTGTCGAGAACATTACCGTTGCTGCCTTAAGCGCTTCAGAAAGACCAGGCGAAGAGAAGCCTTCCTGTGTAGCAACTTCTACAGAATTCATGTTGTTCAAAATGTTATAAAGAAGAAGCTGCAGTGGATAAAAATCCTTATTCTTCATATACATAAGTGCGTCAGAATATCCATTCCATCTGCCTACCGCATAGAAAAGCGCAAGTGTCGCAAGTACCGGCTTTGACAGCGGCAGATATATGCTCCAGAGTATCCTGAAATATGACGCTCCATCTATCTCGGCTGACTCCCTGAGCGACTCTGGGATACCATAGAAGAAGCTTCTCATGATAATCATATTGTAGATACTGAGTACACCCGGTATGATGAGTACCAGCGGATTGTCCAAAAGGTTCAGATCCTTCATCAGTAAGTAATTTGGAATTGTTCCTGCATTAAAGAACATCGTTATCGTAATTATGATATTGAAGATTGATCTGCCCTTGAGCTTGCTGAAAGTCAGCGGATAAGCACATATAACAGTCATTGCAAGTGATAAAAATGTACATATAAATGTAAGTATCACTGTCCAGCCAAAGGACTTTATATACTTGATATCACTTAAAACTGTTGTATATGCATCAAAGTTGAGTCCCTTTGGCCATAAGTAAACCTCATGCTTTACAAGTGCATCCGATGCTGAGAGTGACCTTGCGAGCAGGTTTATCATCGGCACCAGACAAATGATACCGATCAGCACACATACTACAACGAAAAATATATCTCCGGCTCTCGTCTGCGAGGAGCGAACCATTCTTGAAACTTCCTGAGTTTCGTCTACTTTTTCAGGTCTTTTTGCAACTGCTATTGACATTAGAACAATCCCCTTTCTCCCAATTTTCTAGACAGCCAGTTTGCTGTGAGAAGGAAAATAACTCCGACTACTGACTGGAAGAGACCAACCGCTGTTGTCAGCGAGAACTGAAGTCCCTTGATACCGTTTTTATAAACAAAGGTCGAGATAACTTCCGCATTCTGCATTACGAGATTATTCTGCAATGCAAATGGTCTGTCGAATGCCGAACCTATGATATTTCCAAGTGCCATGATCAAAAGTACCACTATCGTGCTCTTTATTCCCGGAAGTGTGATGTGCCACATCTGTCTCAGTCGCCCTGCTCCGTCAACTGATGCTGCCTCATAAAGCTCCGGCGAAATACCTGCTATAGCTGCAAGATAGATGATCGAATTCCATCCAAAGCTCTGCCAGATACCTAAGAAAATATATGTACCTACCCACTTGTGAGGATCATTCAAAAATGGTACTGCCTGTCCCCCGAGATTGGTAATTACCATATTTATAAGACCTGTACTTGGTGTAAAAAGCTGGATTGCAAGACCATATATGATAACCCATGAAAGGAAGTGTGGCATATATGCGATTGTCTGTATCGTTTTCTTAAACTTCTTGAATCTCAGCTCATTGATTATCAAAGCAAAGATTATCGGTACAGGAAATCCTATGATAAGATCAAGCAAATTCAGGCAAATCGTATTTTTTAAGGCATTAAGGAAATCCCTGTTGTGAAATGCCTGTATGAAATACTCCATACCGTTATTGCCTGCCCATGGCATCTCCCAGACATTCTGAACGATACTGTACTTTTTGAATGCTATGAGCACATACTTCATAGGCTCATACTTAAATATCAAAAGATAAACCATTGGCAAAAACAGTAAAACATAGAGCTGCCAGTATCTTTTCAGATATACCTTCCACTCCGCAGTCTTTGCATCACTGCCTTCCGACTTTCCCCTTGTGACTAGCCGCTTAGCTGCTGCAATCATTGAAATACCTCCCATATAAAAATCACCCGTACTAGTATACAAGTATATTAGTATTTCTTTTTGTATTTGTCTATATGCAAAAACAGCCAAAATCGAAAATCGATTTTGACTGTTTCTTACATAATAGATATTTGCTATCTAAATCTTGCTATTCTGTTTTGAAATATTGCGGATATTTCTTTATGAGCTCCTCCTGGTCCACTCTGTAGCGGTTTAAGTGCTTCTCAACCAGGGCTCTTGCCTCAGCTTTATCACGGGCAATTATTGCATTGAGCATGAGACGGTGATCATTTACTATCTTCTTATCCTTCACCGCAAGCATCGACAATGTCCTTATACGATCAAAGTGGATCATTATCGTCTTTTGCATGCTGTAGATAGTTTCCTTTTTTGCAGCAGCATAGATCATGTGATGGAAAGCGTTGTCTAATGAATATATCTTGTCCGTCGCATTACTCGTAAGATAAAACTCCTGCAGTGCGACATTATCCTCCATCTGCCTTATATCTTCCTCAGTCGCAAGGTCACACGCCTCTTCAATGACAGCCGTATCAAGGACTCTGCGTAAGAACACAGCCTCCTCGACATACTGTGAATCTATTAGTGATACCGAGCTTCCCCTCTGGGGATATATCTCAATGATAGCCGCCTTGTGCAGCTCCTGAATCGACTCTCTAACCGGCGTCCGGCTTACCCCCAAAAATCCTGATATCTCATTTTCACTCACAGCCGTCCCCGGCGCAAGATCAAGCGATATGATATTCTCCGTTATCGCGCGAAAAGCATACTCCCTCGCAGTTTCATTCTGAAGTTTCTCAACAGATCTCATAAAAAGGCACCCCACTAAATATTACTATCTAGTATACTACTATACAAGCAGTGTACTTTTCAAGTATATTTTTTAGTGCGATGCCTGTTTTTATTCATCTTGAGAGGAAAGAAATAATCCTATTTCTTAATCTTGTATTTAGTCAGACCATCATACCCCGACCAATAATCAGCAGAATTAATACTTATCACTTTTTTCTTGCCAATCTTTTCAATTTTTACGCTATGCGTTCCAGTTTTGAAACTGTCCTTTGCGCCATCCTTTATAACGATTTTCTTTTTAGAAACATAAGTTGTATAACTGATAGATACATGCTTTTTATTTTTCACCAGTACTTTGCCTTCGACTAATACATCATCCGTTACTCGTCTAGGATAGATTATAATAGGCATCACCTGATTTTCCGAGCCTGCGTTCTTTTTGACTTTTGTTGCTTTTTTAATCTTCTTGAGTACAGCCTTTGCTTCTTTCTTTCTATAATTCTTATCCGGATATGTTCCAATAATTCCGTAGCTGTCCACATATCCCGGCTGTAACCCGGTTATCTGTATCGCGGCATTTGATAAAGTCGGAAAAGGACCCTGATCTGTCGGTGCATTTTTCAGCCGTACTACCTTCACCTTGGTTACTTTATATACATTTCCGTTGTTGTCTGAAACTGTCATAGGTCCAAATACGCTTTCAAACTTATTCTTATTATACTTCTTTCCGAAATTGGCAATCTTGGAATAATATGAAACATTATAATCACCTATAGTTTTTACTTCAAGTCCATCCGGATTATTAAATCGCATAGCATCACTTATAGTATAAACTACATAATCACCATCTACTTTAGTCTTAATACTTAATCCCGGATCAGCCGTAACATGTACACATTTACTATATATTCCACTAATATAATACTGTTTATGTGAAGGCTCTAACGGAGTAGGCATTGTCATATAGAAATCTTCCAAGGCACGCTGTACTCTAACCTTAACCGAAGACTTTCCATCACCGTCCTTGCCTTCGCTATCTCGCCTCGAAATATGAATATTCACGCTGTTGTTATTGTAATTATTGCTCTCCGAGCCTCCAATATACACGAGACCAGAATCGGGAATAATTGTCAGATCTTTTGACATTACTGATCCGGTAAATTTTACATTAACACTTTTGGCTCTATAGCCACCGACACTGTGACCTTCCGATCCTTTATAAACCTTCCACTCGATATTAGGAGTTTTTATTATTCCGTAGTGAATAAAATAAAAAGGTTTAGTCCACCATTGAACTCTTGCTATGTCAGGATCTGAAGTCTCAAACTTCCAGCCATTAAAATCTTCTTCGTCCTTTATATTTTCAGATGATGTATCTGAAAATTCATCATTCTCCGGTCTATCATTCGAGCTTGATGAATCATCTTCTTCATCGCCATCATCATCTTCATATTCTTTATCCTGATCATCATCACTCACAGAATCATTCAATTCCATATCCATTTCATCATATCTAATATTTTTTTCGACATCTTCTGCCGCAAAAATACTAATAGATGTCATATTCATGACCAGAGCCATTATAAGGACAGGAATGATCTTTTTTATCCCATTCTTCATATTTTCTTACCTCGGCTACTTATCCTACCTTTACCTTAGTTTTATACTTCTTCTTTGATGAGTTCTTTCCCTCACCATATTCTGCAATAATATTCACCGTTCCCTTTTTATGAATTGTTATCTTTCCGTTTTCATCAATTGATGCAACGGATGATTTTGAAACCTTCCAATGTGTAGGTGAATAAGTTGTCTTACTAAGAAATGCATAAGCATTAAGCTCTTCTCCGACAGAGGCTGATGCACTCTTCTGCATCTCAGGCTTCTGGACATACATCTTGACCGGCTCACCAATCTTAGTCCAGCTTCCACCTTTGACCTTCTGCTCAAGATTAATTGTTACTATACCGCTCTTTTTCGGTGTAAGATCACCCTTCTTATTGATAGTTGCAATCTGCTTATTGTCTGCTACATAGCGATGCTTAGCTGATGAGTTATAGTCACTACTGTTTTTAGCAGCACTAAACTTTGCTTCAATATTAACCTTTTTCGCAACTACTACTGTATCCGATTTTTCCGGATCAAATACATACTTTGCATTACCGCTGCTGACCGAACCTGTTGCCACATCACTTCCGTCAGTATCATGCGCTTCTGAATATGGATCGCTTATAGCTTTAGAAGCCGAATTTTTCGAAGGTGTTTCTGATGCCGGTGTATTCTTCCCCGGGTCTTCCTTACCCGAATCATCTTTACCCTGGTCTTCCTTACTTGTATCTTCCTTACTTGAATCTTCCTTGCTTGAATCTTCCTTGCTCGGGTCTTCCTTACTCGGATCTTCATTGCTTGGATCTTCTTTGCCAGGGTCTTCCTTATCTGAGTCTTCCTTGCTCGGGTCTTCTTTGCCAGGGTCTTCCTTACCTGGGTCTTCCTTGCTTGGATCTCCTGAACTCGGGTCTTCCTTCTCATCTTTGAAATCTGATCTCACTGCGGTTCCCTTAGCAATACTGGTAATAACATCACCTGTTTCTGCGTTAACCCATTTGAGGTCACTTTTATTTTTAGGAATATAAAGATCAACGCTGACATCAGAATTATTTACTACTTTTACAAATCCCTTATACTCAACACCATTATACTCAACAATATCCTGGATAACATTACTTACAAAAAATGCATTTTCTCCAATTTCAGTTACGCTATCAGGTATTGTCAGAATTCCATCCAATCCGGCACACTCTCCAAAAGCATACATTCCAATACTTTTCACTCCATCCGGTATTGTCAGATTACCGTCCAAAGCACTACATTCATAAAATGCTTTATATCCGATATCCGTTATTCCTGACGGGATATTCAATTCACCGGTCAAATGAGTACAACAATTAAATGCACTATCCGGTATGCTCGTAAGATTTTTTGATAACTTAAGCTTACCATAAAATCCTGTGCAATAATTAAACGCATATTCACCAATTTCTGTCACACTATCAGGAATTACAAGATTACCTTTAAGGTTTGTACAATGATCAAATGCCTTCGTTCCTATCTTCTTCACAGTACCAGGAATATTAAGGCTGCTTACTGATGACGGAATATCTATCATGCTATTATCACCCAAAACAGTTACTGTAAATTCCTTGCCTTTATAATTTATAACAGAAGGTATTTCAAAGTCCTTAGTTGCACCTACAACTGAATAACGAGTTATAGTTACTGTAGTTAAATCTTCATTTATAGAAAATTCAAAACCGTCTGAAGTAAAGGTCTGTCCTGCCTTTGGAACAAACTCACTATGTTCAGAATCCTTAGGATCTGTCGGGTTCGTTGGATCCGTTGGATCTGTTGGGTCTGTTGGGTCTGTTGGGTCTGTTGGATTTTTAGCATTCGGATCAAATATATCATCATAAACTTTATCTAAAACAATGCTTCCAACATCATATGGAATATCTTCGTAACTGTTACCATATTTATCATAATACACATCTGGAAGCTCTATAATATGCCCACAATTCCAAGGAGTTATTATTCTTTTTAGGTTAACACACTTATCAAAAAACGGATCGGTATATTGCCCATTGTTTATTACTACATCAGATAAATTGAAATCACTTAAATCAATAGATTTTAAGCTACTGCAGCCTCTAAATACCTCACATGCTTCTTTAAGACGAGGCGTATACCATCCACTCCAATTGACTTCTTCTAAAGACGAACAGTCACCGAACATACCGTTCATTCCAACAAGACTTCGTGTATTCCACCCATGCAAATCCAGTTTTTTTAATAATGAACACCCTCTAAACATATTCTCTGTAAAATAAAGTTTTTCAGTATTCCAATCATTTACATTTATTTCTTCCAAAGATGAACAGCCTTCAAACATCTCTTGCATGTGTATTATATTCGATACATTCCATTTACTTACATCTAGATTTTTGAGAGAGGAACAATCATAAAACATTCCATGCACATAGACAAGCTTCGAAGTATTCCACTTGCTTACATCTATGTCCTTCAGCAATGTACAGCCGCCAAACATACTACCTGCACTCTCTAGCTTTGAAGTATCCCAATTACTTACATCTATATTTTCCAGCGATGTGCATCCCGCAAACATGTTAGTCATATCCTTGACATTTGAAGTATTCCAATCACTAGTATTTATATCTGTCAGAGAAGAACAACCCCCAAACATATCATTAAAGGACTCACAAGTCGCGATAGTAAAAGGATCTATTTCCACAGATTTAAGCGATTCACACTCATCAAACATATCATCTGAAGAAATAACAGAATCTATTTTTCCAACTTTTACTTCTTCCACATAATCATTCCCACTAAATAACGCATCCAAACTATTATCCTTTTTTCCTGGAACATGAGCTTTTACTCCATCTTCTATTTCAATTTTCTTAGCCTTTAACTTTTTAAGACAACCGGGGTATAAAATAACATCCTTCCCATCCGTTTTATTTTTATAATTAGGAATAATTACCGAATTATATTCCTGTACACCATCCCATCTTTTTACGAAATAGGCATTATCGCTTTCTTCATATTCAATATACCACCCATTATACCCCCCATCTAAATCAAGCGTTACTGGCTCATCCTCCTGTATTTCCAACTCAGATTGAATGTTTAATGATTCCTTTGTTTCATTCAATTCGTTTTTTTCGTTATTTACTGACACTTCTGCCGCATATACCGGAGATACTGATGTCACCACCAACGCCGCCGATGTCAAAACCGCTGTTATCAATCCATATTTTTTACTTCTCATTCCCTTTTTTCCTTTCTTTATACATATTTCCCTTAGGGTAAGCATTTTTATTTTCCTTATTTCTTTTCTTCAATATTCCTCCTTATGCACTCATTAACAGCTTCCAACATGTAACAGTATCTATCATTGATATTTATAGATTTTTTGCACTTTAATAATAACCAAAGTGCACCTATAAGAAATAAAAGACTAATAAATATCCTATAACCAGACCATAAGATACTAGCATTAAAACAATTAACAATTCCATCAACAACTGAAATAAAAAAGGATGCAATTGCAAAAAACAAAGCACAAATTGTCACCATATTTGAGGTTGAACCACTTTCCTTATTACTTATCACTTCAGCCCTTAGTGATAACATTTTACTAAGATCATTCTCCGTTTCATTATTAATCTCTTTAATTAAATCATCCATAACAGCCTTATAACTACTGCACCCATCAAGTATATTTCTTAGTCTTTTCATCAAGCAAATGTTACAATTTTCTCTGCGCATATTAATCCTCCCTTTCTATTCTGGCGCACAAAAAGGGCACCTTTGCACATCTATAGATGCACAAAGATACCCTTTGAATATTTTATATATTTAATTGCACTCAACCTATTTAATAGGCAAAGATTACCTCTCTGCTCTCTGCTCTCTGCTCTCTGCTCTCTGCTCTCTGCTCTCTGCTCTCTGCTCTCTGCTCTCTGCTCTCTGCTCTCTGCTCTCTGCCAGATTATCCCTTATAAATCCCATAACGTCAACAGTTTACGCCTAAATTTCAGACGCAATCCCCTTTCCATATCACTGCCCACATCAAAAAAAACGATTATATTGAGATTGTATACTTTATTCACAAATATATCAACATATTTGATGTTCCAAATCACATACAAAGAAAAGAGATACTGCACTAACTATAGTTCTAAAAATGTAGAAACACTCACTATTCTTGGATCGGTAACAGATGATTCAAGAAAATCCTTATCCCCAGTTAAAAATAAATCAGCTCCGGCATCTAGAGCAGCTCTTAAATGTCACTGGCTGATATGGCTCAATCATAGCTTTATAAAGTGCCTGTGCCGCACGGCTATTAGGAAATAGAGCGGCTGAAATAAATATGTTCGTATCAATCATTACCTTCATCAAGCATTATCCTCACGTCTTGATTTAGTAATCCATTCCGCAATATCTTCCTCTGATTGAAAACCAGCTTTTAATGCCTCGCCTTTCATCTGCTCCTGAAGACGCATAAGTGCATAAACTGCTGAATTAACTACGCGAACATTTCCATCCTCAACAATAAATGTAACCCTGTCACCAGTGTTTATTCCAAGCGCTTCACGAACATTTTTAGGTATGGTAACTTGTCCTTTAGACATAACTCTTGCATCATTAACAAAATTTGTATCTGACATATACATAACCTCCTTCCGAAAGTAGGGAAGTAGGATTTCCCTACCCAAATTATAGTATAGTATCTATCACTTTTCAAGATAAAACAACTCCTACGCAAGATATTTGACATTTTCCATGTATCTGCCACACTTGGCATTAGGTAAGGAGTTTATGAAAAAAATAATTCCATTGCAAAAGCCCTAGAGATGGCAGTCTCTAGGGCTTTCTTTTTATGTTCTATTCACATTGATGTTCAATGTCATTCATTTAAGCATTTATGTCATCCTGAACGAAGTGAAGGATCTTATAAATGATATACAAAAGATTCTACTAAAGTAAAAGTTCGATCACGAAAATCAAAGATTTTCTATCTCACTTTTTCGCTACGCTCAGAATGACACTAAATGAACGACATTAACAGTGATACTAGTACTTATCTATACATAGATTTTAAAGTTCATGTCTTTACTGCTTCTTCGCAATCTCCGAAAGCATTTCCATCTTCATCTCATAGTATGATGGGCTCATATCTACGAAGTGTGGATGTGGATTTTCAAATCTCTGCTCTTCTTCCCATATCTCATTTTCAAGCTGATGCTTTACAAATGACTGGATCTCATCGAGAGTCTTCTTCTCTGATACATCCTTGCCGTCACAGATGACCGGCTGAAGGAGCTCTTTTGCAGTGCATCCTTCAAAGTAGCGGTTTCTCCAAGGCTCCTTTGGATCAACATATCTGTAAGGCTCTGAAAGGTCGAGCACTTCATCATCCTTTGTGATGAGATCTGCAACAGCATGATTTTCACTGTCATAAATCCTATAAAGCTTTTTGCGTCCAGGATTGGTTATCTTCTCAACTGTCTCTGAAACCTTGATCTTTGGCAGCCACTCACCGTCTTTCTTAACTGCAGAAAGCTTATATACTGCACCAAATACAGGATTGCTCTTTGAGGTGATAAGTCTCTCACCTACACCGAATGAATCGATCTTGCCGCCCTGTGAAATGATGGAGTGGATAGTATACTCATCAAGGCTGTTGGACGCGATTATCTTGCAGTCCTCAAGACCTGCCTTATCAAGCATTACTCTTACCTTCTTGGAAAGATATGCAAGGTCGCCTGAGTCAAGTCTTACGCCCTTGAGTCTCTTGCCCATCGGCTCAAGTACTTCCTTTGCTGTCCTGATAGCGTTTGGCACGCCGGACTTCAAAACATCAAAAGTATCTATCAAAAGCACTGTAGCATCAGGATAATTCTCTGCATAATTCTTAAATGCTGTAAACTCATCCTCAAAATACATTACCCAGCTGTGCGCCATTGTACCGCTTACAGGGATATTAAAAGCCTTACCTGCCATAACTGTAGCTGTACCGCATACTCCTCCGATATATGCAGCTCTTGCACCGTAAACTGCAGCGTCTACGTTGTGTGCCCTTCTTGCACCAAAGTCAGAAACAGCTCTGCCCTCAGCTGACTTCACGATTCTTGAAGCCTTTGTGGCAATAAGTGACTGGTGATTGATCTGTGCAAGTATCGCTGTCTCAACAAGCTGTGCGTCGATGAGAGGCGCTGTAACTGTAAGTATAGGCTCGCCCGGATACATGATAGTACCCTCTTTCAATGCGTCTACACTTCCTCTAAAGCGAAAATCCTTTAAGTAATCTAAGAATGCATCATCAAAAAGATTGAGTGAGCGGAAATACTCTACATCATCATCTGTAAAGTGGAAATTAAGGATATACTCTACGATCTGCTCTACGCCGGCAAAGATCGCATATCCACCCTCGTCAGGATTTTTTCTGTAGAATACATCAAAGGTCACCATGGCTGACTCGTCTCCGCCCTTGAAATAGCCATAAGCCATTGTCATCTCATAGAGATCCATCATCATGCTGATATTTCGCTGTTCATGCTGGTTCATATAATTCCCCTTATCCAAGGCTTCGTATATCTTTTAAAATCTTTTGAACCGAAGTCTCTAAAAAAATAGTGATTTTTTCTTTTGTGACGTATTTGTATGCGTCAGCATTGATTATATCACATTTGTATTGCTCGTGTAAAAGATGCCACCTCTGCTTCTCGAGTGAATCAACTCTGATAAGCCCATCCATTTCAAACGCCCTTCCCGTCTTTAGCATCTGAAAAATGGCATCGCTGTTTTTGCTGTTTTGATAAAGCCATAGATCTATATGGCGCGCCTCGTACTGAAAGCGCTCCCTGAATGCCGGATATCCTGCTGTCCCTGCATACTTATCACGCAGTGGTACCCATATATCCATATCGTTGCATCTGTCTGTAAGGCAATGCACTATATATCCAAGTGCAAAGTCTTTTATCTCTGCCGGACTGTCTTTATACTTATCCCAAAGAGCAAGTATCTGCTCCCTCCAGCGGTCGGGCTCCTTAGTATCTGTCCATTCTCCGCAGCCTTCAAAGCAATGTGATCTGATCTTCATCGATATGTCAAAATCAGCATTCATATGTACCGAATCCGGTGAAACTGACGCTAATATAAAGTCTGCCTGATACTTAATATCAGGCAGACTCTTTAACAGATCATATGCTATGCAGGCATGTATCATCTGGTATGACATATCAGAGCTTGATTCCTTTAAGAAGGTCTCCAAGTGATGTTGTAACAGCCTGTGTCTCAGGGAGATCATATACTTCCTCTTCCTGCTCTGTAACATCATTGAGTGCCTTCATTGAAAGAGATATCTTTCCGTCCTCAACTTTTATAACCTTAACCTTTACATCCTGGCCTTCCTTAAGTACTTCGCCCGGATGCTTAAGTCTCTTGTCGCTTATCTGTGAGATATGAAGAAGACCATTGATGCCGTCGCCAAGATCTACAAATGCGCCGTATGTCTGGAGGCTCTCAACCTTACCGTCAAATACCATGCCGGTCTGAACCTTTGCAAGCTTCTCCTCGTGAGCCTTTTTCTCAGCTTCCTTAAGGATAACCTTTGCTGAAAGAACAAGCTTCTTTCTTGCAGGATCTACTGTGATAACTCTTACCTTAAGAGATTTTCCAAGCCACTCATCAAGGTTTTCAACGAAATCGAGTGAGATCTGTGATGCAGGGATGAAGCCTCTGATACCCTCTACAGTTGCGATGAGGCCGCCATTTACCATGCCGCCAATCTTTACTGTGATATCCTGCTTGCTGTCAAGGAGCTCCTTAAGGTGCTGCCATGCAAGTGTGAGCTCGGCCTGCTCTTCGTTCTCAACCTTGCCGCTCATCACGTCTCCGCTCTCAAGGCTCTTGTAAGACTCCTCGAGCTCCTTTTTGTAATCGTCCATTGTTTCTGCCATTTTGTACCTCTCCTTTATTCTTTTTATGGTAAATCGGCTTTCGCCTGAGATTTACCCTGATATCAACTGTCACGGAAGCCCAAGCAAAGTATAGACCGCCAGCGATGAAAGCGCAAAAACTGCTGTCACAGCTGTTGCCGGTTTACTCCAAAACTTATGCTGCTGCACTAAATGTCCCAATGCGAGGCTTTCCGGGACTATCAGATACGAAACATATCTGAAATCCTGTGAACTGAAATTTGGTATCGAAAGGCAAAGATTGATCATAAAACCAATCGACACTATGTATAGAATACCCCAAAATACTCTCGTTTGCAAAGCCAAAAATTTAGAACCCATGAATACAAGATACACTGTCGCTATCAAAGCCGCCACTGCAAGTACAGCGCCCGATATCAGCAGTATCCACGCAGGTATTAACTCGTAGCTGTTGCTCAGCGCAAAATTATCCTCACCTGTCAAAGATGTCTTCATGATTGCGAGCGGAATATTAAACTCATCATATGCGTCACCATTTTTTATAAGACATGTAAAAGGTGTAAGCGTCTTTACATCCAAAAAGCGTGATACAAGGTCTGTCTTCTCGAGTGCTTCACCTACCGGCGGCGTGTAATTAAGCGGTACTCCAAACTTCAAAAAATTTCTGAAAGGGAAGAACAGCCCGAGTGGAAATGCAACAATTCCAAAACTTACATACTGTTTTAAATAATATAAGAACTTTTCCTTTCCGCCTCGTATCCACTTATCTAAAAAAAGATAGGCTACTGCAGGCGCTATCAAAACACCTGAAAGCTTGGTCATCATAGAAAGCCCTATACAAAGCCCTGTGAGAAGTATATTTTTATATGTACTTTTCCTCTCCCACTGGAGTGCAAAATACACCGCCATCACTGTAAACATCACGCACAGTGTATCATTATTTACAGATCCTGCCGCAAGTATGAATGATGGATGCAGAGCCGTTATCGCAAAAGCTATTTTAAGCGCCGTTCCTCTGAGGCCCGACTGTATAAATATCTTATATGCGAAATATGTTATCACCAGCGAATATATGCATGTCAAAACCTGTATATTTTCACATGCTGCACTGTAGCCAAAACCGATCAGCGTGTTAATCTTTAGCCATATCGCGGCAAGGATATGGTGCAAGGCCGGCTGGAAAAATCCCCATCTTTCTCTTACATCAAAGTCAGGCAGCATATGCTTTTCATAAAACCACTCAATAAATGCTGCCTGTCCGATGCCCTTGCCGTTGCTGAAGCCTATCACGTCATGCTGCCGGATCCATGTCGGAGTATACCATATATACAGTCCTCTCAAGACCACTGCTGTGAATGCTGACAGTGTGATACAAAAATCCGCTTTTTTCTTTTTATTCCATAAAAAAGCAAGGAGCGCTGCCACTGCCAGAAATACCAATGCAGCGCACCCATATTCCCGCCTGGTCATGACATAGCCCCTTTCCTAAATCTGTTAAGCATTTTTATCTATTCCTTCATTTTATTATTAATATGCCTGTGCATTGTTTATGCTATACACCAGCATATTTACCATAATCTTACCAAAATTTTTTGCTATATTCCACATCTTTTTATATTGCAAATACATGTGTTTCATGCTACTATTCACTTGAGCGTTATTCTAAGCGAAAATGCATCACTATCCTGTGCTATGGCACATTTATTTTTATGTTAGATCATCGTTTTCATTTGAGTTGACCTTAAGGGAAGGCGGCTACATTAAGCTGGTGATCTGTCATTCTCCGTGTCTGTTTAGGCACATCCTAATTACACACTTTCGGTGCATTTCCGCTATATGCTCAAGTTTCATATTATTTTATGTTTAGCTCCAACACGCAGGGTTTATTTTTGCTAAAATCCGCATGATTGGAATGGAGGGAATGCATTATGAAGGCAGCTATTCTTGAAACACGCGACGTAACAACAACACAGGCAAAAACAAAGTACATGGTTGAGCTTGCGCTTATGGTAGCCATCACTTTACTCATGGCACTTACACCACTTGGATACCTTAAGACACCGGGACTTTCAGTTACACTTCTGACTATCCCTGTTGCTATCGCAGGTATGTTGCTCGGACCTGTAGGCGGTGCAGTTTGCGGCACAGCGTTTGGTCTTACATCTTTTGTAAACGGATTTACTGGAACTTTTGCTCCACTTATCCCGCTTAATCCTGTTGGATTTTTCACTATGACAGTTATCGCAAGACTCCTTGAAGGTCTCCTTACAGGTTTTATCTTCAAGGCAATGCGTAAAAATGCGGCAACTCAGAAGGCTTCATTTTTTGTATCAAGCCTTGCATGCCCATTGCTCAATACACTTTTCTTTATGAGCTCACTTGTTATTTTCTTCTATAACACTGACCTCATCCAGAATTTCGTAAACATGCTCGGAGTTACTAATCCAATAGCTTTCGTTGTAGCTTTTGTAGGCGTACAGGGAGCTATCGAAGCAGTTATCTGCTGCATCGCAGCAACAGCTGTTTCAACAACACTTTTTACAGTATTCAGAAAGAATCGATAAGACATCGTAATAAGATGTAGTAAATTGAAAAGCTCAGAAGCAGGCTGATTGCCTTGTTTCTGAGCTTTTACAGTTTTAGTACATTACAGAAGCGACATTAAATTAGAATCCCTTGCAGGATCCAGAAAGAACTGCACCTGAGATATTATTTTTTCCGTTGATAGAAGTGCAGTTTATGATCTTAGCCTTGCCAAATGTAACCTGATAGCCAAGAGCTGAAGGCTTACCATTTGCAGGCCAGTTGTAGTTATTCTTCTTGTTAGATTCAGCTGTACAGTCAGTCATTGTAACAACACCACTCTGGTTGTTGCGGTCAAAACCACTTGCATAGTTTCCTTTCGCTATACATCCTGTGAGCTTATGAGCAAGTGGGTCAAGATGGGCTTTCTGTCCAGGTGTCTTGTTATCTACACCACCCATCTTAAAACCATTACCATCGCCATAAATACCATCGCAATAACCGTTGTAATTAGCCTGACAGTTTACGAGCGTAACTGCGCCATGTGCGGCATAACAATCCCATCCGTCATCACTGTTGTACTCAGCTACACAGCTTTCGTAGTAGTTTCCAACGCCTGAATGAAGCTTGTTGGCAAAACCATCAGCGTTTTCACCCTTTTCATCAGCATTGTGATGTGAACGACAACTGTAAAACTTGTTGTATGAACCACCGTTGCAGACCTGGAATCCCGCATCATGGTTATAACATGTAGTTACATTTTTAAAGGTATTGTTAGATCCAGTTATATATACACCGTTATCAGAAGCATTTTTGATAGTGATATCAGAAACTGTGCTTCCGTTTCCTTCGAATGTTAATCCTCGACCATTGCTGCCTGATGTAGAAGAAAAATCAATTACAGCATTATTCTTACCTGCTATATTTACTCCTGCCGGAACTTTAACAGCGCCGGATTTTACGGTACCATTGATAACGATAGTAGTACCGGATTTAGCTTTGCTAATAGCTGCAGAAAGAGTTGTTCCACCATTCTTTACTTCAATAGTAGATCCTGTTATTTTAGGTTCTTCTTTTTTTCCTGAATTATTGTCTTTTTCTTTTTCCTTGCTGCTATCAGTGTTTACTGCTTCAAACTTAAACTGCTGACATGCATCTTTGCTGGCTTTCCAAAGATTAATGTTTCCACCATCTTCCTTTGACCAACTGTAGACGTCAAGCGCAAGCTTTTCACCTGATGACTTTGAAACAATGTTGTAAACGCCTGTAGATCTCTTCTTAATTCTGAAGATCTGTGTATCTTTACCATTTGCATCGTAAATCTGGATATTTGTACCATTTTCAGTTCCGCCGTTGGCAACATCCATCATACGTCCGCTCTGAAGACCGCTTCTGAGTGATACATAGTTGTTGCCAAGGTTTGTAAGATACCATTTCTGGCAATTATTACCATTTCCCTGGTACTGCTGAACATTGGCTCCATTTTTATCAGTACCGTTTGCAACCTCGACATATTTCTGGCTGTTTACATTTTTAATGTAGTACCAACCGTTAGAAATCAATGTCTTGCTTGCTGCTTGTGCGGGTGTTACACAAAGTGCATTTGAAATAGCAAAGCTGAGTGCAAATGCTGTAACCAACCCTTTTTTCAAATTGAAAAACATCTTAACCTCCAATAAATAAGATGTCCTTCTGTAATGCAGCTATTAGTATAACCAATAGTTTTCGAAATTGTCAATTTACACTTTTATCAATGCTTTAAAAAGGCATGATTATATTGTAAACTAATCAAAGCGTTATGTTCAATAAATGAAAGTGATAAATAGAAAGAGGCATATTATGCGTATTTTGTTTATAAGACACGGTGATCCTGACTATATTAATGATACTCTGACTGAGAAAGGCAAGGTCGAGGCTGAGCTTTTGGCAAACATGATAGATAAACTTGGCATAGATGACATATACCAGTCACCGCTCGGCAGAGCACAGGCTACTGCAGCTTATTCTTTGAAAAAGCTTGGTAAAGATGCCATAACATATGACTGGCTGAGAGAGTTCAATGCTCAATTTGATCCAAATCTTTCTGAAAAAGCAAGGATGGCTTATGCTACGGAATTAAAGAAAAATTCGGAAGGTAACTATGAAAAACGTATATTGTGGGATATCTTACCTTCTTACTACTGCAGTCACCCTGAGCTTTTTGATAAAGATAATTGGCGAGACAGTGAGCTTGTTAAGTGCAGCGATATGGCAGAAAAATATGACTATGTTTCAAAATCCCTCTTTGAGCTTTTAGCCTCATACGGATATAAGAAAAATGGCGATATTTTTGAAGCCGAAAATGGAAATAATAAAACGATCGCTTTTTTCTGTCACTTTGGAATTACCGCTGTTCTGCTTTCTGCCATCTGGAATATTTCACCATTTATTCCTCTTCAGTTTTTGGCGTCAGCACCTACATCAGTTACAGAAATCGTTACTGAAGAGCGTGAAAAAGGAAAAGTTATATTCAGAGGACTCAGATTCGGTGATACTACTCATCTGACTATAGGCAATGAAAAGCCATCATTTTCAGCAAGATTTTGCGAGTGTTTTGAAAATGAAAACGAGAGACATTAAACATTTTCGCTCAAAAAGAGGCCGTTTCCCATAATTTAGGAAACTACCTCTTTTTTTAACTTATCTGCCACTTAACCCGGCTTCCATTTTCATCTTTTGAAACTATAAGCTGATCATCGATCTCCTGCTTAAGCTCTGTGACATGCGATATGATACCGATAAGCTTATCACCTGTCGCCATATCCTTGAGCACTTTGATTGCCTGCTCTCTTGAGTGATCATCGAGCGAGCCAAAGCCCTCATCGATAAACATCATATCAAGATTTATAGCCGCTGAGCCTGCACTTATCTCATCAGCCATGCCAAGAGCCAGGGCAAGGGCTGCCATAAATGACTCTCCGCCTGACAGCGTCTTGATCTCTCTTTCCTTCATAGTGATACATGAATAAACCATCAGATCAAGACCGCGGTTTTTTCCGTCTCCGGCTCTATCGATATCCACCATGCGTAGCTCATACTGCCCCATAGTCATATCTTCAAATCTTCTGTTTGCAGCACGCAATATATGCTCGAGGTAATACCTCTGCACATAGGTCTCAAGATCCATTCTTGAGCCACTGACCTTGCCCGCTGCAAGATCAAAAAGAGCTTTAAGGCGGCTGTACTCTGTCACTTCACGTTTCCTGTCTGACAGCTTTTCTGTAAGTTTATCATATACACTTTTATTCGCGCTCTCATCAGATTCAAGCTGTTTTAATCGAGCTGCAACGACATTAAGTCTTTCCTCGCTCTCCTGATAGGTAATTTTCAGCTTTTCCATATCAGGAAGTTCTTTTCCTTCTATAAGCTTTTCAGAAGCTTTGAGTGCTCCCGAGACTTCAGCAATCTGATTGTCATACGCAGATATTTCCCTTTGGATCTGCTTAGCTTCTTCTCTTTCGTGGTCTCTGCATATCTCTTTCCAGACAGTTTCATCTATGCTAAGCTCGTTCTTTTTTGCATCATAAGCCATCTTTGCATCATCAAGCTTTTTCTTTCGGATTGGAAGCTCTGAAGTATAAGATGCTATAAGTGTCTTTGATCTTTCTATTGAAGTTTTAAGTTTTCCAGATATGTCCTTAGCCTTCTCATATTCCAACGCTGTATCATTCTTTTTTTGCAGAGCCTTGCTGCGATATTCTTCTACAGCTCTGATTACAGAATTATAGTCAGCTCCGCTTACATTTTTTTCTACAAGATCACCAACACTCTCCGACAACTTGACAATCGCTCTTTCAAACTCCTCGTTCGCAGCTTCCTTCTTAGTGATGACCTCTTTCACCGCTTCAGAACATTCCTGAACTTTATTCTGCAGCTCATTTCTTTTCTCTTCTGATGCTTTGAGGACTGCTTCTGAAACTATCTGCTCATCATTTTTAGCCTTATATGGTGAAGGGTGTACTTTCGAACCGCATATAGGACAAGGCTCTCCCTCCTTAAGACTTGCCGCAAGCACACCTGCCTGCTCGTCCATAAAAAACTTGAAATTCTGATCATATTCAGCAGAAGCTTGTTCATACTTTGATTTGATCAAAGTATAGCTTTTCTGCCTTGTCTCAATTTCCGCTTCAAATTTATCTATATTTTTTTTAACTCTGTCTATGTCAGCAGCATCTGCAGCAATCCTTTTGGCACGCTCATGTATCTGCTCATACTCACCACTTGCTTTCTTGTTTTCCGCATCAAGTATCACTTCTGCTTCTGAAGCTGTTTTATACTCAGCTTCCATCGCCGGAAGTTTTTCTTTTTCCTTATTCAATGCTTCCTCAAGTTTTCCAACTTCATTTTCACTATCGATAACCTTATCAAAAGCATCTTTCAAAGTATAAGACTTCTCTATTTTTTCTTTCAGTTCCGCCTTTGCCTTTATCTCATCTTTCCTGCTATTCAGCTCTGAAAGCCTTATTTTTGCAGTCTCTATGCTCTCAAAAACCTTGACGATGTTTTCGCCCTTTGAAAGCTCGTCCCGCTTTAAGTCCCGCTCTTTTTGAAGTTCTCTGCTATGTTTTTCCGACTCTTCCCTGCGGCTTTTTATATAATTACAAAATCCTGCCAGTTCTTCTATAAAATCATCAAGTGCAGAAAGACGCCCCTCTTTTATCTCACCATAGAGCGATTTCAGTTCCTCGCACCTTTCATAATCTTCTATCAGATGCATGCCTCCTATAAGCGTATGACACTCAGTTGATATCATAGCAAGTGTCCTGCCCTTATCTTTAACTCTTGTGTCAAGTTCATCAACGATTCTTTTATAGATCTCTGTTCCGAAAAGCTTACGGAATATTTCTTTCTTGTCATTAGAATTAGCCCGCAAAAGTTCCATAAATTCGCCCTGTGCGATCATGGCAACCTGCATAAACTGCTCTTTTGTAAGCCCAACTATCTCCTGCAGTTTTTTGTCAGTTTCCTTGCTCGGATACTCATTTCCCTCCGGCATGATAAGTGACACTGAGCCATTTATCTGCCTTGTGTCGTTCGCACTTTTTGCCCCACGCTGCTTGAGACGCTCGTGCCTTGGTATCCTTTTTACTGTATAAGTCAGCTCATCAATTCCATTGGTCTCTGTAAATTCCAGCTCTACAAACGGCTCTACATTATATGACGCAAACTGGCTCTGCAAAAGATTTCCATCTTTTTTATTGCTGGCAGAAGCAACTTCTCCGTAAAGAGCAAAAATTATCGCATCAAAAATAGTAGTCTTACCTGATCCGGTATCACCGGTTATAAGAAACAGGTTTTGATCAGGCTTGGTAAAATCAATAACCGTTCTGTCCGCATACGAGCCAAAAGCCTGCATTGTAAGTTTCTTTATTTTCATCTCTTAAACACGCTCCAATACCTTATTGATGATATCCTGCATGATCTTTTTTTCCTCGTCATCAGTTTCACCTAAGAAAGACATGCATAGTTCATATGGATCCATGAGCTTTTCCCTATCAACACCTGCTTTGTAATCAGAATGTCTCACATTTTCACGTCGTATCTCCAGTAAGTATGGGAACGCCATGCGGATGCGCTCCTGTGCATCGATCACGTCAAGTTCCTCTTTGCCATCGAGTATCACTGTTACATAGTCATCACAAGCCTTTTTCAGAATTTCCGCATAGCTTCCCTTTATGACCATGACCTTTCTTAATGGCTTAAGTTGGATATTTTCTACTTCAATATTTCCCTTCTCCTGCATGTTTACAAGCAGCATACCCTTCTGCTGCCCTGCCTCACTTACAGAGCATGCTAGCGGAGTTCCCACATAGCGGAGCACTTCACTTCCAACTTTCATTGGCTTGTGGATATGTCCAAGTGCAGCGTAGTCAAAACAGCTTATCACTTCAGCGCTTACTGCATCGACATTTCCGACTGTCTGTATCTCAGAATCCATCCTGTCGACTTCATCAGCATTTTTTCCGACCGGAAGATAAAACTGGTGGCTAACGATCACATTTCTCTCAGAAGTATCGATATGCTCCCTCTCGATCAATTTTTTGATAGTCTCTTCATACGAAAGATTGTTGCCATTTTCGTCTTCCCCTGTGATCTTTTTGACCATGGAAGGCTTAATAAACGGCAAGAGATAAAAATTCACCTTGCCATACTCGTCCTCAACTACAACTTTTTCAATATGTTCTTCCGGATCACGAGGCGGCAGACCTACCGCATAGACATTTTCTCTCTGAAGAATATTTCGATAACAGTTTATTCTCTGGGCACTGTCATGATTGCCGCTGATAAGCATGACCTTGCACCTCGGGCAACTGTCCACAAGCTTTCCAATAAATTCATCAAAAATCTCGACTGCCTCAGCTGACGGCACAGCTCTGTCATAAATATCGCCGGCAATGATAAACACGTCCGGCTCCAGAGCCGCTGCCCTCTCTGTCATCTGATTTAAAATAAATCTCTGATCCTCACAAAGGTCTCTATTATTAAGCTTCAGACCAATGTGAAGATCAGAAGTGTGAAGAATTTTCATTGTATGCTCCTTTTAAGCCTCTAATTTCTTAAGCCTTGCCTCAAGTTCCTTTATACGCAAGTCCTTTTCAGCCAGATCTGAATTTTTCCTTGCTAAATCTGCATCCTTCTCAGCTATATATGCATCCTTCTTCGCTATATCGGCTTCTTTATCTGCAACCAGCTTTACATTATTTTCAACAAGCTTAGCAATAACAGCATCTTTTTCGGCTAATGCAGCTTCTTTCTCTTCTTCAAACAACCTTGCTACTTTCGTCATCATAAGCCACTCCTTTACCTTATTTCCCAATTCCTCATCTATGACCTTATCCGTAAATACCAGTATACCCGCAAGTACTGTTGTCATTACCTTCTCATCTTTTATCTTCTTGGCAAGCTCTACGCTTTCCTTGATTGAAGCCTGCTTATCAGACTTATTTTTGTATGTGAGTGGAAGAATGATAAACTCCATTATCTCTTCATCGGTAAGACTTTCTCCGCTATTTACCTTACTTGTAATCCTGTTTCTAATTTTCTCTGAATCAAGCTCTGACAGAAACGCTCCCTCAACTGAAAGCTTTGCAGCTCCCATGTCGTACTCGGTTTTCACGCTTTTTCTATGTACATCTCCGGTATATATAACTATTAATCTGATATTTAAATCATATATGCCCTCTAGCTCATAACGCTTGAGAACTCGTGCTATATAGTCCATATATTTATTGCGATTGCTCAGCTTAAACTCACTTTCATAATCAATGATAGCTATCGAGCCATCTTCGAGCAAAAACAGATTATCTAGGCGCAACTCATTCGCTGAAACTTCCGGCAGATTAGTCGGTAAGACCTTTATAATCTTTGGAATATCAACTCCATAAACCTTCAAGGATTTTCCCAGCAAGGACTCTGCAAGTACCTTACTTATAACATCCTTGTTCTGATAAACTATGCTATTTTCAGACATCAAAAATAACCTTTCTAACAAATTTTATTATATCATAATTACCATAAATGGAATACGTTATTACCAGACAGAATGTCTGTAACGTTTCAGATATGTTTTATCTTTTGCAAAAGACTTGCTTAGTATACAAAAATAATTCAGATTTGTAAAGCCTACAAAAATACCCCTGAAAACTCACACAAGCTCTCAGGGATATTTTTCTTACAGTTTATAGCATACAGAGTGAATTATTTAAATCACTTTTTCTTATCAATCGTGCTTGACAGAACTTCACCTCCTTGCACGATGCCTGTATAGCAGGCATCCAATTCTATTTAAAACCTACAGCTTTATATCCACACTAGTTCCTACTACGTCACTTGTTCCTTTATCTGTAGTTATATCCTGCTTATTACCAGTTTTAGCTGAAACGCCTTCCGACTCCTTTGCAGCTTTATCTTCATCATCAATCTTGTCATCTGCTTTATCTTCACTCTCAGCAGTTTCTTCAAGCTTTTTATTGACATCTGAAAGTGATTTTATCTGAGAAACTTCTGCATTTTGAGCTTTTTCCTCAATTGCCGCCAATTCCTCCTTCTTGCTTTCCACACTCCAACCTCGCGCATGATCCTGCCTGATCTCACCCTCAAGAACTCCGGCTCTTCCTTCCATTTCCCGTCTTACATTTCCTGCCACCTCTGCCTGCTCCATTGCAGCATCCGCAGCGATTATGGTCTGCATATCTATACTAGACATACCTTTAGAATTTTTGCTTTTCTTATCATCCTTTCTGTATCCGCCCAATGCCTCATCCATAGCAGAGCTTTTTTTCTGCCGACTTTCTTTCCTGACCTCAATCTCATGCTGCCTGAGCTGATTTTGAAGTTCACTTATTTGCTGCTGTATCTCCTGACGTTTTTTCATTTTTTCCTCAAGCGACAGCTCCGTATTCTCACCAAGCTCCTGCAATCTTTTCTGCATATCTTCGATCTGCTTTTTAATATTTTTGCTGACAGCATCAGTAGGCTCATTAGATTTCATATAAAAAGCCCGAATTCCATTACTATTTCCATCAATACCTATAACGTTCATAAGCCATCCTCCATAGATATTCTTTAATTCCTTTTATGCTTATATACGATAATCAATGCTCCTGTACTTATGCTTTGCGTTCATCTCTGCTTTATCTGCCTGAACCATTGTCTCGGGTGTACTCAATTCCTCTGTAATCTCTTCTGCATTTTCTACTATTTCCTCAGACATTCTCTCAGTAATCTCGGAAAGCTCGTCCATAACTTCTGAAAGTATTCCTTCATTCTTATCTACACCCGTTGCTTCTTCAATCATTTCCTCGCGTCTTTCCTCAGGTGTCTTAGGTGCATACTTCTCTGCCTGTTCAGCGATCTTCTCGGCTCTTTCCATTGCCTCATCCATAACATGGAACATTTGCGAATGATTATATTCATCCTTTGCCGCCACGATTGCATCATCATATCTCTGCAAAAATTCCAGTTTCCTAGAAATGTCCTCAAGAGAGTCTGTCTTCATATTCTTGAGGTTTTCCTTTTGATGTTCGTAAAATGCAATTTTATTATCACGCTTTGACTGCCTGTCTAATCGGTCTCTGGTACTTTTTAATCCGTTATAATCATTAAATAGCCTTAGCCCGGCTGCCTTTGTATCCATAAGTACCTCCCTTCCGGCTTCCCTGCCGCACCATAATTCATATATCCTTATATCGTCTGCCAAATTTAAATATTAACCCAAATGTCTCGAACGGTATCATTTCTGTTGTAAATGGCATCGGACAAAAAAATATTCCCGAAAGCCACTCAGGACTTTCAGGAATACTTTTCTTTGCTCTTAAGCTTTATAGTCTATAGAGCGATATCTTATGATATTTAACATGTTCTTAAACTGATTTTGCAAGCCTGCGGCATCTTGGCTCAATGCCTGCGCCAGATAACCGCCTGAGTTGCTGACTCCAAATGCCATTTTAGCTGGAGTTACATACTCACTATATCTTTCCAGAAGTGAATTGATTGATGAGCTATCGGAATAGTCAAGCTTTGAGAACATATCTCTGATCTTATTTATAAGGTCTTCATTTGTAGCTGACTGGACGGTCGCTGCTGCTCCACTTCTCAGTTTCGAGTCCTTATTCATGCCATGTATCCATTCAAGCGTCTCCTTAGAGATCGGCTGTGCTTTACCGTAATACTTAGACACTTCACTGCCCGTAACATCGACTGCTCCTGCTCTTTCTAATGTATCTTTTTCAAGTTTGATAAGTGCGTCGTTATATTCCTGCATTGCTTTATTGACAACAGCCGCCTGACTCTCTGTCAGGTTTTCACTTGCATACGCCCTTACACCTCCGGCAGCGATCTCCATTTCCGCATAGTTTCGATAATCAATATTTGTATTCTTGCCAATTCCGCATCCGATCCCATCCACAGCAGCCCTCATGACTGCGCGGCATTCTTCAAGCTCTTCTCTGGAAAACATTGCTCCTCCGATGGTAAAGCTATCATTTTCGTCTGAAACGATCGGCATTTTCTCCCTGAAAAACGCATCCAAAGAATAATTACAATAAGTGCCCTTTCCAGCAGTAATTCCACTTACACCTGCACCATTAAGTGATGCACTTTCCCGATAGGAGCCGTTCTTTTTTGATTGTTCGATAAGATCCATCGCAGATGCTTTCTTCTCTTCCCAGTTATCGTTGATCAACTTTTTTTCGGTCTTATTAGGAGTGTACGAGTCGTAGACTTTCTGCGGCAGTATTCCGGGTACATTGAGCGTTGTTAAATCAATTGCCATGTGCTTGCCCTCCGTAGCTTAATTTGAAATCCTTTTCCAATGTTACTATAAACAATTAACTATTACCCTTTCGACGCATAATAATCCTCAAACAGTTTATTGGCCGCATCTATTGTATCCTTACATATAGTAGGGAGCTCTCTGCCCCACGTCTTAGTAGCCTTTTGAAAACCCTTTTCCATTGCTGCCTGCATTTTTTTCATCTTTTCAACATCATCCCCAGCCAACGCACTTGCAAAGTCAAAAAGCCTCTGGGATGTTTTCTTCACACCCCAATAGCCGTCTTCACTTATGTCTTTCTGCGCCTGAGCCTTAGTTGCAGCATCGACTGTAAAGTTTCCGCTTGCTAGTATCTTCCAAACATTGTCACCTGTTGCTGCGCCATACGCGCCTGCCTGACCTGAAAGTGTCTTATGCACAAGATCCATGAGCTGCTGTTGACGTTTCTCAGTTTCAGCCTTCAACTGGCTGACAATCGCATCCCTGTCACTCTTACTCATCTTGTTGATAGAGTATAGTGAATTATCAGTTTTCCCGGATGATTTATCATAGATAACTCCATCCTTATCATCAGCATTGTCTTTTTTCAAGGCATCGTTTTTAACATTCTGATTTTTCGAGGAGTACGCATCCTCCATTGCGTTGCTCGTATAACCCACTTTATTCGTCAAATAATCAATATTCATCGACATAGCCTGTCCTCCTTGACATAAAATCTAAACACTAACGTCAATCGTTTCTCCAACATCAATGTCTGCCATTTCAATCTCGGGAATACATTCAACCGTATATGAAATAGTTGCTTCATGGTATCCACTATTATATGCACTTGTAGAGTTTTGTTTCTTTTCCTGCTCAAGTCTGTTAAATAATGATTTAAGATACTCAAGGTCAGCCTTTGTAAGCTGTCTTTCTTCATCATCTCTGTGTCTTTGTTTCATTTCCTTAATTTCTTCTTCTGACATATCTCTACCCGAACAGCAAACTATATCCTGAAGCTCTGTCATCAAATCCTCTGTAAGTTCCTCCTCAAGCCTCGCTATCTCATCCATAAGTTCATCCATAATCTCTTTGGACAGTTCCTCATTTTCCCTAAGACTGTCTTCCAGATTGCTCTTGCCATATATTTCTTCATCCTCACCAGGTAATGCTCCTTTGCAATTACCATTTTCAGCTGCTTCCTCTTCTTCGAGATGCCTGACCTTACGCTTAGCTATTTTTTCCATCGTTGCAGCGTGAATAATTGCCGCCATGATTTCACTTTCTCCATATTCACCATTTTTCAACTGCTTATATAGCCACGAAAGCTTGGATTTCATCTTCATTATCAGAGGTCTTGCCGTCCCTGATTTCTTTGCTCTCAGAATTTCCCCTGATAATGCTTTAAAATTATATGGCAACCTTTTCTTTAGTTTTCCTGATTGAAAACTCTTCTTGCTCTTTTTAACATGTACTCGTAGTCCCGACTCAGTTTCTTGAAAAGATATCCCTGCGATTCCATTCATAAACACCTCACTTTCCCGGCTTCCTTGCCAAAATATCTTTTCGTTTATTCTTATATCGTCTGCAAAATTTGATTATTAAGCAAAATGTCTTGAACAGCACTATTTCTGTCGTGAATGGTCTATATTTTTGCGATCATCATAACATTCAGTATGAAGAAAGTTCCTTCCTCCGACTCATCCTGCTTGATCTCTATATCACCTTTGTATCTTTGGGCGATGCTCCTGATATTCTTTAATCCATAGCCATGCCCGGCTCCAACTTTTGTTGAGACAGGTAGCCCTTCATCACCAAGACTTACCTTACCGGATATCCTGTTTTTCACGCTTATGATAACTCCATTTTCCATATCAGCTGATATCAGCATTATCTTCGGATCTTCAACCTCTTTTGAAGCCTCTATTGCATTTTGGATGGCATTGTTTAAGATCACACTCATATCGAAAGGATTATCCATTACCCCATCAGGATAAATAAACTGACTCTCGAAGACTATATTCTCCTGTTTACATCTGTCGGCAAACTCTGAGAGAATTACATCTATAATCGCATTTCCGGTCTTTATTTTGGGCTGTATCGCCTCAAACCTACTCTGCCATTCGCCTATATACTCGGTCAGTTCTTCTTTATTACCTGTTTCTGCCAGCCTTTCTATCACAGTCATATGATTTCGCATGTCATGTCTCATGGCTCGCATCTGCTCATAGATCTCTTCAACTCTCTGCACATGGCTTTTAGTATCCTCAATCTGACTCTCCAAAGCTCGATCTGCAAAAGTGCAATACTGATTTTCTTTTATTTCCTGATATAACTTAACAATTATCAAAACTGAAAGATACGAAAAAATGCAGAACAATATCCTATAGACACTTCCGGGGATATTTGCCTTTATGCTCCCATTTGCTATACCATCCATCCAGAGACGAAAATATGCTCGGATTATAGGTTTTACCAGCAGCAGACACCCCGAAGGCATCATCAGCATCACGAACTCTCTCCACGATAATTCGTCTGATTTATTCTTATATACCTTATGTAAAAGCCTTACCGCCAAATACAGAAGTAAAAGCATCAAACCATACTGTATGATATTCCATATCACAAACTCCATGATAATTATTGTCGTATCACTTATGAAAATGTCGTATTGGAATATGAAATCCCGTTCATAAAATCCGATTTCAGATAACAGTTCCTGTGTTACCCAACTTGTAAGTGTAAATACTATACTGAGAAAAAATTTTTGAACTAGGTTTCTTTTCTCATCTATAAGCCATGCAACGTACACTATAATTATTATCCCTGCAAATTTACACAGGGTATCTATAGGGGTAACTATATCTACATGATTGCCTATAACCTCAACTATCCAATAGAAAAAACCTGCGATATAGGAAGCCCTATGCTTTTGTGTAAATGGCCTTAGCCAGTATGAATACAGCAGTGCCGTAACCGCAAACACAATTTCAATAGTTGCCCCCATATACAGCTTAGAGAAGGTATCAAAATTCTTAATAATAAAGTCCATCATAAGCATAGCCTCTTGGTGTGATAAGAAAGATACGCCTTTACAAGTTCCGGATATTTACCTCTTGCAACAGGTAATATTTCCCCTGCCACATTTACATTTTTAGCATCATAATTTTTCACATATGCAAGATTAATAACATATGCCCTATGAACTCGAAAAAAATCTTTTCCAACAGTTTTCTCCAATTCCTTTAACTTTCCGTAATATTCAATCGGTACACCATCTTTCATATGAATAATCACCTTACGATTAAAAACTTCAGCATATAGTATTTCAGATAAGTTCACTCTGGTCGTATTCTTACCGTTCTTTATGATAAACGATTTATCTGAAATTTTATTCTTACTGTCACGCAGTAGCTGTTCTATCCTATTTTTATCCTCAACCTGCTCAATTGCATCCGCAATAATTCCTTTAAGCTTCTTTTTTTCAAAAGGTTTTACAATATACTGAAAAGCTCCTACATCAAATGCGCTAAAAACGTATTCCTCAAGTGCTGTCAAAAATATAATAATAGCGTTACTTCCATTTCTGCGAAGTATTCTTGCCGCTTCCATGCCGTCTATCCCTTCCATGTGTATATCAAGGATCAATATATCAGCATAAAAATAAGGTTCTATAATTTCATTTGTATTTTCAAAAAACTCAATTTCTAAATCGTTAGAAATTTCATGAGCACATTCCGCTACCAGATCTCTTATTATTTTTTCATCATCACAGATAGCCAGTTTCATCTAAACATCACCTCTGCTTTAATTTTCATCTAAGTTCAAACAATTATAAATATTTATGTTGTGAATAGCTATTTTTTCGTTGTAAATAGCACAAGAGCCCACGACTATCAAATTTATCACTTTGACAGTCATGGACTCTATCATTAACATTTCCTTTAATTCATCTATTTATTTTCCTATGCCTAAACCTCACGTCACTCTTTGACATAATAATGCCTTGCAAGCCATCTCGAAAGTCCGTCTAATCCCGGATATACCACTCTTTCGCTGATGTTCAGCTTATCTAAAAGATCTCGTATCTGCCAGCGGATCTCTTTCTTTATTACAAACTTGGTCGTCTTGACGGTATTTTTCTCAAGAAATTCTTCCATATCAGGAAAATCACTAGGCACAATTGAAAAGAATGAGTACTGATTTATAATGCGCTGCTCTATAGATGGCGGCTCGACAATAAGCAGTGATCTGTCGCCCATATCTCTGTCATATTCATCAAGTCCTGAGCATGCTTCTGTCAGCATTTTAAGAGAAAACACAGTAGTCTTTTCCCTTTTCATAATATCCTGATACTTTTGTGGAAGCATCTCATGAAGCTCATCAACATCGATTCTCCAGACGACTGCATCGTGCGCATCCATTTCTTCAAGATTGTTCTCTGTAACTGCAAAATGAAGGCTGATAAGAGGCGAAAAAGACCAGTCTAAAAGGCGCGTAGGGAGACCGTGATGCTGTCCCATTATCATCTGACGCCACACACTTTCCTCAATCGAAGGGTCCTCTAAAACGGCATATTTGGTAAAAGTAGAAAGTATTACCGGCTCAAGAAATTTCTTTTTATCCTTGCATATCCTATTTAATGACGTGATTATCTTAAAACTGGCATCAGGCATGCCCCGATAAATACTAAGGGAGCGATATCTGTCAAGGTCAGGCCTGTATTTCTGCTCAGTAAGAAGTACTGATATACCAAAAATATCATCTATAATAACTTCATTTATCATACCACTCCCCCTTATTTATGCAGAATTATATAAGTCCGGTATCTTGACAGATATTCCCTTTACTGCTTACTTAGCCAGGAATCCACTCGCCATCTTTGCGATCGAATCTACTGATACGCCGCTCTTAAGTGCATTTTCCTTGACAAATTTCATAGCCTCATCAACGTCAACATTGATGCCCTTCTCTTTAAGAAAAGCTTCAAGGTTTTCCTTGCTTGATGCTGCCTTGATAAGTGAGTTCTTAAGCTCATCGTTTGAAAGTACCTGCTTTAATAATTCCTCTACATTTGCCATGATAATACCCTCCTTTTGATTATCATTATATCATTATTTTCCTATCTTTGTAGTAGAACTCTCTGTCATGCTCATTTATCTCTCTCATGACTCTGCATGGATTACCGACTGCAACTACATTTGCTGGAATATCCTTAGTTACCACACTTCCGGCACCTATCACAGTATTGTCACCTATGGTAACTCCCGGCATGACTATTGCCCCGGCCCCGATCCAGCAGCACTTTCCGATATGTATCGGCATGTTATACTGATACAACTTCTCCCTAAGCTCCGGTAATATAGGATGGCCTGCAGTAGCCAGCGTTACATTCGGACCGATCATTGTATAGTCGCCTATGTAAATGTGTGTATCATCCACGCAAGTCAGATGATAATTTGCGTATACCATCTTGCCAAAATGACAATGATGCCCGCCAAAATTCGCATAAAAAGGAGCCTCAATATATACGCCTTCTCCGCAATCTCCAAGCATCTTCTTCAAAAGCTCTGTTCTTTTCTCCGATTCAGACGGCTTAGTCATGTTGTACTCACAAAGCAGATCCTGATAAACCACCTGCTCCTTAACAATTTCCTCATCTCCCGGAAGATATAATTCTCCGGTGTGCATCTTCTCTTTCATTGAAGTCATAAATTCCCCCAAGATAACCTTTCTCAATTTTATGTATAAGCTGTTGCTTTTGGTTCTATTGATTATATCATACACCATTACTAATCCGCATTGGCAAATCCTCACATTTGTTGTAAACTATAGAATTGTACAGTTGTAAATTAAGAAGGGGATTCACTATGGATAATTACTATTCTAGAAAAACAGAACCTAAAGGAAGCTCAATGGCGACAGCTTCTTTGATCATAGGCATCATATCAATATTTTTTATACTTACAGCAATACTGCCAATAAGTATCATGCTCGGCACACTGGCCATAATATTTGCTCACCTCTCACATATAGAGGGCAGGCTTGCGGGACGGGCAAAGGCAGGTTTCATAGCCGGTCTTATAAGTGTGCTGGTTTCAAATATTACAATAGTTGCTTTAATAGTAGCATTTTTTGTAAACAGTTCCTTCAGAAATAATGTAGTGCAGCCGATGATAGATGGATTTACTGAGTATTACCACGAATACTTCGATGATGAATATTCAGACGATGCCTATTTTGACTTCTTTGATGATGACAATGTAGACACTCAGAATAATTATCACTATTACTATAACCACAACTCAAACGACCACATCTGAAAAAGGAGGGATAATTATTTATGAATATACCGGCATCAGAGTTAAAAAAAGCTGCCAGAGAAAAGCTGCTTGGCAACTACAGTATCGTTATCGGTGCAGCTATCGTAATAAATATAATGATAAGGATAGTCTCTTCAATCCTGACCGCCCCGATCGAAGGCTTCTCTATCTTAAAAATGCTCACACATGGTATTTCAATTCCGACATTGGTGCTCTTCTACTTAGCATACCTGATAATCGTATTCTTAAGTGATATTTTGAACTGTGGATATACATATGTGAACTACAGGATCGCTCAGGGCAAAAAAACTACAGTAGAAGATATATTTTATGTATTCTCACATAATCCGTTTACTGTGATAAAGCTGTTTCTCATACAGATTGGAATAGCAGTGCTGCTATGCATACCATTTACGGTCGGGCTGGTCCTGCTTTTCACCTTTGTCCTCTCCATGGACAGCTTAATAAATATTTTGCTTGCTTACAGCGTTTTTGTTATTTTGATCCTGATCTTAATGGTACTGATGGATCTGCTTTTATTCTGCTGTAAGTTCATCTATTTTGAGAACAATGATATGCCGGCTTTCCAGATCGTAAAGCAGTCAATGCAGCTTATGAAAGGGAATAAGGGAAGGCTCCTCTACCTCAAGATAAGCTTTATTCCAATATTTTTGCTCAGTATCCTTACATTCGGGATTGCAAACTTATGGCTTTCACCATACAAAATGGTCACAGAAGCTAATTTCTATTTCTCACTTTTTGGTAAAAAGCCAAAAGCAAAACCGGATTGGAGACCATATATCAGTAATGCAGATTTTTCAAATATAGATAATACCAGATATAATCCATACAATCGTTTCTAAGCAAAAACTCCGACGTGCATCGCACATCGGAGTTTTTCTTTGTGTGTTATATTGTTTTATCAATCTTCAAGGCCAAATGCATTGTGAACTGCTACCATTGCGCGCTCTGTATCCTTCTCATCGATAAGAACAGTTACGCGGATCTCAGAAGTTGAGATCATATTGATGTTGATATCTGATCCATAGAGTGCCTCAAACATCTTTGCAGCTACTCCAGGATTGCTCATCATACCGGCACCTACAACAGATACCTTTGCAACGTTCTTGTTCATAAGAACCTTGTGAGCCTTAAGTGACTCGATGTTGTCTTCAAGAAGATTATATGCCTCATCAGCAGAATCCTCAGGTACAGTGAATGAAATATCCTTTGTATTGTCTCTGCCGATTGACTGAAGAATCATATCCACGTTGATGTTAGCCTTAGCAATTAAGTTGAAAAGCTTAAACGCCATGCCAGGTCTGTCTTCAAGACCGATAACTGAAATACGGGTTGCATTCTTCTCTGCAGCTACGCCGCTAATGAGCATTCCTTCCACTTTAACTACCTCCTTAATTGTAGTTCCCTCAGATTCATTCAGACTAGAACGTACCACGAGCGGTACATTGTATTTCTTCGCAAGCTCAACTGAGCGGTTGTGCAGTACGCCTGCACCCAATGTTGCAAGATCAAGCATTTCGTCGTAAGTGATCTCTGTCATTTTTCTTGCATTTGGAACAATGCGGGGATCAGCTGTATATACTCCGTCAACGTCTGTATATATCTCACACTTATCAGCATGAAGGGCTGCTGCAAGAGCAACTGCTGTAGTATCAGAGCCGCCTCTTCCAAGTGTTGTATAGTCATCATACTTATTTACACCCTGGAATCCGGTCACAATAACTATCTTCTTATTGTCAAGCTCGTGCTGAATACGCTCTGTATCAATCCTCTTAAGTCTGGCATTACCATATACACTTGTTGTGTGCATAGCTACCTGAAAAGCATTGAGTGAAATAGCCGGAACATTAAGAGCATCCATAGCCATACCCATGAGGGCTACGGAAATCTGCTCACCTGTTGTAAAGAGCATATCCATCTCACGCTTAGGTGGCTTTGGGTTAATATCCTTAGCCATATCGATAAGCACATCAGTCTGCTTTCCCATTGCTGAAAGCACGACAACAACCTGATTTCCTGCGCGGTAGTCTTCTACACAGCGCCTTGCCACATTAAAAATGCGTTCCTTGTTTGCGACGGAAGTACCGCCGAACTTCTTGACTACAAGCATTGGTTCTCCTCTCCTAAAAGCCTTTCTATGAGCATAGGTCCTGCACTAAGGTCGATACCTGTAAGTGCCGCCTCTCTCTCGCTGTAATGGTAGCTGTGACTCTCCTCTTTTGTACTATCGTATATCAGATAAGGTACAGGCTCAGAACTATGTGTCCTGATCTCGATCGGTGTCGGATGATCCGGAAGTACAGCCATGCGATAGTCCACACCTGCCTTCTCAAGTCCTGCCTTTACCCTTGCGATAACCCTTGTATCAAGATAATGGATAGCCTTTATCTTTTTCTCGATGCTTCCCTGATGTCCCATCTCATCAGGAGCCTCTACATGAATATATGCAAAATCATATCCGTCATCCAAGAGAGCTTTAAGAGCTGCATCTGCCTTACCTTCATAGTTGGTATCAAGACCCCCGTTAGCACCTTCTACTATTTCTACCTTCATAGAAGATCCGATTGCGATACCTTTGAGCAGATCAACTGCGGATATCATCACACCTTTCTTGCCTGTCTTTTCTTCAAATGAAGAAAGGGTAGGCTTCGTGCCGGCTCCCCAGAACCAGCAGCAGTTGGCCGGATTTAATCCTTTTTTCTTACGCTCGAGATTCATTGGATGATCTTTAAGTATCTCATAGCTTTTTCTCATCATCTCCCTGAGGACTTCATCCTTAGGAAGAAACTCTCCTATTTTGGAACCAAGATGATCATGTGGTGCTGCAAGGTCTACTACACTTCCCTTATCCCAGATAAGGCAGTGTCTGTAGCTTGTGCCTACATAAAACTGAAAAGTGGCATCCTCCAAAACCTCTTTCACAGCCTTAAGCAACACTGCACAGTCCTCAGTAGAAATCTCGCCGGAGCTGTGATCAAGTATTGTCTGATCCTCAAATCCCAAGGTTTCATCCTCTGTAAGTGTCACAATGTTACAGCGAAGTGCCACATCAGTATCCTTCATAGGAACACCGATCGATAAAGCTTCAAGCGGTGAACGTCCTGTGTAGTACTTCTTTGGATCATAGCCCAGTACTGAAAGATTAGCTGTATCAGATCCCGGCTTCATACCTTCCGGTATGGTATGCAAAAGTCCAAGCTCTGACTTTGGGGCTATCTCATCAAGTGTAGGTGTCTCAGCAACTTCTATAGGAGTCTTTCCTCCAAGACTCTCTATCGGACGATCCGCCATTCCATCGCCCAGTACGATGACATATTTCATAATCTTTGGCTCCTCCAGCAATTTAGACTGCGTCCTCTTTGATACGGATACGGCTTATTACACCGCCAAGCTTTTCTACATTTGCATTGAAATCCTTTTCAGAAATCTCATCCGTAATGAAACCAACCTCATCCGGAAGGCTTCCTACGCTGATAGTTCCGATCTCTCCAAAGAGCTCGCGAGCCTTATCAAGCTGGCTCTCCTTGATTCTTACAAAGAATCTTCTCTTGTCATCCTCGATAGAAGCAAGATCAAGCATTGCAGGATTCCAGTTGAATACCAGCGTTCTGCCAAGATGTCTTACTTCATCAACTACGTCAGAAACAACTGCACTTGCTGTAGGAAGTGAGCCTGCGCCTGCTCCGTAGAACATTGCATAGCCAAGCATATTTCCATGAACTAAGATCGCATTGTAAACGCCATTTACGCTGTAAAGAGGTGTATTCTGACTGATAAGGAATGGAGCAACAAGTGCGTAGCAGTGCTTAACTCCATCCACAACAACCTTACGGCTTGTTGCAAGAAGCTTGATCTGCATATCAAGAGCCTTGGCATACTCGATATCCTCAGGAGTGATCTTTGTGATACCCTCTGTGTAGATGCCCTTGTAGTCTGCAGTACGTGCATAGGCAAGTGAAGAAAGGATGGCAAGCTTTCTGCATGCATCATGTCCCTCAACGTCTGCTTCAGGATTTCTCTCGGCGTAGCCCTTCTCCTGAGCATCCTTAAGAACATCCTCGTACTTAAGACCTTTCTGTGTCATTTCTGTCAAAATATAGTTGGTGGTTCCGTTTAAGATACCAGTGATCTCATCAACATCATCTGCTGTAAGTGAGCTGTTAAGCGGTCTGATGATCGGGATACCACCGCCGCAGCTTGCTTCAAACAGGTAATTAACATTATTTGCGTGAGCGATTGAAATGAGCTCAGGACCATGCTCTGCAACCAGCTCTTTATTAGATGTACATACGCTCTTTCCTTCTTCCAGAGCAGCTTTTGTAAATTCATAAGCCGGATGAAGTCCGCCCATAACCTCTACAACTACTCTTACTTCAGGATCTTTAAGAATAACATCAAAATCATGGACTATCTTTTCCTGGATCGGGTCTCCAGGGAAATCTCTAAGATCAAGAACGTACTTTACTTCTATCTCTTCTTTTGCCTTGTTGTTGATGAGCTTGGCATTTTGGGTAAGCACTTCTACTACACCTGAGCCTACCGTTCCATAACCAAGGACTGCTATCTTTGTCATCTTACTACCACCTTTCTATATTGTTAGAGCGCTGATATGTTAGCGCTATGATTAGCCCTGCTCTTTACCAAGAATCCTTACGGATTGTACACCCTTTTCAGCCCCCACCTTATCTATCATGTCTGATATATCTCCTGTATCGCTCAATACCTGTATGGAAATACTGAGTGACGCCACACCATTTATAGGTATGGACTGATGTATTGTAAGGATATTTGCCTTAAACTCAGCGATTATCTTTAATACATCTGACAAAAGCCCGGGCTCATCATCCATCTGAACCGAAATGGTGATTGTCATGCCCTTTGCACTGTCATGAAATGGAAATATATCATCTTTATATTTGTAAAAGGAACTGCGGCTGATCCCAACCGCTTCTGTTGCCTCCTGAACGCTCAGAGCCCTGCCCGAATCAAGGAGTTTCTTTGCGCTGACAACTTTGATAAGTACATCTGGTATAGCCTTTTCTGTTACTACAAAAAATCTTTTTCTCTCTTCCACGATCGCCTCCGAAATATAAAATAAATCTTTGTGCGCTTCTCAGATACAAATGTACGTCAATGAAAGATATGATATCACACTGATATAAAGAATGCAATAGTCTTTTATTGATACATTTTATCATAAAAAGCAATTTTTGTCTGTCTATTTAGCTAACTCCATCTTCAGCGATGATAAATAAAGTCAAAAAAATTACACTGTATGGTGGCACGATAAAGCCATTTTCAAAAAATGAAGCAATCAAAAATGCATATATTCCTGCCACAGCAAGTGTACACTCAGGGCGGAATGCAAAGCCTATCGTCCTAAGCTCCCAAAGCCTCTTTATGAGCAATAAAGTCACCAATAAAAACACAGGTATTCCGTGCACAGACAAAATATCAAAAAGTCCATTATGCACTTCAAAAATAAAAAAACTTTTCAGGGTATATGAAGAGCCAATACCTGTTATCGGGTGTTTCAGAAGTTCCTGCCAAAGCTCAGCCCAAATATCCTCTCTTCCTGACAAAAGATTTTTATAGAGGATCGTCACATCGATTCCGAGTTTTCCCATTGCTGAATAGATAACTGTAAATGCTATGCTTCCCAAAGTTGAAAGGACAACCAGTCCGCCGTACAAAAACTTATTGCCTGCAATCTTTGGCAGTAAAATACATATGATGGCATAGATTATCACGCATACTGCTGCCGAACGTGCATGATAGCATATCTCCAAAAGGAAAGTAACAAAAATCAAGGCACCCTGCACATACTTTAAGTAATCCAGTTCAAGGTCATTTTTAATGTACTCAAGGAAGATCTCACCCATGAGCATGAATATCATATAGATAAGACCTGCCATGTTAAAGCCATACTCCCAGTGCACATAGGCATACCACCATATCATGAGTGATGCACCCACTCCGGTCACATAGCGCTTTAAGCCCTCTGAAAAGCTTATCCTTGGCACTAAAAAGAGCATGAGTGCAAGGTCTGCAGGCACAAAAAACGCGCCCTTTCCCGACTTAATGATCACAAGATTTGCCGCTGCGATCACCATAGTAAGACCTGCTGCCGCTGCCTCCATCATGTCCTTTTTAGTCATCTGCTTAAAACAGCCCTGCATCAAAGCAAGGATTATAAGCACGGCAAAAATTATCAACGTTGCAAATTTAGTTGTAATTCCATAAAACTTCTGCACGATAAACGATGACAATATAAACCAGGTGAACACAGCACCGTACAAAATATCTGATTTATTCTTTATCTTTTCAAGCATTTCTTCACCATTTCTCCAAGTTCTCCACAGTATATTGCTGCAAGAACTATCACGATACCTGCATTTATCCAAAAATAATTCTTCATGTTCATGATGACCAGCAGCGCTTCCGCTACCAAAAGCAGATACGCCACAACATCTCGGAATAAGTGTATCCTCAGCTTTACGTACTTTCTGACCATTATCAAGGCAAGAGCAAACATCACAAAGTACGAAACCAGCGTCGCTATTGCGGCACCCATAGTTCCAAACTCAACTATGAAGATATAATTGAGCACGATATTAACAATCGCTCCTGCTCCGGTCGCCTTGCCGATACTCTGGCCATCCTTAAAGGCAAGACAGATAGAGCCCAAAAAGCCCTCCAACGCACCAAATATAACAGAGATAAGGAGCGGCGGCACAAGTATCCACGCCTCGAAAAACTCCTTCTGGTACATCAGAGCTGCCAGTATTTTAAGTATCCAGATGATACCTGCGCAGCCGACAACGAGTATCGCATTGTAAACCCGATACATATTTGAGAAGAATTTATCTCTCTCTTCTCCTTCAAACTCCTTTGCCGCCGACATCTGCCATGCCTGGGCAAAGATACGCTGAAACACCTGTAGTATCGCCGGTATCTTGTAAGCTACGCCGTAGAGTCCATTTGCAGTACTTCCGATCATTATCGCTATATAATATCTGTCGAGAGCATTATTTATCCAGCTTGATGTAGAGTACAAAAGCATTTGTGAGCCATACTTTTTCATATCTTTTTCCAGTTTCTCATTCTCCGTATGACTTTTTAGGCTCTCTAACCCACCTATAAGATTAAACATCAAAAGCCCCGATCCCACATAGGAGATCATCTGCGCAAAGAGATATCCGTTAAGTCCCATGGAAAATCTGAGCAGGAATAAAAGATTACACATGATGACCAGCATAGTGCATGTCACGCTTCCGGTGATCATTATCTGCACTTTCTCTGTTCCCTGACAATAAAGCAGCATGTATTCATAAAAGCTGGCGCATAAAAAGAGTACATAAAACAGCGCTATATGAGCCATGCTTATAGGAATAAGTCTTTTAAACGACAGAAGCATTGCAATGCCCAAAGCTATGGTCATTATGATATCTGCTTTGAAAACCCTGCCTAAACCAATCTTTAAGATTGCGCTATGATCGGCATCCTTATCAAGACCAAATCTAAGTGCCGCTTCTCCCGCATTGAGGGATAGAAGCGGCACTGTAAGAAGCAGTGTTGTCTGCATGACATCTGCGATTCCATATTCGGATCCTGTAAGGACCGATGTATAAAACGGCACTAAAAAGAACACAAGCATTTTAGAAACGAAGCTGCTTATCGTAAATAGTGCCATATTCTGAAAAAGATACTTATACTTTCCCTTTGCCATTACCAAATGCCTCTACTACTAAAAATAAAAGGAGTGGTGAATAATCCGCCCACATGAGATCCATATCTATAAATGACTCAATGAATATTGCAAACAATGCTGCTATAGCACATATCTTTGTCTGGTCTGTATGCTTTACTCCCGCCTGGATCTGGCGAAGCCTCTTCAATATGATGAATAAAGAGCCTGCAAGTACGATAACACCATGAACAGCAAAAATATCATACATCGCATTGTGCATATTATACTCAAAGAATGACTTAAGCTGACGCCCTGAGCCTATTCCAGTTAAAAGTGAGCCCTTCAGGATATCCCACACTTCCATCCATATCTGCTCTCTGCCTGAGAATATGCTCTTATAGAAAAATGGAAGCTGCATATTGAAACCTGTCGATGCAAGTGCCACATAAAACGCTACAAAGGCAAGCGAACCTACTGTCGCAAATACTGACAAAGCAGTAAATGCCTTTCGCTTTTCCCACCACTTTGCCGGCACAATATAATAAAACAAGATGAAAAGAAACAGTGCTATAAAGGCGCCTCTTGCAAGATGCCAAAGAACGAGCGTCACTGTCCTCATCATTGCTATCACTATGAAAAATCCATAGATCTCTTTCTTTGAAGTAAGCTTTGTCAAAAGTATCATAGCTCCAAGGAGTGTAAATACTGTGACAGTGGCTCCTGTGTTTGAATTGTATGAAAACGCTCTGTCATAAACAAACCATGACGCAAACATTATGAGGAAAAACACCTCTAGCGTCTTTTTCTGCTTCTCGCTAAACTCAAGTTCAGGTCCCAGATACCAGATCATAAGAAAATCTGCAAGTATAAGTATGCAGCCCTTGTTTGAGCCGATGATAAACAGATTTGCAAATGCGATGAGTACTGTCAAAGCGAGCGCTATAAGCATTTTTTCTTTAGCTCTTATTTTTTCCAAAATATTGATGTTATTAAACAAAAGTATTGCCAACGCAATAAAAATAATTAACGTATTAAACTTTTCTGTATAATGATAAAACAGCGGAAACGTCCATGTTCCTGCATAAAATATCATCATTATCGCAAGAGCGATCCAATTTAGTATGTCTTTTGCCGCACTTCTTCTGCTATCTGCATCAGCTCTTCTGCGCGCTTCTTCCATGATGTTGACTCCTTATCTGTCTCTACCAGAAGTCTGGTATGATTTTCATTTTTTAAAATATTTCTGATCTTCTCAGCTATCTCTTCTGTATTATCAGGATCTTCTATAATGTCATCGCTTCCTACTCCACCGAGCACAGAAAGCACTCCACAATGCTTAGAAAGCAATATATCGTCTCCTGCCATCAAAGCTTCAACCGGTGCAAGCCCAAAGGTTTCAAAGATACTGTTCTGTATAAACAGCCTGCAATTTCTATAGGTTTCCTGCATCTTTTTTGCATCTACCAGCCCGATATTTTCTACATAGTCATATGAATTGATCTTGTCGGTATCTTCTCCCTCTGCCCCTGCGACTATGAGGTGCAGATTCGGGTATCCTTCTTTGCGCAATATCCCGATTGCCTCACAGATATTTACTATGCGCTTTCTCGGCATACCTCCGCCCACAGACAGCACAGCATCCATATCCCGCTGCAACATATCATGCGTTTCTTTTAACTGATCCCAGTCAATGCCGTTTGTAAGATGTGCTATCTTATCCTTGTACTCGGGATAATTATCCTTAAGCCAATCCTCAAACTGGCGCGATACAGCAAGCAAGAGATCTGCTTCCTTCATCATTGTCCGCTCATCCGCTGCCATCTCGGCATCTTCGCGCTTATTGATCTTGTTCTCATACTCGACGCATCCGTGCATGATGTAGATACTCGGTATATGCATCTTTTTTGCGATCCTCATGCCAAGGATATTTTGCTTTGAATGCCCGGAGAATACTACTGTCTCAGTTTTTTTCATTTTGTAAAGCAGCTCTGATGCCCTCAAAAGCTTATTCTTTGTCTTAAGGTACAAAGTATCTGACGGAAGGCTTTTTCTTAGCGCCAGCGTAGCATTAGCCGGTCCTGTGCCCGACCAGTCATCACCTACCAGAAACAGACGCATACTCTCTCGCCCCCTCATACATTGCTTTTATCGCATCGATCGGCGATATCTCACTGCCATAGAGCTTATATTTTCTAAGCGCAAACTGCCATATCAAAATGTGATAAAACATATTTGTCATGCGATAATATCCCGCACCGCGGTTGATAAAAAACTTTTTTGTATATCCCTTAAACCAGGTCGACTCAGTATCTAAAAGTCCGGCTATCCTTACCGGCACATATACTATCTTAAGCCCCGCGCGCATTGCGTCATACAAAAAGATATTCTCCTCACCCATGCTGTACTCTGCGCCGGCACCAAAGCTCTCATCAAACCAAAGCCCTGCCTCTTTTACGGCAGCACGCCTGAACGCAACCTCCGGTGAAAATATCTTCATGGTCGAAAGCCAGCCCATCTTCTGTGCAGAATTAAAAATCGGTGCCTTTCTCTCAGGTCTCTCTATAAAAAACACAATTATGTCTGCATCGGGATGTTTATCAAACTCTCCCACTATCCTGTCAGCATAATCATCAACATAGCAGACGTCATTGTCGCAAAACATGCATATCTCTCCTGAGGCCTCCCTAAGTGCCATATTCCGGCTCTTTGAAAGTCCCCTGTCTTTGGTCGAGATAAACTTTACACGTCCGTTGTCGTCTGTGATACGGCCTTCAGAATCACACTGATTTATAACTGTGACCCTGCCCTTAATATTCAGCTTGTCGATATAATGCCAGTCACTAAGGTGCATAGCTGAAAGCAGCACCTCAAAGCGGCTGGCATTATCCTTTCCCATATGGGTATTGTCGTTCATAATCTTCTCCAAACAGCATGTACAGCATAGCAGATAAAACACCACATACTATATGGCAGACTCAGCTTCTCCACATTTCTGTAAAGATTCCAGATTCTTGCTATCGCTGTTTTTTTGTTTGCTGACAGCGTACCCGCACTTCTCCTGTAGAGTGTCAGCGGTCTGTCAAGTCCATAGGCAGTATACCCCTCTTTAAGTATCTTCCACCAAAGGGCTGTATCCTCACTTGGTACATCGGGCATCTGTATCAATGACTTATCTATCTTTTTAGTATCAAACATCACCGTACTTGTGAATATCGTCGTATTTTTCAGAGCAGATCTATAGCTCATTTTCTTTGGTACCCGGACTATCTTCTCTATGCCTATGCCCGTCTCGTCTGCAAACTCATAGCCTGTAAAGGAAAAAGCTGCATCATTCTCCTTCATAAACTTAAGCTGCATCTCAAGCTTAGGCGGCTCAAAAAGATCATCTGCGTCCAGGAAAGCAATAAACCTTCCCTTTGCTTCCTTCACCCCATAATTTCTGGTGTTTGCAGCTCCTCTTTGTCCTTCGGGCATGTGAAAAAGACTTATCTTATCTGCCATCCCCTTCTCTGCAAACTCCTCCATCATGTAGCCTATACGCTTAATGCTGTCATCATCAGAATGGTCATTTACAAGCACTATTTCCCAATTCTGATATGTCTCTGACATGATGGATCTGATCGTATCTTCAATGAATCTGCCGGCATTATGCACCGGTATTATTATTGAAACCTTTGGCATCTTCATCTGATGTTTCCCCTTCTGTCGCAGCTGTCACAGTCTCATGAGTCCCCTCAGTACTATCCTTGGTAAACAGTATCTTGAGAGTAAGTATCATCATCTTGATATCCAGCCATAATGAATACTGCTCAATATAATACAGATCAAATTTAAGCTTATCATACGGAAGTGTATTGTACTTGCCGTATAGCTGTGCATACCCCGTAATTCCTGCCCTTACTTTCATTCTGTATGAAAACTCCGGCATGGTACGTTTATATTTCTCAATGAACTCCGGTCTCTCAGGTCTTGGTCCTACAAATGACATATCACCCTTGAGCACGTTAAAGAGCTGTGGAAGCTCGTCTATCCTGCAGGCACGTATAAATCTTCCAATAGGTGTGATACGCGGATCTGACTCCGCTGCAAGTACAGCAACTCCTTTGCTCTCTGCATTTACTATCATGCTTCTAAACTTATAGATCCTGAACTCACGCTCTCCTAAAGTGCATCTTACCTGGCTGTAAAGCGCCGGACCTCCATCATAGAGCTTTATAGCCAATGCCGCGATGATCATTATAGGTGAAGTGATCACGATAAGGACCAGCGCCAAAAGTATATCCATAGCTCTCTTGATGACTCTCTCCTCATACTGGAGCGGATTGCCATCCGTACGAAGAAGCGGTGTATCAAAAAGATTGACCGGTGAAGATCCGTTAAGGATGATATCTGATATCTTCGGCATTACATAAATGCGCTTTGATTTTTCGTAGCAATGCTTAAATATCTGATTGCGGTAGCCCGATGGTATATCCCAAAGCATGATTGTGTTGTGCTTATCTATCGCCTGCCAGAGCCTCTCTTCGCCCTCTTTTATATTTAGTGACTCAGCGATATGAAACTGATCCTGCCTCGTAGCAAGTTTATCACGAAAGTTTTGTATCGACTTGCCATGGTATATCAGCAAAACATCATAAGGCTTAAAGTGCCTCTGATACAGCCACGCTGTCAGATATATCCACATACCGGAAAGTGCTATCTGTCCTGCCACAGCCCCGCAGAGCGGCAATGGATTAGGAAACTTATAGGAAAGAAGCATTACTACAAGGTAGAAAAACACGCCTGACGTTATCGCCGTAAACACAAAGGAAAACATTACTTCCCCTGCGCGCCTGATACCGACTAAAAGTCCTCCATAGAGTCGTCCCAAAAACAGCAGTACTCCGACGTACATTGCCATTACGAAGAGATGACCTTTAAAATAAAGCTGTGTCCTAAACTCATTGTTGTAAACGAAGTGCAGCGCACACCATATCAATAGCGCATCTACAGCTATCATGGCTGTGCATACCAGTAATGTATATAGACGTTTTACCGCATCTTCTGAAACCATACGTCTCATCTATTATAATTTTCTCCTTAGCGATAGTAATATTGCCCCGGGCAGCCCTGCAAGCACCAATGAAAATGGCAGCCTGTTTTCCCTTTTATAGCTATCCTCAGCAAGAAGAGAAAATCTAAGACAGTGTGCCGCATATTTAAGCTTCAAAACTCCATTTGGAGCAAACTTTGCGCGATTAACATAGTAAAGATACCAGCCTGTCGGATTGTTCCAGCGGAGCTTCTCAACGCTGTCTGTATAGCCTGACTCAACTATCTCACAGACGGTAAGGATCTTAGGGCATACAAGCAGCTCTTTCTCCTGTCCTATGAGGTCATACACATAGTCCTCCGGGACATACTTTTCCCTCTCTATCTCAGGAAACGGATATTTTTTCAATATATCTGTCCTAAAGATCAAGGTTGTCTCACCATTAAATCCACGCAGTTTCAAGTCAAAAATAGTAGTTCGCTCAATATCGGGAAACTTCTGGTCATAAAGGACTTCCGTCTCACTCCTGCCCTTGTGGGCAACTATACCGGCAAGACTCTCTTTATCATCAGCGTTTTCCCATGCTCTCAATATATCATCAACTGCCGTCTTTGTAAAATAGTCATCTGAATCAAGGCAGACAAATAATGGAGAATCGGTATGCCTGACTCCATCATTGTGCGCTCTCATCTTACCGCCATTCTCTCTTTTGTAATAGCGTATATTTATGATATTTTCTTTCTTAAAACCTTTTACAACATCTTCGGTGCTGTCTGTAGAACCATCGTCTACTATCAGCCATTCAAAGTCTTTATTGGTCTGCTCCTTGAGGCTGTCATAAACACGTCCGAGCATATCCTGTCTATTGTATGTAGGTGTAAAAACTGTCAATGTCTGCATCTTAAAATTTCTGCTCTTTCCATACTTCGCTATAGTCTGCAAGCTCAAACTTTTTAGGATCTTTAAGGTCATAGTGCATTATGACGCGTGTCTGGGTTTCTCCAACCTTATTAAGCCCTGCCTTTTCGAGATAATATATCATCCTGCTGTAGTGATCGAGGACAATATACTCTGTATTAGTAGCATCAAGAGCCTCCTTAAATACATCAAAGTCGAGCTCTTTTCCCATTACGAGCATGGCAAGCAGCTTTTCCGGATAGTTTCCCTCAGACGCGATCATCTCATCAGAGATCTGTCCTGCAACAGCATTCATGTACTGCTCACGATCAGCCGCAAGCAGTATCGAAGCATCATACTGCCTTATCTCCATATTCATGTTGTAGTCGCAAAGCGCTCTTGGATACTCTACATTTGCATGATTGTGGATCATTTCGGATACCTGCAATACTTCCTCAGGCATCTTGTAGATATTTGCTGCCGGTGTATATCCCTTAGCATAGACACTCACACCAAGTCCCATTAGTATGCAGGTGATAGCTGCACCTATGATCGTTCTTTTTCCCTTTGAATAATCATTCTCAAAAACGATCTTTGATGCCGTATATGACAGCAGTATTACAACCGGCGTTATCCATATAAATCTATAATACTCTTTATTAATATCAAATACTGAATTTATGGCTACAGGAAAGACTGGATTAAACACAGTAAAAAGAAGTACAAGCGATGGGTATAAAAAAATCTCCCTGTCTCTCTTTGTGCCTTTCTTAAACAGAAAAATCAGTGCCGCAATATACAATGCAAGATAAAGGCATCCGCCGCTGTATAGCCCTATGCACTTGAAAATATATAAAAAACCGCTCTCCTGAACGTTAAGTGTCTGCATAAACTACCTCAATGTTTGCCAAAAAGTGGCGGATAAGTATAAAAAACAAAAAGTCCTTTAACGTACAGAACATACATTACCATCATAAAAAGGCATGGCAATACGCATAAAGCACTTTTTACAAGTACTCCGATACTCTTTTTTCTTATCGCAAGCGGCAGTGCAAATACTGCAACCGTCGCAGGAACAAGCATATTTGATGAACTCGAAAGTATAGTTGACCCGATACATGTCAAAAACAGCATCAGGTAGTACTTTCTGTTTTTGTGATCTTCACCGAGACAGATGAATATATAAAGTATCATCGGAAGTACGATATTTCCGACAAGAGATTTACCCTCATAAGTCCTTGTTGTCATGAAGTTTGAGCTTGTGAAGGTTGATATATAAAAGAAATTAAGTACTCCGGCAAAGAACAGCATAAGCAATATCTTGCCGTTTGAATTTCCAAATAGCTTTCTTCCTATCTTGTAATAAACGATATTTGTCAGAATAACGGCTGTCCCGGACATTATAGTCTTTGTCCAGAGCAGTGGATGTATCCCCGTCAGCTGGCACATCACAGCATCATTCATCGTATAGGTTGCAAAAAGATACCTTGTCTCAAAATGATTCTGCCAGTCACCTGTGAAAGGATCATAGATATTCATTGTGTTGGTCCGAAGCGATGTGGTAACATTTGCAACATAGTATGCCGCATCCAATGTAAACTCATACGCATGCATTATCAATATCATCTGCACTGCAACTATTGCTACAGCTGTGATACAAAATGCCATATTTTCACGGACGTACTGTGTAAGAGAAGCAAATCCGCTCTTCCAACGTGTGAACGACATAACAGCCGAAATGACCACTACCAATACAAGAATAACAGCCCATGTCATAGAAAGTACACTAAGCGGTCTCCAGTGCAGCATAACTATGAGACATGGAATGTCAAACAAACAGTAGTATACAAAAAAACCCACTAAAACTGAAAGTGTCGCTCGCAATGGTTTTTCTTTATTTATTGCCATTACCAGCGATCCAAAAACAAAGTATAAAATTATATTAACGAGTATCATTACGATACTTAGAACTATCTGAATCGTCACCTGTCAGCACTCCATTAATCACTATACACTGCCTGCATCTCTTGTACTGTCTCTTCAAGATTCTGTATGCTGCCGTACAGAGTGTTGATCTTTTTATTCAGTGTAAAAATAGAGACCATTGCAAATATCGCGAATAATATAAAGATCACATATCCCGATATGATAAGTCTCCACTTCGTCTTGTTGCTCAATATGTCGTCCTCCTCATTATCCATATTTGATGAGGTGTCTGCCTTGCGAAAGCTGAAGAGCTCAATCAATCTTGTGACCGGCTCCTCAGTAAAACGCATGGTAAGCAGTAGAATAATCCCTACAAGAATTATACTAACGCGAAATATCATTTTTTAAGATCCTTTTCATCCTGTGCAAGATACCACTCATAAGCAAGGCGGATACCGTCTCTAAGACCAACCTTTTCCTTCCAGCCTATGTTGTGGAGCTTGGAAACATCAAGAAGCTTACGTGGAGTACCGTCTGGCATAGCTGAATTCCATACGATCTCACCTTCAAATCCAACTGTCTCCTTAACTATCTCAGCAAGCTCTTTGATAGATATCTCTTTACCTGTACCAATATTTACATGCTCTTCACCACTGTAGTTCTGAAGGAGATATACGCATGCATCAGCCATATCATCAACGTAAAGGAACTCACGAAGAGGGCTGCCTGTGCCCCAGAGCTCTACGGATGGAGCGCCATTCTTCTTTGCATCATCAAACTTACGGATAAGTGCAGGAAGAACATGGCTTGTCTCAAGATTGAAGTTGTCGTTTGGTCCATAAAGGTTAGTAGGCATGCAGCTGATGAAATCATCACCATACTGACGCTTGAAGAACTTACACATCTCAAGACCTGCGATCTTTGCTACTGCATATCCCTCGTTTGTTGTCTCAAGAGGACCTGTTAAAAGCTCGCTCTCAGATATTGGCTGGTGCGCCATCTTTGGATATATGCATGAGCTTCCAAGGAAAAGAAGCTTTTTAACCTTGTAATCATGTGCTGCCTTTATGACATTGCACTGAATGATAGAATTGATGTAGATAAAATCTGCAGGGCATGTCTGGTTTGCATTGATGCCTCCAACATGTGCAGCTGCAAGCACTACATACTCCGGACGCTCCTCAGCGAAAAAGTCAAATACTACCCTCTGATCAGTAAGATCGAGCTCGCTGTGTGTCCTCTTTACGATGTTTGTGTATCCGTCCTTCTCAAGACTTCTGACGATTGCAGATCCTACAAGTCCGCGGTGTCCTGCAACATAGATTTTTGCGTTTTTCTCTATCATTATCTTAAATCCTTCCTACTAATTATGCCAACGGATTGTTACGTGCTTTGCACTCCCACAATCCTATCAAATATTCGTGTTTTCGTGCTGCTTTGCACCACTCCACACTCATATTTGGGCGGGTCATAAAGTCTGTTACCCACTGGCAAGCTAGCTTGCCATGGGAAAAGACTTTAGACCCTGGCATAATTACATTTCTTTTATGTATGTTTCAATAGCATCATGCCAGTCTGCAAATGTGTAGCCACCTGTAAGACGGAACATGTAGTTGTCAAGGATTGAATATGCAGGACGTGGAGCTGTCTGAGGATTGATCGCTGCATACTCCTTTGTTGTAACGTGATTTACTTTTGTATCCTTACCTGCTAAACGGAAGATCTCCTCTGTAAAGTCTGCCCAGTTTGTAGAGCCTTCACATGTAGCGTGGAAAAGTCCATAATTTTCTGTAGGCAGAAGTGAATGTATAGCTCTTGCAAGCTCCTTAGTGCTTGTAGGTGTACCAAGCTGATCGTTTACTACGCTTACCTCAGGATGGTTTTCTGAAAGACGGAGCATTGTCTTAACAAAGTTCTTTCCATCGCCATAAAGCCATGCTGTACGAAGGATGAAAAAGTCATGAGCAAACTGCTTCACGAAATTCTCTCCTGCGAGCTTTGTAATACCGTAAGCACTTACAGGGCCTGTCTTATCAAACTCAGTATATGGTCTGTTTCCGTCACCTGCAAATACATAGTCAGTTGAAATGTGAACAAGCTTAGCACCTGTATCTGACGCTGCTATAGCAAGGTTTCTTGGTCCGATGGCATTGATCTTGTATGAAAGATCCCTGTCCTTCTCCTGTGCATCTACTGCAGTATAAGCTGCACAGTTGATGATAGCATAAGGCTTGATCTCCTTTGCCAGTGATGTAACAGCATCTACATCTGTGATGTCAAGTGAATGTATGCCATTTCCCTCAGCTACATCAGTATTGTATAATTCATATTCGCTGTTGCCTGCAAGCTCGATATTGATAGCTCTTCCAAGCTGTCCATTGCTTCCTGTGATCAAAAGTTTTTTCATTTCTACCTCACCGATTTTTATATAGTAGTTTTTCTTCTCAAAGTCATATTCATTTATTTTAATACTTATACCAGCTTATTGCAAGAATGTTACCTTTTTGTCATTATTCCTGTTCCAGACCAGACTTATCATAACCAGTATTGTAAGGAAATACATTGTCATATATATCGGAAAATAATACTTGAAATATGATGCAGGTGCAAGCACAAACACTATGATAAAATGGCACAAAAGCCCTCCTGCCAAAAAGAACGTATACCAGCGTCTGCGTACAATAGCATATATTCCCATTAAAACCAGCAAAATATGCGGGATATAAAGATTGTAAGCTATTGTTTTTACTATACTTACACAAAACAATGCAAAGCCCTTTAGTCCACCCTGCTCCCACTTTATATCATATGGAGTTGCCGCGTAGTCAAACGCTCCTATCCTTGTGCGGAGCAAGACATCCGGATTATTCTTGAAAATATTTATGCAGCCCTTTGTATATTCAACATAGTCTCCATAGGTTGCATCTTCTTTCTTGCCCGTATAGCCTTGATAGTAAAGGATAAGTACGTCTTCATAATTGATATCTCCAAGATCTCTGTTTATTGCTTTGATAGTATCAATATCAAGATACTTTCCTACTCTCTCTATATCTTCTTTATTCTTATCCTCATCAAGACCATTTCTGAACATATTTGTGATAGTGTAGGCATAAAATGGTCCCATCCTGTCGTTTGCCTTACTGTCCATTCCCATAGGGAATACACCATTTTGAGGTATCTGCACAAGATACTGCATCAGAAGTGATATAAGTATCACTCTCAGTACCCCGCTCTTAGTGCGTAAATCCGGATAGACAATAAACATAAGTATCGGAACAAGTGCCAATAGATATATTCCCTCAGTTCTCCACTGTGTCAGCACAGCTCCAAGGAATGTCATCCATACTATTGTAAGATTGTCTATCTCAACATTTTCAATCTTATCCATAAGAAGCTTAAACACCAGGAACAGATACAGCAAAAAATATATCGGTATCCGGTGAGCACTTGTCGTATATGCAAGTACAGGTGGGATCATAAATGCAAGATATATAAACTTACCATACTTAAAGCCAATATACTTTTCAAGCCTGTATACCGAGTATCCGCACACAAGCAGCTGGATTGCGACCTTTATAAGTATTGGCCCAAACCATGCAGGTATTATCATCATCGAAATAATGTAATAATACGTCGTCAAATAGTAAAACCATGTGTAGTCTGCAAGCTTCCTCGCTTCCGAAAAAATAAGTGTCTCATCATTGCTGAGAAACCCCTGCGGAAGCTTAAATACCAAAACCGCCACTATCGGAACTGCATATATAAGCGCATACTTCAGTATAGCCTTCGTCTTATCACTGTGGACAATTATAGCCCTCCAGACCAAAAACAATACAATATACGCAGCAACCTTACACACCAAGTAGTTAAACGGCTTATCCCCTATTCTCGCTGTAAATACCATCCGCTCAGCAAATGTCACTATGATCAGATGGATAGCCGCTATCACAAGCGAAATTTTATTCTTCTCTCTCATATTTTTACCCGTTTGAAAAGCCATGCATTGCTGCATGGCTTTTAATCATTCCCCAAGACCTGCTTCTATAACTCCAACGATGGTGCTGAGCGCTTCATGCTCATCCTCTCCCTCGCACATAAGCTCGATCTCATCTCCGCTCTTTACACATGCACCGAGAACACTCAGTACACTCTTTGCATTAGCGGTATTTTCCTTAAACCTAAATGTAACCAGAGACTTAAACTTCATTGCCTCTTTGCACAAGATACCCGCCGGACGCAAATGCAGACCAGTTGGGTTCTTGACTGTAACTTTCTGGCTTACCATCTATGAACCACTCCTTATTTTCACATTACGTATCTGTTCAGTACCTTCACAGATACAGCTTCGCATGTCCATGCAAATTTGCCTTCGGCAAAGGACATGCTCATACCCACATTATGTTCACACGTCCTCAGCAGCAAATGCTTCGGACTGTGCCAAACAATTACTACATAACAACACTTTCAATTAAATCAGCCAAACTTTTAGCATCTTCATCTATAACAGCCTGATCTTTTCCCTCGATCATAACTCTTACCAAAGGCTCTGTGCCTGAAGGTCTTATAAGAACTCTGCCCTCACCTGCATACTTAGCCTCAAGTTTATCAATAGCTTCCTTGATCTCAGGATACTCAAGATATTTTTCTTTTTTATGATTTGGCACTGTAGCATTGCATAATGCCTGTGGCAGTACCTCCATTATCTTTGCAAGCTCTGACAACGGCTTGCCGCTCTCCTTTACAACCTCAAGCAAATGAAGTGCTGAAAGGAGTCCATCACCTGTAGTATTTTCACCCAAGAAAATGATATGTCCTGACTGCTCACCGCCAAGTGAGCCATCTATCTCTCTCATATGCTCCAGTACATAGCGATCACCTACTTTCGTCTGATCAACCTTTATACCCTCTCTTTTGCACATAAGAAGGAATCCAAGGTTTGTCATAACAGTAACAACAATAGTGTTATTCTTGAGCTCACCTTTTTTCTTCATATGAGTGCCGATGATAGCCATGATCTGATCGCCATCAACAACCTTACCATTCTCGTCAGCAGCCAAAAGTCGGTCAGCATCTCCGTCAAAAGCGAGACCGAGATCTGCTTTCTCCATTACAACCCTTGCACAAAGCTCCTGCATGTGAGTAGAACCACAGTTTGCATTGATGTTTGTACCGTCAGGATTATTGTGGATAGCTATAACTTCCGCTCCAAGCTCCTTTAATGTCTCAACCGAAGTATAATGTGAAGCTCCTTCTGCACAGTCTACAACTATCTTCATACCATGAAGATCTGTGTGGATCTGCTTCATAGAGTGATTGATATACTCTTCCCTAGCATCGCGTCTATACTTGATCTTGCCTACTCCTGATCCGATAGGTGCCGGCAGATCCTTGTTGCCATTTTTGATATAAGCCTCAATCTTGTCCTCAAGCTCGTCAGAAAGCTTATATCCATCACCATTAAAGAACTTGATGCCATTAAACTCTACCGGATTATGTGATGCTGAGATCACAACACCTGCATCAACCTTGTACTGTCTTGTAAGATATGCAATAGCAGGTGTAGGTATCACTCCAACATAAACTGCATTAGCTCCAACAGAACAGATACCTGCCATGAGCGCGTTTGCAAGCATATCTCCCGAAACTCTTGTGTCACATCCAACCATGATAGTAGGTCTATATGCATTTTGCTCTGTAAGTACATACGCTCCAGCTGCTCCAAGCTGCATTGCCAATAACGGTGTAAGCTCTGTATTAGCAACACCTCTAACGCCATCTGTTCCAAAAAGTCTAGCCATTTCTATTTCCTTCCATTCCTTCAAATTATTCTTTAATTCGACTCACTATTTTCAGAGTCTTCTGTATTTTTTTCTGAGTCTGCCGCACCGTCTTCTTCAGAATCATGTGATTCTGCTTCCTGATCTGCATTCTCTTCCTGCTCAGAATTATCTGATACTTCCCCGTCGGGCACATTTTCAGAAACCGATCCCTCTGATACTGTGCTGTCATCTACTGCAGCATGCCCCTGAAGCATTATCGATACTTTAACCTCATTTGCCTGAGTTATACCACTTGGCAGCGCAAACGCTACCGAAGCATCATACATATTTGCTGTAAGCACATCTAAACCATCAGCAGCCTTTATTGTACCAATATCTACCACTCCCTGCAAGGCACCCGCATCTATTGCAGAAATATGTGCTGAAAGACCTATAACTCCAAGATGAACATTCTCATCCGGATTTGTCATTGAAGCAGTCATGCCCTCCGGTACGTTTACAAAAGCGATATTTGACGCAGGTACCTCAAGCACTGCACTCTGAAGCTGCTCTACCTTTACCTTGACTGTGACAGTCCTGTCTTCATCGACTATTATAATACCGCTCGGAAGATATCTTGAAAGATCCACTTCCGCTGAAAGATTCTTGTTTATACCTTCAACGTTAACTACTGATGAAGGTATGGATATTGAAGAGATCTCATCAAGATCACTGTCATCACCAGCAACCATTACAGAGGCCTTTGAAAGAGATACACCACTTACAGCATATCCTCCTGCAACTGTTCCCTCATATCCGGCAGTGATCGACACTTCCTTTGTTTTCCATATCTCGACTTTAACGTTTGTAGAGTCAATAGACAAAGAAAGAGTTGAGGCATCTATAGTACTTCCATTCTTATCATATAGGATGAGACGCTCATTTGAATGTATCTCACTTGTCATATTCGAGACGTTAACATGTACTTCCGCTCTGTCGATCGTAGATACTATCGACTCAGGTCCCGATACTCTTACCACATTTGTAGCAACTGATGTATTTCCCACAGCATATCCTTCAGCAGCCTCTCCCGTAGGTACAACATGAATCCTGAACTGCTGACTTTTAAGGTTTTCGACTATGACCGTCGCAAAACGCTGTCTTGGCGTGATACTCTCAATTTTGTCCGAATATTTGTTAGCTTTTACTTCAATCGGAACACGATTGCCATCAAGATTTGCCATATCTATCGTCGCAACAAAATTATCCTTGGATAAAAGCGACAATATGGATCTTTCAGCCTTTACACTTATCCCGATCGATTTTGAAGACTCGGCTATCTCAAAAGCCTTGCCCTCTTCTTCCATTATATCCGCATTGACTACATTGATATTGATAGGCGCAAACGGCAATGTCATCACCGGGTTATCTATACTAACCACAACAAGCCACAAAAGCAACGCAAGTCCAAGGGATATGAGCTTTAATTTAATATTATGGAAAAGCCGGAATTCCTTAAGATTCGAGTACCACTTTTTTCCGGAAAGCTTTTCATCCATCTTACGAAAATCTTTCATGACTTAGCCTTACCTTTCTTGTGCCAGAAAAGGAACTTCGTCTCCTCTTCCTGTTTCTCAAGCAACTCTTCAAGTCTTGTCCTAAGGAAGTCTTCGTCAACGTTCCTAAACAGGTCACCTTCCACGGCAAATGAAACATGACCTGTCTCTTCTGATACAATTATAGTAAACGAATCTGTTACCTCAGACAGACCGACACCTGCTCTGTGTCTTGTACCAAGCTCTTTTGACAGCGCCAGGTTGTCAGACATCGGCAGATAGCAGGTTGCTGAAACCACCTTATTACCAATGATGATGACAGCTCCGTCATGAAGCGGCGTATTATGCTCAAAAATATTCAAAAGGAGCTGGTTGCTCACCAGTCCATCAATATCAATACCAGTTCTTATATATTCATCGAGAGGGTCATTACGGGCAATTACTATGAGGGCACCTGTACGTGCCTTTCCCATCTCATAGCTTGCCTTCACTATCTCGTTTATTGTCTTTTCTGTAAATATATTGCCTTTATCCTGAACCTTTGCAGCTCCAGTGTTAAACTGAATGAATGAAGCCAGGATATTCTTTCGTCCTATCATGTCAAGAGCCCTTCTGAGCTCAGGCTGAAATATAACTATGACAGCCATGATAGCAACATTCAATGCATTACGCACTATCCAGATGATAGTGTTCATCTGGAATATATATGCTAAAAAGATAAAGACCGCAATTACAACAATTCCCCTGAGAAGCGACCAAGCCTTAGTACTTTGTACCCAGTCAAGTATCTCATAAACAAGCACAGCAATGATCAGAATCTCAACGTAGTCAGTTATGACCATTCTCGGCACAGCGTCAAACGAGATGTACTTATCAAGTAAATCCAAAAATCCACTTAGTCCTGTTGTCGTCATGACTATCGCCTAAAGTTCCTTTCTTCTTGTTCAAAACCTCCACTGCTTATCTTTGGCACTGCCTTGACGTAATAATAATATTCTTCGTCCTCAAACTGAAGATACTCTGTCCTGGAATAATCCACCATAAATACAAAAAACATCAAGATAAGTGCTATCGGCAGCGCAAAAAGCGTACCTGTAAACAGTGCCAATACAGACACCGATGTATGCATCACAGCACTTCCCACAAGAATAAATAAAAGGTCAAAAACTGCACCCGAGAAGATAGCTATGATCCATGAATAATTGATCTTACTGCGCCTGATAACATATACAACAAGTGTAGTTGCCATAAAAGCATATATGACAAGATGCATATTCTTATTGCCTATGATACCATTTATGAGATTTCTAAGCGTCGATGCCACCATCTCAACGTCTTCAATCTCAATATCAGCACCGCTCATATTCACATAATTAACAACGTAGTATGCCACTGCCCCACACGCAACTGATACACACGAATATGGGCTTCCCGAAAGCCCCGCACATATTGGAACTGCATATGGCACATGCATTGCAAATGCCAATGGCGTAAGAACGACCGTAAGTGAATCTTTAGGTGAAAATCTGAAGTACAGCAAGAACAAAAGTACAAATAACACAACAACAACACCTGCACACAGTAATGAATACGCATACAGATGTAACACTGTCAATATTGCGGCAAAAATGATGATAGCATTAGCCGGAAGCACTGCATTGAGCAGCGCGAGCAATGTGATCAACACCGGACTTTTGAGTGCCTCCATGTGACCAACGCTGTTATTTACCATTACATAAACTATTAGAGCCAGGACAAACCTAAAGAATGCATCTATATATGTTGCGTATCCAGAGTATACTTCCTTGATCCTGTCCCTTATTGATATCAAATTATCCATGTCAGTCTACCTTCCGTACATCGAAATTAACTTTTTCAGTGCCTTTTGGTATATCCTGACACTTTTCCTGGCTGCCGTATATTTGAATGAGTATACTATATACGATACCAGGATGTATATTATGAGGACGAATCCATAGATATTGATAAACCTGCTTACAACATCCATGAAATTCGCCTCATAAAACTCAGATATAAATTTGTCTGCATTGCAGACGAGATATACAGAAACGATAACTATGAAAGCAAGCGTAACTGAAACCGCGCTCTTTATTATATTGAATCCTACATAGTCACTTCTGAAATATCCGGCTATGGGGATCATCTTTTTACCCTCAGTAGCCTCGTATGACGCCATTCGCGTCATCAGTATGATCTTGTCTTTATCCAACATAAACTAAGGCATTACACCTGAGTCATTTTCTGTTCAGGAAATGCATACCCTCGCCAGGGCGCTCCTTCTTGACCTCAGGTTTCGGCATCTCAGGCTTCTTGATAGAAGCATTAAGACCGTTTGCCATCTCCCTTTTACATTTGTCGCAGTATCTTCCGCTAAGGATAGGTGTTCCGCAGCTCTCACATACAATCTCAGCACCCTCAGTAGATGAAAGCTCGAGTCTCTCCTCTCGGATCCACTGCTTGATCTGATTAACATCAACTTCGCATGCCTCTGCAGTCTGTGCCACAGTAGCATCGCGATTCTCCCTAATATAGGCTTTAACTGTCTGGAACTGTTCTTCCTGCTTTTCTAGGCAAGCCTGGCAGATAGGTGGACCTCCCATGTAATTGAAAATTCTACCGCACTTTCTACAATTCTTGACATTCATTATGTGCCCCCTCCTTGTAAAATGTAATTCAGACTGGCGTACCGCTCGCTACGGTCAACGCCAATACCTTCTCTGTACCATGACGCTTTAATACAACGGAAATTTCATCAATAGTACTGCCCGTAGTATACACGTCATCCACTATAATAACTCTTTTTAATTTTACATCATTTCCTTTGATTATAAAAGCCTTTTTCAAATTTTTACGTCTTTGTGATGCACCTAGTGTTTTCTGCGCAGTTGCGCGGTTTACGCGGATTATCCGATTATTGCACATAGGAATATACAACTTTTTTGCAAGTTTTGATGCAATTAACTCTGCCTGATTGTATCCGCGCTCCTTCATTTTGCTTTTATGCAGTGGAACAGGCACTATAGCATCCGCATCAAAGGCACGGATCTCAGCTCCGTATATCCTGTAAAGTGCCTCTGCATAAAAGTCTGCATACTCCTTTCTGCCGCCATTTTTAAATCTGAACACAGACTTTCTGAAGGCATCATTATACACGAAGGCAGAAAGAGCTCTGTCAAAAACATGAGCTGTACTTTTGCAGTCTTCACAATACTCCTCATCGCTGTCAGTAAGAAGCCTTCCACACTTTCTGCACCCCTTGGAGCCGATAAATACAAGGCTTTTTCTGCACTTTGGACATACTGCCCTGTTCCCCATTGCCAGCACCCGATCGCACACCGGACAGCGCCTTGGAAAAACAACATCGATCAGACTTTCTTTTATTTTGTTTAAATCTATCTTCATTACATACTAAATACTTCTACAATTCGCTTGCTGAGGCTCGTATATCGGCGCTGTTCATGAGTGTTTTGTATCATGTTATCTATCGTTGCGCGCCTTCCCATGAGTACCACACATGTCTTTGCGCGAGTAACTCCGGTGTAGATGAGATTTCTGTTCATAAGTATCTCAGGTCCCGTGAAAAGCGGCATGATCACTGCCGGATACTCTGACCCTTGGGATTTATGTATAGTTATCGCATACGCAAGCTCAAGCTCACTTACACTTGCTGATGGATAGACTACTCTCCTTCCATCATCAAAGAGAACCTCCACGTTTCCAAAGCCGGGATCTATAGATTCGACAACACCCATATCACCGTTAAACACTCCACTTCCACTCTCCTTAAGTGAAGAATGAACCGAAGATATCTCCCACTCCAGCTGATAGTTGTTCTTGGTCTGCATGACCTTATCTCCAACTCTTAATACGCCGCTTCCAAAAGTTCTCTCAACTTTCCCCGGCTCTTTTGGATTAAGTGCCTCCTGAAGTCTCTGATTTAATACCTCGACACCAAGCGCGCCTTTTTTCATAGGTGTCATTACCTGTATCTCAGACGACTCTGCTCCAATATACGGCGGCAGCTTCTGCGATACCAGATAAATAATTCCCTGAATAATTGTCTCCGCATCATTTCTCTGTAAGAAGAAAAAATCCTTGCTTTGATTGTCAAGCTTTGGCGCCCTGCCTTCAAGTATGGCATGCGCATTCATTACTATATCGCTCTCACCAGCCTGTCTGAAGATTTTTTTAAGGGTTACAACTTCAAAGCAATGTGAATTTATAAGATCTCTGAGCACCATTCCGGGACCCACGCTCGGCAGCTGATGCTCATCCCCTACAAGGATTATACGCATACCGGGACTCACCGCCCGTAGGAGCGCTCTAAAAAGCGGCAGATCTACCATCGACATCTCATCGATCACGACCACATCAGTTTCAAGAGGATTCTCTTCATTTCTTGCAAACATCCGCCTTGAGTCGCTTATCCCTGCCTCACCATTTACTTCAAGCATTCTATGAATAGTACGCGCCTCTATACCTGTAGCCTCCGTCATACGACGAGCTGCACGCCCCGTAGGAGCCGCCAGCATCACGTCCATACCCTTAGACACAAAATACTTCAAAAGAACCTTTAAAGTGGTCGTCTTGCCCGTTCCAGGGCCTCCTGTCATAACAAAGACACCATTTTGAATGGCAACTTTTACAGCCTCTCTCTGATGCTCCTCAAGTGTAAGATCAGTCCTTTTTTCTATCTTTCTGATATCAGCCTCGATCGATTCCTCTGACATTTCTTCACAGATATTAAGCTCAAGCAGCCTCTTTGCACACTCAATCTCCATATTATAGTAATTTGAAAGATAGACATTTACCTCGTCTCCTGTCTTTCTGCATACTATCTCATGCTTCATTGCCAGATCTGAAAGAAGCGAATCAATCTCCGACTTCTCAACAGCAAGCAGTGCAGCTGTCTTTTCTATAAGCTCCTCTTCCGGCAAAAAAACATTTCCCTCGCCCAAAGAAAGATTCAGCGCATACAGTATCCCTGCGCGTATCCTGAAAGCAGAATGTCTTTCAATACCTGACCTTTCAGCTATCTCATCAGCCTTCTTAAATCCGATGCCTTCGATATCTTCAGTCATTTTGTATGGATTTTCTTCTATGATGGCATACATCTTTTCATGATATTTTTCATAGACTTTAACAGCCATTGCATTTGAGATACCATAGCGCTGCAGGTATATCAGGGCACGTCTCATGCCTGCCTTTTCAGCAAATGAAGCTGCAATAGTCTGTGCTTTTTTGATACTTATCCCTTTTATCTCAGCAAGCCGCTCCGGCTCCTCAGAGATGATCCTGAAAGTATCATCTCCAAACTTTTCCACTATCTTTCCCGCAAGTGACTCTCTGATGCCATTTACAGCACCCGATGCCAGGTAGTGGTACATAGCTTCTCTATCTTCCGGTACTTTTATAGTATATGAAGTTGCCTTAAATTGCATACCATACGAAGCATGATTGGTAAAATCCCCCTCTGCCTCTATATAGTCTCCCTCATCGATAACATGAAAAATGCCTACAAGCGTAATCTCTCCACCGTCGCCGGTAGAGAGATCCATCACTGTATAGGCATTTTCCGGATTTCTATATATTATATGTTCAACAAAACCTGTCAAAGTAGTCAATGTATTATCCTTATCATGTATCATCATCAAGCTTAACACACGCATCTTCGCGTTTCATCTGCTCATACATCATCTTTGCAAGTCCAAGTCCGTCTTCACGCTGAGTAGCACTCGCAGCGACCTCCTTAAAAAGAGTATCCTCATAAAAGCCGCGAAGTGATTTTGATGATGCCGACATATCATCGTCTGCTCTGAGAACTGTATCAAATCCCTGCTTAAAGATCTGCTCTATAAAATACTGCTCGAATGACTTACAGGCTTCCATAAGCTTTTTGTCATCTTCCTCAGTATTTGCATTTGCCAGAGACTTTGCCTTTGCGGCAGTACTCTCTGAAAGAGCCGAATCAGCAATGCTGCTAATGTAATCAGTAGAAATATCCATAGATAACACCTCCTGAAATTATCAGCTCTTAAGCTGGTTAGCGAGCTGCATCATATCATCAGAAGTTGTGATAGCCTTTGCATTTGACTCATATGCTCTCTGTGCAATGATAAGATTAACCATCTCTGTTGCGATCTGAACATTAGATGCCTCGAGATAGCCTGCTATGATTGATGATTTTTTCAAATTGTTGTTGGTATTTTCATTTAAAGGATCTCCAGATGCTGCAGATGTCTGATATAAACTGCTGCCTATCTTTTCGAGACCTTTTGGATTCTGGAACTGCCAAAGCCCGATCTGCTGTCCTACCTCGTCGAGATTGCCATCAGCGTCGGGATACATAAGCACACCATTATCACCTATCTGTATCCTATTGGAAATATAAGTCGAACCCAAAGTAATCTGGGTACCAGATGTATTGAGGACAGGAAGCCCCTCAGATGTAGTAAGGCTTATGCCTCCTGCACCATTTACAGCCCATACAAAGTCACCATTTCTTGTATAGTAATTGTTTCCGTCAGTACCTCTTACAGCAAAGAAACCATTACCATCGATAGCGCAGGCTGAATTAGAGTCAGAATCCTGCAGAGAACCTTGTGAAAACTGTGAAGCTACAGAAACATTCCTTACGCCAAGTCCAACCTGAGCAGCTATTGGCTTTGCTTCTCCATTAGCAGTTGTCGTACTTGTCTGTATTGTCTGATAAAGCAATGACTTGAATTCATTTGCTTCTGTTTTGTAACCTGTTGTATTAACGTTTGCGAGGTTATTTGCTATAACATCAACATTATTCTGCTGAGCTATCATTCCACTAGCTGCTGACCATAAAGAACGAATCATACCTGTGTCCTCCTTCACTTCTGTCTATTATCAGACTCTACCGAGATTATTTGCTGCAATGTCCAATGTCTTATCAATTGTCGTAATGACTCTCTGATTAGACTCATACTGTCTTTGGATAGATATCATGTTTACCATCTCATAGACAGTGTTCACATTTGACTGCTCCAAATATCCTGAACGTATCATTGCTGTAGACTCCTGCTCTGTCGCTCCATCTACAGTCTGATACAGGTTTTCACCATATTTCTCGATATAATTATAATCGGCAAAATCCGTCAGACCGATAGTTGCAATATTCCTGCCATCCTGCCATATCCTTCCCGATGTATCTACTATAGACTCAAGATTAGGATTAACAGTGATGTGATTGCCATTGGTATCAAGTACAAAATCACCATCCGGTGTGACCAGATCGCCGTTATTATTTAGTGTGAAGGCACCATTCCTGCTGTATTTCACAGAGGTATTGCCCGCTTTATCTGCAAATTCTATCTGGAAGAAACCGCTGCCCTGGATCGCAAGATCATAGGTATTGGCGGTCTCCTTGAAAGCTCCCTCGCTCCAGTCGGTATAGTTCTCTCCAATCCTTACACCGGGATTCAGTGTCCCCATGCGCTTGGAGAGATAGTACTCCGACTTGTCTTTTATTTCATATGACAAGATATCCTTGAAAGCCTGGGAAGTTGCCCCTTCTTTCTTAAAACCGGTAGTGTTCATATTAGCGAGATTATTCGTAATAGTGTCCATCCGGTTTTGCTCGTTTATCATGCCAGTATAAGCAGTGTAAAGCCCCTTTACCATTTAGCGGTCCCCCTTATGTCTGACCGCCATTAGTAAATTACTTTGCTGAAAAGTCGCTTCTGTCTCCAGCAATGAACTCTACATAACGTCCTGTGCCGATAGCTACGGCTGTCATAGGATCTTCTGCGGTCATAGTGTTGATACCTGTTCTATCAGTTATCAGCTCTTCAAGACCACGAAGTAAACTTCCGCCGCCAGTAAGCACGATACCACGATCTGCGATATCAGCTGCAAGCTCTGGTGGAGTCTTCTCCAAAACTCCATGTATAGCCTCCACGATCTGTGAAGTGGTCTCTTTAAGAGCTTCTTCAGTCTCCTCACTAGTAACCCTGACAGTCTTTGGAAGTCCTGTGACTAAGTCACGTCCTCTGATATCCATCTCTTCCGGCTCCTTTGATGGGAAGCAGCGACCGATCTTGATCTTAAGATCCTCGGCTGTTCTCTCACCGACAAGAAGCTTATGCTTCTTACGCATGTGACGTACGATAGCTTCATCAAAGTCATCTCCGGCGATCTTTACTGAAGTAGAAACAACAGTACCACCAAGAGAAATAACTGCGATATCAGATGTACCACCACCTATATCAACTATCATATTGCCACATGGCTTTGAAATATCGATACCTGCACCGATAGCAGCTGCGATAGGCTCCTCAATGATGGAAACCTCTCTTGCTCCTGCCTGATAACCTGCATCCTCAACGGCCTTTCTCTCAACTTCTGTAACACCACTTGGTACACAGATGCTGATACGAGGCTTACGCCAGGTTCTTCTGCCTACTGCCTTCTGTATGAAGTACTTGAGCATCTTCTCTGTAACAGTATAATCAGAAATAACACCCTGGCGAAGAGGTCTGATTGCTACGATATTTCCCGGAGTACGTCCAAGCATGAGACGTGCATCCTCTCCGATAGCTTTGATGGTATTTTTATCTCTGTCAAAAGCAACTACTGAGGGCTCTTTTAAAACAACGCCCTTGCCTCTAATATAAACAAGGATACTAGCTGTTCCCAAATCAATTCCTATATCTGTTGCGACCATTCGGTTCCCCTTTCAAAACTGTAAAACATTATATCTATTTACTTCTTTTTGCATACACAAAAAGAACCTGTTTCTAGGCATACAATGCTATTATAACCGAAAAAATCGCTTTTACAATATATCTTAGAAAAAATTTAGGAAAAACTAATATTCTATGTTTTATCACTTTATTTATCGGTTATAACAGCCTGCCAATCAACCTTGGCATTGTATTTTTTTGTATACTTTTAATTATTATTTGAGCTTTTTGTCTTTATCAAGCATTTTCTTTATATAGCTGGCAGTATATGATTTTCTGCTGCGTGCGACCTTTTCCGGTGTACCGCTTGTAACAACAGTTCCGCCGCCGTCTCCGCCATCAGGTCCCATATCTATGATGTAGTCTGCGCACTTTATGACGTCAAGATTATGCTCTATGACAACTACTGTATTGCCGTTGTCAGAAAGTCTTCTCAGTATCTCAACCAGCTTCCTTACGTCCTCAAAATGAAGTCCGGTAGTAGGCTCATCAAGAATGTATATTGTCTTGCCTGTGCCTCGCCTTGAAAGCTCCGTTGCAAGCTTTACACGCTGCGCCTCACCGCCGGAAAGCTCTGTCGAAGGCTGTCCAAGCTTGATATAGCCAAGTCCCACATCATAAAGCGTCTGTATCTTTCTCCTGATCGACTCGATATTTTCAAAAAACTTAAGCGCTTCTTCAACCGTCATATCAAGGACTTCATAAATATTTTTGCCCTTATATCTGACCTCAAGAGTTTCACGATTATACCTCTGACCATGGCATACATCACATGGCACATAGACATCAGGCAAAAAGTGCATCTCAATTTTAACTATACCATCGCCTGAGCAGGCTTCACATCTTCCACCCTTTACATTGAAAGAAAAACGTCCTTTGCTGTATCCCCTTGCCTTTGCATCAACTGTCTGGGCAAAGAGATCTCTTATCTGATCAAACACACCTGTGTATGTGGCAGGGTTTGACCTGGGTGTACGTCCTATAGGAGACTGATCGATATCAATAACCTTATCAAGCTGCTCAACACCCTCTATCGCATCATGCTTTCCTGCTCGTGTAAGAGCACGGTTAAGCTTGCGTGCAAGGCTCTTATAGAGTATCTCATTTATAAGTGATGACTTGCCTGAGCCGGAAACACCGGTCACTACAGTCATTATGCCGAGCGGTATATCTACATTTATATTCTTTAAGTTGTTCTCACGGGCACCTTTGATAGTTATCCAGCCTGTCTCCTTGCGTCTTTCAGCCGGAACCGGTATATACAGCTCGCCTGAAAGATACTTTCCCGTGATCGAATCAGGATTTTTCATAACTTCCTCGGCAGTACCCTCAGCTACTACCTGTCCACCGTGAGTACCGGCTCCCGGACCAATGTCTACAAGGTGATCTGCTTCAAGCATAGTATCCTCGTCATGCTCAACTACCACAAGAGTATTTCCGAGGTCTCTTAGCCTCTTAAGCGCTGCTAGAAGCTTGTCGTTATCCTTTTGGTGAAGTCCGATAGAAGGCTCATCGAGTATATATGCCACACCTACAAGACCTGAGCCTATCTGAGTTGCAAGACGTATTCTCTGTGCCTCTCCACCAGAAAGTGAAGCTGTTGCTCTCGAAAGTGTCAGATACTCAAGCCCGACATCTATCAAAAACTGCACACGATTGTTTATCTCTTTGATGATCCTCTTACCGATGATAGCCTTGTGCTCATCAAGCCCGAGGTTCTGCATATATTCAATAAGCTGTCTTGCAGGAAGTGATGTTACTTCATATATATTTTTATCACCGACTGTAACGGCAAGTGAAGTACTCTTTAAGCGCTGTCCATGACACGCAGAGCATGGTGTCACCAGCATGAACTTCTGATACTCAGCCTTCTGTGCTTCAGAGAATGCTTCTCTATAGCGGCGCTCCATATTCTTTAAGAGACCTTCAAAATCCTCATCATAAACACCTACAGAACGCTGTCCTTTATAATGTACCTTTACGATCTCGCCTTTCGTACCATTGATAAACATATCCTTTACTTCATCACTCAGCTCATTGTAAGGAGTATCAAGCGAGAAATTGTAATGCTCTGCAAGCGCGACGAGCAACGCATGCGTATAGCTTCCTTCCTTATTAGAAGACTGCCATCCCATTGCCTGCACGCATCCCTGATTAAAGGAAAGTGACTTATCAGGTATCAGGAGATCTTCGTCAAACTCCATGTGATAGCCAAGTCCCACGCACTCAGGACACGCGCCGAAAGGGTTATTGAAAGAAAAGCTTCGAGGCTCTATCTCATCAATACTTATACCGCAGTCCGGGCATGAAAAGCTGTCAGAAAAATGCAGCTCCTCTCCGCCTATCACATCGACTGTCATAAGGCCTTCTGACAGTGCGAGAACATTTTCAATAGAGTCAGTAAGACGCGACTCTATGCCCTCCTTTACAACCAGACGATCTACAACGATATCGATGCTGTGCTTGATATTTTTATCAAGTACTATCTCTTCAGAAAGATCATAGAGATTGCCATCTACCCTTACTCTCACATATCCGCTCTTCTTTGCCTGCGCAAGTACTTTTTCATGGCGTCCCTTTTTACCTCTTACTACAGGTGAAAGAAGCTGTATCTTTGTCTTTTCCGGCAAAGCCATGATCTGGTCTGCCATCTGATCAACAGTCTGCTTCTCTATCTCCTTGCCGCACTTAGGGCAGTGAGGTGTACCGACACGTGCAAAAAGAAGTCTGAAATAATCGTATATCTCAGTAACAGTTCCAACTGTTGAACGCGGATTTCTATTAGTAGATTTTTGGTCGATAGAAATAGCCGGAGGAAGTCCTTCTATAGAATCCACATCCGGCTTTTCCATCTGCCCCAAAAACTGGCGGGCATAAGAAGACAGCGACTCCATATAGCGCCGCTGTCCTTCTGCATAAATTGTATCAAATGCCAAAGAAGACTTACCTGAGCCCGAAAGACCTGTAAGTACAACAAGCTCATTTCTTGGAATATTGATACTAATATTTTTTAAGTTATGTGCTTTTGCACCTCGGATTTTAATATACTTTTTTTCTTCCATATATTATCCTCAGGGATAACACTTATCCCAAATATTGCTTAACCATGTCGTCAGTATGCTGTTGTGTCCACTTCTCTACAGAATATCCGCCGCGCTTGGAAGCTCTGAACATAAGTCCAAAGATCTGCTGCAGATACTGCATTGTAACCTTAGACGAAAGCTTTGACTCACCTGAAGTACGATCCTGGAATGCATAAGGTATCTCTACTATAGTCTTGTACTCACTCATAGCAAGCACCTCAACCATGATCTTCCATCCTACAGGTCTGAGATCAGCATGCTCGATACACTCTCTTCTAAACATGAAAAGACCGCTTGTTGGATCTGAAACCTTCCTAAGACAAGGAAGTGCTATCTGACCGATAACCCTTGCTGTTCCAGATACAAACTTTCTGTACCAGTTAAGTCCACCGTCATCACCGCCCGGTATAAGTCTTGATGGGATACAGAAATCTGCTCCAGAGAGTAGTGCTGCATACATAGGTCTGAGAATTGCCGGTGGATGCTGAAGATCTGCGTCCATGCATGCAAGAAAATCGCCATCTGCGATTCTGAAGCCTCTTATAACTGCTGTAGCAAGACCTGTCTCGCCTACTCTATGCTCATAACGAACGTGACTGTTACTTTTTGAAAGCCTCTCAAGGATCTCAGGAGTTTCGTCCTTACTGTCATCTATAAAAACTATTTCATAATTGATCCCCTCTAAAGCAGCACCAATCTGCTCAACAAGGTTCTCAACATTTCCCTTTTCATTATATGTTGGTACTACAACCGATAATTTTTTCATAGAATATATACCTTCTTTTCCTTTTCAATTCGCATCATATTATTATAGTAGTTCCTTATATCTGTAGTCAAGCAAAAAGACCATTGAACACACTTAATACATTGTATCCAATGGTCTAATATATTAACATAAAAATCTCAGCAGGGTACGGGAATCGAACCCGCCTCTCAAGCTTGGGAAGCTTGCATACTACCGATGTACTAACCCTGCAAGATCATCCGCAATCACACGAAATGCACCGCATAAGCCTACGCTATTGAAAAAAGTGTCGTGGATTAGACAGCCCAAAGGCCACCCTCTCTCGAACGGATAATCCTATTAGATTATAGCACTTTCAAATGTTTAAATCTACAAACAATCCTTATTAAATATCCCGGGTCGCCATGTATGCATTCTTGTAGCGATAGTCGCGGGAAACATCTTCGCCAAACCATTCTGGAGCGGTAAATGCCATCGCCTCTTCTTCACTCTCAAACTCAACTTCTGCAACTACAAGCGGAGCAAGATCTCCTTCGAAAACATCGAGCTCTATTTTTAGACCGTTTTCAATAGGAATGATATATCTCTTCTTCGTGATAAGTCTGCCGTCGCGCTTGTCTGCAAGGTGCTCGTAAGCCTCTTCGTCAAGTGGAAGATTATACTCAGTATGAGAGATCTCACTCTCGCCTTCCCAGTTCTTAGAGCCCTTGTAAGTCAGATAAAAATCATCATTATCGCGTCTAACTCTGACCGTAGGTGAACTATGAAGATATGCCTGCTCAATAAAATGGCACTCGTATTTTTCCAGATCAGTCGGTATATCCTTTACCAGCCATTTACGCTCGATTTCTCTATTTTCCATTAGTAGATTCCCTCTCTATCAGCTCCGCCTCGAAAATAAGGTGCTGATGTCCGCCTTTTCCTTTAATTATATCAAAAAGGATCTTTGCCGTAGCAGTCGCCATCTCCTCAGCCGGCTGAGAGATTGTCGTGATAGACGGATAGTAAAACTCACTTGCCTCCACACCATCAAATCCGGCAACAGCTATATCTCCCGGCACACTTCTGCCACTCTCAAGTATGGCTCTTGTGCAGCCGATGGCAAGCGTATCGGAAATAGCAAAAATAGCACTACAGTCAACCCCTTTCTCAAGGAATTCCTTAGTGACAACATAGCCGTTTTTCATAGAATAATCTTCTATGTCAGGTCTCATATAAATGACAAGATCTTTGTCAAATTTAATACCATTATCTTTTAATGCCTGCTTATATCCCTCTAATCGCCAATATCCGACGCTCTTATCGTCAGACTTTGCCGAGAGCATCGCTACTCTTTTATGGCCCTTTTTGCAAAGATAATCTGTCATTCTATATGCTTCATGGATATCATCTACTGAAACTGAAGAATAGTTTTCCTTATTAATAGGATCCGGCTTAGAACCGGCGGTAGACAGCACAAAAGGAACATCGAGCTCCTTAAGCTTGTCAACCCGGTGCTCGAAATCTCCTCCAAGGAAAATAATGCCCTTTAATCGCTTTTCTTTTACAAGCTCTAGAGCGATATCAACCTCATCCTCTTCAAACTTGATACGCTCTAGCGCAACAGAATAGCCTCTTTTATTGATCTCAGCCTCAAGAAGCTTGGTCATAGAGATAAGAAACATATTTGAAAGTCCCTTTACCAGTATCGCTATGACCTTAGCCTCCTGTCTCTTTAAGTTACGGGCACTGTTATTTGGAATATAGTTGTTTTCTTCAATGCAGCGCATTATCTTTTCTTTTGTTGCCTGATTGATATCCGGGTGGTCGTTGAGTGCCCTGGACACAGTGCTTACTCCAACTCCACACATTCTCGCTATATCTTTAATATTTACAGAGCCCATTTTATCCTTCCCTATCTGGCGTAGAGTTTAGCCAGTTCCTTCATTCTTTTTTGAAGCTTTTTGGTAAATGCATTCTTCTTCATACGCCACTGCCAGTTCTTGCCCAGTGTAGAAGGCTCATTTATCCTTGCCTCCGAGCCAAGATTTAAGAAATCCTGCATAGGAATGACTGCCAGATCTGCAACACTTCGATAAGCTGCCCTGATAAACTCCCAGGCAAGCTCATCTTCCTTCACATCTTCAAGATGAAGATATCTCAATGCATAAGATCTGTCTTTATCTGAAATGACATTCAGCCAGCCACGTGTTGTCTCATTGTCATGAGTACCCGTATAAACTACACAGTTTCTCTCATAATTGTGCGGCTGATAGTCAGAATCATCGCGAGAGTCAAAAGCAAACTGCAGTATCTTCATTCCCGGATACTTAGTACGCTTAACGAGCCTTATTACAGAAGGTGTGAGGAATCCAAGATCCTCAGCGATAACCTTTCTATCCCCAAGCTCCTTTTTCATAGTATCAAAAAGAGCATAGCCGGGGCCTTTCTTCCACTTACCCTTCTTTGCATCTGTAGCGCCAAATGGTATGCAGTAGAATGAATCAAATCCTCTGAAATGATCGATCCTTACAACATCATAGAGCTCAAAGCACTTCGCAAGTCGCTTCATCCACCATGCAAAGTTTGTTTCTTTATGATAATCCCAATTGTAGAGCGGATTGCCCCAAAGCTGGCCTGTAGCAGAAAATGCATCAGGAGGACATCCTGCAACTGCAACAGGATTGCACTCCTCATCAAACCAGAAAAGCTCCGGTGAACTCCATGCATCAGCACTGTCAAAAGCTACATATATAGGAATATCTCCAATGATCTCTATGCCCTTCTCATTGGTATACTTTTTAAGTGCTGTCCACTCCTGCAAAAACTCATACTGCAAAAACTCATAAAATAATATTTCGTCTGCAAATTTGATCTTTGCCTTATCTATCGCATCTTTATCACGACGCTTGAGATCCTCGCTCCACTCAGACCACGCCTTATTATCATTATTAGCTTTGATAGCCATGTAAAGAGCATAGTCAGGAAGCCAGTCAGCATTATCTTTGACAAATTTCTTAAAGTCAGCATCGTTTTCTATTTTACTGTTTTCAAACGCTATTTTCAACAGCTTAAAACGAGAATCCCATATCTTGCCATAATCAATCTTTGTAGGATTCTTTCCAAAATTAAAGCCGTCGCACTCCTTCTCGCTTATCCAGCCCTTACTGATAAGTGTTTCTGGATCAATGAAATACGGATTGCCTGCAAAAGTCGAAAAAGACTGATATGGGCTATCTCCATAGCTTGTAGGACCGAGTGGAAGTATCTGCCAGCATGACTGCCCTGCCTCCGCAAGAGCATCTACAAATTCATACGCTTCCTTTGAAAAACAACCTATACCATACTTTGACGGAAGTGAGAATATAGGCATGAGTACGCCACATTTTCTTGACTTTTTCTGCATAGCTTACCCCTTTACTGCGCCCGCAACAACGCCTTCAATGATGTACTTCTGGCAGAAGAGATAAAGCAGGATCACAGGAATGATCGTAATGACTATGCATGCCATCATTGGTGCCATCTGCACGCTGCCATAGCTTCCGCGGAAATACTGAATATCCATAGGTATCGTTCTGTACTTCTTGATGTCGAGGACGAGGGTTGGAAGAAGATAATCATTCCATACCCACATAGTTTCAAGTATGGCCGTTGAGATAGTGGTAGGCTTTGTGATAGGCATGATAACCTTGAAGAACATCTGCAGAGGGTTATATCCGTCTATCATCGCTGCTTCCTCGATCTCAATAGGCATTGACTTCATAAAACCGGTAAACATAAATACCGCAAGACCTGCTCCGAATCCAAGATAGATTATGCAGATATTGAACGGTGTATTCAACTTAAGTGTATCAGCTGTCTTGGCTAATGTAAACATTACCATCTGAAAAGGTACGACCATTGAAAAAACACAGAGGTAATACATTGCCTTTGCAAGTGGTGAATTTACTCTTGTGATATACCATGCGCACATTGAGCAGCAAAGTATGATAAGTACAACTGATGAAACAGTGATAAATAAGCTGTAAAGGAATGACTTCAAAAAGTCCATCTGTGTAATACCATATATATAGTTTGTAATTCCCGCAAAAGTTGCTGCTGTAGGGAGATTAAACGCAGTACTTGTAGATATTGCACTTTCTACCTTTAATGAATTTACAACTATCATGAATATAGGATAGATATAAACAAGGCAGACTAATCCTAAAATAACAGATATTACGGTATTTACATTTTCGGTGCGTCTTGCACGAGCCTGCTCTTTACTTTCCTGCTGCTGTGCCAGGGCATTTACATTTGTCTTGATCTGACTATTCATAGACATTATGCCTGTACCTCCTTTGATCTTGTCGCATGGAGCTGTATAAGTGAAATAACTACAACAAGCAGGAAGAATACTACTGCCTTAGCCTGTCCTATACCTTTCCACTGTGCGCCGCTTCTTGCATAGTAGGTTTCATAGATATTAAGTGCGAGCATCTGTGAAGCTTTTGCAGGCTCACCACCTGTAAGTGAGAGGTTCTGATCAAAAAGCTTAAAAGAGTTTGTAAGTGTAAGAAAACTACAGATTGTGATACTTGGCATAACCATAGGTATCTTGATCTTTGTAAGTATCTGCCATGGTGTCGCACCATCTATCTCGGCAGCCTCTATAAGATCAGGTGATACGTTCTGCAGTCCTGCAATGTAGATTATCATCATGTATCCTACCTGCTGCCAGCTCATAAGTATGAGAAGTCCTAAGAAACCTGAGCGTGCATCAAGTGCGAGAAGTGGCTTGCCCCATCTTGAAAGAAGACAATCAAGCAAGATCTGCCATATATATCCAAGTACAATACCGCCAATCAGGTTTGGCATAAAGAATACCGTACGAAAAATATTCGTTCCTTTGATTCCACGTGTCAAAAGCATTGCTATAAAAAATGCGATTATATTGATTGAAAGTGTGGAAACCACAGTGAATAACGCTGTGAAACCGAAAGCATGAATAAATGTATCATCAGAAAAAACTCTTAGATAATTTGAAATACCAATAAAAGAAACTTTGTTAACTGTCTGAAATTTACAAAAAGAAAGATATATGCCCCAAACAAAAGGCCAAAGAAAACCGATTGTAAAAGCTACTAATGTCGGCAGTACGAATACCGGCCAATATTTCCTAATAGATTTTTCCATAACTTATCCTTCCAACTATAATGAGGCAGGCTTATCTGGCCTGCCCCTTCAATTACAAGTATATCACTCGTTTGCCAGTTTATACTCTGTTGCCCAGTTATCAACAAATGCGCTCTTTACTGCATCCCAGTCGCCTGTACCAGCTGCATAAGCTGTAAGTGCTGATCCGAGTGCGTTCTTCCACTCTTCTGATGGCATTGTTGTGAAGTTCCATGATACAGGTGTACGTCCTGCTTCTGTGTATGCCTGATCCTGCTTAACAAATGCGTTTGGAGATGTAACTGCTGTCTTGAAAGGAATTGTGAAGCCCATTTCCTCAGCCATAGCCTTTGTACCTGTCTCGCTTGTTACACACCAGTTCATGAAATCGATAGTTGCAGCGATATCATCTTCTGAAGCCTCAGCATTTACACACCAGTAATTCTCTGTACCTGTGCAAAGTCCCTGATTTGCCTCATCACCTGCTCCGATGTAGATAGGAATCATAGCAAGCTCATCATCTGAATACTTCTCAGAAAGTGAAGAGTACTCCCATGAACCATTCTGATAGAACACTGCCTTGCCATCAAGGAACTCATTTCTTGCATCATCAGCTGTCTTAGCTGAAAGCTCCTTTGGCTCGCATGTTGAATTGTTGATGTAAAGATCAAAAATGTTCTTGTAGTTGTCGAGGTATGTTCCCTTGATAGCATCTGTAGAAGTAATGCCATCAGCCTGATACTCGAAGTAGATAGGAAGGTTTGCAAGGTGTGTCTTGAATCTCCAGTCTGAAGAAGAATCCATACCTGTTGAAGCAAATGCTGCAAAGCCAAGCTCGTCCTTACGTGCTGTGATGTCCTCTGCCACCTTCTTTAAGTCATCAAATGACTTGATGTCTTCAACCTTGTAGCCTGCCTTATCAAGAAGTGTCTTGTTTGTGATGATACCGTAAGACTCGATAACGTATGCGATACCGGCAACACCGCCGTCTGCATTTTTAAGTGCATAATCTTCTGATGTAAGATTTGAGAATATATCTGTACCGGAAAGGTCATAGCAGTAATCTGCCCAGTTTGCAAGACCTACCGGACCATTTACCTGGAAAAGTGTAGGAGCATCACTCTTTGCCATCTCAGACTGAAGTGTTGTCTCATACTCACCGGATGCTGCAGTAACTACAGTAACAGGTGTACCTGTCTCGTCTGTATATGCTTTTGCAAGGCTCTGCCATGCCGCATCTGCTTCCGGCTTGAAGTTAAGGTAATAAACCTTTCCTGCTCCGGCTGCCGGAGTAGCTGCCTCACTTGCTGCACCTTCAGTCTTTTCTGCTGCCTCGCTGGCCGCAGGTGCTGCTGTATCATTAGCTGCGCCTGATGATGAACCACAACCGGTAATAAGTGTTGCAACCATTGCTGTGCTGAGTAAAGCACTGATCAATTTCTTTTTCATTTTCTCCCTTTCCTTTCTGTACCCATCTGTTTAATCCAGTTATGTATAAGTTTATACCGCATTTTTATTATGTTTTTTCCTTATCAACAACTGAATGTATACTGTATGAAAACGCTCCCGGTTTCGTTACCGGTAACGTTTCCAATCTCTTGATAAGTTGACTATATCACCACAAAGTATAAAAATCAATATGTCATTTTATCTTTGTGAAAAAGCGCCAAAAAAGGCAGGACACCCTTCTCAAATGTCCTGCCTTTTTTGTTCATTATGCCATTCTTGCAAGTAGTTAGGTAATTTTTCCGACCAACAACAGTATTACCTGATAAATATATCTTCCTCCAGTTCCTCCCAATCCGATGTCTCCCAAACACCGGAATCGGTACTCCGCGATCAAAACACCGGCGCATGACGCATAGCGACATGTTTCGGTGTAAGGTATCACGCGCTGATACGCCATGACACTTTCCCGCAGCACCTTTTTTATATGCAAGTATCGGGGAAGTGTTGCTACAACCGCACATGATCGAGCAGCAACTTGATACAAGCATATAGTCAAAAACCGAGTAGCTATATCATCTCTTCCCACCAGGCATAAATCTTACAGTCTAAGACTGCTTGTGCTAAAGCGATGCACGTTGGCGAAGTTGTACACCTTTACCCATCATTTGCACAATTCGCTGTACATATTATCTCATTATTTGTACGATTTTTCAAGCATTATCTTATAATTTAACTACAAAACACCTTGTTTTTTCATAGTTTTATTATAAAGAACAGAAAGTCAAGCAAAAAAATGCAGAACAGGTGGTGTGTACAAAACCACCTGTTCTGTATGAGAGGTTATCTACTATAATTTTAGTAGATTGAAAAAACTTGTAATCTTACTTTGAAGCTAATCTTACCTTTACTTTACCAGTCAGAACTGTTCCGTCAAAGGTTATCATCTTAGTTGCTGAATCATATGAATATGATTTCTTGTTTACAACTACTTTCTTTGCAGTATACCCCACACCGGTCTTTACCTTGTGTGAGTTCACTTCTACTGTGACTTTCTTTACAGTGTCGCCCTTCATGCTTACCATTACTTTGCCTTCTGATCCGCTCCACTGCTTTGAGTAAAGTCCTGTGTAAACTGCTTGTATTGGACGAATCTTTGCTACTCCAATTTCCTTATTCTTAAGTTCCTTATTAGTTACTTTATCAAGTCCCTTGATTGTCTTAAGCGTGATAGTAACATCTGAGCCGACTGTCTTCTTGCCTTTTGTCTTAATCTTTACAAGGCTGTTGTCAATTCTGCTGCCATCGATAGTTACTGCAAGGTCAAGATCTGCAAGAGTCAGCTTCTTACCTGTAAATGCCGGTGTCTTATCATATTCAATCGTAACTGTATGTCCATTTGCAGAGATAGTGTTTGAGCTTACATTGCTCAGTGACTCTACTACAGGATAGTAATTAACATTAACTTCGGAGCCATCGATAAGAGTAGGAAGTGCTGCTGTTGCGCCTGGAGCTATTGCAGGATATTCCTGTACAAGCTCACCATCTTCAAGTGGAATCCATTTAACAACCTTGTATCCACCTGCTGCTGCGTAAGGTGCTGTTACCTTGAAACCTGCTGCAGCATCTGTTGCAAGCTTCTTTTCTTCCGTACCATCAGCAAATATTACTTCCACTCCATTACTTGTGTAGTACTCATTGCCACTGTATGTCGCATACAATCTCATTCCTGTTGTTGCAAAGCTTCCTGAGTATTTACCATTAGCTTCAGCTTCCTCTGAAATTACAAACTCTGAGAAATGCTTAAGTGTTGCTGTGAACTCTCCATCTGTAACATCATCACTGCCTATAAACTCAATCGGTTCTACACTTGTGCAATACATGAAGCCTGTTCCAAGTTCCATAGTATCTTCATTTACTACAAATGCTACAGTTATAGGCTCTGCAAATGATTCATGGAAATTCTCGATAGTAATATTGATTACTTCCATTGGCTTGTCAGTTACTATGCCATATTTTTCAGCTGCCTCTTCTGCGCTGATTGTCTCCTTAGCAAGGCTTATTGCAATGTCTGAACCATTGAAATAATCAAGAAGCTGGTTTACTACAGATTGTGGAAGTGTAAGCACCGCGTCCTTTATCTTGACTTCCGTGCTTTCATTTTCCTTAGCTTTTTCAAGAACATCTGTAGGAATCTCTGCTGTATTACTCTCGCTTGCATCAATAACTGCCGGCTTTGTCTTGTCTTCAGGAATCTCTACATCATCCTCACTAACCGTCTTTGGCTCCTCCGGTTTATTTGGTGAAACCGTGTTATCTGATGGTGTTGGCTTATTTGGCGAAACAGTATTATCTGATGGTGTTGGCTTATTTGGCGAAACAGTATTATCTAATGGTGTTGGTTTTGGATCCGGTGTTGGTTTTGGCTCCGGTGTTGGCTCCGGCGTTGGTTTTGGTGTAGGTGTTGGCTCCGGCGTTGGTTTTGGTGTAGGTGTTGGTTCTGGTTCCTTTGTTGGTTCCTCTGATGTATTACTGCAAACGAATAAATATGTTCCTGTACCTACAGCCTTTAACTCAATCTTTCCACTTTCAAATCCAAATTTATCATCGCCTAGACTACTATATTCATTACCTGTTGTAGTCCATGCTGTAATTTTGTTGAAGTCTTTTAAGTCATCTCCAGCAATGCTGACATACACCTTCATATTCATATCTTCAACATCATCCGTAGCAAATCTTATACTATAACTCTTTACTTTCATCCCTTCACCATAATCTAATTCAGGATGATCAGTTGTAAGTTCTGTAAGTTCTGAATCAATAATATTCTTATAGCTTGAATGAAGGGTTATTTTTTTATTTAACTCAGCTAATTTCTTTACATTTTCAGACTGAATCTTAACTGTTGATGATCTCAGCTTGATTTCCCAATCATTTTCCGACTGTTCATTCAAAGAAGAAGATTTTAATTCAATACTATCAGAATTTCTATCTTCCACTACATATGGTTCAGACTGCAAAGACACATAACTCGCAGTTTTTGTCTTTGCAAAAGTCATGTTATTCATGGTAAACACCATGGATGCTGACAAAAGCAGCACTAATGCCTTTTTACTCCTCATAATCCTTCCTTTCTCTTGGATACCCCTCCAAAGTAACATACACTTTACTACTACGCAGCCACCTCTCCAAGCCGTGCATTTCATTGGGTACATAATACCCCCCCAGACCGTCCCAAAACTGGGATTTATCAGCATTTTCGTTGATGTTTTTTAATCCACATCTACTAATTTTAAGCACAAAAATAGCCTCACTTTTCTTTTATTACTTTCGCAATTGAAAACTGAATAAAATGCATAATATTTAGAAAAGTTAGGCTTGTTATTGTACCATTAATTCCATTAACTTATTGAATCCAAGCATGTTTTTTGCCCGTTCTATATTATAGCCCAGGCACATGAGCGCAAATTCACCATCCACTTTCCGCATGCCTTTCAGCAGGAAGTAAGTGGCTCCCATTGCTCTTTTTATAGTTCCAAAAGGATGCTCAGACAGGCACATTCTTTTGGCTGTTTTTTGTCTGTCAGGCTTCAAGAAAAACTTTACTACCTGCAAAACTTTATAATGAAACTTTGATGCTTTTCTTTTTGACTTTGCCTGACTCACATCTATTGTTTCTTCTGCTTCATTCCAAGTTTTGCAAGGTCTTTCTAATCCATCTTTTGTAAAATCAAGTTCCTTCCACTCGTTTTTTCCTTTGTAGCATTTATTGCGATTTTTACAATGACGGCAGGCTGTTTTATTTGCATATCTGATGCTTCCATTTTTCTTGATACATTTCTGTCTTAGTATTTCTCCTGCGGGACAATACACGAGATTTCTTTCTGGGTCTCTTACAAAATATCCTTCCAATGCTCGTGCCTTCATGGATTCCTCTGTACCATACACAGACTTTTCCGACTCTATTTTCTCGCTGTCAAGATCCTTACGCCGCACAGTTTTAACTTCCATTCCGCTTATTATATCTTTATAAACTTCTGGAATAACACCGGCATGAAGACATTTTTTTATTTCTTCTGGATTGTTGCTTTTTTCATTCGCTTCTGCTTCTTCGTAAGAAATTTCAAGTTCATAACTATCTTTTCCGTCATCAGTAATTACATGTGGGATAATTCCATTTTCAAGACAAGATATCATATCATCTTCTTGTTCATATCCCTTATCTGCTACAACTTCGATTATTTCATCACCATTATTTTTCTTTATATCTTTTAGAGTTGAAAACAATAGGCCATGGTCTGTAACTTGATTTGTAGTATTATAATCGCGAATAATATGAGTGTTTGAATCAACCGCAGTCTGTGGATTATAAGATACTGTAAACCCATTTTTATTTTTCATAAGTCTGGCATCCGAATCAGTAAGTGATTTTTGAGCTGCACCTGATTCTTCCATTTCACGCTGATAGCATTTGTATTTTTCCTGACGTTCTTTGGCTTCTTTAAGCTTTTCCTCTACAAGTTTTCTTTCTTCAGAATCAGAATTTTCATCTTTATCTTCAGCGTCCAAAACCCTCATATACTCTTCGATATGTCCATCAAGCCATTTAATTCTGTCATCAATCTTATTTTTTGTAAAATTCCTGTCCTTGGAATTACATGCTTGAAATTTACTTCCATCTACGGAAATAAATCCCCACTCAACAGCCGAATCAATTCTTTTATTGAACTCATGAAATACTTTTTTCAAGCATTCAGCATTCTTTCTTCTGAATTCTGAAATAGTTCTATAATCTGGTTCAACTCCACCAATCAGCCATTTGACTTCAATATTCACTTTACAATTTTTTGCAAGCTTTCGTGATGACCGAATCTGATTCTTATATCCATAAATGTAAAGCTTTAGCATTCCCTTCGGATCATACAGAGGTCTTCCTTCTATTGCAGCTTCCTTAATGTCGAATTGCCCAAGATTAAGACCATCAACAAACTTATCGATAATTCTTGCGTCACTATCATCCGCTACCAGCGAATCCCATGCAACCATCATCAATTGATTTCTATCAAAAGTCTTTACATATGGCATAATTATCACCTCAATATTTAGTGGTTTAATACATCTATTATACCATAAAAGCAAACTCCTAAACCTTGAATTTATGCACTTTATTCAGTTTTCAATGTACGAATTTATATGTTAAACACCACAATATTTTGAGGTGCATTAACCATTAATATATACTGTCAAAGATTGACTTAATTTATCATTCATCTAGTTTTTAGACAGTCTCCCC
>JQKK01000012.1 GCA_000746015.1 Lachnospiraceae bacterium MA2020 | reverse complement strand
TCGAGCATTGTTTCATTTTCCAAGGACAGTTCTCTAATGTCCTTCCCATTTATAGGCACCGGAAAATTGAAAACAATGTTCTTTATCCAACAACCATTGTCAGGCTTTTCAGGATAAATATCTATCCTTTCAATGAATGCTCTCATAAACTCTTTCTGCTCAACTTCAGTAAAATCATTGTAGAACTTATCAAAAGCAAGCAGGAGCTGATATATACTTGTACTGGATAGATTTTTCTGCATAATACTTTGGATCTGTTCCTGAATTACATCTATCTGATCCTCTATTTCTTCAATGATATCATACTGATCATCATATCTTCTCTGCAGATCTTCGATTTTCCTATCGTAGTGAGGATCATCAATATCAAGGTTATCCATTTGCTTCGCCAAACGGTTCTTTGTACCGATAGCCTGCTTTAGTTGTCCTCTTAGAGCCTCGCGCTGTTTTTCTAGCGACTCGGTATCTACTGCTGTCCCTATTTTTTCTTTAATAGATTCCTTAAACTGCTTGTTATTTACCATGGCAGAAATGATAGATGCAACAAGTTTGTTCATCTCCTTCTGCTCAATATTAAGTCTGAATGTACACTTATGTCCGGTCTGACCTATCGTATTCTTACAATAATAATAGTATCTGGTCTTCTTATCTTTACTATGTGCCTTTGCTATATTGCCATAAAGACTCTTTCCACAGCAAGGACATTTTAAAATACCGGATAATATATGCGCATGATCCGGATCATGAACCTTTTCTCTCTTATACGCATTTTCTTTTCTCTTAGCTTGTGCGAGATTCCATTCTTCTTCTGATATTATAGCCTCATGAATCCCCTCATAAACTGGAAACTCAGACTGTTCAACCACATGCATCTCATTCCTTGTTCCGATTTTCTTTTCCGTCTTGCGTCTGCCATAAGCGATTTTGCCCATATATACAGGATTATCAAGAACCTTCTTTACAAATGAAGATGAAAATCCTGCTATTGTATTGTTCTGCCTGAGCTTTTTGGTATAGCCATGATTATTAAGATAAGCAGCTACTCCATTAATTCCGGAGTTTGTGTGAATGTAGCGATCATAAATCATTTTAATTATATCCACTTCATCCTCAGCTATGACAAGTTCACCATTTTCAAGTTTATATCCATATGGAGCAAAGCCGCCATTCCATCTACCTTCACGGGCTTTTTGCTCACGCCCTGCCATAGTCTGAACTCTGATATTCTCACGTTCCATTTCAGCAACTGCTGCAAGAATAGATATCAAAAGTTTCCCTGCCTCCTTTGAGCTGTCTATTCCGTCCTCGACACATATAAGATTTACACCATAGTCCTGCATTAACTGAAGAGAGTTAAGTATATCAGCTGCATTTCTGCCAAAACGTGACAATTTGAAAACAAGGACGTATTTTACCTCGTCCTTGCAATCCTCAATATCATATAACATTTGCTGAAACTCATGCCTGCCCTGTATGTTCTTACCAGAAAAGCCTTCATCAGAATACTCATGAGCAATCTCCATTTCCTGGTACTCTGCATATCTGCGAAGTTTTTCCTTCTGAGCATCAAGACTATAACCATCGACCTGTATAGCTGTTGAAACACGAGTGTAGATATAACATTTAGCTTTTTTTGTCTTCATAAAATAGTACCCCTCCAAATTTTTGTTGACAATTACAACAAAGTTCTTTAAGATAAAAATTAAGAAATGGGTTTTTCACCGGGTAGGGCATCAGCCTGACAGGACTTGCTCGTTTCTTTTTTTATTTCCATAACATCGTACAAATACTTTTTTCCGCTACCTGCATGTCTGATCAAAAGCCTTGCATGAAATATATTATATCCTCTGATTTCCCCATCATCGCCATAGACTGGTAAACCAAAACGAGTATCGTATCTATACCAACCATTTTTTGCATCACGTCCGTGCTTTTTCTTTCTGTTTTCCTCAAATACTCCGTTGGTTGCTATTTCTATCATCTCAGGAATCCCCTGCGCAGCGTTTGCCTTGGCTTTAGCGACAGCCCCTTTCAGCTTCTTTGTATAAATCGATCCTGAGTATTCTCCCGGAAGATTTGTCCCTATATACACAATTTCTCCATCTTCTGCTATTGAATAAAATTCCCCAACATAATCTTTAAGATATTGTTCAACATCTTCCCAATTTAGGCTTCTCTTTCCCTTAAAAATAATGTCATTTATCATGACAATGTTGTTTCCGTCCGCATCCTTTATTACAGATACATTTCTTGTTTTATTCTCTTTCTCCATAATGCTCATCATCCTTTTTAATAAGTTTCTCCATCCTTATGTAATACTCCAAAAGTCTTACAACATAATCCGGTGCATGGCGCATATCCCGTTCCCATTCTGTAACTGTTCTATAAGGAATATCAAAATAATCACAAAACTCCCTTCTATTCATACCAGTACTTTCACGAAGTTCTTTTATTTTCTTTGCTTTATTATCCATGAATTATCACCCTCAAACAAAATACACGTTGTGTAATATTGTAACATATATATCTTTCTTACACAACGTGTACCTCAGCAATGGTAATTTCAGAATGTTATATCAAGCTACAGACTCATTTGAATCACTGTCAGAAACCGCTTTGCTGTATATTACATAGCTGCATACAAACTCCTTTTCATCTTCAGCACTCTCAATATCGATCACACAGATTACTCTTTTATCCTCCATTCTCTTAAGGAATGCAGGTCCGTATTTGAGCATCAGCCTTGCCATAACATCAATACAACGCTCAAATGCAATGTTATCTTCCCGATTATCATAATATTTCTTCATATCCTTCTTACCTCGTAATATCATATTTTTTCAGACACTTTGCAGGCATAAAAAAAACCCATGTCCCCCGTCTTTACTGACATTAGGCACATAGGCACGTACTTTAACTCCGTTACAAAAAAATTATTCAGTTGTTGTAAAAATGTTTTCAACTCAAAACTTCCGCCCTCCCGCCTATCTGCCAACAAAAGGATTATCTTTCATCGTGTGATTAACGTATAAGCCTTTATAACCGCGAGCGGAACGTGCCCCGATAGAAACGTTTTTCACGTATTCAATACCGAGCTTCGATGCCAATTGACGTACTTCCTTAGAAAAAGCTGTCTCCGATCTTACCTTTACAACATTAGCTTCACCATAATCTCTGTAAGCCCGGTATAAGTCTTTTGTAGTGCAGACGGCATCCTTATCAAAAGTGATATATCCTTTTGATAAGAAGAAATCCATAATACTGTCTTCTTCACGGCGCAGCTCTTCCTGGTTCTGCCTTGTCCTTTCACTTATCGTGAAATGAAATCCATTTGCCACAAGTCGTTTCAGTCCTTCCAGACACCATAGAGCGATTCCTTCAGTTTCCAATGCAAGTTTTTCAGATAAATTTCTGTCATCTATCCTGTCCTTTGGTTTATCCTTAACCTTTATCAAAATCTGTCTGCGGTAAAATCCATCCGACTTATCATAAAGTGCAGTCAGGACACCATTTCCAAATCCCATAAGCCTCACATACAAATAACCCTGATAACTCTGCTGACCTTTTCGTTCAAGATCCATCTTGTCTTCCATGGTGACTGTAGCTTTTATCTTTGCCGTGTCAGATAACGCATCCATCTTCATATCATCATCAACAAGTAAAAGCATACCTTCCTGATCAGCCAGACAAAAACGGTCACTTGACAACTTCCAAATAGATCCGAGGTTCATGTTATCTCCCAGAAGATTTCTGCAAACAAAGCTGATACGAGATTTTCCTTCGCCACCATTTCCGGTCAGCAAGAACATCGCCTGTGCTCTTGTTGTAGGAATAAAGGAATATCCCATATATTCCTGTAAAGTAACGATATCTTCCGGATACAAAAGATCATCTAAAAACTTCAACCAGGTTACCGGCTTTTTCGCATCTGCGTTATAGTTTACCGGCAAGCGGTTAGAGCAAAACTCTTTTTGAGTTGTAAATCCACTGTCCAGAAAATAAGTTCCGTTGCGAAAATGCACTCTGTCGATATACTTAGGAAGGGAATCAGCAAGCGTCTCATATCTCAGTGCTTCGACAATCTGCTTTGCCTTACGGACGATATTCGATTTAACGTAGGGCTTTAACACATCCACTATTTCCTTGGTCAGTCTCTCGTCCTTCATGATTCCATTTATATCGTAAAAAAGACCGCCCACATATTTCATTGGATGCCTGTTAACAAACCAGGAACAAAACTCAACTTCATCAATCTTGTTCTTTTCATCAATCCAAACAGGATAATCAAGACTGTCCGCCTCTGACATTACTTCCTCTTGTTTTTCCTTGCTTAAGCTCTTTAATTCATCCATCAATTTTTTACCTTCTTTCCATAGTCTGTAACAAAAACTTTCTTCAGAAATATCACCGCTCATCCCTGTCATATTCCTTATGAACATGATCATGTGATGCATTTTCTTTGTCTGCTTCCATTTTTGCCTTGGCAAGTCTTTCTCTCACAGACATTCTTGCTGCTTCAGCAATTTCCTCATGACTCTTTTTCTTCATCAGCGGATTTTCCAACGCCTCCCTGACAACAGCCATGATATTTTCCGATTTTCTCTTTAGAAGATTGACCGCACCATCAAGAAGAGATTTCGCAATATTTCTTTTTTCTTTTGTAGCTCCGCTAGACGGTTTCAAAATTGCATCCTCATAATCTTCTATAACAGCAACATCAGCCTTTAGCGTAGTCTCTTTGACTGTCTCTGCCACAACCTCACAGGCTTTCTCATAAGCCTTCTCAGCCACTTCATTTGCCAAAGCATCTATGTCGGATATCTTAATAGTCAGTTCTTCAAGTTCCGCTTTTTTCTCAGCTATTTCCTCATTCTGCTTTGCGATGATAAAATCGTTTTTCTCCATGTGAACTTTCCCTTCCAAGGGAATCTTTTCAATCGTCACTCCATATTTTTCAGCAATCGAAATATAAAGTTCACGTACTTCCGCATCAAAACTCATCTTGCGGTTGTTACGCTTGGACGCTTTCTTTTCCGGATCCGGCAATTCAAATCCAAGAGCTTCACAAGCCTTTTCCTGTTTCGGAAAATTCATTCCATAACCATCATCTGCAAAGAAGACATGTCTTTCATGAATATGAGGTGTCTCCTCATCCATGTGCAGTGCCCAGTCCAAAATCTTAAAGTTAGAACCATAACGTTTTTGAATTTCCTCAAAAAGTTCTGCAACCACTTTCGCAAAAAGTGCGGCATCCTCATAACCATCCTTTGTACCAAGTTGATAAACTGTTTCTTCCGGACAGGTCTTTGGATCTTTCAAAATATCTTTCACTGTCCTGATACGTTCCTTGTGTCGTGACTTTATATGACGCCCATTTTGTGCATCTACAGAATCACCGAACTGCTGATTGTAATAGGCAAGCTCTACCTGCTCAAAACAATATTTTCTTTCAGGTCTTACTCCATTTTCATCAGGTACATTAAACCCCTGATAGCAATCCCAGTAAACATTCATGGCAGATCTGCTCGTGTCGATATGCTCCGCATTATCAAGATTAAATGTCCTGTCATTATGCCCGGCTTTAAAAACTCCCATCTTTCCTTTCCTGCCATTGTGTCGTGTTGCTCTTACTTTTCCCATGATCAATTCTCCTCTCTTTGATTTTTTCTTTTCGGCGAAGCCGCCCTGTCTAAGCGTTAGCGTGACAGATAATAACCCAATACAATGTGTCGCAAGCAACACATCATTGGGCGGGGTTTCACCCTCGACCTGACAAAAGGGCTCCGCCCTCTTGACACCCGTTTTACAAAATGCCGTCATTTTCATTTTGTAAAAGAAAAAACTTTAGCCAATCAACTCTGTTACAAATTTTTGTCATCCCCCCAGATCTTTTCCTGACAGGTAACCTCTGGTTTCTTTAGCCTCGTGGACTGTTTTGGACTGTGCCGTTATCACGTTCTTGGCTCGCTCATTTCATCGCTTAGCTTCCCCGAAACGGTAGTGATCTGGAATGCTCATTCAATTTTCATGAATTGATTGTCCCAAAATCACAGCCCTTATCCCGTATATCCAAAACATAGGAATTACATCCCCAAAAACAAAATTTCCACGCTTTTGGATTTTTGTGTTTATACAGAACTTTCATTCTGTTATGATGGTATTTAACAAGCATATAACAGTTGTTACGGAGAGTAAGAAATCATGAAATGTAAATTATCTATTCAAGAAAAATTGAAGGATTTACGCATAGAAAAAGGTCTGTCTCTGCAGGAATTGTCAGAGCAGACCGGTATCTCAAGAGCAGCACTTGGAAATTATGAAACAGACGAATACAAAGAAATAACCCACAAGGCAATCATCACCCTTGCGAATTTCTACGGTGTTTCATCAGATTATTTGTTGGGGCTTACAGAAAATAGAGATCATCACCAATTTCCTGTAGATGAACTTGGATTGGATGATGATACTGTAGAATTATTAAAAAGTGGCAAACTCAATGTCCGCCTGATTTGTGAAATTATAAGGCATCCGGAATTTATCAATTTTCTTTCGGACATGGAGATCTACGTTGACAATCTTGCCGGAATGCAATTTCGCAACCTAAACAAAATGATCGAACAGACACGTATCCGACTTCAAAATAACGGTGTTCCCGATAACGACCATTACATGAAAACCTTGGAAAAAGCCTCAATCTCCGAGGACAATTATTTTAATAATCTTCTCGGAAACGATATTGTTAAAATAGCCAAAGATATACGAGATTCTCACAGCATTGATTCTGAGACCGGCGATCCAATAACTCCTGTGGATGATATGCTCGGCACATTTGAAGAACTTAAAAAAGCTGATAATTCCACCCAAGCACAAATGGTCATGTACAGCAAACTTTTTAAGATCAATTTCACTAAAATGGATCCTTATGAGTTTAAGACCTTTACCGATATCCTTCAGCGATACTCCGATCTCTGCAAACCGATAAAAGGAAACGGACGCGGCAAGAAGAAAAGATAACGTATCTGTTCAGTACCCTCACAGATACTGCTTCGCATGCCCATGGAAATTTGCCTTCGGCAAAGGGCATGCTCACTCCCACCTCATATTCTCACTTCCTCAGCAGCAAGTGCTTCGGACTGTGCTGAACAGTTACAAGCTAACACATAAAGGCGCACCCACACCTGTCAAAACGAGCAGGTATGGACGTGCGCCCTTAGTTATTAATGGAAAATTTATCTTAACCACTGTTTTGCAAAATCCACCATTTTTGCAATATCGTTCATATCACGATCTATAGAAACACCCGAATCAGATCTCATCTTATCCGGATACAGAGCATCGTATGCCGACTTCATAAGTTTCTGATAGAATGCCTTAAAATCATCCATGCCGCTTGAATCTGTTATATCAACTTCCTTTACCTTCTTTTGCAGAGAATCTATCAATTCCTGATTTGTTGCAACACTTGTTAATGCAGATGTTCCGGAAGGTCTTCTTCCAAATAGCCGTTCCATCTCATTCTTAGCAGCCTCAGGTATAACTTGTCTCGCTCCCCAATATATTCTTGCCGATTCATCATCATTCTGAACATAATTGGATTTCGATAGTAACTCATTATTTCTATTAACCAGACGGCTATTATAATCCTTCATTGCTTTGACTATAACCTGCCTCTGATCCTCGGAAAAAGAATCAGCTGCGCATTTATCCACCAAGCTCTCAGCCAATGCCATTTTTGTATGATCACTATAACTCAAAGTACCTTGCTTTAATTTACTAGTCATCCCTGTTACCAGATTGCGAGCAGTCTCAAATTCCTCTTCCGAAAAATCTACTTTTCCTATACGATATACACCTTCATCATTTTTACTAACAGGTATATCAGTTCTGTATAACGCGCTCACTGGATGGTTATTCCATGACTGTCTTACCTTATCTAATTCTTCCGCACCCAGAGCAGATATTTCTACTTTAACGGCTTGACCTTCTAATGAACCGGAATCCTTCGAGTTATTATCTTTTATTGAACTTATATTTTCAATAAAAGATGCCTGTATCTTATGCTGATAGTCCGCTGACTTATCTATACTTACCGAATTTATGATATTCATACGTTCCGCACTCCTTTGCTTTATTTACTAAGAAATCCTTTTCCTATAGTTATGCATACTCATCAAATTCACCTACTACAACTCACACCTTCATATCCAGATAGGTTCCTGTTTCCTTCTTGGCGGTTTCTTCTTTTGCTTTCTGGATAACCTGCTGCATTTCTTTATCATCAAGATAAAATGAGCCATCCTTGGAATCAGCAACTTTTTTTTCTATCATTTCTTCAGCTGAAGGCTCCGGTTCTTTTTCTTCTATCTTCTCCTCCAACTCTTCAGCCTTTTTCTTAAGGTTTTCGCGTATTTTTTCAATCTGCTTCTTGGCATTTTCGTCAGCCTCTTTGCGAAGCTTTTCATTCAACGTATCTTTATGAACCGATACGGTAAAGTTGCAGTAATTACCATTCTCATCTAAATATGCATGACTACACACCACAGTACTTCCCGTTGACTTCAAGTAATTGTCAACAAATTTATGAGCATTCTCTACATCCTTTATTCTTTGCCCATATTTCTTTGCTGCTTCCGGATCGTTCTGCATTTTCTCCAATAATTTTGGATTGATGTCTAAAACATCTACCTTACCATCATTTTTCGTATTTATAGCACTTCCAATTTGCAGTTTCATGTATGGAACCTGCTTCTGCAAACTTTTGAGATATTCCTCGTTGCTACTCCTCTTGGTCCTATTCTCCTTAGTTTTTACCTTTTCTGTCTCAGCCTTTTGAACTGCATATGTACTCTCATATGTGTTGTAAATATTTGCAATTTCCATTGCCATATTCTAATCCTCCTTTGACCTTCAATCATGAAATCCGTTTCATTCGGTTGTTATGGAATAGTTATTCCCATCTAATCTATTTTTCGGAAGCAGAAAAAGGTATATAAACCGATTTGTAGTGAACGGCAGGTTTAATGTAGTAAATGGTAAATCTTACTGGATTTATAATCTTTGCTCTACACAGACAGACTATGAAATCACCGCATTCTGCCTTCTATATGTATCATTATCCTTCTGAGCCAGTTCTGTCTCCACCTGCCTCAGTTCCCGTTCTAACTCTTTCTTTCGACTTTCATCAGCAGTGTGCAATTCCTGTTCTAACAGTGCTTTCTTTTCCTTGAGCTTCTCTATTTCTCGATCTACCTTATCGGTATCAGTCGTAGTAGATTCGCTCTTCTTAGAATCACTAGAAACCTTATCATCTGCCTTTGCCTCAGACGATATATCCTTTTTAGGATCAATATAATCAATCTTCGGATTTCCATCAGAATCTTTACCCGGTTTATATATTCCCTTTACAGGATTCGAATGGATATATTCATCGACAGGCATACTACCTTTATCGAACTTTTTTGAATCCTCTGGCTTTCCAACCTGTTCGGTTTTCTTTACAGCATCCGCTTCATATGATTGTGCATATCTCTCCTGATCTGATACGCCATTAATTCCATCCATACCAATACGCATAAGCTCAACCTCACTTTCTTAAGCGTTTATACTTACAAAATTATTTATAATCATCGCCTTATACTGACTGCAATTTCTATTATTAACCCAACAAATATTCCTAGCTATAACTATTATCGAAATACGCTATTTTACTCTGAATACCTCTGCACAAATCGACTATGAAATGGCAAAAAACGACTATCATCTATATCATAACTACCGCTGTAAACTCCTTTTCATCACAGGAAATCGCAAAAGTCCCACCATTATTTTCAACCACACTCTCAATATTGGACAGTCCTATTCCATGTCCATCTTTTTGAACACCCTGAACAATATTATCCTTTATCATAACCTTCTCTACTACAGGATTACGTACAGTAAGAATCAGTTTAGACTCCGTATTGATAAACTTTACCTTTATGGAAGCCGTTTGCCCTTCTGCAGAAACCCTTTCACATTCTTGGATAGCATTTTCAAGCAGATTTCCAAGCACTATAACTATGTCATCATCCGAGAGCCTGATATCATGAAGATCCCCGACAGCAAATGTCATCCCAATGTTTTTTCCCTTTGCCACACGATATTGCTGATTCAGAACTGCATTCACAACAGGATGCCCCACATTTACTTCTGACATTTCTACAGCAATACTTTTCGCCAGATGTTCCGTAAACTCAATTGCAGTCTCCGTATCACCACTTCTTAGAAGTTCCTGCAATGTACTAATCTGCTTCTTATAATCATGAAGTTTCCGCCCCTGTCTCTCATACAAAGCCTGCATATCATGAAATGCCTGTAGCTGATTCTGCTTGCTCTCAATCTGTATCTCTGATAACCGTATCTTCTCATCCTTTGTCAATGAATCCTGTAAAATGAACAAAGAAACGATATTTACAACAAGTAGCACTGCCGAAACAATGCCCTGAAAAAGCCTTGAACCTGAAGGAGATACGAAAAAAATATATGAGAAAAGTCCCACTACAGCTGTAACAAGCGGAAACCATATAAATGACTTAAGCAGCATATATTCTTTTTTCAGGTACCCTTTTAACAGCGGCAATTTTTTGCGAAGAAAAAACTCTATACACAGTGAAATAAAACATGAAAAACACGCCATAAAATTCACAAAAATCTGATCATCACTATGTCTGAAATGAAATGATAGATAAACTAAAGTTTGTACAAAAATCTGCAAAAGTATTGCCGATCCGGAAAAAAACATACTTGTAATCCAGACCGACTGATAACATATCTTCACAAAAATAATATGAATAACAATATAGGTTAAAAGTTTTATAAAATAATACCTGCTGGGTAACGCTTCAAATAACATAGCATTACCTACTACGAAAGCAGAAAGTGTAAGAAATGCGATTGCTTTATGCAGTTTTGACCTTTTATACAGCATGAAGGAATCATAATAATAAATACACAACGCCGTCTCAATAGCACAAGTTATAAATAAAACAATTCCTTCCATCATAATTCTTTCCCCACAAATAAAGCGTATTCTTGCCGTACCTGTTTATATCTTGCTTTCGGCACAGAAATCTGTCTGCCATTGTCCAATGTCAAAACATAACTATTAATTCCCCGAATATGCATCATATTTACAAGAAAACTGTTATGAGTACGCAAAAATCCATATCCCCTAAGCTGCTCTTCCAAAACATTCAGCTTCTCATAAATCTGATACGTCTGATTCAACATCTTTATCATATTTTTATGCCCAAATGTTTCAATCAGGATAATATCCGATACTTTAAGTCTTATCTCTCCTTCAACACATGAAAACGTTATATACTTAGACTTTTTCCTTATCTCACTACAAATATCATCCATACACTCATTAAAGGTCTTATCCAGATCATCTTTGATAAGAAACCGGCTTGCACGCACCTTATATCCGTCAAGTGCATAATTCATAAATGCTGTAACAAGCACTATCGGAACATCATCCATATGTTCACGTATTTTCTTTGCTACGGATAAACCATCTATGTCATCCATATTTATATCCAAAAAAATGATATCTGCATCTTCTCCATTCCTGACAGCATTTAACAGTTCAGATCCGGACTTATATTCCGATACTAAAAAGCCAATATTATTATCACTATCATATGCCTGGATCAGCTTCTTAAGCCTCACAATATCCAGTTTGTCATCATCACATACTGCGATTTTCATAGTCCACCTTCTTCCAATAATCTATCTATATTATATGTGCATTCCCCTATCCAAATAAAATGCTCTGCACAAAACGACTATAAAATGACATAAAACGACTAAAAAAATCCGCATCAATCTCTCCTATGGGATTGACACGGATTTTTCATCATATCATATTAAAATGCTTAAAGGCCTCTTCAATTGCTTTGACTTTTTTCTCCGGGCATCCCGGCTGTCTGCTGTTTTCAGATTTTGGCTTATTATAATTCTCTCTTTCTATAATTCCATGTTTCTGCTTTACCTGCGCAATATTTAAGTTAGTCACATGGAAACCATATTTATCCTGAACCCATTTCGTTATTTCATCATAGGTTGCGCCATCCTTAAAACCATCAGTATTCATGCCTTCTAAGGAGAACTCAACCTTAACCTTTTTACTTGGTATAGTACCCTTGGAAAGCAAGACAACCGTCTCTACCCCATTTGTCGCCGGGAACATATCAACGCAGCTGACTTTCTCTATCTTGTAGCCGCTTGTAAGGATCGTCTCCAGATCTACTGCAAGTGATGTTGCCTTACATGATATATATACTATACGGTTTACTCCGTAGTCGAGGATCTTCTGCAGCGCCTTTGGTGCTGCACCTGCTCTTGGAGGATCCATGATGATGAGGTCAGGCTTTTCTTTGACTTCATCAAGGCACTTAAGAACATCGCCGGCAAGGAACTCGGTATTTTCAAGACCGTTCAGCTTTGCGTTGATCTTTGCCGCTTCTACAGCCTCTTCTACTATTTCGATACCTACTACCTTTGACGCTACTGCAGCCATCATCTGCGCAATAGTACCTGTACCGCTGTAAAGATCGTAGATTATGCCCTTCTCTGAGCCATCATTTCCGGAAAGTGCATACTCTCTTGCCTTTTTATAAAGGACTTCCGCTCCGAGAGTATTGGTCTGGAAAAATGAAAATGGAGTGATCTTGAAGCGAAGCCCCAAAAGCTCATCATAAAAATAATCACGACCATCCAAGAGCTCAGTATTACCGCCGTCGATCACATCGCCAATTCCATCAGTCACAGAGTGAAGTATACCTACAAGCTCACCCTTAAGCTCGAGTGACTTAAGCATATCAACATACTCATCAAGCAATGGTTTAGCCTGCTCTTCTGACATATTTGAAGATGTTACGATATCAACTATCATCTCGCCGGTATTTGTGCCCTTGCGCACAAGAAGATGCCTTAAATATCCTTCCTGCACTGAGCGGCGGAAGAATGGAATATTTCTTTCTTTGAAAAACTCATGAGTCTTTGTAAGTATAAGTCTGAAATCAGCATCTACTATCTGACACTCAGGTACACTTACCACGTCATTAAAACGGCCTGCCTTGTGCATACCAAGCTCGAGAGGTCCGTCGATCACTTCGTTTCCAAAAGAAAACTCCATCTTATTTCGATACTGCTCGGACACAGGGCTTGGAATGATACCTTCAAACCAGTTATCAAGTGCACTGCCAGGGTAACGTGAGATAACGTTATCCATAAGTTTTTTAACCTGACGTTCCTTGGTCTTAAGCTGCTCCTCATAAGGAAGTGTCTGGTAGCTGCAGCCACCACACACGCCAAAGTGTGGACAGCCTTCTGCAGTTTCAAGAGGGGAGCGCTCCACTACTTCGATCAGCCTTCCCTCTGAATGTCTGTCCGGTCTATTTCTCTTAACAGCAAAAGAAACCGTCTGACCTAAGATGGTACCCTTTACTACTGCGGTACCTTCCTCAGTCTCGACGATTCCTTTGTTTGGAAAGAGAACATCAATAACTTTTCCTGTATATTTAACGTTCTTCTTCATATAATAATCTTATCAATCCTTTTTCTCTTCTGACTTGACCTCAACTTCATCTTCTTCATCATCAAAGAAGTCATCATCAAATCTGTCGTCATAATCGTCATCATAATCATCAAGATAATTTGGTGTGAAGTAGCTATATACAGCATAAGCTATTGCAGCTACGGCTGCCACAGCACCAATGATGGTAAGAATCAGAACAATAGGATCTCTTGTATCTCTGCTGTCTCTCATTTCATTTACCTCCATATGCCCATAGGCAATTTTTTGTTTTAATAATATCAAATTTTAGGTTCTTTTGCAAACGGCCAGCCTGTCAGCCTCACTCCTGCTCTTTACCCGCGTTACTGTTCACTCACTTACAGCTCGCTCCAGTAACGAGTTTTGCCAATGCAGATTGCCTTCGGCAATGGGCAAAACTCAATGCCCTGCATAATTTACTGGGGCATAACTGCGCAGCTAGTGCGCAGTTTGCCTGTGAACTGTTACTCACCCGCTACAATATCTTCCATAGTGTCATAAGTCATGTCAAGCATATTGAATATCCAGTTAAGTACTACCTCGATATCATCTGCCAGCTTGGCTCCATCATCACCGGAAAGGAATAAAGAATACTTATAGAAAAGCTCCTCCTCTTCTTTAAATATCTGGTAAGATCCAAGCACTGTAGTCAAATTTATCTTATTGATCTCATCATATAGTTCATTGATCCTGTCAACATCAATCGAAAAATCATATGTACCGAAGATCGTAAGGCAGTCCATGTAATTGACTTCCTCAGCACCCTCATTATTGTCCTCGAAAGAAAGCTCTATCTGAACCTGACCAAGCTCATCTTCACCAAGCTCATCGACCAGGATCATAAGGCTCTGCCCGTCTTCATCATCGATGTACTCAGTTTCATAAGCTCCCTCATTCATTGTCTTCTGAATGCTTTTAAGTAATTCCTCTCTAAAATTTTTCTTCATGGTAAATCTCCTTTCAAATCACTCTTACAGCTGCTTTTCCAGCAAAACTGTCGTCTTTTCTCCATCTTCAATGACCTCAAATTTATCGGTATTGCGCTTAATGAATGAAATCGACTCTTCTTTCTCCTCATCAAATGCATCCTTACCGCCTTTTGCCCTTGAGGACATTTCCAACTTCATATATTTCATACTATCAATGTCAATTATTGTATTTATCTCATCTCCATAAGTGTTGATACAGTAGATATGGAAAAGCTCTTCTGTAATGACCCTCATAAGAGCATTTACCTTTGGATTGATCTCATTCTGCATAAGCTGAAGTCTGATGAAATCCTGAAGGACACTCAAATTGTTCATATTCGGGCGTAAACTTTTCTCTGCACGTTTCTTCTCAGGTTTCAGGTACGATACCGCAAGTATGAGGACCTCGCTTTCAAGCTTTGATCCCTTTAAGAACCTGACAATATCCCTTTCTACTATTTCAAGAAGTTCTCCTATATTCTCGTTTTTATAGTGGATATTCTCTAAAATAGCTTTTACTCTTTCTATACCATACTTCTCGCCCTCGGTATTTTTACTTAGATCCAGCGTTCCATTATTTATATAAATGGTATCTCCTTCAGTTATCTTCCTGCTTTCAGCCCTGTAGCTAACATTTTCTGAAAGCCCGAGCGGCTCATATATTCTGCCTGTGAGCATAGACAGATTACGTTTTTTGTCTGAAATAATTGCCGGGGCTCCGCCGCAGTTGATAGTGTAGAGCATGTTTACAGAAGGATCTATCATTCCGAAATATACACTTACATACTTATTTTCTGACATATTAATGAATAGCTGACGGTTGATCTCAGATACACAAGTCTCCAGATCCATATCTGAAAGTATATAACTTCTGATGATCACCATTGCAATAGCCATGCCCATAGTAGGCATTATTCCACTCTCATCCATCGAGGCCATTACAAAAGCAACTTTTCCGTCTTTTCTCAATAGATAATTGCAGCAGTTGACTTCCAGCTTTGAAGTAATGAGATCCATGCTGTACATTTTAACAAAATACTCAGGAGGAATATCAAAGTTTTCGCATGTCATCCTTTCCTTCATTTGTCTGTAATCTTTGTACTGCGTCAGCTCTCTTTCTTTATCAGTTGCCTCCCTTATCTTCTGAATTGTCGCCTCACGAAGCCTTTTTGCCATATCAGAAAAAGCTTCCTGCAGAGTCTGTATTTCATCACCTGTCCTGATGCGGCTTTTAAAAATCTCTGCCGAACCATCAGTTCCAAACCTGACTACCTGAGTTATCAGTTTGTCTATTGGTTTGATGATCATTGCGCTGGCTATCATTGAGAACATCAGTGAAAAAAATGCAACCACAAAACCTATCAGTATTGTTGCCACTATAAAAACACCGAAAAAATTTTCGATAGTATGCTCTTTATTAGAAACAAATGCATACCCAAGCAGCTCTTCCTCATATTTGATCTCACCAATACTCCTGCACTCTACTATCAGATCCGTAGTTCCGTCCTCTTGTTCTTCAAAAATCAATGTATGGTCATATCCGTCATAATTGGAAAATTTAAAATCATCTTCCACATCTTCATAGCTCAGCTCTGCAATGATAGCAGGCTTTCCGACACTGTCAAGTCCATATATAGCAGCAGCATTTCCGCTAACCGTATAGAGAATTGCATCCAGATCCTCAAGGATTTCTTCCTTCTCTTTTTTTGTAACCTTCTCTGGATGTCTTAAGGAATCCAGATGCTCATTAACCATAATGTAGTTAATATAGTCAATTGCCTGCTGCACATTTTTATCATATTCTCCCGATAAACCAACTGAATAAATAAGAATTGAAAGTCCACCGAAAAACGAACTGATGAGCACCGTAAAGACGGCAAAAATGAGAAACAGTTTTAAATTAAGCATTCCCTTTCTTGTTTTTTGTTTCTTTTTCATTTTCACCGTCTCCTCTGTTATAATAGATTTTTACTTCTTTCTCTTTTGTTCGTCGTTGAGTTGTGCTTGAAGTATTTCTAGTTCTTCATTAATACCCTCGCCGTTTTGATTCTCATCATCTCGTTGCATAAAGAAGTTATTATATTGCCCAATGAGCTGTTTTTCAGGTTCAATTTCATTTCCCAGTTTTTTTATTTCTTCATTATCAACAGGTTTTTCTTCTTTTGGTTCTTCTTTTGGTTCTTCTTGTGGTTTTACTCGTGGATTTACTTTTGGTACTTTGTTTTTCTCAGCTCTCTTCTTTCTCCTATTATCAAAATTCTCCTGTCGCTGTTCAAGATCCTTCAAATAATCTCTTATCTTTTCCTTAGCCTGCTGTTTTGCCTCTGGTTGTTTTACTTTTGGTTTTGCTTTTGCGTTGCCTTTTGGTATACGCTTCTGTCCTTTCTTTTGAAGTTGATTTTTTTGCCAAGCCTCATTAGCTATTTTTTTCACATTCGCAATATGTTTTTTAGCCCAGTCAGGTTTTTCTTTTGGAACTTCCTTCTGAACATTATCCTTTTTTACCGGTCCGGCATTATTCTTTTTCTTGTTTTTCTTGGCAAAATCAGCCATATTCTTCTGATATTCAGGTCCGCCAATTTTTTCTCCAGCATCCTGGTCTTCAGGTACATTAGCTGGAGCTTTTACCTCCGGGGCCTCTACTTTCTGTTCCGGTGCTTTTACCTCCTGTTTTTTTCTCTCATTCGCTTTTTTCTCAAGCTCATCAAACACTTCTTTCATCCGCATAGGCTTTGGGCCCACTTTTCCCTCATTTTTCGCCTTATTCTCTTTGGGCACCTCTACTTCCTGAGCTTTGACTTCCGGAGCTTTAGCTTCCGGGGCTTCATTTATTTTTTTTTTAACAGCCTTACGATTAGCATTACCGGGGGCAGCCTCTTTTTTCTTGTCTTCATTCTCCGGTTTATCTATAACTTCAAAACCAAACGACTCCTTTAATTTTTCAACCTCTTCTTTGTGCGGAGCCCAGTTACCAAGATTACGTTTTAACTTTATAGCTTTCCGGGCTTTATCCCCTTTTTTCGCAACCCCGGTATCGTCACGGAAAGGTGCTACATCGACTTTATCAAGTTTTTTCCCTCCCGCGTCTAATTCAAAATCATCCTTTGCCTTACCTTCGTCTTCGACCTCTCCTTCAGGATTTTCAGCCTCATCAGATTCAAAAAGAGAATTCAGGGAATCACCATAATCATCACTTCTGTTTTCATTTTCCTTTTTCCTCTTTGCCCTTTCTCTTCTCTTTTTAAGTCCGCCTTTTCTCAGGTTATTTAATCTGTGGCCGCTTGCATTCTTTTTAGCCTTTTTAGCCTTTTCTTCCTGAACTGCCTTTTCTTCGTCTTCAATCTCCATTATGTCAGCCTGCTCGCTGCCGTATCTTGCCTTTCTATACAGTTTCTTTATACCCTTGCCAATAGCCTTCATGCCCTTCCAGATTCCACTGCCGACTTTCTTGGCTCCTTTAGCGATTGCCTTGCCAACAGTCTTTGCAGCACCGCCTATCATCTTGGCATCCCCCTTAAGGTTTTCCATTCCCTTTTCGCCGGTATATCTTTCCTTTGCCTTTTCAAGAAGAATGCCTCCAAGTTTCTTACCACCTTCAATAGCCTTATCAAGTATCTTTCCAAAGAATCCTTTTTCTTCTTTAGGTTTCTCCTGTTCCTCTGCTGCCTTCTCAGCTTCTTCCTTCTTTTCTCCGTCTTCTTTCTTTTCAGCAGCATCTTCCGCCTTTTCTCCGGCTTCTCCCTTCTTTTCAGAGTCAGAGTTTCCTCCTCCGCCGAAACCACCGAAGAGTTTTGACAGACCTTCGAAGCTGAATTTATTTGAAAACACCTGAATTAGAGGACTCGCTTTTTTATCGCTTGCAGGCTTTGCATCTTTATCTCCGCTGCTTGCCTCACCTGCACTTTCCGCCATATTCCCTTCCATTTCTTTCTTTAATTCCTGAGCCTTGTCATTTACCTCCGACTCAGATGTCTTCTCGGGCTCTCCCCCTTCTTTTGGCGCTTCTTCGGTCTGAGCACCACCATCTTCTTTTGGTGCTTCAGTCTGGGTTCCAGCATCAGACTTTTGTGCTTCAGTCTGCGTATCAGTCGTAGTTGTTTCTTCGTTCTGCGTCTGGGTATCGTTTGAAACCGGTTCTTCATTCTGTTTCTGGCTATCAGATTCAACTTCTAACTTTTCCGGTACTGAATCCGCATTTTCTTCTACATTATTTGCTGAATTCGGCACACTCTCAGTCTGAGTATTGCCCTCTTCCAGCTTACCACCACCGGCTTCCTGCATTCCTTCTATTAAATCTTTGGCTTCGCCTTCCGGCTTTTTTTTAATTTTTTCTTCGTCTGTAGGCATATATTTATCTCCATATTATCATCTCTATAATTTAAGGTAACAAAAGAACTCCGTTCCCTTAAATATCAATGATTTCCTCGGAAGAAGCTTCTCACAGAGCTTTATCGCTCCCTTTGAGATAGCGTCTATTGTGACTACTGTTTCTTTTGGATATTGTTTCTGGGCCTCAGTCAGCGCCAGATTAAGCAATAAGATCGACGGTCCTCTTCCCTGATATTCTTTCGGAGAGTAAAGCCCTGCAAGCCTAAGTCCCGTCGCAGTCTTTTCTGCGATCAGTACCCCTGCGATCTTCTTTCCTTCAGATACAAGAAAAGAAAGATCTTTCAAGGGATTTCTATATTTAAGTACGTTTACATACTCCGGCAGCTCTCCCTTTGAGCACATCTGCCTGTAGTTCTCCATTAAATCCTGAGGAACGTCTGCAAATGAGCAGCTGTCAAAGGGGATTTTTATTTTTTCTATCGGAGGAATATCCCCAAGTGATATCATATAGCCGCCCGCTGAAGGCTCTGCCTTGCTCATCCCGGCTCTCTGCAAAATGCTTCTATGCTTTGGAAATGACTTTTCCGAATAATGCGCTGTTACGCCGATGACTCCTTCGTCTCTTGCTGTATTCATAAGTCCCTTTAAGATATATTCTCCGAGACCTATATTTCTGAATCCGGGGTCAACAAAAATACTCCGTAGCTCTATAACATCCTCAAAACGTTCAGCCACTGCGGTTCCACATATGATGCCCTGCCAGACAGCCGACACTGCAATATTTGTCCTGTCTGTAAGGAGATATATTAAGTTAGGTGGAATATAAGAGTAATAATTTTCCAGTCCTTCTCTTACTCTTACCAGATGAAGTTTGTCCCCCATAAATACCTCTCAGCTTTCCAGCAAGTCGGCATACTCTGCCAGCAATTCCCGGACTACAACCATGCCATTCTTTTTCATTTCGTCTACTGCGGCATTTATCATGTGTTTCATTGAAACTATCGTACCTTCTTCTGCGGCAAGGAAAGATGCCGATAATACGATATTCTTTATATAACCGCCGGATATTTCAAAGGTTTTCGCAATAAATTTCCAGTCAATATCCTCAGAAAGAGGCATACCCTTTGGAAATGTGCGATGATAAATCTCTTCTCTTGCATCAGCCTCAGGGAAAGGAAAGTGAACTATAAAAGTTATCCTTCTCATGAAAGCCTCATCTATATTCTGCAATAGATTTGTTGCAAGAATGCATACTCCGTCATATTCTTCTATCTGCTGCAAAAGATACGCAGACTCTACATTAGCATTTTTATCATTTGCGTCCTTTACCTCATTTGTTCTTTTTCCAAAAAGTGAATCACATTCATCAAAAAACAAGATACAATTCGAATTTTTTGCCTCTGCAAAGATCTCCTGCAGATTTTTCTCTGTCTCACCTATGTATTTACTCACGATCTGCGATAGATTGACCTTAAAAATATCCATTTTCAGGTCATGAGCTATTATCTGGGCGCACATGGTCTTACCTGTTCCGGGTACTCCTGCAAAAAGTATCGAAACACCTGTGCCATAAGTAAGCTTTTTGTCAAATCCCCATTCACTGTATACCTTGTGATGAAATTTAACATGTGCTATCGCCTGTCTGACAAGCCTCTTTATTTCATTGGGAATTACGATGTCTTCCCATGTATATCTGCCCCTGACTTTCCTTGCAAGTCGTTCCAGCTTAGTGACTACTTCACCATAGCAGCATCGACTGACTGTTTCTGCATCAATGGGGCTTTGGTCTATATTGTAAATACCCTTTAATCTGCGGCATGCCTCTCTTATCTGGAAAGGCGTAAATTGAAACTTGACCGCGGTTTCTTCTATTGATACGTCATCGGCAAGCTCTGTACCTTCTATGTAATGATTAAATAAAATGATCCTCTCGTCTGTACTGGTATCTTCCATCTCGATAGATATTGCAGACAGTACAGGATGAATGTGAAGTATTTTTTCGCTGATTATAAAAAGCGGAGAGCGGTAAGGCTTTAATTCCTCTAGTTTCTCAGCAAGCTCTTTTGCCGGAGCCACTTTTTCTCCGTCTTCCTCTTCCTCCGCGCCTTTGACAACCAATACTGCATTAAAAAGACGGCTCAGCATATCCGCCTCTTCAAGCATTCCGGGCTTTTTTGAAGAAGAACTATAAGAAAGATCCACTATTAAGCAGTTTATTCCATGCTCATAAGCAGCTCGCTCTGCCTGATAAGTCCTACCTATTCCTTCGCGTCCCGAAAGGAGCACAGCGCTGTCCTTAACATCAAATACAGCGTCTATTCGCTTTCCCACTTCTTCCCTTATTAAAAGCTTTTTCTCTTCTACAGGCTTGATCAGTTTAAATCCTGACCTCAATTCTTCACTGCCGTTAAGAAAAGCAAGCACTTCTTTTTTTAACCCAAGAAGTCCTTTTGCACTTTTCTCTTCGTTGAAGAGAGACAGGAAAGGAGAACGGTTTATAAATTTTCTTCTCAGCTCCGGTATATCTTTTTCATCTGCAAATAACGCAGATACAAGTGCTATCCCCGGAGTTCCCTTTGAAACGTCATCCTGCAGATACGCGATTATCTTCTTATATTTATCAGAGCTTTCAGAAAGGAAACTCAAAAAAACTACGCATCTCTCCTGATAGTCAAGTGAAAATCTTTTCACAAGCTTTAGAGCCGGAAATTTTTCAGGATTCGTAAGACTCATACGGTTATCTATCACATCTCGCAGCATCTTAAGCTCAGATCTTTCATCGCTGTCACATTTATCAACAAGCCTTTCCTCCGAGGCTTTTGAAAGATTATGCTCAAACTCCTGTCTTGTAATGACGAGACCGAGCATGTTTTTCATATCATTTTTCGGACCTACCCACTGGTGATATTTATAATATAGATAAAGTCTGTGGTCTAATTCCGCAGCTATGTCATGAAGAAAATCAGCCTGATTTTCATATGGTTCGTCCACTTTATCGATCTGAATATCTTCATCATCTATTTCCAATTCCAAAAGATCCATAAGCTCATCCTATTTTGACGGTCATCGCAGGTGCCATGTTTATAGTGATAATTCCTCCAAAATTACAAATAAGTTTGCAATTTTTATGTGCTGCCGGCATACCGTTTATCTTGACCGTTGCAGATCCCGGTGCCCACGGTGCCACTACCTGAGCAGCTGCGATACAAGGTCCCGGTGTCCCTACTGCCATACTGGGCTGCATAGGACTTATGCAGGTACCAAACATCAGGGGCTTATTGTCCATTATCACTCCGGCTTTAAGTCCCATCATCTTTACATTTGGAGATGTCGTCTTCGCTATCGGAAATGGTACCGATCCGAATGAGCACTTACATATACACCCCATTGTCAATGGATTTGCTCCCATGTTACCCTCCTTTGGATTACCCCTATATTATGTTTCGAGTATTTCAATGTCATCAGCATTTCTGAGTATTGCCCTGTATCTTCCCCCATTAGTTTCTATTTTTATCGTATGAAGAAGTTTCGTTCCACGCTTATGAGGATTGATCACAGGTCCTGTAAATATCGCTTTTCCATCTTCTATTTTTTCGATACAGACTACTTCACTTATATCTCCGTCAGATATGAGGAAATTGTCGGGATAGGTATGTTTAGCCATTGATGCCGGGACAAATATAGCTGCACTATCGACATCCGCTTTAATTTCAGTCTCGGCTATTTTAAGTTCCATGCCTTCTTTTACCGGAGCGATCCATATATACTCACTCCTTGCATCTCCCTCAAAGATCTTGGCATTGGCTCCATAAGGATAATGCGCCCCCGGCTTTAATGTGATCACATATGTTTCAGGATTTTTCTTCACTTCAAAACTCAGGCGCTCATTGAGATATATGTTGCTCTCAAATTCAATCTCATGTACCCCTCCATCAGAGTTCATTAAAAGAAAATATCCATCTTCCTTATGCAGAAGTTTCGTCTTGATCCCGTCTACTTTTGCTGTAAAAACACCGTTTGCAATAGGTACACCTGTAAAACTATCCGTAATCCTAAAAATCGCACAAACTCTATGACTAAACACTGATCTTAAGTCCCCCTACTTCAAATCGAAGATTTCTATTGCATCGAAGATTTCTGTTGCACCGCAAATTCGGCATCCATTACACGACTGATCTTCACTGAGCGTTTCGAGTCAATACTTATCCCCGAAACCTTTACAACGATTGACGCCTTATACGGTACCTGGGGATTATTCCATATCTTCTGCATCTTCTCCATGTCGTAGTTTTCAACACTTGCCGTAAGTCTCGTCTCCTCAGCTGCAACCGAACCTACAAGATACTTTGCATCAAGCACCGGCGAATCACTTATAGCCTGGATAGCAGCCCCGATAATCCTGTAAGTATCCGCCTCGCGTACCTGCAGTGGTGCCGAAGAATGTGCCGTAACGATAAAATAGGCATATATCTGTGTCGGCTCCATTTCCATCCTGTCCTGTCCCACCGAAACATAGCGAGGCACACCGTTTTGCCTGTCTTCCTCGACGTGGAAAAGATGAACGGTCAAAGAATTATTATCATTTTCATAAGGACTGCATAGGGAGATAGCCTCCCTTTTACTGACCGGCTCCGGTGTCAGAGCATCCCTAAACATCTCTACCAGAGCATTTCCGGTCTCATAAATTGCTGTATAGTCTGCCATCTTTACTCTCCCGCAAAAGAATCCGCAAGCCATCCTGTACTTTCAGAAATATAGCCCCCAGACACATCGTTCATCTCAGAGGCGATTATTGAAAAATTAGCAAGATTATCATATAAGGCCGAGCAGCTGTCCATGACAGCCATCTTGGCACTATTTAGCTCATCTTCACCGGCACTGCCTATCTTAAACTTTTTTTCTATTGACTGCTGATAGCTTATAGCCTCTTCATAAGCATCCTTTGAGGCCTTTATGTTTTCTCCGGCAAGCTGGAGCTGAACCATCTGCGTCTGTAAAAGTTTATATATTTCCTGATCGTTTATTTCTCCCTGTTTCGGCTTTTCTACTTCAAATAATCTTTCCAGACAATCTTCTACTTCTTCTTTTAATTTGTTATAGCGTACGACATATTCACTTTCACCGTTAGGATCATTGCTTTCATCTGCATCAAAGCCGCTGTCTAATCGATTTGAAAGCTCTGATTTATTAAATGCCCGTTCAAGCTTTTTTGCATTCTTTTTTACAGTTTCCTTATAGCTTTCCATTGCAGCCGCATAATCTTCTTCGTTTTTGGCAAGCGCATTCTTCACAGCTGCCTCAGAAAGTTTATCCGTATCTATGCTTGAAACATCGATAAATACAGCTGCCTGTGACATATCTGCTCCGGCTCCGGTATCGCCTCCGGTAAGTATTGAAATGTCCTGTGCAGATTGAGCCATCTCAGCTGTAGCTGCCGTTATCTCGAGTTCATTTGCCTTTGCCTGTTTTTTTAAGTCTCTCAGTCTTTCTTCATTGTCCTCTCCCATTGCTGCATCATCATTTGCCTTATCTATGGACTTTTCGATCATTTTATTCTTCTCTTTTGCAGATGTTACTCTCTCTGCCGCAGCATAATAGGTTATCATGTCTTTTACAACCTTATTTCTGTCTTTTTTTGATGCCTTTTTTATCACTTCTGTTGGTGCCGCAGTTCCGTAATACGGGCTTTTTTTCTCAGCTGCTGTCTTTGTCGCTGCCATATTTCCTGCCGTTGCTACCATAGTTGCTGCACCTGCTCCACTGTCTGATGCTGCTCCGGCTCCTGCATTTGCCGCTCCGCCTGCTGACGCTGCTCCGGCTCCTGCATCTGCTGCTCCGCCTGCTGCCGCCCCGGCTCCTGCATCCGCTCCGGCTCCTGCATTTGCTGCTCCGCCTGATGCTGCTCCGCCTGATGCCGCTCCGCCGCCTGCAGTATCATCTTTTGGTGCTCCAATGCCGATCTTGTCCAGAAGGTCATTCATTTTCTCCTGGGCAGCCGCAGCCTCATCCGTAACCGACGTTTCCTCGGTTACTTCATCACTTTCAGAGGCATTCTGATTTCCAAAACCTTCCCATTCATATGTCTTTATCTTACTGTCTTTTTTATCTGAGTATAGAGCGAGAGCAAATTCTTCTCCCACATAAGAATGGTAATAACCTGTTTTATTTATTCCCACAGTCTCTTTCAGATCCGTGAAATCATCATATCCTTTTTTTCTGTAGTTATCGAATTCCTTATCAGTCTTCCATACAAGAAGACCTAGTTTTTCAGAGGCATTCGTCTCCGTCAGATAAAACTTCTTTACCCTGGGCTCATCATCTGCTGTCGCAAATGAAAAAAGCAGGCTTGCTCCCAGTTTCGGATAGCTGTATGTAAAACCATCATCTTCAATCTTTCTTATGCCTTTTTTCTGAAATATTGCAAGCACTTCATCCATCGTAAGTCCTGTAAGCTGAGCTCCGTTGATCGTTCCTGCAACTACAGGTCCATCATAGATCACCACTGAGTCGTCATAGATCTTCCCTTTACCATCCGGAATATAGTCTTTTAAACTTCCTTCATACCAGAGTTTCCCATCACGATAGCATTTTGCATCACCCACAACCGTGCCATGATCAAAATCGCCTTTAACTATCTCCCCTTTTTCAAGATTTAGAGAGCCATCTCCAGAATAATAGCCATCCACAAATTCACCCTTAAACGCAATTTCTCCATCAGAGTTATAAGCCACTCCGGTTCCGTTATAAAGGTCATCCGCAAAATCGCCCTTATATAGCACTTTGCCATTTTTATACTCTACTCCGTAGCCTGACCTTTTACCTGCAGAAAAATCGCCCTCGTAGACCTTCTTGCCATCTTCGTACTGTATACCTTTCCCTTCGTAAAGGCCATTTTCAAACTTTCCCTCATAGATCTTTTTCTTATTGCTATACTGCTTTCCGTTTCCGCTGTATTCTCCATTTACAAATGTTCCTTCATATACCTTTTTTTTATTTCGGTATTCTACGCCGTTTCCACTATACAATCCCTTCTCAAAGGTTCCTTCGTAAATGATCTGGTCCTTCTCATGAAGCTTTCCTTTTCCTTCGTATTCTCCTTCCTTGAATTCGCCTTCATAGCGAATCATCCCTTCTTCATCAAAGAGGATACCTTCTCCATCATATTTTCCATTAGTAAAATTTCCGTCATAGACAGGAACTCCCGCGTTAAATGTCTTTCCCTTTCCTTCGATTTCTCCATCAACATATGTTCCGATAAAAGTCTCCATATTGTTTTTATCGAATGTTGATGCCTTTCCCTGTCTGACTCCTTTTTTTAGTCTGCCCTTGAACTCGGGCTCTTTCTTTTCCTTGTCATAATAAAGCACGACTTTTCCGGTGTAGCCTCCCACCTTACCATCCATATCCCACATATGCTTGGTAAGAAAGTTGCTTACTATCCAAGGCCAGACCACTGTATAAATAAGTATTACCAATATGACAATGGTAATTGCCACAGTTATGAGAAAAGACTTTGCTATAAGAAGATTTCCAGTCTCAATATAATCTTCTTTTTTGGCAGGCTTTTTCCCTGTTGATGCAGCCGCATCGAGAACTTTAGGTCCTATCTGCGATGCATGCCTCGTAATACTTGTAACGCTTCTTATCCTGGCTCCGATATTTGTAAGAAAGCGCATGAAGAAAGCCCTAAGGGCCCTGACCGACATTCCCAGCGTTGCAATTAGCCTTCCTATAAATACCTGTAACATATTTTCCCCCACTTTCAAGCTTCAATGCTTTCCACATTGTTACTCGATATAACTTACTCTCTTTTTCCCGTCATCTTCGTATTCATCTGCCAAATAAAGATAATACTTGGCAATACCATCATGCGCATTTTCCCTGACAACCTGCAGAAATTCTCCCTTTGCGCTTTTATAATCTCCCGAGTAAAATGAATAAACAGCATCCATAAAGATTTTTTCCGTCAATAACTTCTTTGACTTTATCTCAGGCAGGTCTGCGCTGATTATTTCATATACCCTGGTCTCAGAGTCGGCTGTCTTTACTTTTCCAATATATCTGTTCTCATATTCATTCGTCAGAGTATGGATAACTTCCGTGCAGACAATTCCGGCCTCAGCTCTGTCAAGGAATGACAGCAGTTTCGCGCCTATCTTGTAACTATTTGAAATAGCCAGAGCCTGCATCTTTGTATCATTGCCGATAATACCGCTGCATACCATATCTGAGTCAAGTACTATATGTACAACGACATCTTCATCCTTCTGGAATTCCTGAGCTATCTTAATTGCTGCTACTACAGCCCTGCTGTTTGACTCTCTGAATAATGCAACAAATCCGTCATATCGGAAGTCAAGAACTGTACCCTCATGTTCATCCAGTATTCTTGATGCTCTCTCAACGACGTTATTCAGTTTCGCATATATTTCCTGTACTTCAGAAGTATATAAAGCGTCATCGAGTTTGAATGAAACCGTCATCATGATGAGCCTGTGTTTAGAACAGCTCTTTCGGTTTATCTCAAATGCCTCCTTCACACCAAGGAGTTCTACCACATTCTTCGGCATAAATTTCTCATAGCATTTCCTGTGTTCATCAAGTTCATGCATTGCCTCACGAATTTCAACTCCCACAGAATTAAGTGCATCATGGATAGAGCTTATCTCATCTCCTTCATTATCGTTTATCGGCTCAGTTTCATACATGAGCCCCCGGGTTCTTCGACTGATATTAATTGTCCTCATTGCAATCCGTGAAAGAACTACGACCGAGGCTATCCAAAGCAAAATCATCAAAGACAGGAAGATCCTGGTGAAATGCCGGTAAATAGCCATTGCATCAGAGGAATCAATATACTCCCTTACCGATATTATGCGTACCTTATTATTACTTGTTTTTAATGCAGAAATATAATAGTTCTTTCCATTTCGGAAATAATAACTGTTATATACTCCGTCATGTTCAAAAGCCTCTTTTACGCTCTTAACATAGTCACTGCCATATTCCAGTGTTTCTATAAGCTGCTTACCGCCATCGTCCTCATAACAGATAGAGTTGTTTTCATCTCTTTCAAACTCTATCCTGTTAAAATCCGACCTTATTTTCCTCAATTCTTTCGTGGTAGGATTAGCATAATTCGTAAGATTAAGATATTCAAAAACAGCTTCAGCAAAAGATGTCTCCGTTACATAGTAAAGCTGATAGCATGTGACTTTATAAATGATCGTGAATGCAACCACCATAAAGACGCCCCACCTTATAACAAGTGAATAATGCATCTTCAGGGTTTCTGCTATGGTATACCAGATCAAAAGTGTTATCAGCATCAACAAAAGTTCAAATGCTACTGAAATTATGATGGAAATATGTTTTGGTCTTACAACCTTGTCTGTAAGTCTCTCAAAAGTATTTCCATAGTAATGCAGGAGTTCCTCATTGTCGTCAATTACCCATATATCACCTTTTAAGTCAACCTCAATATGAGTGATCCCTGGTGCACCTTTCATAACACTTTCATATTTTGAAGGGTTGGAATTCCCGAGAAATTTTGCCCATATCGATCCGTCTGATACATCAAGATACAGAGCTCCTCTGTCAGCCTCCCATACATTTGTAACATTACTGTTCTCGCCTGTTTTTACAAAAAGCTTATCTGAATAGTATAGCTCTTTACCTACCCTTCTCATTGTGCTGCCATCAGGCAGTACGAAAAATATATCATCACCCGGAGCAAATGTCGTCCTGTCAAAGTCAGCAATATGAATGGCATTCTTTGCCTCAAGGTTGATCTTATAGGCTTTTATCTTTTCTTTGCTCTTTACAAGGAATGAACACTCCTGATTTTTTTCAGCAATAGATACTATCTTTTCACCGCTGTTAGCAGATGTTGAAAATATCCTCTTTGCCTCTTCTCTGCCGTTCTTTACCACATAGAGAGTATTGGTTTCATTTGAATTTATAACTGACAGATATATATCGCCGGCAGCAGAAGTATGCATTGCCTCAAAACCATTAACATCTTTTATTCCGAGGTCACGAAGTGCCACTGAAAAAAGAAACTGATTATTCGCATCTATTCTTGCCAGACACCATTCTTCATCTCTGTCGTCTATACCATTGCTCACTATTTCTATAACGTCTTTATATCCTCCGCCCGAAGACATACATTCAAGATAAATCTCCCGTTTTCCGAAAGCCTCAAGGAAAAACGAAAACATATAACCATTAGCGAAGCTTAGCGTAAAAAAATTCAGAATGATCAATATCAGGAGATATAGACCTATTTTTCTGAGCAATATTCTCATCTTTTATCCCTTCTTGAAAATCTTTCCCTGAAGAACCATTTAATATTCTTAATAACTATACTGAATATTTTTTCTATCAAAGGCATGGAGCTGATCTTTTCATATTCTTTACGGATACCCGGCACATCCTTCTTCCACCTTGCATAAAGCTCTATTCCATCTTTCACAGGTCTCCGCTTTAGCTGAAGGAAGAATTCCCTCTCCGCAATAGGCTCCGTAAATGTCTTCGGAAGCATTTTTCTTATCTCGCTGATCAGGATAGCTACATAGTCCTCATTGTAGATATCGGGATCTATCAGATAATTAAGCTCGATTTTTTCCGACGACTGTTTTATATGAAAGTTCCCATGATCTATGACTCTGCATTTTATGTCATCTGGAAATGACTCCGCTATGAGTCCGATATTCAAAAGCTGCTCCACCGATTTTAATCTGTAAGCTGTTTTCAGATCTGCCTTTTTTTTGAAAACAGTATTTATGTCTTCACCTGTCTTATAATCAAATACTGCTGCAAGTCTTCCATTTTCTACAAAGATTTCTTTGTATTCCGCGCAGTTTTTCAGATTATGAAAGGTCTTTACATATTTTTTTACGTTTGCTCCCGCATATACGTTCAGAAGATATGTCTTCTTTTCTCTGTCCCCGATGTCAACAGCCCTGTAGGCTATATAATCCGGGATCTCTTTTATCGTATATTCTATTTTATATTTTTCCCGAATTATATCTTCCATAAGTTACTCCACTATAACATATGCACTTGCGGTAACATCCGGATCGGCTGTCGATGCAGCAATGATCTCATAGGTTCCGGTCTGTTCCGGTGCCTGATATACTCCGTTTGCATCGATAACTCCGCCGCCTTCTTCCTCGACTCTGAATGTTACATTCTTGTCATCGCATCCTTCTACAATTGCTCTGAAATGTAACTTATCACCTGCCGAAAGTCTTGTGACCTCAGGAAGTATCCTTACTACTGGCTTTGATCTGTCGTAGATCCTGTCAGTGTCTCTTTCCGGTTTCTGTGCAAAATAGTGTACTCTGATCCTGTTTCCGTCCACAGTATCATGGAGCCATACACCTATCTTCATTGTTCCTTTTTCTGGGAAAACTACCACTGCGGTCTCAGCCCATGGCGGATTGATCCCCGAATTCTTTGATTTGAAAACTTCCTTATTTCCAAAGAGGACCGCCTTGCCATTATTCGGTGTCATAAATTCTATTGAAAGTCTAACATCAACTGTTCCGGCACCAAGTCCATGAGGAATTTCATCCGAATAAAATCTCGAATTAACTTTTATTCCTCCCGGCATTTCGAGGTCTACTACACCGTGACAGACTGAATAATCATACTGTTCGGGTACAGGAATACCGAAATCAAATGAAAGCTTTCCGCTCTTAGGATTAAATGAAGACTTTACATCAGGTTTCTGCCAGTACTCTATCCTTCTGACCTTTGTCTCAACATTTACAAGTCCGCCGTTTTTGAAAGAACCAAACGCATTACGCCTTACTCTCTGCTCAAAAGGCAGGTCAGTTATCGTATTGATAAACATGCTTGCCGTCGAATGTATAAGCTCTATCTTCGCAAGATATATCGGAACATTCTTTTCTCTTAAATGAACTGCAAGATTATCTCTCTTTCTCCTCAGATCTTCGGCGTCTCTCTCTGAGGCCGTTGCATTTACTTCAGCCGGAATTTTTATATAATTCTTGTAATTTCTTGAGCCTATCTCTATGCTCAGCTCGACATTCCTGCTGAAAAGCTGACCTATATACTCGGTCACACCGTTAATATGTGTCGGAACATCCACTATCATGCACTGTCTTTTCTCATTTGATGCCTGCGAATAAACCAGCTCGACAACTCCGCTCTCCGTAAATTCACTTTCACCGGAAAGCACGAAATTTATCGGAGGTGTATCATAGTCCTTTACGATCAGAAAATGAATATTCAGATCAGTGCCGGCAACGACGATATCATCAACCGCCATGACTATAGAAAGTTTCTTATCCGAATAGATTGTATTAACATTTTTATATCCATTACTTTCAAGTATTTCCTTAAAGTCCGGTTTCTCAGCACTTAAGAAAAGTCTATAGCCTTCGCGGGTCATATTGTATTCACTATTTCCGCTTGTTCCGGTATTTACAGCATTTACCGGGTTTGTAGGCTTTTCCTCATAAGCGACTGCCAACCATGCATCAGTCGAGTCTCCAATTTTCTCATAGCCATCGATCATTGGGAGTTTTCTTATAAGAGCCTCTTCTATGACTATTTCCTGTCCTTCATAATCTATCGCAAATCCGCTCTCGATCAGAAGAGTCGTATCATCATTAGCCGTTACTCCCAGACCGTATACTACGCCCGCACCGTTAATTGCAATGTTTGTAAATCTGTGTTTATTGCGGTTGTAATTTTGCTCTGCCTCAAAATCCTTGACTGTCAACAGCTTGCCGTAAAAATATCTATTCCTCTCTACTGGAAAAAAATCATTAGCCATCAGCTTCGTCTCCTCCGATCACAGTGTCAAACTGCAGTGCTGTATTATCACCTATTTTAACTTTCGTGTAATCACCTATCACGGAATTAACTCCCAGATAGGAATGCCAGTCAAGCTGTATTCCCTGTTTCAATATGATCAGTTCCATCTTTCTTCCGGCTGGTATCACACTATTTAGATTATTCAGGAATACCTCTTTTTCTTCCCTGTCCCTAAAAGTATCCTCCGGAAGAAGAACAAAAAACGTAAACGGATCATCCCCGTAAAGTCTTTCATACAGTTTTGAGTCATTGTTTAATGCCGAATGAGGATCGACTTCAAAGTGCTCGATCACGAGAGCATCCTTTCCCGTCATTCTCTTTATACTTCTCTCGATACCTTTTTTTGTGTACAGATTTTCATAATCAGCAAACGCTGTCTTATTCCACTCTTTTAGCTCATCGTCTCTATAATATGAACCGGAGATTGCAAGCCATGATGAAAGCATTCTTATTATCTCGGGATTATCACTATCTGTATCAAAAAGCTTTGGAATATCATCTATCAGGCTTTCAAGATCAAGAAACATACTGTTAAATATAGACAGAAAGCGTTTTGTGAAATCATCACGCCTGTATATCGGAGGCAGGTAATCTGTCATATGATCTCCGCCTACAGTAAGTGATATCCCTGTAAGCTCCGGCGCATCTCGGCCGCCGGCCGAAAACTCAAAAGCAAGAAACAGTTTCTGGCCTTCGATGTATAAAAGAGCATCTGAAAATCTTGCTTTGGGCTGACCTGTAAGATCATAGAGTTTTTTCCTTATCTTCTCGTCCGTTTGAGGCATTTCAAACTTTTCAAGTACGTCTACCGGATCGTTTCCATCCCACGCCTTTGCATATATGGTCACAGCAGCATCTTCCGGAAAAGAACCACTAAGTACTATCCTATCCCAAAAGAAACCATGCTCACCGCTGTCAATTACCGGCAAGATCAGAAAGGCACTTCTTGTATTTTCAAGGTCCAGCTTAAGACTGTCTCCGTCCTGAATAAAGCCCCGCCTTTTACACAGGAGCCAGTCTTCTGCTCTCATATAGTTCAATTTTTTCTGACTCTTGCCCATCCGCTTATCCTCTAAATCTTAATTTTCTAAGAAACGGTATACCATCTTTAGGTATTTCCATATATCCGTATGCATCTTTATAACATTCCGGTGAACTTGTCGAGATCTCAAGTCTTGTAACACTCATAATATCCGGAATTTCTGAAACAGCTGCCTCTATATCTCCTTCAAAAATCGGATCTCCTATCAATCTCTGAAATCCAAGCGCGAGCGCCTGTCCTATCTTTCCTCTGACCTCTTCATCCGTTACTTTTCCGGAGGTCATTGCCTCTATCCTAATGTCTATTGGTATATAGACCGGTCCGCTTACCCTGACAAGAGTTCCAATAATTCTCCTATCCTCCAGATTTCTCCTGACTGCCCTAAGAAATCTTTCGTCCGGCTGTGGTTTTTCCCGATCAGACTCGGGTATGACGACAACTGTTACCACCGGATAACGGCTGACTCTCGTAGGCTCCTGCCTGTCAAATCCCGTGACTGCCCTTGCTCTCGCAACTCTCAGTCCCGGCGTTTCATAAGCTGCCCTCTCATAATCCGCAATCGTAACACACTTCTTCGAGCTGCTTATCCTGTTGCGGCAGCGCATCATCATTTCCTTAATTCTTTCTCTGTGCCTGCCAAAATACGCCTCTGTGTTTTCAACTTCCATCTCGTCATCAACAAATTTAAGACCTGCATTACGCGGTATGTTGCCGCCCGAACACTCTGAAATTTCCATCCCGGAAATAAAGATTGCTTTTTCTCCTCTCGGAACTATCGCACCTTTTTGTCCGTCACCGAAAATTATCTTTTCATTTTCGTAGTCATATATAAAAACTCTTGATCTTTCATCAGCAGAATAAAAATCCGTAACCTCTACCCATTCTTCTTCGGATATGCTGCCATCCGGCATCAGGGTATCAGCTGTCAGTATGAATTTTGTCTCCAGAGGCATCTTGTGGTTTAAGGTAAGCTGTATCTCCTGCCCCGGCATTCCCGTCGAGTCAAAGAAAAGGTCTTCATAGATAAGTGCATCGGCATAGACGATCTTTAGATTATCCTCCTCATCCTCTGCTGCCTTTGATGTATCTGCAGTAACACTCCTGACGGTCATATCCTCCGAATACTCTGGCTCGTATGGCAGCTGCTCCCAGCCCTTTTTTGTCCTTATGAATAAACTGACAGCATAGTCAGGAATTGAATAGTCTGCCAGATCTATCCTTATCCTTCCCTTCCTCTCAATCTTCCTATATTCAGTCTTTGCAATCGTTTTCTTCTGTTTTGCTTTGAAATCTCCGCAAACGATCTGACTTATTATGACCTCTTCTTCACATCCTGCATCGATGAGGTTTCCGACAAGCCTTTTTCCCTGTACCTTAAACCTTATCCTGCCGCTTTTGGAAAGCGAATTGGTTTCATCCCATACTACACAATCCTCTTCACTTCCTTCCCAGCGCCATTCTATAATCCTCGGAGCCTCACTGAGCTCATCTTTTTCATTTCGTTTTCTTCCGCCATGATCCAATATGTCGAAAGTAACTGTCACCGTATCAGAATTGATATCTTCAAAAACTAATATAAGTTTTGAAGAGCGTTTCCCGATTTCTCCAAATGGGTGTATGTCAACACCTTCCATCAAAATACCACTGACACTCGTTTCGTTTCCGTTTTCTCCTATCAGTATTTCTTTGATCTTGGGAATTCTTTCAGGTATTTCCTCATCAGTTTCAAAAATTATCCCCTCATTGGTAATGAGTTTTGAATACTTAGGACGGAAACGCGAATTCTTCTCGTCAATATGAATAAGGCACTCAGCAGCCCTCGAATGCTCCCTTTTTAACCCGATAAGACCGAGAAGCCTCTCTGCGATCGCATCACTGTAATAATTGATCGCATACTGCTCCATTTCTTTATACCACGCAAATAGGTCTATCAGCGTGATTCCCGGGTCTGAGAGATTAAAATTCGTCCAGTTATCAGAATAATTGGGTATCCGTGAAACCGCACTCTCTGTGATATCTGTGAAATTCTGATTATCAAGATTTTTCGCCTGAATCATACCAACCTCGTGCCTATAACTCGATGTTTACTTTGTGTTCACCTGATTTTACGGTTGCATAAGGGAACTGAGAATTTGTCTCTACGGGAGCAAGCATTCTTTTCCCGTTTTCATACCATCTGCCTTCAAAGATGATCTTTCTTATGCTCCGTATATTTCTGACAGCTTTTAATGCCTTGTAAACCTCATTGATTCTTATCTGGTCGCCGATCTCACGGGCTCTCCATTTCTCATCGATTAGTTTCCTGATAGTTTCCTTGACCTTCTCCTGCGTTTCCGCAGCCTTATCAGGATTAATAATGGCCACTGAGACGTCAGCAACTATTTCTATCTTAATAGCTGTCCTTACTTCCAAAAGTCCTGAGCCCGCCAGCGTACAGTCACAGTTTTTTTCAAGGAAATGTTTGACCTTTGAACAGAGTTCCTTTTCTGTCCGTTCATTGCCCTCAAGCATTCCATTTATAACGACTGTAACGTGTCCTGCTGCCTTCTTTCCCTCTGCGTCAAGACCATCAAAACTCTTTACATGCGCGATATTTCCAAAATTCTCATATACCAGATTGTCAAAATCGTCTATGGACACGGCTCTGTTGTGATGACGTACCCTGTATTTGCCGTATCTTAAAAGGCGATTTCTGTTTCCCTTGCCCATTCCACCTGTCAGTGCCGTAATATTAGTAAGCGACTCTATCCTCGGAATCGGTATAAGGAATTCCTTTAAGACTCCACGTTCAGCATTTCCGCTCGTTCCGCCACCATAAACATATTCAACCATGACGTTTTCAAATCCTTCGGGAAGTATCATTCCGTAGATACCGTCCCCGAAAGTAATCTCCCCATTATAAGGATCAAGCCAATAGACACGGCTATTATTTTCAATAATGTCGTTTTTCCTGACCTGATGCCATCTGAGCCAGTAGTCAACTCCACCATCATCTCTTTCTATTTCCCTTATCCTGTGGGGATATTCTCGCTTTATCCTCGCAACATCTTCCGCCTTTATCCTGTCTGTCTCATTGACCCAGACACATATTTGCAGTATCGGCTTATTCAGGAGAGTGATCTTTTTATTCTTTTCATATTCATCATTTGAAAAGATTTCTTCCTCTGCATGCCGGCACTGTTCAATTTTGCTCACGTTAAATAATATCTTTTCAACTTTTGGGCATAACCTTTCATTTTTAACCGGCCTGTGTCCGGCACTTATCTTCATCCAGTATCCGCTCTGACCAAAAAACTCTCCTTCCTCGGAAGGAATATTAAAATAACAATATACAGGACCTGAATGTGAAAGATTATTCGTATCATCTATTACATGAACTGTTTCAAAACGTTTGCCTGTCCAGATCTCATACCTGGCCTGCTCTAAAAGTACGCTGTTATTCTCCATTACAAACATCATTGAGAACGGAAGTCCCTTAAGCGGTCTTTCAAAGCAGAGATAAACTGACGGACATACAGACTCCAGTGATGAAAAAACATCTAGTCTCACTGATGATCTTCCGTCCCATCCCTCAACGATATCCGTCTTGGCATTATTGCTCATCTCAAAGCGCTGAGGTATTCTGTCTTCGCTGTAATTCCAGTCAATTGTCACATTTCGAACAAATGGGAGCAGCCATCTCGGTCTCGAGCTAAAGCCATTTTCAAGACTGACTACTCTCGCCCTTATATAAAAACCTTCTTCTGCATTTACTTCTGTCGGTTCTATGTCTTCCGGAATCGTAAATCGTACTGCCAGAGCTCCATCATTCTGACCTGAAAACGGATTTACAGTTCCCTTTGCCTCTATATAATTCCAACCTATCCCGTTGTAGTATTCCCATACGACCTCATTTATATATACATCTTCCGCCCTGACTGCCACAGCTGCATTCTTATCAATGATGTTTTCACCGTAGGTGTACTGCGGAGTCGTATCATCAAAAGTTGTATAGGTCACTATATCAAGATCAAACAGAATATTTACTTCCGCACCCTTTTTATTGAAAGCTGCATCGCTTTTAATGTAAAACTCCTCGAGTGGTGCAGGTATCCGTCCGAAACAGTAACCGCCTTTTCCCATCATTATCGGAAATTCGCCATTAAAAAGTTCATCTGCATGCAGTCCTTTAAGTGAATTACCTCCGACTGTCAGACCCTCCAGATGGAAATCTTCCCAGTTTCCGGTCAGATCACAATGCAGGCTGTAATTGCCGTTTTCATCAGCTATGATCTCATCCTCTGCATTTTTCGTCATTTGGAGAGTTCCAAGCCCGATGCTTATTTCATCGATCAGTTTTTCTCCATCTTCCGTCCTGTAAAACCACCTTGCATGCTCTCTATCTGACAGGCAGCTCAGAACCTCATTTCTGATATGATCTGTTTCTGCTCTGAGAGTCAGTCTGAATTCTGCCTTACCCTTAAGAGCAAAGATCTCATTCTGAGTTATGCTGAAACAATGTTTTTGAAGGTTCTCATGATCACCTTTTGTAAAAAAATTTTCGCTTTCATTAAAATCAAGCTTTTCGATCCTGTTTTCTATAGAATTAAGATAATAAGCAGCTTTAATTTCATTGTAATAAGCATCAATAGGCTGACTCGTCTCATAAACGATGTTTTCATCTTCGTCCGGGATATAGACCAGCGACCTCTCCGGAACTCTTACAGTATCAGTCACAGCTCCTGCCACATTAAACTGTACAAGGCCCTCTGCTGCTACCGGTCTCGCATCTTCAACACCAAGGATATTCAGATATTCACAATAAAAACGCTCGGGGGCTTCATTAAGGCGGTCTATCGTTCCTTCAAACATCTCTGCAAAAATTTCCACAAGTGCTGCACCGGGATCATTTCTGTCTCCCGGCTCAAAGCGCCAGAGCGGAACATAAGACTTTGCCAGTTCCTCCACTGTTTTCATTATTTCTTCTTTATTTCTTTTTACCAAAGAAAAATAGTTCATCTGTATCCCTCAAAGAATGCCTTTTTCAGCCTTCATTATCCTTATAAAACGGATAAACTTTATTGTAACGGTTATTGGTAGTTCTTACTGTATAGCTGACAGTTATATCCAGCCGTCCGTCAATTCCACTGTCAGAGCACTCGACCTCTATGTCCTTTATCCTCGGCTCATCTATGAGAAGCTGGTTATTCAACTCATAGGCAATAGTTTCTTTTTCGGTATAATTGACCGGTGAAAAAATATAGTCAGCCACATTGCTGCCAAATTCCGGCCGCATAACTCTCTCTCCCCTGTAAGTTGAAAGGATTATGCCGATCGATTCTTCTATATTTTCTTCAAGTGATGAGGTTGCGATCTTTCCGGTTCTCGGATCAAGCTGTATCGGAAATTTCCATCCACTGCCTAAAAAACCCTTTGCATTTTGCATATTATTCCCCCGATACCACTAATTGATATTTACTCCGGCAGGTCCTTTCAGGTCAGCTGTAGTACCTTTGAGTGTAAGTTTACCTGTCGCCTCGACTTTTGCGGTTGAGCCTTTAAGCTGCAGTCCGCTCTTTGCAGTTCCTTTTATATCACTTCCATCTATACTTACGGCTCCTTTTGCCTTAAGAGTTGCCTTTCCTCCTGACTCCAGGATAAGCGACGTATCACCCGCCGCTATTGAAAGTTTCTTTTCGGCTTTTATCTCTATAGATCCGTCTTTTATCTTTATGGTCAGACTGTTCTTTTTATTTTTATCAGTTACAGTTACAGTTTCTTTCTCGTCATCTAAAGCCAGACTTGTGCCTTTAGGTGTATTGACCGTTATCGACTGCTTGTCTTTTTCATCCTTAAAATGAATTTCCGAACCGGTCGGAGTTTTGAAACTGTAATCGTTATTCTTTCCATCCTTCATTGTATATGGCGCTGTGCTCGTCTTATCCCATACACCGCCAACCACATAAGGGCAATGAGGATCACCGTCCAGATAAGCTATGAGAACAATGTCATCGACCGACGGCAGAAGAAATGTTCCCGCATTTTTTCCTGATATAGGCTGTATAACATCTGCCCACTCGGTTTCAAGAATGCTCTTTTCATTTTCACCTGTGATGGGCTTACACAAAACCCTGTTTCTGTTTTCCGGATCTTTTATATTTGTGACTTTTGCCAGTGTGAGGCCATACCGTTTCGAGCGCCGTTCTATATCATCAAACTGACTCAAGCCTTCATCATAGAAATCGAAAGGCATCCCTTATCCCCTTAATCCGCTTAGTTCAAATTCGGTAGTATATCCGTCCTCCGAAAGTGTCTGTGTTACTTCACTGATAAAATAACTTCCGTCTGACTTATCATCTATTCCCTTTAATTTTATAAATCTTCCCGGAATTATCTCAGGAAGACCTACTGATTTGCCAATGCCTCCTGAAAAACCTAAATTCATGTAGTCAAGGATATTCTGTGCCATATCTTTACATTCTTTTTCCGACTGCAGAAAATTCATCCTTATATGTCTTTCTGTCTTGTTTAGTCCCTTTACTTTCTCTGCTGCGGTCTTGCCTGAATCTCCAAAACTTCCGGGCTTATCAGCTTTGCCCCGAACCTCTTTTTTATCCGGTGTTCCATTGCTGATAACTGTCACAGAACCTACAGAATTTTTAGTTACCGAAACGGTTCTTGAATATTCCAAAAGCTCTCTTCCAAGTGTGAGCTCTATAATTGGCGACGTATTTTTCATAAGATTTGTAAACAGCATGTCTCCATTTATCACACAGAAGTTCATGAAACTCATTTCCGCTATCTGGCTTAAAAAGTCATAATTGCTGCAGCTTGTTTCCTTCATCAGCTGCGTCTTGAATTCCGGAAGAGTATCGACCGTGATCTTATTTACAAATCCTGCACTCACGCATTCACCTAAGAGTTCCTTTACTATTTCGGTAGTTTTCTTTTTTCCGAAATCAACTCTCGCTCCTCCGCTCATGAGGATTCCCATTCCATCAAGTGCTGTGACTACTATCTGAGGCTGTTGGCTTGATGTATAGGACACTGTATAGGAGTCAACATATCCAAAAAAAACTTCTTTTTTTGACTTCACATATCCTAAGCTGATAGTCACCTTCATTCCTACATCTATTTTTTTCAGCAGTCCCTCTGACCATTCTCTTTTTTCATAGTCATAAAGACCGTTTACCGCAAATTCTGCTGTGCCTGCACGGTTTCTAACCGTCTGCTGTATCTTTATGTAGACTATTGGGATCTTCATTCCATCGATTTTGAAGGACCCCACCTTTATTTCAGCTGCAGGTGCAAGGTAAGAGTCATATTTTTTTTCGAGACTGCTCACATCATATTTCCCGCTTTTATCAAATCCTCCCATTTACTCACCTCTCCTACAAAGCAGGTATCTGAATTGTCTTTCCCGACTGTAAGAGTCGTGGATTAGAAAGACGGTTAGTATTGGCAATCTCCCTCCATCTGTCGGGATCTCCATATTCCTCTGCCGAATACTTCCACAGTGACTCCCCTTCCTCGACTGTTTTGTATTTCGCGGTATCAGGTGAACCAAACGGATTGGTCTTTACCTTTACATCCATCTTGCTAAATCGGAAGATGACCACATCCATTACAGCTCTCACCGGGATACCAAGGTCTGTAAATTTCGTAAAGTTCACATTGCAGCTTTTCATTACTCCTTCAAACTGCAGGCTCGACCATTCTACCTTTATCATTGGCGGTATGTGCACGCTCGGCTCTATATTCATAAGCTTATAGACCTTGTCCGTAAATTTCCTGACATCAAGAAATTTTGCTAAAGCATTGAGTCTTTTTGTAGCCTCCAGCTGCACTCCATCCGCTACAGACGGTGCATTCATTACACCTGTATTGAAAGTATCGAAAAAAAGCTGCATCGACAATGTCTCTGTACTGCCATGTGAAAACTGTATTCCCGGAGACTCCGAGTCAAAGGCAGGCTGTACTGCAAAGTCCGATACTTTTCCAACACTGTAAGTCGTAGGATTGTATAGTACATAGAAAGACTCCTTCGTTATCATGTTGGTTATTTTCATTTTCTTCAAAGGAAGATTTGAATTATTATTTCCATCACCCGCATACATAAACTCATATCCTTCCTATTCTGCGTCTTTCCTTCTTAATACGTTCTTCCACAAGCTTAAAAACTTTGTCTGCCGTACGTCTTATCTCTGCGTCAGAAAGATTTCCCCTGCTTTTCTCTGACTCCTTCTTTTCCTCTTCTTTATTTTTCTCCTTAAACTGGAGATTATCCATCCTGTATGGTGAAAACATAGGATTTACCCATGTCTTCTCTTTAGGCTTGAGATTATCTTCCACAACAGTTTCATCGACTTCACCCCTAATGAATTTTTCTGAAGTACTCAATGATCTGCTGACCGGCTTTATCCTGTTCACACCGCTCAATGTCATTTCATTTTTCTCTCTCTCAAGTCCTGCATTTCTCGGAGCCATCTCATTTATTTCATTTTCAAGCCCTGTAAGTCTCAGATCCACCTGCTCCTTGACAGCGTTTTTCAAAAGATCCGGATAGGCAGTTCCATATTCAATATTGATCGGAGGATAGTTTTTCCCTTCGATATTTTCTTTTTTTCTTCCTACTACCCTTCTCAGCTCGGCCTTTTCTCTTTCACGCCTTGCCTCCGGTAGTTTGATATTTTCTATTTTTTTAAGCTCGCTTTTAAGCCTGCCGTACTCTTTTCCATCCTTCTTCTCTATCAGGAGATCTTCCAGTTTTTCCGGCCTGAAACCCATCACAGAGCTCTCGTATCTTTCTCTGATCGCATCTATGGTACCTGTCTCCGTCCCCGGAAGTGCTGACATTACAAGCTTTGAGAGATTGTTTGATCCGTTATAAGGATTTCCTTTCATAAGCCTGATCGTAGTTATTTCCCTGATTATTGGCGATAAAGCGTTTCTTATCTTTTCGTTTATCTCAATAGAACGCCTTATATCTTCTTCTCTTTTTTCCCTTCTTTTCTCTTCTTTTTCCTTTCTCTTTTCTGCCTCAGACTTTCTATCTTCTTCATTAGTCCTTGCCGCAAGAGTCGCTTTTAATTCTCTGATCTCACGCTCTTTTTTTGCCCCAATTTCAGCTTGCTGCCTGAGTTTTTCTTTATCGCTTTCCTTACCATCCGAAATAATGATATCCTCCAGTTTCGGAGGCTGATATCCCATTTTTCTGTAGGTATATTTTTCCCTTATATCACCTGTCGCCTCTGTATCATTCCACGGATAGTAGCTGTGAACCAGTTTTGTAATATTCCTTAAGTCATCCTTATCCTTTCCCTTCATGAGATTTCTAACTGCAATTTCCCGTGTAAGAGAACTTAGGCTATTACTTACTGATCTGTTATCTTCCAGACTTTTCTCAATGCTGCTCCTGATATCCCTATATCTGACAAATTCCCTTGTCTTTTCGGTGATATTTTTATCAATTGCTCTGTCAATTCTGTTAGCAGCCTCTTTTGATACTATCTCCGAGATATTTGATTCCGTAAGATCTGCTTTTGAATTCTTTAATCTCGATTTCCTGTCAGTCTCACTTTTTTCGCGCTCTTCAGCCTTTTTACTATCCTGTTTACTATCCTTTTCATTCTCTTTTGCAAAAGGACTTTTCATTTCAGCATCGGCAAGAATTTTCTTAAGCTCGCGTACTTCTCTTATCTGCTTTTTTGAAAGTGCTGCAGCCTCTTTAACTTTTTCCTCCATCTCATGACTGACTGTTAAATCTTCCATCTCTACCGGAGAAAAAGTCATTCCTGTCTGACTGTACTGTTTCTTGATCTCATCTATCAGCCTTGTCCCGGCCTCAGGTAATATCTCTCTTAAAACAGTGGTGCTGACCCTGTCAGATCCTGTTATATTCGTGCTGCTTCCGATGCCGCTCTTTCCACTGATTATAGAATTTATCAGTATTTCCCTGCTTATCGGTTCAAGTACATTTCTCAGATTGTTATATACAAATATCTTACCTTCTCTGCCATTTCTAAAGTATGTTCCCTTAGCAGGGCCTCCATTAACTGGACTTTTTGCTGACTTTCCATTATGTGAATATGAACTATCAGCTGACCTTCCATCATATGAATATGAACTATCAGCCAACTTTCCATTATGTGAATATGAACTATCAGCTGACCTTCCATTATGTGAATATGAACTATCAGCTGACCTTCCATTATATGAATATGAACTATCAGCCGACTTTCCATTATATGAATATGAACTATCAGCCGACTTTCCATTATGTGAATATGAACTATCAGCCGGCTTTCCGTTATATGTATATGAATTTTTAGCCGATCTGTTGTAATTCACATGTAAAGGTGTATTTATATCAACGGAGCTCAAAATCTCTTTAAGGCTCCTGATTTCTCTCATCTGACTGTCAATTGCTCTTTTTGTTGACTTTGCAAGCTCGTCACTTTCCCGGATCTGAACCAGATTTTCAAGTTCTCCAAAGCTGTACGCACTACTTCCATTTTCTCTGCCAAAAAAATTCCCGGTATTTATACCTGCTGACTTAAAAACATCTGCAATGCTTTTTCTTTTTTCCGGTGAAAGAACATTTATATTATAGTCTTCGCTTATATCCCCTAATATTTCTCTTAATACATTATTTTCTGATTGTCGCTCTATCCTGTCTGTAAGTTTATTTGTAAGCGTCCTGATCTTTTCTTCGTTTTTAATCAGCTCTTCTAAAGAATTACTCTTATATTTATGAACCAGTTTTAATTCTTTGGTTTCTACCGAAGTATTTTCCGATCTCGCACTTAAACTCTTTTCTCTGTCCCTTATTTCCCTAAGCTGTCTTGCTGCAAGTTTCTCAAGATATCTCCGTACGACACTCGAATTGGAATATCTTGAATTTTTCTCAAGTATCCTGAGACTACCTCCAAGAAGTCTCCTTTCTCTCTCAATTGTCTCCCTTAAGATCTTTCTTTCAGATGCATTCGCCGCTGCGCTCTGTCTCTCCAGCGCCTCGAGATGCGCTATCACCATTTCAAAAGTCAGATCATAGTTGAGATTTACCTGTTTTTCTGCATTATTTTTCTCCGGCTTTCCTTCGTCTTCTTCAAGGAATTCCAGATCTGAAAATGCAAAAAAAGGTGTATTCTCTTTTGTCTTATCTATTATCCCCTGGGCAAAACTTGCGCAAAGTAATGCCTCCGAGGAAATAATTGCGGATGAATCTATTACAGACATATTTAATTTTGTCAAAGCAATAGAACCATCATCCCTCATGTACATCCTCCATACATCAATACTACCCTGCTAACGGCAACCTGTGGCTGGTTGCTGTTTAATTCAGGACCCGTATAGCTTACCAGTACAGCATCATTAATATGCCAGCTCCTCATCTTATTCCCCGCGGCATCTTTCAAAATTATATCTCCGCTCGTCGGAATGCTTACACCGCTGTTAACCTCTTTTATCCACTTCGAAAAGCCGTCCGACTCAGTTACTGTCCCCTGCTCCAGCACAAGTTGCTGCGGTACTGCGTTTCCCACGAGAAAATGTGGCGACATACTTCCCCCCTCAAAATATGTCTCATATTGAAGTGCCATACCAAGCCCTGTGACCGAAGTAAACCTGCCGCTGAGCCCGCTTATATCCCCTATTTTTACTTCAAAATATGCTCCCGAAACATATTTAGTTATATCCTGCTGATCCTTCATATCAGACCTCTGACCTTCCAAGTCCGCTGTATGCAAATTCGATAGACTCCAAAAGGGTTGTATTTCCCATTGCATTCATATTCCCGAGTGAATATGAAACGGGATAAGCGCCGTAAAGAGCCCATACTAATCCGGGTTTCTGCTGATCATCCAAAACCGTGATATGTATCGTCTTCCTTACTGGCTTTGACGGACCGGCCTCAAACGTTGGAAGACACGCAAACACCCATTCAAGAAACTTATGACTTTTAGTCGCTCCTCTGGTCAGAGTCAGATTACTGTACTCTACAGTCGCCGGGATTATACCCTGCACGCCTCTTTCGTCAGCTCCACTCCGCATTTTCAGCACATGGCTTACGACCCTTATTCCCGAACACTCAGAAAAAGCAGCGTCCATCGGAACGGCCTCCCCGTCTTTCGTATAACCTTCTCCGCTCATGGAAACCAGAAAGCGGAAAGATTTATATAGTTTTACATTATCCATATAAATATTCCGTTTTATTTAAACTCAAATTTCTTGTTTTCATCTCCACTGAGTTTCTTGTTTATCGCAGATATCTCGCTGCACCAGCGTCTTCTTTCCCTGTGATCCATGTTCATGAGTTCATCCTGGGACCAGTGCAGATAGTAAGCAAGAAACGCCATTTCTTTATAGAGCCTGTCCTGGGGATAGCTTACAAGCCCTGACTCAATAAAAAATCCAGCGGCACCTCATGCTGTTTGCCGCATTCCGGACAAGTCACAGTATATGAAGGCATGTCACTCATATTAATTCTCTGGTAAAAATCCTGAAGATATGCCAAGTCCATGGTGAAAAGCTGCTCTATTACCTGATTTGTAATTACAGGCAGTGTTCCCAGCTGTGTTATCACCCTTGATAATAGAATAATTGTGAGATAGGACGAGTTCGACTGAACCCGCGGATCCCTGAGCGGCAGTATCTCATCTGCTGCCGTAGCGAGTCTCATCTTCCCATGTTTGTGAACTTCCCCCGATGAATCCACATACCCCTTCGGTAAGGTAAACTCAAATTCTGTCTGCATGATTACTCTCCCTTTTTATTTTCTCGTTATTTACGCGGGTCATAAAGTCTGTTACCCACTAGCAAGCAAGCTTGCCGTGGGTAAAGACTTTTGACCCTGTCATATTAGATCGGTGACGGTGTTCCAGCTGGTCCAGGTGATGCTCCGGTCGTTGTCCAGATACCTTCGTGGCAGATCTCGATCGACTGAATGGCAACTTCACCTCCGAGACCTGAAAGATCCGGAATAGTGTAGCTTACCGGCCAGCAGTTGATGAGTGTCCATGCAGGACCTGTTGTCTGACCTGCATCATTGATAAGTGTGATAGTTATGTCATGGCGAACAAGTCCTGTCGGTCCTGCCTGATTGTCAGGTGAAACAGAATGGATCCACTCCATGAACTCAACATCATCAGAAACGCCCCAACGGAGAGTAACATTACCAAAGGTCGTAAGTCCCGGTAATTTTCTCGGTGTATTTCTTAAATCATCGCCTTCACGATACTCGACTACGGCAGTTGACAAATTCATTCCGGAAACCTCCGAAAATCCAGCACGGCTGATTCCGTCTATTGCAACGACGTACCGAAAGACTCTATATGGGTAACCAATAGCCATTTATTAATCCCTCACTTCCTATATAAATTTCAACCTGTTCCTGTTTTGATCATCAGCTTGTTGCAGTCTTCTGAGTAATGCGGAAGATTACAAATTCAGCCGGTTTAACAGGTGCGATACCTATGTTGCAGATGAGACGTCCGTTGTCTATGTCATCCTGAGTCATAGTCGTTGGACCGCACTCTACGAAGAATGCCTGATCAGGTGATGTGCCGGCTAAAGCTCCATCTCTCCAGCAGGTTGCAAGGAAGGACTCGATAGTTCCGATTACCCTTGTCCAGAGTACCTCGGTATTTGGCTCGAATACAACCCAGTTGGTATTTGTCTTGATAGACTGCTCTACATAGATGAAGAGACGTCTTACGTTGATATACTTCCAAAGTCCGTTAGAGCTCAATGTCCTTGCGCCCCATACACGAATTCCTCTGCCCGTAAATGCCCTTATAAGGTTTACACCTATCGGGTTAAGGATATCCTGCTCTGCATCATTGAAATTGCAGGAAAGTCCTGTGCATCCGGAAACTGTCTCATTTGCAGGAGCCTTATGAACACCTCTGTCAGTGTCAACTCTTGCATATATTCCAACCATAGCACCCGAAGGCGGGAAGTATGTTGTACGCTTCAATAATGGATCAAGCATCTCAAGCCATGGATGATAGATTGCTGCATATGTGCTGTCATAAGCATCTCTGAAAGTAGCAATCTCATCAACCTTCTTCTTGTCGATAGGGATATCAAGAACTGCAAAGCAGCTTGCCCTATTCTCACAGAAAGCAATGAGTGTTGACTGAACTGTCTGATCAGTAACGCCCGGGATGGCCATTATTGATACATTATTGTTTTCGATAAATGCCTGAAGTCCGGTTCTCTTACCAGGGCCATTGTCAGCGCCGATATAAACATCAGCTGTAACATTGCCGACAGAGCCTTCAGATCCACCTGAAAGTGTAACTGAAACACTATCTCCATTTCCTCCGACCTGTGAAAATGGTGTCTTTGGACCATTTCCTGCTGCCGGTGCCGGCTGTGGCTGAGGCTTAGCATCCTTAGAATCTTTATCCTTACCGTCCTTATTATCCTTGGCATCTTTGTTCTCTTTTGGAGGAGCAGCTGCCGGAGCGGATCCTTCTGTCTTTACGGTAAAGCGTACAAGATCGGATTTCTCAGACCTTACTCCGATATAGTTGTTTGAGAACGGATTAAGGTTAACTTCCGTAAATGTCTCTACCGTATCATCAAGTTTTACAGTAACCGTAATTTCCATAGTGCGCATATATTTCTGGCTGACCATGGCCTTATCGGTTACATCGATCGTAGGTGGAGCATCAAGTGTAACGGTTTTATCGATTACACTCTTTACTGTTGCATAAGCTTTTGTTTTTCCATCATAAAGCTCAACAACATCTCCCGGATTAAATCCATCAGGACTCTTAACAGTGAGGTCTGCGCCATCTGCGCTGTAAACCTGAGTCCTTGCTTTTGACGCCGGAACAGCTGTTACTACTACACGATCAGCCCATTCTCCCGGATTTGCAGCCGTGATCTGCAGACTTCCCAGACTTCCGGTTGATGCTTTTGCATCATCAGGTGCAACTCTCATAATGAACGCCCTTGAACCGCCATTAAGGAAGAACTGCTCTACTGCATACGGAAGAAATCTTGCATCTCCGTATTTTGTGTCGCTCAAGTATCCTCCGTAGGTTCTCTTGTAATCAGCAAAGCTGGTTACAAACTGTGGAGCACCAATGACCGGTCCGCGCTCTGCCAGACCAATGAAGCCTGCCGTACTTGTGCTTACACCCTGCATTGGTACTGGGCCGGAATCGTATTCTTCAGTATATACGCCCGGATGTAAATACTCTGCCATTCTCTTCTCTGTTCCCTTCATTTTTGAGGGAACAATCCTCCTTCCCTGAAGTTAAACAAGTTACCTGCCAGATGCTTCTGACGCCATGCTCCAGAAATGAATGATAACGTTGGCGTTGTATTCAAGAGCACGCGCCAGACATTCATACGAACTGAAAGCATCAAAAAGATCCGCAGAAGTGCGATATGCCAAATGAGCTTTATGAATCATAAAAGCTCCCATGACCGTTTGTAAGTTGGAGGAATTACAAAATTGCATCCCCTTTTGCATGTCACTGATTTCAAAAGGGTATATCCCCCATATAAGTATTTTCTCCTCCAGAACCTCAAATTCACTCGTCCATACTCGACCTTCATCCCTAAATCTGAGGCTGTAGTGACCCCTTTCACCTTTATACTCATAAGAGTTATAATTCAAAAGATATTTCAATTCCTTTTCCGCATCATTTTCATCCCAGTTCAATGAGTTCGGGCGTTTCAGTTGAAATATCATTTATACCTGTCTCCCTAAAATCAAATTCCGGACCCTTAGTTTTAAGAAGTGGTCCCCCTCCATTAAGAAATGTCTCAAATCTCTGATTGCCGATTTTTTTTGAAATTTCATAAACGATATCCGGCGAAAGATATTTAAGGATCGAAGGATCTTTTTCAAGGTTTGCGAGTATATCCTGCAAGCTGAAATCTCTAAGAGCCTCCCCTTCGACTCTTCCCTTTATCCTGCTCTCTTCCTTTTTCCCGGTGTCTTTCTTATTTTGACTTTCTTTTTCAAAATCCTCAATCATTATCTTCAGGACTCTCTACTTCATCTATATCATTGTTATCATCACCGTTTGCAGCAGTTTCTGCCTCTTCTTCATTAACGACTTCATTTAAGAAACCTTCCGATAAAAACATCTGCTCTGCAGTCAGTGCATCATACTGTAGTTTTCTCAAATGATCTAAAAAGCGTTTTTTCATCTGCGCTTTCTTTTCAATTACATGTTCAAGCTTTATTATTGCAGAGTTTAAGATCTGCTTTTCTTTAGGTGACTCTGTATTTTTAAGTTTTTCCCTATAGTTCTCCAGAAGTTCCCGTTCTTTTTTATCTGTAAGGAAAGGATATTCTTTCCTGTAAGTCTCGGCACCGGCACCGCCCATCTTGCCTTCTGCAACATCCTGCATGGACTTTAGTGTCCATCTTGCATCTTTAAGTGAGTCTACTACGAGTCCGACTGCACTTTCAGCCTCTCCCCTGTTTACGATAAGTTTTGCCCCTGCGTTTCCCGGGATAAGTCTGTGCAAAGACTCCTTTTGGAATAGTTTTCTCTCTTTACGGTTTTTTGCATTTTCCTGACCTACAGAACGGTTCAGGCATGAAAAAAACATGGATTTTCCAGTGCCTGCAACAACAGCAGAAGATAACTGTCCTCTCTTAAATGCTGTCTCTGCAAATCTGCCTAAACGAGGCTCATTCTCATCCATACGCTGCTCATATTTACTTGTAAAATCTGTTTTTGGATCTTTATACTGATCTGATCCCCCTTCTCCCCTATTTTCCTCGTTCTCATTTCCTTCCGAGGACTTTTCTTCTTCATTTGATGACTCTCTGGCACGTTCCTGTCCCGCCAGATCAAACGACTGGCAAAAGCTTTCATCCAGATGCCAAATAGGATCACGGTGCTGAAACTTTTCAGTACCCGTCACCCCCGCTATTTGCCGCCTGATATCGTCATTTCCCTCTGACTGCTCGCTATCAGGCATATAGGCTGTTCTCTTTTTTAGATATGTATTAGTAGCATTCATTAATTTTCCACAAAATTAAATAAAAGTCTCTAAACACCATAAAAATTATAACACTGTACATATGATTGTGTCACAAAAAAGGCAGTATACAAAAAGAGTCTATGCAATTAAACTGCACAGACTCTTTTTTTTATAATTTTATTTTTTTATACTCTTTTTAATTTTGCAAACTGGGCAAACATTTTCTTGGTACCTGACTTATCAAATTCAATGGTAACCTCATAATCTTTGCCGCCTCCGACTATACTCTTTACTACACCCTCACCGAGTTTGAAATGGCGAACTCTGTCTCCTACTTCATAGTCAGGCTTTGGTGCAGCAGCTGTCATAGCTGCTTTTCCTTTTTGGAAGCCACCGGAAAATGCCATAGGCTTTGCCGCAAATGCCGCATGAGCAAGCTGTCTCGCAACCGGGATAACTCTTTCTTTTCTCTCGTCCTTCTTTGGCTGGACATTCATATCTATGAGGCTGTTAGGTATTTCACCTAAAAACTGTGAAACTTTATAAAACCTCTTTTCACCATTTACCATCCTCTGACGTGCACATGTGAGTGTGAGTGTCTTCTCTGCACGTGTCATTGCAACATAGCAAAGTCGTCTCTCTTCCTCCAGATCTGTAGGATTCTCACTTGTTACAGCACCGTATCCAGGGAAAAGTCCCTGCTCCATACCTGCTACATATACATTCGGAAACTCAAGTCCCTTTGCATTATGCATTGTCATGACGCGTATCCTGTCATCAGACTCTGGATTACCAAGCTTATCTATTGTAGTGCCTTCTACACCGTTCTGGCGCATGAAATCTATAAGATCAGGCTCTTCTGTCTCTGCCTCATACTCATCAAGAGCCTCTTTAAGCTTGTCGATATACTCTCGCATCTCGGTATACTTTTCAGTGCTGTCTGACTCCATGAGCATGTAACCGTTATAACCTACATCTTCTATAACCTTATCAACAACCTCAGAAAGCTTCATATCCTTAGCCGCTTCCCTTATTGCAAGTATAGTAGATGTAAAATCCTTAAGTCCTGTAAGAGCCTTTCCGGATACTCCCGGTATTTCTTCTGCCTTAACGCATGCATCAAACAATGAAAGCCCGTTTGAAAGAGCATACGCTGCAACCTTATCAAGACTTGATGCACCGATTCCTCGCTTTGGAAGATTTACGATCCTGTTTGTACGCATGTCATTAGAGCCTCCGGCAACAGTCAGAAGATATGCCGAAATGTCCTTTATGACCTTTGTATCCCAGAATCTCAATCCCTTGACGATCTCATAGTCCATACGTCTTACTCTGAAAGCATCCTCAAACTCTTTACTCTGAATATTAGTACGAAGAAGTATTGCAAAATCTTTATAACTTGCACCGGCTTCAACTTTTTTACGAATATCATCGGCTATAAAAGCTGCTTCACCCGATGATGTATCCATCTGACGGAATCTTATCTTGCCGCCGTCTTCAGATTTTGTCCAAAGTGCCTTTTGTTTACGCTCTGTATTGTTAGCTATCACTTCATTAGCAGCTTCAAGAATAATACCTGTCGAACGGTAATTTTCCTCAAGCTTGATAACATGAGCTTCCGGATAATTTGTCTCAAAGTCGAGGATGTTCCTGATGTCAGCGCCTCTGAAACGATATATGGACTGATCATCATCTCCTACTACACAGAGATTTTTGTATTTTGATGCAAGAAGTCTGATAAACTCAAACTGCGCAGTATTGGTATCCTGATACTCATCGACCATGATGTACTTAAATTTCTCCTGGTATGACTCAAGTATCTCAGGAAACTCTCTGAAAAGCTTTACGGTATTGAAGATAAGATCGTCAAAGTCCATGGAATTGTTTCTCTTAAGTCTTTCCTGGTACTCTCTGTAGATCTCTCCATACTTAGCTTTAGAGAAATCACCCATATTTTCTCTCACATACTCGTCCACACTCTGAAGTCTGTCCTTTGCCTGTGAGATCTCACGCGCCGCGCTTCTCTCCGGTATCTGCTTAGGATTGATCTCAAGCTTTTTGTACACTTCACGCATTACAGCCTTCTGATCAGCCTGATCCGCAATCTCAAAACTTGATGTATATCCAAGCTTGTCAGCATGAGAAAACATGATCCTAAGACATGTAGAATGGAATGTAGATATCCAAAGTGCTGATGACCTGTCCGGTATCATAGCCTCAATTCTGTCTTTCATTTCCTTTGCTGCCTTGTTTGTAAAGGTAAGCGCAAGGATATTCCATGGATTAATGCCGTTTTCAAGCATGTTTGCTATCCTATACATCAGAGTCCTCGTTTTGCCGGAACCGGCTCCTGCGAGTATAAGTACAGGTCCATCAATAGTTTTTGCAGCTTCCGCCTGCTGCGGGTTCAATTCATTGTCTAAATTCATAAAAACTTCCTTACAAATAAAATAAATGTATATAGTTCTATTATTCTAACATAAATTTGACCTCTAGGCATCAAAAAACGCTATGTTTATTATCTTTTAACCTTAAAAAATGAATCTACCATCCCGACTATTTTTTCTTTTGGAAGTGCCTTTAAAAGATATCCTGCTGGCTTTAATCCTATGATCTTTTTTATCGTTTCCTGATCATTGTGTCCTGTCAGAAAGATGACCGGAATATCAAAACCATCAGCGCGCAGTTTTTCCAAAAATTCAGCACCGGTACAATCCGGCATTTCATAGTCAAGAAGAATGAGATCCGGCTTCTGTCTGTTTGAATTAAGTAAAGCAATAGCATTCAGAGCAGAGTTTGCAAGGCTCACCTTGTATTTTCCTCTAAGCCACTCTCTTATCGTAGTCAGCATGACTCCGGAATCGTCTACTACCAATACATGATCCTGCTTTAGTAGTGCGGCTTCTCCATCATAATTTAAGATTTCCTCAACGATATCCTGCACATTCAAAGGACGATAAAACTCTTTTGCAAACCCTTCCTTAAAGATAGTCTCTTTTAAGGTCATTATATCTTTCTCGTATCCGAATACGTTCACTTCAAGATGGTTTTCCATGCAGAAGTCATTAAAAAAGATCAAAGCGTTCTCATCAGCCTCAGCCATTTTGCCTATATAAAGAAATACATTTTTACATACTTCATTTCCAATACTCTTAAGTTTATCAATATTCAATTCTGAAAAAAGTGTTTCTTTCCCGTTTTCTTCAAATTTACTCATCATAGATTTTAACAGGAAAGATTCACTTTCTGATACAAACAATAATTTATCTGCCATTTACCTGCTGCTCCTCTAAAAATATCTATAATCCCGCTGACACGCAGCTTTGAACGGTCTCAGGCCCTTTTATAGTCATCAATTATCTTGACAACACCATCAATATTTACCTCAGCCATTTCCCTTTTAATTTTGTTATATGCAGCCTTAAAGTCATCCTCAAAACTATATTTTTCTAAAGAATCAAAGAGCTCTTTTGCTGTATCGTAGTCAAATGCTTCGAGCAGTTCTTTAATGTCATCCAAAGCTGAATTTAATTCGTCTTTATTCATTAAAGGCTTATCCGATATATCCTTCTGCTCAACAGGTACATTAAAGATTGCATCAAAATTATCATAAAGCTTCATATAGTCTCTTAATACGCCTTCAGTCTCTGCTTCGATCATTTCAATGTCCGACTCTCTGCCTGCCTTTTCCAAAAGCCATGCACGCTCAGATAATTCATAAGCTCCTACAAGTCTCGCAGTGCTCTTAAGGGCATGTACCTGTATTGTATAATTTTCTATATCCTTGCTTTCATATGCGTCTCTGATCATGCTTATACGCATCTTTGCAGTATCATAGAAATTACGGCAGATGACCTCGTAAACATCTTCTCCGCCGGCGAGCTCGATTCCCTTATAGGCTTCTATACCTTCAAACTCAGCTATCCGTTCTATCATAGAGGCTGTAGTTTCTTCATCAAAGATTTCCTCTTCGACTTCTTCATTTCCATCCGCATCAACAAGTATTATCTTGCTGTCTGGAAGATAGCTTTGTACCATAGCCTCAAATTTAACTCCGTCAAGCGGTTTTGACAGATAATTTGTATAGCCCATATTAAGGTATTCTTCTCTTGCCCCCTTTACAGCATGTGCCGTAAGAACGATCATAGGAGTTTCTGCATTTAATTCACAGTCTGAGCGTATTTTTTCCATTGTCTCCTCACCATTCATATCCGGCATCATAGAGTCAAGGAAAATAATATCGTACTGTTTATTCATTGCCATTTCCACAGCACTCTTGCCACTAAGACATGTGTCTATATTTACTTTTGTCCTCCTCAGAAGATTTTCGGCAACGATAAGATTCATTTCCACATCATCTACTATAAGAATTTCTGCAGTAGGTGCATGGAATTTTTCTATATTCGATGCTTCATCAATTTCTTCCTGACGTTTTGACTTATAATCACCTATCTTTTCGGCAGATCTTACCGGCTGCAGTACTGCGAAGGAAAAATCTGAGCCTTCACCGTATACACTCGACACTTCAAGCTTACTGCCCATCTTGTCGAGCAGGTCTTTGGTTATACTCAGTCCCAGTCCCGTTCCTTCGATCTTTTTATTTCTCTGCTCATCTACTCTCTTATATGGCGAGAACAGGTTTTCCATGTCCTCCTTTTTGATACCTATACCGGTATCTATAACATTTACCTTTAATAAAATATTATCTCCGTCAACTCTTTCATAATTAAGCACTAATCTGACAGAGCCTTTTTCTGTATATTTCACAGCATTATTTAAAATATTCAAAATAATCTGTGTAACTCTTACCTCATCACCGTAGAGCCTGTCCGGAATATCCGGATTTACATCAACTATGAAATCAAGCTTCTTGCTTTCAGCTCTTGGCTTTACCATATTTACAAGATCATTTACAACGGATCCAAGGCTGTATTCTCCCAAAACAAGCTCAAATTTGCCCGACTCTATTTTTGAGAAATCAAGAATATCGTTGATTAATGAAAGCAGATTTTTACTTGCTCCATGAATATCACGCGCGTATTTTTTTATGCTTTCCTGACGCGCTTCTCTCAATATCATGGTATCCATTCCTATGATGGCATTTATAGGCGTCCTGATCTCATGCGACATAGATGCTAAAAATACTGATTTTGCCTTGTTTGCATCTTCCTCTGAGCGCAGTGCTCTTTCAAATGCCTGAGCCTTTTCTCTTTCAAGTCTTGCTACAACCTTGTCATGCTCGCCTTTCTGTCTCTTTGTCATCGAAGCAACACTTACAAGTACGATCGAAACTATTGAAAACGACATGACCAGCGCAAGCATAAAGTAGAAGTATACTCTAAACTTAAATGTCTCATGCGTTTCCATTTCTTTCTGAAAATGATAGACCTTATCCGAAACAGTCCTTCCATATTCATTTAACAGTTCAATATGGAACTCATGTAAACCGTATGGGATTGAGCCGTAATTTATCGCTTCGAGCTCACTTTGGTGTATCGTCGTCTTGTTGTTATCAACCTCTGACATGTAATATCTTACATACGGATCAGTCATAGTGAAGTTATTGATACATATATTTAACTCAAGGCTATTGGTTCCCTTTGGCAGAACAATAGTATCATCAGTAAATACAACCCGCTCTTCATCATTTATCTTTATGCTTGAAAGCTCAGAACGGTAATCCTTAACCTCAGACTGATAGTTATTTATATTTAGTACATAGACACCATTATTACCGGCAAGATAAAGATTACCCTTACCATCTTCGCAATTCCACGAATTACTTGTAAGACTTCCCGGCAGGCCTTCCTTTACGTCCAGCAGTTTATACTTAAGATCTCCGTCTGAAGATATATAATCTTCATAATTAACTACATAGATACCTGCTCCACCTAAAACAAACAGAGTATCACTGTCATCCATATAAAGATCATAATTGTTAAAATAAGGAATACCTTTTAATTCTCTTATCTTAAAATTTTCATCCAAAAAACAAAGTCCGCTGCCTGTGAGTATAAATGTCCCCGTACCTTTTTTATTCTTTACGATACGCAATACAACACCGCTGCTAAGTCCGTATTCTTTTGAAATATACCCTCTGACTTCACCATTTTGTATCTTTAATACACCATCGCCATCCGTTCCTGCAAGTAAAAGACCATCAGACATTTCAAGTATATTTAAGATCCTTGACTGCTTAAGCTCCCTTCCGAGGTAAAGGCTCTTAACAACCTTATGATCTTTTAAGAAGGCAAGTCCTTCATTATATGAAACAACGATCGAGCCATCCGATAATTGTTTTACGACTCTTATCGATTTTTCATTAAACTCAGGCGATTCCTTAGCCATATATCTTGAAAAGCTTCCATCTTTTTTCAATTCAATAAGTCCGTTATTGTAGCCTGCAATAAGAAGATTGCCCGATTTAAGTTTTTCCATCGTTCTTATTCTGTCAGAATCAAAAAACTTTGTAATATCACTGTTTACACTGCGCCCGCTTGTAACGTTAAGTATCACAAGACCGCTGTCTGTGCCTGCATAATACATGCCATTCCATTCTCTGACTACATTTACTACTTCGGGTTTTTCATTACATAGTCTAAAAAGATCCTTAAATACTGACTTACTCAGTGTCAGCAATCCGCATCTGGATGATGCAAACCATATATTTCCCTGATAGTCCTTAAATATCGCTTCCACTGAATTGTTAAATCTTCCGCTCTCAATGACATTAACACTCCAGTCATCCGCAATGTACCCTATACCATTCTCAGCAGCGATATATATAGTATTTGAGGTATCAAAATAAATGTCGTTTATCTTTTTAAAATCTTCCGTCTTCACAGATCCAATATAAGAAAACTTGTTGTTTTCAATAGAGTATTTATCTATCCTGCCCTTATTCGTACCGGAAAACAGAACTCCACCGGGTGAAAATCTTGCAACCCTCACCTCGTGATCTTTTGGAGTAAGATCATTTACTACCAGTCCTTCTGAAAGAAGCCACATCTTACCTTCAGAATTTACTGCCACTACCTTATTATGATCATCGGCCACAAGCTTTGATATTTTGCCGGCCGTTTTGAGCACATTTACGATCTTAAATGTTTTTCCATCATAGTTAGCTGTGACCAGACCATTGTCTGTAGCTATATAATAAAGTCCATTTGTATCCTGTATAATATCGTTTATAGTATCTGATGGAAGGCCTGTTTTTACATTGACTGTCAAATGATCTAATGCACCATTTGCGATAGTAAGCCCATTTCCATTAGTGCCTATCCAAAGGCGTCCCCTGTCATCCTTAAAAAGAGACTGCACGCTTCTGACAGCATCTATGTGAGTAACAAGTTCAAATTTAGATCCGTTAAAACGATATAATCCACCATATGTTGCGATCCACATCGAGCCGTCATCAGTCTGATCGATATCATTTGCACATCCACCGGTAAGTCCATTATCAGCGCCATACACTCTTTCTACAAAGTTGATAGATGATGCAGCCTCAGCCTTTTGAACATAGGTGAGTGGGATCAAAAATGCAACTGCCAAAATGCCTAATGAGATCTTACCTCCCAAAGCCTTTTTAAGTTCCTTTGCCCTTTTCTTTTTCTTTATAAACTTAGCTATATTGATATAGATGTACATTATGGTATTTGCCATCAGAAGATCCAAAAACGATATAAATAATGCTGCAACAAAATCGCTTATCATTTCTGTCCTTAAAACACCATTCAGTTCTGTTATGACAGCATTTGGAAACTCAAGTGGTGTCATTCCGTCCATAAAAATACCATTAACGAGCATCATAAATGCACCTCGCACAAAAGATGCTGATGTCGTTATGATTATAAAGCTGCTCACGTTTTCAAAAAATTTAGTTCTTCGTGCCGCTACCCCGATAAATACAGCCGTTGCCACATCAGAGATCATATAGAACAGGCCATTTCTTAAAAAAGCGTAGCAAATACCACTGCTGCATACAGCAACAACACTCCCTAATATCGGACCGATAATATATGAGGCCATCACAGTACCCAGGATATTAAAAAAGGCAGGAACATTTACTTTCCATGTAATAAATATCCCCAATATATTCAAAAATATTGCTAATAAAAAAAGAATTGTATTTTTTCTCAAAGTTTTCATGATTATATATCTGATACCTGCTTAAATTAAAATTGAATCTTATCAATGATCTCCATAAAAACTCCCACGATCACAGGATCAAACTGTGAGCCACTATTATCTCTAAGCTCCCTTTTTATGCTTTCTGACTGAAGGCGGTTTCTATAAGCTCTGTCTGAATTCATAGCATCAAAAGCATCTGCTACAGATATTATCCTAGCTATAAGTGGGATCTCATCACCTTTTATTCCTGTAGGATATCCGTTTCCATCATAGCGCTCATGATGATAAAGGGCTCCCTCAACCACATGAGGCAAAGATTCCATATCCTCAAGCATCTCTGCTCCTTTTCTGGTGTGATTCTTTATTGCTTCAAACTCTTCCCTTGAAAGACTTCCGCTCTTTCTCAATATCTGCTCTGCTACAAAATAATTGCCTATGTCATGAAGCATTGCTACATAATATACATTTTCACAATCATCCTTTGCCATGCCCATCTGCTCCGCTATCATTTTTGCATACTTCGCAGTCCTGTGCGAATGGTTTTTAATATATGGATCCTTCATATCTGCGATAGCCGCACACAACCTGAATGATTCTTCTACAAGACGATTCCTGCTGTAAAGTCTTCCCTCGAAATGCAGTACCAATGCAGATACTACAAGTGAAAACATAAACAATAACAGCCATGCAGCAAATAATACGGTAAAAGCAAATCCATCATCGCCGGAAAGATAAGATTTTTTGATATAATAATCAAGCTTAAAATCTGAGAAATCCACATCCCCGCTTTCAGAGTACATTATAAGTCCGACATTTGCCTGTCCGGAGCTGTTTTTGCTGTTTCCAAGAGGTGATTCTCCCGAAACACCTGTGCCATCCGAATGATATACTATATAGTCTCCACTTGACAGAGGTATCAAAAGATCCTGACCTGCCACATAATGCACAAGCTCTATATCTTTTTCATCATAGTTTCTAAGATCTATAGTCTGGACATTTTCCGTACCATTTATAAGCTGATGCACTTCCACTGTACCGCACCAGGCATTATTCAAAAAACAGTCTTCCGTTATATTGAGCCTTATGCTCCAGTCCAGCATAAGACCATCAGAGTTGTTATTGACCGTTGCTTCGTATATCCTTGCATAGATTATCTTATTAGGGAACGCATTATCCTTTTCCCACTTATCAGTAACCTGTCCTCTTGGATGTATATCGATCATGACATCCGTTGCCGTAGACTCCTGGTCGATCTCCCTAAGCATGGAATTTTCAAGATTTATCTCATGGATATGGATAACGAAGCTGATCAGCAATACTCCAAGAATGATAAACAGTATCACTAACAGCTTCTTTATAACACCCTTTACAGCCTTCAGCTTGTTCATTTTTTGTATCCCCCTATGATTATCCTCTCCTCAAATTCCAATTTTGTCAGAGGCTTGTCAAAATAATATCCCTGTATCACTTCACAACCAAGACTTTTAAGTGTATCAAGCTGTTCTTTTCTCTCTACACCTTCTGCTAATACATCTACATTCAGAGCCTTCGCCATCTTAATAATATAGCTTAATATAGTAAGATCCTTAGCATATGCCCTGTCTACAAATCCTTTGTCTATCTTAAGAGTGTCAAATGTCACTTCCCGGAGTAAACTGAGCGATGAACTTCCGGAACCAAAATCATCTACCGCAACCTTGTATCCAAGCCTATGAAGCCTGTCTACAAACGCCTTCAAAACACTTATAGGAAATTCATCTATCGTCTCAGTGATCTCTATTTCGATCATTTTCTTTGGTACATGATATTCCCTTACTATCTCATCAATAGCATCGGCAGCATTTTCATTAGAAAAATTCCTGCGGGAAAAGTTGATAGATACTGTCGGAGGAACAATTCCCTTTACTATCCATTTTGAAAGATCTGCACATAAATGCCGCAGCATATAAAAATCCATATCGCACATAAGGTCATTTTGCTCAAGCAGCGGTATAAACTTTCCTGGGCTTATGACCTGATCTCCCTTATGCCATCTAACAAGAGCTTCTGCTCCACAAAGCCTCATGTTTGTAATATCTACCTTGGGCTGATAATAAACCTTAAACTCTTCATTAGCCATTGCAAGAGGGATGTCATTTTCAAGTCTTTTTTGTTCCTTTATCTCCATTGACAGTGTTTCTGTCATAAAGGTAACGTCTTTCTTTTTAACTGTTTTGCCATAATGCAGAGCGGCATGGGCTATTGATATGATCTCCTCTCCGGGGATATCTTTATCTACACTATATACGCCCGATCTGGTACTCACATTTATACGATAATTTCTTTTTTCATACTCTATATCAAATTCGTGTGATTTTATTTCCTGAAGAAACCCGCCAAGATGTTCTTTTTTTACAGCTGCAATAAATCTGTCTCCTGTCTGCCTTGACAGTATCTCATCCTTATCTGCTATTTTTTCAAGCCATCTTGCATATTCCTTTAGGATGATATTGCCTATATCCATGCCATATCGTTCATTGATAAGCCCAAATCTGACTATATCAAAATAAACAAGCGCATATTTTTTTAACTGTTGTTTTTGTGTAAGTGAATTAAGAGCATCGATAAACGCTCTTTCGTTTAAGAGTCCCGTCTGAAGCTCACGGGTACGCAGGATATCTTTTTCTCTGACCTGCATTTTGTGTCTTGAGTATATAAAATAACCGACTATGCCAATAGCAAGGATCAGACTGCTATATTCTTTAACAATCCCTAATAAATTCATCGCATTTCATACCCCTTAAAAATCTTCCCCTCTGTAATAGTGACATTATATCATAAAACATGATAGAATAAGCAAGTGAAACACCTTTGAAGATCAATTAGTTGTTGAAAGTGAGTGTAATCTTATGACATTTGACAGAGACAATCTTATAGACAGTATACTTGCGAGCATCGACCGCATGGATTACATCAAGTCTGATGATATCCCAAATATAGACCTATATATGGATCAGCTGACAACTTTCATGGAACGCAATCTCGATAATACCCGTCGCTACAGTGATGACAAGATCATGACAAAGACCATGGTCAATAATTATGCTAAAAATGATCTTTTACCACCTCCGGTGCGTAAAAAATACGGCAAAGACCATATCTTAATGCTCATATTCATTTACTATTTTAAAAACTTTCTCTCTATTTCAGACATCAAAAAATTACTAGGACCTATCACAGATAAATACTTCAACAAACATGATGGTCTCAGACTCTCTGATATATATGATGAGATGTTTGAACAGTCACTGAAACAGGTAAAAGACTTAAAGAAATTTATAGAAGAAAAAGCGGACGAGGCTCTCGAAACCTGCAAAGGTGCAGATGAAAAGGACAGAGATTTTTTATACCTCTTTGCTTTTATCTGCAGCCTCAGTTTCGATGCTTATGTAAAAAAGCTTATGATTGAAAAGCTTATCGATCTCATGCCTGAAGATGACAGCCTAAAACGGAAAAAGAAATGATTATTTACCTATTCTGTCAAATACCATTTCATAGCCGTCGTTTCCGTAATTAAGCGAACGATTTACGCGGCTGATTGTTGCAGTAGACGCTCCTGTCTTCTGCGCAATTTCCAGATATGTCTTGTGCTCTCTAAGCATTCCTGCAACTTCAAATCTCTGTGAAAGAGAAAGAATCTCATTTACAGTTGCAAGATCCTCAAAAAATGTATAGCATTCTTCTCTTGATTTAAGGCTTAAAACAGCGTCAAATAATGTATCTACAGCTTCAGTATGTAATTTTTTATTCAATTCAAAAACCTCCTAAATATCATAAAAAATATAATCAAAAAACACGCAAAAATGCCGTGCAAAAATAAAACGTTTGCACAGCATTAGTTTATCACAGTGAAGTTTTAAAGTAAAGACGTACAAGCATCAATTCTCGATAAACGCCTTATATGCCTTGTAACCTTCATAGATATCAGATTTACTTGTTACTTCCCATGGAGCATGCATCGAGAGCACTGCCATACCACTGTCAATAACATCCATGCCATATAACGACATAATATATGCAATTGTTCCGCCGCCGCCGGCATCTACCTTTCCAAGCTCTGCAGTCTGGTATGCAACATTATTTGACTCCATGATAGAACGAACAAGTGCAAAATACTCTGCATTTGCATCATTTGAGCCAGACTTTCCTCTTGCACCTGTGTATTTATTAAATACGATTCCCTTACCAAAGAAAGCAGCATTTTTCTTGTCAAACTGTGATGCATAAAGTGGATCATAAGCAGCACTTACGTCACTTGAAAGCATCTTGGAATTAGCCAGAGTCCTTCTAAGTGAAAGCTCATTATATGCGCCCATAGCATTCATAACTTCTGCAAGAGCATTTTCGAAAACATGTGACTGCATACCTGTTGCGCCAACGCTTCCGATCTCCTCCTTATCAACTAGAAGGCATACACCTGTCCTCTTTACCTTCTTGACATCAAGGAAAGCAAGAAGTGAAGTATAAGCGCATACTCTGTCATCCTGACCGTAGCCGATTATCATAGAGCGATCAAGTCCTGCTTCTCTTGACTTGCCTGCCGGTACGACTTCGAGCTCCGCAGACTCAAAATCTCTTTCTTCCATGTCATACTTTTCTTTGAGAAGCTCAAGGATGCCAGCCTTTACAGCCTCTTTTTCTTTTGTCTTTATAGGCATGCTTCCAAAGAGAACATCGAGGTTTTCACCCTCAACGACCTTTGCACCCTTCTTCTCCATCTGATCTGCAGCAAGGTGGATGAGAAGATCTGTCACGCAAAATACCGGATCATCCTCTTCTTCACCAATATTTACGTCGATCGTAGTACCATCTGTCTTTACAACAACACCGTGGATAGCGAGCGGAACTGTAACCCACTGATACTTCTTGATACCACCATAGTAGTGTGTATCAAGATATACGAGCTCATTATCCTCATAGAGTGGATTCTGCTTAACATCCATTCTTGGGGAGTCAATATGTGCTCCAAGGATATTTAAGCCAGACTCTATAGGCTCACTTCCGATATTGAAAAGAGCGATAGTCTTGCCCATGTAGCTGCTGTAAACCTTATCTCCGCTCTTAAGCTTTGTGCCCTTCTTGATTATATCGGCAAGATTCTTATATCCTGCCTTCTCAGCTGCAGCAACTGCAAAATCAACGCACTCTCTCTCAGTCTTTCCTTCATCAAGGAAATTTCTGTAACCTGAGCAGACTTTCTCAAGTTCTTTCTTCTGAGCTGCAGTATATGACAGCCATGAATTCTTTAACTCCATCGTTTTTTATTCCTTTCACTTATTTATGATACAGTAAACGGCATATTAATCTGACATTTACTCTATCTGATCATCCTGCTGCATCCATTACAGCATTAGGGTCTACCGGGTTGCCCTGATATGTGATCTTATAGGTCAGCTGTGGCTCATCCTCGCCTACGAGATATATCGACTGTCCTCGTGTGACCTCATCACCTTCACTTACAAAAGGCTGTGCCTTATAGCAGTAATATGATACATAATCATTACCATGGTCTATGGTGACGATATATCCATACTTACTGTCTGTCTTGACTGATATGACCTTGCCATTACCTGTCGCAACAATCTTAGCGCCATATCCGACCGTAAAAGTAATGCCCTCTATGTCGCTTGAATAAGCAGACGGAACAGAAACCTGTCCTCCAACAGGAAGTCCCGAAGGCATATACTTGGTAGCTTCTGCAGATGTAGTCTGCTGCTCAAGATAATCTTTCATATCCATCTGGCTTTTAAGCTTATCTATCTCGCTTTGAAGACTCTCATTTTCCGCAAGCAGTATAGCGTTTGCGCTCTCTGTGACTTCGTATCTTGACTTCCATGCAAATACCTGAAGTCTGTCACTCTCAAGCTCCGCCGCATGGCTTGTCAGATAACCTATGCCGCAAAGCAGCATACCTATACACATAACCGTAAGTATTATGATGAAATCGAATGATAATCTGATTTCCTTGACCTTACCTCCATTATTTGGAATCACAAGTATTGTATACTTTAATGGTCTCTTTTTCTCATCAGCCACACTTTTTCCCTCCAAAATTACTTTCCCTAATTAACGTAATATAGCACAAAACCCGCTATTTTTCAATAATCTTTTATACCTTGGATACACCTTTTCTTGATGTATTTTAATCTGTTGTCATAGTGCTTTTCTACACTAAATCGATAAAATAGTTAAAATAGTACAGTTTTTCATGTTGAATTTTAAATACATTTGTGGTACTATACTCTATGTTGTTTGCTATAAACAACGTATCTATTTTTATTTTATTTATCTTGGAGGTATCATATAATGAAAGGTACAGTTAAGTGGTTCAACAATCAGAAGGGTTATGGCTTTATTTCTGACGAGCAGGGTAGCGATGTATTCGTACACTACTCAGGAATCGTTACAGAGGGATTCAAGTCTCTCGACGAAGGCCAGAAGGTTGAGTTCGACGTTGTAAACGGCGAAAAGGGACCTCAGGCAACTAACGTTGTTAAGTTGTCATAATTTTTAATCAATCAGAAACAGAGTGTGCCTTTTGTAATATATAACATATATTGTTTTTTATTATGATAAGCAAGTTGTAAGCTGAGATTAGTAAAGGTCGTGCCATCAGGCACGACCTTTATTTCGTTCTATATTCGTCTTTTCTAACAAATCCAGACTTCTATTTTTGTACATTATTCAGTACCCACAACTTATTATTTTCAATACAACTTTATATCAAATTTTGTCTGTAAATCTTGTATTAAAAGTTACAAGGATTTAAACTAGTAACATGAGTGAGAACAGAAATGGTAAAAATGAAAACTTAAAATATGTAAAGCTCTATAACTGGGCAAGAACTTTGATCTTGAGCGGCGTTATGCGTTATGGAGAAAAGCTTCCATCAGAGCATATGCTTCAGCGTAAGTTTAACTATTCAAGACAGACTGTACGTACTGCACTTGATGAACTTGAGCATGAAGGATTGATATCAAAAGTACGAGGAAGCGGAACTTATGTATCTTTCCGCATAGGTACAGGCAATAATGATGTACCACATATCGGACTTATCCTCTCCTATTTTGCAGACTATATGTTCCCGCAGATTTATGCAGGTATTGAGTCTGTTATGAAGGAGCAGAATATTGGTATCGATGTTGCTGTTACAAAAAACCGCATAAATGATGAAGCTGTTTTCCTTGAAAGATTTCTCAATTCAAATGCTATAGGCCTGATCGTCGAAGGAACCCGCTCTGCTTTTCCAAATCCAAACATTGCAATGTATGATGCTTTGGCTAAGAAAAACATACCTATCATATTTATTCATAACCATTATTCAAACATCAAATTTGACAGTGTGGAAATGCAGGACTGCAAATGCAGCTATTCTCTTACCGAGCTTCTGCTCGATAACGGACATAAGGATATCGGAGCTGTATTCAAGTATGACGACATGCAGGGCATGGAGCGCTATAAAGGCTTCATACAGTGCATGGCTGACCATGGCATGCGTATTGATGACGACCGTATACAATGGTACTCCACAAGAGATATGGATACACTGTTTTCAAGAAAAGGTATTGTGAGCCTCATGCGTCGCTTTAACGGATGCAGCGCTATCATGACATACAATGACGAGATAGCTGCCCAGCTCACAACTGCATTTGAAAATAACGGTATAAAGGTTCCGGATGATCTGTCGATAGTCTCTTTTGACAACGCTTCACTTACAGAGACTTCTGCAATCAGTCTCTGCTCTGCAGATCACCCCAAATTCGAGCTTGGTAAACGCGCAGCCAGAAATCTTCTGCGCATGATGGATGATCCAAACTGGAGAGAGTCAAATTATTCATACCGCTTCCCCGTTTCTATCGTCAGCGGTAATTCTATAAAGGATATACATTAAACATTAATGGAGGGTACAAAGTAATGAGTAAACTGTATTTTATCACAGGAAGCCAGGATCTTTATGGTGAAGAATGCCTTAAACAGGTATACCGTGATGTCGAGGAAATGGTAAAATTCCTCAATGAAAAGCTTGATGGTGTGATCGAGATCGAGCAGCTTCCAACTGTTGAGACATCTGACATCTGTATAGCTGACTGCAAAAAAGCCAACTTTGATGATGAGTGCGTAGGTGTTATCACATGGATGCACACTTTCTCACCAGCCAAGATGTGGATCAAAGGTCTTCAGGAGCTTCGTAAGCCACTTCTCCACCTTCACACACAGGCTAATGAAAAGCTTCCTTACGATTCTATCGATATGGACTTCATGAACCTCAACCAGGCTGCACACGGCGACAGAGAATATGGATTTATACTCGCTCGTCTTGGTATCCCTCATGAGGTTGTTGCAGGCTACTATAAGCATGATTACTTCATTGACGGTATCCGTCGTTTTGCTGAAGTTGCAAAAGCTATCGCTTTTTCTAAAAAGCTCAGAGTTGCTGCTTTCGGAAACAACATGAGAGATGTTGCTGTTACTGACGGTGACAGAGTAGAAAGCCAGATCAGATACGGCTGGGAAGTAAACTACTACGGCATTGGTGATCTTGTTGATATCATCGACAAGGTAACTGACGAAGAAGTAGACAAAAAGATGGCAGAATACGAAAGCAAATATACTATGGCTACTGACAACATCGCATCTGTCCGCGAGCAGGCCCGGTATGAAGTTGCTTTTGATAAGTTCCTTGCAAAAGAGAGGATCGGTGCATTTACAGATACATTCCAGGATCTTCACAATATGAAGCAGCTCCCTGGAATTGCTGCTCAGAATCTCATGGGCAGAGGCATCGGATTTGGCCCTGAGGGAGACTACAAGATTGCAGCGTTCTCTGCTGTACTTATGAAGATGGCTGAGGCTCGCAAGGGCGCTACAGGCTTTATAGAGGACTATACATATGACCTTACAGAAGGTCAGGAGCTTGAGCTTGCTTCACACATGCTTGAAGTACCTGTTACATTTGCAGCAAGCAAACCAGAGATTCAGGTACATCCTCTCGGAATCGGCGGCAAGGAAGATCCTGCACGTCTCGTATTTGACGGTGTTACCGGCGATGCTATCCAGGTAACAATGGTCGACATGGGTGATCACTTCAGGATCATATGCGCTGATATCGAGCTTGTAAAACAGCCTGCACCTATGCCTAAGCTTCCTGTTGCTCGTATCATGTACAGACATAAGCCAAACTTCCGTATCGGAACAGCTGCATGGTGCTATGCAGGCGGCGCTCATCACTCTGTAGTATCAAATGTACTTACACGCGATGACATTGCAATGTTTGCACGTCTTACAGGCACAGAGCTTATCACTATCGGTGAAGATACTACTGAAGCAGACCTTCAGAAGTTTTTCATGAAATAAACAATACTCTTACTTCCAATTTCTAATTTCTAATTTCTAAAAATGTAAAAAAGTCGGAGGACGATCTAAACACGCGACGTTCTCCGACTTTCTTTTTACTTATTTATAATTCTCTGAATCTTATCATGCAGTACCCATACTACAAACGGTACTATTTCCAGCAACACTCTGTTTCCGGAATCACTTGTCCTTACAACAAGCATGCCACCTCTTGCCCAACACACTGCAACTATAGCCAGTACAAAGGCTGCAAGAAAGGTGTCTTCATAAGTAATATCCAATCTGTTTTTAATGATATCCGCGAATATCCATAAACTAGCGATAACAATAAATATTCCAAATATTCCCCATCCATTCCCCTGACGCAGATTTTGATAAAAAGCATATAGATTGTTTATATACCTTGCTCTGTTTATTACCAGCAATCCCGCATTGCCTATAAGAAGGGCCATTATCATGACGATCTTTATATGAGCTGTAAGCAGAGGTAACACACGATCTCTTATACAGAGCATATATATTGCAGCTGCCACTATCATGCCCACCATCAGTACGGCTTTCTTCCAGTCAAGAAAACTGTACAGCGGATCTACTCCAAGTGAAAACAGCCTTATATAATACCCTGCTTCCATTAAAAATACAGGCAATAGAAAATTTGCAGTTATTCTCTTTGATGAATACTTAAAAGCTGATGCTGCAAAAACAATAAGAAGGGAAATAATACCTCCCTCCATACGGAGCATTGCCAAAGCTGCAAACATCATAAAGAACATGACCGCTGCATCGAGTGAAAACTCCTCCTCTGACATTTTCCCTAAGAAAACAAACAGCCAGAAAGCATATTCCATAAAGTAAACATTTGATAACACCCATTTTGAGACTACCATAAAAGGTGTCGAAGTTACAAAAAACAACGTAAAAGCTGCCGTAAGTACTGCCGCCTTCTTTATGTCAGCGCCTGCATCTTTCTCTTTTTCAAAAATCAGAATAGCAAAACTTATGATGAATGAAAAATTCAAAAAATGCTGGATACCAAATGTAGTATCAAAGCCAAATAAAAACGGCAGACAATTGATGACCGCACTCGCCTGTCCCACATCCGTAAGATACGTATCAAACGATTCTGCATAACCGCCCTGATATACGAGTATCTTCGGATAGGTTGAGTAATAATAAACAGAATCATTTGTAAGTGCAAGTGAGATCTTACCTGATACTGCCAGAAGTGCGAGCACCGCACTAGCTACGATCCACAATACACATATCTTTGCATCAAAGCCGTCAAACAAATGATGATCTCCCTTTGCACCGGCTACCCCTGCCGCCAACAATATCAAGATCATCATCAGTACGATAGTCAACCCCTTAAACGGAATCCCAAATATAAGTACAAGTAATCCTGCTACTACAAAAGCAGCAAGCCCGAGCGGAAAACTGAGTATATATCTCCACTTCCAGCTCAATTTTCCCCTCGCAAACACAAACAGTGCAAACCCATATGCGCTTAAAGCAAGAATCGTCAAAAACTGCTTTATAAAATAATCAGCCGACAGATATTTAATTATCTCCCTTATCTCTGTCATTTTTGCCTCCCAAGTATTCATTATATGACTTCTGACTCATCAGATACAGATCTTCATTCGTCGCAATAAGTGCAACTAAAGTGTCCGCATCCTTAATGTCATCAGTCTTTATATATACATTTGGAAAAAGGTCATATCTCTTTTTAGGATTTTTTCTATGCTGTACTTTTTCGGCAAATGCATGATAATACCACGAATACCAAAAATATGTAGCTTCCTGAACATGCTCATGATTCATAGGAAATGAATATCTGAGCATATCATTTGCTATTCCAAAATCCTTGAAATCTGCCTTATGCGGAACCATGTTTTCTGATACAGCATCGCCTGTCAGAAGTGAGCTGTCGTACTCATAGGAATCTGCAAAACACATAAACCAGTATGTAAAATTGTTTTCCTTAAAGTATTCTGATGAGAAAGGATTACCTTCATCATCATCATGACCGTAAGAGGCATATTCTGAGTAAGACTTCGGCTCATGCGCAAGCACAACATGTTTATCCCTTACAAGTACACGCAAAAAAAGATCCGGATACTGTCCATTTTCATAATAATCCTCACTATACATTGCCTGTGTATCATTGGTCCTGTATTCAAATGCCTCATCTTTGTAATCGTGGTTTATCCAAAGATTATAAGCACTTACCAAAAGCGCTGCTATAGCTACTATTATGTATAAATCATCCTTAAAACTATTCTTCATTATCTTCCTTTTAATTTTTGAACTATCTGAGCACCATATATGCAGGCATATCTGATGCTTTTGATCTCAACAAAGCAGGTGACTATGATACATATAATTCCTGCAGCCGTTGTGATCATAATATTTCCATTAAATGTTGCTATGGCTGCAACGATGCCGAGCGCTGCAGCAGCATAGGCTGTCCTTGCCAGATCATACCCAACCTTCCATGAACGCTCTGAGAGAAATGTTCCCATAGCGAAGTAGACGATATATGATATTCCTGTTGTCAGCGCTGCTCCTGCTCCTGCAAACTTTGGAACTAAAATAGCATTACCTGCTATATTAAAGACTATTGCGCAGGCAGAGGCTATATTCAAAAGCTTATTTTTCTTTACGAACTTAATTCCCTGCACAGTTATTTCAAACATCATTGCAAAAATAGGCATCAACGTAAGGAATGGTATGATTTTGTCCGCACCTCTGTATTTGCTTCCCAAAAGCAGTACGATAACCTGCCTGAAAAGTATAAGTCCTACTGCTGCAAGTACACACAAAAATCTTGTCAGGTCAAAAACATTTCTAAAAAATGCCTTACTTTCTTCACTATCCTCATTTTCATACTTTTCCATCGCAACCGGAGACCAGAAGGCTACAAAAGTATTTTTAAATGTGATAAGCAATGCCATTATATTCATGGCTGCAGAGTATATACCCAGCTCTGAAAAGCTCGACCAGTGTCTTAATGCAAGCTTATCACACGAAGATAAGAGCCACTCCATCAAAAGCACTAAAATAAATGGAAGACCATATTTTACCAGTTCTTTTTGAGGATATCTGACAGTATTCTTCTGCGCTGCAGAATTTTTCCTAAGCTGCAGAATATATCTGACGGCAAGATAGAAGGTAGTAGCGCCCCATGAAAGTACCATTGCATAGAGAGCAACCCTGAAGTCATCCCCTAAAAATTTCCATGCTATAAGTATAAATGCAATATTCAGGACTTTCTGAATTATGTTTATGTTTGAATATAGCACACCATTCTGCTGCATCCTGACATCAAGAAATAAAAATCTTTCAAAGACAGAGATTATCGTATATGACACTACTAAGGCTATAATGTCAAATCCCTGCCGCTCAAAAAGATAGTTATTTGCTTCCCCGCTAAATATTACATAAAACGTTATGATAACACATACTATGGCAAGCGCAGGAGCAAGGCACTGTTTCATGAGATGGGGCCTATCGATATCTTTCTTGTAATAGTATCTTATATATGTCTGATCCATTCCAAGTATAGCAAAAATATAAATGATCGATACAACCATTTCAAAGAGTCCCCTTTTGCCATACTCATCCTCAGACATAATTCTTGTAACGATCGGTGTCTGGATAAATCCCATGAGCAAAACTATGAAATTGCCATAAAAATAGCTTAAAAAACTTCCAAAAACAGATTTTTTCTTCATTATCCGAGCACCCTTCCATAGAGTTCAAGATGTTTATCAAGATAAGCTCTCTGAGTAAAATTATCTCTGTATCTTTCAAGAAAGTACTTCTGGTCACGCTCAAGCTTGTCTGAACTCTTTTGGATACTCTTGACATAATTAACAGCCTTTTTCAGAGTATCTTTTGTATAGATATTTTCATCCTTGCCAACAACTTCACTTAAGCCGCCTACATCTGTCGCTATAACACTGCATCCACGACTCATGGCTTCTACAGCGGCCTTTCCAAATGATTCAAAACTCGATGTCATTGCAAACAGATCAAGACTATAGTAAAAATCACTCATTTCATCCTGTGAAAGATCCTGATAATACTCAAGTCTGTCGGCTCCTATGATATCCGAAATATCTTTTTTGAGCTTTTCAGCCTGCTCATCATCTCCTTTTTCAAAAAGTGAGAGTACAAGCTTCACGTTAAAGTCGATCCCTGCATCGTGCAGAGCCTTTACAAGCACAGGAACAAATGGCCAGTCCTTCTCTATACAGATACGACCTGCAAATCCGATCGTAAAAGGCCCCTCCTTCTTACGTTTTGAGCTGTCAAAGTTTGCAAATGACTCGCTTATAGTATTGGGTATAGTGATCACCGGTCTGAGAGAAGTATTGTCCTCCCACAGCTTTTTATTACGTGCTGTAGTGGTCACAAGTGCTGAAGCTCTTTTAAGCACAGGCATCATAAATATCTTTGATCTTGTGCGGTATCCATAGTACATGCCTCTGTCAGTATACACATACTTGATCTTAGGAAAATATCCTCTTATAAATCCATATGTTATAAGCGACTCCGACATCTCTATGTGTATGAGATCCGGCTTTTCTTCACTTATTATGCGTTTGAAGGCTTCAATTCTGTAAAAAAGATTGACTGCCCTTTTCTCTCCCATTTTATAAGTTCTTATTTTAAAAGAATAATCCGACTCACTTGTCGTAAGAAGCTCGGGGCATATGACTACTGGCTCATAGCCTGCCTCTGGATGGTCTACAAGAGCATCACAGATACTCTTTGTAGACAGCTGGGCTCCTCCCGGAAGATCGATCGGATATTCCATTAGGTAAATTATCTTTTTCATTCTTTATACCAGTTATTATATATATACTTGCATGGTGAAAGCGGTCCATGCTCATAAGTTACTTCTCTGCCCTCAAGCATTGCTTCTGACATTTCTACTATCCTTGAAGCGGCAACATGAGGATTCCAATACTTCTGCATATTATCATAGGCAGCATGTCCCATTTCTCTTACAAGCTCTCTGTTTCTCAAAAGGATAGCAAGCTTGTCATAAAGACTCTCATCACTTCCACTCTTGAATACGAAACCTGTCTTGCCCTGCTTTACAAGAAACGGAGTAGCTCCTGCCGCATGACTTGCGATGACTGCACATCCTGAGGAAAGTCCTTCATATATAACAGAGCCCCATCCTTCAAGGAAATTACTCGTCATGACATATATATCAGCTTTTTCCATTTCACGTCTTGTCTCTTCAGGAGACAAAAAGCCTTTAAAGCTCGTCCTGTCACTGAGACCAAGCTCCTTTACAAGCTTCTTTAAATGCTTTTCTTCCTCACCCGCACCGACGAGCTCAAGAGTAAACTTCAAGCCATCATCCATACATTTCTTGGCTGCATATAAAAGAAGATCTGCCCTTTTAAGCTTCAAAAATCTTCCTGCCCAAAGTACCCTCATAGGCGTGTTTCTATCCTTCAGCTTTGAGAGTTCTTCAAAAGACTTTGACTCTGCTTTAGGAAAATATCCAAATTTAAGACACTTATTTATATAAGATCCCATAAACTTGTAGTCTGATGAACAATATGCACTTGCCGCAAGAAGATAAAGATTTTTATCGCGGTTTCTATAGTGATTATGATAAAACTTTTTGGCAAGACGCGGGATAAGGACTTTTACCCTTCCCTCTTTGAGCGGTCTTTCAGAATATCTGAAAGTAAGCTTATTTGCCTCAAGCCTTTTCTCTATCATATCTTCCGGTGCTGTGCCCATTATGACCACATCACTGTTTTCGCCAAGCTCGTATGCTTTTTTCAGATTTTCTTCTGATACATGAGACTTAAGTACGTAAGGCGGTATAGCTTCCTTGCCCCAGCCCATTTTAGAGCGAAACTCCTCTATTTCCTCTGTCTCTACAAAAGTAAAGCCGTCTCCAAGAAGCTTATAAAACTCGTTACACAATGCTTCCTGATGATGATTAAAATAATTAGAAAAAAATGTAAGTGTCATAATGCCCTCAAAACTTTGATGCTATATATTTTATAAGTTCAAATCCAACACATTCGAAAATATACCCGCACGAATATCCATTCTCACGATAGATTTCATAACGACGGTTTATACGCTCTATTACTTCTGTAATAGGGATCCTGCTTGAAACTCCACCCATCTGAAAGTTCGCCAGCGTTTTATGGATGACTGCTATCCTGTAGCCTGCCTTCCTTATCCTAAAGTATAGCTCCATATCATCGCTGATATTCCGGCATCTGAAGCGGTATTTATCATATACCTCTCGCCTGACAAACTGGGTTGGATGGTTCCAGTCGCGGCTTGTGACGTAGTCTCTAAGCTTTGCCTTCTTTATAAATGTCTTACCGCCATTCATATGCATCCTGATATCTGCAAAGCAGAGATCAAATGGCTCACCTGCATATTTCTTTGCCATTTCATCACATGCATCAGCTTCATACCAGTCGTCTGCATTAATTATTCCGACAAGCTCTCCCGTAGCTTTGGAGATTCCTTTATTCATCGCATCATAGATTCCCTTATCAGGCTCTGAATAAATCCTATAGGAAAAGCCTCTTGCCTCAAGCGCATCCCTATAGCTTTCAGCGATCTTTACTGTATTATCTCGGCTTGCTCCATCAATAATTATATATTCGATTTTTTCATAGGTCTGCGCCAATACTGACTCGATTGTCCTGGCTATCGTTGCTTCAGCATTGAAACAGACCGTGATCACACTTATAAGCATCAGTTAAATCCTTCTGTTGAGTCTTCCGCCTTAAACAGCACAAGAAACGTCTGCAGTAAAAGCTTGATATCAAGTAAGATACTAAAGTTTTCAATATACATAAGATCAAGCACAAGCTTATCCCTTGAAGAAGTATTGTATCTGCCGACTACCTGGGCGAGACCTGTAAGTCCTGCCTTCATCCTGAGACGGTACCTGAATTCCGGCAGCTCTCTTTCGTACTCATTTACGTTTTCGATCATTTCCGGACGAGGTCCCACAAGGCACATATCGCCATGTATGATATTTATAAGCTGTGGAAGCTCATCAAGTCGGTATTTTCTTAAGAACTTTCCGGCCTTTGTTATCCTGTCATCATCCTTTGAGACAGACTTATTTTCCACATTTACCTTCATGGTCCTAAACTTATATATCTCAAAGACTCTGCCCCTGATAGTCGCTCTACGCTGCTTAAAAAATACCGGGCCGCCATCATCAAGCTTTATCATGATAGCTGCGATCAGCAAAAGCGGACTTGAGATTATAAGGCATACCGCAGATACAAAGATATCCATGAGGCGCTTGACTATCCTCTGCTCCATTGTCATGCCGCCAAACTCTTTTGCAAGAAATGGCAGATCTCCAAACATTATCTCATCAGAGCTCATAGTGAGTATATCCGGGATATCCGGATTGCAGTACACACTTGTCAGGTGTTTGTAGCAGTACTCAATAAGTGTATGCTTTGGCTCAGCCGGGATATCATAAAAGAATACCGAATCCGCATGACGGATCTTTGCCTTTATATCCTCATCCTTATAGCTTATCACCTCTGAAATGACAAACCTTGCTCCACACGACCTTATAACCCGTTCAACATTATCCTTAGAATCAAGATCATGGACTACTACAAGCGTCTTACGAGGCGGAACTACCCACTTATAAAACATATCTCCGATACGTACCCATATAAACACAAGTACCTGCTGCACTACAAACGCTGCCAAAAGCCACTCAAGAGAGACTATCTGAAACACACGATTGTTTGCATCATTGGTATTCATTATAAGGAATACCATGTATACTGCTATATCCGTAAAAAACAGCATCAGTGCCAGTGAAAGTCTGACCTGATATCGATGCTTCCTTCCAACCTCATATCCACCATAGACTTTCATCAAAAGATAAGTAAGTGTGAAATATGCAAGCGACATTATAACTGAAGTCCTCGAGAGAACTCTCACCTGCCTGTGGTCAATTCCCAAAAAGCCAAATAACGCGATAAAGCCACCTACATAAAGGCAGGCGGCAAGTATCATCAATATACTGTTTTTGAATCTGGTGCAAAATTTTTTCATAATATATTCTCGTTAGCTGTTACAATCCATAAACCTTTGTCATGTACTCTTCAAATCTCTTACCCGCTGCATACTCTTTTGCCTGCGACAGGCAAAACTGCTGTGTGCGCTCTTTATTGCGCTCACATATTTTTGTAACAGCGCCTATAACGCCATCTATGTCTCCTCGATCCACCACTATACCGGTCCTCTGTGTAAGTGCCTCAGGACTTCCTCCGGCTCTGTATGTGATAACAGGTGTCCCACATGCCATAGCTTCTATATTAGTAGTCGGGAAAGTATCTTCCATCGTAAGATTTAAGTAAACATCAGCTGCAGTGTACCACTGAGCCATCTGCTCAATGCTGTCAGTCTTGCCAAGTGCTGTTATGTTCTTTGGCAGACCTTTCATCTGCTTATCCCTAAGTCCTACCATTACGATATGATAGTCATCGTCAAGCTCTGATGCAAGCTTTATAAACTCGTTATACCCCTTACGCTCTCTCCACGGATTGGCAACTCCAAGTATCAGCTTTTTATCGCCTATATCATATTTTTCCCTTAATTCTGACTCACGCGGCTTAAATTTTGAAAGATTTATACCTGTCGGAACTACTTCTGTTCTGTAATCTTTCAAAAATGACTCTGAAACCTGATCTTTAAGCCATTTTGAAGGGGTTACTATGGTCATATCCTCAAAACCGGTAAAGAGCTCTTTTTTTATCTCATAATTTTTCTTTGAGCCATCAAATACAAATGACTTTGGATACTGTCCCTTCTCAGGACAATTCATGCAGGCGCTTTTCCACTTGTCACACCCGCAATACTCATAGTGTGAGCAGTGCCCTGTAAAGCTCCAACAATCATGCAGCGTCCATATTATGCGCTTCCCGGAGCTCTTTAAGTACTTAAAAAGCGGGCGGATATCTACATAATATCCATGCACGTTGTGAAGATGGATCACATCAGGATCATATTTCTCGATTTCTTTTATCAGTCGCTTTGTAGCCCCGGTAGAATACAATGCATGCCTGTCTGTAATACGGCTCAGCACGCCATGAACTATCACGTCAACATTATTGCCTATTCGATATGTATCATACTTCTCCGGCGCACTCCACCTTCCGTACGCACATTTTGACTCAACATCATGCCTGGCAAGCGTATCCATCAGGCCCGTCACAAGCCTTCCCGTTGAACCGGTGCCGCATATTGTATTGATGAAAAGAACCCGCTCCATCACATTTCCTCATTTATCCAAGATCAGATCAATTACCCTCTGTTGTCCCTTTGCAAACTCATGAGACAATTCCGCATCACGCATCTCACGCCTTACATTAGGTGTATCTGCAAGCCACTGTACCGACTTCATTATTGACTCTTCATCAATATTCTTTCCAAGTCCCAGATTTATAAATCCGTTGTGAATGCCTGCAAAAACGTGCTGTGCCTCACGGTCATTCTGTGCCATGACTATAGCCGGAACTCCCATGCTTGCCAGCTCAAATATTGTCCTGCCCTGAGAAGTTATCGCAAGGTCAGCGTTCTTCATATAGGCAGAAACTCTCTTTACATCTTTATGTATAAATATATTTTTCTCCGGTATGTCATTTACCTTGTCTTTGCCAAGATATGCAAAACCGGTTATAAAATGGAACTCGCACTCTGGCATCTTATCATGAAGTTTCTGGCATACATTGTAGAGCTTTCCTGTAAGATCAAGCGGATCTGCTCCACCAAAAATTATCATGATATTCTTACACTCTTCACTGAATGCCTTTGGCTTCTGCTCCAAAAACTCATCCCTTATGAAGTAATAGTCAGAGCCCTCTCTCACATTAAACGGCTTGGCCGGCTGATTTTCGTACAGTGCATTTATCACTACATCTGCCAGCGGAGCTCCCTTTCCCATATCTTCAAAATTAACGATACGCTTTGCATACTTACGCTCAAGCAGCACCATATCTTCAGTCGTATCAAGCACGTCATTTACTACTATATCAGGAGCATAGGTTGCAAGGATAGACTCGTAATCCTCATAATCTGTGATAACCTTATACGGAAAAAATGACTCCTTAAGCTTCTCAATACCCATCTCGCTCTTTTCATCAGTTACAAAAAGAAGCTCATGTCCTACAAGCTTATATGCAATGGAAAGGCATCTGTAAATATGCCCCATTCCAAGCTTTCTCTGCCCGATAGTCCTAAAGAGGATCTTCTTACGGCCAAGGATTGCTTCTGCATTGAGCCAGTCCTCATCAGTATCTATATCAACAGCCTCCTGAGGTGAAGTCTCAAATACAGATATCTTCTCTCCTATACGGGTAGAAGCACTTATCACGCCTCTCTTTGCCATAAGGAATGCTCCGGTCTCAAGATAGTTTGCCGGAAGCTCCTGCGAATTAAGGCGCTTGTCATAGTTTTTGACAATCTTTCCATCCTTTTTTGTCCATGAAAGATGAGGCTTATTTACAACACTTATAACAGTATCGTAGTCACCCTCTATGAAGTACTCCACAGCATTTTCGAGTGTTTCGCTTCTGAGTGTCGGTGAAGTTGCCTGCATAGTTATGACAATATCATAGCTCTTGTCATGACGCTTCTCCATCTGGCATGCAGCATCATAGATAACAGGATCAAGTGTGATATTGTCAGCTGAAAGCTCCTCTCCGCGCCTTACGACCTCTGCCTCGCTGTCAGATACTATCATGGCAAGCTCGTCATCATCAGTAGAGACAACTACATCAACATCGTATTTTTCACGGAGCTTAAGCGCATTTTCTACCGAATACATGATAAGCGGACGTCCGCACATAAGCCTTACATTCTTTCGCGGTATCCTCTTTGAGCCTCCGCGTGCAGGTATTACAACCAATATATTCATAACCAATCAACCAGTCTTTCTTCTTTTGATATACTCAACGATATTGATTATATCATGTCTTCTCCATATTGCCAAAGCGCCAAAAGCGACTATTGAGACAGCATATCTCAAAAGCCAGTTATCATAGCATCCAAGATAAGCTATACCGATGAATGAAGTGACCGCCAGCATGACAAAATACAATAGATCATTATACAGCTTAAGTCCAAGTATGAACCTTGTACATACAAAATGAAGCACCATCAGTACGAAATAACCTGCCAATGTAGTATATGCCGCTGCAATATAACCGTACCTTGGTATAAAATACGCATTTAAGCCTATATCAACGATTGCCGCAATTACTGAGTTTACAGCGATCAGCGATGTTTTTTTGTAATAAAGCTCTGCATTTACATAGTTTGTGTAAAAATACTGACAAAGTGTACCTAATGCTACAGGAGGAACTACATACATAGCTTCCCAATATGGCCTGGCAAACAGTATTTTTACTGCCTCAGGCGCTGCAGCGATAAACATCAATGTAATAACACATCCTGCAAACATCATAAAGCGGTTTTTATCCCTGATTGCCTTATAGTCATCAGAATGCAGCTTTTCATTGAACCACGGAAGCCATGCCTGTGCCACTGCATTTGTAACAAACATAAGGAGCGTTCCGATCGTATATCCTTGTGTGTAAAGACCTGTATCCGAAAGACCGCAGATATTTCTGACCATCGAAGTATCAATACGTGCAAGAAGTATCATAGAAAGCCCATGAGGTATCATAGGAAGACCTATGCGCAAAGCATATAGCCAGTACTCTTTATTGTAAAATGTCTTTCCCTTAAGCAATATATTGCTGCAGCACCAGATTGCGACCAAAGAGCTTGGCACCACTGTACCTATGATCTTTACAAAGCCTCTGTTGTGTGGAAACAAAAGAAGCAATGCAACTGTGATAATAAGCGTGGCTAAGGTGATGATAACGGAAATAGCAATATTTTCTTTGTATCGGTACTCAAAGCGGAACTTATACTGCATATAGTCGATCGACGGATACAGTGCAAGGTACGCAAACAATATCATCAAAAACAGCCTGTCATACTTTAAGATACCCTCTGCCGGGCAAAATATAAACATGGCTATCAATATAGTCAGTCCAAAAATACCGGATAGCGACTGAACTGAAGACATATATTCATCAAATCTGTCCTCAAAGTCTATCTTTGCTCTTCCGACTGAATATATGAGGCATAATCCAACAACAACACTGAGAAGTGCTACACAGTTGTTAAAATCATTGGCGTAGCCTGTCTCAGCAGTTGTCAGAAGTCTTGTATATATAGGCGCTGTAATGATTCCCACGGCTCTTATGAGCACATTGGAGATCACATACCAAAAGCCGGATTTCACGGCTGTCTTGTCTTTTGAATCAGTATTTCCCATATTATTTGATCATATCCATGCTGAGAATTGTATCATCCTCAATTGTTACGGCAGCCTCACGTCCGATAACTTTATCGATCTCAGACGGTGAGATTCCTGTCCCCGGTCTCTTAAATGTGAGCATCTTTTCAGTGATCACTGTACCTGCCGGTATATCGCCGTTAGCAACGATAGATCGTCTTGCATTGCTTCTTGCAGCGCTTTCTGTGTCAAGGCACTTAAGCTCTGCATCACCTTTAAGCATGTCCATCCTGTCGATTGCGGCAAGTATCTTCTTTGCGTCGATCGGGTCCATGGCATGATAATGATCATTTCCCTTTAAGGTTTTATCCAGTGTAAAATGCTTCTCTATAACCTGCGCGCCGAGCACATAGGCAAGCTTTGCTACATCACACTCCTCAGTTGGCTTTGTATGGTCAGAGTATCCTATATAGCAGTCCGGAAATTCTGCCTTTAAGGATGCTATCTTTGCAAGATTTGCATGCTCAAGTGGTGTAGGATATTCAAGTACGCAGTGAAGAAGTGTTATCTTTTTATCATTTACCTTGCGGATAGTATCTACTGCGCGTCTGATCTCATCTAAGTTTGATGCACCGATAGAAAGAAGGATAGGCTTATTCTTCTTTGCCTGATACTCGATAAATGGCAGATTTGAAAGGTCCGATGATGAGATCTTATAGACATTCATCATGCTGTCAAGGTAATCTGCTGACTCAAAATCAAATGCTGTAGAAAGGAATTCGATTCCAAGGCTCTCTGAATACTCTGCAAGCTCCCTGTACTCTGCCTCTCCAAATGAATCAAATTTCTGGAAAAGCTCAAACTGTGATGTAGTAGGCTCCTCAGTAGTATCCCAGTATGAAGGTGATGCCTTTGCAGCAAGCGTACCCGCCTTATATGTCTGAAACTTTACAGCATGGATACCGCTTTCTTTTGCCTCTTTGATCATGAGCTTAGCTGCTTCCATATTTGAAATGCCCATCTTTGCAGCTATATCGTAATAATTTACACCAATCTCAGCTATGAGGACAAACTTGCCCTCAGCCATTCTCTTCTCTATAGTATTCATCTGATCTCTCCATTCAGCCAACGCTGATATCCCTTCTCATAAAAATTCAAAAGCTCCTCAAGCATCGCGTCAAACTCTGCATCTTCTTTTTTCCTGCCGGCAAAGATCTCTTCTGCCTGGTTCATAAGCTCAAAAATCTTCACTTCATTTCCGGCTTCCTTCACAGCTTCGATATAAGAAGCTGCAGAATGCATGTTGTCTACCTCTCCAAAGGCTCTGATTGCATCCGGCAGGTCCTCAAATGACCTTATCCTTGTAACACCCTCGATCATTGAAAACGGCACATCACTAAATACTATAGAGCGCTTTCCTAAAAGCGCAGCCTCATATGCCGCTGTACCTGCGATCGTCACAACACCCTTTGCTTTAACAAGCCATGGCTTAGGATCTTTATAATAATTGACCTGCACGACTCGTACATTTGCGATTTCTGCAGCCTTTCTATAAAATTCAGGATCTCTCTCTCCAAGCATAGCCTGATGCTCTTTGACATAAAGCTTCCAGCCAACCGGCAGTGCCTTTGACACCTGCTCTATCAGATTGAGCTCATCCACGTAAAACGATGCCTTAACAAATACCGTAGACTCAGGTATAAGGTGAAGCGGCATGTATACGTAGTTTTCGCCCTCTACAGGATCTTCAAAATAGTCATTTTTCTGAAGGAACTTACGCTTACGTGTCATTGTATCCCAGTAGTGCTTGAGATACGGTATAGTACGCGCATAGAGCATATGGCTCTTTTTCTTTATTGGAAGATTATGTGCGGTAAAGTCCTGATCCCAGAAATAATTCCACTTGCCTCTCATGACTCTCAGTATCCATATCCATGAGTCAGGAGTATATTGAGATGTCACAGAGCCTGCAAACTCAGGGTTCATTATATTTGACTTTTCTCTAAAATCTTTGATATAGTCAATGGCCTCCTGCATTTCGCTGTCCGGAAGCTCCATCTTTTTATCATATAGATTTTTCACATAAGGATCGATACCATAGGCATTCTGAAAGCTTGGATACTTATAATATCCGTATTTACCATATTCAACCGTCATATACGGTATATTTCTCTTATATGCGACCTCAGTAAGTATCGTCCTCTGAAGCTCTGCATTATCAAGATCAAGGATAACGTCAGGCTTAAAATCATCAAGAATCTTGAATATTTTTTTGTAATTAAGCTCAAGCCAATACATATTCTGCTCATCTGTAGTCAGTGACCAGTAATCTCTCCAGTGATAATGTCTTGTGTTTTCCTGAGAGCTCATGAGCTGGATTCCAAGAGTTTTATAGTGACAGTACTCTCTATCTATTTTTTCAAGAAACTCCATGTCCTGCGGAGCATTTGATCTCTCAAAACCTGCTACAAACTCATCGCATATATCACTTACGTCGTAAAGCTTAACATCCGGAAGCTTTTCTCTGAATTCATATATAGTATGCTCGTTATAATAGCACTTATTAAATTTACTCTCAGATGACATTATATAAAATGCGCCGACAGTATTGGTATCCTTGAGCTCTCGCGCCAAAAACCACAATGGCTTGGAGTATGTCTCACGGCATACAAAAAGTATTCTTTTATTTACAAATAAATCTGATCTCATAATTTAACCCTGTTTCCTTGTAACGTACTTCAAAAGCTTAGGAAAGTGAAGTGTAAGGAAGATCTTTATCCTGGTGTTTCTATTTATATATGGATTTTCATCGAGCGACTTTTTGCGCTGTCTGACAAATTCAATATGCTTTTTTGCCTTTGCCGGAGTAAACTCATCATTTAAGATAAGATGCTGCAGGCACGTGATATGATCATATACCACGAAAGCCTCGCACTGCTGCTTAAGTGACGGATACTTACTCTCAACAATAGATGCAAAGATCTCATCAGCTTTCGTATTTTCTTCAGCATTCACCTGCGTATGCGAAACACTGTCGCCATGCACCCTGAAATGGTAAAGCGGCGTAGTATCATAAACAACACTTATAGCCCTTGCCATTATCCTTCCAATGATAAATCTGTCCTCGAGCTGACCTACTATCGGGAATGTGATACCCTCAAACATATGCGCTCTGAAAAGTTTGTCCCAACAGTGGAAGAAAAATCCGGTGCCTTCAAGTATCATTCTGCATGCGCCTTCACCTGTAAGGTTCTGCACGGAGTGCTGTGGATCTGCAACCTGTCTGTCATTATACTCGGTATACTTGCCGCATACTGCGATATCTGCATTGTGAAAGCTTATAAGCGAATAAAGCTTTTCATACATATCTTTTTCGATATAGTCATCACCATCGACAAAGCCTATGAAATCACCTGTAGCAACCGCAAGTCCTCTGTTACGGGCATCTCCCGTACCGGCAGCCGTACACGTTACAAGCTTGATCCTTTCGTCCTCTTCTGCATATCTCTCTGCTATCTCAGTGCATCCATCCTCCTCTTTGCCCTGTCCGACAACAAGTATGATCTCAAGATTAGGATAAGTCTGCGACACAAGGCTCTGAAGACACTCTTCAAGATATGGTGCAACCTTATATATAATTGAAATTACTGATATCTTTGGATAATCCATCAACCATTTACCTTCTTAATCTCTTCCAAATAGGAATACCTTTTCTCAAATGTAGGCTCAAGCATCGCGCCTTCGCCCCACTCATTCCAGGCATTGATATAGACAAAATCATTCTTCCTGCCATCAACTTTTGCCTTTAATGCTCTGAGAGCCTTGCCAAATATCTCCGGTGACGCTCCTGTATAGACAAGCCCCTTATAGTCACGTCTCGGCGTATTGTCCCACTCTGCTATAAGTCCCGGAAATTCATTTTCCTCATAATCACGGCTTGTGATATTGTCTACTATCCATCTGATAGGTATGCGTCTCTCAAGAATCTTGCGAGGTGATATCATGTTGAAAATATGCCTTGCTGCCGTTGCTGCCTCGTATCGATACTTATAAAGCCTGCTGAAATTGTGCTTGAGTGTACGTCCCGGTTCAAAATCATAAAATGCATCAAGGAGATGACGTCTGGTCTCATTCTGCCCGGCTGTATTACCTCCGACAAAATAAATTCCATCAAAGCCCTCCTCTTTTGCGCGTCTGTTAAAGTAGGCGATCATATCCTCAAGACGCTCAATATCAAATGTCCTGTAAATATTGAAAAGCGGCTTATTATCGACTTTTATGTACCTCTTGTCCTTAAAAAACTTAAGGCAGTATAAGAAATGCTTCTCCCAATCAGTTTCTGAGCCATACTCCTGCTTCATAAGCACTTCTTCTTCAAGCCCGTACCATGTACGAGTCCAGGTCTCATTTGCCCATGTTATACAGTAGTTTATATCGATCTCAGGATGCTCAAGAAGTATCTCAAGCGGGCGCTGCATGAGCATCTTGCCCTTAAACCAATACTGATATACCGCAAAGCCATACACGCCATATTTCTTCGCAAGCTCAGCCTGTCTTTTCCATGTCTCCTCTCCCTCTTTTACAAGGTCATAATATCCGTCCAACGGAACTGACGGCTGATGATGCCCCTTAAATAGTGGTCTGCCTCGCTTTACTGCCGTCCATTCTGTATATCCTTCTCCCCACCACTTATCATTTTCCGGAAAGGAATGATATTGCGGCAGGTATAATGCTAAAATCTTCAATTCTCGTTCCTCGCTATGCTTCCTATCGCAAAGTAAAGTATAGGCACTGAAAGCGCAAATGACATGAGGTTAGAACCGATAGACGCAAGAAGTGTCATTGCTACGATTCCCATCTCCGGTGCGCATTCACGCAAATTTTTTGAGCCTTTCTTAAACACAAGTAATATCAGAAATGCAAACAATGACGCTCCGATGATACCCATCTCGCAGTAAAGCTTTGCAATACCGCCGTCAGCTATAAGATGCTCTGTAAATCCCGCTGCTCTGTGTCCGTTTGCTCCAAGTCCGTTTCCAAGCCATTTATTTGCCATGTTATTAGCAGCACCTACCCACTGGTCAGAGCGCTGTCCTACAGCTCCCGGAAGTGATACAAGCCTATAGTAGACCTTCATAAATGCTCCATGAAATACAACTAAAAGTCCAACAAACCCTGCCGCTATAACACCCATTTCAGCTATAAAAAACTTTTTCGGAAGTATATCAAACGTGAAAAACACGAGATAATTCATATAAAGTATGGCAAGTATGGCAACCACCATAGCCGCACGCTGATTGCTCATAAAAGCTAAAAAGCAGTTAAAAAAGAATAAAAACGTATAAAGCTTTCCATCTTTTTCACGTTTAAGCATAAAGTGCGAGCATGCAAGCATAGCTGCTACAGCAAGGTATCCCATCTGTATAGAGCCAATGACCGATATCATGCGCACTCTCATAGTCGGTGTATCGGCAAGTGAAATATAGCCAAGATCAAAAAGATAATCCACATAAAACTTTGGCGCTGTAACATACAAAATGATACCCAGTATCCCGACTCCTGTAACTGCCATGATAAAATATCTATAGAATTCTTCTTTTAATTTCGTATCAAAACTTCTGCCTGCAAAGTAAAAACTCATAGGAAGTGCTGTCGTTATAAGCTCTCCTGCATAAACAGAAAACGGTATCCCGAAAGCTACAGTCCAGATGCCGGAAACTATATTGTAGACAAGCCAGATAACCATGATAACATCTGCTGCCTGACCTTTTTTGACTACCACAAGCTTTCCTTCAAATAAAGCTTCTGCCAAAACAAAACCTACAAGCACCGCAGAAAAAATACCCGGTCTGATACCACTTTGGGGTACAAGTGTTAATGTATAAACAATCATCATTATCGGATAATAATAGGTTGATACTTCATATTTTTTAATTCTATCAAACATTAAAAATAATCCTCATTTTGTCTATTTCTATCGCCATCAATAGCCGCAAATTGAATTTTAACACGCAGAGATAGCATCAGGCAAGAAGCTCCGCAACTATCCTTGCATATGAATTTTCATGTGTCGTTTCTTCTGATTCTTTAACGCAAGGCAGAACATTTCCAAGCATTATTTCTTCCATTTTTTCTGCAAGCTCAGTTGCAGAAAATGCGTTAAAAAAGCTGCAGTTATTGTAACCTCTCAATACTTCATGTGTAAATGGCATATCTGCAGCCAAGACCATGGTACCAACCATTCTCGCCTCGGCAGGCGGAAAGCCATAGGTCTCGATGTAAGACGGAAAGATCAGCGTCGACTCAGCATACAGCTTCATAAGCTCGTTTCTTTCCATTGAGCCATTCCACTTGATATTGGATGAAGTCTCACCTTCTATCCATGGTGCTTCCTCTCTCTTTAGTGTAAAAATGACTTCAAAATCAGTGTAACCATGCTTATTTAGTATATTCACTGCATCAACTATCACCTGATGATTTTTATACAATATCATGCCTGCCGGATAAATAAACTTCTTTGCAGACCATTTTGACAGATCAAACTGCTCTGTGACCTCTGGCACATCCGGAAGTATCTGTGCAATCTTATCACGACTTATCCCCGTCTTTTTGGCAACAGCATCCTTCATCCACTCAGTCTGTACGATGACCTTATCTGCGCGTCTGACACTCGCGTCAATCTCCCGGGCTATAAGGTACTGGTACATGGCATATTCGCGCTCTTGCTTTTTAAATGGAGAAAACTTCTTCCATGTCTGATATCCAAGCGGCTGATGCACATAGACGGCTGTTTTTGCACTTTTTCCGTCACGTCCCATTATCTTTCCCTTAGGGAGTGTATTCTGCATGGAAAACACCACATCACATCCAAGGGATGAAAGATACTGCGCGCCTGTAAAGTGGTCGAACTTAAGACGATTTACCTTTGATGACTTTACATCAGGGCGAGGCAGGACATGAAGATGCTCCGATGGCTCTATCAGGCCTTCTGCACCGGTTATAAAATACCATTCATTTTCTTTATCATATTTACGGACAAAAGCCGCAAAGTCCTGAAGTATTGATAATGCTCCGGTCTTACTTGCGGCTATATCCAAAACTGCTATTTTTTTCATCAACGTTTCAACCAGACTGTCTCATTGACAATCTTTGTATAACTCTGTATCAGCTTTACAACCTTTACTGATACGTTTTCATCAGCATAATCTTCAGCCTCTACTACAGGCTCATCATTTTCAAACATTGCAACTGCAAGCTCTACTGCCTGCTCAACGTCTTCACCCTTGATGCCGCCGATAACGACAGTGCCCTTGTCAAGAACCTCAGGTCTCTCAGTAGATGTACGCAAAAGCACTCCCGGGAAGTGCATCATTGCTGACTCTTCTGAAAGCGTACCACTGTCTGAAAGTACACAGAAGGCATTTTCCTGAAGCTTATTGTAATCCATATATCCAAAAGGCTTTAAGTTCTGCACAAGTGGATGGAACTTAAATTCGCGCTTTTCAATAAACTTCATTGAACGTGGATGCGTTGAGTATATAACAGGCATCTGGTACTTCTCAGCAATGTTATTGATAGCATTCATGAGAGACATAAAGTTGTCCTCAAGGTCGATATTTTCCTCGCGGTGAGCTGAAACAAGGATATATTTCTTTGGCTCAAGTGAAAGTCTCTCAAGTACATCAGACTTCTCGATCTTGTCACGGTTCTGTAAAAGGACTTCCTTCATAGGTGAACCGGTGACAAACATTGTCTTGCCGTCGATACCCTCATTTAAGAGGTATCTTCTTGAATGCTCTGTATATGGCATATTTATATCTGAAATGTGATCAACTATCTTGCGATTGATCATCTCTGATACATTCCAATCCCAACACCTGTTTCCCGCTTCCATATGGAAGATCGGTATCTTAAGGCGCTTTGCTGAAATTGCTGAAAGCGCTGAGTTTGTATCTCCAAGTATTAGAAGTGCATCCGGACGCACCTCACTCATGAGCTTGTAGGACTTTGCTATGATATTTCCCATTGTCTCACCAAGATCTGAACCAACGCTTTCAAGATAATAATCAGGAGATCTAAGACCAAGATCACTGAAAAATACCTCGTTTAAGGTATAGTCATAATTCTGACCTGTATGCACCAAAATATGGTCAAAATACTTATCTGCGCATTTTATAACGGCACTCAGACGGATGATCTCCGGTCTTGTACCAAGAACTGTCATAAGTTTTAACTTAGCTGCCATCTGTTAAACTTCCTCTCTAAACGTATCAGGATGCTCAGGATCAAAGGCTTCATTTGCCCACATGATAGTAACCATGTCCTCATCACCTTCGTTTATGATATTGTGGGTGTATCCGGTAGGAATATCAACCACTTCCAGTTTCTCACCGCTCACATGATAGTCAATTATCTCATCCGAACCCATCTTACGGAACTGTATGAGCCCCTTGCCTTTTACTACAAGGAATTTCTCATTTTTTGAATTATGCCAGTGCTGTCCCTTTGTAATGCCCGGATGGCTGATATTCACTGATACCTGGCCACGGTCCGGTGTACGTAAAAACTCTGTAAATGATCCTCTGTTATCTTCATGCATCTCAAGAGGATACGAAAACTTATCCTCAGGCAGATAAGAAAGATATGTACTGTAAAGCTTCTTTGCAAAACAATCTTTCATATCCGGTGCCTCGATAGTTTTCCTCGTTTCCTTAAAGCTCTTTATAAGTCTCGCGATCTCACCGAGCTTTACATCATATATCCTGTGAGGCGGGAAGATTACAAACTCGCCGTCTCCCAGCCTTATATTCTTCTCCATGCATCTGATAAACTGCTCTACTACGTCATCAATGTAGGCAAGATGCAGCTCTGTATCAGCATTATTTATCTGAATAGGAAGATCACGCGCAATATTGTGGCAAAATGTCGCTACGACACTGTTATAATTTGGTCTGCTCCACTTACCAAACACGTTTGGAAGGCGATACACATATACAGGCACATCATATTCCTTGCCATAAACAAACACTTCCTGCTCAGCAGCACGCTTTGATGCTCCGTATGGATTATCAAGCCCCGCCTGAGTAGATGAGCTCAAAAGTACCGGCACATATCGTTTATGTGCCTCAAGCTTTTCTATGAGTTTTCTGGTAAGGTTTGCGTTGCCTTCCATAAACTCTGATTCATCCTTCGGACGATTAACACCTGCAAGGTGATATACAAAATCACATCTTGAAGTATATTCATCGAGATCTTCATCTGTAGAATTTCTTGTGAAGCAGTCAATCTCTTCATATCCTGCATTTTTAAGATTCCAATACAGGTTTTTTCCAATGAAACCATCTGCTCCGGTTATAAGTACTCTCTTACTCATGCCAGTCCAAACTCCTGTAACTGCTCCTGAATATATGGAAGCTTCAAGAGTCTTTCCTTTACTCCCTCCACATCAAGAATCTCAGTATTGTCAGAATTAAATGTATCAAACTTAGGTCTTTCAGTCATACCTTCTACAAAGTACTTGTCATAGTTTAGATCACGGTTGTCTGCAGGCACACGGAAGAAATTACCCTCATCTGTTGCCCTTGAGCACTCCTCTGATGTAAGAAGTGTCTCAGCCATCTTTTCACCATGACGGATACCTATTACCTTAGTTTCATAGTCCGGCACACCAAAAAGCTCTTTAACAGCCTGTGCAAGTACCTCTATAGTACATGCAGGAGCCTTCTGCACCATAATATCTCCGGCATTTGCATGATTAAATGCAAAAATAACAAGTTCAACTGCTTCTTCAAGTGACATGATAAATCTCGTCATTTTAGGCTCAGTGATAGTGATAGGTTTTCCCTCTTTTATCTGGTCTATAAAGAGCGGGATAACAGAACCTCTTGAGCACATAACATTACCGTATCTTGTACCGCAGATAAGTGTCTCTTCCGGCTCTACTGTACGGCTCTTTGCTACAAAGACCTTTTCCATCATTGCCTTAGATGTTCCCATTGCATTGATAGGATAAGCAGCCTTATCTGTTGAAAGGCAGATAACCTTTTTAACCCCTGCGTGAATTGCTGCTGTAAGCACATTGTCTGTACCAATAACGTTTGTCTTCACAGCCTCAACCGGGAAGAACTCGCAGCTAGGAACCTGCTTAAGTGCTGCAGCGTGGAAAATATAATCAACTCCGCGCATAGCATCTTCAAGCCCCTGAGCATAGCGTACATCACCGATAAAGTACTTTATCTTTGGGTTGTTGTAGAGATGGCGCATATCGTCCTGCTTCTTCTCATCTCTGGAAAAAATTCTTATTTCTTTGATTCCTGTATTTAAAAAACGTCTAAGTACTGCATTTCCAAATGAGCCGGTACCACCGGTTATCATCAGGGTTTTTCCCTCAAACATTGTTTCGTCGTTCATTTCATTTCCTTTCTTTAGCTCTGCTCAAAGCATTTTCCAAAAGCTCAACAGATCTTGCAACAGCAAAATTCTCCTCAAGATATTTTCTACCGTTTTCACCATATTCTGTAAGCTTATCTTTTTCGTCACAGATCTTCTTTATCGTCTCAGCAAATGACTCCACATCATCAGACGCACACCACCAACCACATCTTGCCTCGTAAGTTACGAGTGCATGAATATCTGTAACTCTGTCTGTAACTGCAAAAATAGGCTTGCTCATCTGCATGTATGACAGTATTCTTGATGGATAGTTTGGAATCGTAAAATCCGGGCTCAGCATCACAAGACCTATATCAGCCTTTGCCAGCCTTTTTTCATATTCATCACGCGGAAGCTGTTTAGTGAATCTGACATTTTTAAGCTCGTTTTTCTCAATGAACTCAACCACTTTATCAGCTTCCGTACCATCTCCTATTATTTCAAATTTTGCTGCATCATAATCTTCAAGATGTTTTATGCCATCAAGCAAGAAGTCAACCGCCTGCGGCTTTCCAAGATTACCACCAAACATAAATGTCACATATGGCTTTTCAGTCTTCTCATAAGTGACTTTCTGCAATATCCTTACAGTATTTGGAAACAGCTCAAGTTTTTCTGCCGGAACTTCCTTGTTATTCTGCTTAATATACTCGATATTCGCATTAGACATACAGCCGATCACATCTGATGCGGCATAGAGCTTTTTCTCCATACGGCTAAAATACCTGTGTAAAAGTCCCTTTTCTCCCATCATTTTGAGGTCTACTGCATTCTGCGGGAAAATATCTTTCAGCATAAGATAGTTCAGCGCACCATAATGCTTGGAAAGCTTTGGCAATATAGGCGCCAGAGTTATCGGCGGTGTCGGATATATCACTATATCGATATGCTCGTTCCAGAAGAATTTTCTGATCACGGAAAGCATCTTATATCCTATCGTAAGCTGTATAAGACCTTTCCTGATCTTGTCAGTATGAAACTGATCCGGCAGTGCCACATATGCAGTTTTGATCCCGCCATTATCATGGACCTTTGTATAGTCCAATCCGGTATCTGACGAGCCGGCTATCACATATACCTGATGTCCCTTGGCAAATAGCTCATTTACGAGATCCAGGTAAATTGTAGATGCACTAAAGCTAAATTTTTGAAATAAACATAGAACGTTCATACTGTTCAATCGCTGAGGTATTTAACTATATCTCCCAGCGTCTCCAATCTATAATCTTCACGAACGCCCTCGTAATAAGGCGCATCCGTGTATACTCCATTTTCACGTGTGATACGTGCTGTCCTGACTCCCGCTGTCCTGCTCACATAAAAATCCTTGTTTGGGTTGTCTCCGACATATATCATGTCTTTAAGCGTACAGTCAAGCTCTTCCGCTGCCTTCTCGAATCCCACTTTTGATGGTTTCCACGCTTCACGACCGAGCTCATCCGTCACAACTATCACATCAAATATATCATCCGCCTTCAATGCCTTAAGCTTCTGCCTTTGTGTCACTGCATAGCCGTCTGTAAGTATGCCTGTCTTAATACCTTTTTCACGAATTAAATCAATCGCAGACATGGCATCCTCATGATAGTGTATCTCCGGCAGATGGTTGCGGTATATGTCTATCAGCTCTATCACATCAGCTTTTTCATACTTGATACCATAAACATCTAAAAGACGGTTAAATACCATTTTTGAGTCTTCCCTGAAGAGCTGTTTCATGCGCTCATACAGAGCGTCCTCACTATCTATCTGCCTCATAGCCAGCTTTTTTGCGACTTCTCTGTATCCACTGAATACATACTCTATCTCAGGGTAAAGTGTATCATCAAGGTCAAAAATTACTGCCTTCATATTCTAATTCACGCTCCATATTTTCATTGAGCATGATGCTCTGATCAAATCTAAGGAAAGTTACATTGTCTCTGTAATCATCTTTATACTCAAGCTTCTCTCCCGCAAGAAGTCTGTAAAGATGCTCGCATGAATCTGCTCCTGCCATGATCGACATCGGCGCACCGCCGCCAAAACGAGGATTGATCTCTATATACTCAATGCCTCTTTCGGTCTTCATGCACTGAACTGTGATGTGCCCGATCGGCTTAAGCACAGACATAAGTCTCTTAATGTCCTTTACAATATCCTCATCACGTACTATCACACCCTTTGCAATTTCACCGCTTCTGGTCGCAAGGCGGATCCTCGGTACAACTGTGATGATATTACTGTCAAAGTCTAAAAATACGTCAACAGTATACTCTGTTCCTTGCATGAACTCCTGCACTATAGGCTTATCTATGAGCTTTCTGTATGTCTCGAGCTCCTCGATATTGTTTACCTTAAAGGCATTGATCGATGAACTTCCATCAAGAGGCTTGATAAATAATGGAAATTTCACATCGCCTCTGTCCATCTCCTCATCAGTGATCATCCTCGGAACAAGAAATCCATTCTCTTCCATGAATTTCTGGGTATTTTTCTTATTTCTGCAGATATCGATAACTCTGTAATCTGAAATAAGTACTTTTGCATTTGTGACAGACTCAATTCTTTCTTTATTTTCAGCAAGCAGAAGAAGCTCTGTATCGATTGTCGGAACTATCAGTGCTACATCAAGTCTGTTGCAGATATCGATTATTGCATCAATATATGCTTCGCCCTCTGATATGCGAGGCACAAGCTCGTTCATATCTGCAAAATACATTGCAGGTGCAAGCTCTGAGCAATCAGCTGCTATGATATTTCCTCTTACCCCGATCCTGTCACGGGCATTTTTAAAACATGTAACCAGCTCAACTCTGCGTCCTGCTGATAAGATCAATATATTAGTCATTTTTACCCTCAACTTTTGTCCCTGTGAACGGCTCCATTGTCGCTGATGTAGCAGAACTTATACCGTCACGCTTAAATACCTTTCCAAAGGTGGCAAATATAATCTTCATGTCAAGTAAAAAAGATACGTTTCTAGCATACTCAACATCATACTCAAATTTTTTCTCCCAGGTGATCGCATTTCTTCCATTGACCTGAGCCAGCCCCGTGAGTCCCGGCAATACGTCATGTCTATGCGCCTGCTCCTCATTATACAGAGGCAGATACTGCACCAGAAGTGGGCGAGGACCTACGAAAGACATATCTCCCTTTAATATATTAAAAAACTCAGGAAGCTCATCAAGTGAAGTTGCACGAAGCTTTTTACCAAATGATGTAAGCCGCACTTCATCACTCAAAAGCTCACCTTTTTCATCGCGCGCATCATTCATGCTCCGGAACTTGTAAAGATTAAAGATCTTCCCATTGAGTCCCGGGCGCTTCTGGCAGAATATGACTGGGCTTCCAAGCTTCACTCTTACAAGTATAGCCGTAATTATCAATACAGGAGATAAAACAACTATCGCAAAAAGTGACAGGATTATATCAAACAATCTTTTGAAAAATCTGCGATACAGCATATTATTTACCAAAGCACTTTCTTATAATGCTGATGATCCTGTCCATATCTTCCTCTGTATTCTTGATATCAGAAGGCAGGCAGAGACCACGGTTAAAGATATCTTCACTGACTGAAATACCCTCTTCTACCTGCACAAAACCGTTGTCCTTATATACCGGCTGCATATGCATTGGCTTCCATATAGGTCTTGTCTCGATATTATCTGCTGCAAGAGCGTCCATTACGTCAAATGGAGATACATTTGAGCCTTCCTCGATTGTCATGCATGTAAGCCAGTAGTTTGGCTCACTACCCTCAATATATGGATTAAGCTTGATCTCAGGAATATCCTTAAAGCCCTCTGCATATCTATCACGAAGCTTTTTCTTAAGTGCAACGTGCTCATCCAAGAACTCCATCTGACCGCGTCCGATACCTGCTACGATATTGCTCATTCGGTAGTTGAAACCAATCTCCTTATGCTCATACCATCTCTCATTTTCACGTGCCTGTGTAGCGAGGAAAGTTGCCTTCTTCTTAAACTCCTCATCATGTGTAAGGAGCATACCGCCGCCTGATGTTGTGATTATCTTATTTCCGTTGAATGAAAGTGTACCAAACTTACCGAAAGTACCTGTCGGAACTCCTTTGTATGTCGCACCAAGAGACTCCGCAGCATCCTCTATAAATGTTACACCATGATCTTCACAGATCTTCTCAAGCTCATCAAGCTTAGCCGGTGTTCCGTAGAGATTAGCACATATTACAGCCTTAACATTCGGATACTTTTCAAAAGCAGCCTCAAGAGCTCGTGGATCCATGTTCCAGCTGTCTCTCTCAGAGTCAATAAACACAGGTACTCCGCCATCATATGTTATAGGGTTTACAGTTGCTGCAAATGTAAGTGATGAGCCAAAAACGATATCGCCTGGACGAAGCCCGATAAGTCTGAATGCAAGATGGATTGCTGCCGTACCGGAAGCAAGAGCTGCCGCATGCATCCCGTGTCCGATATACTTTTCCATATCTGCTTCAAAGCCATTTACATTAGCGCCAAGTGGTGCCACCCAGTTTGTATCAAATGCCTCATGGATAAATTTGAGCTCATCGCCGTGCATTGTAGGTGATGCTAAATAGATTTTTTTCTTATCAGCCATTATACTCACACTTTCTCTAATTATTGCGCAACCTTAGTAGGTGCCTTCATTATCTCTTCTTCTGTAGGATGTTCTCCCGGTATATACTTGCCGGGAGTGTATTTATATGTAGGTACAAGCTCTTTGATCCATTTGCCTACATCTGCTGTTTCTTTCTTTGACTCGATATCAAGTGCATGAAGCCTTGTATAGAACTCCTCTTCGTCAAACTCGATAGGCTTTCCGATATGGATAAGCTTGTTTTCTGTATCCTGCATGCCCTCTTCCTTCATGAGCATTTCTTCGTAAAGCTTTTCACCCGGTCTGAGTCCTGTAAAATGTATCTCGATATCTTCTCCCGGTACATAGCCGGAAAGTCTTATAAGGTTCTTTGCCAGATCAAGTATCTTTACCGGCTCACCCATATCGAGGACGAATATCTCTCCGCCCTTTGCATAAGCACCTGCCTGCAATACTAACGATACCGCTTCAGGTATTGTCATAAAGTAACGGATGATGTTAGGATCTGTGACCGTAACCGGTCCTCCAGCTGCTATCTGCTTCTTAAAAAGCGGTATTACTGAGCCGTTTGAACCAAGAACATTACCAAATCTTACTGCTACAAATGATGTATTACCACGATGATTATACGACTGCACTATCATTTCGCAGATACGCTTTGTCGCTCCCATGATATTTGTAGGGTTTACTGCCTTATCCGTAGAAATAAGTACAAACTTTGTAACACCAAAGTCTACCGCTGCCTGGGCAACTTTCCATGTACCCATGACATTGTTCTTTATAGCCTCGTTAGGACTTATCTCCATGAGCGGCACATGCTTATGTGCTGCTGCATGATATACGATATCCGGTCTGTATGTTGAAAATACATCTCTTACTCTCTCAGTATTTCTTACAGAGCCTATAAGTACTTTCAGATTAAGCTCCGGAAACTTCTCAGCAAGCTCCTGCTGTACATCATAAGCGTTGTTTTCGTATATATCAAAAATAATAAGCTGTTTTGGCTTGTGAGTAGCAATCTGCCTGCAAAGCTCTGACCCTATGGAACCGCCTCCGCCAGTGACAAGCACGACCTTATCCGTAACATACTTCATGATAGAATCAAGATCGACCTGTATAGGCTCACGTCCAAGAAGATCCTCTACATCTACCTTTCTAAGTTGGCTGACGTTTACCTCACCATTTACAAGCTGATAGATACCCGGAAGTGTCTTAAGCTCGCATTTTGTCTCTTTACAGATATCAAGTATCTCTCTGAGCTGACTTCTCGGTGCTGACGGCATCGCTATGATTATCTCATCGATGTCGTATGTTGCCGCACTTTCAATTATCTCATCACGACCACCGACAACCTTTACACCATGGATATAATTGCCTACCTTGGAGCGGTCATCATCTATCACGCACATAACGCTCTTTTGTATATATCTGCTGGTATTCATTTCACGGATAAGAGAATTCCCCGCCTCTCCGGCACCGATTATCATTACATTTCGTGTCTTTGCACTCTCTGTACGCTTTTGTATAAAAGTACGGAAAAGCCTATATGCAAACCTGCTGACCATTACAAACACTGTCAGGCACATCGCATAAAGAAAATAGTAGGCACGAGGCATATTGAAACCAAATGCGAGCATACCTGCTGCCTGAAGTACTGATGCAACGAGGCATGCTGAAACCGTCGCTGTCATTTCAGGCACTCCTGCATATGTCCAAAGGCTCGTGTACAAATGAAACATATAAAATACTATCAGTGTAGTCACGACATTTATTGGAAGGTACTGCCAAAGATTCTCCTGCCATCTAAAGCCACCTACCGTGTATATCAATTTCTGATAGCTAAGGTCAAACCTTAACAGGATTCCCATTGCACATGATGCCATAACCGCAAGTACATCATATACCATAAGTCCTGCACGCCTTACAAAAAGCTGTTTATTTTTTACTATTTTTCCCATATTTATATATTACCCAAATATAACTAAAATTGTATTTATATCAAAACTCAAACTCAAACACCTTATTATACCCCACTAATATGTAAGCGTCAAACCAAGATAATTTCTTGATTTATTTTAATATCATTCAAAAATATAGTTAAAATTGTCTTATTGTATTTATCACGTTGAAGTGATACAGTTATTATTAAAATTTTATTAACAACTTTCTATGATCTCAATGGAGGGATTTTATGGAAAAGGGACTTTCACGTACGCAGTTTTTAGATAAAGCTCTCGAAGCTTATTCAAACTGGTACGATATAGAGAGAAAAACATCTATCAACATTCCGCTTGTGGCTACTGCTTCATTTCATGAGCACCAGACGGGTTTTGCCCTCGTGCGTAAGGCTGAAATGTGGTCTGCAGACCGCCACGAATATGTATTTATCTACTCAATTCCCACACTGGATATCGAAACTTTCAATAAGTGCATCGAGGATACACGCAGCAGAGGTGATAAACTTGTCGATCCCGTTTTCGGTCACATGTGTACTAATATAGTTACACTTTTTATCTGTGACAACGCTACGGATGATGCCTTAAAAGCACTTAAAAAATATCGATATATAAAAAGTTTTCTATTTTCACTGAAGGGCTGGCTGGATGCACATACTGCCGCAGTTATCTTGGATGATTCCAACGTATGCTGTAATTTCTCAGGTCGCCAGACAGGTGAATTTATGAAAAAACTGCTTTTGCGCCTAAGCGGTGAACAAAAGCAGTACAAACTTTTCAAAATTGGAGGGAATAAAGTATGAACAGTTTGGTACTATTGATCATCTCACTTGTTGCTTTAGCATGTGGATACGTTTTTTACGGAGGTTGGCTTTGTAAAAAGTGGGGAGTTGGCGAAGGTGGTGAAACACCTGCACACAAAATGGAGGACGGCGTTGACTATGTTCCGGCAAAAGCTCCTATCCTTATGGGACATCATTTTTCATCAATCGCAGGTGCCGGACCAATTACAGGTCCTATTGGTGCAGCAGCTTTCGGCTGGATTCCATGCGCACTGTGGATCATTCTCGGCGGAATCTTCATGGGTGGTGTTCACGATTTCGGAGCACTTATTGCATCACTTAGGCACGGAGGAAGGTCAATCGGAGAAATAATCTCAGCAAATATGTCAAAGCGTGCAAAAATGCTTTTCCTTTGCTTTTCATATTTGACACTTATCCTCGTTGTTGCTGCCTTTGCATCAATTGTTGCCGGCACATTCGGTACAGTAGTTGATGAAAATGGTGTTATAAATCAGGCTGCTTCAGATTCACACGCAAGCGTTGCTATGGTATCCATCCTCTTCATCCTTATAGCAATCGTTTTCGGTGTACTTGTTTACCGTATGCATCTTCCAATGATCGCATCATCAGTCGTCGGTATCGCAGCTATCGTGGCAATCATTGCAATTGGAATGAACTTCCATCCGATCTACCTCTCAACAAATACCTGGATGTGGATCGTTGGCATATATATCGTTATCGCTTCAGTAACTCCTGTATGGATCTTACTGCAGCCACGTGACTATCTTTCATCATTTTTGCTTTACGCAATGCTTGGTGTTGCTTTCTTTGCAGTAGTAGTTGCTCACCCAAGCATGAACAGCATGCAGGCAGCAAGTTTTGCAGTTGAAGGTGCCAGCGGAAAGACATTTATGTTCCCTGTTCTTTTCACTACGATCGCATGCGGAGCTATTTCTGGTTTCCATTCACTCGTTTCATCAGGTACAACATCAAAGCAGCTTGATAAGGAAACAGATGCCAAGCCTATCGCATACGGATCAATGCTTATTGAGTGCGTACTTGCTATATTGACACTTTGTGCTATCGCTTATGCTTACAAGTGGAATGCAGCTAATCCTGACAACGCTCTTACAGGTGCTACTGCAATCTTCGGCGGCGGTATAGCTCACATGATCGATGATGTAATTCCTGGCACATATAATATTCTTTATACATTGCTTGTACTTGCTTACTCAGCTTTCTGCCTGACATCACTTGATACAGCTACAAGACTTGCAAGATTTATGTTCCAGGAGTTCTGGCTTGACGGACAGAAAGGTGAAACACCTCAAAACGTCACCGGCTACAAAAAAGTACTTTCAAACCCTATATTTGCAACTCTTCTTACAGTTGTACTCGGTGTCCTTCTTGGACTTAACGGATATGCAAAAATCTGGGCACTCTTCGGCTCAGCTAACCAGCTGCTTGCAGCTATAGGTCTTTTAGCTATTGCTGCATGGCTCGCCAATGCTGGTAAAGAAAACAAAATGCTAATCATCCCTATGGTATTCATGATGCTCGTAACTATCAGCTCACTTGTGATCAATACCAAAAATCAGTTCTCAGCAATCGCAGCCGGCGGTGCTGACTGGGGTCCATGGGCACAGGCTATCATCGGTATCCTCCTTATCGTCCTTGCTCTCGCACTTGCAGTAGAAGGTTATAGTGTTCTTACTGGTAAAAACAAGAGCGAAAAAGAAGTAGAAGCAGAAGCTTAACAAAAGACATAATAAAAGCGCAGGAATCAAAATCCTGCGCTTTATTTATATCTTTAATGTTTAATTATTCTCCGACCGGCTTTCCGCCATTTGCCTTCCATACAAGATATCCATTGATAAAGTTATCAATATTTCCATCAAGTACGCTGTCGGCCTGTGCCATCTCGACACCTGTACGAAGGTCCTTTACGAGCTGATATGGCTGAAGGAAATATGAACGGATCTGTGATCCCCATGCATTATCCTTAACCTCTCCACGGATCTCAGAAAGCTTCTCAGCGTTGTTCTCATGTGCAAGCATAAGGAGCTTAGCCTTGAGCATCTGCATAGCCTTGTCACGATTCTGGAACTGTGAACGCTCATTCTGACAGGTAACAACGATACCTGTAGGGAAATGAGTGATACGGATAGCAGATGATGTCTTATTTATGTGCTGTCCGCCGGCACCGGATGAACGATAGGTATCTACTCTGATATCTTCCGGCTTAACTTCGATGTCGATATCCTCTTCGATGTCAGGCATTACATCAAGTGAAACGAATGATGTCTGTCTCTTACCCTGAGCATTGAAAGGAGATATACGAACCAAACGGTGTACACCTTTCTCAGACTTGAGATAACCATATGCATTTTCACCATTTACCTGGAATGTAGCACTCTTAAGTCCTGCTTCATCACCGTCAAGTGAATCAAGTACCTCTACTGTAAATCCATGACGCTCAGCCCAACGGCTGTACATTCTGAAGAGCATTCCGCACCAGTCACAAGACTCAGTACCGCCGGCACCTGCATTTAATCTAAGGATTGCATTGTCCTTATCATACTCTTCCGAAAGAAGTGTCTTGATACGCATCTTCTCATAAGACTCAGTAAATGAACTATACTCAGCCTTGATCTCATCGACCATAGTCTCGTCATTTTCTTCGTTAGCCATCTCTATAAGGTCGAAGATATCTGTAAACTGGCTTGCAAGCTTATTGTATGTGTTTACATCATCCTTTAAGTTGCCAAGCTCAATTGACTGCTTCTGGCTCTTCTCCGGATTATCCCAGAAATTCGGCTCAGCCATAAGGTGATTAAGCTCATCGATCCTGTTTTCTTTTGCATCAAGATCAAGTGACTTATGGAGCTGTGCAAGTGGCTCCCTGTAAGTTTCGAGTTCCAGCTTTATATTATCAAGCTCTAACATTTTATTCCTTTCTTACTTCTCAGGCCATGACATACCTGGTCGGCCATGGCAATTCTTAAATTTCTTGCCGCTTCCGCATGGACACGGATCGTTTGGATAAACCTTCTTTTCTGCGTTCTTTACAGGTCCCTTCTGAACAGAATCATCCTTGTTAGTACCTGTAACCTTAGCTACCTGCTCTCTTTCTACCTTCTGCTCGATGCGGATATGCATAAGGAGACGAACTGTATCCTCCTTGATACCGTTGATAAGAGCATCAAACATCTCAAATCCTGCTGTACGATACTCAACTACAGGGTTCTTCTGACCAAATGCCTGAAGACCGATACCCTGACGGAGCTGCTCCATATCATCGATATGTCCCATCCACTTACGGTCAATTACCTTAAGAAGGATAACACGCTCAACTTCTCTGAGCTGCTCTGGCTGAGGGAACTCAGCTTCCTTACCCTCATAGAACTTAACAGCCTTTTCCTTAAGGTCGTGTACAAGCTCATTTTTCTTCTTGCCTCTCACATCAGGAGTCTTGATCGGAGCTATAGGAACTATAGGAAGAAGAAGCTCATTAAGCTCTGTGAGATCCCAATCATCTGAATTCTGATCCTCACCGATGCATGTATCAACAGCGCTCTCTACGATGTCAGTGATCATCTTGTAGATAGCGTCTCTCATTGATTCACCATCAAGAACCTTATTACGCTCTGCGTAGATGATCTCTCTCTGGTCGTTGTTTACAGCATCATAATCAAGAAGATTCTTACGGATACCAAAGTTGTTATCCTCGATCTTCATCTGAGCCTTCTCAATAGCCTTTGTAAGCATACCATGCTCGATCTGCTCACCCTCTGGTACATTAAGCGCTTCAAACGCTGCCATAAGTCTGTCAGAACCGAACAGACGCATGAGATCATCCTCAAGTGAGATATAGAATCTTGAAACACCCGGGTCTCCCTGACGTCCTGCACGTCCACGAAGCTGATTATCGATACGTCTTGACTCATGACGCTCAGTACCGATGATCATAAGTCCGCCAGCATTCCTTGACTCCTCATCAAGCTTGATATCAGTACCACGACCAGCCATGTTTGTAGCGATAGTAACCGCGCCATGCTGACCGGCTGCAGCAACGATCTCAGCCTCGAGCTCATGGAACTTGGCATTAAGTACCTTATGGTCGATACCGCGCTTCTTAAGAAGTGCAGAAAGCTCCTCAGACGCTTCAATAGTGATAGTACCAACAAGGATAGGCTGTCCTGTAGCATGTACCCTTACTATCTCATCAACGATAGCATTGAGCTTCTCTCTCTTTGTCTTAAATACGGCATCCTGCAGATCCTGACGCTGAATAGGTCTGTTTGTAGGAATTGTGATAACGTCCATGCTGTAGATTTCACGGAACTCACGCTCCTCAGTAGCAGCAGTACCTGTCATACCAGCCTTCTTCTCAAACTTGTTGAAGAAGTTCTGGAAAGTGATAGTAGCAAGTGTCTTGCTTTCTCTCTTAACCTTTACATGCTCCTTAGCCTCGATAGCCTGATGGAGACCGTCAGAATAACGACGTCCCGGCATGATACGTCCTGTAAACTCATCAACGATCAATACCTCATCATCCTTAACAACGTAGTCCTTATCGCGGAACATGAGATTGTGCGCACGGAGTGCAAGGATGATACAATGCTGTATCTCAAGGTTTTCAGCATCAGCGAGATTCTTGATGTGGAAGAACTTCTCAACCTTCTCTACACCCTGCTCTGTAAGGTTAACTACCTTATCCTTCTCATTTACGATAAAGTCGCCTGTCTCCTCGATCTCAACACCCATGATGGCATCCATCTTGGAAAGCTCGTCCATAGATGCCTCACCTCTCTGGAGCTGTGAAGCAAGGATATCACATGCCTGATATATACTTGTAGACTTACCACTCTGACCGGAAATGATAAGAGGTGTACGAGCTTCATCGATAAGAACTGAGTCAACCTCATCGATGATAGCATAGTGAAGTCCACGGAGAACCAGCTGATTCTTGTAGATGACCATGTTATCACGAAGGTAGTCGAAACCAAGCTCATTATTTGTTACGTATGTGATATCACATCCGTAAGCCTTCTGACGCTCCTCATTTGTCATGCCGTTGAGGACAACACCTACTGTCAGTCCAAGGAACTCATGAATCTGTCCCATCCACTCAGCATCACGCTTTGCGAGGTAGTCATTAACTGTTACTATATGTACACCCTTGCCCTCAAGTGCATTGAGGTATGCAGGTAATGTTGATACAAGTGTCTTACCTTCACCTGTACGCATCTCTGCGATACGGCCCTGGTGAAGAATGATACCACCAATAATCTGAACTGGGAAATGCTCCATATTGAGAACACGTCTGCCAGCTTCTCTTACAGTTGCAAATGCCTCTGGAAGGATATCATCTAGTGTCTCCCCATTTTCGAGCCTCTTTTTGAACTCGCGTGTCTTCCCCTTAAGCTCTTCATCTGACAAAGCCCCCATTGCGTCCTTATATGAAAGTACTTTGTCTACAATTGGTCGTATTCTCTTGAGCTCGTGCTCGCTATGCGTACCAAATAGTTTTGTAAAAATACTCATTGTATTTATACCTTCCTTTATCCTTCAGGTTTTATGTTCCATTTTATATCAAAATTTTACATAACTATAATAGTTTATCAGAAATGTCAATCATATTCAAGCAGTGATTAGGAGACGCATTCAGGCACTTTGGTATTTTCTCCAAAATAAGGTCTTATGACCGCATCATCAAGCAATTCTCCAATGACAATTATAACGTCCTGTCCATACTCAGAATCACTCAGCTCTATCCTTTCGCCTGTAGCATTGATCTCAAGCCATCCGGCTTTCCCGCCTTTTATGAATCCTTTTATCCTATGGACGAGACCACATTTTTCATCGCTGAAGATTTTTTTAAGTACTTTTTTAAGCTCTGTCTCATCAAAACTGACATTAAAATAAAATAATGATCTGTAAAAATCTTCCGTAATGCTCTGTTTAACATAATCCGAATGCACATATCCGCAATTACTAAGCTTTCTGTAGTCATCCTCTGTAAGTTCATCCCAGTCCTTTATTAAAAAACTGTTATCATTCAGCTTGCGACTGCAATCAAACTCTTCCATTGAAGATCTGAGATGTGCTATCGTGCTCTCGATCTTCATTTCATCTACAAGCTGTGCTTTACTGATTATGATCTTACCGGAGTTCGCAGCTTCTGTGGCCATCAGATACTCTGACTGCTTTGAAAGCACATCCGGCAAAGTAGCATCCAGAATTGTAAGAACACTTCCGATCTCATACCACCGGTCAATAGGACTTTCATACATCAGGTCAAAGAACTCATCCATATCAAAAATTCCTGATGGCTCGACTATTATCCTGGTGTAATCTTTCATTCCCATCGCAATGAGTTTAGTCTTAAACCTGCGTTTATGAGCCTCTGCACCATCACCGCCAATGATCATTTCTATTTCACAGTTCTCACACAGTAAGTCCTGCAGCAGGACCATATCGACATTTATGGCACCAAAGTCATTTTCAAGGATACAGACTTTTTCACCTTTGTCTAAAAGATATCTTACATATTTTTTTAAGAATGTAGTTTTACCTGAGCCCAAAAATCCAGTAATAAGATCGATCTTCTTCAAAACAATTACCTCTTTATTTTCAGTCAGTTTAAAAATAATAGAGGAGTCCTGCCCATTCGTCAAGACTCCCCTACTATTCGTTATGAAAATTTAATTATTAGATATCAAATTCACCATTAACTTCGCCATTTGCAACATAATATGTTTTGCTCTCTTCAGGCTTGATGTAAAGCTCGATCTTCTTGAGATCAGCAGCCTTGTTTCCATTAGCCTTCCAATTGTCCTTAGCGAGTTTCAAAATATCGTCATATGAGATCTGCTTATCTGCAAATTCAAGATTAAATTCTACTTTTGCCATGATTTTTTCACCCCTTGATGTCTGTCTTACTTTTTCTTGCCCTTTTTCTTAGCTGCGTTTACAGCATCTTTAGCTGCCTTACCAACCTTGAACTTCAATGACTTAGAAGCAGGAATCTTGATCTCCTCACCAGACTGAGGGTTTCTTCCTGTACGAGCTGCTCTCTCTGATACTTCAAATGTACCAAAACCGATAAGCTGAACCTTGTCACCTGATGCAACTGCCTCAACAACTGAGCTTGTAAAAGCATCAAGAGCGTCAGCGGCCTGCTTTTTTGAAAGTCCTGCCTTCTCTGCAATCTTTGCTGTAAGATCTGCCTTGTTCATAAATATTATCCTCGCTTTCCCCAAATAACCGCACTTTATAAATAATTTAATCTCAAAGTGCCCACGTTAAAAGCATTCCGCGTGCTTTATCACTTAAATCATGCGGAAATTCAACATTCCTAATAAAGAATAGCGCATTTACAAGGATTCGTCAATATTTTTTACGCAAAAACCGCATATTTTCGCAAATTTTTGTCATATTAGCTTTATTCACCTCTAATTGTATTCACTATACAAGAAATGACGAACATAACAATGTTTACTGCTACGATAGTTGAACCGACCGGAGTACTTGCAAGTATAGAGATGATTATGCCAACAGCTGCACATATTACTGATATTACTGCCGAGCATATAGTTACAGAACTAAAGCTCTTAAACATTCTCATGGCTGAAAGAGCAGGGAATATCACAAGTGCAGATATCAAAAGAGAACCTACAAGATTCATTGCAAGAACAATTATCACTGCTATCATTACAGCTATCATAAGATTGTAAAACTTCGCATTAGTACCGACAGCACTTGCAAAATTCTCGTCAAAGGTTACAGCAAATATTTTATTGTAAAACAGTATAAAAAGCGCCACTATCACAGCAGACAGTATAACGCACACCCATACTTCAGACACTGTAAGAGTCAGTATGGAAGTAGAGCCAAAAAGCGTACTGCAGACATCGCCCGACAGATTACTGCTTGTAGAGAAAATATTCATCAGGAGATAACCTATTGCAAGCGCTCCTACAGAAACCACTGCGATCATTGCGTCACCCTTTATCTTTGCATTCTGTCCCGTATGCAATAAAACAACCGCACATATGACTGTTGTCGGCAGTACAAGCACCATCTGATTAGTGAGGTTCATTATCGATGCCACTGCTATAGCACCAAAAGCCACATGTGAAAGACCGTCACCAATAAAAGAAAAACGCTTCAAAACAAGTGTGACGCCAAGAAGTGACGAACAGAGTGCGATAAGCACTCCTACTATCAGCGCATATCTGACAAAAGGATACTGAAAATAAAATGCCAGCTTTTCTATCATCTTATCTTAATCCTCCTGTCCAAGCGTATAACGCTTAAAAATATCATGTTTCTTAAACTCTGCTTTTGTGCCAAAAAAAATATCATCTGCAATATATAAGATATTGCTTGCATATTTCATTGCCGCATGTATATCATGTGAGATCATTATTATAGTTATCCCATCTTTTTTATTGAGCTCATCGATCAGCTCATACATCTGCTCAGTGACCATAGGATCAAGCCCGGCAACAGGCTCATCAAGAAGCAATACTTTCCTTGCCGCACATAGTGCACGTGCCAAAAGAACTCTCTGCTGCTGTCCTCCTGAGAGCTCCTTATATGAGCGCTCTGCAAGATCAGTGATACTCATCCTCTCCATGTTTTCATGTGCCAGCGCTTTATCTTCAGAATTATAAAAGAGCTTAAAAGCGCCTCTGCTCTGACAGCCTGACAATACAATTTCTTTAACTTTTGCAGGAAAGTCCTTCTGTACTACAGTCTGCTGCGGCAGATATCCTATATCTTTCTGAGTAAGCCCTTCATCCAGGATCACATTTCCACTCATAGGATTCTTTAGCTTAAGCAAAGTTTTCATAAGAGTAGATTTACCGGAGCCATTCTCTCCTACAATGCACAGGTAATCACCCGTGTTCACTGAAAAATTCAAATCATTTATTATAGCTGTACCCTCATAGCCGAGGGTAAGATCTTCACATCTTATTATAGACATCTATTACGCCTTTCTGCAGTCTCCGCACAAGCCATAAAAAATCGTTCGCGCCGGATTCATAAGGAAATCATGCTCTTTGCTGATATGGTCAATGAAGTGCTTGACCTCATCACAGTGCAGATGTATAAGCTTGCCGCACTGCTCACACTTCAAATGGTAGCATGAATTTTCACAACAATGCTCATGTCCGATATACTCAAAGCATGCACTGTTTGTACCCTCTATAACATACTTGGCAACAAGTCCTTCAGACACCATTCTGTCTAAATGCCTGTAAACCGTAGTTGTACCTATATTTACGCCCTGCTCCTTCATATGGGAACATATATCCTGTACCGTGAAATGCTCTCCCTCAACTGACTTCATAAAATCGAGCATTTCCTGCATCTGTCTTGTTTTATACTGAGCTTTCTGCATAAAATCACCCCACAAAAAATGAAAAACGTTTCCATTTTCAATTTGGAAACGTTTTTCATATTATCACTCTATTTAATTGATGTCAAGATTCAAGATTAGGCACATTAATCAGATCTGCAGGTGTATTACCTCTTATGATCTTCATACCATCCGCGCCATTGATCCATATTTCAGGAAGACGTCTCGAAAGGAACAGAGCAGGTGCTTCCATTGCAGAATATGCTCCAACCCTTTCAAATACGAGTTCATCCCCAATTTCAAGAGGAGAAAGAACAGCATCTCTTGCGAGTACATCAGCGGTAGTACAGAGACTTCCGCACAATGTATAAGGTCTTTTCTCACCCGGTCTTTGCAAAGCCTGCCTTATCGGCGGCATCTTCATAGCCATCATCTGACCAAAGTAATTTACATGATGCATACCGCCATCAAGCAATGCATAAGTCACATCTTCAGTGGTCTTTATATCGCACACCCGCGTATGATATTCGCCGCAGGTAGCTGCCATATATCTTCCCATCTCAATGCTGAGCGGAACTTCCTTTGCAAATTCATTAAGCAAAGGAGCTGTTTCAGCAAGGACGCGTACATCTTCATCCTCTCTTGGCTCATTAAAAAACTCAACTGCAAGTCCCGGACCATACTCTACTATATCAGGCTCAAACCCAAACTCTTCTTTAATTTTACTTAAAGTACCTCTTAACTGCTTTAAATCTTTTTCGATTCTTTTGACCTTAGATTTACCTGTACCGGAATAGTAATGGATACCAATAATATCCAGATGAGCATATTTCTCCCTTTCAGAAAAAATACTGCAAATGTCATCTTCACTCATACCAAACTGGCTTCCGGCCGACAGTCTCAGAATAACTTTAATCTTGTCAGAAATATCTTCTTTAACCGCGCCTTCTTCCAAAAGCTCTGCATGCCTTATACTCTCGGCAGTCAGTATCCCGGCGCCATATCTGATAGCTTCACATATATCCTCTATCTCTTTTACGACTCCGGAGTATATAATGCTTTCAGGATCTATCTTCAATCTCTCACAGATAGACAGCTCTCCCGGACTGCATACTTCGACTCTTTTTATCTCTGTCGGAAGAGACTCGGTAAGTATAAATGGATTAGCTTTTATTGAAAACACAAGCGGAATACCCCTGAGAGCCTTGCCTACCTGATCCACTCTGTTTTTAAAAGCCTCCATGCTGTATACATAGTATGGTGTCTTTGGTCCGGACTGCATGATTTATTCCTCTGTCAATCTGATGATAAGGTTCTCGATAGCTTCAAGAGAATCAAAATTCTCTGCCTTAAGATCCTTAGGAGTGATCTCGATGTCAAACTCATCATCAAGCTCTGATACTATAGAAACAATGTCAAACGACTCCAAAATCTTACCTGAAACAAGCTCTGTCTCGACTTCAAAATCAATATCAGGTCTCTGATCAGCAAGTATCTCAAGTATTCTTTCTCTCATAACAAAAATCTCCTATTAAAACAAAAAATAAAACTTTATATTATTATAAACCAGCCAATGACTTAAGTGAACCAAAATCTGTTTTTCCATTAGGAAGTTTTGGTAATTCATCAAGCTGCTTTATTTTCCTTGGAATCATAAATCCCGGTAGCTTTTCCCTAAGCTTAAGAACAAGCTCCCTTTTCTCAGCATCTCCGCTGTAAAAGAGCCAGAGTGTTTCCTTATCAGCATTGTAAACCGCTGCACACTCTCCAACTCCATCTGTACTTCCGGCTGCGACCTCTATTTCATCAAGCTCGACGCGATGCCCCATATGCTTGACCTGCCTGTCCTTTCTTCCATGAAACTCAAGGCATCCATCGCTTCTATACTTACCTATATCGCCTGTCCTGTACATTCTCTCTTCAAAAGCTGAAACAAGCGGATTTATAGTAAATGCGCTCTTTGTACGCTCAGGATCATTGTAGTAGCCAAGCGCCAGTATAGGCCCTGCAACACAGATTTCTCCCTCTTCTCCTATCTGGGCTTCCGTATTATCGTCTTTAAGCAAAAATACCTTATAGTTCTCATACGGCACTCCGATAGGGATCATCTCATCAGCCTCCACCGGATGATCTATCCTATAATATGTGCATGAAGCTGTCGCTTCTGTAGGACCATACTGATTTACAAAATCTGCATCTGGAAGATTATCCTGCCATTTTCTCAATACTTTCCCACCGATAACCGAACCTGAGAAACATATCTTTTTAAGTGTATCAAGCCCTATATCAGAAAAAGCCCCAAGCTGTACAAGTACTGTCAACGCTGAAGCACTCCATCCGATAGCTGTGATCTTCTTTTTATTCAAAAGGCCAAACAGCTCATCCGGCTGCATGAAATACTCCTTTGGAATAAGATGATCGCTTGCACCGGTTTTCAGCGGAACATAGATATCTCTTATCGCTGCGATATAATCAAGCGGAGACTGGCATCCCATCACATCATCAGATGTTATCCCCATCATATCTGAATATGCATCAATATAGCACATCAAAGAATGATGGCTTGTAAGCACTCCCTTAGGACGTCCACTCGATCCCGATGTAAATATAATGTACAAAGGATCTGTCTCCGCCATATTGCTTCTGATCTTATCAAGCCTTGCATCATCGCATGCACCAGCCTGTATATCCTCACGCTTTATGACATCACACTTCGCGATATCACCATATACACAAGCTGCATCATAGCTTTCTTCATCAGTAAGAATAGCTGACGGCTTAAGTGTATCGAGTATGTTGTGAATCCTTTCAGACGGAAGGGAAGCATCGATCGGTGCATATATATGACCGCTGTATACTACTCCAAGCATAGCTGCGATAGTGTAAACACTTCTTCCCATCATTACAGCTACAGCCTCTTTGGAATCGATCCTCTCTGCCAGAGCGCTGCCTATTGCTTTAGCCTTTTCCAAAACTTCAGAAAAAGATATCTCATCGCTACTATCGCTATATGCTATTTTATCCGGATAACGCTCAGCTGCTTCTTCAAGCCAGCTTAAAACATTCTTATTCATAGATTATCTACCTCAATGATAAAAGTCTCTTTCCGGCATTATCAAAACTTGGCATAGATCATTCCTGCCGCATCATATCCGTTACCGTATGCTCCAAAAAGTATTACCGCAAAAATGCAGATATACCAAAAAGCAAACCTGACCGCTATAGGACAGGAAGTAAGCCTTGTCCTCATTGGATATCCCATCTCCTTGAGTACACTTACTGCAAGCACTATAAAAAGTCCACCTGCCACCGTGCAGTAATCCCAAAAATCCATCCCTAAATATCCAAGATTTGATGCCAACACACCAATATGGAAATTGGTGAATATCTGCCTAAACATTTCTATACCGATAGAAATGTTGTCAGCCCTAAAAAACATCTCTCCGATTATCACGATAAATACAAGCTTAACAAACCTAAATACCCTTACCGGCATTGAACTTTCTTTTAAGTTAAGCTTAGCAATAAACGCTAAGAACGAATCTTCAAAAATATTTTCAAGCTCGATAAGTACAAAATAATACATGCCATAGAAAATATATGTCCAACGTGGTCCATGCCAAAGGCCATTGGAAAGCCATACCAAAAACAATGCAAGCATAGGAGCCGCTATATTTCCGACAAACTTTCCAAAACGGTCTCTGACCTTTTTTGTAAATTTCATTATCGGCTTTGAAAGTGTCACAGGATAGAAAATATAGTCTCTGAAAAATGTTCCCAGCGTAATATGCCAACGATGCCAAAAATCAGATGCATTCTTGGCAAAAAACGGCTGACGGAAATTCTCTGTCATGTGTATTCCAAAGGTCATTCCGCTTCCGATAACTATATCAATCGTGCCTGAAAAGTCCATGTACTCCTGCAAAGTAAACAGCACTGCGGCCGCGATAGAAAGCGAGCCGTCCATTATATTATTCTGAAAAAGGATATCTACTGCCGGCGCAAGATGATCTGCAATCACAAGCTTCTTAAAAAGCCCCCACAATATCCTCTGATATCCTTCAGCAACATTGTCGCTCCGGATCTTATTTCCTGCTGACAGATCGTCCGCAATTTCATTGTATCTCGAGATTGGTCCCTCCATAAGCTTCGGAAAGAATGTTATGAACAAAAGAAGTTTTACAAAATCATGCTCTGCCTTTATATCGTCTCTATATACATCTGTCATATAAGCGACAGATTCCAATGTAAAGTATGATATACCAACAGGCACGACAAAATCCAATAGTTTCCACTGAAAACTTCCATGGAAAAACTGACTTACCCCTTGTATTGAAAGTCCGATAAAATCAGTATACTTAAGGACAACAAGCACTATGATCAAAAAAACGATACCAGCAGCGAGCACCTTTCTTTTTTTAAGTGATCGCTCCTTACGCTTTATGGTCTTGTCTGCCGAAATGATCTCCATGCGCCGTCCGACAATATAGCAGACAGCTGCCGCAAGAAAAGCAAATACTATCAAAACTCCGCTAAAGAAATAGAAGAAAAGTAAGCTTGCCGCAAGCAGCACATATCTCCTAAACTTCTGAGGCACTATGCTGTATACCAAAAGAGTTATCGGAAGGAAAAGCACCGGATACTGCCATATCGCATAAGATATGCCTATCCCGCTCTGTAAAAATTCTAGAAAGTCCCTGATCATAAGTACAACTCCGCCTTCTTCTCATTTTCATCCCAAGAGCTATATTTCTCGTCTCCACGATGATCTGTAAGATCAAAATTCTCTGAAAGATAGCTTCCTACATATCTCATAACTTTCTTTGAACCTTCCAGATTCATATGATTTCCATTGTCCATGGTATCTTTTGACCAATCGATACCAAGCTCATCATTCTTCTGATTTAAGTCAATATATTCAATGCTCTGTGAATTTTTATCAAGCCACTTCTCAACAGCTGCATGTTTGGACTTATTCCAGTTTGTAGCACTAGGTGACGACACAAGCACGAGCGAAGCATCATTTTCTTCGCATATCTTTATAATGTCTTTAAGAGTTTTACCATTTTGCTCACGTATCTTAGCCTTTGGTGCATCAAGACTCATATAATCTCCGCCTTCATAAGGACGTACCATGGTTTCAACAAGAAATCCTTTGAAAACACCGGCATCTTTATAGTACATATCCTTAGCCTTGACTGACTTAGGCAGGTATGACTTATAAAACGTATGATAATGAAATAGAGGGAGCTTGCTTTCAACCTTATTTGTAAGGTTTGCCTCCGGATCTCTATATGGACTTCCCTCTTCAAAAAGAGTATCTGTCTCAAGCATCACAACCTTTGGAGACTGCTTTTTAAGTGTCTCACCAAGAATCTCCCTGCAATCGCATGCCCGCAGCGCACTTGCGCCAAGATTATATGAAGTGATGCCTCTCTCGCTATACAGCTGCAATGGTGAAAATGCTCTGTAAGACTCACTGTTGCCTAAAAACAGCACATCTATCGTGTCTTCCTTTTCTTCCGCCACAGCCGAGCTTTTCATTCTTACTGCATTGATATCGTATACTTCACCGCTTGCCGGATTGACCATCACAGAAGCCGCAACCAGCAAAATAAAAAGGCCTCCCATAAATATCAAACATTGAAAGGCTCTAATATGATCATTTACAATATTTTTCATATATCTCCATTTTTCTATACCCCGACAACAAACCAAAGCCTGCATCGCCTACAATACAACATCTACAGAATTATAAAACAAAACCATTTCCATGTCCACTGTGAAAGACATATAAAAGACGGCAGATTTCTCTGCCGCCCTTAGCTTATAATACACTTCCTGTATTATCATTGTTTTCTTTATTTTCAGTATTTGCGCTGCTTTCCTCGCTATTCTGATTTTTGAGCCATGGTGCTGACTCAAGTCCAAAGCTTGGAGGAAGCTCTCTTTTCTTTTCTGCCTCTGCAGGGTCGATCACAGCATCAGGAACCTTGTCTGTGTCAATAGAAATTCCGGTAAATCCAGACTTAAGAGAGTATGGTTCTTCCGGTTTCTTAATCTCCTCAGCTTTATTGTCTGCTGAAGCAGCAACAACACTGCCTGTCTCAGAAGAATCATCAACTGTAAGATTAATATGCTTATCCTCAGCCTTTTCCTTAGCTTCAGGCTCAGGCAAGCCCTTCTCTTTACGATAGATCTTCATAAACTCTTCGCCGGTGATAGTTTCCTTTTCGATAAGGAAATCAGCAAGCTTATCAAGCAAAGGTCTGTTCTCAAGGAGCTGTCTCTTTGCTTCCTCGTAAGCTTCCTTGAGCATCTCGGTTACTTCTTCATCAACACCGGCCTCTGTCTCATCAGAGCAGTTCATCACTGTACGTCCGCTGAGGTACTGATCCTCTACAGAAGCTATGCCCATAAGTCCGAAGCGCTTGCTCATACCATACTGTGTTATCATTGCTCTTGCGATCTTAGTAGCCTTTTCTATATCATTAGCTGCACCGGTAGTTACTGTATCAAAAACGATCTCCTCAGCAGCTCTTCCGGCAACCAAAGATACTATCCTGTCATGAAGCTCAGCCTCACTCTCAAGGTACTTCTCTTCTTCAGGAACGTTCATTACGTAGCCAAGTGCACCCATAGTTCTTGGAATGATAGTGATCTTCTGTATAGGCTCTGTATTTTTCTGCAAAGCAGAAAGAAGGGCATGTCCTATCTCATGATAGGAAACGATGCGTCGTTCCTTCTGGCTCATGATACGATCCTTCTTTTCCTTACCTACAAGCACAACCTCAACCGCATCAAGAAGGTCCTTCTGATTAACAAATTCTCTTCCGGACTTAACCGCATTGATAGCAGCTTCGTTTACCATGTTTGCAAGGTCAGATCCTACTGCACCGCTTGTTGCAAGTGCGATCGCATCAAAGTCAACGCTTTCGTCGATCTTTACGTCTTTTGCATGTACCTTAAGTGTTTCTATCCTTCCCTTTAAGTCAGGCTTATCAACAATTATACGTCTGTCAAAACGACCAGGTCTGAGAAGCGCCTTATCAAGTGTCTCAGGTCTGTTTGTAGCACCAAGTATAAGAATACCCTTTGATGAATCAAAACCATCCATCTCGGCAAGGAGCTGATTTAATGTCTGCTCACGCTCATCGTTTCCGCCATATCTTGAGTCTCTTGACTTACCGATGGCATCAATCTCATCAATAAAGATGATACATGGTGCGTTCTTATCTGCTTCTCTGAAAAGATCTCTTACTCTCGAAGCACCTACACCTACAAACATCTCTACGAAATCAGAACCTGCAAGTGAGAAAAATGGCACATGAGCCTCGCCGGCTACAGCCTTTGCAAGAAGTGTCTTACCTGTTCCAGGAGGTCCTACAAGGAGCGCACCTTTCGGAAGACGGGCACCGATCTGCACATATTTTCCAGGATTATGCAAGAAGTCAACCACTTCCTGCAGCGACTCTTTAGCCTCATCCTGTCCTGCTACATCCTTAAATGTAACTCCTGTCTCCTTCTGAACATACACCTTTGCATTGCTTCTGCCTACGCCCATTATACCGCCGGAGCCACCGCCCATTCGTCTTGTGAGGATCTGCAAAAGTCCTATTACTAAAGCTATCGGAAGGATATAATTCAAAAAGATTGAAAGGAATACTCCCGAAAGATCAGGTACTTTACCTGAAAAATCAACACCTGCCGCACTAAGCTTATCTACCAGATTAGGGTCCTCAACTATACCTGTATAGTATGTCACCTGCAATGGGAAAGAGGACTCTTTATCCGACTTCAGATAGTAAACTATCCTGTCAGAGTCGATCTCGACCTTAGATACCTGACCGCTCTCAACCTTCTGTAAAAATTCGCTGTAGCTGACTTCTTTTGTAGTACTTCGTGAAACGATAGTGCTCATAGCATTCATACAAAGGAATGTTATGACTGTAGCAACTATCATTATGAATAGTGTCTGTCTGTTTTTAGGATTATTACGCTTATTTCCTCTGTTATTTTTATTCTCATTATTTTCGTTCAAGTATCTCACATCCCGTTCTATATAGATTTATACAATCAACTCTTCATCGCTATTTTGCATACGCAATATATTATAAAGATTAAAACCCAAAATGTAAATAAATTTAATATAAACTTCTTTTATACAATTTTTAATCATAATCTACTTTTACAAGACACAAACCCTTTGCCGGTGCGGTATAGCCGGCTGCCTGCCTGTCTTTTGCTTCAATTATGGACACCATTTCTTCACTTTTTCGCTTGCCCTGACCGATCTCTATAAGAGTACCTGAGATAATCCTAACCATATTCTGTAAAAAGCCTGTTCCGTGTATCGTAATGTACACGTATCCACCTTTTCTTGTGATATCAAGCCTGTCAACGATCCTGACGGTACTCTTTTTCATCTTAGGATTGCCGCAAAAACTCTTAAAATCACGCTCTCCCTTTACATATTCTGCGGCCTTTCTCATAGCTTCAATATCAAGCTGACCATCCAAAGGAGTGTAGTAACGTCTGTCAAAAACAGGCTTTACTTCTCCATCAAATATAGTATATCTATAAGTTTTTCCGGATGCGTTGTATCTTGCATGAAATCTGTCTGCAGCAACTTTTACATTTGTGATAGAAATATCCTCCGGCAGATAGTTATTACAGTAATCCCGGATCTCTTTTTCCGTCATATCTGTCTCAAGCCTGACACTTGCAGTCATATCCTCAGCATGCACTCCGGCATCTGTCCTGCCTGCTGCAAGTATTTCTATTGCGCTGACATCGGATTTACACATAACAGCCAGCACATTCTCTATCTTTCCCTGTATGGTATCCACATTTGGCTGGTGCTCCCACCCATAATAACGTGTACCATCATAAGCTATATCAAATCTGTAATTCTTCATTCAAATCCTCTCTGCTGTAAAAATGTCCTTATAAAATATAGTATATCTAATATGCCTACAAAATCAACTCGATATGTATCGTACACATTATACTGCTTATTTTTTTAACCATATGCTGAATTATACCAAAAAATACAATAAGACAATACATCTTTTAGTATAATTATTTCGTACGTAGTTATTTACAAGGATGTTTCTTAACACTTATGGGGGTTCTTATGGAAATTAAAGCACGGAAAGGGAAACTTATTCAAAAGCTTATATTCATTGCAATATGTGGAATTGTGGGACTTGTCGCCGTGCTTGTTATCATCAGCGGCAACCTCATAAATCATATCTACGACAACATGATTCAAGAGGAGCTCAGAGTTGCTGCTGAGCAGCTGTGCAGCCAGATAAATTCAACCTGGGATGGTGACTGGTCTTTTGATGGTACTTCCATATACAAAGGTGAACAAAATGTTATGGAAGAATATCAAAACGTAATGGATGATCTCAAATCCCGTACAGGTATTGAATATTCCATATTCTACGGCAAGACAAGAGAGCTTACCACTCTTATGGTTAATGGTAAGAAAATTACAGGCTTCGACGTTTCAGATCCTCTTTATGAGAAGGTTGTCGGGAGGAAAGAGGGCTCCTATATGCCGGGCGCACAGCCAGCCGGAGCTGATCAAAAGTATTTTTCTTATTATGTACCTCTTGAGCAGCCCGATGGTACTGCTATAGGTCTTGTTTACTCCGGCAGGCGCATGAGTGATGTTAAGGCTTCTGTAAATAAAGTCCTTGGCATTCTTTTAATAGTTTCAACACTTATAACTGTTTTTCTTTCTATAATAGCAGTACTTTTTACTAATAAGATTTCAAACAAAATGCGTGCAATTGCCGATGAAATGGCAACTTTAGCCAAGGGTGAGCTTAACCTGGATATTGACGAGTCATCTCTTAAAAGAAATGATGAGATAGGGCTTTTAGCAGATGGTGCGCGTGTGCTTAGTGAAAAGCTCTCTGAAGTAATAGAGACTACTACGCAGATGTCCAACAATCTAAAGGATTCCGGCACAGAGCTTAGTGAATCTGCTGTTCATGCTTCTGATGCTTCCTCCATGATAAGTGATGCTGTTGACGGAATCGCAAAAGGCGCCGTTACCCAGGCGCATAGTGTTGAGACTGCTGCAGGCAATACAGATCTCATCGGTAAAGACGTAGATGAAGTTGCGGAAAACGTCAAGCAGTTGGATGAATACGCAGAAGAAATGAAAGCCTCATGTGAATCTGCAATGGATGCGCTTAACAAGCTTATATCTCAAAGCTCAGACGTGCAGAGTTCTGTAAAAGACATAGGACAGACGATCGAATCTACTAATTATTCCGCAAAAGAGATTTCAAAGTTTTCACAGGCTATCACCGATATCGCATCCCAGACTAATCTGCTTTCTCTAAATGCAAGTATAGAAGCTGCAAGAGCCGGAGAAGTAGGAAAAGGATTTGCAGTTGTTGCAACCGAGATTGGTCAGCTTGCGGTACAGAGTAACGAAAGTGCAGAAGAAATAAAGAAGATTGTTGCACGCCTTGTTTCCGACGCTGAGTCTTCCGTAGACGTCATGCAAAGACTTAATGACAGCTTTACTCAGCAGTCAGAGCAGCTTGATACTACAAAGAATTCAATGCATGAAATGTCAATAAACGTTGAGAACGTATCCAACAGCAGTGAAAAGATTTCTAAGCATATAGAAAAACTTAATAATGCTAAGAATGAATTAATAACAATAATCTCAGATCTTTCGGCTGTTGCCCAGGAAAATGCAGCTTCTGCAGAACAGACAAATGCTTCCATGCAGGAGCTCAACTCAACATTTACAGTTATAACCGATGCTGCTGAGAAGCTTCATCTACTGTCGAATGACCTCTCAGACGCAATCAGCTACTTCACAGTCTGATAGATATACCGGATATAAAAAGCGCCAACCGCAAGGCTGGCGCTTAACTTTTGTATCAATCTGCATCCTTCATGACATCTTTATTGTCCGCAATATATACAACAAGTGAAATAATTGTAAGGATCACTGCAATATACTGGAAAGCTACTGTAATGAGTGGAAGTGGTGCAATCTGGATATCAGCGATCACAAGGCATATCATTACCATCTGTGAAGCTGTCTTAAACTTGCCCCAATAGTTTGCTGCTATAACAACACCTGTCTCAGCTGCAACAAGCCTGAAACCACTTATTACAAAATCTCTTACAACTATAACGATCACCATCCATGCCGGAATCTTTCCCATAGCTGTAAGGCAGATAAGTGCTGAGCATACAAGCATTTTATCTGCAAGCGGATCCATAAACTTTCCAAAATTAGTCACAAGATTATACTTTCTTGCAATTTTTCCATCAAGCAGATCTGTAAGGCTCGCTATGATAAAAATAGCAAGCGCAACCCACTTTGATGTATCCTGAAAGCAGTTAGTAAGCAGTACCGCAACGAAAACAGGCACCAAAATAACGCGCATTACCGTAAGCTTATTAGGTAAATTCATCATTTGCTCCCTTCCTTAACTCCGATGAGATCATACTCACTGGACTCTGTAACCAGCGCTCTCACATAATCGCCGGTCATCAACTCTCCCATTCCAGTCTCATCCAAAAAGATCATGCCATCGACACCCGGAGCATCCCTATATGTCCTTCCAACATATACGTGATCCTCAGGGATCCTGCCCTCGATCATAACGTCGAGTGTCTTGCCGACCATTTCTTCTGACTTTTCAAAAGCTATCTCCTGCTGAATAGTCATTATCTCATCGCGGCGCTCCTCTTTGACGGCTTCCTCCACCTGACCGTCAAACTCAGCTGCCGGAGTATCTTCTTCAGGAGAATATGTAAAGCATCCAAGTCTGTCAAATCTCATATCTTTAACGAACTCTACAAGCTCGGCATGCTCCTCGTCTGTCTCTCCCGGAAATCCTGATATAAGTGTTGTCCTGAGTGTAATATCCGGAATCTCCCTGCGGAGCTTGCTTACTATATCAACAAGCTCTGACTTAGATGTACGTCTGCCCATAGCTTTAAGTATACGATCTGACGCATGCTGTATAGGCAGATCAAGGTAATTACAGATCTTTGGCTGCTCCTTCATAACTGCGATGAGCTCGTTATCGATTTCCTCAGGATAGCAGTAAAGGATCCTTATCCACTCAAGTCCATCTATCTCACAGAGCTTTCTCAAAAGCTCCGGCAGACTTTTTTTACCGTAAAGATCTATACCATAAACAGTCGTCTCCTGAGCTACAAGTATAAGCTCCTTGACACCGCGCTCAGCAAGCTGTCTGGCATCCGAAACAAGCTGCTCCATAGGTACACTTCTGTAATGACCTCTGATATAAGGGATCGCACAATATGTACATCTCTTATTACAACCTTCCGCAATCTTGAGATATTCATAGTTACCTGCAGTCGTAATAGTTCTCTTGCCGGCAACATATGTAAGCTTGTCGATGCTCTCCTTCGCCTCGACAACGCCCTTTTTCTCAAGTACCTGCTCTACTACATCTACGATCTTGTCAAAAGCTGTAGTACCAACGATAGCATCTACTTCCGGAAGTTCTTCCTTAATGCTCTCTGAATATCTCTCAGCAAGGCAGCCTGCAACAACGATGCACTTTGCATTACCCGTTCTTTTAAGCTCGCCTGCATCAATGATAGTCTGGATACTCTCTTCCTTGGCATCCTTTATGAAAGCACAGGAATTAATGACAACGATATCTGCATCGTCATCATTATCAGTAAACTCATATCCTCTCTCGCCCAGGAGAGCTATCATCTGCTCAGAGTCAACAAGGTTTTTATCACATCCAAGTGAAATAAATAAAATCTTCATTCTTCTGTTTCTTCGTCCTTATTGAGAATATGGAGCTTGCCCTTCCAAAGCTCATCAACTGCAAGTGAAAGAGGCTTCTTTCCCTTTGGGATAAGAAGTGGCTCTGCGCCATCGATAAGCTGACGTGCACGCTTGCTTGTTGCAAGTACGATTGAGTAACGGCTGTTTACGATAGGTGCCTCACCATCTTCAACTTCTGAATTAACAACCTGCATAAGATCGCTGTATGACGGATGTAACATAATAAATTCCTCCTAAAAAATAATTAAAGATTTTTAAGTCCTTCCCTTACCATTGTGATAAAGGCTTTCTGCCTGTCTGGGGTATATTTTGATGACTGGATCATATTGTGCATCTTTTCAGTGCACTCATCAATATCATCATTTATGACAATAAAGTCATAGTTTTCTATGCCTTCTGACTCCTCAACAGCTCTCTTCATCCTTTTATCGATAACTTCTGCTGTCTCTGTGCCTCTGCCAACAAGCCTTGCTTTGAGGATCTCTGCACTAGGCGGCATAACAAACATCAACAGAGCTTCAGGAAACTTCTTTTTTATCTGCATAGCTCCCTGTATCTCTATCTCAAGTATGACATCATTACCCTTATCCAGCTGCTCATCTACAAACTTCTTTGGAGTTCCGTAGTAATTACCTACGTACTCAGCATGCTCGACGAGCTCATCTGCGCTTATCATCGCCTCAAACTCCTCACGGGTCTTGAAAAAATAGCTTACGCCGTTCTCTTCGCCCGGACGAGGTTTTCTTGATGTTGCAGACACTGAAAGTGCATAGCCATCATACTTACCAACAAGATTCTTCATGAGAGTTCCCTTGCCTGCACCTGCAAAACCGGAAACAACTACTAAGATACCTCTCTGTTTCACTTCTTGACATCTCCTCTTTGTGCAATGCCGTTCTGAAAACGGTCCATAATGGTCTCAGGCGTAAGCGCTGAGAAAACTACCTGACTCCCCTCCATTATGAGACACGACTGAATCTTACGTCCATGTGTCGCGTCTATCGATGTCCCCTGTTTTTTGGCATTCTGCATAAGCCTTTTGGCAGGTGCAGAATCCGGCATGATTATAGCAATGATCTTATCCGAATTAACTATATTGCCAAATCCGACATTTATCAGCTTACTCAATGTTCTGTATCTGCTCCCTGATCTTCTCAATAGAAGTCTTTAAATCAATTGCCACATCACTTGTTGCAAGATCATTTGCCTTGGAAAGAGTCGTATTTGCTTCACGATTCATCTCCTGTGCAATAAAATCAAGCTTACGTCCGATGTGACCGCCATTCTCAATAGTCTTTGCCATAGTATCGATGTGACTCTTAAGTCGTACAACTTCCTCATCAACACTGATCTTGTCTGCAAAAATCGTAACTTCAGTTACGATTCTGGTCTCATCGATCTGAGCATCGCCAAGCATATCCCTGATCTTGCCTCTAAGCTTCTCCTTGTATGCTTCTACGACTGAAGGAGCTCTCTCTTCTATAAATGAGACACCTTTCTTCATATCGTCAAGCTTACCAAGAAGATCCTTTTTAAGATTTTCGCCTTCTTCAGTCCTTGTGGCTACAACCTGTGTCAACGCACCTCTTACAGCCTTTTCAAGTCCTTTCCAAAGTGCATCCTCATCAACCTCGCTGTCCTCCATTGTGAAAACCTCAGGAAAACGAGCAAGATTTGATATCCTCATATCATTATCGAGACCAAACTCCTCGCTCATCTGCTTAAGATATGCAGCATACTCATGAGCCACGTCACTATTGTACTTAACTCTTCCTGCACCCTTGTTGTTATCTTCAAAAGTGATAAAGATATCAGCCTTACCTCTCTCAAGATACTCCTTAAGGATAGTTCTTATAGATGACTCAAACATTGAAAGCGCCTTAGGCATTTTTATGTTTGCTTCAAGATATCGATGATTAACTGTCTTGATTTCAACCGTATAGCGTCTGTCATCTTCATGGATCTCAGAACGTCCAAAACCGGTCATGCTTCTGATCATTTATCTTTCCCTCATTTCTATAGGACTCCTCTGTCAATATATTCTTATATGAGTCCATACAGAAATATATTATACTCTATATGATAATATCGCGTCAAGCAACCTGTCAGCAACCTCACTTTTTTCCATAATAGGCAACTCTACGGCCTTTTCCGGCGTGATTATCGTTACTACGTTTGTGCTTCCACCAAATCCGGCTCCCTCTGTACGAAGCGAATTGGCCACTATCATATCCATATTTTTTCTTTTAAGTTTATCTTTTGCATTTTCTAACAGATTTTCCGTTTCCATAGCAAAACCGCAGATAAACTGCTTAGTCTTTTTAGCCCCGAGTGTGCCTATGATGTCCTTTGTCCTCTCAAGAGATATAGACATATCACCTTCTTTTTTCTTGATCTTCTGATCTGCCACTACTGAAGGTCTGTAATCAGCCACAGCCGCCGCACTTATATAAATGTCCGTATCATCAAAGCGTGCCTCCACTGCCTTAAACATCTCCTCAGCAGTCATTACCGGCACATCCTCTGTAAATCTTACACTCTCAAGCGCCGTATCGCCATGCACGAGTGATACTTCCGCGCCTCTCATAGCCGCTGCCCTGGCTATAGCATATCCCATCTTTCCTGTAGAGTGGTTTGTGATAAATCTTACCGGATCCATTGGCTCTCTTGTAGGTCCCGCAGTAACAAGGACTTTCTTTCCTGCCAGATCCTTTTCATGTGAGATTTCCTTATATATATACTCAAGAAGTACCTCCGGCTTGGGAAGCTTCCCAGAGCCCACATCTTTGCACGCAAGCACTCCACACGCCGGCTCAATCACTGTCATTCCATATTTTTTCAATGTAGAAATATTGTCCTGAGTTATAGGATTTTCAAGCATTGCCGTATTCATTGCAGGTGATACTATTTTTTTGCATCGTGCTGCAAGTACAACTGTTGAGAGCATATCATCAGCTATGCCATGTGCCATTTTTGCGATGATATTTGCAGTCGCAGGTGCTACAAGTATCACATCTGCAGCTTTCGCAAGTGAAATATGTGTCACTTCAAACTTATAATCCCTGTCAAACTGATCAACTATACATCTGTTATTTGTAAGTGTCTCAAAAGTCTGCGGTCCAATGAAATTAGTTGCATTCTTTGTCATTATCACATGGACATCAGCCCCGTCTTTTCTGAGCTGACTTGCAACATCAGCTATCTTGTATGCAGCTATACTTCCTGTAACGCCAAGAACTACGCATTTTCCAGATAAATTCATCTTTTCAAAATCCTCCTGTACCATGGGGATGGTTCTAGTGGTTCAATTATAACACAAAACGGGCAGCCACAAATATGTAGCTGCCCGCATAATAATTTTTTTGTTTCTATATTACATAAAGTTAGTAACAAGTGTAACTATTCTTGCTGCGAAAAGCACGAAGATTACCCACATTACAGGATTTACGTCCTTTGACTTACCTGTGAATACCTTGATGACTACCCATGAAATAACGGCAAACATGATACCTGTTGCGATCGAGTATGCAAGTGGCATCATTACTACTGCAAGGTAAGCACCGCAAGTATCAGCAACATCACCATCATAGTTGATCTTCTTAGCACTTGAGATCATGAGCATACCAACGTAAAGGAGTGCCGGAGAAGTTGCAAATCCAGGGATTGCAAGGAAAATCGGGCTGAGTACAAGTGAAACAAGGAAAAGAGCACCTGTAACAACAGCTGTAAGACCTGTTCTTCCGCCTGCTGCAACACCTGCGCTTGACTCTACGAAGCTTGTAACTGTAGATGTACCAAGGCATGCACCAAGTGTTGTACCGATAGCATCTGACATGAATACCTTACCAACTCTTGGGAGCTCGCCGTTCTCATCAAGAAGTCCAGCCTTGTCAGCAACACCTACTACAGTACCTACTGTATCAAAGAGGTCTACAAAAAGGAAGCTGAAAAGAATAGCGATGAACTGAACCATGTGTGATGCAGCCCAACCAAAGTTAAACTTAAATGCTGTCTCACTGATACCGCCAAGATTAAGACCTGCTGAGAAATCAGGGAAGCAGTTTCCATCGTACCAGCCTGTAACCTGAGCGATCATACCAAGAACCCATGTCACGATAATTCCGATAAGAACACAACCCTTGACCTGATAGTGGCTAAGGATAACGATTATAAGAAGTCCGATAAGTGCAAGTGTAACATTAGCACTTTTGAAACTTCCAAGGTCTACAAGTGTTGAATCGCTGTTTACAATGATACCTGCATTCTGAAGTCCGATGAATGCTACGAAAAGACCGATACCTGCTGAGATACCGTACTTAAGATTCTGAGGAATTCCGTTAATGATCTGCTCACGGAACTTAAAGAAAGACAAAATTATAAATATAACACCTTCACAAAATACTGCTGTAAGACAGATCTTGAATGGATCTACTTCATTAGCAAGCTCACCAAGGCATACTGTATATGCAAAGTATGCATTAAGTCCAAGTCCTGCAGAGAGGGCGATCGGATAGTTTGCCATGAAGCCCATGATAAATGTTGCAATAGCAGAAGCTACGGCTGTTGCTACAAATACACCGCTTGGATTCATTACAGTACCAAGAATGCTAGGGTTTACGGCAAGAATATAAGCCATTGACAAGAAAGTAGTGATGCCGGCAACAATTTCTCTTTTAACAGTTGTGCCATGCTCTTTGAGGTGAAACAGTTCTTCCATTGTTTTCTCCTTCTGAAAATAAATTGGAAATAAAAGAATAGCTACCGTTTGGAATAAGATGAATAAATCTCCAAACAGTAACTATTCTACATTTTGTTATAAAAAATGTCTATCCAATAATTTCACTAAAATTTTATAAACTTTAGATTCTTTTTATGTTGTTCTTGACCTTTTATAATATAATTTACTCTGCTACTATAGTAAATTCCACTTCAAATTGATTATTTTCATCCAAACACTGCTCTCCATACTTATCCTTAAGCTCACCATCAAAGCCTCTGTTGTCGCATCTGCCAATCCATGGCTCAAGGCATACATAAGGAGCATTTGCCTTTGGCTTTGACCAAAGTCCAAATGAACTAAAGCTGTCACACTTTATTGTAATGTAAGGTGTCTTATCCGGATAGCACAAAGAAGCTTCTTTTATCTGAGAATCATCAAAAATAAGAGCGTCATTTTCAAAAAGCTCTTCTGTTGTCTTTACATATCCTCCATCAAGCTCCAAAGTATGTACTTCATCTGCTGCTACAGCCTCCGTAGCCGGATCTATCAGTACGTAAGACAGATCATTCTTATCTGTAAGCTTTACAAAATACTCAGACTTATCATCAAATCCGCTGCCTTCTACCGGGCAGTTAAATGCCGGATGTCCTCCTATAGAAAAGTAAAGCTTTTCACTATCTGAAGGATTTACAACTTTCCAGCAAACTTCTATTTTATTATCCTTAAGTATATACTTAACAAAGAGCTCAAACTGAAATGGATATTTTGCAAGAGTGGCATCACTGCTCTTAAGCCTGTACTCTGCAATTGTTTCACCTTCAGCTGTACACTCAAAATCCATATCGCGCGCAAAGCCGTGCTGCCCCATATTGTAAGTCTTGCCGGCATGACGATATTCTCCTCCATTTACTTTTCCCACAAAAGGAAAGAGGATTGGCGCATGTCTTGCCCAGTATTTCTCGTCTGCATTCCACAACAGCTCACGATTATTCTTCTTATTAAAAATCCGTGTAAGCTCTGCGCCATGCTCTGCAATTTCCACTATAAGATATTCATTTTCCAACTTCATATTTAAACACCACCCTATATTTAATAACCTATGACTTTTCGCGGATAATTTCGGTAAACATCCGCGAAAATCCGCCTTTGGCGAATACGCAATTCTTAAACAGAATTGCTAGTCCAATACGATTATTGATTTTTCGATAAAAATCAATAATCTATATCTTACCACTTATTTTGCCTAATAACAAAGAAAAACTCTGACCGGTTTTGTTTCATCCCGGTCAGAGCCTTTTATCACACTTTTGTTATATTCCTTGTTGCGATCACATCTACACCGGTGCCGGCGACATTCTTTACAAGAACATCGCCAATCTTAACCGGCGCCATGGCAATAGCAGCATCTATATCTTTCATGACTTCAAAGATCTTTCCTTTCGGAATATCGTTTGCAGTCTTGACCGATACTCTTGGTTTATCTCCATCCTTGATAATTATCGTAGAAGTAACTATCCTTGTCGGATTTGTGACTTCCTTTCGTGCATAAATATCGCCTCTTTTACAGGTGTTTCCAGTAACGCTCAGCACTTCGCCCTTATCAAGCTCTACTGTTATCTGGCATCCCATAGGACAGCCGATACAGGTTAATTCTCTTGTTTCCATTTTGCAGTACCACCTCTTATCCTATCATTCTTTCTCTATCTTTACAGTTATCTTATTAAGTCCCTCAAATTCCTTAAGTTTTTCTTTCTGCAATATGATCTGCTCCATCTCGCCCGGCGCCATTATCTTTTTTAAGTTATGCATCACACGGGTATCATTGAAATACACACTCACATAAGAATCCTGATAAACTGCACCTACTCTGAATCTTACTGTTAAAAGATCGTTCATTCTGTCAAGTGATACAGTTGAAGGAACCGTATATCTTGCGCCTTCTGTAGCAACTATCTCTATGCCCTTTTCGTCAGAAACATCCTTGCATCCATTCTTGACAAATGCGGCAGCATTTTCACCGGCCAAAGTTGCCTCCTGTGAAACAAAGTCAACAAGATCATGCACATGAAGTACATTGCCGCAGGCAAATACGCCCGGTATAGAGGTTTCAAGGCTCTCATTAACTATAGGACCGTTTGTAACAGGGCTCATGTTTACTCCCATCTCACGAGACAGCTCATTTTCAGGGATCAGTCCGCATGACAACAGCAGCGTATCACAGGTATATCTTTCCTCAGTTCCCGGTATTGGCTTTCCGTCACTTCCAACCTCTGCAATAGTAACAGCGCTTAAGTGCTCCTTACCCTCTATATCAACTACAGTATGTGAAAGCTTAAGAGGTATTCCGAAATCATCAAGACACTGTACGATATTTCTCTTAAGACCGCCCGAGTATGGCATAAGCTCTGCAACAACTTTTACTTTTGCACCCTCAAGAGTCATTCTGCGTGCCATGATAAGTCCAATATCACCGGAGCCAAGGATCACAACTTCACGCCCCGGCATGTAACCTTCGATATTTACAAGCCTCTGTGCCGTACCCGCTGAGAAGATTCCTGCAGGCCTGTAGCCCGGGATATTCAGAGCTCCTCTAGGTCTCTCGCGGCATCCCATAGCAAGTATCACTGCCCCTGCCTTTATCTGAAACATTCCGTCAGTGCGGTTCATTGCGGTCACGATTCTATCATCAGAAATGTCCATTACCATAGTATGAAGCTTATATTCGATTTTTTCATCAAAAACCTGCTGCATAAAGCGATATGCATATTCAGGTCCGGTAAGCTCTTCTTTGAATGTATGGAGTCCAAAACCATTGTGTATGCACTGATTAAGGATTCCACCGAGCTCATTATCTCTTTCAAGTATAAGTATCTTATCAATTCCGCTCTTTCTTGCACTTACTGCAGCTGCAAGTCCTGCCGGGCCTCCGCCCACAATCACGATATCATAATTTTCCATCAGTCCCTGCCTCCTTTAGTACGCTCAAGCACAATATTTGACTTTCCACCGCTCTTGGTAATCTTCTCCATAGGGATACCAAGTTCTCTGTTTAATATTTCCATCGTTTTCGGTGAGCAGAATCCCGCCTGACATCTTCCCATGCCGGCTCTTACTCTTCGTTTTACTCCATCAAGGCTGCGTGCTCCAAGCGGACGATGTATAGCATCCAGGATCTCTCCCTCTGTGATAGATTCACATCTGCACACTATAGTTCCATAGGCAGGATTTTTCTTTATGAGCTCGTTTCTTTCTTCAATTGAGAGCTCCTTGGTTATGACTATTCCCTTCCTCTTTGATATCCAGTCAGACTTTTCGCTTAAAGAAAGCTTTTCCTTAAACATTTTCGCAACCATCCTGCCGATCGCAGGTGAGCTTGAAAGTCCCGGAGACTCGATTCCTGCACAGTCAAAGAATCCCGGAGCATCATCTACCCAGTTGATAATGAACTCATGACCATCTTCATGTGCCCTAAGTCCTGCAAAGGATGTGATAACCTTTCTTCTAACATTTAAGTTATCTACATTCATTCCGGATTTTTCCATTAAGTCATTGATTCCATCAGCAGTAGTAGCTGTTGCCTCTTTGTCTTCTATATCAACTGCAGTCGGACCTACTATCAGATTGCCGTGGACTGTAGGCGATACAAGTACACCCTTTCCAAGCTTTGTTGGCTGAGGGAAAATAGTATGAGATACATACTCTCCCATTTCATGATCCAAAAGGCAATAATCTCCGCGTCTTGCAGTGATGTGTATCTTCTTCTCACTTACCATGTTGTGGAACTTGTCTGCATATACACCCGCTGCATTAACAATATATTTTGTAAGATATTCGCCATTATTTGTGCGAATATGCCAGATTCCATTTTCATCTTTTCTTAAGTTCTCCACTTCTGTATTAAAGCGGAAATCAACTCCATTTACATTGGCATTTTCAGCCATGGCAATATTGAGTATGAACGGACAGATAATTCCACCCGTAGGTGCATAGAGCGCACCCAGGGCATTATCTGAAAGATTAGGCTCCATAGCCTTTACTTCTTCTTTGCTCAGGATCTTAAGATCCTTTACACCATTCTTTACACCTCTGTCATAGAGATCCTTAAGCCCCGGAAGTTCTTCTTTATGGATACAAACTACCAACGAGCCGTTGCGCTTGAAAGGTATATCGAGATCTTCACACAGCTCATCCATCATCTCATTACCTTCAACATTGAGTTTCGCCATAAGAGAACCTTCAGCGGCATCAAATCCGGCATGGACAATAGCACTGTTTGCCTTTGATGTTCCTGAGCATACGTCCTCTTCTTTTTCAAGTACACATACATTTAAATCCTTATATCGAGAAAGCTCTCTCGCTACTGCTGCGCCGGTAACTCCGGCACCAATGATCACAACATCATATACCACTTTAATTCTCCCTCCTACATATGAAGTAAAATAGGAGTCAGGCAATAGACGTGCTCCCCGCACGGTTATTATGCCCGACTCCTGTCTCTGCAATACTATTTAATTATGATACCAAAAAATCAACCAAACATCTGAGCTGCTGCAAGTGCATTGTATAGAAGTGATGCAACAACAGCGCCACAGATTGGAGCTACAAGCGGGATCCAGCCATATCCCCAGTCTGCATTCTTCTTGCCAAAGTTAGGCGCAAGAAGCTGATAAGCAAGACGAGGAGCAGAATCTCTTGCTGCATTCATTGCATATCCTGTAAGACCTCCAAAAGAAGCTCCGCATGCAACGATTACGCCATAAACAAGTACCCATACAACGCGATCTGCGCCTGCAGGAATAAGTGCAAGAGTAAATACAAGAACGAATGTAGCTACGAACTCTGAAAGGAAATTCAATCCTACATTTGGAATAGAAGGTCCTGTGCAGAAGCAGCCTCTTACTGTAGCATCATCAGCTGTTGCCCTGATATGATCACCGTAAAGAATGATAAGTATTGCTGCACCGACAAATCCACCAAGCAACTGAGCAATTATCTGTCCCGGAACTGTGCTCCAATCTCCGCTTCTTAAAGCTGCGCCAATAGTAACAGCAGGGTTAAATGCTGAACCGCAGCCAACAAAGTTGCTCATTGCAAATGCAGGAACCATAACGGCCATTCCCCAGCCAATAAGGATATGTACGGCACCGCCGCCCTTAAATCCTGATTTTTCCAAGGAAACGTTACAGCAAACGCCGTCACCAAGAAGTACTAGTAAAATAGTGCCAATAAATTCTCCAACATAAACTGACATTTATATATTACCTCCCGTAGAATCTATCCATATTTAATTGATCATACCTACATTTATTCCTTAGCCCATCCAAGTGTTGACTTAACTGCCTGCTGCCAACCCTTAAGCTCCTTCTCTCTCTTCTCAGATGTCATCTCTGATGTAAACTCTCTGTCAACTGCCCAGTTCTTGATAACATCTTCCTTGCTCTTCCAGTATCCTACTGCAAGACCTGCGAGGTAAGATGCACCCATAGCTGTAGTCTCTACGCAGCTTGGACGAAGAACCTTTGTGTCAATGATATCTGACTGGAACTGCATAAGGAAATTATTCTTTGATGCACCACCGTCAACCTTAAGAGATGTGATCTTCTTACCGGTATCAAGCTCCATAGCATGAAGAACATCATATGTCTGGAAAGCAAGTGACTCAAGAGTTGCTCTGATAATGTGATACTTGTTTACACCACGAGTAAGTCCTGTGATAGCTCCACGAGCGTATGGATCCCAATATGGAGCACCAAGTCCTGTAAATGCAGGTACTACATAGCATCCGTTAGTATCTTCAACTCTTGTTGCATAGTACTCTGAATCAGGTGAAGTATCAACTACACGAAGCTCATCACGGAGCCACTGAATAGCTGCGCCTGCAACGTATACAGAGCCTTCAAGTGCATACTCAACCTTTCCGTCAAGTCCCCATGCAATAGTTGTAAGAAGATCATTCTTTGAAAAGATTGGCTTCTCACCTGTATTCATGAGCATGAAGCAACCTGTACCGTAGGTATTCTTTGCTTCGCCTTCTGTAAAGCATGTCTGACCAAAAAGTGCTGCCTGCTGGTCACCTGCTGCACCGGCAATCTTTACAGGACCACCAAAGAACTCAGGATCTGTCTCACCATATACACAGCTTGAAGGCTTAACCTCCGGAAGCATGCACTTTGGAACCTCTAAAAGATCACAAAGCTCGTCATCCCATTCAAGAGTATTTATATTGAAAAGAAGTGTTCTTGAAGCATTTGAGTAATCAGTTACATGTACCTTTCCCTTTGTAAGCTTGAAGATAAGCCATGAATCAACAGTACCAAAGCAAAGCTCACCTTTTTCAGCTCGCTCTCTGACGCCAGGTACATTTTCAAGTATCCATCTGATCTTTGTTCCTGAGAAATATGGATCAAACTTAAGACCTGTCTTCTGCTGGAATTTTTCAACTATACCAGGAATCTCTTTTTTCTTCTGCTCAGCATAATCAGCTGTACGACGGCACTGCCATACGATCGCATGGCTCACAGGCTGACCTGTCTTTCTGTCCCATACGATAACAGTTTCACGCTGATTTGTGATACCGATTGCTGCAATATCCTCATATGTTGCACCGACATTCTGCATAGCCTTACGAGCTACAGAGAGCTGTGTCTGCCATATTTCATTTGCATCATGCTCTACCCAGCCTGGCTGTGGGAAATACTGTGTAAACTCTTTCTGAGCAACAGAGCACATCTCACCCTTCTCGTTGAAAAGGATACAGCGATTGCTGGTTGTACCTGCGTCAAGCGCCATTACATACTTTGCCATAAAAAAGTTCCTCCTTCATTAAAAGCAGTCTTTTCTCGACTGTTTTTTACATTCTCCAAACCTTCTCATTTGTCGTTGAGATCGCCATTGCACCATTATTTAAGGCATTCATCACTTCTTCACGCGTGGTTATCATCCCCCCGGCTATAATAGGTACTCTGCTGATAGAGTTGATCTTTTTGATGACACTTGGAAGTACCACCCCTGGTAAAAACTCGATAAAGTCCGGTTGTACGACCCCCCGCCGCGAACCTTTCTCGATATTCACAAGTGCCATACTGTCAAGAACAAAATATCTGAGTACCGTATGAAGCCCGATATCCTTTGCGTGAGCTATGAGTGAACTCTTCGTTGTGATTATCCCATCTGCCGCAGTGTAATTTTTAATAAAATCAACTGCCGCATCCTTGGAGCTTAGCCCCCCTATCAGATCAATATGCACCATAGCTGTGCGTCCTGCATCATGCAATCGCTTAACTATGCTGCCTATCGAACATACATCTCCATATAGGACAAAAACTACATTTACATCGGTTGTCAGGCATGTCTCAAGACCCTTATCATCTTTAATTGCCGCTATGATCGGCGTGTCTTCAATCTGCTCAATAAATTTTTGCATTGATTCATTTTCGTAGATGAAAGTGTCTTTAGGCAATGTCGTGACCTCCCAAAAATAGGCGCAAAAAAAGCATGGCAAGTCACGCAGCTTCCCGCTGGTTTCTTAGCCACGCTCTCTCATCTCATCGGCTCCTCTATTTAATTGGATATGTATAGATTATCACACAATTAGTTATTTTGCAATATGTATAATTAATAAAATCGTTTTTTAAGGTATTTTTGCACAACAAAAGGAGTACAACCTCCGTACTCCTTTGTTATCTTTTGATGTAGTTTAAAATTTTTAGACAACTTTCTATATTTTTGTTGGTTATTTAGCTGAATTCCTGTACTGCACCGGTGTCATACCATAGCGTTTCTTAAACTGCCTGTTGAAGTGCTCAACACTTGGATAACCAACATTTTCAGCAACCTTTTCTACTTTCATGTTGCCATTCTTAAGCAATGTACATGCCTTCTTAAGTCTGATCTTCTGCACATTCTCGCTGAATGTAGCACCAGACTTCTCTTTGATGTACTTTGAAAGATAAGGCTTTGAAAGATAAAACTCTCTTGAAAGGTCATCAAGCGTAACCGCCAGGTACTTCTCCTGGATAAAATTGATTATCTCAGTAATTCTCTGATCCTTGTCATCATGTGAATCTCTGATGCTTTCAATCTGATTTACAGCAACAGTGAGTGCATTAATAGAGGACTTGATAATATCTTCATCAATTCCAACACCCCAGTATCTCTTGCCTGCGCAGTTGATACCTACATAAGTGCAGGCCCTTGAAGATGAGCCTTGTGTCAACGCATGCTCTGTGTAAACTGAAAGCTCATAGCTCACATCAAAATATGACTTTATCGCATTGCTCACTGCATCCAGGCGACCATTTCCGTTTGCAGCCACCATCACGTTCTTGCCCTTGCGGTTAAATGTGACTCGTGCCAGAATTCCATCAACCTGCTCAAAGTGGCACTCTGCAACAGTAAATACACCGTCATTGTTGATATACTTATCCTCAAAGATATGGTAAACTCTCTCCGGTGAAAGCTCAGCATGCTCTTTATCAGAGATGCCCTTGATAGTATATCCGACATCTTCCTGCATTTCCTTAGGAAGCTGAAGTCCAAAATTGTGCTGAAGAATATAGCTTACTCCGCCCTTTCCGGACTGGCTGTTAATTCTGATAACATCACCGTCATACTCTCTTCCAAGATCATGAGGATCAACCGGAAGATACGGTACACACCATGGCTTGTCAGGGTTCTCTTTGTGCCACTTGAAGCCCTTTGCGATTGCATCCTGATGTGATCCTGAGAATGCTGTAAATACAAGCTGACCGGCATAAGGCTGTCTCTCATAGATATGCATTCTTGTGAGCTTTTCATAAGTTTCACCGATTCCACTGATATTTGAAAAATCAAGCTTGGAATCAACACCATGTGAATACATATTCATGGCAAGTGTCACGATATCTACGTTACCTGTTCTCTCGCCGTTTCCAAAAAGAGTACCCTCGATCCTGTCTGCTCCGGCAAGTACACCCATCTCTGCAGTGGCAACTCCGGTACCTCTGTCATTATGAGGATGGATAGAAAGAGTAACAGCATTTCTATATTTCAGACTATTATTCACGTACTCAAGCTGAGTTGCAAATACATGAGGCATAGCGTTCTCAACTGTAGTAGGAATATTTATGATTACCTTATTTTCCTTCTTTGGCTTCCACACATCAAGAACGGCATTGCACACTTCAACAGCATACTCAACCTCTGTTCCCGGGAAACTCTCAGGAGAGTACTCAAATGAGAAATTACCCTTAGTCTCATCAGCAAGCTGCTTCAAAAGCTTTGCGCCCTCAACAGCGATCTTTTTAATTTCTTTTTTATCTTTATGGAATACCTGCTCACGCTGAGCTACAGAAGTAGAATTATATAAATGAATAATAGCGTGAGGTGCTCCCTTTACCGCTTCAAAAGTTTTCCTGATGATGTGATCACGTGCCTGAGTAAGCACCTGAAGTGTAACATCACTCGGAACCATGTTATTTTCAATCAAGGTTCTTGCAAATTTATATTCTGTGTCGGATGCTGCAGGGAAACCAATTTCAATTTCCTTAAAGCCTATATCAACAAGCATCCTGAAAAACTCAAGCTTTTCATTTAAGCTCATTGGCTCTATCAAAGCCTGATTTCCATCTCTAAGGTCAACACTGCACCATATAGGCGCTTTTGTTATATGATCTTTTTTTGTCCACTCATAAGTGGGATTCTTTGGCATAAAATATGGAATCTGATACTTTTTAGAATTAAACATATCCCCGACCTCGCTTGACTATAATATACAACTAGAATCATTAAACATTTTCAATCAAATACCTTGATGTTTGTTATGTTAGCATAGCATCAGCATAATTAAAAGGGACAAATTTAATCTATTTTATTGATTATTTTTATCCAATATTGTATACAGCTAAAGTATTTATTACTCTTTGTCGATATAAGTATAGGGAAATTATGTAAAAAGAAGGAGCAAAAATATGGTCAATGTTGTAGAAGCAAAAAATGCCTCCTTTACCTATTGGCGTGAAGGAAAGCATGTTTTTATCGCACCAAGCGGAACTATAAATGCCATCACTGCCCCCAGCTTTCTCAATGCCTACAAAAAGGCTGCTGAGAACGCTGAGGTCACTTGCGTCACCGTAGACTGCCGAAACCTTAAAACGATCACCTCAGGCGGTCTTAGAGCTTTCATGGTCATGAAAAAAGCCCTGTCACAATGGAAGATCTACCTCATAAACGTATCTCCGGATGTAATGAATATTTTAGATGAGACCGACTTTACATCATTGTTTGATATACCGTAAACATAAAAGTGGATGGCTTTTATCATAGCCATCCACTTCGTCTGCAGTTTCCCATTTTTTCGTATATGCATTATCTGATTTTCAGCCTTAAAAATATTTTACATATTTAAGGTTTTTAATAATTGCTCTCTATAGTCAGGATCCTCCATGGCTTTTTTCATTTCGATATCCTGTCCATTATTCATTAAGTGAAGATAAAGCTTTGTTACTCTATCTGCTCCCTCTGCACGTCCCTCTGCACGTCCTTCTGCGCGTCCTTCTGCGAGTCCTTCTGCGCGTCCTTCAGTCTTGCCCTGCTCAATTAATGCTTTTGTTGCGACACACATATCTACCGTCCTTTCCCCGTCAGGAATCACAATCTTTGCATTTATAAGTACATTTAGCAGATCAGCTCCCTCTCGGCTTATTATCCAATGTCCGTTTCTTTCAGCTATCATGTTTTTAAACATTTCAGAATCATCACAACGTTTGATAGATTCAAGCATGTCTCCAAGCTCAGTGTTGAGCTTTTTAAAATCACTTATATTTTCCGGAGTCACAAGATTAAGTTTATAGTCAGTTGCCAGAGCTCGGATTTCTTCAGGAGTATCCTCTGGGAACATATCACTAAGCCTAGTCGCTGCGTCCCACGATTTTCTTCCCCAATAGAGAGTGATCGTAACCACAGGTGTTACTGTATCTGTTTTTGCGAACCCGGATAAAAATTCGTCTCCTTCAATATCCTTATCTGCCCTATGTTTCTTTGTGATCACATCCGCCTGCTCTGCATAATTCAATGCATCGTACAGCAGATTCTTAATCGTCATCGCATAGTGTATATCGGACTGATTCTCGATGCCCATCAGTACAAATACCGTATGTCCATCTGTCTTTATACTACAGCTTTTCAAAATATCCCGTATCTTCTGTTTTGAAAAAGCTTTCTTTCCATTACTAAGAATACATAATTCTGTCGGATCTTTGTCAATTAGGTCATCTGGATTGATAACCGCCTTACCGTCGTAGATGTAGTAGTTAAACAGGTCTGCAAAATGCGCATTATCCTGCATGTATTTCTTAGTTACATTGTCAGCTAAACTCATGTATTGCCTTTCTGTTACTTATATTATAGCATGAACTGTCAACAGATTTGTAATGCGAATATCAGTTCTTTTATACTATGCCACACATTTGTTCTGATATCAACATTTTTTGTTCAAAATAAAATACAAAGAGCCATCCAGTACACACCGGACAGCTCTTACCTACGAGTTCCTTATTCAGTTTTCACGATATTTATCTTCCTGCCACAGCAGAACCAGAGATGAGATCACTGTTGAAAATTACTGTAGGAGTTGAAGAATCATAAGTGTATGTACCCTTTTTGAGCTTGATCTTCTTTACTTTCTTGCTATCAGAGTACTTGCCCTTCTTTGGTACATATACATAAACTGCTTTTGCTTTATCTCCTTTAGCTTTTACATATACCTGACCTTCCTTTGAGTAGGTCTTTGTAGGTGATGTAAGGAGCTCCTGTGTCACGATAGGTCTGATTGTGACAGAGCCGAGTGACTTACCCTTGAGAAGCTTGTTTGTCTCATCATGGTTAAGATTGTACTGTTTCTGTGTTGCTGTCGGATCCACGATGATATCAACAACATGGAATCCATTATTAGCACTGTCGGCAATAATACCTGTACCTGAACCTGCCTTTGTATGGTATGTTGCCTGCACATATCTGGCATTATTATTCTTTTCCGGCAATATTGAATTGATTCAGAATTCATTTTCTTCCATGAAAATAATGACTTGATCAAAAAGGATGCATACGAATCATTTCTTAGACGATTATGTATTTCTGTTACAGATATAGCAGCAACGCTAGGTCATTCAATTCAGACCAACTTGCAATTCTATAGCTTTGCAAAGAAAGAAATCATTATGTGCATCAGGTAAAGAACTTGTAAAGTTTGTTAATAGGTCTATGATGTCCCCATGAAACTGAAAGCGGAAGACGGGTTCAAGTGCCCCTTCCAAACGAAAAAAAGACTAAATCAAAGATTTAGTCCTTTTTTATGCGGAAGGCGGGACTTGAACCCGCACGCAAGTAGTATGCACAAGATCCTTAGTCTTGCTCGTCTGCCAATTCCGACACTTCCGCGTACAACATTTAGTTGTTTTGTGCTGCATCGCTGCAACGAAGATAATAATAGCACCGATTTAAATACATGTCAACACTTTTTTTGATAAAACATCAATTTTTTTCACCTCCAAAAATATTTATAATCTCTCGAAATCTTTAACCCAGTAAAATCAAGGCTTTTAGATTCCTTTTTTATTAAAATCCCCCACTTTTTTATCAAAAACACTTGACATTCCGCTCAAAAAATGCGGCGCTTCGCGCCCTTGTTAATAAGAAGCGTAGTGTTCCGGCGTAGCCGGTAGTTTTTTAATCGGAGGGCGATTTCTATGTTACCTGTTAATTGCGGCAGCCATGCTGACTACCAAAACTTTGTTGTTGAATATGTGATACTAAGAATTTGATCAAAAAACAAAAGGAGTCTGCTAAATACTAGCAGGCTCCTCATCAGTCTTCCCAACAAAATAAAAACTCTTTGTGACATCAATATATGAATCTTGTTTTAATTTACATACTGTAAAATCATAAGGTATCTTCTTTAATTCCATATGGTCATTCTGATAAACTCCTCTCTCACAACATAAATCTATTATCAAAATTTATTTTGTTTTTGAAAAAATCCAATCTCTAACAGCCGAAAGCTTATAACCATAGTCAAATGAAGCCATATGCTCTCCTGCCCCCTCTGAAGACTGACCCTCAGCTAAAACTGTTCCTGCCTCCCATGTAATGAAATTAATGCTGCTGCCTTCATCCAGCATCGTACTGACAGCCTCTTCAAGTTCGCTTCGTTCTGCCTGTGCATCCAGACCTGATACTTCTGAATACGTTACTCCGTCAGTCTCGAGCATTGCTTTAACTTCTTCCTGTCCTGAAAAAGCACTTTTGTCGCCTCCGGCTGCAATATATATCATATTCACATTTTCTATTCCCCTTATTTCATTTACATTCCATTGTCCATCTACTATCAAAACAGCTGCATAGAGGTCAGGGTTGTTTGCGGCCAGGTAAAGTGTCGTCATGGCTCCCATAGACTGACCTGTTCCATATATTCTATCAGTGTCAACACTGTATTTTTCAGCGACAGATTCGATCATTCTTGGTGTTAGACCGACATAATCCGTTGTTACATATCCATCGTGATCATCAAGAATAGTTTCCGGGTATACCGGTACAAGCACTATACTTTCATTTTTTTCCTGTTCAGACTCCGTAGCCCATACAATTCCACCCCATCCCTGGGTTAGAGAGTACTCCATATCAGTACCCACAGTCGTCATATCTCCGATAAAGACGATCATAGGATAACTCTTACTCTCATCATAGTTTTCAGGAAGATAAATATTATAAGGAACTGTAAGTCCTGTCTCTTCATCAGAGTATTCATCTTTTGAAAACTTATCAACTGTTTCACTCAGCATAGCTGTAAGTTCCTCGTCATTTTTCTTTGCCATGCCCATTCCGCCACCTGTCATTTTGCCTTCAGACTTTGCTTTATCTGCATTGTCCTCTTCCCCTGCTTCCGAAACTACAGATGCCTCAGCATCGTCCTGAGCCTCACTCTGCATATCGGCAGTCTCAGATATTTCTTTAACCTCTGGCGCCTGCCGGCCATTACCGCATGCGGTTATGATCATCATTGCTGCCATTATCATTCCTATAAATTTTTTCTTCATATTTTTTCCTCATTTCCTTTATTTACAAATTTTTGTTTCAAGATTAAAATGATAATATCACTTCTGTAATTTCGAATATGTTATAATTGTCATAAAATTATTGTTTTTGTCATTTATATTTGAGGAAAAACTGTGAACACAAAAACTGTATTGTCACAAATATACAAGCTAACGAATATTCCATTTTTAATAATCAACTATAACGGAACTTTAGAACACGTCTTTCCTGATGAATTCAGGGATGTTTATATTCCGATGGCTTTTGCAAGCCCTCCGGATACCATAGGCGAAAAGGGAAAAGATCCGGATGGTACGACCATTATCGAAATGTATGACGGATGCTACATGGCTGTGGCAAAAATAGACGAAAACTACTACATCAAAACGCCTCCCATTGGAGCATCTTTCCCGGAACTGCTTCCATGGGGATATATCTCGCAGTTCATCGTCCCTGATAAAAAAGAGGAGTATATTTATCTTATAAAAAATGTATCTGCTGTTGAGATTCCTAAACTCGCTAATGTCTTGTGTCTTATAAAGAGTATATTTTGCGATAATATATCACCAAATATAAATTATTTTCGTGCCCCGGATAAAAAAGCTGAAATTGTGCCTCTTGAAGGTACAGATTTTTCTCTCTGCAGCAAATATACTTACTCTGTAATTGTATATATTCAGGATTATATATATGAAAATATAAGCGTGTCAGATATTTGTTCTCATATTGGTCTCAATCGAAATTCACTTTCCAGATATTTCAAAAAAGATATGGGAATTACAATTTCGGCCTATATACAAAAACAGAAGCTTCTGAAAGCCAGAGAGCTTCTGTTAAATAAAAATCTGTCCATAACAGATATTTCAAATATATTAAAATACAGTGATCAAGGCTACTTCACACAGCAATTCCGCAAAGAATTCGACATGACCCCAAAGCAGTGCAGGATGCGATATGGCCATAACAAACTTCGTTGACGTTTGCCTATTGTGACGGGTGCAAGCCGCTAAAAACGGCTAATTAAGATAAAAGTCTCGAAACCCATTATAAAATATAGGGTTCCGAGAGATCATATTTCCTTCATCCCATTTATGCTTGACATTGTTCACACGCACAAATATAATGAGTATTTGTCATTAATAATTAAATAGGACAGTTCGTTTGTACCATCCTGTCCCTAAACAAAACCAGGACTGACTTTCTTAAGCTATGCGTATGGTTTTTTATTTATCCCATACCATAGTCTTTTTTATTCTGTTTTTCTGTCATTTCTGGTTTCCAGAAAGGAATTACCATGTACTATTTAACAACTGAGGGCGCCTTTGATGCAGCTCATTTCTTAAAAGATTATGATGGGAAGTGTTCTAATCTTCACGGTCATCGTTGGCGTGTACTGGTTAAGATAAAATCAGAAACACTTATCGAAGATGGTCAGGAAAGAGGTATGATCACTGACTTTGGAAATATTAAAGAAATCCTCAAAAAGGAAGTAGACTTTTTTGATCATTCATTTATATATGAAACAGGTTCACTCAAAAGTACTACGCTCTCAGCTCTTCTATCCGAAGATTTTCTCCTTAGAGAAGTACCTTTCAGACCTACAGCCGAGAATTTTTCTAAATACTTTTTTGATAAGATAACCGCTGCCGGATTTACAGTATCCGAAGTATGCGTATATGAAACGCCAAACAACTGCGCTTCATATAGTTTGTGATCAGAGGTGAACAATGGCTCATTTTAACGTAGTAGAACGATTTGTAAGTATAAATGGCGAAGGTCAGCACGCCGGTGAGCTTGCCGTCTTTATCCGCCTCAGAAAATGCAATCTTGCATGCAGTTACTGTGATACCTCATGGGCATGCACCGATGATGCACCTGCCGATGTTATGACAGAGGATGAATTAGCTGAATATGTGATCAGCACAGGGGTAAATCGCGTCACCCTGACAGGCGGTGAGCCGCTTATCTCTGATGATATAGACGTCCTTCTTCGACGCCTGTGTGCTCTGAGCGACATATCAGTCGAGATCGAGACAAACGGAAGTATATCAATCCTGCCTTTTACAAATATCCCTAACCGTCCGGCATTTACTCTCGACTATAAGCTTGCGGGAAGCGGAATGGAAGGTGCTATGGATACCGCAAACTATGAATATTTAACAGATATCGATACCGTAAAGTTTGTGTGTTCTGACATCTCAGAGCTCGACACAGTATGTGATATCACTGATAAATACTCACTTTCAGATAAATGCTCTTTACTTATCAGTCCGGTATTCGGAAAGATCGATCCAAAGCAAATGGTAGAATATCTGATAGAACACAAAAGAAATGATATAAGACTTCAGCTCCAGATGCATAAATTTATCTGGGATCCTGAAAAGAGAGGTGTTTAAGTTGGCCATAGATAAAAAATTGATTGAAGAAAGTATTAGAAACATACTTATCGCACTCGGTGATAATCCTGACAGAGAAGGACTTAAAGATACTCCCAAGCGCGTTGCCAATATGTATGAAGAAGTGTTTGAGGGTATGAATTACTCAAACAAAGAAATAGCCGAAATGTTTGACAAGACCTTTGAAGAAGACTGCGACAGCACAAATTCCTCAAATGACCTTGTATTTGTAAAAGATATCGAGGTTTTCAGCTATTGTGAGCATCACCTTGCACTTATGTATGATATGAAAGTATCAGTTGCATATATTCCAAACGGAAAGGTCATCGGTCTCAGCAAAATTGCACGTATCGCAGATATGGCTGCAAAAAGGCTGCAGTTGCAGGAGCGTCTCGGAAGCGATATAGCTGAGATCATCGAAATGGTCACTGATTCACCCAACGTTGCAGTCTTTATTGAAGGTTCTCACTCCTGCATGACAGCACGCGGCATCAAGAATTTCCCTTCACGCACTCTTACACAGACTTTACGTGGAAGGTTCAAAACAGACAGTACACTTTTAGCAAGATTAAGATAAGGAGCAAAATATGAAAGCTTTAGTATTAGTCAGCGGTGGCGTAGACAGCACTACCTGCCTTGCAATGGCAGTAAAAGAATATGGACATGAAAATGTAGTTGCACTTTCAATATACTACGGTCAGCGTCATAAAAAAGAGATCGAGTCCGCAAATGCAGTAACAAAATACTACGACGTTGAGCATATCACACTTGACCTTTCAACAATGTTTAAGTTTAGCGATTGCACACTTTTAGAGCATTCTGATCAGGAGATTCCAAAAGAGTCATACGCTGAGCAGATCAGTAAGACTGATGGTAATCCTGTAAGCACCTATGTTCCTTTCAGAAATGGTCTTTTCCTTTCAAGTGCAAGTGCTATTGCACTTTCCAAGGGATGCTCAAAGATCTACTACGGAGCTCACAGTGATGACGCTGCAGGCAATGCTTATCCTGACTGCTCTCAGGATTTCAATGAAGCTATGAACAAGGCTATCTACGAAGGAAGCGGACACCAGCTCAATATAGAAGCTCCATTTATTGGCATACCTAAAAAAGAAGTTGTGCGCATCGGTCTTTCATTAAATGCCCCATATCACCTTACCTGGAGCTGCTACGAAGGAAATGAAAAAGCATGCGGCAAATGCGGAACATGTATTGACAGACTCGCTGCTTTCAAAGCAAATGGAGTCGAAGATCCTATAGAATATGAGGAATAAAAAATGAGTACAAGAGAAAACGAATCAACAATAACACTACTCGGTAACAAAAAGAACGTATACCCGGATAATTATGCTCCTGAAATGCTCCAGACATTTATAAATAAGCATCCGGATAATGATTATTTTGTAAAGTTCAACTGTCCGGAATTTACATCACTTTGCCCTATAACAGGCCAGCCTGATTTTGCAACAATCTATATATCATATATTCCCGGCGAAAAGATGGTTGAAAGCAAGTCACTCAAGCTCTACCTTTTCAGCTTCAGAAATCACGGTGACTTCCATGAGGATTGCGTAAATATAATCATGAAGGATCTCATCAAGCTCATGGATCCTAAATACATCGAAGTTTGGGGCAAGTTTACACCACGAGGAGGCATCTCCATCGATCCTTACTGCAATTATGGAAAACCGGGTACAAAGTGGGAAGCAATAGCCTTTGACAGACTTACTCACCACGATATGTACCCGGAAAAAGTAGATAACAGATGATCCGTTATCTGATCATATCTTTTTTGTAAATACTTCAGCCCATGCAGGGATGAAACCTGATCTGATTGCCACATCCTGAGATATGGTGTGGCTCTCAGATGTACCGTAATACGGTAGAAATCCTTTTTCTAAAATTCTTTCTTTCAAAACAGTCACAAGATAAACCGCAAGTCCATGATGCTCATAATCTTCATCTACATCAATACCTATCTGCCACATATATTTTCCATCTTCCGATGCACCGGCTACCGCTACAGGTCTGCCTTCATCAAATGCAGCTACAGCAATGACATCCGGCTGTGTCTTTGAGTCAGGAAGTGCATGAGGAAATCTTTTTTTATCCCTTATTTCATCAATACTTTCCCTTTCATACCACTTTATTTCGTATGGGCATTCCATCTCATCTTCTTCAAAATATTCATCAGGAAGGAAGAAAACATGGGTATCATGGATCTTTAAGCCATGCTCTGACAGCTTTTTATCCAATCTTCTAAGATTGGAAAACTCACAAAACCATTCCGGCTTATATTTTTGATACGTCTCATGTACCCAGTCATAGAGTTCTTCAGATGCCATTATATAGGCATCTCCCTTAAATATGATTACCTTAAATTCATCCGACAGATTTTCAAAAATGCGTGCACCCTCATGAAATGCACGCTTGTTTATCATAACTCTATAATTGTCTTCACACTCCGGTGAGCAGTTGGTATCAAGTCTGAACTGTGCTCTAGCTGTTTCTTCTATCTGCATATTTAAGTCTTTCTTTCTTTGCTTTTTTATTTTTGTACATTTCCTTATCTGCCCTGCGGACTATCTCTTCGAATCCGGTTTTTCTTACAAGTCCTTCAGCATATCCAAGCGCAATGCCAAAAGGATATTCCTTCGTCCTGTCCATTTCCTCCGCTGCAAGATCAAGCTGCCGCATCTCCAATCTTACCACATCTCTGTCGGGTTGTTTATAGATTGCAGCAAATTCGTCTCCTCCGATCCTGTAAATTCTCCAGGCGCCCTGCATATACTTAGCTATAAGCTGCGCACATGTTACAATAAAATCGTCTCCTTTGATATGGCCATAATTATCATTTACAGTTTTTAAATTATTACAGTCAAACAGAACAACTCCGATTTCGTATTTCTCATAAACAAATCTTTTCTGATCATCCTCATACGAATTCTTATTTCTTACACCTGTAACCAGATCCATATAAGCCCTCTGTCTATATAGATCAACCGGATTTTCAAGTGCCAGGAAGAATCCCAAAGTAATTATCAGACCACATCCTGATGTAAATATCATTTCCGGAAAAACCGTTTCACACAAGGTTTCTAAAAGAACAAAAACCATAGCCGGAAGCAATATGCACATATAGTTTTTGGGGATGGTTTTTCTCCTCAAGATCATTATGATTATGCTTGATACAATAAAGACCAAGGCTATACATGTACACAGTATGACAGCTGTGCCTTCACTATAATATGTGACCGCACCTTTGATAATCTTTAAATCAAAAAACGGAGCGACGATAGCTCCTGCAGCAACTATGATATAAGCTGCTATTCTGACCTTTTTTAATGATCTTTTTGAATAAACTATTGAAAAAATATACGTAAAGACTTCACAAGTGAAAAGAACTGCAAAAATATACAATGCCAAATGCAATGCCTTATTCAGAACAGATGGAACAATATCCTGATGATTGGCTGTAACAACCGTTATTAAATCAAATGTAGAATGCATTATGGCACAGAAGCATATCCTTACAAAATGTTTGTCCTTGGCAGTGTGAGCCGTTCTCATGCAATATGCAAAGATAAATATCAGAGAAACAAGGCACACCACTTCTTCCCTTGCCACTATAATTATGTTATTAACCATTTTCCCTCTAACCAATCTTTTTAGAATTAATTCGAAGAAATTCCATATACCGAAAAAAATGAGTGCCAGCACAAACAGTGTTAGCACTCATTATTATAACATAGGTAAAGTAGCAATATCGCTTGCATACCGTTCTAAATAAAATACAATAAAATCACTTCTTAGCCTTGATTTTTGAGAAAATGCTCTGAAGTACGATAAAGAATGTAAGGAGCAATGCTATGGTAATTCTTACCCACCATGAAGAAAGAGTACCCTGGAATGAGATAAATGACTCAATAGTACCTCTGATCATACATCCAAACAGTGAGCCAAATACATTACCAACACCACCTGTCAGAAGTGTTCCTCCGATTACTGCTCCGGCAATAGCATCCATCTCAAATCCCTTTGCCTGCTCAACAAATCCTGCCATAGTATTCATGCAGAAAAGTATTCCGCCGATTGAAGCAAGGAAACCATCAAGTACATAAACGATAAACTTTGTTTTCTTTACATTAAGTCCCATGAGCATTGCTGACTGCTCATTACCACCGATAGCATATATGCTTCTGCCAAATTTTGTAAACTTAAGAACAACAAACATGATAATAAGGATTGCCAATGCGATTATTACAGATGGATAGATGAAAGGATACATCATCTTACCATGCTTATTCATTGTACCCATTATAGGGAGTATGATCTTGCACTGAGCAATTGATGAGAATGTCTCGTTAGTTATTGATATCATCTCTGTGCTTATTATTGCTGTCATTCCTCTGCCAAAGAACATACCTGCCAGTGTTATGATGAATGGCTGAATATTAAGGTAAGAGATCAAAAATCCCTGAACTGAGCCATATACAAGGCCGATAACAAGCACTGCAAGCATTGCGCTCCAAGCTCCCCAGCCCTTATTCATCATGAGATCACCTAAGATCATGCAGTCCATTGCTACAAGTGAACCAACTGAAATATCAATACCACCGGTTATCATTACCATTGTCATAGAAGTAGCTATAACTATAAGTCCTGCGTTATTTACAAAGAGATTAAGAAATACCTGCGGCTTTGCAAATCCCTGTTTATTGAAAACGATCATTCCGATGATATACATTACAAAGAACATCACAATGGTTATTCCCAGGAGGAACTTGTTTGTATCAATATCTTTGAATTTTTTCATGCCTGTGTTACCTCCTTAATTACAGTTTTTTTTTGAGCCCCAGTCTTCTTCCTGAGCATCTTATAGAGCTCTGGAGACTGCAGCGCTACGATTATCACTACGACTATTGCTTTGTAAACAGGTAACTGATCGGCTGAAACACCCATTGCATAAAGGCTTGTTGTAAGTGCCTGAATTGTATATGCTCCGATCAAAGAGCCCGGAAGTGAAAATCTTCCGCCTGCCAATGAGTTACCACCAAGTGCTACTGCCAATATGGCATCCATTTCTACGTTAAGACCAATATTATTTGCATCACAGGAGTAAATTCTTGAAGAATATATAACACCTGCAATACCAGCCATAAGTCCACATATCATATATGTGATGAACTGTATCTTTACCGGATTAAGTCCTACAAGTCTTGCAGCCTTTGCATTGATACCAACGGTCTGTACATAAAGTCCGAATGCTGTGTATCTGAGAAACAGTGAAGCAATTATTATCATAAAGATTGCCACATATATTGGTGTAGGAACCGGATTATTTCCTATCGTTGATCCCAAAACTTTATATGCATCAACTCTTATGTAAGTGATCTGTCCTCTTGTTATAAGCTGTGCGATTCCTCTTCCTGCTGTATAAAGGATAAGTGTTGCAACCATTGGCTGTATCTTAAGACTTGCTACCAAAAATCCATTCCACATACCACAGAGCACTGCTACCAAAAGACCTGCAATTATAGCAAGTAAAAATGGAGCATGAAACTCATTTACTGAATCTGTACCACCTGAAAGGATATTTGTGATCACAGCGGCACACACAGCTGCAATTGCTCCTACCGAGATATCAGTACCACCTGAGCTTGATGCAACGAGTGTCATTCCTATTGCAAGTATCGCAAGTTCTGATCCTCTGTTTATTACGTCGATTATGTATCCATAAAGCACACCGTGATTTATAGATACTGCAAAAAAGTTAGGCGTCTTTATCAAATTTATCAAAAGTACCACTATAAGGCAGACTATCGGCATGAACAATCTGTGCTTACGAAGTTCTTTTAATGAAACAGCTTTATTAGTCATCACTTGTCACCCCCGGCTATAGCCTTCATAATGCTCATCTGGTCAAGTTCGTTTTCATCAAGTTCCCCGACCTTTCTTCCATCACGCATTACTATCATCCTTGAACATGTGCGGATCATTTCCTCAATTTCAGATGAAATGAACATTACTGTCATTCCCTCTGATGCAAGCTTAAGGACAAGCTTCTGTATCTCTGTCTTTGTTCCTACATCAATTCCTCTTGTAGGCTCATCGAGGATAAGGAAATCCGGCTGTGTAAGAAGCCATCTTGCAATGATAACTTTCTGCTGATTTCCACCGGAAAGCTGCTTTATAAGTGTCTCACGGCTTGCTGTCTTAATCTGTATCGCATCAATGTATTTGTCTGCAAATTCTTCCTGTTCTTTTCTTGATATAAGATTAAATACTCCCCTTTTTGCCTGAAGTGCAATAATGATATTTTCTCTTACAGAAAGATCTGCGATGATTCCTTCTTCCTTTCTGTCTTCCGGAAGATATGCCATACCATGCTTTATCGCATCGATAGGGGCCCCTATGAGGACTTTCTGGCCCTTAAAATCAAGTGTACCTGTATCTGCCCTATCAGCACCATAAATACTTCTTACGAGCTCAGAACGGCCTGATCCCAAAAGTCCTGCAAGTCCGATAACCTCACCCTTATGCATTACGAGATTAAATGGCTTGATAGTTCCTGTATGGCCAAGCTCCTTTGCATCAAGAATTACTTCATTATCCTTAACATTAGATGCATTTTCATTCTTGATATCAGCAAGATCGTCAAAGCTCTTGCCCATCATCTTTGCAACAAGCTCAACTCTTGGAAGATTTTCTGTCTCGTACTCTCCTACCAGTGTTCCGTTCCTAAGTACTGTAATATGCTCTGTTATCCTATATACCTGCTCAAGGAAGTGTGTAACAAAGACTATACCTACACCCTTTTTCTTAAGTCGCTCCATCAGCATAAAGAGCTTTTCAACTTCCTGGTCATCCAATGATGAGGTAGGCTCATCGAGGATAAGTACTTTACAATCCATGTCTACCGCTCTTGCAATAGCTACCATCTGCTGGATAGCTATTGAATAATTTGAAAGTACCTTTGTAACATCAATATTTATATCCAGACCTGCAAGCAGCTCCTGGCTCTTGCGGTTCATTGTTTTCCAATCAATCAATCCAAACTTCATTGGCTCTCTGTCTGCATAGAGATTCTCTGCAACTGTAAGATTGGCACAGAGGTTAACCTCCTGATAAACAGTACTGATGCCATGTTTTTGAGCATCCTGAGGTGACTTTATCACAACAGGTTTACCCTCTATATATACTTCACCCTCATCCATTTCATAAACGCCTGTAAGCACCTTTATCAATGTAGACTTACCTGCACCGTTTTCGCCCATAAGTGCATTAACTTCGCCTTTGCGAAGCTTGAAACTGACATCTGTCAGAGCTTTTACGCCGGGGAAAGTCTTATTGACATTCTTCATCTCCAGTACGACTTCTTCTTTCATTTGATCTCCCTTTCTTTGTAAAAGGGCGGAACATATATGTCCCGCCCCTCTTGATCACGCCGATTACCCCGGCATTATAGTGAACGAATTACTGATCAATATGCTCTTGCATCAAGAACTTCCTGTGTAAGAATTGTTACAGGATAATCTGTTCCATCAACGTTGATGCTTGTTACAGAATCATCTGCTGAGAACTGAGCCTCTTCGATGTATGTATCATGATCAAGTGTCTCACCAGCCTTAAGCTTCTGGATCATCTGAGTAAGAACTGGACCATAAAGTGGGTTACACTCTGTGTTTACAAGGATTGAGCCGTTAAGTGTATCTGTAAGACCTGCCTTTGTGCAGTCAAATGACATAAGGAGGATGTCGCCATTAGCGATATCAGAACCAACCTTCTTACCAGCTGCTTCGATAGCATCTCTTGCACCAAATGCCTCGTTGTCGTTCTCACAATATACTACATTGATGTTGTCAGACTGTTTAAGGATAGACTCCATAACTTCCTGTCCCTTAGCCTGTGTGAACTCACCTGTCTGCTGAGCAACTACATTCCAGCCATTAGCCTTAGCTGCATCATCAAATCCCTTTGTACGTCCAATCTGAGCTGAAGCACCGATAGTACCCTGAATATCAACAATATTTACATCGCCTGTATATCCCTTTGCATCAAGATAAGCCTTGAGATATCCACAAGCCTTCTTTCCTTCGAGCTCAAAGTCTGAACCGATCCAAGCTGTGTAAAGTGAAGGATCTTTAACATCAACCATACGGTCAACTATGATAACAGGGATACCTGCATCAAATGCCTCCTGAAGTGGCTGATCCCAACCTGTCTCTGTTACTGGGTCAAGGATGATGTAGTCAACATCCTGGCTTATGAAATCACGGATAGCCTTAATCTGGTTCTCCTGCTTCTGCTGTGCATCGTTAAAGATAAGATTATATCCATTCTCCTCAGAGAAAGCTGACTTTACAGATTCTGTAGAAGCTGTTCTCCAGTCAGACTCAGCACCAACCTGTGCAAAACCAACTGAGATTGCCTCACCATCATTCTTTGCAATTTCATTTGCTGGTGTATCAGCTGCAGGTGCTTCACTTGCTGCTGCCTCGCTAGCTGCCTCGCTAGCTGCTGGAGCTTCGCTTGCTGCTGCCTCACTAGCTGCCGGAGCTTCGCTTGCTGCAGGTGCCTCTGCTGCTTCACTTGCTGCTGGAGCTTCACTTGCTGCAGGTGCCTCACTCTTTGCGCCTGATGAACCACAACCTGTCATAAGACCAGCTGCCATTGCTGTGCACATGAATAATGCTAATGCTTTCCTTTTCATACCTTAAATATCCTCCTTAATTTGAATAAGTTTATCCTTATTCTTGTACTCTAGTGGTTTGATTACCACTCCCCGTTACAATGAAAATTATATAGTGAAATTGTTCTAACATCCATGCATAAATTTCATTGTTTAGTGGTATTTTTTACCGATTCATGAACACCAAATTAATAATTTTGATTATTTTATCCAAAATAGTATGTTTTTTTACTTTACTTTTAGTGATATTGAATACACTATTCATTTTTAGAAAAAGTATACAAAAAGGTCATGTAATTTTCTCACAATTACATGACCTGTATAATATAAATTCAATTAAACTTCCTGTTTTGGTATTACTACTTCTACACTCGTTCCCTCTCCATAATTACTGAATATCTTTATTCCATATGTATCCCCATAATTAAGCCTAAGCCTTTCAGCAACATTAGCCATTCCAAATCCACCATTATTTTCATCCGGAACAGCTTTACCATCTATCAGGTCTCTGCATTGCTGAAGCTGCTCTTCGGTCATTCCCATACCGTTATCAGAAACTATGATCTTGATGCTTTCTCCAAGATCAACCGCATCGATTATTATCTTGCCACCACTACGTTTATTCTTTATACCATGATAAAGTGCATTTTCTACGATTGGCTGCAGAGTCATTTTTATGATTTTATATCCATCAAACTTATCCGAAACCTTAATATCATATGAAAGTATATCTCTATACCTAAATGATTGTATCTGCAGATATGCGTCAATATGAGATATTTCTGCAGCTATTGATATAAAATCCTTTCCACCCGAGAGTGTTGTCCTGAAAAACTGAGACAATGACGTCACAAGCCCGGCTACATCTTCCTTCCTGTCATCCTCAGAAAGCCACACGATATTATCAAGTGTATTATATAAAAAATGCGGATTTATCTGTGACTGAAGCAGCTTCAATTCCAGATTTTTAGAATTTTCCTGCTCTGTCCGGATATTTTCTACCAGATCACCTATCCGCTTTGTCATTTTGTTAAAGCTTGTGTTTAGCCTGATTATCTCATTTTCCTCGCCTTCGTCCGTATACGAGATAACTTCAAAATTCCCCTTTCCAACCTGCTCTGTAGCATGTACAAGCTGCTTAATAGGCTCAGTGATACTGACAGATATCAGATATGACTGTACAGTAACAAAAATAACTATCGTTCCAATAATTATTCCCGACATGACCATGACACGATTTTTCTCGTTTTCCATCGCGTCACTGATATTTTCCATGTTTGCCGCTTCATAATATATATACTTGGAAATATTTTCCTGTATAAGCTCAGTCAGAATATATATATCATTTTCAAGCATGGAAACATTTTCATCATACGTTCCATCTTCAAGTATGCTTTCATCGATATTATTTACATTTTTTTGTAAGGTATTTAGAAGTTTTCCTATAATTTTAAGCTGATTTTTTGCTCTATTAGATGTAGAAGTTGAGCTCAGCAGCAGAAAAGTATTTTTTGCCCCTGCTATCATAGAATCCGGGCTCTCTAAATTTAGCTCTGCCTGAGTATTCTCCTTGCTAACAGCCTTGATGACCATCTGATACATTACAGCATCCATATCCGGCTTAAATACAGTATTATAGCGATTTGCCAGCGTTACATTCTGCACAATATCATCATATGATTTACAAAACCTGTTAAGCGTGTATAGAAAAAAGCATGTTATCATGATCATCGGAATCAAAAAAATCGCTCCCATGATATACAATCTTCTTCTAATAGAAAATTTATCCAGCCTTAAAGTTTTCATCCCCAATACCCTCTTATTTAATTTTTCCCCTGCTTCTATACTCTCTTGTTGTTATCCCCTGAGTCTTTTTAAACATAAAACTAAAATAATGAGGATCTTTATATCCTACCTTATAAGCAATCTCCGAGCTCCTCAGATTTGTCGTCATAAGAAGTTCTTTTGCCTTCTCCATTCGCTTACTAATAAGATATTCAATAAAAGTCACCCCAATTTCCTGTGAAAAAATCGTAGAAAAATGATTTGGACTAATATTTGCAATAGATGCTACCGTATTCAGCGAAATATCATCTTTATCAAAGTTTTCATCAATATATGCCAGTACTTCTTTAAGTATCACGCTATACTTTTTAACCGAATTACTGTCGCGCAGTGTTATAGCATTCCGAAGTCCTTTTTCAAGGTACTTCTTGGCATCATCAGAATTGCTTATTCCCTTTATCGCAATATTTATATCAGCAAAATCTCCGCCAAGATCATTCATTTCATATCCAATATCATGTATGAAACTTACTATTGCAAAATAAAGATCCATTGTAATGTAATTCAGATAAAGCAATGATTTTACATTCTTTTCCCCAAACGAAGAAAAAATCTCATCAAGAAAATGTGTTATCTCATCAGCAGAACCGCTTCTCAAAAACTTCTCAAATGCCTGCTTATTTTTTTCATTAAATGTTACCGCATTTACATCTACTTCCATAGTACCACTGTTTGGTACACTGAGATCTTTATAATCAATTATCTGGTTTGGTTTCTTAAAATATCTATATGAAAAAGCTCTATTTGCATTATCATATGACTTACTTATCTCGCTAAGCCTGTTCACAATGCTGCCTATACCAACAAAATATGTTCCGTCAACAATATTCTTTGATATAGATATCATTTTCTCAACAACCTGCTTTATCTTATCGGCAACGCCTTCTTCTGTCTCGTCAAGTGCCAAAAGCGCAAGTCCTTCTGTTCCACGATCAAATATATAGCAATTATCTACTGTTTCAAGATATTCATTTACCTGTTTCCAAAAAGTATTCTGCTTCTCAGAAAAAATATCTCCTGTTTCTCCTACAAAAGAAAGATTAAACAATGTAACCTGATAAAATCTTGCCGTAAGTTCTATATCAAGTTTCTTTCCCGCTTCCAAAAGCTCTGTCATGGTCATACTTCCTGATACCATTGCCCTAAAGAGCTTTTGTTGCTCTATTGTGTTTTTTTCAAGTAATTCTTCCTTGGTCCAATCGGCTATTCCTGCTTCTTCTCTCGATAATTCAATCTTTTCCTTTACTTTTTTGATTGAACTCAACAGCTTAGCCGGAGAAATTGGTTTTAATAAATATTCCTCAACACCTATAGAAACAGCTTCCTGTGCATACGTAAACTCATCATATCCCGAAAGAATAATAATCCTAATATTAGGCAACTCTTTTTTTACCAGCTTAGACAGTTCCAAGCCATCCATAAATGGCATTTTTATATCAGTAACCAGAATATCCGGTTTTAACTTCAATATCATCGGAAATGCAAGCTCTCCATCACTCGCCTCTCCGCAAAAATCAATATCTTCTCCCTTCCAGTCAATATGCTTTTTTATACCATCCCGCATAATGATCTCGTCTTCCACCAAAAAAAGCTTAACCATACCTATACCCCATCAAATATTATATTTTTTTTAATATAATAACAAAAAAAATGTAACTTAACAAATAAATATGTAAAAAAAAAGTATTAGCAAAAGCTAATACCATTGATGAACGACCCAGGACGGACTTGAACCGACGACCTCCGCCGTGACAGGGCGGCGCTCTAACCAACTGAGCCACTGGGCCAAATATAATGGAGCTTCGGGGACTCGAACCCAGGACCGACCGGTTATGAGCCGGTTGCTCTAACCAACTGAGCTAAAGCTCCATATTTAATTGTAGCTACTCTAGAAAATAATAGAGCCCTGTAAAAGCAGAACTCCAAGAGTGACCCGGACGGGAATTGAACCCGTGTTACCGCCGTGAAAGGGCGATGTCTTAACCTCTTGACCACCGGGCCGGAATAATTTTTTAAGCTCCCCGAGTTGGGCTCGAACCAACAACCCCTCGGTTAACAGCCGAGTGCTCTACCATTGAGCTATCGAGGAATATTGATGTTGAACATCAAAAACCGAACATCGAACCTTA
>JQKK01000011.1 GCA_000746015.1 Lachnospiraceae bacterium MA2020 | reverse complement strand
GACTTGCATGTGTTAGGCACGCCGCCAGCGTTCATCCTGAGCCAGGATCGAACTCTCGATTAAAGTTTGTCCTGTTTCAAGATCTGCTAGCTAATTTTTCTTCGCTTGCGTTTCTTAAAACCGTTTACTGTTGGTTTTCATTCTCTGAAACCTTTGTGATTTTTATTAAATCTCAAATGGATTTTCAGGGTTGCATTGCTGTTTGTTTGTCAATGTTCAATCACCTTCAAAGCCTTGTGTTTACTGGCTTCAAGAGGTTTTGTGTCTGCCACTCTGTCGCGGCGACAAGTGATATAATATCACCCCACAATACTTCTGTCAACACCTTTTTTAAACTTTTTTATATTTTTTTCAAAAACCGCCAAAAACCCTCAAAAGCAAATGCCGCAAAGCCTATTTTTACGGCTTTACGGCATTTGTATAGCTGTATTATTGTACGGTCACTTTCATTTTTAGTTTTGCAGCATTCTTTCCTTCTCCAAAGTATACTGTAATATTTGTAGTTCCCGCACTTACTGCTGTTAGTTTACCATTTGCATCTACTGTCGCAACGTTTTCTTTCTTGCTTCCCCAGGAAGTAGGCTTAAGTTTTGTTATATCCTTCAGATATCCTCCAAGCTCAGCTGTCTCGCCAACATTTAAGGAAAGCTTTTTCTGAGTAAATGACGGCTTCTCTACTATAACAGTAAAGCTCTCGATAACTTCTCCGCCCTTACCTGATTTAGTACATCCATTTACAGAAACTGTACCAGGCTTCTTGCCTTTAACAATACCCCTTTTATTTACTGAGGCAAACTTTTTCTCAGCCTTAGGGATCGTATAAGCATTTATGCCTTCTTTCTTAAAGCAGCTGCTTATATCAACTTTCTGCTTTGCTGCTATAACAAGTGCAGTTCTGTGTACGTTTATCGTTACTTCCTGACTCTTATCCTTATATGTAACAATAAGCTTGTATGAGCCATCCTCATTCATGTTTACCTTTGAATGATCGATCACTGCATCATCAGTTACGTCTGCAGCTGAACCATCATCATAGACAGCACTGACTTTCAAGTCATCAAGTTTTAATGTATCACCTTCATTATAGTCTGTTACTGTCTTAGTTACATTGATGCTTTGTAAAACTCTTTCAGCTACTACTTCTTCATTGTTTACTACAACAAAGTCATAGTCATTTCCAGGATTATCATCCACTTCGCCTTCATGATCCAAGGTTACATAATATACACTTCCTGCGCTGTATGGTGCCTGGAAGCTGATATTTGTATCCTCTCCCTTTTTAAGTCCACCATCTATCGCATAACTTCCTACTACTTCACCATTTTCTTTATCTTTTCTGAGTGAGATGGTAAATTTGCCAAAGTCTGAAAATCCTTTATTTTCGACAGTTCCATATATTTCAGCGTTTTCACTGTCGATCATTCCCCAATCAAGCTTATCTACTGCAAGATCTGTGTATTTAAGCTCGACCGTTCCAGTGGTATTATCGCCTTCCTTTACTTTTCCCCCAACAGGAATACATTTAACCGTCAAGGTCTTGCCAAGATCTTCTTTTCTTACCAGATATGAGAGTTCAAGAGAACCTTCTGTTCCAGGGAGAAGATTTCCATTAAACTCGACAGTATCTAAGATGTCTTTATCGTCAGAGACCTCAACTTTAATTGTTTCAAGTGTCTTTGTACCTGTGTTCTTAACATTCAGTACTATTGGAAGCGCTGAGTTCTCAGCTATATCTTCCTCATCATATGTAAGACTTTCCAATGACAATGCAGACTTCAGGTCAACAGTTTTAAGAAGAAGTGTTGTCTCTGCATAACTTTCCCTTCCAACTTCTCCGGCAAGACCTTTTTCTGTAAGCTTTACAGAATTGCAAAGCAGCTGCAATCCATCTTCATTCCAGATAGCATCAAAGCTTGTTATATCAGCATCCTTTCCTGTAAGCGGAACTGCCTCACCCCACTTTGAGCTGCCATGATCATAGAATACTCCATAGATAATTCCGGCAATATCGTCCTTTGCCTTATAGAGCATTACTGCATCATCGCCTTTTTTAACCAGCTTTGCATCTCCTGCGATGGTGTTATTTTCTGCAATCTTCTCTGTTTCACTTCCATTGTATCTTACTATTGTGCCATTACTATTGAAGTAAAGTGTACCATCTACATAGAAAGGTGCTATATCAAAGCTGTCATTATTTGTCAGACGCTTTCCATCAAGATATACTTCCAGATCATCTACACTTTCAAGGCTTCCATCTGTATCCACTGCATAAGCAACGTGAGCTGCGTCTTCATCTACATTGACAGCCATTGAATTTACCATATTCAATGAGCCTGCAACTTCTTTGCCCTCTGACCATGTACCATCAGCCTTCCTGCTGACCTTTACAGCATTAGAGCCATCGTTGGCAAACCACTCTCCGTCTGCATTTTCCACATAAGCTACTGCGGCACCCTCTGATGAAGCAGAAACTACCGGAAGCATATCAAGACAGCCATTGTTGTCAGTTATCTTTGATACTGTAAATGAATTAGTATCAGCATTGTACTCTGCAACCTTTATATCCATAGCAGAAGCTATTGTTGAAAGTGTATCGTCTGCAGATACACTTCTATTCATATTCTGCCATGCGATATATGCCTTATGACCATCACTTGCAAGTGAACATGAAAAATCAGGTGTATCATCTCCGTCCACTATTGCCGGATCTGACCAGGTTTTGCCATCAAAATACGAATAATAAACATGTATGTCATTATTGTCTGTCGTTGAACAGTCAATCCATGCAGCAAAAGCTGTTCCCGCCTCAAGCTGAACTATTTCAGGTTTTGTTTCGTCATATCTGTTGGTACCAAATATGAAATCATCAGAAGATACCGTTGATACTCTCATATCAAATGTACCATCTTCCAGATATCCCAGATCTTGTACTTCATAGTCCTCTTCATCGTATACTTCTTCCAGATACTCCGAATATACTGAAGCTTTAGCCTTTTCTGAGTTATCAACGTGCACCAGATTCAACGGTGGAGCATCCCACTGTTTCGTAAAGAATCCGACTTTTAATTTTATATAGAATTTCAGATTGACATTAAATTCCATATATGTCTTTCTGGAATCCGAATAGAACTCAAATCCCGGATTTAATTCAAGCTCTCCGCCTCCTCCAAAGGAAGCTACATCATATATACCTACGCCAGCTCCTATTCCACCTCCAAGCTTCATATCAATTGCTCCGCTTGGAATAAACTTATGAGCCTCATTATATGCCAGCGCAAACTTTGCTTCTATCTCACCTTTAATTGTTGCTTCCCAATACCAAGGTATAGGAATTATCGGTGCTACTCCCTGACCATGCCAATTAGCTTCTGCCTTAGGATTGATTATCAATCCGCCATCAAGGAACTGGAAGTGGAAGTCCTTATCGATATAACCTTCAAAGTATCCCACTACATTTGTTTCTGCTTTTACACCCCATGAGAGTTTGTAACCCTCCATGGCATCCCCATACTTTGATTTTAACTCAGTAAGAAATTTCTTTGTTTCTTTAGGATCATTCTTCTTTTTTGCCTTTTTAAATCTTTCCCAGATGAATTCGTTTTCTTTATCACGCTGACTTGGATCGTCTTCTTTTTCATCATTTGTGTATCTATGAAGATTTATACCGATAGTACCCTTTACTTTACCATCTTCAATAGAAACATTAATTTTGCTGTTATCAAGATTAAGCTTTGTTAAATCAGCCTCAAGTTCACTTCCACCTATCAATGGCCAGTCTTCAGGGAGTGTAACTGTAGTTTTCTCACCAAACTCAATACCCACACCATCAAATAATTTGTTTCCTGTTGCAAGATTTAATTTTCTCTGTACCGAATGTCCTCTTGAATCCTGAACCTGCACGTACAAATCTGAACTTATATCAAACTTATCCTTTAACACAAGTGATATTGAAGTCTTTTCGCTCTCAAACTCTGCACTGCTTGTCTTCTGAACAAGCTTGATTTTTCCGTATTTGTCCTTTCTCCAATCTACATCAACAGTGATATCTGTAGCCTCAGCCTTTACTAATGACATACTCAGCTCTTTATGAAGTACATCTACCCCGTCAATCCATATGTGATTTATAACCGGGTTATCATCTTCTTTTTCAAGCCATACTTCATTCCCGTTGCTCTTAAGCTGCTCAGGTGTCAGGCTGACCATCGTATAGCCAGACATCTCCACCTGAATCTCACCATGATCAAAGCCGCTTATTGTAGCCTTACCCTTTGAATTGGTTTTATATGTCATTCCATCAAAAGTTATCGATGCACCATCCGCAAGGACATATTTATCCTTATCTGATGACTGTCCGTTTTTATTACAGTGAACAATTATCTCTGTATCGTTACCGGTCACTATCTTACCACCTACGGCAACTCGGCAGCTGGCTCTGTGTCCACCGGCTTCAGCATATATAGTACAGTTTCCGGTACCTTTTGCTGTAACTTTACCCGTGTTATCTACTACTGCTACTTTTTCGCTATTACTCTTCCATGTAACTGTTCTGTCCGGAGAAGTATAGGAATCCTTAAATATAAGATTAAGCTGGGCACTCTCTCCTTTGTTAAGTACAAGTGAACTCTTATTTAACACTACATGCTCAGAGTTAATGTTCTGGGCGATCTCTTCCAAATTGAAAGAAAGGTAATCCGCATTAGTTACTTCTGTATATCCCTGATTCTGGATGTCATTCATGAAAACACCGGCAAACTGCTTTGTTGTGCCGCTCATTGAATGGAAAAATCCAAGGGAGAAAATATTATATTTTGACTTTATATTTGAAAATGTTTCATATATTGCTGAATGATAGCCATGTGAACCCGGATAAGAAAATGTATTTCCCTCAAGATCAACATATTCATTCTTAGTGTATCTCGCATCAGTTCCATAGTAGGTTGCACCTTCGTTTGGCTCTCCGTCAGCCATCTGTATGATGATCTTCTGGCTTGCAGTTGAACCTCTGAGGAGATAATCTGCATTTACCAGACCCGCATTCATGGCTGTACCACCACCGGCTGTCAGAGAATTTATCGTCTTTCTGAGCCTGCTTCGGTTATTAGTAAAATTCTTACCTCCAAACTTATGGACTGTTACTGAAGAATTGTAGTCAACAATTCCGATCTCAGCACTCGGATCCGAATTAAGTATATCGTCAATGAAATTGTTGCAGGCCTTTTTGAGCTCCGTCATAGGCTTGCCGGACATACTTCCGGAAGAATCCAACACCAATACTATCTGGTTACTGCTGGTAGTAGAGCTGTCGCTTGTACTTACAGCAGTATCCTCTTCTTCGTCTTCGCCCCAGTCAAGATACATGACATCTACGTCAATACCTTCTATCTCTACATCAGACTGTCTTGCCCGCTCAATCTCTGCCGCATCATACTGCTGCATGTCATAATCTGATTCGCCGGCAGTATCTCCAGCTTCTCCGGCAGCATCCTGCAAAGCATTCTGGATAACCTCCTCCAGTACTTCGGGCTGGGTTTCCATTTCGGGCGCAACTTCTTCCGCAGCTGCAACGCCCACTGCTCCCTGCAGGGATCCTACGATCATAGACAAACTCAAAAGTATTGCCATCAATCCCCTTTTCATCTATCAATCCTCCTAATTAACCTTAAGCTTAGCCTTTATTTTTCCAGCAGCCTTGCCAGTTCCATAATATACGGTTATCTTTGTTTTTCCCTGCTGCTTGACAGTTATGATTCCATCATTGTCTATTTCCGCAACAGCAGTATTTTTACTCTCATACTGTGTAGGTTTAAGATCTCCTGCACCTGTGATATATGTTTTAATATCAATCTTATCACCTGCCTTTGCAGCCGGCAGTGCAGACAACTTCGGTACTTCAACCTTGAATTTGTGGCTTTCTTTTAACTCCCATCCAGAGCCACCTTTTACATAACCTTCGACTGTAACTTCGCCACTGTTCTTACCTTTAAGTATTCCCTTTTTAGTTATAGTAGCTATCTTTTTATTATCTACTTTGAATTTTTGTATATTGGCCGTAGTAAAAAGTTTTGCTACTTCAATCTTCTGTCCCTTTGACAATACGTTGTCGGCTTGATTTTCCGATGCAGATTTTGGTTTATTTTCCGATACTTTATCACGATCATCATTGAAGCCAGGTGCCTCATTTCTGGAAGTTCCTACGTACACTTTACATGTTGCATAAGCATTACTTCCGTCTTTTGCTCTGCATCTGATCCATGCTATACCATCTGCAACACCAGTAACCGTACTTTTATTTGGGCTGACAGTTGCGATATTTATGTTTGTAGAATAGATATCTATCACAGAATCATCAGCTACTGCCGGAGTAACCTCAAATTCGACATCTGAATTCTCACCTATGTCAAGAAGCAAGTATGGCTTGTTTGCAGATATTGACTCTATCTTCTGTTTTACCTCAACAGTACAAGTAGCTGTATATCCACCATCCATAGTCTCTGCCGTGATGACAGCTTCACCAACTCCGGTAGCCCTGACCTTGCCATTTGCATCAACAACCGCTGCCTTTTCGTTATCTGATGTCCATAAAATATCCTTTATATCTGCATTAGACGGTGCTACATCAGCTACAAGTACAGCCTCACTTCCTATGCTGTTAAGCAATATATAATTCTGAGATAATGAAACTCCTGTAACCGGATTATCAACGTGCTTTACCTTAATTTTGCATGTTGCTTCCAGATCTTTACCGTCTTCTCCTCGTACAGTTGCCGTAATCTTTGTCTCGCCATCCTTAACACCTGTCACCTGTCCAAGTGAATTGACGGTTGCTATACTTTCATCGGCTGATTTCCATTCAACTGTGTAACTATTAGCCTTCTCAGGGTATACCAAAAGATTTAAAAATCTTGGTTTACCTGTGATCAAAAGCTCATTTCTGTCAAAAGAAATACGCTCCGGATAAACCGGTGTATCTACTTTGAAATAACAATATGCAGTAGCATATCCCTTGGTATCTGATACTTTTATCTCTGTCGTACCATTACTCTTTGGTACAACTAATCCATCTCCGGATACGATCGCTACTTCTTCATTACTGCTTTCCCATATAAGATCAATGTCATCCAGGCTTCTTCCTGATGATCTCAGTTCTGACTTAAGATTAAATGTTGTTTCTAAAGATTTAACACTGTATATGCTTGAATAAAATTCAAGTTCTGATACCGAATCCTCAACATTAACTTTGAAGCTTCCTACGCAGCTTCCCATAGATACGGTGATAGTTGCAGTTCCGGCTCCCACTCCCTTTACCAGACACTCGTTTATGAAAAACGGATCAGCTTTTACTGTAGCAACATTTTCATCTGATGATGACCATATGATCTCATCCAATGAATCAGCCGGTTCAAAATTAATTTCAACAAATACTTCCTTGCCAATAGCAGTATTTACCGTACCAGTTTCAGAAATTGAAAGCTTTGTTGTTCTCTGACCTTCATTGAATGTGTAACCTTTATCCTTTGCTATTTCTTCAGCTCTGCTGGCAGGTACTGAAATTATTGTAAGCGCATCCTGATCAAAAGCATTATTATCAATTTTTCTTGTCATTGCAGACAGCGTAATGCTGTTAAGAGATGGATTATTGGCAAATGCTCTGCTGCCTATCTCTGACAATCTGTTGGAACAAACTACATTTTCAAGTGCTGTGCCCTCAAAACATCCTGCAGGGATAGAAGTTATTGCACCATCCAGGTTTATACTTTTGAGAGAAGTACAGTCCTTAAACGCATACCTTCCAATATTTTCTACTTCATCGCCCAGTTTGATAGTTTCAATCTTCTCGCACTCACTAAATGCATAGTCACCTATCGAATAAATTCCAGAAGGAAGATCTATTTCTTCAAGAGCTTTACATCCGCTAAATGCGTTATTTCCTATTATGGAAATTGTTTTTGGCAAAACTACGTCTTTAAGACCAATACATCCAGAAAAAAGATTTGAAGGTACTTCTCTTGCTTTATCAGCAAATCTTGCCTTAACAAGAATATCGCATCCCTCAAATGGTCTACTTCCCACCTGCACAAGACTTCTTGGGATCTTTATTTCATTTATTGATGTGCTGGCAAATGCTCTGCTGCCCACACTGTTAAGATTCTCACCAAGATAGATATTGTCTACCGATGAACATCCTTCAAATGCATAGTTTCCGATAGACTGAAGATCATCTGAGCATACGATCCTCTTAAGGCTCTTGCACTCCTTGAAACACTCATACGGAATCTCATTTACAGATAATTCTGACAGATTCACACTATTCATAGAAGTACATCCATAAAATGCTCCACTTCCAATGCTTTGCAGACCTCTTGGAAGCTCTACAGCTTCAAGACTCTCGCAGCCACGAAAAGCCTCTTCGTTTATTGTTATAAGGCTCTTAGGAAGCTTTACATTTTTTAATGCCGTACAATTCCTAAATGCTCCGTAGCCTAGTTCTGTTACTCCCTCCGGAACTGAAAAGCTTTCCAGATTCTTCATACCATCGAAAAGGTATCTTGGAATCCTGGTTATGCCTTCTGCAAGTGTCACATTTACTATATCTGCCCCTTGAAATGGACTACAATATGAATTCCAGTTCTCTGTCAAAGCCTTTGTTACATTTATAGTTTTAAGTGACGGACAGTCATAAAATACACTAGAACCAAGCTCTGTAACAGATTCCGGCAATACAATGCTGTTGAGTGATACGCAGCTCCTAAATGCTTCGCTGTCTATCCTATTCACACCAAACGGAATCTCAATCTCTGTTACATTACCGAATCCATAAAATGCTGAACTGCCAATAATCTCTACACTGCCAGGTATTACAATTTTCTTGATATCTTTCTTGTAATCAGCATAGTCACTATTATAAAATGCACTATATCCAATCTCTGTGACAGATTTATCCTTACCATCAACATTTATAGTTGCCGGCAGTTTTAATACTCCATCTGCCGGAACATTGGCACTTACAACGTTTAATCCTGTAATTTTTATTGTGCCATCATCTTTTTCTTCGTATTCAAAATTAGTAGTTGTATCAATTGCACTAATATTTGACCCGGTACGGACAGCCTCCCCAACATCTGTCTGTGCCGAAAATAACGGATCATCTTCTGCTATATCAGTTGCCTCTTCAATAGCATCCGCGTCTTCAGTCACAATTTCGTCTGCGTATACCGTTTTGGGTATAACTCCCAATGCAGAGCTGTGGATGCCTACATTGCCAAACACAAGTGACGCAGCCAGTGCGACTGATAAATATCGCCTTCTCATACTTTTCCTCTCCTTATATTTAGTATTGTTGTGCCATTTCCATATGACTATAATCCTATGATATCTGAACATTTATTACATTTCAATAAAATTGTTTGTATACATATACAATCTTTTTGTTGATTTTTGGACGAATTAATTGCGTAAAATTTAGAATTATGGCAACACAAAAAGTGGCACTCCCCTAAGGAAGTGCCGCTTCGCTTTTTTATTCAATTCAATTTACTTAAGCTTCCAGATATCTCTATTGTACTCAGCAATAGTTCTGTCTGATGAGAAGAAGCCTGCATGTGCTATATTTATAAGCATCATCTTCTTCCACTTATCCTGATCCTCGAAGTCTGCAAAAATCTTGTCCTTTGCCTTGATGTAATCTTCAAGATCGAGAAGTGTCATGAACCAGTCTTTATTTAATAGCTCATTGTAAAGTCTCTCAAGGTTTTCCTTGTGACCAACCGCAAGTGCTTCTTTACTTATGATAAAGTCAACTGCCTCTTTGATCGTCTTAGACTTCTTGTAGTAGTCCTTTGATACATAGTCAGCCTTTTCATAGTGCTTGATAACTGTATCTGAATCCACACCGAAGATGTAGATATTATCATCACCTACAAGCTCATGTATCTCAACATTTGCACCATCATCTGTTCCAAGCGTAACCGCACCGTTGAGCATAAACTTCATATTTGATGTTCCAGATGCTTCCTTTGATGCAAGTGATATCTGCTCAGAAACGTCACATGCCGGGATAAGCTTCTCTGCATAGTCAACGTTGTAATTTGTAACCATCACAACCTTCAGATATGGACTTACCTCAGGATCATTATTAACGATCTTCTGAAGTACCAAAAGAAGATGAATGATATCTCTTGCGATAACGTAAGCAGGAGCTGCCTTTGCACCAAAGATGCATGTGATAGGGCGCTTTGGCTTCTTGCCAGCCTTGATCTCGAGATACTTATGTATAATGTAAAGAGCGTTCATCTGCTGACGCTTATACTCGTGAAGCCTCTTAACCTGTACGTCAAAGATCGAATTAGGATCGATGTCTACACCCTCGCGCTCCTTAAGTACTTTAACAAGCTCTGCCTTCTTCTGATCCTTGATCGCTCTGATCTCATCAAGAACAGCTTTGTTGTCCTTCTGCTCTAATAACTTCTCAAGATCATCAGCATTCTTTCTGTATGAAGTACCGATAGTCTTGTCGAGAAATGCTGCAAGCGGGCGGTTGCACTCAAGAAGCCATCTTCTGAATGTTATGCCGTTTGTCTTGTTGTTGAACTTATCCGGATAGAGCTTGTAGAAGCAGTTGAGCTCTGTATTCTTCAAAATGTCTGTGTGTATTGCTGCAACACCGTTTACTGAGTATCCGTAGTGGATATCAATATGTGCCATGTGTACGCGCTTTTCGTCGTCGATTATCCAAACCTTTGAATTATCCTTATGCGCTTTCTTGATGCGGTTTGCAAGCTCCTTGATGATAGGAACGAGCACAGGAACTACCTTTTCAAGATAAGCAAGCGGCCATTTTTCAAGCGCTTCTGCAAGAATTGTATGGTTTGTATATGCACAGGTCTTTGATACGACAGCTATCGCGTCATCCATCGTAAACTCTTCTTCCTGTGTAAGAATTCTGATGAGCTCAGGGATAACCATTGTCGGATGAGTGTCGTTTATCTGTATTGCAACGTGCTTATCAAGCTCGTGAAGATCAAAGCCCTTATCCTTCATCTCCTTAATGATAAGCTGTGCACCATTTGAAACCATGAAATACTGCTGATAAATTCTCAGAAGATTTCCTGCTTCATCTGAATCATCCGGGTAGAGGAACAATGTAAGGTTCTTATCAATAGCAGTCTTATCAAAATTGATGCCGTCCTTTACAAGTGACTCATCAAGTGTCTCGATGTCAAACAGATGCAGTGGGCTCATGCCGCTGTCATAGCCGACAACATCAATATCATACATGCGGGACTTAACTGTCCTGTCGCCAAACTTTACATCAAATGTAACGTCTGTCTTTTTAAGCCATGAATCTTTCTCGATCCAGGTATCCTTCTCTGCACACTGGAGATAATCTTTGAATACCTGATGGAAAAGTCCGTAGTGATAGTTTAAGCCAATGCCTGCACCCGGAAGTCCAAGTGTTGCGATAGAATCCATGAAGCATGCTGCAAGTCTTCCAAGTCCGCCGTTTCCAAGCGATGGCTCCGGCTCCTCATTTTCGATCTCTGTAAGACTCTTGCCATTGTCCTTAAGGATCTTTTCTACTTCATCATATGCACCAAGGTTGATGAGATTGTTTGAAAGAAGCTTACCGATCAGAAACTCTGCAGAAATGTAATAAACCTTGCGGTCACCATCATTGTACTTCTTTTCTTCCATGAGATCTTTTGTAAGCTGAAGTACGACGTGATAAAGCTCAGCTGTTGTACACTGGTTTATTGGTCTGCCATAAAGCTTTCTGGCAAGCTTATCGAAATGTTCCTCAATTTTAATCATATATAATATACCTCCATAATTTCCATATACGTTTTTCGCTCATGACAATAAATTAGCATAGGAAAACGTTTTCCGCAATAGGTTTTTTGGTATACATTTCTGATTAATGCACAAAAAAAGATGCAGAACTTTGTGAGGTTCTGCACCTTTTTATATCAGACGAATATTTTATAGTAAACGGCATAAGCATTGCCCAGTGCCTTTTACTATATCTTTTAGTATGTCTTGTCTGCAAGGCCGAGACGCTTGCACATCTCGCGTATCTCAAAGTAAACTCTCTCTTCATCGATCGTCTTTACTTCACGTTTTTCCATGATTATCTGACCATTGATGATAACACTGTCAACCTCGCTGCCGCTTGCTGAGTAGCAAAGAGCTGCAAGAAGGTTATTATTTGGCATCATTGATGGCACATCAAGGCGAAGTATTGCAAGATCTGCCTTCTTGCCAACCTCGATAGAGCCTATCTCGTCGCCCTTGCCAAGTGCCTTAGCACCATTGATAGTCGCGATCTTAAATACTTCCTTTGCGCTGATGCACTGAGGAGTCTTGTGCGTTCCCTTATGTATAAGTGAAAGATATCCCATTTCACGGAACATATTCTGGCTGTTGTTTGAAGCAGCTCCATCTGTTCCGAGGCAGACATTTACACCCGCTGCCATCATCTCCGGAACTGGTGCAAAGCCGTTTCCAAGCTTCATATTTGAAGCCGGATTTGTTACCACACTTACCTTCTTGTCTGCAAGTATCTTTATATCATCCGGTGTTACCTGTACGCAGTGAGCAGCAATCGTAGGAACGTCAAATACACCTGCATTGAGTGCATACTCGATAGGTGTACAGTTGTGATCCTTCATCATGTTTTCACTCTCTGTCACACTCTCAGAAAGGTGGATGTGGATTCCAAGTCCCTTTTCCTTTGCAACATCAGCACACATACGTAAGTACTCAGGTCCGCATGTATAAGGAGCATGAGGTCCGAAGAAAAAGCTAAGGCGGTCACACTTCTTGCCATCCTCTATCTCTTCAAGTGCCTGATTTAAGCGCACATCGTTTCTATCATACTCTCCACCTACAAGTCCACGACAGATAGATGCTCTCATACCGCTTTCCATAACAGCCTTTGTTGTCTGATGGATGTGCATCTGCTGATCGTTGAACATAGTTGTTCCGGACTTTATCATCTCAAGCTGACCGAGAAGTGAGCCCCAGTATGCATCCTCATCCCTGAGCTGTCCCTCGATAGGATCAATTGTCTTGAAAAGCCAGTCCATGAATGAAAGATCATCGGCACAATTACGCATCATTGACATATATGTGTGTGTATGAGCGTTTATGAGACCCGGAATTACAAGCCTGTCCTTGCCGTCTATAGTGGTATCAGCCTTAAATCCTTCCGGCTCATTATCTATACCGACGATCTTGTCACCATCGATATATATGCTGTGCTTTCCAATGACATCTTCTCCATTTACAGGAAGCACTGCAAGCGCATCTTTAATTATAATTCCCATATACTTATTAACCTCTTTCTATCCTGTCTGATATATACAGACCTATCTCATGAATAAATCTTCTTGTGGCATCTCCAAGCGGCTCTGGCATAGTATACAGCGCCGGACCAGTCTCGAAGTTTACAACACCATTATAACCTATTTCATGCAATCCCTGCAAAAGTCCTTCCCAATCAGCTGAAGGCTGACCGCACCAGCTCTGCGAAAATGTATAAGGTATGCTGTGAAGGTCACTTATGAAGTTGTTGTCGTGAAGATGCAGCGCTCTAATCCTTTTACCCATGCCTGTGATAAACTCATAGACATTAGTTGCCAGCAAGTTGGCATGTCCCATATCAAAGCAGAAGCCGAAAAGCTCCTCTCCCGCCAGTTTATTCAGCTCGTCCACGTACCTCACTGCCTCTGTAAGATTAGCGCAAACGCCTTCCCTCACGTGATTTTCACGCATAAAGAAAAGGTTTTCAAGGCAGATCTTTACTCCGGCTTTTTTTGCAGTATCCATTAACTCACCGAAGTATCTGAAATTCATCTCTCTTTCACGCTTCTTGGCTGTGCTGTCAGAAAACGCAAATGGATGTATTACAAAATCAGTAATACCAAGCCAACCTGCCAGCTCGATATTTTTCTTTGTAATCTCTACGAAGTGCTTATATCCCGGCTCATTGTCTTCAGGGCATCTGGTAAATGGAGAATGTCCCTGGCTGAACTCTACGGAATTTGCCGCTGCCGCCTGTTTGTATGGCTCAAAGAATGATTTTAATTCATCCATGCTTTTGTCATAGAAACAGCTTCCATCAGTCGCAATAAAAGAATTATATTCACCAAAAATTTCCAGACCAAAATCTACTCCGTCAAATCCGGCCTCATGGACCTTCCTGAAACCGTCCATCGGATCATCGTCAGGACGACGGTATATCGTGCCCATCGCCTGAATGCTTGTTTTTAACATATAAAAATACCTCCGTAGGTACAATTATAACACAGAAATTCGTTAGCTGTTTTTCATGTACTTAACATCTTGAAAAATACATTTTGGCGATTTATAATGCAAATATAGCTTATAAATCGCCAAAACCATTTCAAAAAGTATTTTTTTGGCGCAATATGTTGCAAAAGGAAGCCTATGAAAATAATTGGAAGAAAACATGAAAAAGATATATTAATGCAGTGCCTTAAGTCAAAGAGACCTGAATTTGCTGTTGTATACGGCAGACGCAGAGTTGGAAAAACCTACCTGATAAGGGAATTTTTTAATCAGCAGTTTTCATTTTATACCACAGGTCTTACTGATGAAAAAACCAAGGGGCAACTCCGTGCTTTCCATGAAAGCCTGAATATATATGGGCGTGTTGGCAAGACTGCTCCAAAGGACTGGTTCGAGGCATTTACATGGCTGAGGGAATTGCTTGATAGTGACAAGGTATATCGTGAGCCTATCAACAACAAAAGAGTAATATTTTTGGATGAACTGCCCTGGATGGATACAGCAAGATCTGACTTTAAGAGCGCACTCGATTATTTTTGGAACAGCTGGGCATCAGCCCAAGAAGATCTGGTACTGATAGTATGTGGAAGTGCAACATCATGGATAACAACTAATCTGCTGACATCCAAGAAAGGGTTTCACAATAGGGTTACAAGGCGTATACATTTAGCACCATTTACTTTGGCAGAATGTGAGAAACTTTTTGAGATGAATGATATTGTCATGACCAGAAGCCAGATGATCGAGAGCTATATGGTATTCGGCGGTGTGCCTCATTATCTCAATCGTTTGGATCCAAGGCTTTCCCTCGCACAGAATATTAACGAATTGTGCTTTAAAGAATATGGTGAGCTTCATGATGAATATTATAATCTATTCCATTCGTTGTTTGATAATCCAGAAAAGCATATTGCCATTCTAAAGTCTTTGGCAAAAAAGAAAGAAGGCATGACCAGAACAGAACTTTCAAAAGATAAAACAATCGGAGGCGGTTCTATTCTGACAAAAGATCTCCGTGAGCTCGAAGAGTGTGGATTCATACGTAAATTTTCGAATTACACGAAAGGAGAAAATGACGCTCTTTACCAGCTTATAGATCCATTTACACTTTTTGCAATAGCTTTTATTGAAAACAAGAAGTTTGATTCATGGAATGAATATATCAATTCTCCGGGATACAATTCCTGGAGAGGAAATTCTTTTGAAATAGTGTGTCTGAATCATATTGCTAAGATAAAGGAAGCCTTGGGAATAAGTGGTGTCGAGACAAATGAATTCTCATGGAGGAGTAAAGAAGGCGACAAAGGAGCTCAGATTGATCTCATAATCTACCGCAAGGATGGAGTCATTAATATTTGCGAAATGAAATTCACTAATAAAGTGTATATGCTTGATAAAGAAGAATATGAAAAAATCCAGAACAGAATGGAAAAGTTTCAGAATGAAACCGGCGCACAAGAAGCAATACACATTACCCTTATCTGCGGTAATGGATACAAACAAAACGAGTATTCAGGGATCGTGCAGAATGTAATAGTCGGAGACGATCTGTTTGATGATTGATGAGAAATTAGTTCCATGGCAAAAGCCTCGTCCGCTTGAAGGATGTGAAAGTGTTGATCCAATTCTTTGCTGCTTCAATACGCTGTGCTTTATTCATAAATTCACATCCTTTCATACTACAGAATGGTCTAGTTTAAAACTAGACCATTCTGTAAATTAGAAAACTAAGTAATCACTTAGTTAACTTAATAGTAATTTTGTACTCCTTGTTTGTATGATGATCTTCATCACCATAGATAGCATAGAACGTAGCGTGACCTTTAGAACCAGACACACTTATGTTACCATAATTGTCTATACCTATATTTTTACCCTTTCCATAACGCCACTCTAGTGGTCTATAGGTTGTTTTACCTATATAGTTGTAGAGGTTTACAGGTTTGAACTCACTTCTTGATATCGTAATCACTTTCTCTAACTCTGGCTTCTGTATGTAGAAAGTTACAGGCTCACCTACTGATGTCCAACTACCACCCTTTACTTTCTGCTGGTACTGTACCTCAATTACACCTCTATTTTTTGCTTTGAGCATACCTTTCTTATTAACTGTAGCTACCCTTTTGTCTGAAGATACGAAACGTTCCTTAGCCGCCTGTGGGTTGAAGTTATTTGCAGAAACAACGTGGTAGAAACGATTTGTTATATCAAATTTATCCTTCATAACAATGATGGTATTTACTTTATTTTTGAAATGCCACTTAGCACTATATCTGTTCGCACTTCCTATAGGTAGTGATTCTCCAGACTGCTGATGCCATGGTGAGTCATAATACTTAGGATTTAAGTGATCAGGATCCTCCGGATTCATTTCCGGTAAATCATCACCGTCACTAGGTATGTCATGTCTATCATGAGGGTTGTTTGGATCAATAATCCTGTCATTATTACTCTGAGTCTTGTTGTTCTCATCGCCACCAAGATTGTTGTTGGCGTCAACGACCTCTTCATTTGTAAGTTCAGAACTGTCCTGAACTACCTCTGTAGAAGCCATTGCCGGGAAAGCTGGTGAAGTTGTAACAATAGCGAGACCAAGTGTGAATGCTGCGATAATATTTTTCTTAAACATGTTTTTAGTTTCCTTTCTTTATTGGAACTGTGAATTGATATGTAGAGCCGTCTTTAATGGCACGCGCTGTTCCACATTCTATTTATTTTGTTTTCTTTGATGCATAAAATGTCCAGCATTCCTTCATCTGCTGTTACTTTCTTTATGTTTCTCCTCCTTTAAAATCTTACCCATGAAATATTTAAACAACAAAAGAGCACCTTTATGCACACATCATGCACAAAGATACCCTTTGCTATTTTTATGATATTTAATTGCACCAAAAATTTAGCGGCAGAAATCACCTGTCTGTCTGTCTGTCTGTCTGTCTGTCTGTCTGTCTGTCTGTCTGTCTGTCTGTCTGTCTGTCTGTCAAATTATCACAACAAAATCCCATAACGTCAACACCCTACTTTTCCTTGCTAAGATACTTCTAATTATATTCGCATTGTATACATATTACAATGAGTTTCTTGGTTAAAATCGAATGCAAAACAAGCCATTGGCACGGATCTCGTGGCCTTTTTATATTGATTAATTTGACAATTATTATATATCTGCTATACTAATTAATAGGTAAGGAATTGATGAGAAATTAGTTCCATGGCAAAAGCCCTAGAGATGGCGGTCTCTAGGGCTTTTTATTTTTGGCTCTGTTATTTATCGTTGCCGCCTTTGTTTCTGTCGAGCCACTTACAAATGTAGTAGGCGGCTACACTTGCAAGAACAGAAACAGCAGGCACAATCTTCATGCCTGCTGTTCTATATTAAATAATTGAAATTTTAATCAGATATTCAAAAGCTCACTATAAGCTGTAAGCGCTCCCTCTGTCTCGTGTGCGAGAACTCTCTTTGCGAGGACCTTACCGAGCTGTACGCCTTCCTGGTCGAAGCTGTTGATGTTCCATACGAAGCCCTGGAACATTACCTTATTCTCGAAGTGTGCAAGAAGTGCTCCGAGTGATGCAGGAGTAAGCTTGTCACCTACGATAATGCTTGAAGGACGTCCGCCCTCGAAGTTCTTGTTCTTGTTTTCATCTTCCTTACCGCAAGCGAAAGCTACCATCTGAGCTGCTACGTTTGCGCAGAGCTTCTGCTGGCTTGTGCTTCCCTGGATATCTACATCATTGCCGATCTGGCTGTTCTTGAAGCCGATGAACTGAAGAGGAATGATGTCTGTACCCTGATGAAGGAGCTGGTAGAATGAGTGCTGTCCGTTTGTACCAGGCTCACCGAAGATTACAGGACCTGTTACGTAGTCGATAGGCTCACCGATGCGGTTTACGCTCTTGCCGTTTGACTCCATATCAAGCTGCTGAAGGTGTGCAGGGAAACGGCTGAGTGCCTGTGAATATGGAAGCACTGCTGTGCTTGGATATCCAAGTACGTTTCTCTCATAGAAGCCGATCATTGCATCGAGCATTGCAGGGTTCTTCATAAGATCCTTGTTTGCTGCAAGCTTATCCTCTGCTGCTGCTCCATCAAGGAACTCAGCGAATACGTCAGGACCAAATGCAAGTGAAAGAACTGCTCCACCTACGCCTGATGTTGATGAATATCTTCCACCGATGTAATCATCCATGTAGAATGCCTCGATGAAATCGTCGCTGTGAGCAAGAGGTGATGTCTCTGATGTAACAGCGATCATGTGCTTAGAAGAATCAAGACCAGCCTTCTTAAGTGCATCCATTACGAATGACTGGTTTGTAAGTGTCTCAAGTGTTGTACCTGACTTTGAAACAAGGATGAAGATTGAATGTGCTACATCGATAGAATTAAGCACTGCTGAAGCATCATCAGGATCTACGTTGCTGATGAACTTAGCCTCCATCTTGAACTTGCCGTTCTGCTTTGCCCAGTTCTCAAGTGCAAGATACATAGCACGAGGGCCAAGGTCACTTCCGCCGATACCGATCTGTACTACAGTAGTGAACTTCTCGCCTACTGCGTTTGTGATCTCACCTGAGTGAACCTTGTTTGCAAAATCAGCGATTCTCTTCTGCTCATTTATATAGAACTCGCGCTTATCAACGCCGTCAGCCTCTACCTTGTTTCCAAGCTGGCCTCTTGTAAGGTGGTGAAGAACCATACGCTTCTCACCTGTGTTGATAACAGCTCCGTTGTAAAGCTCCTCGAACTTCTCAGCAAGCTGAGCCTCATCAGCAAGCTTTGAAAGAGCTGAAAGCACGTCATCGTCAACTTCCTTTGCTGCATAGTTAAATGCAAGGTCAGCAGCCATAGGAACAGAATACTTCTTTACTCTCTCTGCTCCGTTCTCTCCTGCCATAACAGCTTTAAGATCAACATGCTTTACATTTTCAAGTTCCTTAAAGGATGAAAGTGTATCAAGGTTATTCCAATTTACCATTGTCTCGATCTCCTTTGTTAAAAAAATAATTATTACCTATAACATTATGAATGTTTCGGTGAGTATTCGCAAGTTAAATCTTTATTATATTTGCCATAAAATTGAATTATATTAAATTCAATTTTAAATTCTCAGAGACCACTTGCTGCAATCCCAAACTTCTGTAGCCAGTCCTTCGTAGAATTCGCTCTCGTGGCATACCATCAGTATGCTTCCCGCATATTCTTTAAGTGCGCGCTTAAGCTCATCTTTTGCGTCTACATCAAGATGGTTTGTAGGCTCGTCGAGTACAAGGATGTTTGATGGTCTGTTTATAAGCTTGCAAAGCCTTACCTTTGCCTGCTCTCCACCGGAAAGTACCTTGATCTTGCTCTCGATATGCTTTGTTGTAAGTCCGCACTTTGCAAGGGCTGACCTTACCTCATACTGTGAAAATGAAGGAAACTCATTCCATATTTCTTCAAGACATGTCGTTTCTATGCCCGGCTGCGTCTCCTGCTCAAAGTAGCCTATCTCAAGATAATCTCCCTGCTCAACAGTACCGCTGAGCGGCTCGATCAACCCTAAGATGCTCTTTAAAAGAGTAGTCTTTCCGATACCGTTTGCACCGGTGAGCACTATCTTGCGGCCTCTCTCCATCTTTAAGTTAAGCGGCTTGGAAAGTGGCTCATCATATCCGATAACAAGATCTTTTGTTGAAAAGATGTACTTTCCTGCGGCTCTTGCATTGAGGAAATTAAACTCCGGCTTCGGCTTCTCGCTTGCCTTTTCAATAAGTTCCATTTTATCAAGCTTTTTCTGACGTGACATCGCCATATTTCTCGTAGCAACTCGCGCCTTATTTCTTGCAACGAAATCCTTAAGCTCAGCAATCTCCTGCTGCTGGCGATTGTATGCTGCCTCTTTCTGAGACTTCTGCATTTCATACACTTCCATGAAATGATCATAGTCACCGACATATCTGCCGAGCTTTCTGTCATTCATGTGATATATTATGTTAACCACACTGTTCAGGAACGGTATATCATGTGATATAAGTATGAATGCATTTTCATAGTCCTGTAAGTATCTCTGAAGCCATGTGATATGCTCCTTATCAAGATAGTTAGTCGGCTCGTCAAGCAAAAGGATATCCGGTTTCTCTAAGAGAAGCTTGCCAAGAAGAACCTTTGTCCTCTGTCCTCCGGAAAGCTCTGTAACATCCCTGTCAAGTCCCAGGTCAAGGAGCCCCAAGGCTCTTGCTACCTCGTTTACCTTTGAGTCGATCAGATAAAAATCATGTGCATTTAAGAGCTCCTGAAGTACTCCGACTTCATCGAGATACTCATTCATGGTAGCTTCATCTACATCAGCCATCTTCATGTACAGATCATTTATCCTTGCTTCTGTGTCGTAGAGTGGAGCAAACGCGCTCTCAAGCACTCCGCCTATAGTCATGCCCTTTTCAAGTACTGCATGCTGGTCGAGATATCCTGCCTTTACATTTTTTGCCCACTCGACCTTGCCTTCATCCGGCTGAAGTTTGCCGGTGATTATATTCATAAATGTGGACTTACCTTCGCCATTTGCGCCTACCAGTCCAATATGCTCACCCTTTAACAGCCTAAATGAAACGTCTTCAAAAATTGCCCTGTCACCAAATCCGTGTGATAATCTTTCAACATTTAAAATACTCATTAATTACCTCAGTCCCTGTCCATAGAGCACCTGTACAAGAGGTGACTCCTTATCAAGGATAATAGTCTTGTCGCCCTTTTCAAGTGATGTCTTTAATGCATCAAGGCTCCTTGTAAAATTGTAAAACTCTGCCTTTTCAGGTGTGTTGTATGCCTCCTGAAGCGTCTGCATGTAAGCTGCCTCACCCTCTGCCTTTATCTTCTCTGCTTCTGCATTTGCCTCGGCCTTTTTAATTGCAACTTCCTTGTCAGTTTCATTTTTTATCTTCTGGGCATTTGCATCACCCTCAGCCTTGTACGCTGCTGCGATATTCTGCCTTTCAGAGATCATTCTCTCATAGACAGCATTTTTATTGTCATCAGGAAGATCAAGCACCTTTATAACCGCCTTGTCGATCTTGATGCCGTAATTTCCTATATCAGAATTGGCTTCCTCTGTTATGAGCGCAGTCATCTTCTCGCCTCTCGCTTCAATGATGCCGTCCTGCGCCATTGAGCTTATGATGTTTTTTGTAGCGTTGTAGGTTGCCACACTTACACGGTCCTGCGCGCCTGCAATCGAGCCGTTAAGTGTCTGCACAAACTTTCTCGGCTCTACAACTCTCCACATAACATAGTCATCAGCGATCATGGATTTCTTATCCATAGTGATAACATCAGATGGTGAAATATCATAGAGCTGGATATTCTTTGGAACGTAGGTCACGTCCTGCACAAACGGCACTTTGAACTTAAGTCCTGCACTATCCTCAATTGCGACGATTTTACCAAACTGCTTTACTACCGCATATTCATCCATAGTTACAGTGTATATGCAGCCACTTCCCACTACGAGTAATGCAAGAAGGACTACTACAAAAAGAATCTTAATTTTTTTCATAATCCAGCCTCCTTAATTTGCCGCATCTGTTGATACAGTAGCTGAAGCCGCTGCCTCATATGCGCCTAAGTTGCCGAGTGGCAGAAGCTTGTTTGTACCGCCGTCATCAACATAAAGCTTAACGTTCGGAAGTACTTCCTCTACAGTCTCATAGAACATTCTCTGCTTTGTGATGAGAGGATATTTCTGATACTCCTCATAGGTCTTATTAAATCTTGCTACCTGACCTTCTGCCTCGTTGATACGGGTTTCTTTCTCAGCATTTGCATCCTGGATTATCTTATCCGCTGCCGCCTCGGCTGCAGGAATCTTCTCACTCTGGTAAGCCTTGGCATTGTTAACTGCAGTATCTGCGCCCTGCTTTGCATTTTCAACAGCCTTAAATGCATTTGTAACTTCCTCTGTCGGAGGCTCTGAATCCTGCACTGTGATATTTACAACCTGTATACCGATATCATCTGCCGCAAGAGCAGCTACAAGTCTGTCTTTAACATCCAGCTGAATCTTGCTCTTACCGGTAGTGATAGCCTCATCAACCGTGTACTCAGAAACTGTCGATCTGATAGCAGCCATCGCTTCATTATCAAGCACTCCTATCGGATCATTTGCGCTATAGAGATACTTGACCGGATCAGATACTCTGTACTCAAGATAGAAGTCTATATTTATGAAGTTGAAGTCAGATGTGATCATCATTGATTCATCCGTGCTGTAATATTCCCCGTCTTCATCCTCATAATTCTTGCCATATCCGATAGGCATACCCATTGTAGTTGTAGAGATCTTGTGTACTGCCTGCAAGATAGGCACTTTGAAGTAAAGTCCCGCGTTCTTCACGCTCTGCACCTGTCCAAACTGAGTTACAACAGCCTGCTCCTGCTCTCCCACACTATAGAACGAAGAATTGGCTATATATAACACAAACAGTACAACCACTACAATGCCCAATGTTTTTCCTATTTTCTTCGGCTCCGGTTTTTTCTCCGGACCGGCATCATTTACATAGTCAAAACCGTTTTTCTTCTTTTTGTCGAATAATCCCATGATTGCCCTCCTTTTCATACTAAAACACCAGCAAGATTGTAACATTTTTATTAAATGTTTTCAATTTCCGTGTTATAATCAATGTATTATGAAAAAAAGAAAAATCATACTCACCGGTGGTGGAACGGCCGGTCACTGCGTTCCAAACCTCGCGCTGGTGCCAACTTTAAAGGAATACGACTTTGACATCGCCTATATAGGCTCACACACAGGCATAGAGAAAAAGCTTGTTACAGCCGAGGGAATCAAGTATTACAGCATTTCAACAGGTAAGCTGAGACGCTACTTTGATCTCAAGAATTTCACTGATCCATTCAGAGTATTAAAGGGTTTTGCAGAAGCATACAGCATACTTCGAAGCGAAAAGCCCGACATTATTTTTTCAAAAGGAGGATTTGTTTCTGTTCCTGTAGTTAAGGCTGCTTCACTTCTGCATATCCCAGTTATTATACACGAGTCAGATATGACACCGGGACTTGCCAATAAGCTTTCTTACAGTGCAGCGTCAAAAATCTGCTGCTCTTTCCGCGAGACTGCTCAGTATATACCATCATCAAAAGCTGTATTCACGGGATCTCCTGTCCGTGAGGAGCTGAAAAATGGTGACAGAGGCCGCGCATACGCATTTACACATCTCAAGAGAGGAGAGCTTCCGACTATCCTTGTTGTCGGAGGAAGTCTTGGTGCGCAGCACGTAAACGAAGCGGTAAGACATCTCCTGCCAAAGCTTCTGCCAAACTACAATGTCGTACACCTCTGCGGCAAGGGCAAGCTTGACCAGAGCTATATCGGCACTGACAACTATGTGCAGTACGAATATATTTCAAATGAGATGGCAGATCTTTTTTCAATGGCTGATATAATCATCTCAAGAGCAGGCGCGAATGCTATTTTTGAGCTGCTTGCTCTGCGTAAACCAAATATTCTGGTTCCGCTGCCGCTTGCAGGATCAAGAGGCGACCAGATAAAAAATGCCGAGTCATTTAAAAAGGCCGGCTACTCATATGTGCTTAAGGATGAAAACCTGTCTGATGAAACACTTATGCAGGCTATCAACACTGTTAAGGACAATATGATCGACTATGTGGAAGCGATGGAGAATGCTGATGAGTCTGACGCAGTTGATACTATCTGTGAGCTCATTGACAAGACTGCTTCAAATAAAAAATGATAAAAAGGAGAGTATCATGAAAGACGACTGCATTTTCTGCAAACTTGCAAACGGTGTATTTCAGACAAATACACTCTATGAAGATGACGATTTCAGAGTGATCCTTGATGCCGGCCCTGCTACAAAGGGACACGCACTTATACTTCCAAAGGAGCACTACGCCAACATCTATGAGCTGCCTGATGATCTGGCTGCCAAGACATTTGTGCTTGCTAAAAAAATGGCTGCAAAAATGACTGATAAGCTTGGCGCAGATGGCTTTAATATCGTTCAAAATAACGGAGAGACAGCAGGACAGACTGTATTTCACTTCCACCTGCATCTTATCCCACGTTACAAAAACGATGGACAGCACATCCTCTGGAACCCTACAAAGCCTTCTGATGATGAGCTTAAGGCAATTTGTGAAGAGCTTCAGTAATGATAAAACCTCAGGCAATTTTGAAAAGCCTGAGGTTTTTTATTATTCTTTATTTTTAAATGGAAATAGCTCATCGAGCAGTCTAAGCTGCGAAAAATCGCCGCGAACCTGCATATCTCCGGTTCTGAAAGCTTCCTGGAAAGTAATCTCTCCGGCAATGATTTCGTTCACTATACTCTTATCGAGCCTGCAAAGTACGCTCTGCTCATCGTTTACTCCATAGTATGGATTGAGTATGGAGCCTTGCACATCGAGATTGAGCGGCTTGCTAAACTCTTTGATGGCAAGCTGGAATATGCCTTCTGTAGCATTATCCGCCTTAAATTTTTCCTTAAACTTCTGCAGAATAACATCTTCTTCTGCAACTCCGTCGTTTTTGAGAAGTGTGCGGAAATGATTGGTAAGCTCCTTTATATCCTCTTTCTGTGTCTGAACGAAATTGTCATCAGATGCATACTTGGAAAGCTGCTCTGTCTCCTGAGGAGTGAGCTCTATCGACTTATGTGATGCTGAGCCCCGTACCTCCTGCGTGCTTACCGGAAGCAGGATTGCCTTACGGGAAATATTTCTGTAGAAATTCTCAGCTATCTTCTCGACTGTAGATATGTAATCCTGATTAGACTCGAAAGATATGTTGTCCTTTACATATCCGCTTATGCCGCTTATGGTCTTGCCTCCAAGCATATCCCATGCAGAAATGAGTGTAAGCTGGGCTTCGCGCTCGCCATATGTAGTTGACATAACTACAGGACACATATAGATAGAAGATATCTTCTCCTTATTGCCATAGTACCAGCAGGCATCCATAAATTCTGCCATATAGCCACCTACACCATACCACTCAACCGTAGTTGCGAGTATTACCGCATCGGCATCATTTAATGTGCTTGGAAGCGAAGTTATATTTTTCTTTTCATCATGCAGATTGTATCTCACTACCTTGACGTTGAGCTCCTCCAATACAGCCTGCATTTTTGAAAGCACAAATAATGTCGGGTCTCCCATTATTCCACGACCGCCATAGTAAATATTGATCTTCACTGCTGATTACCCCCTTTATTCCCCTTAAAATACATAACTAATCCGCACAGCACACCTGTCAAAAGTCCTCCGATATGTGCTGCATTATCTATACCCGTACTTGTTGCCCCTGCAAACAGGCTGTATCCTATCAGAAGCCCTATCTTGGATCTGGTCAGATACTCAAATCTCCTGCTATCTTTTATCACTATCGCCAAAAGACAGCCAATGACACCAAATATAGCCCCACTTGCTCCTGCGGAAACATAGTCTGTGCCAAGCAATAACGACATGCCTAAAGAAGCCACACTTCCCCCAAGTCCGCTCAAAATATACATGATTAAATACTTCGCCTTGCCCAAAGTACGCTCTACTCTCTCCCCGAAAATGTAGAGCGAAAGCATATTTGCGCCAAGATGCTCTATTCCAAAGTGCAGAAACATGCATGTAAACAATCTCCAAAACTGCTTTTCACCGACGACATAGTGCGGATACATTGCTCCATGCTCTGCCATGAATGCAGCATTGGTAGTCGGTCCCATGAATGACAACACGACAAATATCAGTATATTAATAAGTATGAGTATGATCGTAAGCGGTGCGTCATTCTTCCAAAGAAGACGGCTCACTATCTGGCCCACCGTCATGCGGGCTTCTTTTGCCTCATCAGATCTTGACTCAACTACAAGCCGCTCGATATCAGTGCGCATAACATCATAATCGTATATTGTATTTTCAAAAAATACGAGCTCTGAGCGCTTTGTATCTATCAGCCAGACAAACTCGTCATTAGTTGCCAGATACCTGCCGTTCTCTATATTATTTACAAGCACAAGTCCAAGTATCCTTATCCTTGTGTATCCTTTATCTAAAAATATCTGACGGATCTGCTTGACCATGTTCTGATAGTCCCGCAAAGAAAGTACAAAAGTCCTTGTATCTATGATCATGACTGAAAGTATCATTCTCTCTTCCTGACGAGAATATACCTCAACCTCTTTAATGGACGAGCCCAAAGAAGCATAGCCTCTCCCCTTCAGATACTCTGCTATTCTTTCTTTCAAAGTCTGTCCTCCAAAAATATTAGTACTATAATTTTACACTTTCAAACAATTTTGTGCAATGAATCATGAGCATGTACTTGATAATAAGCAGGCGGAGGAATACGCATACATAATTTTGTCGCCTTGCTACTTCCCTTAAACTATTGTAAAATGACTAAAGCTATTAGAGAAGGGAATATTTTCATGATATTTAATTCAATTGCTTTCGTGATGTTTTTTCCAATTGTCACGCTTGCTTATTTTAAGATACCACTTAAATATAAAAATATATGGCTGCTCATAGTCAGTTACTTCTATTATATGTGTCAGGAGCCGGCATACGCACTTTTGCTGCTCGGCTCGACCATTGTAACCTATGCTGCCGGTCTGCTCATCGAAAAATTCAGAGATAATAGTTTTATAAAAAAAGCTACTGTTTTTTTCAGTGTTACTGCAAACTTAGGACTTTTGTTTTTCTTTAAGTATTTCAACTTTATGTGTGAGACTATTGGCTTAAAGAGTAATCTGAGTATAATTCTTCCTGTGGGAATCTCTTTTTACTGTTTTCAGGTGATAGGATACACTATTGACGTATATCGCGGTGATGCAAAGGCCGAGAAGTCATTTATAGACTATGCTCTTTTCGTATCATTTTTCCCGCAGCTTCTTGCAGGGCCTATCGGCCGGGCGCCTAAGCTTATGCATCAGTTTAAGGAAGTACATGAATTTGACTATTATAGAGTACGTCATGGTCTTTTCCGCATGCTGTGGGGATACTTTATGAAACTCGTTATCTCTACAAGACTTGCAATATTAGTAGACCTTATATATGGAAACTATGCTGACTGCACAGGCTATCAGCTCGTACTTGCAACCTTTGCTTATGCATTTCAGATATATTGCGATTTTGCTAGCTATTCCATCATCGCGATCGGAGCGGCAGAAGTACTTGGAATCTCCTTGCAGGAAAACTTCCAGCAGCCTTTTTTTGCGACTTCATGCCGTGACCTATGGCGAAGATGGCATATTTCACTCAACAGCTGGTTTACAAGCTATCTTTACTTTCCACTTGGCGGAAGCAGAGCCGGTAAGATACGTAAATACATAAACACACTTATCGTTTTTGCCTGCTCGGGACTCTGGCATGGGGCAGCGTGGACATACGTCATATGGGGTGTAATGTCCGGTTCATTCCAGGTGATAGGTGAAATACTTCTTCCTGTAAGAAAGAAAATATTTGCGTTAATGCCTTCAGAAAACAAGGTATTTTTGAAGTTTCACCATGCTTATCAGATAGCTGCAACCTTCCTTATATTTTGTGCTGCACTTGTTTTCTTTAAGGCAAGCAGCATAGAAGCTGCCATAACAATATCAGAAAAGATTTTATTTGCATTTGAGCCTGTAAGTATACTGACTACATCATTTTTTTCACTCGGACTTGGCTCACTTAATTTCATGATACTCATTTTTTCACTGTTGATACTCTTAGCTTATGATATACTCAACGAAAAAACCGGAGATGCTCCCGCAGTAATTCTTTCAAAGAATATCCCTGTACGTTGGGCTGTATATTATCTGCTTACTATCATGATTCTCCTCAGTGCAAATATTGGCGCTGCTCAGTTTATTTACTTCAAATTTTAAGATTAGACCAGGAATTTATTAATGAATAAAAACATAGTTAAGCTTTTACGAAATTTAATAGTTCTTTCTATACCATTATTGATACTGTCATTTGTGGCATATCTGATGCCGCTCGACTACATGGCTGTAGAATATACCATGTGGCAGGAAGAGTCTGATTTTGTAAGATCGTCATCAGAACAATCCAAGCGTATACTTATACTTGGTGACTCTCGTGCAAAGTCTAGCTACCTTCCGGCGCAGTTTGGACCGGATACCTACAATATGGCGATCGGAGGCTCCACCTCTATCGAGATGTATTATGCATTGAAAAATTACTTGAAAAATCATATCGCACCTCAATCGGTAATTGTGACCTTTGCGCCATATCACTTCTGCAGCATCGACAACTGGCAGCAGACACTATACTATAATTACCTTACTCCATTTGAACTTGCAGAGGTTGAGGCAGAAGCTTTCAAATACTCCGACGAGACTATACATTATTCTGGCTGGCTCAGTGATCTTGTATCCTTTAATCTTCGCCTGCCAAATAAATATCTGGATGCAATGTATCAGGCAAAGTTTACAGGTAATCGCGAGGCAAATAAAGAAAAATATGCCACTGTCAGAGAGCACCAGGGATACACTGAGTTCGGCACAGATGCTGGTAATTCTGATCTAAACTACGAGACACATCATGAAGAATTTGATTATTCCCCGCTTGTCCTTTCTTATTACTATCGTCTATTGGATCTTTGTGAGTCTAGCGGAATAAGAGTGATAATTGCTCAGGCTCCTATAAATGAAGCCTCTTCAAAAGTTATTACAGATGAATTTTGGAACGGATATAAGGAGTTTCTCTCAGAAGTACAGGAAAAGCATCCAAGCTTCATAATAGAAACCGAGGTGCCTGTCTATGACAATATTTACTTTGGAGACAACAATCACATGAACCACGCCGGTGCAGATAAATTCACACAGGAGTTCATATCGAATTATCTATTGGAATTGAGGAAATAAACAAAGGGCAAAGAGTTGAAATAATGACTCTTTGCCCTTTTTGTTTCTGTACGTTTTAAAGCACCTTTGAAAGGAAATCCTGCAATCTCTTGCTCTTTGGATTTGCAAAGAACTCCTGTGGAGTATTCTCTTCCATAATGACACCTTCATCTACGAAAAGCACCTTAGTAGCAACTTCTCTTGCAAAGCCCATCTCATGAGTTACAACAACCATTGTCATACCTTCATCCGCGAGCTGCTTCATAACATCAAGTACTTCTCCTACCATTTCCGGATCAAGTGCTGATGTAGGCTCGTCAAAAAGCATGACCTCCGGGTTCATGCAAAGTGAACGCACAATAGCTATTCTCTGCTTCTGTCCGCCGGAAAGTGCTGCAGGATATACATCTGCCTTATCCACAAGATTTACACGCTTCAAAAGCTCAAGCGCCTTTGCCTTAGCGTCAGCTTCGCTCATCACCTTGAGCTTGACCGGTGCAAGTATGATATTCTCCATGACAGTAAGGTTGTTGAAAAGATTGAAAGTCTGGAAAACCATACCCATTCTCTCACGAACCTTATTTATGTCAACCTTAGGTGAAGTAATGTCCTCTCCATCAAATATAATGTGTCCTGAAGTCGGTCTCTCAAGAAGATTGATACATCTGAGGAAAGTACTCTTTCCAGATCCGGAAGGACCTACGATAACTATCTTCTCTCCCTTATTGATCTCATAATTGATGCCTCTGAGAACTTTTACTACTTCTCCGTCATTGTTCTTAAACTCTTTACATAAGTCTTTAACGGTTATCACTCTTGCGCATCCTCCTTTCAATATTTCCAAGGATCAACGTAAGTATCTTTATCACTACAAAATAGATAACCGCAGCACCAATCAACGGCATGAATGCATCATATGTCCTTGATGCAACCTGGTTTGCAACACGTGTGAGGTCTGCAAGACTTACATATCCTACTATAGCTGTCTCTTTGATGAGTGTGATGAACTCATTGCCAAGAGGCGGGATTACATTTTTCATAGCCTGTGGAAGAACGATATACTGCATAGTCTGCGCCTTTGAAAGTCCCAAAGAGCGACCTGCCTCCATCTGGCCTTTATCTACGGCAAGTATACCGCCACGAACTATCTCAGATACGTATGCAGCTGAGTTAAGTCCAAATGACAGTGACGCAACGAGTATTCCGTTGTTTGATGATGCCATAACTATAAACCACATGATCAACAACTGAAGAACACTAGGTGTTCCTCTGATGATGTCAACATAGACTGTAGCTATATAATAAAATACCGTAGGTTTGCCATCTTCTTTTGTAGATAATTTCATAAGCGCAAGGATAGTACCGATTACAACACCTAGTATTGCTGCAAATAATGCTATTTCAAGTGTGATCCCAAGTCCCGATATGTACAGCTTGTAGCGATCACCTGCTACAAATGCCGCATTAAAACGTTCAGTGATTGTCATTTATTTCTCTGTTGCTCCGTCAATATACTCTGATACCAATTTGTCATATGTGCCGTCTGCCTTGAGGTCTGCAAGTGCTGCATTAACCTTATCAGCAAGCTCTGTGTTTCCCTTAGGAAGTGCGATTGCATAGTTCTCTACTTCGAAATCGAACTGGCTTCCTGGAAGTACAGTAAGTTTATCTGCAAACTGTGCGCCAAATACTTCAGCAGGGTTTTTGTCGATGATAACACAGTCAACACGTCCATTGATAAGATCATTTACTGCATCCACACCCTTATTATATGTTGAAACAGATGCTCCCTCGATATCCTCTGCAAGGAAGTTTCCTGTTGTTCCAAGCTGAGTGCCTATTGCTGCTCCTTTAAGATCCTCAGCTGATGAAATTGCTGCATCCTTTGGTATGATCACAGACTGAACTGCCTCATAGTAAGGCTCAGAGAAATCAACCATGTTCTTTCTCTCTTCAGTAACTGTCATACCTGCGATAGCCATATCGATCTTATTTCCGATAGAAGATACGAGTGAATCAAACTCCATATCCTGAACCTCAACGTTTGCGCCGATCTTTTCACCAATTGCCTTGATAAGTGCTACATCAAAGCCATCTGGCTGTCCATCATCACCAACATATTCAAATGGAGGGAATGCTGCGTTTGTACCAACGATAAGTGTTTCTCCTGTTGCCTCGCCCGCATCAGGTGCAGCAGCCTCTGTTGATGCTGCTTCTGAAGCAGGTGCCTCTGAAGGAACTGCCTCGCTTGCCTTACTCTGTGAAGAGCTTCCGCATCCTGAAAGCATCATTGTAGCCATAGCCATTGCTACTGTTACTGCAAATATTTTCTTTTTCATAATAACATCCTCCCTAAATTATCATCCTATTATATCTATGCATATCCCAAAATGTGTTTTGTATAATGTTTAAAAACACATGCATAAATATACGTATCTTATGAATAATATAACAGCAATGACAAAATAGTTCAAGTACAAATTAAAAATCAGTCAAGTTCCGTTCTTATAGCTTTTAGCTCATGATATACGCGGCTTATAGGTAATCCAACGACATTGCTGTAATCACCTTTTATACTTTTTATGTATTTTGCATATTTACCCTGTATTGCATAAGAACCTGCTTTGTCCATCGGCTCACCCGTCGCAATATACTCACGGATCTCATCATCGGTCATTTCATATACAGAAACCTCTGTAGCTTCATGAAATGTCCTGTAATCTATCTTTTCGTCCTTCTTTATGGCAAAAGTAACTCCTGTAACAACTTTATGTGTGTTTCCCTGAAGTTTTTTGAGCATATTGAAAGCATCATCCGTATCAGATGGCTTTCCATATATCACATCTTCAAAGCAGACTACCGTATCTGCAGCAAGAATAATGACATCATCCCTGTCACAACTCTTAGCAACATCTTCTGCCTTGCCACAAGATATTTCTTCAACTATCTTCTCCGGTTTAACTGCCGTATATTTTTCATCAGAATTGCTGACAATGACGTCAAATAAAATATCCGCCCTCTCAAGAAGCTCCCTGCGTCTTGGAGATGCAGACGCAAGTATGATCTTTTCGTCCATTTGTAAGTGTCCTTTCAATATAATGATAACCGAATTATAACAGAAAAAAGCCCCTGGGAATAATCCCAAGGGCTCATATCTACTATATTAGAGTATAAATTATTCAGCCTCTGTTGATGCTGCTTCTGTTGAAGCTGCCTCTGTAGAAGCTGCCTCTGTTGAAGCCTCCTCTGTAGCCTCTGTTGAAGCTGCCTCTGTTGAAGCCTCCTCTGTAGCCTCTGTAGAAGCTGCCTCTGTTGAAGCTGCCTCTGTAGCCTCTGTTGAAGCTGCCTCAGTTGAAGCTGCCTCTGTAGCCTCTGTTGAAGCTGCCTCTGTTGAAGCTGCCTCTGTAGCCTCTGTAGAAACTGCCTCTGTTGAAGCTGCCTCTGTAGAAGCTGCTGAAGATGAAGAACCACAACCCATCATAAGTGTAGCTGCAACCATAGCTGATACCATAACCATAGCGATTTTGTTTCTCATAATAATTTCCTCCTAAAATACTGATATGTCCTAATGACATATATTTTTCATAATCCTCTGTCACAATTCCTTGTGACAATGATGAGTATAAATCATCCATTTGGATTTGTAAACAGTTTTTGAGGAATTTATGAACATTTAAGATTTGTGTTCATATTTCATTCATTATTTCTACATAATATACAAATTACATATATTACCGCTATGATTTTTGTTAGTTTTAAACATTGATTGTTATGTTTTTATCAATCTTATAGATCTTTTCGAAATCAATCTATAAACATTATCCTCTTGTACGAAGATTTGTAAGCTCTGTAGCTGCTGCAGGTGAAACCAGTGTACTGTATCTATATAATGCATATCCTGTGTATCCTGCTGCACGAGCCTTATCAACCTGTGTTGCAAGGTTTGTATTGCTGAGAGCCCAGCCTGGATCGTAAGACAATGGCTGTCCTGCTCTGTATCCTGCAAGTCCTACATAAAGTGGGATACCTGCCTTGTCGAGAGCCTTCCATGCTGCCAGTCTGTTTGAGAACATTGGTGTCTTAGCTGCAACTCCGTACTGGTCTGTCCAGTAGATCTGTGGGCAGAGATAATCAACATATCCAGGTGTTGAAAGCCATGTAGCAACATCAGCGCCGGCTGCCATGCAATTTTGGATGTTTCCCTGAGGCGCGATACCAAATACCCTGCCTGCTGCTGCACAAACTGAGTGCACGCTTGCAACCATTGAGTTGATATTTGCAGCACCTACAGGTGCAAAATAATCATCAAAGTGGATACCATCTACTGCATAGTTAGAAACGATTTCCTGTACGCCGGCAACAATGTTTGCATTTGTAGCCAGTGCGGCATTTCCGCAGATCACACCATTTCTATAGCCGTAAGGATTGATCCATGCATGGAAAGTAAGTCCCTTGCTGTGTGCGATAGAAACCATGTCTGCAAGTGGATCAAATCCAGGATTACCACCGAGCATCTCTGTGCTCCATGGATAAATTGCTGAAGGATAGATTGCATCGTTGTGTGAACGAACATGAACTATCACAGCATTGCATCCCTGAGCAGCAACAGTATCACACATACTGCTGAATGTTGCATCAAAAGATGCCTGATCCTTACCCTTTAAGTATGACTGAATATCAAGAAAAGATATCCAAACTCCCTTAAACCCACTCTGAGCAGCCGCGTTAGCTGTAAGCGGCATTGCTACAGTTACAATAGTAATGGCACACATGAGCGCTGCCATAAACTTCTTAATGTATTTCATCTCATTCCCCCTTGGCATATATGCCAGCATAGCTGTTTATATTGCCATTATTTACAACTTTTAAAGAACCATCCTTATCAAACTCAAAAGTAAGCTTTACATCATCATCTTCGTAAGAAGCCTTATTCCCGTCAATCTGTGCAACACCCTGAAACTCAGTTTCTCCATCGTTTGCAAAAGAAAATTCAAAAGAGTTGTCATCAGCAGGATCAAGTGTAACTGTCATCTTATCCAACGTGAATGTACCACTCCAGGATATGTTTGCATGACTGTCAGGATCATAAAGCTCAAACTCAGAAAAATCAGATAATACTTCATTATCATAGTCATAAACATATACTTCTCCTGAAACCGAGTCAACTGCCAGCATCTGATCAAGTTCATTTCCATCAGCGTCTACAACGGTATAAGTATAGATATCCATGCCATCTGCATAATCCATGTTATTGTAAATAGCATTTGCATTAGTGCCATCAAGTTTTTCAGAAATTAGCTGATCCGCATCATCCTGAGAGATCTTTGCCGGCTCAACACTTTCTTCTGTCACTGCTTCAGTTGTCTCTGTAGCTGCTGTGCTCTCCTTTGCGTCATTGCCTTTCTTCCCTGAACAAGCCCCTAATGTAAGGCAAGCGGTGCAAAGCACCGCCGCCAGTATAATTCTTTTCAATATAAAACCTCCAACATCAAGACTTCCAGTACTTTATGATAGCTGCTGCCTCTTTCTTTGCAGCCTTCTCAAGTAATGAATCATCTTTAAGTGCAGCAAGGTCATCACTATTTGACATGTAAGCATGCTCTACTATAAGTCCAGGTATGCCCTTTGCAGCAGATGTTCTGATAACTGAGTAATAATCTCCGTTATCACCAGTCTTAGTCTTTGCACCTCTGTCTTTAGTTCCAAGAGCATCAGATACAGCACTTGCTATATGTGATGCAAGATTCTTTCTTCCATAGCTTGTGATAGAATAGTATACTTCTGTACCCTTTGTTGAAGTATTGGAACTTGAGTTGTTGTGGATACTTACGAAAAGGTTACATCCCTTATCCTTAGCATAGTCTGTTCTATCTGTAAGTGATACATATTTATCTGAAGTTCTTGTCATATAGACTTTTACACCCTCAGACTCAAGCTGATCCTTTACCTTAGTTGCAAGTGTAAGATTGATATCTTTCTCATTGATACCGCCATAGATCGCACCAGCATCTGTTCCGCCATGACCAGGATCTATACATACTACAAGGTCTGATGTATCAGCCTTGTCGTCATCATCATCGTCATCCTTACCGGAATTTGACTCTCCACTTCCTGCTGTTACCTTAACTCTTGCTGTTTCATATACCTTTGTAGGATCAGACTTTGATTTTACCTTTACATAAACTTCTTTTGAAGAATCCAAAGTCTTAACGCCTGTAAGCACACCCTTTTCATTGACCTTAACGTACTTTTCAGGATTGCTTACGTCATCAGAATAGATCTCATATTCTACTTCTTTATTTGTTGTTAATTTAGGCTCAAACTCGATCTCTGTACTTGTAGTTGATCCAGTCTTTACCTCATAAGTGCTCTTCTTAAAATCTACATCTGTAGGATTGATATAATATACTGTCTCGGTCTCGCCAAGAAGATATCCATTATCTCCAAAGCTCTTATCTGACTCGTTATAATATATACTTGCTACTCTGTACTCGACGATCTCACCATTAGGGATCATGTCTCCATTGGTGTTTACATACTTTGTCTTAGTACTAAACGCATTCATTGACACAAGGAATACTTCCTCGCCATCCTTATCTCCCTTTACATCATCGATAGACTTGGCATCCTTGTCATCTTTGTACTTATAAAGCTGTCTTGAAACAACATATCCCTTGAATCTGCTGCCATACTTACCTGAATCATAGCTCCATGTAAGCTTGGCATCAGCTCTTGCATTTCCATCCTCATAGAACTCAGCCTTAAGATCTGAAACTTTGCCAGGTCTTCCACACTGAGATACTACTTCTGAAGTAATACCTGGTATACCGCTTGTAGAATCAACATCTCTTATAGCTGTTCCCTTGAAATATGGTGTAACCCTAAAGTAATACATTTTGCCGGCAGAAAGGTCTGTAAGCTTGATCTTTCTTTCTGTAAACCAGCTTCTGTACTCTCCTGTTGTCTTCTTTGTAACGAATTTCTTAACTGTTGTTGCATTTGCTGACTCAGAGAACAATGGGCTTGTTGAATACTCGATCAAATATCCTGTAGCCTTCTTTACCTTTGTATAAGTAAAGTGAATAGCTGTCATACTGTCTACTTCAGCCTTAACCTCAGGTGTTGATCCTGTTGTAAGCTTACATGTAGTCCATGTTGAATATGCACTCTTTGGAACTGTCCTTGTTCTGCCGTAGTCAAGGATCTCAAACTCAGGTGATGCAACTCTGAAAAGGAACTTAGCGTTCTTCTGGTTTGCAATAGTTATGTTACTGCCACCTACATCGTTGTATGTACGTGTAGGAATAGTCTTCTTAGACATCTTGCCTGAATACTTGCTGATAGACATTCCTGCAGAAGAAACTGTGATAGTTTCATTGTTGCCCTTAGTCTTGTAAGCGTGCTGTACAAGATAATTCTTTGCTCCTGTATCAAGGAACTGAATAGCTATATACTTGTAGCTTGGACCGCTGGCAAGTGATATAAGCTTTGGTGTACACTGTGCATATCCAGGTGTGTCACTCACGCCGTAAACACCATCGCTGTCCTTACCATATGCTACAACCTTATAGACAAATGTTGTATTATCAGCAGTTCTTACCTCAGAATCAATGTATGACTTTTTCTTCTGTTTCTCGCTGAGAAGTGTCCATGAATTGTCTCTGTTCATGCGGTAAACGCTGTACTTTATAGTCTTTTTAGCGCTGCTTGGCTTACCCCATGTAACTTTTACTCGGCCCTTCTTGTCAAGAACAGCCTTCATCTTTGGAACTTCGCCCATTCCATTGATATTCTCATCAAAGCTTGAAGTAACAGAAAGTTTTCCGTAAGTCTTTGCTACAGCGTAGTTGTCAGAAACCGCACCATCAATAAACTCGACATCAAATGTGTTATCTGATACCCCCTGTGAGCTGACACTGTTTGTACAATTGATCTTGTACTTCTTTACCTTCTTTTCAGCACCATCTTCACCAGGAAGATACTCAATAGTGTTTCCGCTTGCATCTTTAATCGTATACTCAGTATTTTTAAGGGGCTCAGAAAGCTTACCTGTTCCGTCAGTAACGTTCTTCTCAGCGCTGCCTGAAGTAATATCGAGTACATACTTATCAATTACATAGTTAAAGCTTGTTGTCTTAACGATATTTCCACTTGTTGTGCAGGCAGAAACTGTAACTTCATACTTACCTGCGCGATTTACAGATGATGTATTCTTTCCCTCATATTTATAGTTATAAAATACATTGTATCCATCTTCACTTGCCTTTGTCTCAGAAATAGCAGGTTTCTGCTCAAGGCCATTATAAGTGACTTCTTTTGAAACATTTGTAATTCCAAAATACTCCTCTGGTGTAAGCTTCTCATTATAAGAACGTGAAGGATACTTTTCATCCTCACTGACTGTACTTCCTTCACTTGTCAGTCTCAGATGATTGTCACTTAAATTGTCATCGCTTGTTGTGGATGATGCGTTAGCCGACTGGCTGTTTGCACTCATACTCGGTCCTGCTGCTAACGCAGTCTGCACATTGCCTCCAAAGAGCATAGATGCAGACAGAAGCAGAGCCATTGCTGTCTTGAACCTCTTCTTCATTAAAAGCCTCCATAAAAAATAAAACAAAAAACTGCAGTAACTCATCGATACCACACTGTGATGAGCCACCAATATAAAAAACCCCTTTATAATGTGATTTTTTATACACAAAACTACTTTTACAATATAGCACTAAACCAAATACATGTCATTGAAATTTTATAAAAAACATAAAAGTTTAAGAATTGGTAAAGGAAAAACCCACACTTTTTCACCTTACTCGTCATCTTTTTTGTTTAATGTGTCCGGATAAGTATCTGTAGGCAGATCAAAATTAACTGCCTGTGCATAAAGTATATCTGTAAGCTCATCAACATTTTCGACAGTGACATGCATTCCAAAGCCCTGCGCCAGCAGTTCTTTATCCGTCTTGCCATTGTAAACCGTATCAATGATCATATCTCCTATCTCCGGTGAAAAATGGCTTGTCTCATAATAGTTTGTCATGTCGAGTGTGATGGTATTAAATCCACTGAAATTATAGTAATCCGTAACTTCTGCCAGTTCCTTAAGGAAAACGATGTATCCGTTTGCTATATCCTTCTGATAAGTATAACCATTTATCGGATTTGTAAATATCCTGAGCTTGATATTATTTTCTCTGCAAAGATCAACTATCGCCTTAATCTCATTAAGGCTTTCCTCTCTCGGAGAATAATAGTCAGACCATGTAGCTTCTGTTTTTTCATAATTAAATCCCGTCGGAATGGACAGGTTTTCCGTACCAGTCTCTAAAAGCCTCTTACCATAATCCGGATCGGTATTTTTATGATTAGCGATTACATCGAGTGAATCTGACAATGTGATCAGATCAAAATATCCAAGATAAAAATCCAACTTTTCAAGGAAAGTCCCATTCCATGGAAATGAGCGTCTGTAAAGCTGCTGATCATGGAATGAAGGATCTACAAAATAAGAAATATCATCAATTCCGATCGTCACATTTTTAGGAACGATCCCCCTGCTTATAAGTATCTTTAAATCCTCAAGATGCTCTGCAGGCGTTCCTTCCGAATATGACATATCATAATAATTGCCGTCTTTCATTTTGGACACATCAAAAAATCCCACTCTTGATGATCCAAACAAAAAAGAATCATACTTATCCGGATGCTTAAGCACATTTCGCATCTTAACATAGCTTTTATTAGGCTCTACTCCGTTATTTACTATAGTATCCGGATGAAAAATATTATACGGGTCTACAATCACCGCAAAGGGAATGAAGATCACTCCCAAAATTATCGCAAATGCTAAACACTTAATTAGAAACTTCTTCATCTGTGCCAAACCCCTCAGAAACTGAAATAAATAAATGACTGTGCTGTACCGCCATGAAGCTGCGATACGATTATCAATGTTGTGACTGCTGTATAGGCTATCCATCTAACAGGCAGTTTACATAATGCAAATTCACGGGATATATCATGCTTAAGTGCAACAAAATCATATGCCATAAGTGCTAGAATCGCTGCTGCAACTTTTAATAATGCAAATACTGTCAGGTTCATGTCAACCATCATCTTTTCCCATGCATTTGCAAAGTGAAGTATCACACCATTGTGCATGTGAGTCACAATGAAAAGCGCATCAGAGATGCTGTCAGCTCTGAAGAAGATCCATGCTATATCTACCATTGCAAAAGTAAGAAGTCCATGGAAAATATTGCTTGCGATCTTGGCACCCTTGCTCTTTGGCTTTGCATCTTCTTTTACAAAATGCTTCTTGCAGAAGCCCTCTATAACCTGGTATATGCCATGAAGCGCGCCCCACACGACAAATGTCCAGTTTGCTCCATGCCAAAGTCCGCTAACGAGCATTGTTACCATCTGATTGCGGTTCTTCTTTGCCGGACTCACTCTGCTGCCTCCAAGCGGGATATATACATAATCCCTAAACCATGTAGACAGCGAAATATGCCATCTTGACCAGAATTCTCTTATAGATCTTGACCAGTATGGACTCTTGAAATTGTCCATAAGCTGGATATTAAATAATCTTGCCACACCTATAGCTATGTCAGAATAACCGGAAAAGTCGCAGTATATCTGGAAAGTGTACATAATAGAAGTAATTATAAAGGTCATGCCAAAATAATATGTCACATTTCCATAAACCATATCAACGTATCCCGAAAGGGAATCCGCAACTATCATCTTTTTAAAGTATCCCCAAAGCATCATGCGCAGACCGCTCTCTGCCTCAGCCGCATCAAACTCACGCTCTTCAAAAAACTGATACATGAGATCCCCGGCCCTGCCGATAGGACCGGACATAACCTGCGGGAAAAACGATATATGAAGCGCATACTTTGCAAAATTAAGCTCCGGCGCTATCTTTCCCTTATATATATCGGCAAGATAGCTCACTGTCATGAATGTATAGAAGGAAATTCCTGCAGGCTGAACAAGTTTAAGTGTAAATGGCTGCATGGAAAATCCAAATAAATTCGCAAAGGAGCACGCTGATGTTGTGAGGAAATTGAAATATTTATAAAATCCCAAAAATCCAAGCACGATCACACATGCAGCTGCCAGATATTTCTTTTTGTCCCGGGTATCGTTGCTCTTTCCCATAGCCAGTCCCGCTGCCCATGATATAAAAGTGGTAAAAATGAGCAATGGAAAATACTGCGGGCTGCATGAAATATAAAAATACCAGCTTATCAAAAGCAGCAGTATCCATCTTACTTTCTGTGGGCACGCCCAATACAGCAAAAATACAATTGGCAAAAAGAATAAAAAACTCAATGAATTAAATAACATAATGCATTACACCTATTTTCCTATTGACATAGTATGAATTATTATCTACAATATTATTAACCTTTATTACACGGATTTACGCAATCCAAGCACCATTATATCAGAAAGGAATCGATATGAAAATATCTACAAGAGGACGCTATGCTGTACGTGTGATGCTAGATCTGGCACTCAACAACACAGGCGAATATATAAAAGTTAAAGATATCGCAAAAAGACAGGGAGTTTCAGAAAAATACCTTGAGCAGATCATCTCTACATTAAATAAAGCAGGCTATGTAAGAAGTGTGCGCGGAGCCCAGGGCGGCTACCAGATTTCCAGCAATCCCGCCGACTACACTGTAGGCATGATATTGCGTCTTACCGAGGGATCGCTTGCTCCAGTTGCCTGTCTTGACGAAGGCCCGGAAAGCTGTGAGCGAAGCGACAGCTGTGATACCCTCGAAGTATGGAAAAAGCTGTCAGAAGCCATCAACAATGTCGTTGATAATGTGACTATCGCCGACCTGGTTGAAAAACATAATGCGAATGTGTATGATTATGTGATTTAAAACCAAAAGATATAATCTAGATTAAATATTCTAGATTATATCTTTTTTAATATACCCATTAACTTATATCACAAGCCTCGGATAATACTTAAATAATCCTGCCTCTGATCGACCACAGCATACACTGTAACAATTTTTCTTTCTTCATCGATCTTGTAGAAAACAAGATCTTTTTCTAATATAAGAACTAAATACCCTTGTCTTTTTAATATAGTATACTTCGGCTCTACTCCAAGATATGGATTATCTTCAAGACATAATATCGACTTTTCCAAATAATCCAACTCTCTAAGAGCAACATCATTGCCGAAGTTTTCAGCCACAAAAAGAATAATCTTTCTAATTAAAGCATCCGCGGTATCTGTTCGTACTACCTTATACTTCACATTTCTCCTCTCCAAGCATACTTCTTAAATCATCGAAAGTATCCTTTATAGGAGCAACTCTTCCATATTTTACATCTTCGTCTGATTCTGCTAATACTTCCAAAAGTTCTATCCTGGCTTTCATTCTTTTATATTCTTCATAGCTAAGAGATACCGTATCACCTCTACCATTTACAGTAATAATAACAGCCTCTCGTCCTTCACGACACTGTTTTGATATTTCATTATAATGATTTCTTAAATCCGCTGATGGTCTTATAGTTTCTTGAAAGGAATACATAAAAATCACCTCCGATATAGTCATATTATATCAACATTTGACTATATATTCAATTTTAGATAAAAGGAATAGACTTCCTTAACATTCTAACTTCTTGAGTCTTTCCTCAAGTTCCTTTATGCGCAACTCGTTTTCTTTAATTTTTGCATCCTTCTTGACACCATCCTCTGCCATCTTGGCAATAACAGCATCTTTCTCCGCAAGTGCTATTTCTTTTTCTTCCTCAAATAACCTAGCTACTTTCGTCATCATAAGCCACTCCTTTACCTTATTTCCCAATTCCTCATCTATTACCTTATCCGTAAAGACCAATATACCTGCAAATACCTTACTTATAACATCCTTGTTTTGGTAAACTATGCTATTTTCAGACATCAAAAATAACCTTTCTTATAAATTCTATTATATCATAATTACCATAAGTGGAATACGTTAGCACCAGACAGAGTGTCTGCAACGTTTCAGATATGATTTATCTTTTGCAAAAGATTTTTTAAGTATACAAGAATAATTTAGATTTGTAAAGTGTGCTTTTTTGTCGCAAATAATATATTGTTCAATTGAAGACGTTGTACGATTTGTACCAGATAATGAATAAGCGACACTCATCTAATCATTGATGAATGTCGCTTTTTATATACTTATTTTCTTTTGCTTATTTCAATTAGAGAAAATCCCACAAAATAGCCAACTAGCAAATATCTTTACTTTGTGATCACTGTTCCATTCTTGCCTGATATTGCATATGATACAGCATCGAGTGATGTGATAAGTACTCTGCCCTCTGGCTTTGTCTCAAGGAAGTCAAGAGCTGCCTCGATCTTTGGAAGCATTGAGCCTGGTGCAAACTCGCCGGCTTCCTTCAATGCGATTGCCTCCGCAGTTGTCATATTGCGGATAGGTGTCTCATTTGGCTTGCCAAAATTCTTCATAACACAGTCAACACCGGTAAGGATGATAAGTTCATCTGCATCAAGCTTACATGCAAGTAAAGATGCGATATCGTCCTTCTCTATAACTGCGCTTGCGCCCTTGAGGTTGCTCTGCTGCTCGATCACAGGGATACCGCCGCCGCCTGCTGCGATAACGATCTGTCCTGCATCAAAAAGTGTCCTGATAGCCTCAAGTTCAACGATCTGTATTGGCTGCGGAGTAGCGACAACTCTAAGGTATCCTTTGCCCGGATCCTCTTTTGTATAGTTTCCCTTTCTCTCCTCCATAGCTGCTTCCTCAGCAGTCATGTGTCTTCCGATAACCTTTGTCGGATTATAGAAAGCCTCATCGTAAGGATCAACAGTAACCTGTGTAAGAATCGTAGCAACAGTTCTGTTAACGCCTCTGCTGAGAAGCTCTGACTTAAGAGAATTCTGGATATCATAGCCTACATAACCCTGGCTCATAGCCGAGCATACGCACATAGCTGCCGGCGAATAATCAGGATAGAGACGCCTGAGCTCTGTCATAGCCTTGTGGATCATGGAAACCTGCGGACCATTAGAGTGGGTAATAGCAAGGTCGTAGCCTCCCTCAACCAAGTCTGCAAGTGCTTTTGCCGTGTGCCTTACTGCGTTTAACTGCTCGTCTGTAGTATATCCCAGTGCCTTGTGTCCTAAAGATACTACTGCCCTTCTGTTTGCCATAATATCCTCCTCTAATACAGCAAGTTTTTATTTTGTATAAATCATACCATATATTAATCGTCTTTGCCGAAAAAGTTTACCGCTGCTGCAATTATCGCGCCCAAATAAATAAAGAAATCTCCGAGATTGTAAATGTACCTGCCTAACGGTATGTAATCCACAACAAACTTTCGCTTCAGCCGGTCAAAAGTATTGCTCAGAGCGCCGCCAAGCACTACTGCCCAGCCAAGCTTCTCAAGATCAATACTCTTTTTATCCTCCGACATACCTATCCCAAGCGCTATCGCTGTCGTCATACCTGCCGAAACAGCCGATACGATCTCACGCCGGTCATCAAGGCGATTCTTAGAAAAGCCTTTGTTGTGATGGACACTAAACTTTTCCTTATGACGCTCAACATACTCTTTCACTCCGAGGTCTACACCCGCAAGTATAGCCGAGATTAAAAAATATCCGCCTTTTTTCATTCTTCGTTATCCGTCAGTTTAGGTGTGGTCTCGTCCTCAAGCTGTACAACACCCCTGAGATCGATGACCGGTCCGCCAGTCTTGTCAATATATTCTTTTGTAATTGTGACTCTGCCAATGTTAGGGTCACGAGGAACCTCATACATGATATCGAGCATGAACTCCTCAATGATAGATCTGAGCGCTCTCGCACCGGTATCCTTCTGAAGTGCTCTTGCTGCGATAGCATGAAGTGCATCATCAGTAAACTTGAGCTGTACTTCATCCATCTCAAGAAGCTTTTCATACTGTCTGATGATAGCATTCTTAGGCTCGCGAAGTATCTTAACGAGCATATCTTCAGAAAGTCCCTCCATAGGACAGAGGATCGGCAATCTACCGATGAACTCCGGAATCATACCAAACTTCTTGATATCCTCTGATGTAACCTTCTTAAGTATATCTTTTTCTTTATCCCATCTGTCTTTGAGTTCGGCATTAAATCCGATAGAAGTCTCCTTTGTGAGCCTCTGACGGATGACCTCATCAAGATCCGGGAACGCGCCTCCGCATATAAAGAGGATATTCTTAGTATTAACCGTCTCGAGCGGAACCATTGCATTTTTGGAATTAGCTCCTACCGGAACTTCAACCTCTGCGCCCTCAAGAAGCTTAAGCATGCCCTGCTGTACGCTCTCTCCGCTTACATCACGGCTTGTTGTGTTCTTTTTCTTGGCGATCTTGTCTATCTCATCGATAAAGACGATTCCCCTCTGGGCTCTCTCGACATCATTGCCGGCTGCTGCCAAAAGCTTTGTGATGACAGACTCGATATCGTCACCGATATATCCGGCCTCTGTAAGGCTTGTCGCATCTGCGATAGCAAGCGGCACATCAAGGAGCTTTGCAAGTGTCTTTACAAGATAAGTCTTACCGCATCCTGTAGGTCCGAGAAGGAGAATATTTGACTTGTCTATCTCGACATTATCATTTCCCTCAAGCTCTGCCTGTACTCTCTTGTAATGATTGTAAACAGCAACAGAAACTACCTTCTTTGCATAATCCTGTCCTACTACATATTCGTCGAGCTTTTCCTTAAGCTTGTGTGGCTGTGGTATGCTCTTGAAGTCAAATTCTTTCTTAACTTCCTCTTTTGATGACTTCTTCACGCGCTTGCGCTTAGACATATCACCATTGATATCAGACCAGTTTACAAACTGGATATTTGGAAATCCGGGGATACCAAAAGGAGTCTTTGGTCCCTGAGCCTTCTTTTCTTCTTTTGTCTCTTCTTTGGAAGGTTCATCACCTTCAAAATTCTTTGTTTCTTTTGATGTCTCTTCATCCTTTTTCTCTGAAACAGCCTCTGTAGAGTTTTCGGGCTGCATAGGCTGCGGCATCATGCCCGGCATGGAGCTGAGAGCTTCCTGATAAAGTGCTCCGAGATCCATGTGGCTCATCTTATCCATAGTAGTCCTAAGGCAGTCACTGCAAACTGTCACACCATTAGGCAGCGAAAACATCTTTCCAGCATGATCCTCGCTTCTATGGCATATATAACACACATCTTTGTATTCCTTATTGTCATCACTCATATTGCAAATAAATCCTTTCAAAACCTGTCTGTCGACAACACATTTCCATACTTCTTAAGTGTAACACAAGCGAGGCCGTTTGTCACACAGCCCCGCTTGATCAACCTTACTGCATTTAATTCCATTAATCAGAATAGCTTTATCTCATTCCGAAAAATCTTCTCAAAATATCTTCTTCAGAATAGCCACTGTCGTATGAATTTCCTTCTGTTTCCTGATCATTTCCCTGCTGGGCAGACTGCTGATTCTGCTCTGCCTGGGCAGCTTCCTCGCTATTTGTAAGTGTTACAGTAAATGTCTTTTCCTCATATCCGTATTCATTCTCACGAGGAACCATCGCTACGACCTCAACCTGCTGGCCTACCTTGTAATACTCCATGATGTCCTTGAGCTGCTCAGCTGTCTGTACCTTCTGACCATCGAAAGATGTTATGATATCGCCCTTCTTGATTCCTGCATTCGCTGCTGCAAGTCCTTCTGTAGCCTTTGCGATATAAATACCCTGAGGCATGTTGTACTGCTCAGCAACATCGCTTGTTACATCAGCGATACTTACACCGAGATAGCCTCTTTCCTCATTTGCGGCCTTTGACTTTGTTGACTGGTTCATGAGCTCCTCGATAATAGGTCTTGCGCTTGAAATAGGGATAGAATAGCCCATTCCTTCAACACCTGTCTCTGCAAGCTTTGCTTCGTTGATACCAATGACATTTCCATTCATATCAAGAAGCGCTCCACCGGAATTACCAGGATTGATGGCTGCATCTGTCTGAATGAGCTTATGTGTGCCATTGTCGAGCTTGAGCTCTCTGTTAACTGCACTTACAACACCCTGAGTAACTGACTGACCATAGCCAAGTGCATTACCTATAGCTACTACCTGCTGGCCAACCTTGAGGCTGTCAGAGTCTCCAAGAGTAGCAATCTTTATATTTTTAATTGTGTTATCAGAGATGCTGTCAAGTGATACTGCAATTACAGCAAGATCTGCTTCCTCGTCTGCACCTTTGAGAGATGCCTCGACTGTAGCTCCATCTATAAACTGTACATTGAGCTTATCTGCTGATGATACAACATGCTGGTTAGTTGCAACCAGGAGCTCTGAGCCATTCTCACCAATGATGATACCTGAGCCAGCTGATGAATTTTCCTGCTGTACCTGATACTGTCTGCCGAAGAAATCCTGTGTAGTAGTTGTCTGTGTGAAATCATTTGTAATAGCAACTATCGAAGGCATAACACTCTCCGCAACTGCCGCTACATCACCTACAGTAGTATTGCTTGTAACAGCGCTTGTAGTTGCAACACTTTTAGCTGTGTTCCCTGAAGTAGTTGCGACCACCGCATTAGAATTACCATCATTATCAGTAATGGCCGGCTGTTCAAGCTTCGAAACACTCTTTGACTGAGTAAAAAGATTTGTCGCATAAAGTCCTGCGCCTGCACATGCGCCAAAGATAAGACCAAGTGCTATGGCTCCAAGAACCTTCTTTCCAAAGCCGCCTTTCCTGTTTCTTCTTGGTGAACTGCCGCCTCTGTTCATATCAGATGCATTAAAACGGTATTCGTCATATCTGTTTGCATTATCATTTCCGGAGCTTCCAACATTAGTTGAGCTGTTGTTATAGCTGCCTGTACTATCTGAAGTAAAACGACTGTTATCGTTCCTACCATTATTGTAATCGTTATACATAATCTAATCCCTCCATCATCTATAAAATAAGAAGCCTGTAAAGAAAAGTTTCAGTTACTTTTCGTTTACAGGCTTTATTGTATTCTAGAATTGTGATTTAATTGTGTTTGTGTAATAAACAAAGACTAAAGCAATTGCGATTATTCTGTGTCCTACCATATTGGACTCAACTTAAGTTTTCCGTTCAAAGTCCCTCTGCATTTTTGCCGTAGCCGGCATGCACATCAGCCGGAATATTGGTCATATCCCAATGATGTCTCCAGTACGCTCTATTGGAAGTGCAGCGCCATATGATCTTTTTGCTGAGCTTTTTATAATTAAATCCAAGCTTATATCCTATATATCTTGCACCACAGTGCGCTATAAACTTAGGCACGAGATAACTCTTTTTCTCAGCTGAAAGATATTCTATACAGCCGCTCACAAGCTTCTTGCCCTCATTTTCACTTGAAACACCCGCAAAAACTTCCGGGTGATCAGCCTGAGAAACTCCAAGATCAAAATTACGTTTAAACTGCTGCTTCATCGAATAATTATGTGAGTGGATTACTCTGGCTCCCGAAGCATAGTAAATACTGTAATCTTCAAAAATTGCCTTGTGTGCATATATCATATCTTCATTAAAGATAGCATTATCTATAAATCCGCCAAGTTCCCTAAAGTATGACATCCTGTAGCAGGCGCATACATCAGAGCAAAAATATGTCTTAATCCCCAGTGTAGGAATATCACTGTAGGACTGTACCCTATCGCCATCCGGATAATTAAACTGTCTGTTGAAGCGCTCGATCGGGCCTGCATTGGCTGCAGGAAGCTGACGCGCATAGCTCACGGCAACTTTCTCGTCCTCAAATGGTCTTAAGAGATTTTCAACAAGATACTCATCTTCCGGCATCGCATCCTGTGTCATGAATATAAGAAAATCTGCATCTGATCGTCCTGCTGCTGCATTTCTTGTCCTGCCATGATTAAACTCTTTTTGTGATAGATTGTAAATATCTACCGGGCATCCACTTTTTCCAAGACTTTTACCAAAAAGAAGGTTTGTAATATACTTCTCCTCGGTATTCATGATAATGATCCTATTTAGCTTTACGGACTGTGACTTTAACAGATCAATCTGTCTAAAAAAACTCTTGTCCGGCTTATAAGTCAATATCGCGACATCAATTGTCTGCATACTTCCCTCCACATTTTAAAACGCCGATACATATACTACATGCACCGGCGCACTCTTCGTGATATGTTATTTGTCAGACACCATGTTTTGTCTTATCCGCTGCAACTTTCTCACTTATCTTCTGAACTGTAGAAGATGGTGTATATTCGCTGTCACCATAAAGGAACTGGTGGAAAGCCTCTACATTTGCAGCAAAATCATTTGCAACTACGCAGCTTCCGGCATCTCCCATAGTACCTGTAGAGTTATCAGCCGGGAATCCAGCCTGTCCCGCAATCTTGTATCCCACTGCCTTAGCGGCATACGCGGTAAGCTCTGCTTTATCAAAACTTGTCTTTATCTTAGGAAATACTTCATCAATAATGTTATTAAGCTCTGAAATATCTGCTGTCTTGAGCTTGTCGGCGATCTGAGTAAGAACAGTTCTCTGTCTCTCAGCTCTCTTAAAGTCGTCTCCCTTTGTGTAACGGATACGGCAGTAAGATGTCGCCTGAAGTCCATTAAGAGTTTGACGTCCCGCCTTTGTGACGTTCTTAATATCCTTCTTTGCTATACCTGAAGCCTCAGCAGTACCGATCTGATAGTCATTAAGGAAGTGGATCTCCTCCTCTGTGACATCGATCTCAACTCCGCCAAGAGCATTTATTACATCAATAAGTGCACTGAAATCAACTGTGATGTACTGATTTATCTCAAGATCAAGGTTATCATTGAGCATCTGTATAGCCTGTGTAGGTCCGCCATGAGAATAAGCTGAGTTTGCCTTTGAATAGGTATCATTACCTATATTCATGTAGGTATCTCTAAATACTGAGCAAAGCTTGATATCCCCGGTAGCTTCATTGAGTGATGCGACCATGATGGTATCTGTCCTTGCACCCTTATCAAGATTTCCATCTCTGGAGTCTACACCGAACAGCGCTACATTTGTATAACCGTTCATGCCCCACGTATTGTCATCAGCATTGATCTGATCTTTTACTTCATCATTTACTGTAGCTTCTATAACACTTGTCTTGTTGTTTGTATCTGCAAGATCAAGCTTATATACTGCAAAAAGTACAACAACAAGTGCGACCATTACGAAAACTTCTAAAGCAAAAAGCGCTTTCATATTTGCCTTTTTCTTACGCTTTTTACGTCTGTTTCTATTAGGTATGTCCCTTCCGGACATTTCTCTGCGACTTCTGGTCGGCACTTCTCTATAATTCCTAGTAGCCATTTCTTATAACCCTCAATATGATATCATCTGTATAAGCATTAACTCTGAAAGTTTACACCACTGTATGTAACATTGTCAATATGCGTTCTTATTTATAAGCCCCTTGAATACCGTCAGAAGCATTATCTTTATATCGAAAGACATGCTCCAGTTTTCTATATAAAAGAGATCATATTCTACTCTTTTTGTAATAGAAGTATCTCCTCTAAGCCCGTTTACCTGTGCCCATCCGGTGAGTCCCGGCCTTACCTGATGCTTTATCATGTAGCGTGGTATCTCTTCTTTAAACTTCTCAACAAACTGAGGGCGCTCCGGACGCGGTCCTACTATACTCATGTCACCCTTTAATATATTGAAAAGCTGTGGAAGCTCATCCATGCTTGTATGCCTGAGTATCTTACCGATACCTGTGACTCTCGGATCATTTGGTTTCGTCCAACCCTTAGCCTCTGCAGACGGCTTCTGCATCTCCATTGAGCGGAACTTATACATCTTAAATGTCCTGTTTCTAAGGCCAACTCTCTCCTGCGTAAAGATAACCGGTCCCGGTGAAGTCAGCTTTATAGCTATAGTAGAAATAAGCATCACCGGAGAGAAAAATATGATCAAGAAGATTGAACCAATAATATCCACAACACGCTTTGCAAGCATGTTAAGCGTATTTGTAAGCGGAACATGTCTGATATTGATGACCGGAAGTCCGTCAATATCCTCCATGTAAGGCCTTGATGGAATTACACGATTATAATCCGGTATAAACTGAGTATGTATACCGGACTTCTCGCACATCCCTACAATCTTTTCAAGCTTTCCATAATCATCAAGCGCCAGTGTGATAGCAATCTCATCCAGCTTATTTTCCGGAAGTATATACTCAAGATTTCCTATGGTACCGAGCACTTTTACGCCTCTGTAAACTGTACCTCGCTCGACACGATCGTCAAGGATACCTCGGATAACATAACCCCACTGAGGATTTTGTATGATCTTATCAATATATCCTTCAGCGGCCTTTGAGTATCCTATAAGAAGTATAAAGTGACGATTATAGCCTTTACGCCTAAAGTAACGAAGCGCATATCTAAGCAGGTTTCTAACTATTGTGGACAACACTATATTTATAACGCAAAAGTAACCTACTATAGCACGCGAATAATGCTCCTGCTTTGTAGCATAAAGAACAACCATGAATGTGATCATTCCAATAGTGTTGGCTCTTATTAAATTAAAAAACTCACGTTTTCTGCCTGATGCCCTTTTCGAATTGTAAAGGTCAAACTCATAATACATCAGCAGGTAGCCCACTACTATAAATGGCAGAAAGAAGAAATAATAATCTGCCGGATAGTGAAGCACCTTTTTATTAGCCAATGGCGACAAAAACTTTATCCAATAGGATAAAAAATATGTGCCGATCATGACAAGGGCATCCAGAACAACGTGAAGCCGGTTAAACAGCCTTTGATTGTCCTTTATCAAAAGATTACCTCCGTAAATCTCCGTATAGCATTCAGCCAAAGCTCAAGCTGTATTTTTACATAATTATTGAAATTCCTTGATGAATACGGGAATTTCCTGCCCTGTCGGCATAAAAGATATCCTCGTTTTATGCCCGACAGATATGCCCTGCCATATCCTTTAAAAATAAAGAACATAGCCTTGATTCCAAATCCAAATAAAAGAAACGGCAAATTTATTATTATCTGCAGGATCGGCATGTTTTTCATAATAATATACATGTTGTTTCTTGCAGAGATCCTTACCTTAAAGTCATTGTGTCTTGAGCCCGTAGCTCCGGAACCCTTGTGATAGACTATCGCTGCCGGCTCATAGACATTCCTGTATCCCATGATGCGTGCCCTGTATCCCACATCCACATCTTCAAGATATGCAAAGTGGAACTCGTCAAACCAGCCTATCTCATCTAAGATACTGCGCCTGTAAATGGCGGCACCTGCGCAGGCCGAAAAAACATCTGCCTTTTCATTGTAGCGGCTACTGCTTTTGTCCTTGCCTCGCGCAAATGCCCATCCCCACGCACTGTAGTAATCTCCGGCACCGTCTATCCTACTCGGGTTGTCCATCTGAAGCATCTTCGACGATACCGAAAAAATATTTTTATCTTCTTTTATCGCTTCATATAAAGCTCTGACAAAATCTTTATCTGATCTTGTATCATTGTTGAGGAGTATGACATAAGGTGTCTTACATGCTTTCAAGCCCTCATTTACAGCCCTGGAAAATCCAAAATTATCCGCAAGCTTTATGAGCTTTGCCCAGGTGTACTCCAGCTCAACTATCTCAGCACTTCCATCAAGTGAATGATTGTCCACTACGATCGTGTCAAAGTCACTAAAGGTCTGCTGCATGAGGGAATCCATGCAATCTCTTATCACATCAAGCCCTTTGTAGTTTGGTATTATGACCGTTATCTCAGCCATTTTGCATCTCCCTCATCTTATCTCATATATGTAAAGACGACTTCCGGATCCATTACTACCAGATATCCGGCACGTCTGATATTTTCAAACATTTTCATTACATCTGCATCATAATACTGCATAAGCTCACTTCTTACAACACAGGCATGCTGTGAAACAGCCTCTACATCCTGCTGCATCGAAGCTCGATGCATATATCCCGAGAAGTTAGTATTCATCTTGCCATACAGCGACATGCGTCTGCCGTAAGCATCAGCAGTATAACCGTTGCAGATGATATTTCCGAGAGAGCCTACGACTCTGCCTCCGACTGCACCCACTTCATCTCTGACAAAGTATGACGCAAGTACCTCTTCATAGTCCTCTCTCATAGGAACCAGTTTTTTATCGACGAGAAGCTTATACTCATCTTTTCCTACAACCTCGGTGTCATAGTTGATCCTGTAAAAGCCTCTGTGCTTTGTGTGGACTACCTCACCTTTAATACCATGTCTTTCAAGATAAGCTTCCACAACCTTTTTGCCGCTCTCATAGGCATAGCTCTTACTGTCCGGATTGTCCGCAGTAGAGCCGTCCGATGCTCTCCAGTGATAAAGAATCTTATCTATATGTGCTACTCTGTCACTTCCTGCCTTCTCTATACATCTCAAAATGAAATCATAGTCCTGAGCACCGTCAAATTCACTCCTGAAGCCAACAGCTTCAGCTATCTCACGCTTTACAACAAACAAATGACATATATAATTGTTGCTCAGCAAAAGATCTAAATTAAAATCAGGCTTTCTGTTTGGCGAAAAGAATTTATCCGTGCCATCATAGTACTTGTCTTCGTCAGTATAGACTATATCAACATCCGCCTGCAGTGCCTGCAAGACCTCAGAAAGTGCCTCATAGTGAAGAAAATCGTCATGGTCTACCGCTGCCACAAAATCACCTGATGCGTGTTTGAGTGCCTCGTTAGTGTTTTCAGCGATACCCTTGTTTTCATCAAGCTTAAAGTAATGTATCTCAGTATCTGTCACGTCACCTGATATAAAGGCATCGACTGTATCCTTAACTACATCGGTATCGCTTGCATCTGCAACTATTACCTCAAAATCCCTATACGTCTGTCTCTGAAATGATTCAAGAAGCTCCATAAGATACTTTGGATCAGTGTTATATGTAGGCACCAAAAGACTTATCTTATAAAACTTTTCGATAGGTATAGATGATGCAGTTGTCACCTGCTCCTGTCTATGTGCTTCACGTGAGTAGCTTAAATCCCTGACACTGTCACCTATTCCCTCAATTGAGCGCACAGCTGCCTCTTTAACACCATTTCTCTCTAAATATGATCTTGTCCTGTGATAAATATTCTCAATAGTCCTAAGATTCATAAAAGGTTTTCCCTTCAGTTTATTTCTTCTGCAGTATAATCCTCTATCTGCTTTTCCCTGTATTCTCCCCTTATTGAAGATGGGTTATCAAAAAATTCCCAAAGCATCTTAAGCACGTTCACCGCCTGTTTACCCATCTTTACATTTGATACCTGGTCGTCCTCACGCCATGATATCGGCACAAATCGGCATGTCTGATTGTAGTATCTCAGTGCCATTACCATGCAGTAGTTAAAAGTCAGATTGTCCGGAAATCTGTAGTAAAATCTGCTCTTGAGCATGTCTACGCTATAGAGATTAAGACCGGAACCAAGATCAAATATCCTCTGCTGTACAACTGCTGCAAAAAGGAAATTATAAACTACATTTCCAAACGTCCTGAAGCCCGAATATCCCTCAAGCTTTGATCCCCGCATGAATCTTGCCCCAAGCACACAGTCATAGTATCTGTGAATGCCTCTTTTAAGCACCGGCAGGAAGTCTGCGATGTTTCCCTGGTCATCCCCGTGAAGCACCATAGCGTAGTCAAAGCCATTTTTGATCGCATATTCAAATGCAACCTTATGAGAGCCTCCAAGGCCGTAGTTTTCTGTATTTCTGAGCACCTTCAAAGGAAGGTCAGGATGGGCATTTTTATAGTCAAGCGCAGCCTGCTCTGTATTATCAGTACTTCTGTTGTTTATTACGAGTACTTCAGTGATGTAGCGCATGATCCTTTTATCAAGCTGATCAAGCACTCTCACTATCTGCTTTTCGCAATTATATGCAGGTATAAACAATAAAATCTTACTCATCCTTGCTCCTTAAAAATCATAAACCATCATATTCTATAGGTTCATAAGTCGTACCTGTGCGGTAATCTGTCAATACCGGATCATGTCTTGTGATCGCAAAATACGCCGCATTTCTTCCGGCATCTTCGCCGAGCTCATTAAGCGCTTCCTGTCCATAGTGATAATCATCGACCATATACTCAGTGCCAAACTTTGAAAGCATGGTAGATATGAGTATAAATCTCGGATCAGTGCGGCAAAGCTCTGTCTGGAGATTGATTATCCTTTCGTATTCATCAGCATTTTTGATAGTGCGTCCGACACGTATCATCATAAATTTATCTATGCCGCGATACATCACTTTTGATGCAAAAGTATTTATATCCATGAGATACTGGTCGGTTGAAACATTTTCCAGCACATCATTTTCGCCCTGCAAAAATACCAAAAACTGATTTCTTACAGTATATCCGTTGGCTTTCAGCCATTCTTTAGCGTTTAAATATCTTGTGATGACATCCTCTGCCACAACCTCTGTCGCCCAATATGTAGAAGGTGTACCGCCCTTTGATGCACTTACTGCAACTACCGGCACACCAGTTTCCTCATAGTATGCATTCACAAATGAAGTAACAAGGCTTCCCCTTTTAAGGAACATGTCGTTCATCGTGATAGTGTTTTCATAAAAGCCAAATGGCTCTGTGATCGTATAAAGCTTGGTCGGATCAGATACTGCTCTAAACTCAGCTCCGGCTCCTTCTTTTAAGAGTGGTGCCTTTGTAGCATCTCCGCCCCAACCTGCCATATTGCTCTGCCCGGCAAAGACTATCAGATCTACTGACACACTCTCTTTTTTATCCTCAAGAGACTTTTCCTCAGTAGCCTTATCAAGCTGCTCTTTGATCTCGGCATCTATCACATCTTCGTCAAGAAGCGGCTCCGGTCTTTCATCAGATACATCAGCATGATCCGATACATTGCGGAGAATACTTTTGTTTTTATCCATGAAGTACTTCTGACACACTGCAAATGTAAGACCTGCCAAAGCGATCAATACCAGTACGATTATTAAAAATCCGGCAATATCTTTTTTATTAGTTTTTCTTTTCAATGAAAATCTTCCTCGTGACAAAGTTGTATATCATTACCAGACCGGTAGCAATGATCTTGCCGATCTGCTCCTTGAAATCCCAAAGGATACCTCTCTGCAAGAAAGCAACGGCATCATAAACTGCAAGTACTCCCATAATGATACCTTCGTTAAGCAAAAGACCAATTGCAGAAAGAATTACAAATATTGTAAATTCCTTCTTTTTGTCCATATTTTCGTCATGTTCAAAAACAAATTTCATGCTGACAATGTAATTAAAAATAACAGAAATCACAAAGCCAAAAAATGCTGCTACCATTACAGTAGTCTTAGCATTTCCGAATATCTTGATTATAAGCGAATATACAGCAAAATCGATTACAAATGATAATCCTCCGACTACTCCAAACTTTACTATCTGCTGCATAAGTGTCTGTTTCTGCAATGTTGTTTCCAAGATATAATCCTTTCTTATATAGTCCTGTTAAGACGTACAAAATCCCTCAGCGCATTCTTACCAATGTTGAAGATACGCTTCATATTTATAGAGTTCACTCCGCCCTGACGCGGTCTGAATGTGATAGGCACAAACTTAAGCTGACGGCGGTGCTTTGTATAGATAACTGTCAAAAGTACATTTGTAAGGAAATAGTTGCGTGGAACAAGATGTATTTCCTTTTTAAGTGTCTCAGCCTTCATAAGTCTGAAAGGTGTATTTGCATCTGTAACAAGGCAGTGAAAGCACATAAATATGACTGCTTTAAGTACCTTTGTAACAAACACACGGCTGAAACCGTCCTGGCGGTGATTGCGGTAGCCCACTATCATATCATAGTGGCGACGGCATCTCCAAAATGCTGGAAACTCCTCAGGTCTTGTCTGCCCGTCAGAGTCTGTCTGGAATATATAGTCTGCACCTTCTTCAAGTGCATACTTATATCCTGCAAGTATTGTCGGACCATGTCCGGAATTTTCTTTATGCTTTACAATGAGCTGTGGCCTTGATTTTGCTTCACTCTTCAAAACTTCATGTGTAGCATCCTTTGAGCCATCATCTATTATAACAAGTCTGCTGTCAGCACCTGTCATAACGACCATAGGATACCACTCATCGATCACTTCTCTGATAGTATCCTGCTCATTATATGCAGGTATGACCATGTACAACTTATCCATCAATTCCTCCCATTACTACTGTTTTTAACATTCCGACTGAACATCAGGACAAAGTCCGCAAGAAATGTATAGTAGAGAAGCGCAAGTACCGAAAGCGAAGCAGCACTCTCATTAAATACTCTCAGTCCAAAAAACATGTACAATAAAACTATTAAATAATAAGCTCTGAATAAAATTCCTTCAAGCCTGACACCCTTGCTGATGATAGCACAAACTCCAACATATGCAATAGGCATAACAAAAAAATCGTAACTTCTATGATAAGTGATTATAAGGCTTATAAGCGTAAGCAATGAGATCAGCTCACTGTCATACCCTGACGGAAGCCTGATGCAGACTACAAAAAGCAGTATCATGACTGCAAGCGCTGCTATCATCGCCCAAGATGCACCTCCGCTCAAAGCGCTTATATCGATGCTTCCCTCACTTGCAAGCACTGATGACACAGCAAGCGGCTGCTTTATCATGTCGATGAATGAGGTGCCCAGCCACCATGCTCCAAATGCTGTCCCTGCAATATGCAAGGCTACAGAGACTGCAAACTCACGCCATTTCTTCTTATATATAAAGTACAGCGCAAGCGGAGCCGTAAGCGTATATTTGAAATATGAAACAGCCAGTGCAAGAGAAGACGGAATCCATTTTCCGCTCTCAGAAAGGTAAACTGCCAAAAGGAAAAAGAAAAGTGAAAACAGCGTATGCTGCCCGACACCTATCTGGTTCCTCCAGGGCGTACCCGCAACCATCAAAAGCGACAAAATTATGTAAACATCTTTTGAAAGCTGCTTCATAAAGGTTTTTCTAAGTAAATAAACGATCCCTGCCGTAAAAAGTAAATTGAGAACAAGCCATAAAACGACTGCCACTCTATACGGCATCAAAGTAAATATAGACAATAAAAAGAGAAGGCTCGGAAACTGATTAGCCTCCACTTTCTGTTTTGCATCAATTGAATTAAAATAATCAAAAAACTCTGCTAATGCAGGATGGTCAGGCTGTGCAGTGGGAGAAAGGCTAACCTCATAAGGATTGATCCTAAGCATGAGGCACTTCGCCGCATCCCACTGAAAATCCTGACTAAAGCGGAGGGCGTTTTTTGCGCCCGCCGCTATAGATATCAATGCCGCCAAAAGCAGCACACAATATAGTATTTTCTTTTTGGTGGCATCTAATGTCATTTCTATCACCGCTTATTCAGCTAACTTCTTAACTACATCGTCTCTGAGCTCTTCAAGCTTAGCAGCTGAATCCTCAAGGCTTGTGCCCTTTACGCCCATGTAGAACTTGATCTTTGGCTCTGTACCTGAAGGACGAACACAGCACCATGAATTGTTCTCAAGATCGAAGTAAAGAACGTTTGACTCAGGAAGACCTGTCTTCTTCTCTGCTCCGCTCTCAAGATCAACAGCCTTATCAGCCTTGTAATCACGATACTCCTTAACCTTAAGTCCGGCAAACTCCTTTGGAGGATTCTGTCTGATCCTGTCCATGATACCCTTGATCTGGGCAGCACCGTCAACACCCTTAAGTGTAACTGTGTGGATACCTTCTCTGTAGTAGCCATACTTCTTGTAGATGTTGAGCATCTGATCCCATACTGTGATGCCGTTCTTCTTGCACCATGCAGCAACTTCTGCAAGACACATAACAGCAACTACAGCGTCCTTATCACGAGCATGTGTACCTACGAGACAGCCATATGACTCCTCATAGCCGAATACGTACTCGTTTGTATGATTCTCCTCGAACCACTTGATCTGCTCACCGATGTACTTGAAGCCTGTAAGAACTTCGATAAGCTTAAGCTTGTACTCCTCAGCGATAGGATCTGCAAGGTTTGAAGATACGATAGTCTTGATAAGTGCTCCGTTTGCAGGAAGCTTGCCCATAGCAGCGAGCTCTCTGATACGGTACTCAGCGATAAGCATACCAGACATGTTGCCTGTGAAGCTCATGTACTCGCCTGTAGCTGTATCCTTAGCATAAATTCCAAGACGGTCTGCATCAGGATCTGTAGCAAGAACGATGTCTGCATCCTTTTCCTTGGCAAGCTTGAGTGCAAGCTCAAATGCCTTAGGATCCTCTGGGTTAGGATACTCAAGAGTTGTAAAGTCAGGATCCGGAAGCTCCTGCTCAGGAACGATATATACATTCTTGAATCCAAGCTCAGAAAGGATCCTTCTTACAGGTACGTTACCTGTGCCGTGGAATGGTGTGTAAACGATCTTGATATCGTCTGCAACTTCCTTGATGACTTCAGGATGGATGATCTGCTTCTTAAGCTCAGCCATGTACTTGTCATCGATCTCTTTACCGATAACATTGTAAAGACCAGCCTTAATAGCCTCATCCTTGTCCATTGTCTTTGCATCGCTGTACTCTTTTACAGCTGCAACTTCATTAATGATATCTGTATCACGAGGAGATGTAATCTGTGCGCCATCCTCCCAATATACCTTGTAGCCATTGTACTCAGGCGGATTGTGGCTTGCTGTAACTACAATACCTGCTGTGCAGTGAAGCTCTCTAAGTGCAAATGAAAGCTCCGGTGTAGGTCTGAGTGCATCAAAGACATAAGCCTTGATACCGTTTGCATTAAGGCAGAGTGCTGCGATATCAGCGAACTCTGGTGACATTCTACGGCAGTCATAAGCGATCGCAACGCCCTTATCCTGTGTACCCTCTTTAAGGATATAGTTTGCAAGTCCCTGTGTTGCCTTTCTTACTGTATAAATGTTCATGCGGTTAGAACCAGCGCCAATAACGCCTCTAAGTCCGCCTGTACCAAACTCAAGATCCTTATAGAAACGATCCTCTATCTCTGTCTTGTTTCCTTCAATAGCCTTGAGCTCGGCTTTTGTCTCGTCATCAAAATAAGGATCGGCGAGCCAATACTCATATTTCTTCTGAAAATCTTCCATTACATAACCTCCTCGATATGTATCAATTATAATGCAACCTACATTATATCATAAATGCCCCGAAAGTCCAAGAATTCAAGCATCTTATAAATCTATTATAAATTTCTGTTGACTTCAGCACATGCTTTCATTGCTTCTATGATGCTGCTTCTGAAGCCAAGATTCTCAAGTACCCTTACTGCCTCGATAGTTGTTCCGGCAGGTGAGCATACCATATCTTTAAGCTCTCCCGGATGTTTACCGAGTGTAAGTGCCATCTTTGCACTTCCGAGTACTGCCTGTGAAGCAAACTTATATGCCTGTGCCCTTGGCATGCCTTCGCTGACCGCGGCATCTGCCATTGCCTCTATGAGCATGAATACATAAGCAGGTGAGCTTCCGCTTACCGCAACTACAGCATCCATCAGGTTTTCACCCACTACTTCAACCTGTCCGCATGCAGCAAGGAGCTTAAGTGCATCATCTTTTTGCGCATCACTTACTCCCTTACCGATAACTGCCGCGATCATAGCTTCACCAACAAGTGCCGGAGTATTTGGCATAGTCCTGATAAGTCTTATATTTCTGCCAAAAGCTTCATAGTACCAGTCAAGAGATTTGCCGGCAACTATAGAGATCAAAAGCTGGTCATCTTTTACTTCACCGCTTATCTCATTTACTACATCAGCGATCATCTGAGGCTTTACACATAAAAACAAAATATCACTTTCTCTCACAGCTTCGCAGTTATCGCCGGTAGTATGGATATGATACTTTTCCTCTACTGCTTTTCTCTGTGGTTCATTCTTGTCAGAACTGATGATATTATCAGCGCTCACTATCCCTTTTTCAAGGATACCTCCTATGATAGCACTTGCCATGTTACCTGTTCCAATGAATCCAATCCGCATAAAATTAAGCTCCTTTTCACATATTAGCCACAATCACTACTTTGTTTCTTCACAACAGGTTGCTATGATTAGTTTATCAAAAATCTTATGAAGGTGCACACAGCCTCCATTCAATTTTTGATAAATAAATCCCTTTTTTCATACTTCCAGCCGTCCGGTCATCCGGGCGGCTCTCCCTTTTTCGTTTACTATATAATGATTTTGTGCAACAGTAAACCCCCACAGACCATTAAAGTCTGCGGGGGTTTCATTACATGATAACAGATTATACCAATGCGGCTTCCGGAGCAGCCTCAGTAGCAGTTACCTCCTCGATCGGCTCGGTAAGTGACTGCTGATAACGCTCAAGGATAAGATTCTGCATCTTTGTCCTTGTCTCAGTGTTGATAGGATGTGCAATATCCCTAAACACTCCGTCAGATGCCTTGCGGCTTGGCATTGCAATAAAGAGTCCCTTCTCTCCCTCGATGATCTTGATATCGTGTACAACAAAAACATCATCAAGTGTAACCGATACAAGTGCTCTCATCTTGCCTGTGTTTGTAAGTCTTCTTACTCTTACGTCAGTAATTTCCATCATGTCCCCATCCCCCTATGGATTAGTGTTATAGTGTTATATTAGTTTATCTAAAGAGCGTGAGCTCTTTTGACCTTATTTATGTTGTTGTGATACTTACGGATTGCTTCGCTGCTGCGCAGCTCCCGCAATCCTACAGTCATTCGGATTCCGCTAATTTGCTTCGCAAATTGCTTCTTCCTCATGACTGTTCGTGCCATAAGGTCAATCCGCTATATGTGCAAGCACAACCGCGGCTTGACTTTCGGCACTAGTATCACAACACGTATCTATCATTTTTTTCCACTACAATCTGGATGCCATCCTCACCTTTGTAGTAGGAATTTGCTCTGATAGTACCGTGGCTTTCAACAATACAATTCTCAATATGTGTATTATCCCCAATATATACATCATTTAAGATGATTGAATTCTTGATAAAGCAATTGTTGCCTACGAATACTTTCTTAAATAATACTGAGTCCTGAACTGTACCGTTTATGATACTTCCCGAAGATACAAGGCTGTTTGAAAGATTTGCGCCAACGTTATACTTAGCCGGCGGCATATCATCAACCTTTGAATACACATCCGGATATTCCTTAAAGAAGTAATTTCTCACTTCCGGTTTGAGGAAATCCATATTTGTCTTGAAATAATCATCAACGGTTGCCACATTTCTCCAGTAGTCAGTCATCTTGTAGCCGTAAATCCTCTTTTGGCTTCTGTATCTTATGATGATGTCGCTTACAAAGTCATGTCTGTCTTCTTCTGCGCACTTCTCGATAAGCTCGATGAGCTGTCGACGGCGGATAATGTAGATTCCGCAGGATACAATGTTTGTCTTTGCAAGGATAGGCTTTTCTTCAAAGTCTATGATCCTTGACTCCTCATTCATGCGGACAACTCCGAAACGATCAACGTTTTCTTCCTGTCCCATCTCCTTGCAGACAACTGTGATATCAGCCTTTTTCTTGATGTGATACTCAAGGACTTTATTGTAGTCGAGCTTATATACGCCGTCACCTGATGTGATGATTACATAAGGCTCATGACTGTCCTTAAGATATGAAAGATTCTGATATATAGCATCTGCGGTACCGCGGTACCAAAGGTTATTGTCCTGAGTAATGGACGGTGTAAATACATAAAGTCCGCCCTGCTTACGTCCAAAGTCCCACCATTTTGATGAACTTAAGTGCTGATTTAAGCTTCTTGCATTGTACTGAGTGAAAACAGCAACCTTCTGAATATGTGAGTTTGTCATGTTGCTCAGTGCAAAGTCGATGCTTCTATAGCTGCCGGCGATCGGCATAGCCGCAATAGCACGCTTTCTGGAAAGTTCTTTCATTCGGTGATTGTTACCACCTGCCAGTATTATTCCTATAGCCCTCATGGTCTGCCACCTGCCTTGATCAAAGATTTTCCGGAAGGAACTGTTGCGCCCTCAAACTCTCCGAGCTCAAATTCCCCTGCAAGAACCGTATTCTTGCCTACGGTAAGACCTGATGGAATGTCAGAATTCTCACCGATGGTAACTATACCATGATTGTAGATCTGAGGCTTTGTGTCATTTTCAACCTCTTCACCGGCGCCAAGTGTAACTTTATTTCCTATACGAGCGCCCTCAGCAATGATCGCCTTGTCTATTACACAATCATTTCCGATGACGGCATTATTCATAATTATAGAGTCTCTGATAACGCTGCCCTTGCCTATGGTCACGCCGCAGCCAAGTACTGAGCTTTTGACCTCGCCATAAACTTCAGAGCCCTCTCCGATGATACTCTTCTCGATAGCAGAGCTGTCTGCGATGTACTGTGGCGGAAGATTCTCACTCTTGGTAAAGATTCTCCAATATTCTTCGTAAAGATTAAACTCCGGAATGATATCGATAAGCTCCATGTTGGCTTCCCAATATGAATTGAGTGTTCCAACATCCTTCCAGTATCCGTTAAACTCAAAGGCATACATCTTCTCGCCTCTTTCGTGAAGATACGGAATTACATGCTTACCAAAGTCAAGTCCTTCCTGATCAGAGTTTGCAAGCAGCGCTTCTTTAAGCACCTTCCAGGAGAAGATGTAAATACCCATTGAAGCAAGGTTGCTCCTTGGCTTCGCAGGCTTCTCTTCAAATTCCTGAATCCTTCGGTTTTCGTCTGTGATAACGATACCAAAGCGGCTTGCCTCCTCCATAGGCACCGGCATTGCAGCAATAGTAACTGCAGCTCCGTTCGCCTTGTGGAAATCGAGCATAACCTCATAATCCATTTTGTAAATGTGGTCTCCAGAAAGAATGAGTACATAATCAGGATTGTAGCTCTCCATGTACTCTAAGTTCTGTAAGATAGCATTAGCCGTGCCAGTATACCACTCACTGTCTGTGCTCTTCTCATATGGTGGAAGTACCGATACACCTCCGACATTTCTGTCGAGATCCCACGGTATACCTATTCCGATGTGAGAATTAAGCTTAAGTGGCTGGTACTGCGTCAATACGCCTACTGTATCAACACCTGAATTGATACAGTTGCTCAGCGGAAAGTCGATTATTCTATACTTCCCTCCAAACGATACGGCCGGTTTTGCCATTCGGGTCGTCAGAACGCCAAGTCTGCTTCCCTGCCCTCCAGCTAGAAGCATGGCGATCATCTCTTTCTTAATCATTCGCATCACCTCATAAAGTTGTGTTATATAGTAAGTTAAGCCGTAATCGCGGTGCACACTGATGCTCTATATGGAATTGAACCCCCAATGCGCTTCCGCGCGCAGAAAACTATTGTATGCACAAAAAGTCCTTCAAAACGTGCATAGTAATCTGCAAACCCCTGCTATTCTACGATTATAACACTCTCGTACTAAATTGTGAACATATTTTACAACTTTTCACTAAAAAAATTACAGATTATTCATCAAAATGTATACCTAACGTAAAATGTATCTATTCATTTTTTATTTTTAGCAAGTATATTGCACAAAACAAAAAGTGTTTCGAAATGTCAAAAGCCACCCATTGCTGAGTGGCTTTCAATGGTATTTATACTTTCTGACTCTTATTTCTTCTTATTATTAAGTATCTCAAATACTACAGCTCCGAGCAAAACGCCTCCCTTTACTACTTTCTGCCAGTTTGCATCGATACCCATAAGTGACATTCCAAGGTTGATGACACCGATAAGTGTAGCACCGACTATCATTCCAAATACACTTCCGCTGCCGCCGTATGCGCTGACGCCGCCGACTACGCAGGCAGAGATTGCATCCATCTCATAGTTTGTACCGGCTGTAGAGTTTGCTGCCTGGAATCTTGACATTGTGAGAAATGCTGAGATTACAGTAAGCACTGCCATATTTAAGTATGCGATGAACATGATCTTCTTTGTATCGATACCTGAAAGTCTTGTTGCCTCAGAGCTTCCACCGATGGTGTAGAAATATCTTCCTACATCAGTTTTGGAAGTGATGAAGCTATATGCAAGCACGATAACAGAAACCCAGATAAGTGCAAACGGCACACCGCCTGCAAGCGAAAACTTATATGCAAAGAGCATGATTACGAAGCAGATAAGTACTGACTTTGTGATAACTGCTGTCATAGTATCAGCCGCATAGCCTTTCTTTACCTTATTTGCTCTGCCCTTTACGAGCGAGATTACGACAATTGCTGAAGCAACGAGTCCTATAGCAATACTCGTCATGTTGTACTGCACACCGCCAAATCTCGGTCCGCCGAAAATATCATTCAGTTTACCGGTAAACAGACCGCAGAAAGTTGTAGGAAGCGGGCTGATATTTGATGCGCCCTTCATGAGAGCTACGCCCCATCCTCTGAGTCCAAGGAAACCTGCAAGTGTTGCGATCCACGGTGGGATGCAGATATATGCGATAACGTAGCCGAGTACACAGCCGTAGATCACGCCGCATGCAAGCATCACAAGGATACCTACAGGAGTCGGCTTACCCATCTCTACCATTACCTTAGCACCGATTATACCTACAAAACATACAAATGAACCGCAGGAGAGATCGATATTTCCACCTGTGAGCATGCACATCAGCATACCGGTTGCAAGCACATATACATATGCATTCTGCGTAATGAGCGCATTAAACTGGCTCGGCAGAAGCATCGTACCTTTTGTCGTAAAGTTGAAAAAGAGGACAACAAGTACAAGTACTATAAGCATTGTATGTTCTTTTAATATTCCAAGTAATTTATCTTTCACGTTACTTATCCCCCTTTCTCACTTCTTCTCTCTCTTAGAAACTACGTCAAATATTACAGCAACGAGCAAAACGAGACCTTTTACAACTCTCTGGTAGTTGGCATCGACACCCATGATAGACATACCCTGGTTGATGACACCCATGAGAAGCGCTCCTATGATTGCGCCAAATACAGATCCGGTTCCACCGTATGCGCTGGCACCACCAATGAAGCATGCACCGATCGCATCCATCTCATAGAACTGTCCGTATGTTGGCTGAGCACTTGCCGCACGGGCTACTGTAAGTATGCCGGCCAGAGCTGTCAAAAATCCCATGTTAGTATATGCAAAGAAGTAAACATGCTTTACATTGATACCGGAAAGCTGTGTGGCTTTTTCATTTCCACCTACAGCGTAGAGATATCTTCCCATCCTGGTCTTGGTCGTAAAGTAGTGATATGACAAAACTACAATGACAATCCATATAAGTGATGAAGGGATACCTTTGTAGCCGGCAAGCTTATATGAAAGAAACAGTATCACGCCTGAGATCAGCACAAGCTTTACATAAAATGCTGCAGCGCTTGTTGTCTCATAGCCTTTTTTTGCTGCTGACATTCTAAGACGCAGTGAATTAATAACATAGATCGCAACAGCCGCGATTCCGGCAGCCATACATGTTATATTGATCCCGTTGCCGCCAAAGAAATCCGGCACATAGCAGTCAGCACCGCCGCCAAATACATTTAAGTATGTCTTATTTGAGATCGAAACTGCGTAGCCGTTAAGCACTACGTTTGAAAGTCCACGGAAGGCATACATACCTGCAAGTGTTGCGATAAATGGAGGCACATTGATATATGCTACCCAGAATGCCTGCCATGCTCCTACCAGTGTTCCTACGATAAGCATAGATATGACTGTAACCCATACATTGAGTCCCTTGCTCATCATTACAGCTCCGACACCGCCCACAAAACATACAACTGATCCAACAGAAAGATCGATATTACCGCCTGTCAGTATACACATGAGCATACCTGTTGCCAGGATAAACACATATGCATTCTGTGACAGAAGGTTATTGATATTCTGCGGAAGAAGTATCGTTCCATGTGTTCCTACATAAAATATTCCGATTATTACCACCAGGGCGATTACCATGGTGTATTTTTTAATAGCCTCTCCAAGATTAAACGAAACCATGTATTCATTCCCCTTTTTTATGATTTTAATATGCAGGACATGATGCTTGCCTGAGATGCCTCAGCAGCGCTCAGCTCACCCACCATTCTGCCCTCGTTCATTACATAGATCCTGTCCGACATTCCGAGTACTTCCGGAAGCTCAGATGATATCATAACTACTGATTTTCCAGCAGCTACAAGGTCGTTGATAACGCAGTATATTTCATACTTCGCGCCGACATCAATTCCTCTTGTAGGCTCATCGAGGATGAGCACGTCAGGATTTGCATACATCCACTTTGCCAAAAGTACCTTCTGCTGGTTTCCTCCGGACAGATTTCCGACATTCTGCTCAACAGTCGGGCACTTAGTCTTAAGCCTGTCTCTATACTTCTCAGCTACCTGGTATTCTGCATCCTGATCAATGACGTGATTTGTGCAAAGCTCAGGAAGATTAGCCAGTGTCGTGTTTATCTTAATGGAATTGCTCAGTACGAGACCATTCCCCTTTCTATCCTCAGTTACATATGCAATCTTATGTTTGATCGCATCTTTGATATTTTTAAGTTTCACCTCTTTACCATCAAGCTTTAGCTCTCCGGAAATATTTGTACCATAAGCCTTTCCAAAAATACTCATAGCAAGCTCTGTTCTTCCGGCACCCATAAGTCCTGCGATTCCGACTACTTCGCCCTTTCTGACATACATGGATACCTTATCTACTACCTTGCGCTCAGTAAACTGTGGATGGCATACTGTCCAGTCCTTTACCTCCATAGCTACTTCGCCGATCTTTACATTTTTACGCTTCGGGAATCTGTCTGTCATTTCACGACCAACCATTCCCTTGATGATCCTGTCTTCCGAAATATCATCAGTCTTCTTATCCAAAGTCTCGATAGTGGAGCCGTCTCGGATAACCGTGATCTTGTCTGCTACATACGAAACCTCATTAAGCTTATGTGAAATAATGATGGAAGTCATGCCATCTTTCTTAAATTTAAGGAGCAGGTCCAAAAGAGCTTTTGAATCTGTCTCATTAAGAGACGATGTCGGCTCATCTAAGATAAGAAGCTTTGCGTTCTTCGCAAGCGCCTTTGCAATCTCAACAAGCTGCTGCTTACCTACACCGATATCTTTTACAAGAGTTCGGCTGCTCTCAGAAAGACCTACTATTCTCAGATATTTATCCGCCTCAGCAAAAGTCATGTTCCAGTCAATTGCTGACTTAGTTCCCTTTTCGTTTCCAAGGAACATATTCTCACCGATCGACATATATGGTATAAGTGCAAGTTCCTGATGGATTATAACGATTCCCTTCTCCTCAGAATCCTTAATTTTCTGGAATTTACATATATCACCATTGTAAACTATATCCCCGGTATAAGTTCCATACGGATAAATGCCGCTCAAAACGTTCATAAGTGTGGATTTTCCGGCACCGTTCTCGCCTACCAGAGCGTGTATCTCGCCTTCTTCCACCTTCAGATTAACGTTATCCAAAGCCTTTACTCCAGGGAATTCTTTAGTGATATTTTTCATTTCAAGTAATATTTTTCCCACTTAGCTATCCTCCATTTTAGTTTTAATAATCGGGTATCTTAAAATAGGGCAGGTTAACCCTGCCCCAAATAACATACTAAATGAATTTTACTGAAGCTGATCTGCTGTGTAGTAACCTGAATCAATGAGAAGTTTCTCATAGTTGTTTACATCTGCAAATACAGGGTCGCAGAGGTATGAAGGAACGATGCCCTTGCCGTTGTCATAAGTCTTTTCATCGTTAACATCAACTGTTTCACCATTAAGAATCTGACCAACCATCTTTACAACCTGTGATGCAAGTGTACGAGTATCCTTAAATACTGACATTGACTGCTTGCCTGCGATCATGTTCTTTACGTTCTCAATATCACAGTCCTGACCTGTTACGATAGGATATTTGCCGTTGTAGTTAGCTGCAAGAGCATTCTCTACACCAAGAGCTGTTGAGTCATTTGAGCAGAGGCAGATATCAAGGTTTGTACCATCTGCATAGTAAGAAGAAAGGATATTCTCCATACGTGACTGAGCTGTCTCTGTTGCCCACTGAGCTGTAGCAACATCTGAGAACTCTGTCTGACCAGACTTAACTTCGATCTTGCCTTCCTCGATATATGGCTTAAGAACATCCATTGCGCCATTGTAGAAGAAACCTGCATTGTTGTCGCCAGGATCACCGGCTGTAATTTCCATTGTGTACTTCTCAGTTGTGTTGTCGAGATCAAGCTGCTCCTTGATATACTCGCCCTGAACAGTACCAACCTTGTAGTTATCAAATGTTGCGTAGTATGAAACTGCGCTTGTGTTCATGATAAGACGGTCATATGCGATAACAGGAATGTTCTGCTCTGCAGCCATATCCATAGCCTCACCAAGTGAAGAAGCCTCGATAGCTGCAACTACGATTACGTTACATCCTGAGCTTATCATGTTCTCGATCTGTGAGATCTGTGTCTGTGTATCGTTTGAAGCGTACTGAAGATCTACCTGATATCCTGCTGCTTCAAGCTCTGACTGCATGTTTGCGCCGTCCTGATTCCATCTCTGAAGATCCTTTGTAGGCATTGCTACGCCGACCTTTATGTCGCCTGCTGGTTTTGCGTCTGCTGCAGGAGCTGCTGCCTCAGAGCCTGCTGCTTCAGAAGCTGCTGCAGGAGCCTGCTCAGCTGTAGCTGGCTTTGCGCCTGAGTCTGCTGTCTCAGTGCTTGTACCACAGCCTGCGAGCAATGATGCAGCCATAGTGACTGTCAAAAGTGCGCTTATTAACTTTCTTTTCATTAATGTAACCCTCCCTATAAAAAATTTAGTACGTTATCAAGTCCACTTTTCGAAAAGTGGTACTTGTTCTTCTGTCTATACATTACCACTTTTTTACCTATAAATGATTGTCAACTTCTTCACTTTTTTGTTCAGATTTCACATAAATAAAAAAGGATTAGCACAATATTGTACTAATCCTTATCCAAAATATCATCTGAGAGCTGCATAGTCCGTTGGAGTCTTCCCTGTAATTTTCTTAAAGTTTCGAGAAAAATAATTAGGGTCAGAGTATCCCACTATCAGCGATATCTCCTTCATGGATTTATTTGTTGTTTTCAAGAACTTTTTTGCTGCCTCTATTCTTCTCTTTGTAAGGTAGTCGATAAAGTTTTCTCCTGTTTCTTCCTTAAATACCTTTGAGAAATAATACGAACTTATGTTAACTTCTTTTGATACCTCATCGAGAGACAGTTCCTTCATATAGTTCTCATTTATAAACGCCTTTGCCTTTATAACAGCACTCTTGGTATTTTCCTCTTTCTTATGAGAAATACTGTATGCGGTTTTCTTTATCTCACCGATAAACCAAAGTCGCATCTCAGATACACTGCTGTATTCCATAAGCTCCATAAAATAACCTGACCTTGTTTTCAGATCCTTTATCTTTCCTATCTTTTCATATACCGCATGCTCAGCAAGAAAAACCAGTTCTAAACACTTCAGACGAATGCTGTCTTTGTCATCAAGATAGTTATCTTTAAGCCAGTCAAAAAATTTCTGCGCCAGCGCCGTTGCCTCGGTCATATTTCCAAGCAAAACTTCATTAAGCAACTTTTTTTCTATTTCTTTTGAATAGTCCTCAGACTCTGCGCGGGATTTCGGCATATCGTCAGCGTGTGCCACCTGACAGGTTGTCGCTATCAGCACAGCATTAGCCTCCTCATATGATTCCGCCATTCGCTCGAGGTGCTTCACCGATCCAAAGCCTATCCTAAAATTCATGTCAAACTTTTCTGACAGTGTCTTGCAGAGCTCTCTGCCTTTTTCTATTGCCGCATTCCTGGCATTGTACGACAATGTTTTTTTCGTGCATGGTATAAGTATCGGTATTTTATTGGACATTACAGAGCCCATTATCCCGTCTATATACCCTTCTGACAGCTTATGTATCTCGCGGTACGACTTCTGTGCCTGAATGGATGCAGCAACCGCACTCGTCATGTAGTTGCCTATCTGCTCCCGCCCAAAGACAAGGCATGCCATATAGCCATATTCCGCCTTGATACCAAGGAGCGTTTTGTAATTATCTATGTCCTCTTTGAAATATTCCCTGAAAAGCAGGTCCTGGATCAGACCATTCTCTATGATAGGTACGACAGTTTCAAGCTTTTCATACACCTTCTCCATCGTGGATCTGATGGAATCAATGCTGCTTCCACTGTCTGCTGCAAACAGATTATTCCCCATAACAAACCCTCTTTAATATCATACATCCCCGAAAACTTTCGTATAGTTACTTTACAAAAGTAATTGTAGCATTTTTTTGCTATAAAATGCAATATGACAAGGGGATGACATATTATAACTTTTTGAATCAATTATAACTCCAGCAAAATCACTAAACATAAGGATTGCAAATCGTGGTATTATATTCCCTATAAAACTTTTTTCAGGGGTGAAAAATGTTTAAGGGTATTTTGGGGAAGTACAACGATCTGAAAATTGGCCATAAGCTTGTTCTTATTTTTCTGCTTATTTCTATAGTGCCCATCACAGTGCTGCAGGGCTTTCATTTTGCTGTCGTCAGGCAGGCTATGATAAAACAATCCGATGAATTGATATACAATAACCTCATACAGATTTCTGAGCGCACAAACCTCAGCCTTGAAAACTACACCAATCTCCTATATCAGATATACGTTGATGAAGAGATTATCGACCAGATTTCCATTATTGGAAACGGGACTCCCTCGCGACGCGCATCCGCCAAAAGCCGCATCCGCAATATCCTGCACAAAAGTGCCGGTGTAATTGACGGTATCCGCTGCATCAGCCTTGTCTGCAGTAACGGTGAGACCGTTGCCTATGACTTTACTACTGACTCTGCCGTCTGGAATCTGTGGAGTAAGTTTTCCGATATGCGCATTTCTCCGCCATATCTCGACAGTAAAGGGATTGCCCGCATGGTCATCACTCCTACCATGAAGTTCAGCGATAATGGCGAAATGAAATATTATTTTCATATTTCAAAGCGAATGTACGATTTTGATCACCTTGATAAGGGCTCCATCGCAACCGTGATAATGACTATTGATGCTGACGTACTTAATGATCTCTGCAACTCATCAGATGAGCCGGACAGCAGCATCAACTTCATCATATCCCCATCCGGCAAAGTCATCTCTTATCCTAATGACACCTTTATTGCGTCAGACACTACCGATGGGTTAGACAGCTTTGTACGAAAGAGCGGCTTTCTGGCAGACTCTAACACCATTGGTATCAACACCTATACCGACAGTTCTACTGGCTGGATCTTCGTCAATGCCTACGACAGAGAAAAAGTACTAAAGGACGTCATACACACCCAGCACCTTATACTTACGATCAGCTATATATTGCTTTTACTTGTATTCCTCATAATTATTTATACAACCAAGCATTTTGGTCATTCCGTGCAAAACATACTTGATGGCATGAAAACTGTGCAGGATGGAAATCTCGAAGAGATTATTCCGGTCAGGAGCCGGGATGAATTTGGCAGTATTGCAGAGAATTTTAATCTCATGACAAAGCGTGTCAAAGAGCTTCTGTCCGAGATCACGTCCGCCAAGGACAGACAGCGTAAAGCAGAGTTAAAAGCTCTCGAAGCACAGATAAATCCACACTTCTTATACAACACCCTCGACTCGATCAACTGGATGGCGATCGAAAACGGCGAAAATGACATAAGTAAAGCTCTGAGCAATCTCGGTCTCATCCTGCGTCATACAGTCAGCAAAGTAGATGCTCTCGTAACCGTAGCTGTTGAAAGGGATTTTCTCATAAGATATCTTGAGCTTCAAAGTCTTCGCTACGAGGACGCATTTTCCTATGAGATAAATGTCGCACCCGAGACAGAAAAACTCTATGTGCATAAGCTTCTCATACAGCCACTTGTAGAAAACGCCATCCTTCATGGCTTTGAAGATATCGAAAATGGCGGTTCACTTACCATAAATATCGACACTTCAGAAGATACCAGCTATCTGCAGATAAGTGTTGCTGACAACGGAAAAGGTATCCCGCCGGAAGTGCTTACTGCACTTAAAAACCGCGATGAAGTCGTGCAAAAATCAGGCCTCGGACTTTATAATGTCTTTTCGCGGCTCGCTATTTACTACGGCGACGACGCCCATTGGAACATAAACAGTGTAGCGGAAATAGGCACCGAGATCACCTTATATATTCCCTATAAACTGTGCCTTTAGGAGTTTATTTTATGACAATCGTTATAGTAGAAGATGAGATCAAAATCCGAAACGGTCTCAATAGGCTGCTTTCGAGCTATGAAAATATAAATATCGTCGGCAAGGCAAAAAACGGAGCTGAGGGACTGTCTCTAATAGAACAGCTGCGCCCCGACCTTGTATTTACTGATATCAAAATGCCCGAGATGGACGGACTTGAAATGCTGGAAAGTCTTCGTGCCAAAGATATACGCTGTCACTGCGTCCTTCTTACAGGTTATGCTGAATTTGACTTCGCCAAGCGTGCCATATCCTGTGGGGCAGATGATTATCTTTTAAAACCCATAACCGTCGAAGCAATAGAAAACGTCATAACTTCAATAGACAGTAAACTCCGCACCGAGTCTGCACAGCTTGAGGCTACTCCCGGCTCCTACCTCAGAGCACTTATCAGCGGAACGATAGAAATTACTGACGAAAATGTAAAAAAGGCTTCTATGGTCTTTGGAATTGATGACAGCTCCATCCTCTGTCTCGCACACGGCTACCGCAGCGACGCTGCATTTAACGTCTCAGATTACGAAGGCATACTTGAAAAACATGGCGGAATCTATGTCTCTGAAAACGGCAAAGACTGTTATATTCTCTTTGTCATGAACAGCAGCAGCTACAGCCACGATTTTAATATTTCAGACATGATCAGAAACCGGCTTAAGATCATGAGCAAAAATGCAGAAAGCATCTGGTACGTCGAAGAGCTAAACAGTCTTTTCGAGTTACATACAGCAGCTCAAAATTCCGCTAAAAAACTGCTCTACAGCCTTGCTTTTCCGACAAAAACTATAATCACTAAAGATGATATTTCAACTGCAAATCTTTATGAGTACAGTCCATCTTCCGATATAGAAAAACGTATCGAGCATATTTTAGTAGAATCTTCCGAAGCTCTGTGGTCTGAATGGATAAATTCTACCAAAGACGCAATCCTGAAAGGTCACTACGAGCCCGACTCCGTAAGAGGTGCTTTTATCAATATCTCAAACTATATCCTGCAGCTCTCTGCCAAGTTGTGGCCTGAGAAAAATCGCCAGCTCCGTGAACTTGACAGTGCTATCCATATCGGAAAAGCCAAGACGCTGGATGAAATGTTTGATGCGCTCACACAACAGGCAAAGATCCTGCTTTCTCACGAAACACAGCGTGAAAGCATACAAAACTACACTATACTTAAAGCTATAACATATATCCGTGAGCACTATGCTGAGAGAATCTCGCAGGAAGAAGTAGCAAGTTTCCTTTCCATCACTCCCGAATATCTCAGTACGCTCTTTAATCGTGAAATGAACAAAAATTTTGCTGCCTTTGTAAATGAGTTTAGGATAAGCCACTCCAAAAGACTCTTAAACAGCACTAATTTGAAGATATATGAAATAGCGGAAAAGGTTGGTTTCACTGATCCTAAATATTTTAATAAGGTATTTAAAGATATAGTCGGAATTTCACCTAAAGAATTCCGCGGGAGGTAAAAATGCTTCGACTACTACGAATGCTAATATTGATTTTGATCATAATCCCGGTCCTTGCAGCATGCACTCCCACTGATAACACTGAGGATACGGCAGCAAAAGAAAAATGCGAAAACCTTTTAATATGGTCATACTACGAAACCGAGGCTCAGAGTACCGGACTTGATCAGATAATAGATGCCTTTAATGCATCTCAAGATAAGTACTCTGCGTCCTGGGAATATGTCCCCATGTCCGAGTTTGACAAGCGTATCGCCCGCGCCTACACTGAGCAGGAGCTCCCGGATATCGTCATAATCGACAATCCGGATATGCAAAAATTTATTCAGATGGATATGTTTGAGGATATAACGGACTATGCCCAAAGCCTTGATCTGGAAAAGAGCTACTACAGCTCCGCTGTATCTACTGTCAGATATAATGGCAAATATTATGGTGTACCTTTTAACAGCAATAACGTATGCCTGATATACCGTCCGGATCTCCTTGCAAAATACAATGTTGAAGTGCCTGAGACCTGGGATGAGTTTGACGAGGCTGCCCACGCTCTTACAAAAGACGGCAATTATGGTTTCTTAATGAGCACTATAGACTCAGAACAGGGCGCATTTCAGCTTATGTCATGGATAATGGCTGCATCAGAAAACAAAACGAGCGTTGACGCATCAGCAATTTCTGATACATTCACTCTTTTATGCAAACTAACCAATGATGGCTGTATGAGCGTCGATTGCATGAACTATAATCAAAACGATGTAGCACGGCGATTTATAAAAGGCGATATCGCTATGATGGAAAATGGTCCTTGGGTACTGCCGCTGCTCAATAGCTCCGGCATTGACTTTGCTCTCGCGCCTATGCCATATTATAAACGCAATGCAGTCATACTTGGTGGAGAAAATCTCGGTATCGTAAAAGGGAAAAATGTAGATGGTGCTATCGAGTTTATAAAATTCTGTATGGAGACCGGAGAAGTTGAAAAATTCTGTAAATATTCCGCACTTCTTCCGGGGCGCATCACTGCCGCCGAAGAACTTACTGCCGAAATGCCAGAGCTTTCCGTCATAAAAGCTCAGATGGATTATTCTGTCGCCCGCCCCTGCATTAAAGATTACGGAAGCATATCATCACATCTCACAAGCCTTTTTAATTCAACAATAACCGGTGACATCACTCCCGAAAATGCTGCAGAAAATATACTCTACAAGTAAGTCGAGTTTTTTACACCTTTTTAAATACTTTGGAATGTTTTTTAATTCGTACTCTCCCTATAATACCTAATATAAGGAATGGGATTTATCCCAAATCGGTATTATTAGGGAGGTATTTCAATGAAACTGAAAAAGGCTATGTCAATTTTCACAACGTTAGCTATTGCCACATCTCTGCTCGCAGGATGCGGTTCCGGTAGCACAGCTTCCGCAGGTGCATCACCTGCTGCAAACAATTCTGAAGCAGCTTCTACGTCTGCAGTGCTTGGGGAATCAGTGCCTGCCGGTCGTCAGGAAGTAGTTATCTGGGATTATTTTGAAACCGATGCCCAAAAGAAAATGATGGACACACTTCTGAGCGGCTTCAACAGCTCTCAGGATAAATATACTGCAACTCACTCTTATGTTCCTTTTGCAGACTATGAAAAGCAGCTCACACTCGGTATCGCATCCGGCGAGCTCCCCGATGTAGTCATCCTCGATGGCTGTGATATGGCTTCTTTCATCGCAATGGGACTCTTTGGAGATATCTCCGATGCCAATATTGACTGGTCAGAATATATCGAAGGTCCTATGAATTCAACAATGATGGACGGCAAGCACTACGGTCTTCCATTTGCTACAAACTGTACAGCACTCTTCTATAACAAGGATATCCTTGACGCTGCAGGAGTTTCGTACCCTGATGAAAACACAACCTGGGAAGAATTCCACGAGAAGGCAAAGAAGCTCACCGACTACGGTGTTACAGGCTTTGGTAACGCAGCGATCGGCACAGATGAGGGAACTTTCCAGTGCTTGCAGTGGCTCTACACAGCAGGCGGCTCATACACAGATATCACCGATGGTCAGGCAGCTTATGAGCTTATGCAGGATATGATAAAGGATGGTTCATGGTCTAAGGAGTGCGTAAACTGGGCACAGTCTGACGTATGCTACAACTGGATGGCAGGAAACCTCGCAATGATGCAGAATGGTCCCTGGCAGGTACCTGGTATCGCAGAAAATGCGGCAGATCTTAATTATGGTGTAACCGTCCTTCCAAAGAAAGATGCCTCAAGCGGACAGGCTACTTCCATCCTCGGCGGTGAAAACATGGGTGCTGTAAAGAAGGACAATATGGATGGCGCAAAGGCATTCCTTGAGTACTACAACCAGACAGATGTTATGGTTACAGCAATGAAGCAGTATGGTTCATTCCCTCCAAAGACAGAAGCTGCAAAGGATACTTACTGGACAGAGGATCCTATCATGTCTGAGTTTATCACACAGCTTGATACTTCTATCCCACGTGGTCCTTCAGCAATCTGGCCATCATATTCAAATGCTATCCAGACAGGCTTCCAGGAAGTGCTCACACTTTCAAAGACACCTGAGCAGGCTGCAAAGGATACACAGGCAGCTGTAGATGCAGTTAAATAATCTGTTTCATATAGGGGAAGATGATCATCTTCCCCCTTTTTTAGAGAGGTGATTTACGTATGTTAAAGGAATTAACTTTGGAAAACTCGTCAGCACACGCCAAGCCCAAAAAGTTTCATATATCTCATAAAAAAAAGCTCACAAGTCAAGGCAAGATGGGATTTCTTTTCTCTGTACCTGCCCTTATATATATGATGATATTCGTCGGGTATCCGACACTTTCAAACTTTATACTAAGTATCAAAAACGTTAATGTTTTTAATTTTTCCCGCCCCGAAGCACAGGATATAATCGGTATCCAAAATTACGTCGAGCTATTTACTGATGCTAACTCTGTAATGGTCAGGGCTATACTCAATACTCTCACCTTTACAGTTGCATCCATATTTTTCCAATTTTTAATAGGCTTTGCTCTTGCTCTTCTTTTCAGCAAAAAGTTTCATGGATCATCATTTTTTAGAGGTGCCACAATGATATCCTGGCTCCTGCCTGTCACCGTTGCCGGATTATTATTTAAATTCATTTTTGCCAGCTCAGGAGGTATCGCCAATCAGCTGCTCATGTCACTGCATATCATCAACGCTCCTATTGACTGGCTCCTGAATGGTCCCTCTGCAATGGTTGCTATCGTAGTAGCAAATATCTGGATCGGCATCCCTTTCAACATGATGCTCCTGCTCACAGGACTTACTACAGTCCCTGCTGACATATACGAAAGCGCCAAGATAGACGGAGCCAACAAGATCCAGACGCTATTTCAGATAACTATCCCTGTCATAAAGCCTGCTATCATGTCAGTGCTTACACTCGGATTTGTCTATACCTTCAAGGTGTTTGACCTCGTATGGGTTATGACAAAGGGTGGTCCTATAAATGCAACAGAGCTGGCTTCCACCTATGCCTACAAGCTCTCCTTTGAGCAGTTTGAATTTAGCAAAGGTGCTGCCTCCGCCAATATCCTGTTCCTTATACTTTTTATTGTCGGCATGTTCTATATTAAGCTTATCAACGCCGAAGAGGAGGTAATGTGAGATGAAAAAAGAACGTCGTGAAAATTCCATAAGCTTTTTCTTTGGACTCATTATCTTCCTCGTCCTGCTGTTTCCGCTTTACTGGATGGTAGTAACCGCACTCAAAACTCAGGTAGAAATATTTGAAGTGCCTACCCCTCTTTGGCCGAGAAACTTGACCTTTGAGGCTTTCATAGGTCAGTTCAACAGCTCAAGTTCTACATTGCAGGGATTTAAAAACAGCTTTATAATCGCTACAAGTGCTACTGCCATATCCACAGCACTTTCCATACCGGCATCCTACGGTCTTGCAAGATTCAGATTTGGTTCGAAAAAGCTGCTTATACTGTTTTTCCTTATGATGCAGATGCTTCCGGCGACACTTATACTAACTCCTCTTTATATCATGTTTTCAAAGCTTGGACTGCTCAACAGCTATCTTGCTCCTATAATCGCAGATGCTACGCTAGGCATTCCTTTCTCTATCATCATCCTAAGGACTTATTTCCTTTCCATACCGAAGGAGCTTGATGAGGCGGCCGCAATAGACGGATGCAGTCCATTTACCTCATTCTTTAAGGTAATGCTTCCGATTGCCAAGCCCGGTGTTATCGTCGCAGCAGTTTTCTCTTTTGTATATGCATGGGGCGACCTGATATATGGCATCACCTTTATCACAGACCCAAACAAAAGACCTATCACCTCAAATATCTATAACTATGTTCAACAGTATCAGACACTTTGGAACGCAACAATGGCATTTGGCATTGTCGCAATCTTCCCTATAGTACTGATATTCATATTTATGCAGCGCTACATAGTCAGCGGACTTACAAACGGTGCTGTAAAAGCATAAAAAATTCACAAGGAGAGCAAAATGAAATTCAAGGCTAACTCATCAATACCCATAAGTGATATCAAGATCAATGATAAGTTTTGGAATAAGTATCGCGATCTGGTAGGCAAAGTCATAATTCCCTATCAGTGGGATGTGCTTAATGATCGCCTGGAGGATGTAGAAACAAGTCACTGCATAGAAAACTTTAAGATAGCTGCCGGACTTTCAACTGGAAAGTTTCAGGGAGCCGTATTTCAGGATACCGATCTCACCAAGTGGCTCGAGTCTGTAGGATTCTATATATCAGCGTATGGGCATGATGAGATGATCGAAAAGATTGCAGATGAAGCTATTGACCTTATTGCAAAGGCTCAACAGGACGATGGATATATCGATACATATTTCATCATCAACTGCCCGGATAAAAGATGGAAAAACCTCTGTGAAGGCCACGAACTATACACCGCAGGACACTTAATGGAAGCTGCTGTCGCTTACTATGAAGCTACCGGCAAGAAAAAGATCCTTGATGTTGCGTGCCGCCTCGCAGACCTTCTATGCAAGACCTTTGGTACCGGAGAGGATCAGTGCCATGGGTATCCCGGGCACCCGGAAGTCGAGGTAGGTCTTGTAAAGCTCTATCGAACCACCGGTGAGAAAAAGTACCTCGAGCTCGCTAAGTACTTTATCGATATAAGGGGTGTCGGTGATAATTATTTCCTCTGGGAAGAAAAACAAAAGGACTATATCCGTATATTCCCGGAGTTTTCTGACTATGATCCAAGCTACAGCCAGTCTCACAAAAGTGTACGTGAGCAGACCACCGCAGAAGGACACGCTGTACGCGCAGCTTATCTTTACAGCGCAATGGCAGATATTGCTGCCGAATATAATGATAAAGAACTCCTTGAAGCATGCGAGACGCTATGGGATGACATGGTTCACCGCCGCATGTATATCACTGGCGGAATCGGGTCTTCCGGCTGGCTCGAAAGATTCACTACAGACTATGACCTTCCAAATGACTGTAATTACTCTGAGTCATGCGCATCTATAGCCCTTGCCATGTTTGGCAAACGTATGGGCGAACTGACTCACAATGCCGCATATTTCGATGAGGTAGAAAGAGCGCTTTACAATACGGTACTCGCAGGCATCGCTATGGATGGCAAATCATTCTTTTATGTAAACCCACTGGAAACATGGCCTGATGCCTGCGTAGATCACACCTCGAGAGGACATGTAAAAAGCGAGCGTCAGAAGTGGTTTGGCTGTGCATGCTGTCCGCCAAATATCGCGAGAACCTTAGCTTCCCTTGGACAGTATGTCTTATCTGCCGACGAAGATACCGTATATATAAACATGTACGTATCAAGCGAAACTTCATTATGCCTTAATGGTCATGATGCAACACTTACAATAGACAGCGAAGCTCCATGGAATGGTAAAGCCCGTATATCTTTGGCTGCCAAATACGAGGCAGGCTATAAGATAGCCCTCAGGATACCCGCATACGCAAAGAACTTTGATATAAAGTGTGGCGGTAAAGAAGCATCCGGCAAAATAGTCGACGGCTATTATATCCTCGCTATCGAAGATACCGCTGCCGAGCTGTCTGTCACCTTTGATATGCCGGCAATTTTCGTCCATTCCAACCCAAAGGTACGTGCTGACTCCGGTAAGACTGCACTCGTAAAAGGACCTCTGGTCTACTGCCTTGAGGAAACTGACAATGGAAATAATCTGTCAGCCATATTTGTCGACAGCAGCCAGAGCATAAAAGAATACTACGATGCATCACTTTTAGGCGGAAGCTGCAAGCTTTCTTTCAATGGCTATAAGCTTTCAGAAAATGACTGGGACATCCACACTCTATATGGCCAAAGACAAAATCAGCTCGTGCCTGTCAGCCTGACCGCTATACCTTATTGCTATTGGGGAAATCGTGAAAAAAATAAAGAAATGTTAGTCTGGATGAAAGAAAGACTGTAATTACATAAGATATGATTGAAAACAGCGTAAGAATGTTTCTTGCGCTGTTTTTGGTTATTTTTATAGCAGGGTTATTACAGACATTTCTATATTTAACACATTTATGCAAAACTAAAAGTTTCGATAGCGCATGAAGAAATGTATTGAAATATGGACAATTTACAAGTAGGGATATACAATAATACATGTGGCTTTATAAGTCATGGTTATGAAAAAAGGAGCGTTGGGAAATGAGAAAAAGAAATTTTAAGTCCAGAGTTGCTGTATTTTTGACAGTGACACTGGCAGTAAGTAATATGTTTGTGGGAACATATGCTTATGCAGAGGAAAAATCAATTAGTGATTTTGAAATTGCAGATGATTCTATTGATGAGATTATGAATAGTGACAGCGTAAACTCTAAGAAGAGTATGATTGAAGCGTCGCTTGTAAAATCTACATTTGATGATGAAAGCCACTTGGAAAAGGATATTTCTGTCAGTGGGGATGGCTCTGTTATCTCAAGCTATGATGATGATAATAAGACACTTACAATTTATAGTCCAAGTGGCAATGGCGTAATGGAGGGATCTAAGGAGGAAAGAGAGCGTACTGGTTATTATTATTACTATTACACTTATAAGTGGGTAAGTAATATAGTTCCTTCTGGTGTAGATAAATCTGAAATAGAGAATGTAACATTTAAGAATGGTATAAGTACTAATACTTTGAGAAATATTTTTGAAGATTTCACTTCGCTTAAAAGCGTTGATTTCGGAGATCTTGATACTTCAGAGGTTACCGATATAATCAAAATGTTTAATGGCTGCAAAGAACTCAAAAATGTTGATTTAAGCGGTCTTAATTTTGAAAATGTTATAGAAGCAGATAATATTTTTTTTGGTTGTGATTGTCTTGAATGGATAAAAACACCTTCAAATATTCGCAATACAATTGAAATTTCGCCTAATTGGAGTGATAACCCGGAATTCTATGACGAGGATGAAAATCTTTATAGGATATTTCCTTCTGAAATCACTAAGCTTTATGTTCCACATATTTCTTTTGAGAATGATGAAATCGAGGTTGAAGAAGGTTCAAAAACCACACTTCAAGTTTCCTCTAATATTCCAAGAGAAAAAATAAGATGGTCAACAGATGATAGTGCATATGGTGAAGGATCAAATAAGCATATAGAAGTAGCCGATGACGGAACGGTTGAAGCTAAAGAGTATTCTGGTAAAACTTTCAAAGTTTATGCAAGCTTTGGAAATGCTAGCGATATTTGCCGCATCACGATTAGGCAGAAGAAGCGAATTGATATAAGTGAGAAAGAGCATAGATCAAATGTAAATAGAAAGTTTAGATTAAAGTACAACTGTATTCCAGAAGATTATATACCGGATGAAATTATATGGAAATCAAGCAATGAGTCGGTGGCGACAGTCAGTGATGGAATTGTAAGTTGTGTAGGTGAAGGTATCGCTGACATCTATGTAAAAGGCGGGGATATTGAGTCAGATCATTGTATGGTTGAAGTTGATAAAGACAGCCCGTATTCTTATAAGTATAAAGCAGAAGATGTAGAAAAGCTAATAGAGTATTTTAGAGAAAATGGCATATATTCCAAAGGAAAACTGTGTATTTTTAGTACATCCCAAAATTCAACCAGCAAAACTGATATTTTAATAAGATATAGTGAATATGAGAATAATTTAGAATTTATATATTTGCATGATATGGGATCAACCGGAACAATCAAGGTTTCTTTTGATTATGATCCCTTAGAGATTAAAAATAAAACGGAAATAACATATTATTATACGAATTTCCATAAGAGATATGAGTATGCAAAAACAGTTGGATTTACTTCAGACATATTTACTAGTGCTAAAGATTTCCAATACAACGGCTCTTATAATGAAGACTACAGATTTATCATAGATGATACAATTGATGGATTTATGTCATCTGTTAATAGCATTCTTAAGAGTAGGGTTGACATTAGTCTGGCAAATATAGGTTTTGATAGTTACACAGATATAATCTGTGAAAAGGAAGCAACACCGTATAAGATAGACAAGGCTTCTACATACAAGAATGGAACTATTTATTATAGATGTGAAAGATGCGGAAAAGAGGAAGAGACAGAAATATATGGTCCTTCAAAGATAGAACTTGAAGCGGCAGAATATAAGTATACTGGTAAGAAAATAGTACCGGAAATAAAAGTTATTGACTCTAATGGTGAAGAGATAGATGATTCAAATTATGATGTTGAATGCAGCGATAACATTGAGCCGGGTACTGCAAAAATAAAGGTGACTTTCTTAGGCGAAAAATACGAGGGAGACATTGAGACTAGTTTTGTAATATTACCTAAAGGCGGAGCGGAGAAGAAACCAGAGGATAATAATTCGCATGATGATAATCCGACAGATACACCTTCAAATAATGAAAGCGATGATAGCCGAAAGAACGTTCCGACGGAGGATCAGGATAACAAAAATGCACAAACAGATGTAAGTGTAAGTAGATGTTTTGTTCCAGGGGCATCTGTAAATATCAGAAATTATCTTAACATAACTTCTAATAGAGTAAAGTTTAGAAGTAGTGATAAACATATTGCTAAAGTGAATGGAAGAGGAAAAGTTACATTTAAGAAGGCGTCTGGAAAAGTAAAAATTACGGCAATAAATAAGGATACAAAAACAGAGCTTGGAAGCATAACACTAAATGTCGAAATGCCGCAGATTGTTAGTAAGCAGGTTGGCGTTATGGCAGTAAATAGTGTAAGCTTGAATGCGGCAAAATATATTACATGCAATAGCCTTAAGCCTACATGGATATCATCGAAACCGAGTGTTGTTTATGTTGATGCCAAAACAGGTGATATGAAGATATTGGGAGATAAGGGAAGTGCTCAAATCTATGCTGTATTCAATGGAACTGATTTAAGGGATAAGTGTGGTTCAAGAAAGAAATACAAGTTTAAAGTGAATATTGCTTAATCTTGAAAAACAGCGCAGGAATGGATTCCTACGCTGTTTTTAATTTCTTAAATTTTTGAGAATTTCTAGAAAAACAATTATTATGATGGTAAAATATTAAATATAACACTCAAAATAATGGTTAAAGGTTGATGGGGGATGGTGTATTTGGATAGTATAGTGCGGAAATCTGTAAGTAAAGATGAGATCAAGGCAGTTAGGCAAAAGCTAAAAATGACACAGAAAGAATTTGCGAAATGGATAGGAGTATCCAAGCCAACTGTTGAAAGGTGGGAGGTTTCTGAAAAGGAAATAGCAGGAATGACACCGCTACTAGTAGAGATTTTACAGCGACATCCTGAAATAGTGGAAGAATTCTCTATTCCTGAGAAAATATATCCTATTCGTCTGTTTTACATGTATAAAGATATGGTCTGTACACTTATAGATGTTGATGAGCTTATTCAGGACGTAAAGATTAAGAATTATCAAAGAAATATAATGTATAGGGCGTTTGGAGCTAATGAACATCCAAGCTATAAGGATTATCAGGAATTCCTTGAGTCAAGGTGCTTTCCGCGAGAAAGAGATAATATGAAGCTGGCACTTAGAGAATTGGATTTACCATTTTACGATCCTTTTTTGATAATTGAAAAGACGCAGGGAAGAATGTATGAGGATGATTTTTGGATAAGGATTGATAGGTGATGATAGAATTATTTGAAAAAGATGTCAGAATGGATAATCGTAAATCATCAAAGGGAAACCAGACAAAATGGCTACGGGATGATGTATGGTATAAAGCTGACAATACAGGCTATGAGGGGCTTAGTGAATATGTAATTTCACAGCTTCTAAAAAAGACAAATCTGAAGGAAAATGAATTTGTTGAGTACCACACAGAGATTATCAAATATAAACATAAAGAATTTTCTGGATGCTATAGCTTTAATTTCTTAGATGAGGGTAGTCAGCTAATTACGCTTGAAAGACTTTACCAAATTCATAGGGGTAAAAGTTTATATAAAGATATATTTGCAATACAAAATACCGAGAATAGGATGTTGTTTCTGATAGAACAGGTAGAACATCTTACAGGTATTAGGAACTTTGGTGTGTATTTGAGCATATTGCTGACAATCGATGCCGTATTTTTGAATGAAGACAGGCATATGCATAATATCGCAGTAATAATGAAGAAAGATGGAAGTTTTTGTTATAGTCCTATATTTGATAATGGCGCCGGGCTATTATCAGATTTAAAAATGGATTATCCGCTTGGCGTTGATCTATATGAGCTTATATCTAGCGTAAATTCAAAGACTATAGATATGAGTTTTGACAAGCAACTGGATGTCGCGGAGAAAGTGTTTGGATATAACTTAAAATTCAATTTTGATAAAGCATATGTTAGAAAAATACTTGAGGAAGATAATATTTATAGCGATGAAATAAAGGCGAGAGTATATGATTGTATATGTGAACAGATGAGGAAATATCAATATTTATTCGTTAATTAATTTATAACATTGAGATAAGCAGAAAACTAAAAAAAGGTGCAGGAAACTTCACACGGTTTCCTGCACCTTTCTCATATTAAAGCAACCCTTCCTTATATCTGGCAACGAGTCTCTGGATCCTGTTATTAGGATTGAGAAGATCGCTGATAGATGAATCATGGTTAAGTGTATCGATGATGAAAGCAATGTACTTGCTCATGTCACATGATACGTACCAGTCTCTCTGAAGAAGCTCAGGTGACTGATATACACAGTTTGTTGTAAGCACTTTATCTATAAGACCGCCTTCGTATGCCTCATCAAATGCCTTTAAGCCATTTGTGAAAAGACCAAATGTAGCCATTACAAAGATACGCTTTGCCTTGCGCTGCTTAAGCTCAGAAGCTACATCGAGGATACTCTCACCTGATGAGATCATGTCGTCGATAACTAGCACGTCCTTGCCCTCAACGTTTGCACCGAGGAACTCATGAGCAACGATAGGGTTCTTTCCGTCTACTACTCTTGTGTAGTCACGTCTCTTGTAGAACATACCCATATCAAGACCGAGCACGTTTGCAAGATAGATAGCTCTGTTCATTCCGCCTTCATCCGGGCTGATGACCATCATGTTCTTTGCATCAATCTTGAGATCCTTTACGCTGTTAAGAAGACCCTTCATGAACTGATATGCAGGCTGAATTGTCTCAAAACCGCGAAGCGGAATAGCATTCTGTACACGTGCGTCGTGAGCATCAAAAGTGATGATGTTGTCAACACCCATCTTTACAAGCTCCTGAAGAGCGATAGCGCAGTCAAGTGACTCTCTTGAAGTCCTCTTGTGCTGACGTCCTTCATAAAGGAACGGCATGATAACACTGATCCTGCGGGCCTTACCGCCAAGCGCTGCAATGATACGCTTAAGGTCAGCATAGTGATCATCAGGAGACATATGGTTCTCCTTGCCACATACCTTATATGTCATACTGTAATTGCAGACATCTACCATAAGGAAAAGATCCATACCTCTGATAGACTCTTTGATAGCACCCTTTGCTTCACCTGTACCAAATCTTGAGATTTTGGTGTTTATAAGGTAAGAATCCCTCTGATAACCCGAAAAAGCAAGCGTATTCTTGTGCTCATTCTCCCTCTCTGTCCTCCAGTCAACAAGGTACTTATCAACCTTCTCACCAAGAGACTTGCAGCTCTCAAGTGAAATTACTCCGAGCTTTCCTACAGGTATGCTTTCAAGCTTACGCTTTCCTTCATGAATTGCCATGCCTAACGTGCCATCCTTTCATTAAGAACCATGAATTTGTTACTTTAGTCTAAGGTCTGTACTATTAAACTTAAAGATATCATATCCGCTTATGAGACGTGAGCTGACTCGCTCAGTGTACTCATCCTGCAGTCTTTGCAGTGACAGATTAGAAGATATGATCGTCGAGTGTCTGCGGAGATCTCTCTCATTTATGATCAAAAACAGCTGCGTCCTTGTAAATGAATTTGTATTTTCAGTTCCAAGATCATCTATTATAAGAAGATCTGCGTTGAAAATGCTCTGATAAACTTCAGATGCGCTGTCCTCGTCACCATTTTTATTGAAAACGTGCTGCGCCAGTGTGTCAAACAGCCTGAATGCTGAAAAATAAACGACAGAATAGCCTTTGTCCAAGACAGCTTTGGCGATGCAGTTACTCAAGAAAGTCTTACCGCTTCCCACATTTCCTAAGAATAGCATATTGCGATATACATTTGCAAATTTGTCAACAAAGTCTTTTGCATTATTATAAACGGTCTGCATTTCGGATTGCACATAATTCGGATAAATATCAAGTCTAAAACTGTTAAAATTTTCCTTTTTAAGCACATCCATAATGCTCGATTGTTGGTAAAGCTCGTTAATAATACGCTGTTTAAGGCAATGACATTTGGCAGGTCCGATATATCCGGTGTCCTTACAATCTGGGCAGGTATATTTTACTTCCAGATAATCTGATGGAAAGCCATTGTCGCTAAGAAGCTTTTTCTTTTCTTCCACAAGACTTGCTATCTCTTCTTTAAGTCCCGCAAAAGCATCTCTGTCGCCTTGTATATAGCGCTTTGCCGCATCCGCCGAAATATCTGCGATCCTGTCATCAAGTGACTTGCTGTACGGGAGCTTTGCATGTATCTCCATCTTGCGGTGGCGCGCAGATTCCTCACTCTCATTGCGCCTGCGCTCATAGCCATCCATTATATCTTTGTACTGCCCTTCAGTAAGTGCCATATGATCTACCTCAGTTCTTTACAAATCTCTTTTCTAATTCGTCGTAATTGTATGTTCTTTCCTCAAAATTGTGGAACTTATCAGCCGGTCTTGGCGCTGCAGCTGTGTGGCTCGCTGCCTTGTCACGGCTTCTCAGGTGCTCTGCATCGATCCTTTCGATATCAGTCATGCTCTTTGCACCCTTCTTTCTCCACTCAGAAAGAATCTTGTCCGCATATCTGAAACTTGGTCTTGCGATAGCCTTCATTGTGCGGTTCACGGCCTCAATGATGATCTCCATATCAAAACCAAAGTCCTCTTTCCAACGACGGATGTAGTCTACTTCGTTCTTTACAGGATTTCTTCCCGAAAGACCAAAAGATCTGAGAACTGCAAAATAGTCCTTATTGAACACGCTGGTCTGAGCCTTTGCAGATGCGATGTCTGTTACGCCCTGCTCATGCCACTTGATGGCAGTAGACTCGATATAGTGCATGTTCTTGTGGTCATTACTTACACAGTAGTCAACAAGGTACTCAATAAGCTCAACATTAAAGCCAAGCTTGTCATATATAAATAGAAGTGTATTTAAGTCAGATGAATTTAGAAGTCTGCCAAGATAACGCTCAGCCAGATATACCAGCTCGCTGACATCCTCACGATTCTTAAACTCCTCTATCTTATCCTTTGCATAGAAAGGCTTAGTAATTCCTTTAATCTCATCCTCAGCCTCGCTCTTTACTTCTCCTGTTATCTCAGAAGCAGCCGGAGCAGATACAGGCTCAGCTTTACGCACCGGCTGTGCATTTTCTTTCTTTGCCTCATTCTTTCCGGTAAGAGGGAGTATGTTCATACATATTCCGCGGATATTGCGGTTTTCATCATAATCAAGGGAAAGCAGTCCCTGTCTGTCCCAATACTCCAACGCACGAATAATATCACGCTCTGCATAATTAAAAAGATCCGCAATCGCAGTCACTGATACCGGATTTGCTGCTGATGCAAATCTAAGAAGATACAGATATACCTTTATCTGCGCCTCATTGGCATCTTTTAAGTATATATCAATAAAATCATTTGCTATTGCTGTTGTACCCAGATTACTTTTTTCGTAAAGCGCAATGTTCTTCAATGGTCTTCTCCTAATAATATATAAAACAACTAAAATACTTCATAACGGATCAATTCCGTTTACCTTCGCACAGATTATAACACTCAAAAAAATAATCCGCAACGTCCGAAACCGCGTAAAATAGGCACTTTCGGGCTTTTGTGGATAATGTGGATAATGTTAATAATCCTCACAGATGCACATTTATAGGGCATGAAAAATCCACATTCTGATGTTAAAAGTTTTTCACATCAAAATGTGGATAATGTGGATAAGTTATCAACTAAGCAAGCTTTCGCCCACTTTATATATATCTCCGGCGCCCATTGTTATCAACATATCACCGTTGATACAATTTTGCTGTAAAAATTTTTCAATTTCTGCAAAACTACCAAAATAGTATGCGTCAGTACCATTTTTCTTTATCTCATCTGCCAATAGTTTCGAGCTTACACCAAGAGTATCAGTCTCTCTTGCCGCATATATGTCTGCAAGCACGACCTTGTCTGCTTTTGCAAGAGCTGCTGCAAATTCCTTAAAGAGCGCCTTTGTCCTTGTATATGTGTGTGGCTGGAAAGCAACCCAGATAGTGCGGTGAGGACAATGCTTTGCTGCATTGATAGTAGCCTCTATCTCTGTCGGATGATGTGCATAGTCATCGATGATCACTGTGCCGTTGAGCTCGCCCTTCTTCTGGAAACGTCTGTCTGTGCCATGATATGCCTCAAATGCCGCTGCTGTCTCATCAAATCCAAGTCCCAAAAGCTCACACGCGATAAATGCTGCCATTGAATTGTAAACATTGTGTACACCAGGTACAGAAAGCTTGAGACGTCCAAGTACCTTATCTCCGTGATGGAGCTCATATGATGCATGTGCAAGAGCATCATATTTGATATCAGTAGCGTAGTAGTCATACTTCTCATTGCATCCATAAGTGATGACCTTGCAGGCAAGACCGTCTGTGATGCTCTCGATCTTTTCCACCTCACCATTGATGATAAGATGTCCATCTGCAGGAATAGATGAAGCAAACTTGTGGAAAGAAAGCCTTATATCATCAATATCCTTAAAGAAATCAAGGTGATCTGCATCAACATTAAGGATGATACCTATCTTCTGGAAGAATGATAAAAAGCTGTTTGTATATTCACAAGCCTCAGTTACAAAGAATCTATCACCGCCCACACGGAAGTTTCCGCCGATAGATGGCAGGATGCCGCCTACAGAGATGGTCGGGTCCTTTTCAGCGTGCAGAAGTGCTTCTGAGAGCATTGATGTTGTAGTAGTCTTGCCATGTGTACCTGCAACAGAAACAGGGAAATCATAGTTACGCATGATCTCACCGAGAATATCAGCTCTTGAGAAAGCCTTGATACCCTTGGCACGTACTGCCTGCAGCTCCGGATTATCCTCATGTATAGCCGCTGTGTATGTCACAAGATCGATATCATCAGTGATATTGTCAGCAGACTGGGGCACTGATACCTTTGCCCCAAGACTCTCAAGTCTCTTTGTGATATCGCTTTCCTTGCTGTCAGAGCCTGAAACAGTAAATCCCTTAGACAGAAGCAGCTCCGCAATACCACTCATACTGATACCACCGATACCTATAAAATGAATATGCATCTTATTGCCAAAATCAAACTTTTGCATTTTATATAAACCTTCCTTTTATACTTTTCGCAAATCCGTGCACATCCGTGCGGAGCGATTATAATGATTGAAATATATTATTTCAATCATTATAATTATAGTTTTTTTATTTAAAAAAGCAATATCCGGAGAACCAAAGTCCTCCGGATATCATTTAATTTACAAAAGATTCATTGTATCTTTTCTAAGTTTTTCTCTTTCTTCAAAAAGCTCGATGAAGCTTCTCGTATTGTCATAGATATTTCCGTCGTATACTGCCGAGCCTGCTACTATGACATTTGCACCCGCATTAAGCACAACTTCAACATTTTCACGCTTGATGCCACCGTCAACTTCGATGTCGATGTCGATACCGGCTTCCTCAAATGCACGTCTTGCCTCACGTATCTTGGCTGTAGAAGACTCGATGTACTTCTGCCCTCCAAGTCCCGGCTCAACTGTCATGATGAGCAACATGTCAATATCTGACATATATGGCTCGATATCATAAACTGAGGTATTTGGCTTGATAGAAATACCTGCCTTTTTGCCAAGGTCATGTATCCTGTCTATTATCTCTGCCGCATGCTCAGTTGCCTCAAGATGAAATGTAATTATATCAGCTCCACTCTCAGCTATAGCATCAATATAACGCTCAGGTCTCTCGACCATCATGTGTACGTCAAATACCAGATTAGACTCTTTACGGATGCTCTTTATCACAGGCATTCCGAAAGAAATATTTGGTACAAACATACCATCCATGACATCTATATGGGCATACTGTGCTCCAGCTCTCTCTGTAAGAGCCATACATGCGCCTAATTTTGAAAAATCCGCTGAAAGGATTGATGGTGCAAAGATTGTTTTCACTTCATGAACTCCTTTACCTTTGCATAGATTCCCTTTGAATCAAGGCCATACTTCTCAAGAAGTGCTACTGCAGGGCCTGACTCTCCGAATGTGTCTTCTACGCCGATGCGAAGCATCTTTGTAGGTGCCTTCTCTGAAAGTGCCTCAGCAACTGCTCCGCCAAGACCACCGATGATTGAGTGCTCCTCAACAGTTACAACCTTGCCTGTCTTCTTTGCAGAAGCAACGATCAGGTCTACGTCAAGTGGCTTGATAGTATGGATGTTGATAACTTCAGCATTGATACCATCTGCCTCAAGAAGCTTTGCAGCCTCAAGTGACTCATTTACCTCAAGACCTGTAGCAACGATAGTAACATCTGTGCCCTCTTTCATCACGATGCCCTTGCCAATCTCAAACTTATATGTAGCCTCGTCATTGATAACAGGTACTGCGAGACGTCCAAATCTAAGATAAACAGGACCATCGAGCTCATATGCAGCCTTAACTGCAGCTCTTGCCTCTACGTCATCTGCAGGATTGATGATTGTCATGCCAGGGATAGTTCTCATAAGAGCAATATCCTCGTTACACTGGTGTGTAGCACCGTCTTCACCTACAGAGATACCAGCGTGTGTTGCGCCGATCTTTACGTTGAGGTGTGGATATCCGATAGAGTTTCTAACCTGCTCAAATGCTCTGCCTGCTGAGAACATAGCAAATGATGAGCAGAATGGAACCTTACCTGTTGCAGCGATACCTGCAGCGATACCTGTCATGTTTGACTCAGCGATACCGCAGTCGATATGACGCTCTGGGAAAGCCTTCTTAAATACACCTGTTTTTGTAGCTGCTGCGAGGTCCGCATCAAGTACGATAACGTCCTCGTGTTCTTTACCTAATTCTACGAGCGCATTGCCGTAGCTGTCTCTGGTTGCAATTTTCTTTACTTCTGGCATCACGCTTCACCTCTCTTATTCAATTCTTCCATAGCCTGAGCATACTCATCATCGTTTGGAGCCTTTCCATGCCAGCCAACCTGGTTCTCCATGAATGATACGCCCTTGCCCTTTACAGTTTTCATAACAATAGCTGTAGGAACACCCTTTGTTGCCTTTGCTTCTTCAAAAGCAGCGCGAAGCTGAGCGAAGTCGTTGCCGTCTGCAACATTTATTACGTGGAAATTAAATGCTTCAAATTTCTTGTCGATAGGATAAGGTGTGTTTACCTCATCAACAGGTCCGTCGATCTGAAGGCCATTGTTGTCTACGATAACGCAAAGATTGTCGAGCTTCTTTGCACCGGCAAACATAGCTGCCTCCCAAACCTGTCCTTCCTGGATCTCGCCGTCGCCAAGGAGTGTATATACACGATAGCTGTCATTGCTGAGCTTAGCTGAAAGAGCCATACCTACTGCAGCTGAGATACCCTGTCCAAGTGATCCACTTGACATATCGATACCTGGTGTGTGCTGGATGCAAGGATGTCCCTGAAGGTGTGATCCGATATGACGAAGTGTCTTAAGATCTTCTTTAGGGAAAAATCCTCTCTCTGCCAATGTTGAATAAAGACCTGGTGCTGTATGACCTTTTGAAAGGACAAAACGATCCCTGTCAGCCTTCTTAGGATCCTTAGGATCGATGTTCATCTCTTCAAAATAGAGATATGTGAATGCCTCTGTTGCGGAAAGTGATCCACCCGGATGTCCGGACTTTGCAGCATGAGTAGCCTCAATGATGCCTTTGCGAACTTCAAGTGCATGCTGCTTGAGCTCTAAATCTGTCATAATATTCTCCTTAAATTTATACATTTGAAACAAAACGAAAACTGCATTAATTATAACACAATTTGATGCATTATTGTATTACTAGCATAAAATTGTTTTACATTACTTATTTCCCTGTCCGTAATAAGCGTTTGCGCCATGCTTTCTATAATAGTGCTTATCCTGAAGTACCTGAGGTGCCTCAGCTACCTTTGGATTGATGAGCTCTGTGCGGTATGCCATCTTTGCAACTTCCTCGAGTACTACTGCGCCATGTACTGCATCCATTGCGTCCTTGCCCCATGCAAAAGGACCGTGGTTCTTGCAGAGTGCTGCAGAAACTGCCTCAGGATCGATGCCCTGATTCTTAAACTCGTTTACGATAAGAAGACCTGTATTCTTCTCATATCCCTCGTCGATTTCCTCTTTTGTAAGGCATCTGAGGCATGGAACATCTCCATAATAATAATCAGCGTGAGTTGTGCCATAGCAAGGAATGCTGCGTCCTGCCTGTGCCCAGCTTGTAGCATAGGATGAATGTGTATGTACTACACCTCCAACCTTTGGAAATGCCTTGTAGATCTCAACGTGTGTTGCTGTATCTGAAGAAGGATTGTAGTTTCCCTCAACTACATTACCGTCAAGATCGACGATAACCATATCCTCCGGCTTAAGCTTGTCATAATCAACTCCACTCGGCTTGATAGCGAAGAGTCCTTTCTCCCTGTCAATTCCACTTACATTACCCCATGTGAATGTTACAAGTCCATACTTTGGAAGCAGCATATTTGCTTCATAGACTTCTTTCTTAAGTTCTTCGAGCATGATTAAACTTCTCCTTTCGTGCTACGTTTCTTCATGACATATAATATACAACATTTCCGAAAAAATTTATATTAGTAAACATCATTTTTGTTTAATGTTGTACTTTTTTCTACTTTATATGTTTGTTTTTTGTATGGTTTTTCAAACATATGCGATATATTTGCTTTAAAATTTGATTTTTGTGTTATAATTAGTTCACGAGTATATATTTATAAAAAATGATTTCACAGCCGAAAGGAGAATTAAATATGGTCACCATCTTAGCTTGCTGCGCAAACGGTTCTGGCACCTCTATCATGATGAGCATGACACTTGACAGGGTTATCAATGCACAGGGTTACAAGGTTTCAAAAACACACCATTGTGCTCTTTCTGAAGGAAGAACTACTGCACAGAATTATGATATTGTACTTTGCCCACAGAATTTTATTCACATGTTTGCTGATGCTGAGGCAAAGGGCTCAAAGGTCATTGGACTAAATAATGTAATGTCCGGTGATGAAATGGCTGAAAAGCTTGAAAACTGCGGAATAGATTTAAGAAAATAAATTAATTCAACACATAAAAAACCGGAGCAGCCATTATATCTGCTCCGGTTTTTTTTATTTTTCAGCTACGATATAGCTTACAAACTCATTTCCATGTGTCTCAAACCAGCTTCTGGAATCATTCATTCCCTTTTTGTAAATAGTTCCCGTTGAAGGATCCATTATCACAGTGTTTTTAGCATCATAGCCTATTATAAGCACTGTCTGGTTTTCATCAATTGTCGCCATGACAGGAGTTCCCTGACTCACATAGTAAAGCACGCTCTGAAGTGAACATCCCGCCAAGTTCAGCGGCTTGGCATTTTCTATCCTCTCAGCGATTATCTCCATTGCTGTCTCGCCATTTCCCAAAAGCCTCTCTGCATCGATAGAGACTCCGGCATTCTGCATAAGCGCTTCAAGTGCAGAAGCTACCGTGCTCTGACCATCAGCCATCAAAGGCTTGATATCTTTGATCTGAGTCTCGGTCTTTCTGTTGCCCTTCTTCCAGATATAATCCTGCTCACTGTCAATGACTACTCCGTCCTGACTGTCCGCTGCACCCACAGCCTCATAAACAGTCGAGTAAATGCCCTGGATATGCCCCTTAGCGTATACATAGTAGTTATTCTCAAGTGTCCTAGGCGGTATGGAAAGACTTGTATCACTTCCCATTACTTCCTCAGGTATCACCACATGAACGGCATTTTTGATCCTCTGTGCGAGCGCGATCTCTACCACAGTTTCATAATTATCTATTGCAACCGTCAATATCTCATTTTTGGACTTCTCCTCCGGCAGGTTATTGACTATCTCATCGTCTGATACTGAAGAATAAGTACCTGAGCCTTCTACCATATATATCCTTTTCAGAAGTACTTCACTGCTGTTTACTTCCGCCCTTGTGATATAGATATCATTCTGAGCATAGGTTTTAAGTACTTTTCCGTCACTATCCTCTATGTAAAGAGTATTCATCGGACGTACAGTGATACCAGATGAATTCTTGATATAGTCAGAAGTACTTGTTACTCCATACACAAAATCCTCGCCCACAAACCCAAGCGGAGTAAGCGTTGTATCATTGCCCTTTGTGATCTCTCTCTGCTTGCCGGAATTTAAGTTGAGATAGTAGATCGTCTTTCCGTCCTCTGACTGCCATGCGACTATTCTGTTATTATCTGAAACGACCATGCCGTCGCGTCCAAGTCCTTCTGCCACTGTCTCTGCAGAGCTTCCGGACAGATCGATCCTGTAGATCGCGCCATCCATGTAAAGGCTCAGCTCATTTCCGCCACCGGTGTAGGCCAGACGGCTTATATCAGACTTAAGTATTTCATACGACCTCTGATACGGTATATATACCTGCTCTTCCATTCTGTTAGTCGCACTGTTGAAATAATAAACAGAAACACCGACCTCGCCTTCATGGCGGCCTCTGTTCATATAGCCGTATACCATAAACTGTATATTACCGGTCTCGTCTACCGAGAGGATCTTTATATCATGCTCGTTAAACTCATTTCTCTCATCCTCTTTTTTATCATCAACAAATGAGAAAACCTTTATGATCCTTGAGTCCACGCTTCTGAACGCATAAAGCGATCCATTCTGTACAAAAGCGACCATACTTCCGTCTGTCGACTCATACATATTTATGTCCGACTTTGTGATACCAAGATAGATCTTATCGGAATTGTAAAGATCCGTATCATCCGCATCAAAAATCTGCTCAAGGTTACGCTCAAAGTCTAACAGATAAATCCTCTTATTAGTGTAACGAACTCTGTAATATTCAACTGCATTGTAGTATACAGCCTTGTCACCTTCCGGTATGTTCACCTTGTATGAAAGCTGGATGGTTGCCGTCGAATCGTCCATCTCCAGAATCTTAGTGTACACCTTATCCGGCTTCTGAACTTTGAGACTGCCCCATGTAATCTGATCAAAACTTGAGTGGATATTCACCCGCGCAAAGTTTGAATTATCACCGGATGAATTACTCTCAAGATAAGAAACTATCGGCTTTGCATTCTCTTTATCAAATGTTGTATCCGAGAATTTTTTTACAAATTCCAAAAGCTCATCTTCACGGAAGTTCTGATTATATATTACCCTTGTCGCGTAGTATATTCCCTTTCCATTTTTATCCTTCAACGTTATACCAAGGATATATTCACGGTCATTCTCAATAAGGTCCTTAATCTGCAGCCTCGCCTTTATATCATCCCCGTCAACCTCATACTCACTGAGCTCACTATTCTCAACGAGTCTGAGTGCGTCTGCCGATCTTATCTCATAATCTATACTTTCTATCTCACTTCCATAAGTATGTACACGGATGCTGATGCTCCTGTCCTTTTCAAGCGGCGAAAGCGAATCACGGATAAGGTTTTTCTCCATCTCACCACTGTATCCATGCATGAGATTTATCTCACGCGTGCCATGGACTACTGCCACTGTCGGAAATGTAGCATCTCCCATCTTTACGATCTCATCCACTACATCACGGTTCATTATGCTGCTTATGATCAAAGCTGAAATTATAAAAGTTACAATAAATGCTGCTATTTTCAATAATATTTTTTTCATAAGGTTAATTCTAACCTATCTGTTGAGATTTGTTAATCACTTTTTATATATTGCCCTGCAATAGTTAAGGACGTTTCCGGTGTATTCCGGATGGCGTTACTGTTCACTCACTTACAGCTCGCTCCAGTAACGAGTTTTGCCAATGCAGATTGCCTTCGGCAATGGGCAAAACTCAATGCCCTGCATAATTTACTGGGGCATAACTGCGCAGCTAGTGCGCAGTTTGCCTGTGAACTGTTACCGGATGGCTTTTTTGCGTGTACCTTGTAATAAACATGCTTTCCCTCACACTTTAATCTATAATATTAATTGTAAGATTTTGTTTCCATTTTTATAAAGGAGGAACTTATGAGAGGGATGAAAAAATACCGCAGGGCGCTTGCTCTGCTGTCGGCAGCCACGCTGACATTCACAAGCCTGAATCCTGCAAACATCGTATTCGGTGCTGAAACAGATACCGCTATGACGATCAGTGAAGAGGCTTCATCAGATCTTTTAGATCTGGAATCTTCTGACTATCACTGGAGCTTAAATGGTGATGTGCTTCGCTACACCAACTCAGGCTCAGCAGTAACAGACCTTACATCTATCAAGGACAAAGTCAAAAAAGTTGTTATCGAGTCTGGCGCAACTACGATTGAAGACGCGGGCACGCTGAGCGGATTCAGCAATCTTGAAGAAGTAGAGTATGAGGGACCTGTCAATATCAAGGATATGTGCTTTATCGAAAGCGGCATGTACGATGGCTGTCCAAAGCTAAAAAAGGTTACTATCGGTGACTCTGGATTTCATAGCAATGGCGATCGCCGAGGTCTAGAGATCAATAGCAAAGCTTTCTATAATTGTAAGGCACTTACAGATGTTTCATTTGGACTTGGTACCTGGCATTTCGGATATATGGCCTTCGGTAATTGTACCGGTCTTGAAAAGTTGGTATTTCCTGCAGATATGCACAATGTCCGCGGTGATACGTTCATTGGATGCAGCAACCTCAAAGAACTTGAATTAGCTGACACCAATTCCTATATGCGTGTAGCAGATAACGCTGTATACGAAATTTTGGATCCTTATACAGATTCTTCGAAGCGAGGCGGCGCATATAAAACACCTTGTCTCATGTTTGTTCCTGAAGGCGTAGTAAAGTCGGCAGGCGGAAATTATACTATCACAAAGGGTACAAAAGATGTTCAGTATTGGGCAATGATAGGTGATCCTTCACTCAAGAATCTGACAGTTGCAAGTACTATAGAGTCTATCCAGCACGAAGCATTTTATGACTGTAAAAACCTTCAGACCATCACACTTCCAAAGAGCCTCGAAAGAGTCGGACAATATGCCTTTGGTATAATGAGTGAGAACGCAATGGTTGAAACGCAGGCAGAAGATCTCTTTGAAGTAATGCATAAGAAAGACGTTCACCTTGTAAATCCTTCCATAACAGATGTTTACTATCAGGGTTCAGAAGATGATTGGAAAAAGATCAAGAGTGTATGGTTTGACCTAAACGAAGGACATCTTGACAAGATGAAGATCACAAAAGAAACAACTCTTTGGAATAACCTTGAAGAAGTTGGTCTTCCAGCGAATGTAAAGATCCACTACAATTGCGAGCTTAAAGATACCGAAAATTCTCTTGATGAATTGATGACAAGCACAACTACTATGAGTTTCAACAGCAAGGATTCACCGGAGCTCAAGGAACTTGGCATCAATCTTTCAATTAAGTATACAAGTAAGGTTTATTACAACGGCCGTAAGCATCTTCTTACAACTGATAAGAAAAAAGCATCAAACGACATAGACCTCAAAGTAGAGATAACAGATGCCAATACAGGTAAAGCAACCGATGCTTTCAAGGTTAAAAAGGTAAAATTCAAGAATAATAAGGTAGCAGCAGATTCAACTTCTGCCAAGGCACCTTACTTTACAATACAGCTGGCTGCTACATCTTCGCTTGATAAGACAAAGAAGGCCGCACTCAAGAAAGTCAATAAACTCTTGAAGGATAAAAAAGTAACTGATACAAACTTCTACTTTACTATCGCACCTGCTGATCTTTCAAGTATGGTAAAAGTGCAGTATGTAAAGCTTACGATCAACGGTAGTTCTGCAAAGTTCAAAAAACTGGCAGCACGCTATAAGTATACTTCAGGTGGAGAGCCAAAATCCGACTGGATAGTTCTCAAGCCATGTAAGGGCAATAGCGACTCAGGCAAAGGTGACTTTACATACGTTGTCAAGGATGGCAAAACAGTAGAAGTAACCGGACACAACAACTTTACAGGTACAGTTACACCAACCCAATATAGCAAGTGATGTCTATCAAACAGCAGGGATCGTTTTTTGATCCCTGCTGTTTTTTACCGTTTTGTGGCAATAGAAAAGCAGGCACCTTTCGCGAACGCGAAATTCCAGTGCCTGCCAATAGATAGCATTTATAATATACGGTCTTACTCTATGACAACTTCACCACTGCTGCCATTTATCATGATTGTCTGACCGTCTTTTATCCTGTCCATTATACCGGGTGCATTAAATACAGCCGGAAGCGACATGCTGCGAGCAAGGATTGCCGCATGCGAAATTATACTTCCACCTTCAGCAACAATACCCGCAACACTTCCCGGAATTATCTCAGACAGCATGGATGGCGAAAATTCTCTCGCCACAAGGACAGTACCGCAATCCACATTTCGTATCTCCGCACGCTTAACCCCTAAAAGTATGCTGAGCATACGCTGCTTCACATCCTCGATATCCCTTGCTCTCTGTCTCAGCGACTCATCATAGCTGGCCGCCAGGTTCTCGATATACTTATCACAGATCTCACTTACTGCATATGCAGCTGATATACCCTTCTTAATTCGTTCTCGGATTTCAGGACGCAACGACTCATCTTCAAGCATGACTATCTGAACTTTAAGTATATCCGCCTCGCGGATGCATCCCATCTCCCCCAAGCGGGATGCAAGTTCTTCTGTAGTCTTGCAGAAGTGTAGGGCTGCGCCCTCAAATCTTTGAAGCTCCCCTTCTATGTCCGTAGTGCGTCTTTTTGAAATATCGAGAACAATATTTTCAACCCGGCACACCTTTCCGACTCCGATACCGGACGATACCGCTGTCCACTTCTCCCTCATCATAAGTATTATCCTCTTTCCATGATTCACCCCGTTTATCCAGTCATCCTTGACAAGATTTATTACACCCTTTATATCGACATATTTTACCAAATTTTTATACTTTTTAGTGTTTTTTTATAAGAACATGTATGCAATCTGTTACTTTTGTATATTTTAATACATGTATATTTGTGCAGTTTGCATCGTTTATTTTCCTTAATTCTTACAAAAATATGCGATATAATCAAATCAAGGATTAAATTCAAAGAAAGGAGTGGTCATATGGCAACTATAAGTCTTTGCATGATAGTAAAAAACGAAGAAGATATACTATCGCGCTGTCTCAACAGCATCGCAGATCTTATGGATGAGATAATTATCGTAGATACCGGTTCTACTGATAACACAAAAGAAATTGCCCGGAAGTATACGGATAAAATATATGATTTCGAATGGAAGGATGATTTTGCTGCAGCCCGCAACTATGCATTTTCAAAGGCAACTATGGAATATATTTACAGCGCGGACGCTGACGAAGTGATCGACGAAGAAAATCATGAGCGTTTCAGACTTCTGAAAGAAGCAATGCTTCCAGAGATTGAAATAGTCCAGATGTACTACACTAACCAGCTGGAGTATAACACCACCTACAATTTCGATGAGGAGCTTCGTCCAAAGCTTTATAAGCGCATACGTGAGTTTACATGGACAGATGCAGTGCATGAAAATGTGCGTCTCGATCCCATCGTATTTGACAGCGATATACGCATAAAGCACTGTCCTACAGGCGAGCATCAGTCACGTGACTTCTCAATCTATCAAAAACTTATAGAAGAGAAAAAGCCTATCTCAAGGCATATGCAGCAGATGTATGCCCGAGAGCTGTTTATTTCCGGAAGTGACAACGATTTTTTGGCAGCTGAGGAATATTTCAAAAAGTGTATGGCAAATGATGAAGATCTGGATTTACTATATATGGATACCTGTGTAGTGGCCAAAGCCGCACGTCTTCGCGACGAGCCCGAGGGATTACTTTTTGCTTCAAGCCGCGCTCTCGCTGCAGGTGACGCTCCATCCGAGCTCCTTTTCGAGCTTGCCGAGTATTACCGCAATCATAAGAATTATAAAGAAGCTGCAAAGTGGTACTACAGTTCCGCTTTTGAAAGCGAGGCAATACTAAATGCCTCCTACAACAGCTCCTATCCACTGGTCGGTCTGCATATCTGCTACGTCATCATGGGAGATACAGAAAAAGCCGCAAAATATGCTGCAATGCTGCGTGAAACAAGGATATAGCAAATAAAAAAGTGCCTTAGCGGCACTTTTTTATTTGCTATATCCATTAACTCTAAAATACTCTATCATCTCTGCTGTCATGCTGACTTTGCCCATCTCATCCGTAATATCTTTACGATCAACCCACTCAGCAACAGCGAGCTCTCCTTCATCCCTTACGATTTCTGTGGAGCCATCAGCCTCGCAAAAGTAGCCAAGCAAAAGATTTTGGTCAAATCCCCATGGCTGGGTTTTATAGTATTTTATATTCTTAACCTTCAGACCTACTTCTTCCATCACTTCACGTCTGACGGTATCCTCAGCGGTCTCGCCTATCTCGCAAAATCCCGCCACCAATGACATTCCCTTATATTCTCTTCCGGCATATCGAGTGATAACTATCTTATCACCATTCGTTACTCCGACAATTATAGCTGGCGCGATCTTTGGAAATATGATGTTTCCACAGTGCGGACACTTTAACGCTCTCTGTTTTTCATCATGCACTGTCTCATGACCGCATCTTCCGCAAAACTTATTGTCGCGATACCATACATACAGATGATATGCTGTCTCTCCGGCAAACGCCAGTGTCTTTGGCTCAGAGCGTCTCAATATAAACAAAATGTCATATCTGAATCCCTCGACTTTGATCTCTTGCGGTGTAAGCAAAAGAAAAAACTTCATATCGTCTACAGCAAACAGATATATGAGCTCATCTTTACTGTATCCTGCTTTCATGATATCTGATACCGTAGGGCACTTTATAACGCCGTCCTTTTCATGTATCAGTATATTCCTGCCCTGAAAGCTAAAAACCATGTCCTCATCATGTGGTGTCTCTATTGCATATTGATTATATAAAACGCTTGGTGAAATATCCTGTATCATAGCCTTATAAATCCTTAAATGACTCTACCATTTCCTCAAGTTCCAGATATCTCTCGATCTTTTCCTCAAGTCTTTTATCTACATCTTCTTTTTCCTTTGTCAGCTCGTTAAGCTTCACAAAGTCCGTCGCTGACTTTACGATCAGGCCATCCAGCTCCTCCGAGCGGTTCTGCAGCTCCTCAATCTCTCCCTCTATTGAGTCATACTCTTTCTGCTCTTTGAAAGAAAGCTTCTTTTTAACCTGTGGAGCCTTTTCATACTTGACCTTCTTCTTGACGGTATCTTCTTCGCCCGAGCTTTCCGGCTCTAGTTTTTCCTTCCTTGCCTTGTAGTCCTCGTAGTCTCCCGGTATCCTCTCTATCACACCATCTCCCTCAAATGAGAATATCGATGTCACAACTCTGTCGAGAAAATATCTGTCGTGCGATACAGCGATCAGTATTCCGACAAAGTGATCGAGATAATCTTCTAGTATCTGCAAGGTCTGTATATCAAGATCATTGGTAGGCTCATCGAGGATAAGCACGTTTGGCGACTCCATAAGCACTTTCAAAAGATAGAGCCTGCGTCTCTCACCGCCGGAAAGTTTTTCTATGACGGTATACTGCATGTTGCTGTCAAAAAGGAATCGCTCACACATCGCAGATGCCGATACAAGCCCCTCAGAAGTCCTGATAAATTCAGCAGTTTCCTTGATGTAGTCAATTACACGCATCTTCTCGTCAAGCTCTTCATTTTCCTGACTGAAATATCCAAACTTAACTGTCTGACCAACTTCTATATCTCCGCTGTCAGGAACCATCTTTCCGAGAAGTGTCTTTATAAATGTAGACTTACCGCATCCATTTGGTCCTATTATCCCGACTCTGTCCGTCCTCAAAAAAGTATATGAAAAGTCAGAAAATAACTTTCGCTCTCCAAAGGCTTTCGAAATACCGTAGAGCTCTACTGTCTTATTTCCAAGCCTCGATACTGCCGAGCTGATCTCAACCTGTCTCTCCTCTACAAGCTTCTCTCTGTCTCTCAACTCCTCAAATCGCTGTATATGCGCCTTCTGCTTGGTCGATCTGGCTCTTGCGCCTCTCTGCATCCACGCAAGATCCTGCCTATAGAGCGTAGCCATTTTTCTCTCCGCCGCCTTGGCATAGTCAAGCCTCTGCTGTTTAAGCTCAAGATATCCTGAATAATTTTCCTCATATCTGTATATCTTTGCCCTGTCTATCTCAAGTATCACATCTGTAACTTCATCGAGGAAATATCTGTCATGAGTTACGAGCAGCAGTGCTCCGCGATAGTGCTTAAGGAAGTTTTCAAGCCAAGATATCATCTCAATATCAAGGTGGTTTGTAGGCTCATCAAGGATCAAAAGATCGCATGGCGAAAGAAGCGCCGCAACAAGTGCCGCTCTTTTCTTCTGACCTCCCGAAAGATTTTCCGGTGTTATGTCAACTTCATTCAATCCAAACTTGGCAAGCGTAGCCTTTACTTCTCCATTTGCATCGTCTCTTGCATGCTCTCCATAGGCCATTTTTGATACATTGTCGAGAAGTGATCTTGAATTGTCAAACTCCGGAGACTGCTCAAGCATTGCTATCTTGAGTCCATTAGAAGTGACGATAGCTCCATCATCACATTCCATCCGACCCGCTGCAAGCTGCATGAAAGTAGACTTACCCGCACCATTGATGCCGATAACTCCGACCTTCTCCCCGGATTCAATTCCAAATGTCACGCCGTCCAAAATCTGTTTATTTCCAAGTGTCTTACTTACATTTTCAAAATTTAATATACTCATGAGGACTATTATAGTTCTTCGGAAATACTGTTGTCTAGACACAAAAATGGTCAGGAAAGCACAATCGCTTTCCTGACCTGAATCAAGGAAGTAATATAATGTATGCAAAAATTATTTTAAAGTATATGAGCCTGTCAGGTTTTCACCCTTAAAGGTGATCGTTTTGCTTGCCGGCTCGTAGCTATACTCGTCTTTACCGCACTTATACTTGCTGCCATTTATATCAACAGTTACCTTCTTAAGTTCATTTGACTTGCTAACCTTTGCAGTAACTGCAGAGTTGCCTGATACTGCATAAGGTGTGATCTTGAACTGCAGAGCATTATTGCCCTTTGTAAGCTTTTTGATAGCCTTCTGAGCCTTCTTGTCTGCAGGTGTTATCTTTGTGATCTGAAGTGTCTTATTCTTTTTATTTATCTTGACCTTTGCTGCAGTATAGGCTTTTCCGTTGTAGCTGATAGTGATCGTTCCAAAGTTTGAAGCACTGTACTTTTTGCCTGGGAAGACTATCTCAGCGCCATAAGTGATAGAAGCATCGCCTCTTACTACAGTGTTAGAAGAAACCGGAGCAGCCGGAGCATTTTCAGAAGGTGTTTCAGGCTTATTCTCTGATGGAGTTACTGGATTTTCCGGCTTGTCCGGATTCTCCGGCTTGTCAGGATCTTCCGGCTTATCCGGTGTTTCCGGAGTCTTTCCGCCGTCCTTATTATAGTCTTCAACAGTGCTGTTATAGTGTATCTTAGCTCCTGTTAATTCCTCGTTATTGCTTCCAAAAGTGATCTTTTTCCACTGCTCCTCAGAGCCACCGTAATATACATCTACACCACCTTTATTCAAACTGTTAAATGCCAGATTTTGAACAGTGTTTACTGTAGCAGGGATATAGATTTTGCTCAAAACACTACAGGAAAAATATGTAGCCTCATCTATCTTGGTGATCTTTGCCGGGAGTTTTGTCCTTTTAAGTGCGGCACAGCCACTAAAAGCAAATACTCCAATTGTCTCAACGCTATCCGGGATATCCATCACCGTAATGCCATTGCACCCATCAAAAACATCATCTCCAATAACCTTCACAGAAGTCTGTGATGCAAAAGTAACTTCTGAAAGAGAATCGCAGCCACTGAAACAGTAATTAGGAATAGTTGCTATGTTTTTTCCGATAGTTATAGACTTCAAAGATTTGCAGCTCTGAAATGCACTTTTGCCAAGGATATTAAGGTTCTCCGGAAGCGCAATGCTCACCATTGAATCACATGAGGCAAATGCATATTCGTCAATAATAGATACTGTCGCAGGTACAGCTACTTCTGAAAGCGTTTCCACATCAAAAAATGCCCAGTCACCAATAGCTGTTACAGTATGGCCACCGATTTTGTCAGGTATGGTAAGTTTTGTGGCACTTCCCTTGTATTTACTTATTACCGCATTACCATCTTTGAGATAATACGTGAAATCTCCTTCCGTAAGCTCTTCAGCCGATGTGCTTGCATCCTCCTCAGCAGGAGCAACCAGCTCTTCGCGTGCAGAAATCTCATCATTGAGCTCCTGTACTTCATCTGCCCTTACAGCGAGTGGAGTCATAAAATTTGATACGATAGAAATAGATAGTGCAAGCAATAAGGCAAGCTTATTTTTATGCATAAAAATTCCCCTTTCAGTAAAATGTATTTACATCAATACAATATACCATAAGGGGAATTATTTGCCAATAAAATTTTACAAAATTATTTCTTAATTATTAAAATAATACACATCCGTTACTTTTAGAATCCCTATTATTCAGTAACAGTCTTCCGACTAGCAATTTTTTGTAATACACATCCAACTGCAATCATTACAAGTCCTACAATATCCGTAACGTGGTTTGGATCAATCATGCATACGCCTCCGATAAGCAAAAGCGCTCTTGAAAGAATCGTCATAGGTGCAAAGAGATATCCTTCAAGTGAAGCTGATACTCCAAAGATACCTATGAAAGATGTCGCAGCGATCAATATAACCCCAAGCACAGTTGTGTCGATAAGCAAGAGTGCCGGATTGAAACAAAATACGTAAGGTACAATGAATACGGCGATCGCAAGTCTTGATGCATTAAAAGCTGTCTTCATCGGATTTGACTTGGCAATAGCTGAGCCTGCATAAGCTGCAAGAGCAACCGGAGGAGTGATATCCGCTACAATACCAAAGTAAAATACGAAGAAATGTGCTGCCATGGCAGGTACACCCATTCTGATAAGGATCGGAGCTGTAGTAGCAGCCATGATACAGTAGTTTGCCGTTGTAGGCACACCCATTCCGAGCACGATACAGCAGAGCATTGTAAGGATAAGCGCAATGATAAGCTTGTCTCCGGCTACTGAGATGATAGCGTTGATAAGCTCGTTTGCAAGTCCTGTCATCGTGATACATCCGGAGATGATACCTGCTACACCGCAGGCAGCCGCTACTGTGATAGTTCCCTTGCCTCCGGCAACAAGCGCATCTACTACTTTCGCAGGTGTTATGCGGTTTTCACCATTAAAAAGGCTTACAAATATTGCAAGAAGTATCGCAAAGCTTGCTGCTCTCTGCATGGTCATCATGTTTCCTGACACCCATACAACAAGCATTACAAGAGGAAGAAGCAAATATATCTTTTTGATGATATCTACAAACTTTGGAAGCTGCTCTTTTGGGATACCGGAAAGCTTAAGCTTCTTTGCCTCAAGATGCACTGCTATGAAAATACCGCCAAAGTAAAGCACTGCTGGAATGATCGCGCGACTGATGATATCTGAGTAAGGCACTCCGACAAAGTCAGCCATCAGGAACGCTGCTGCTCCCATGATAGGAGGCATGATCTGTCCGCCTGTTGATGATGCAGCCTCTATAGCTCCCGCAAACTCAGCACGATATCCTGTGCGCTTCATCATAGGGATAGTTACTGATCCTGTTGTAACTGTATTACCAACTGATGATCCGGATACCATTCCGCAAAGTGCTGATGAGATAACGGCAACCTTTGCAGGACCGCCGGCATATCTGCCTGCAACACTATTTGCCAAGTCTATGAAAAAGTTTGATATACCGGTTCTTTCAAGGAATCCGCCGAAAATAATAAATACTACAATGTACTTAGAGCAAACATTGACAGGTGTTGCAAAAATTCCTTCCTTTGTATAGAAAAGATTTCTTACAAGATACTTCACACGTCCGAAGAAATCCGGATTTGTAAGGCCAAATGTCAATGCATAAAGTATAAAAAATCCTGCTACTATAAGGATTGGGATACCTACGCAGCGTCGTGTCACCTCTATGAGCATGAGCACTCCGACTATACCGATGACTATCTGATATGCCTGGAAACGTGTTCCCTGCTGGATTATCGCCTCCGCATTAAATGTAAAGTAGAGGAACGCGCCAGTGCCAAGTACCATCATGAGGATGTCATACCACGGCATGTGATTTGGGCGGGTTACACCTTTCTTGATCGGATAGATCAAAAATCCCATCATGATTATAAGTGCGAGGAATGATGTAAGTCTTATCTCCTCAAGGAATGTTGCAAAAAGTGTGACATATATACACCAAAGTGAGAAAGCAGCAACAATGAAGCGGATGACCTTCTGTTGAGTACCTGTCCACACGCGGGTATTACTCTCGCGGTCATACTTTTTCATGACAGCATCTATAGATGCCTGAGCTTCACTATTGTGAGCTGCCATGTTTGCTGTTCGTTTGTTATCGTTTATCAATACCCTTATCTCCTTATTTCTTATTCGGTAGTTACCGTGATTCCATGCTCTGCATAATAACGGGCTGCTCCCTTATGGAATGGAACCGCCATGCCCTCTGTAGCATTTTCAAGGGTTAGCTCTGCACCCTTTGCATTTTCTATAGCAATATCATCAGCATGATCGAATATTGCAGCTGTCATGTTGTAGACAGTATCTTCATCAAGCTGCGCATCTACAATGATCGTAGCCTTTACCGTGATAGTCTTTACAGGCTCATTCTGTCCCGGATATGTATCCGCCGGGATCTCAAGTGCTGTATAGTAAGGGCAATCTGAAATTATCTTATCTCTGAGCTCACCATCGATGTTTACAAGATTAACTCCGTTCGTAGTTGCAAGCTCTGTGATAGCTGTAGTCGGTGCTCCGGCAACAATGAAAGCTGCATCGATCTTTCCATCCTTGAGAGCTTCCTTACTATCTTCAAAACTGAGATACTGAGGCTTGATATCGTCAAGTGAGATACCTGCACCGGTAAGTACATCAAGTGCATTAAAGTAAACTCCGGAACCAGCCTCACCGATAGAAATGCTCTTACCCTTGAGGTCATATACAGACTTGATATCATCCTTCATTGAGAAAAGCTGCACAGTCTCATTGTAAAGACCTCCAAGCACTCTGAAGTCCTTAGTCGGGCCATCCTTTTGGAATGTCTTAGTACCATTCCATGCATAGTCCATAACATCAGACTGAGTGAATCCAAGCTGAAAATCTCTGTCCTGGATGGACTGTATATTTACCTTAGATCCACCGGTTGAAACGGCAGTAACCTTTATACCTGCATAATTAGTCATGTATTGGGCGATAATACCACCATAAGAATAGTAAGTACCGGCTGTACCGCCTGTACCAAACATCATTCGAGTTTTGCCTGCGCCGCACCCGCAAAGAGTAGTGAGAGACAAAGCTATCACCAAAGCACAGACTGTCATCTTTTTTGCCAAATTAAACAAATGGGAAACCTCCGTGATATAGTAATGTAGACGAAATGAAATTATTTCGGTTGCTGGATTGGATTAAAATCTACACAACGTTTTCATTTTACCACAAAAAAGGGTATAATGTAAAAGTAAGTAAATTATAATCGTTAGGAGAATACAGGACGATGAATCCAAATTTTCGTGTTATAACAATAAGCAGACAATACGGTGCCGGTGGACGAAGTGTTGCAAGAGCGCTTTCTGAAAAACTGGGTATTCCTTTCTATGATAAAGACTTCGTAAGGTCTACCGCCAAAAAAAGTGGTTTCTCAGAAGAGGACATCTGGCGTGAGGGAGAAGATATCAGCTACACTACAAGACTTGTTGACCGAATCCTCAACAATTCTTCATCATATACAAGCTCACATGATGCCATTTTTGATGCGCAGGTAAAAACACTCCTTGAGTTTGCGGAAGAACCTTGCATCATCGTTGGAAGATGCTCAAATGTCATCTTGAATGCTGCAAATATCCCGTCTTTTGATGTGTTCCTTTATGCAGATATGGAGCACAGGCTGAAGCGCGCGGCGGAGCTTAATGAAAATGGAAACATGGATCTTGAAAAGTATGTTTTAAAGCGTGACCACCAGAGAGATATCTATTATAAGACTTATACTGGCCGCCAGCCGGGCAGATTTGAAGACTACGATATTTGTCTGAATACAGGTGCGATAGGTATAGATAAATGTGTGGAGATGCTATATGATATTTTAAAATAATCTTTTACTTTGGGAGGGTATGGAGAGTATGGTTGAAATGTTTATGTCTGTATTGGACACGGTACTTTACGACGTTGTACAAATATGTACGACATTCCTTGAGTTCTTTGGAATAGTCGTACTTATGGCTACAGCCTTAAAGTGCTTTTACTGCTGGGTGAAAAAAAATACTCAGAGTATCAGAATGGATCTGGCTCAGGGTATTGCACTCGCTCTGGAATTTAAGATGGGCGGCGAGGTACTTCGTACCGTTGTAGTCCGCGAGTGGTCAGAGCTTGGCATACTCGGAGCAATAATCGTGCTAAGAGCAATGCTTACGTTCCTTATTCATTGGGAGATAAAGAACGAAAAGAACGAGGGGTAACGAGCTTATGGGTGATGCTTATGGGGGTGTAAAAAAAGACAGGTGGTATCTGCTTACAAATGTCGGACTGACATCGATAAGCGCCTTAATGGTGCTTGCTATGGCTATGGAGCTTATACCATCCCAGGTCAGGATATCTGGGATTATCATTCCATTTACTGACCTGTTCTTTATAGTAGTGGGGTCGCTTTGCGGCCTTCGGTATGGTGTTGCGGTCTTTGTGGCTGCAGCCCTTGGCTGCATGCTGAAACGCAACGTACCAATGATCAATTGGGCTACCATATTAAACGGACTTATACTAGTCCTTCTTTCAGCTTATCTTTCTTCTAAGGGATGGTTCTCAACTATAAAAAAGACAATAGCATCAGCATTTGCATTTTATCTAATCATGGCTAATGCCATATATCTTATAAGTGAAAATATCATAGATACTATGCTTGCAAATACGGAAAATTACAGCATTGAGGGTGTCTTGCTGGGCTCTGTGATCGAAATTATCATATCTGTGCTCATTATCTATTCCATTTTTAATATCCTGAATGACAAGTACAAAGATAATTTCGCATTAGGTCATCTCTATACTGAGGTATTCAGAAAGAATGTCATAAAAGTCCTAAAGGTGCGAAAATCAACATTAAGTACAAAAATTTTATTTATGTCGCTGACCGAAGCTGCTCTTTTATGTGTGCTCTGCGTAATAATATTTGATGTACAGATCAAACGTCCTAAAAATCAGAATGCAATTTATGGAGAAAGTTCTACGGAAGTTAGTGCAGGTATGGCACCACATGAGCCAAAAGATACAATCCAATCCCCCCTCCAGTCTGTAAAAAATCCGAATATGATGGGGCCTGGCTTTATAGAGAACAACAAGGGACTGCTATTTATGAACTTAAAGCTTTTGGTGGGTGCTTTTAGTGTAGCACTCGTTATAGGACTTTGCTTTTATGAAGTTATACAAAGGGCCGTTATCATGCCCATAAACATCATGTCGGACTTTATGGATAAGTTTTTTGAGCGGGACTATGAGGGCATAGAGAAGCATCTTGAGCATGCCAAAGATATAAAGCGTCATAGCGGAGATGAGATAGAAAAGCTCGGGAATAATCTTGAAAAACTTGTCCGTGGAATGTACGAACATATCGATACTATTGAGAAACAGCGCAAGCTTGAGTCTGACCTACAGATTGCAGAAGCAAAGAGCCAGGCAAAATCAGTATTCCTTTCCAATATGTCACACGAGATACGCACACCTATAAATGCAGTGCTCGGCATGAATGAAATGATCCTGCGCGACAGCCGGGAAGAAGATACAATTGAACGCGCTGAAAACATCCGATCAGCCGGAAATACTCTTCTGAGTCTTATAAATGATATTTTGGACTTTTCCAAGATTGAAGCCGGAAAGATGGAGATAATACCTGCCGAATATGAGATTGCTTCATCACTAAATGATCTGATAGTCATGATAGGAATGAGAGCCGCAAATAAAGGGCTTGATATCGAGGCGGATATTTCAAAAGATCTTCCGTCAGTCCTTTATGGAGACGAAGTCAGACTGAAGCAGGTAATAACAAATATACTGACAAATGCAGTCAAATATACAGAAAAGGGAAAAGTTACCCTGAAGGTAGACTTTCAAAAACTCGGTGATGACAAAATAAATCTTTTTGTAAGCGTAAAAGATACAGGCATAGGTATCAAAGAAAGCGATATAGGCAAGCTGACAGGCGCTTTTGAGAGAATTGAAGAAAAGCGCAACCGAAATATCGAGGGCACCGGACTTGGAATGAACATCACGACAAGACTTCTTGAAATGATGGGCAGTAAGCTGGAAGTGTCCAGTGTTTATGGCGAAGGTTCTGAGTTTTCCTTCACCGTAGAACAAAAAGTTTTGTCATGGAAAGGTGTCGGAGATTTTGCAGTGGCAGCAAAAGAGGCTTCCAAGAAAAAAAGTGTTTCAAGGCTTAATTTCACTGCACCGGAGACAACAGTGCTTGCAGTTGATGATACCGCTATGAACCTGCGTGTACTTGAGGGACTGTTAAAGCCGACAAAGATCAAAATAGATTCTGTCGAAAGCGGTAAAGAATGTCTTGAAAAACTTACCGAAAAGAAATATGACATAGTTTTCCTAGATCACAGGATGCCCGAAATGGACGGCATAGAAACCCGCAGGCGGATGGAGACTATTGATGGAAACTTAAATAAAGAAACACCGATAATAGCGTTAACTGCAAACGCAGTCTCGGGTGCCCGAGAAGAATACATCAAATATGGCTTTACAGATTACCTTACCAAGCCGATAAATATAACAGAGCTGCAAAAAATGCTTTTGAATTATATTCCTGAAGAAAAGATCAAAGCTCCTCAGAATGATGATCATGCCGAGAACGTGCCCGAGACAGCTTTGGATACGAGCTCCCTTCCGGCCGTTGACGGTCTCGACTGGAGCTTTGCCGCAATTCATCTGCCAAGTATGGAGCTTCTAAAAACCGCCGTTTCAGACTTTTATGCGGTAATCGACCTGCATGCAGACAAACTTACGGGAATGTATGAAAGACTACCGGATAAAAAGGCTTTTGAAGACTATCGCATACAGGTACATGGCATGAAAAGCAGTGCAGCTACTATAGGTATCATACCACTTGCCGGAATGGCAAAAGTACTTGAAGATGCAGCCCGTGATGAAGACGCTTCACAGATCATGAGTATGCATGCGACCTTTATAGCTTTATGGAAAGATTACAAAGAGCGACTAAGCGATGTCTTTGATCTTGGCAAGGAAAGTGATGAAGAAAAGCAAGACTTCGACAGGGAGGTTTTCACGGCTCTCCTTGATATTATCAGCACGAGTATGGAAGACTACGATGTCGACAGGGCGGACGAAGCCATAAAACAGCTAAAGAGCTATAACTGTCCGGAAGATATGAAAAAGGAAATAGACTTACTGGAGGCAGCTGTAACCGATCTTGACAGTGATATGTCCGAGATGCAGGTCTCCAAAATAAAAGATCTTATGAACAGGAGGCAATAATATGTCAGAGCAGCGTGTAATAATGTTGGGCGAGAAGCAGACATTTATGAAAATAGCACTGGTAGATAAAATAAAGGAATCTAAGATAGATTGTGACTTTATGCCATGGACTATTGATAATATCAATGAAAACTGGGACAATACGGCTCTTATCATCCTTTATATTGATGAAGGTGTAAGACCGCCTGAGGATATTTTACACTTCCTTGTAGACAAGATGGACGAAACCGGGAATAAGATGATCATAATCGGAGAGAGGGGCGATGTGCCTATAATTCTAAATCAAATCCCTTCCAAGCTGGTATTCAAAACATGCTATAGGCCGATCAATAATGATGGTTTTGCAGATACAGTATCTGATTATATGCAAAAGTTTAAACTCGGGGAATTCAAAAAAAGGATACTTGTGGTTGATGACAATGCACCGACACTCCGCTCGATCAAGGCAATGCTTGAAGATAAATATGATGTACAGATAGTGCCATCGGGAACTAAAGCCATGACCAGTATCGGTAAAAAACGTCCTGACCTTATCTTACTTGACTATGAGATGCCGGTATGTGACGGTCGTCAGACACTAGAAATGATACGCTCTGAAGCAGATCTGACAACGATACCCGTGATTTTTTTAACCGGTGTCAGTGATCGGGCACACATAGAAGCCGTACTCTCACTCCATCCCGCAGGCTATATGCTCAAGCCACCTGTAAAAGAAAAACTTGAAGAAGCCATAGAAAAAGCACTTCATTAATCTTATATGTTTAAAAATGAACCGGGAAGGCATTTCTGCCTTCCCGGTTCTGCTCTTATTTATGAATGAGAGGTGAGGTTGTCATTATTTCTTTGTAGCCTGATCTACAGCCAATGTTCCCTTATAGTTGCCCTTGAATGAGAGAACCTTGTTATCGCTTACAAGCTCATAATCTGTACCTGACTTAAGCTTATACTTCTTTTCCTTACCATTGTTATCCTTAAGAGTAGCTGTTACCTTCTTGATAGTATCGCCCTTCATCTTAAGAGTAACGTTATCCTTTGTAAGCTCAGCTGCAACGATATCAAATGAAAGCTCTGTTCCCTTGATAACCTTTGAAGCAGCCTTTGCTTTAGCCTTATCCGGAACCTTGTTTCCGCTTGCATCCTTCTTTGTATCAAGCTTCTTGATAGTGAATGTAGCCTTACCTACAGCCTTGTTATCCTTAAGCTTTGCAGACTTAACTACATACTTAACACCGTTTACACTTACAGTTACCTTGAGGCCCTTCTTTCCGCCGATCTTGAACTTACGTCCTGAGAATGGAAGATTTGTAGGAGTTGTGATAACATATGTGTTTCCGTCCGATCCAACGATAGTTGTAACTGTCTCTGTAGCTGGCTTGTTATCAGATACTGTTGAAACAGCCTTTTTGTCCTTTGAAACCGCCTGTACGTTTTCAAGCTCATATCTTGTTCCATATGCCTTCTGATCAAATCCTGCATAGTCTGCAAACTGATTTGAAGCCATTATCATGTTAAAGACTCTGGTTGCTGAACGCTGAAGATCGCCAAGGTACAAGCAGTTATTATCTTCATAAATTCCTGAATACTCAGCTTTCCATGTATCAGCATCAACTGCTGTAACCTTAAGTCCGTCGCCTGCCTTAATGAGATCCTGCATAACCTTAGGAAGCTCATCAAATCCCTCTGTTGTCTCTGTTACTTCTGTGCCTGCTGCAAGCTTTGAAAGCGCATCAAACTCTGTAGAAACAACAGTCTTATCCTCTGCCGGGATAGAATTGTCTGATACTACTTTGAAATCACCCCATGCATCTACCGGTGTTCCACCAAAGAACCAAGCAAATCCTGACATGCTCATCTTCTTGCCAATATATCCATTTTCACTGAATGTAGGAGCCACATCCTCTACAGCTGAGAGTACATCCTCATTATTGTAGCCAGGCTGGATCATATCATTTCCCGCATGAAGGATGTTTGGAGCTGTCTCCTGTGAGAACCAGTCTGTTGTTACAAGACCTTTGAATCCCCACTCACCACGGAGCATATCTGTTACTGTATCATAGTTACCTGCACCAAATGTGCCGTTAATCTTGTTGTAGCATGTCATGAGAGCCATAGGCTGAGCTGTCTTTACGGCAATTTCAAAGCCCTTGAGGTAAATCTCTCTCATTGCTCTCTCAGAAACCCTGTTATCCTCTGAGTTTCTCTCATTCTCACGATTGTTTGTTGTATAGTGCTTAATCTCTGTACCAACACCCGGATTTGACTGAACTCCGATAGTGATAGCAGAACCCATTGTACCTGTAAGGAATGGATCTTCTGAGTAGTACTCAAAATTACGTCCGCAAAGAGGATTTCTGTGGATGTTCATACCAGGTGCAAGCCAAACAGTTACACCATACTCAACCATTTCCTGACCTACTGCTTCTCCGACTTCTTCCATAAGATCGGTATTCCACATCTGAGCAAGACATGTTCCGATAGGGAATGCTGTACAATACTGATGATATGTTTTTTCTTCATCTGTTGTATATGTCTGTGAAAGTCTGAGTCCTGCAGGTCCATCTGAAAGAACAGTTGCAGAAATTCCATACTCATCCTCAAGATCAACAGTCTGTCCTGCTGCTCCGGCTACATCGTTTGATTTCTCGCCCGGCTTCCAGCCTGCAGTAAAGCCCTGCATACCTGTACCATTTACAACATCTGCGAGAACGTCTGTAGGCAAGCTTGCAACAAACTGTTCCATGCTTGTCTTGCCTTCATAAACGTCCTTAAGGTTAGGCTTGTCAACTGTAGAAACCTTTTCTACCTTTTCTTCGTAGTCTACAACTTCGTTAAGAGCATTAGCAGAATAGCTCTTATTTTCCTTGTCAATGTAAGTTACCGCAGTCTCATCATCATATTCTGATGCATTATTAACAGTCTTAATACCACTTACATTAACAGTTGATGCAGCGCTGATCTCTGCAGCTTCACCATCATAGCTGAAGCCTGTTTCCTTCAATGCCTTACCTGCAAGCTTGTCATCAATGCTGTCATTATCATCTTTGCCCATATGCTGCGTGCTGAGCTGCTCTGTTATATATTCTTTATCAATATTAACCTTTGCTGCAACATGTGTATTTCTTGAGCTGTTGCCCACGCGGATCACATAGTCACCCTTATCAAGTACATATGCTGCTTTGTCCTCGCTATAGTAAGACATATCAGATGTCTTAAACTTTATTGTAAGAGTCTGGCACTCACCAGGAGCAAGTTCATCTGTCTTTCCGTAAGCTGCAAGCTCCTGATATGGCTTATCAACGCTTGCGTTGTCCGGTGATGAGAAATAGATTTCCACTACTTCTTTTCCGGAATACTTATTACCTTTATTTGTAACAGTTGCCTTAACCGTTACGTTATCTTTGTCAGCAGTTACTGAGTCAGTTGTTATTTCAAAGTCAGTATATGAAAGACCATAACCAAACTCATATCTTGGTGCAACATTGAATGTATCAAAGTATCTGTATCCTACATAGATACCTTCTTCGTAATTCTCAGCAGCCTTTGACTTATTGAAATTGTCAGATGTTGCATAATCTTCATATTTTTTAGCCCATGTATCTACGAGCTTACCGGAAGGAGAAACTTCGCCATCAAGGATATCTGCAAGTGCCTCACCCTGCTTCATTCCTGCCTGTGACATAAGGAATATGCTGTCTACGTGCTCTGCACTTTCAAGATACTCCATATCCATAACGCCGCCCACATTTAATACAACGACAACATGCGCAAAAGCGTCTGTTACCTTCTTAAGATTCTCTTTCTCAAGCTCTGATAAATAGTAATCGCCTGCTGTAGTAGTTCTGTCTGCTCCCTCTCCTGAGTTTCTGGTGATCACAAATACAGCAGTATCTGTATCAGCTTTAGCTGACTCTATATATTTATCTTCAATAGAAATCTCATTAGGGAAATAGCTGTAAAGACCTACTGATCCACTGCTTGTACATACCCCCTGATCGCCTGCAGCTTTACTCTCCTCAAAAAGATCTCCATAATGATCTACCCATGAACTACTGGTGATCGTGTATGCTTTCTTAAGTCCCTCATATACGCTTACAGTCTCACTATCTCTCTGGTTTACATCACCAGAACCTGTACCGCCTGTAATGCTGTAGTATGCACCTGCCCCAAAAAGTGCTACCTTACTGCTCTTTGCTATAGGAAGTGTATTGTTCTTATTTTTGAGAAGAACCATTCCTTCCTCAGCTGCTTTCTTTGCAACAGCCATGCTTGCCTTTTCACGATCTGAAACCTCTTCAGATGCGTTACGATCAAAAGACTGCGCATATGCCGGAGCCACACTTCCGAGCACTGTTGTTGCGACCATAGCAGATGCCATAAGTCCTGCCATGGATTTTTTCCATTGATACTTTCTGCTCATACCCTACCTCCAAAACATTCTCTAGTAAACAACATAGGCATTTGCCTATTGTCACCTTCAATAGAATTACCTTCTGAATAAGATTATATTTTGAATAGTAATTTTTTAGAATTAGATTTGCTTTGAAATGTTTTAGAAATAGTACGATTTTTTATAGATTTCTTTGTTTTATATTTAGAGCATTAATATAATAATGATCCACCTTTATATCAAAATCAAAGCTAAATGCGCGAAACATATTTGACATCGACTGTATGACCTTTACACCTACCAGATAGTCACTCCATCCTATCGCGCCAGCCACCTTTTCATTTTCTATTTCATTCATCACGATATTATCGCATCCTATTGAATAAACCGTGCTGTCCCATCCTTTATAAATTCCTGACAGCTGTACCATCGTGCTTACCGCTTCTACCCTGTCCCCTATAAGTATAGTTTTGCCGCCGGTTTCCGCATATCCTCTTAGTTTGTCTGCAAGCTCAGCCTGATCCGAATAAATTTTTATGTCAACATCATTCCTGCCAAATCTGTTCTTTAATGCAGTTTCTATATTTGCCATATATGTATTTCCCGGATATTTTTCTGAAACAACTATACGCGCCTCTCTGTTTTCCCCCTCAATACGCTCTGCAAGCTCTTCCCCTGCTTTTTTTGCATCGTACCCCGCACTGATGCTCCACCACCTTGGTATATGCTCGCTGTACATATACACTATCGGGGTAATATACTTCTGTTCAAGTATCCAGTCCTTTATTTCTTTTTCAGATGTCGGGATTATTATCAGACCTTCTGCCCCATTATCAATCTCCTGAGCAATTATATTTTTTTGCTCCTGCACGTCATAATTCTTTGAAAGAAATCTTATCCTCAGATCAAATCCCTGGACTGAAGATTCATCCAAGATCCCCCTGATAAGCTGCTCGTGATCCATCCTCGCTATCCCATCTGCTATCAGTGTCACTTTTCTGTTGGTGCGAAGTCTGGCGATACCGAGCATATCCGTCGTTGCCAGGATAAAAGTTATAACAGCAAATACTATCCAAAATCTTAGTAATTTCCCCGTTTTTTCATCATTCATGTCTTGTTCCCCTCAAAGTCCTCATAGTTGATAGCCGGCATGTGCAATATGATCTCAGTCCCCTCATCCAGCTCTGAATGTATTATCACCCCATATTCCATGCCAAAGTACAGCTTTATGCGCTCATTTACATTGTAAACACCTATGCCATTGCCCCGCTTTGACTCAACCGGCTTTTTGAGCAGATTTTCCACCTGGCTCTCTGTCATGCCCATCCCATTATCCCTGATACTTATGTACAGATCATCTTTTTCCCTATATGCATGGATATACAGCTCTCCATCGTCTTCCATAAACTCCATAGCATGATAGATAGCATTTTCCACCATAGGCTGCACTATAAGCTTGATCGTTGCAAGGTTTTGTGCTGCCTCATCCAGCTCAATGCTGTAGCTGAACTGATTTTTGTATCTCCTGCTCTGTATCACAAGATAATTTCGTATATGCTCGATCTCATCCTGCACAGTTATCACATTTTTGCCCTTACTTATACTGATCCTGAAAAGTCGGGCCAGTGCAGTGACTATCTCTGTCGCCTCTTCTTTTTTGTCACGCTCTATCATCCAGGTGATTATATCAAGCGTATTGTAAAGAAAATGCGGGTTGATCTGCGCCTGCAGGCTGTCCATCTCGCTTTTTCTCTTTAATTCCTGCTCTCTGACCACATCTGCCATTAATTTTTTGATCTTCGCTGCCATACGGCTGACAGACATTGCAAGTGACTTCACTTCAGCACTTCCGGATATCCTTACCCTGGTATCCAGCTCACCGGCTGCTATGAGTCTAACACTATGCTCAAGCTCTCCTATAGGATCTGAAACTTTACGTGAAAAATAGTCATTTATCAATATTATGAGTATCGCAAAAACAGAGATCATAAAAAGTAAAAACATGATTTCCCTTACTCCATTGATACCCATCCAGCGAAGCGGACATACACTTACAAATCTCCACCCCATGCCTTCCACGGATTTAATCGCGTATATATTTGTACTTCCTAAAAAAGTCCTCGCATATTGCCCATCCTTAAGATTTGCCAGCTCAAAATTATTCTCAGGCTTTACCCCTATCATTACCCTCTCTATATACGGATGACAGATGATCTCCCCGTCTGAATTGATAAGATACGTATAATCATATATAGAGCTTGTCAGCGAGTCACACAATTCAGACACAGCCGTATGCTTAAAATTGATCAAAATGATCCCTTCATAAGAATCAGTACCGTTTTCAATCTTCACATATCTGCTTACGGGAATGACCATATTATAGTCCCAAGGCGTTCCTGCAAAGAGATTCTCCATTGTAGGCTCGGAGAAACACACCTTTGATTTTTCCGCTATGGCTGCCTTAAACCACTCTTCATCTTTGATATTCACATTTTTTTTAAGCGTGGAAGACGGCGATACCATTTTTAAGTTTCCTTCTTTGTCAAACACCGATATATCAGATACAAACTCTTTATTTGACTGAAATGCATAATTTAACAGCAGCTGTTTTTCACTCCTGCTAGTATAGGTATCTTTGAGGATATCCTTATAAATACTGTCAATATCTCTATTTAAGTAACCTATATACTTATTGAGACTGTAAACCGCAGATTCAAGCTTCATATCCTGCTGCCTCTTTGTCATAGTCTCATATAGTGCGCCATATCTGCCAAAATAAAACAACGCAAAAAGACCGAGCTCCAGGACTGCTGTAAACGTAAAAGTAATGTAGATCATATTCCTGAAGCTTCGGTTCTTTATCTTTTTCTTATATTCATTTAATAATGAACTTACCCTCTCAAACATAATTACCTGCTCTGCCTGTACTTAGTAGGTGCTACCCCAAAATGATGCTTAAAAGCGTAGCTAAAATATGCCACATCCGCGTATCCTGTCTCCTTAGCAATAATGTAAGTCTTACTGTCAGTCTCATTTAAAAGTCTTGCCGCCTCTTCCATGCGCACCTTAGTTATAAAGCTTGAGCATGCCTCTCCGGTCTCTTTTTTAAAAATACTCGAAAAATAGCTATGACTGAAGCCCACACTGTCAGCCACCATTTCCACTGACAACTCTGCATCCGAATAGTTTAACCTTATATACGCTATAGCCTTTGCTACCGGTGAATTGTCTTCCTCGTCCTTACTTTTGCACAAGTCTCCAAAGTATCTTATATCTCGCCCTTCCTCAAAAGAAAGCTCGGCCAGCGCCTTTAGTGCTTCAGCATACGACTCCGTTATGCTGCCAAGCATATCTCTTGGGCATCCGATACCACACCTGATCTCCACTCCAAAGCGATGCATCATATTTCTTTCAAGATTTTCTATTGCATTAATCACGATCTCAACATCGCCCTGCGCAAAGATTATGTCAATCTTATCATTTTCCCTTACCGCTGCGATCATGTGCTTCTTTTGAAGCTCATCCTCTATTGCCTTATATATCAGCTCAGCAGAATTATTCTCAGCCTCCACTTTTATCGATGCCACTATCCATGCTCCGGCAAAGACCATATCCGGTCTGTTCTCTGATAGCTGCCTTTTAATATCATCATTCAATACACCTCGAAGCAGCTGCTGCAACAGATTCTCCGTAATGCGAGGCAGTCCGTCCGCATAGCGTTCTGCGAGAAGTTTTAAGTTTCTCTCAGTGTCTCTTTCATTATCAAGAAGTTTTTTAATATCCAGCATCGCTTCTTCAAGCTCGCGTGAATTTATCGGCTTCATGATATAATTCTCAACCTTATATTTAATGGCTTCTTTTGCATAGCTAAAATCATCATAACCAGAAAAAATGACGATCTTCATGTTGTCATATCGTTCCCTTATCTTAGCCGACAGCTGAAGTCCGTCCATATATGGCATCTTGATGTCTGTCATAACGACATCCGGTTCTTCCGCTTCTATCAAGCCAAGCGCCTCAAGTCCATTCTGTGCAAGTCCCTTCACCTCAAATCCCAGCTTTGCCCAGTCTACACCATCTGCCATGCTGTCTCTTACTTCCGCCTCATCGTCCACCAACACAATGCTGTACATGCGCTACCCCCTTGTGGCAATCTATACTCGTAATTATAGTGAACATCAGATAAATCTGCCATTTACTATAATGTATATTTTAAGATACAAAGTGGCAAAATACAAGATTGTATACTGTGCTTTATGGCAAACAAGACAATTTTTAATCCAATGATAGAGAGCTGGAAATATAGTATTTATATCCCATGTTTTTACAATATTTACGTATCTTCCGTTTCAGGCTTTTACTTTTCGTATACTCTATCAGATAAACCTCCAGCCCTGCATTTTTACAATCAATAAGATAGTTCTGGAAAAATATCCTTTCCTTCTTAGTCTGTCTGGCAAATTTATTCTTTTTATAATCCTTTATGCGAGAAAAAACAGATTCCTGATTAACACCTTTGATAATATTCGCACTGTTTTCCTGTATAAGCCTTTCGACAAGATCATTGCCACCATTTATTATCACCGGCTTCCCGGTAGCATCCAGTCCTTTAATTATAGAAACAAATCCCTCGTATATATCATCATTCGGATATTTATAGTAGACATCTGCATTGTCTACAAAGAATCCGTCTGCACCCTTTTCTATTATCCTGACCGCAATCTCATCCACTATAAACGTCTGCCAGGACTTATCTGCTACATTCACCCATTTCTCATCTTCCCAGTTTTCATAATCTCCCAGCGCAAGATGTTTGTACTCGTCATAATAATTTCTCCAGTTTTCTATCGCTCCTACGTTTATGTACGAATATACTTTGCAGCCTTTGTCGTGCAGCAGCTTCACATCATCCGCAGAATTCTCCCATACATCAATAACCACCATCGAGTATCCATCGATATTTTTTATTTGCTCAGAATCTGCACCTATGAAAACCCCATACTCACCATCATTGTCAATATTTTTTGCAAATACTGTAGATATAGAAACTTCAAAAAGAGACACACTTACAAGTATTGCAAACATCATGCATAGAAAAATTTTTGTCGTCTTCTTCATCGTAAAATCTCCATGTTTTTGGAAAATCAATGTCATAAAACATCTCCTTTTTGTGTCAAAAAATCAGATGTTATACGGAAATTATATAACATCTGATTTCTAATTTTTGCATATTAGTTCAAACAACCGTGTTGAATTAATTTATCTGCTTTTAGGTCGTTTTTTTAGGAAACAACTCGTTTAATAGCTGTGTCTGATAAGCAGTATCCGTTGCAGCTCGACGTAAATCATCAAGGCGGTTTTCACTTATGAGACGCAGATTGAGAGCATTAACATCATTAATACCTTCTTCACGACCTTCTTCTCTTGCTTCTGTATTTAGTTTCTCGATTATTTCACACATAATCTGCTGTCCCTCCTCAGTTTCTCGATACCTGTGCTTACCGGCAGAAGTCAGTGGAAACTTCTCATTGTAGACATTTTCCTAAACATTACATCATCAATCGGTAAAAGTTTTTTGGCCTCTTCTCTAATCTTAGCCTTATTGCTCATTTTTAGTCCTCGTTTGTAAATCTTCTCAACTTTATTTTACCATTTAAATAGATGTTGTCATAGATTTTATCCATTTTTCTCCAACAATCTGTTGGAGTTTTAACAGCTACGCTGTCAACTTACCGTCAACGAAAAATTGCGACCTCTATCGGGGCACTGTCGCACTCAGTGCTCCAATACGTACCCGTAAAACGTCCACTGGACGTTTTACCATCCCAAACGCCTGCATTCGGGACTTTTGAGGTCTCATGTACATATCAAATTATTTCGACTAAAAAAGGATACCTTACGGTATCCTTCTTTTAGTCGAAGCGACAGGATTTGAACCTGCGACCTCTGCGTCCCGAACGCAGCGCTCTACCAAACTGAGCCACGCTTCGTTATTTGATTTTTATACAATAAAAGCACCGACCCCATGGCTCAAATCCACAAAACCAGTGCTTTAGTGCGCCTCCAGGGACTCGAACCCTGGACACCCTGATTAAGAGTCAGGTGCTCTACCAGCTGAGCTAGAAGCGCATAATTAAAATTGCTCTCGCAATAACATATAGGATTTTAACACTTTTTAAGTATTATTGCAAGCACTTTTTTCATCCTATCAAAAATCAGTGCCTAGTGCGCCTCCAGGGACTCGAACCCTGGACACCCTGATTAAGAGTCAGGTGCTCTACCAGCTGAGCTAGAAGCGCATTCACTGTCGATCACTATATGTATCGGTCACGACAGTTGTTAATTATAGCACCAACTTTTTCATTATGCAAGTACTTTTTTTAATTTTTTAAAGATTTTCTATAAGCAAATAAATATTGCTGCATAATGCCGTTATATGGAGTGTATCTTTCAAAGTCAAACCCCTCCGGGTAATGCTCTGCAAGCACCCTATTCATCCATACATCTATAGGAAAAGCATCGACCCTGTAAAAACCAAAAAGCATAGTACAGCTTGCCACCTTTATTCCCACGCCAAACAATTCCATTAAAGCTGCTTCCAGCTCCTTGTCGCCAAGCCCCTTGAGATTCTCTACACTATATTCACCAGAAGCAAACTTCCTTGCGGTTTCATAAATATACTTTGCCCTGTATCCTAGCCCACAGCTCAAAAGCTCCTCTTCACTCTTTGCAACTATCTGCTCCGGTGTAGGGAAGGCATAAAGCCCTGTATCACCTATAAGACTTCCACATAATGCACAAAGTTTTTCTACACAACCCTTTATAGCAGGAATACTTTTTCTTTGCGAAATTAAAAATGTGATCAGCATCTCCCACGGATCTTGCCTGAGTATCCTTATCCCTTGGCCAATGCCTGCAGATTTTTTCAAAAATTCATCTTTTGGATCAATCATATTTCTGATTTTTTCATAATCAGTTTCCATGTCAAAATAATTCTTCCAAAAATCAGCATATTCTTCTTCACTACATCCAAGCTCTACCTCATCCCACTTAAGCTGTTTGCAGTAAAGCACCTTATCCCTTGCTATCACGCGCCACTGCCCGTCATCCTGCAAGCTCCATCTAAAACTCTGACCACTATCTGCAATTTTTTCCAGATCAAAATCCTTATTACTTACTATCATTTTTCATCCTTTTTTCATTATATTTAATTTTCTACTTGCGCTTTGCGCCATACTGTTGTATAATTCAAATGTTCGACATGTTGTTGAGCATGCCGGCGTGGCGGAATTGGTAGACGCCCGGGACTTAAAATCCCGTGGGTAGTGATACCCGTACCGGTTCGATTCCGGTCGCCGGCATTTCTGGGAGCTGCAAGCCTTGATTTATCTGGGTTTGTAGCTTTATTTTTTTACTTACAGAGGTTCAAACGAGGTTCAGATGTTTATTTTAAAATCCTCCCGCCTGATATGCTCGTGCAATCACATATGAAGGCTCATAAAAAGCACTGCAATTATAATTGTCGATAACATCGCAAATCTCATTGTTATAAACACGAATAATGCCATCCACATAGTCTTCTTTAGACTCTAGTGTATCACTGATAAGTCTCTGATATACTTCTCCCATTTCCAAAGGTGTTGGAATCCTCTCAGCCAATTCTCTATTCACATCCGTAATGTCAAAATTGCTGGTTTTCAAGTCATAGTCCTTGATCCAATCATCTTCCACTTTTAGTGGATTTTCTGAATGAAGAACATTTGCAACACTAATAAGATGGTAAAGTCCGTCCTTTCCAATTGTATTCACAACATATCTATTCTTCTGATGTATGTGTCGTGCTACACGTTCTATCATATAGCACATAAAATACAGATCATTAAGCTCAATTTCTTCATCTGGGAAGTATTTGTTCCTCATAAAGTTTCACTCCCTTCAAACTTAAGTGTATTAAGTGCGTTCTCTGTGCAAAATACAATCTGATGCGTTGGATAACTAAATTTAACAAGTTCCCAAAACGCTTGTCTCGTCACTCTACCTTCAATAAAACCTTCAACATAATTCCATATTTGATCGTCAGCCATCGGACCTTCCACTATGTCATAATCATGAACTTTACCACTTCTGCATTCTGCTACAAAATCAAGCCACTCATCTGTCATTTCAGAAAACTTCTTGACTTTAAGTACAGCATCTTCAATATATGTATATCTACTCACTACAGAATTTCCTTTTCTGGTAAGAGCCCAACGTTTTGCCTGTTTCTCAAAATTGGTACAATAAAAACCATATCCAAAATCTTTATAAAATCCATTCTGAATAATTTTAGGTCTGGCAACTTCAACATTGCTGCCATGATAAATTATGCTCTCTCCCATCTAATCTGCCCCTATTTATTATGACTTTTTCTTTAAATTATAATATATTCGCTGTAAAAAACAAAGCTTACCAAAGTACTCTCAAATATCAATAATTAATTATCGAAAAACGATAAAATATTATTGATAATCAAACAACGATGTTTTATAATGAGGAAAAAGTTAAAAGGGTGGGATAGAAATGAAAACTACTAAACAAAAAGAATTATTGAGTATCAAGATAACTAAGCTTTTTATTGTAATTCTTGCAGTTATAACAGCGATAATGAGCTACTACGGACCGACTATTGTGAGATTTGTAATGATTGGTAAAACGCCAATGCTGCCGGATGTAGTCAGATTCTGGGTATTATTGGTAGCAGGATATATATGTGCATCGCTTTTTCTTGTCTTTTTATATCTTTTATTCAAGCTGGTGGGACGTATTGAAAAAGGCGAAGTATTTGTTGATGAAAATGTAAATGCACTTAGTACACTGAGTAATCTTGTATTAGTAGCATGTTTTATTACCTTTGCAGTGAGTTTGACATGTGATTATCTGACATTTGTTCTTACCGTAGCGACAGCTTTTGTGACACCGGTGATAAGAGTTGTAAAAAACGCATTTGGCAAAGCTGTTGAAATGAAGAATGAGTTGGATCTGACGGTGTGAGGTGATAGCAGTGATAAGAGTTAACGTAGATGTAGTGATGGCAATGAGAAAGATGGGAGCGGGCGAGCTTGCAGACAAGATAGATATAACTCCGGCAAATCTTTCAATATTGAAAAATAACAAGGCAAAAGCAATCAGATTTAGTACATTGAATTCCATATGTAAAGAATTAAATTGCCAGCCAGGTGACATACTAGAATATGTGCCGGACGAAGAATGACAAAGATTGCTACCGAATAAGATTAAAAGGAGGGGTTCATATATGAATAAGGATTTGACGGTAGAAAACATGAGTAGCAGAGAAATAGCAGTATTTAGGATATCGGCATTTTTTAGTTATCTCATAGGATATATATATCTTAAATATACAATTTTTAGTTATGATATTGGCTTTAAGAACAGAGGTTGGGCAATCGCAGGTTTTGCTATTTTATTCATCATATGGACAGAGGTATTTGCTTACAGTGCTGGATTTAGCTATAAAAAACTTAAAGAAAGCGGTAATTCTATTGTTGAGCCATTAATATATATAGCGTGTATTCTTTTACAATCATTCTCTATAGCAATACAAGGTGCTCATTCGGATTGGAAAATTTATCAGTTTTTATTTTGGCATTTTACAATAATATACTATGTACTTGCACGTACAGGATCCTTCGCGGCAGGAAAGAGCGGATTATTTTTCTTATTGGATAGTTTTCAGGGATTGTTTACCATCCCTTTATCAAATATTTTTTTTAGGACAATATCAATATTTAAGAAACAAGAAAAGAAAAAAGGTCAGAAAAAAGATAGTGTAATTATTTCAAAAATTAAAAATATATCTGTAAGAACAGTAGTTATTTTGTTTATCAGTGTTCTCATTGCATTTTTGGTATGCGCTTATGCGTTTATGCTGCTGGCTAATACCTCTTCCACTTTTGAACATTTAGGAAATATGTTTGCATTTGACATTGATAGGTTTATTGGAATATTTATCATGTATTTAGGGAGAAATTTTTTTAGAGAGTTCAGAGATAATCTTATGTGGTTTATAGCATCTGTTCCCATAAGCTGCTGGTTATTCGGACTTGTTGGTGGAGGACTTAGAAATCGAAAACCGTTGTGCTCGGACAAAGAAATCGAAGAGAAAATGCAGCCGCTTCACCAGTTGCCTAAATTATCAGCATATATAATTATTATCAGCGTTTGCTTGATATATGCACTGTTTTTTGCTACAGCGGTATATGACTTTACTAATCATAAAGGGGTGTTTGCTGAGACTGCTCACGAAGCATCTGTCAGGGCTGTGGGTAGCTTTTGGAGCTTGATAAAGGTAGTTTTACTTAATTTTCTGATTGTTGCAGGATCGTGCTTTTTTTCAAAAAAATCTCTTTGGGATGAAAAGACTACAAGGATACTTGCCACAGTATTGTTTATATTTGCATTCGCCTTTGCAATACTTGCAGCGTATAATCTCTGCGGTGTATATATTGCACTTTACGGATTTACGCCTCGAAGAATACTGTCTTCATGGGTAGTTTTTAATGTGATTATCTGGTGTGTACTTCTGATGATCAGATTTTATAAAAAGATACCCTCTGCACAATATGGCATAATATTAGCAGCAATAAGTTTTTCTGTAGTGGTTTGTGGAAGGTTTTGATGTGCCAAATATTGCTGTTAATGTCATTAGCATTATCGTGACAATAATCAGCATCTTGATGAAAAAAATAAGTACTGCACTTTAGGAGATGACAAATAATGAATTTAGCTAATCTATTTTACAATGCCTTAATCAAAGTCGATAAGCGTATGGCAAAGATAATCTTTAATACATTGTTACTGATTGCTCTAATTTCAACTTTTGTCATCTACAAATTACTTATATCATTGCCAAACAACCTACATCTCAGAAACAATGTTGTAGATTTCCTCTACCATTATAATTTTATAGTTTATGGAATACTAGTTATCAAAATCTCAGGTATCATATATCATCATGCAAAGAAAAAAAATGCTCTTACAAAATTTGGATATTCCATTTTAGGATTCATTTTAGTTTGTTCATACCTTGGCATATTCTTTTTTATCGGTTTTGGAACCGCCATATCCAAAGAAGAGGAAATTGTAGTCTATGACGATGATATAGTGATGACACGTTGGGAAGACTGGCTTGGTAATTCATTGGGTTATCGTTATCTCAAAATAAACCATAAAATCTTCTTAAAAGAACTGACCGATGAGGAATCTAAAAAGGCAGAAATAGATCATGGCGATCTTGCTGAGCTTAAAAAGAACAGGTCATAGCGTAATATCCTTAAACACATCATGGGAGATGCAACCTTGCCATACTCCATAGCACACTATCAATCCTCAAATAAGTTGTTGAAATATGTCAAAATATTCACCTTTTCTACACTCATATTAAACTGATAAGTTGGCATGTCGTCTTCATCTGCATTAAACGGTTCTTCAAGTACTGGCTCTAGCTTGATCACATTTTGCTTAGTCTTTCCATCTTTGAATTTCGCCTCTGCAAGTATTCTTATCGTTGGGGCCTTCCATTCTCCATTATTATTTCTTACAACCATTTCAAAGCCATATTTGTTTCCCTCTGTACCTGTATCGGTTTCAATGCTTTTTCCCTCATACAGAGCAACATCATATACCGGCTTAGGCTCTCCCTCATGCCACGGTTCATACGCTCCTGTGACCAAATATGCCTTTGTGTTCTTCTTAAAAAATTCCGGATCATTAACCTCTTCAGATGACCTCTTAACTTGCTGTAAGAACCAAACGTCCTCTTTATCAGCATCCGGTTTATCCTCTGATTCCTTACCTTTATTTAAAATCGTATACTTTACACTCTCAACATCTTCATCCTCTATCCTTACATCAAATATGTGCGTTTCTCTTGAATAATCTGACCAGTCATCCGTATATGCCATATCCATTGCAATATCTCCGATATTTACAGGAATTTCTCCAATCCTATACCCTGTGCCATCCGAAGCATACGCATATATGCACATATCATTTGTAATTCCAAACTGAAAAAAGACACTCAGCCCCATTATCACAACCGCAAGCGCCGCTGCCACACTCATCCTTGCAAATGAACTACATCTCCGCTGCTCTTTTGTAGAAATCTTCTTTGTTACTCCATCTACTATTGCTGTCTTGTTAAAACTGATTCCAGCCATATAATTCTTATATTCAGCTTTTATCATTTCTTCATTCATAGCCATTTTCCCTCACCATAGTTTTTCTTAATGCTTCTCTTCCTCTATGCAGATAGGAAAGAACTGTATTTTCTTTTTTACCTAAGATAGCCGCTATCTCTGAGACACTATAGTCCTCATAATAAAATAAATGCATAGGTATCCTATACTTCTCCGGTAATTTCATAAGCTCTTCAAAAATCCCTTCTCCAACACCGTTCTTATCCGTTCCTTCGAGCATAGAAAAATCAAGATCCACCCGTCTAGATATCCAAAAACTTCTCAAATGCTTCTTGCAGCAATTAATAGTAACCCTTATCAGCCATGCTTTTTCATGTTCTGAATTATCAAACACCTTTCTTTCTGTCATATACTTAAACAGAACATCCTGCGCAATATCTTCGGCCGCTGCAATATTCTTTACATAGGATAATGCAAGTTTGACTATCGTGTCAGAGTACTTATTCACAACATAAATAATCTCCTCTTCTGTCCTCACGTGCGCCTTTCCCTCCTTCCACCCCTCTAATTATAATATCCTCAAACGTTAGAAAATATTGCAGATTTTTTATATATTTTTGAAATATCCCCTCATCCCTATTTACCAACCTTGATTTCTAGCAAAGAAGCGATAAAAATAGAGCCACCACTTAAGGTGACTCTATTTCTTTTTTACATCATATCCCTATTATGCTTTTTTAATATCATTGCAGAAGTAGGTCCCATTGTTATCTTGACCTTACCGCCTCGCATTTCATACTCATACGTTTCAGTAGTGAATGTCACATCATGCGTAAGGAGTATCCGCTTTATGCTGCATTCTCTTGGCAGTCCGGCATCAGATGCCGATAATTCCACATCACGCGTACACTCAGTATTATTTACAATAATTATGCAAATATCCTTTTTTGTAAAACGTGAATATGCTATAAGTCCGTACTCACCCTTAACCTTTTTCAGACTTCCAAATCTCAGCTCAGGATTTTCATTTCTCAGCCTTATACATGCCCTATGGAAGTCTATAAGCTCATTATCCTCTTCTCCCCATGGATACGGCCTTCTGTTGTCCGGATCTGTAAATCCGCATAGTCCGGCCTCATCACCATAGTAGATAGTAGGTGCGCCAAACCAGGTCATCTGCATAAGTACGGCCTCACGCATCACAGCCTTACTTACATCATCTTCTGCTGCCTGCCTTCCAAGGCTGTCCAGCCTTCCTACCTTATGATTGGTTCGCGTCAAAAAGCGTGAATGGTCATGGTTTGACAGCTCGTTCATGGCACACAGCAGCGCGCTCGTCGGCATATGCATGCTCTGCTCCATCATAGTGTACCAAAAAGCGTCTGCATTGTTTAACAGGTCCTGCCTAAACTCATCGCTGTGCTTTTGCATACCCGTCAGAAACCATGTCACCGGCTCCATGAAGGCATCATAGTTCATTATCGTATCCCACTGATCGCCTTTCAGCCATTCAGAAGGATCTCCGTAGTGCTCAGCAATTATAACAGCTTCCGGATTGGCATCCTTTACAGCCTTTCGGAAATCTCTCCAGAACTTATGATTAAATTCCGGACTGTGTCCAAGATCCGCTGCAACATCAAGTCGCCATCCATCCGCGTTATACGGCGGTGATACCCACTTTCTGCCGATTCCCAGTATATAATCATATAGTTTCTGTGAGCCTTCATAATTGAGCTTTGGAAGCGTATCATGCCCCCACCAGCCATCATAGCTTGTATTATATGGCCAGTCATCATTATTAAACTTAAAGAATGAATTATACGGGCTATCCTTTGATACAAATGCACCCTTCTCGTAGCCTTCCTGGTCTTCATAAATGCATTCACGATCAAGCCATTTATTAAATGAGCCGCAGTGATTAAAAACTCCGTCTATAATAACTCTGATACCTGCTTCATGCGCCTTTTGTACAAGCTCTGCAAAAAGCTGGTTACTCGCTTCAAGATTTCTCTTGTCCGTGACCCGTCGAATATATCTCGATGCGTTCTTGTTATCGGTATCACCATCCTTGAGCCTATGAACATCATCCACGAGTATCACTCCATAATGCGGATCTATATAGTCATAGTCCTGAACATCATATTTATGGCTCGAAGGCGACACAAATAGCGGATTGAAATATATTGCCTCAATCCCCAGTTCTTTGAGATATGGAAGTTTTTTTATGACACCTGCCAGATCTCCTCCGTAAAATTCACCAACATCCATGGTCTTAAGCGGAGCATCCCAGTCCTCTATCCTTTCACTATAGCCGTTTATATAGTGATACTCATGATCTGTCACGTCGTTTGAAGCGTCCCCGTTGCAAAAGCGATCAGTAAATATCTGATACATCACTGCGCCCTTACTCCAGTCAGGTGTATGATAAGTCGGAGAAAGACTAAATGGCTTATACTCACCATTCTTCTTTACGGCTCCCCTCATATCATATACGACTTCCATACGCCCAAGCTTTATCTCAAAATGATATAATAATGGATCTTTTCCTATCCACGCCTGTGTCTCATAATAATCAAAATCGTCAATTGTTTCTACGAGATCCATCTCGTTCTGCCAGTCATCGCAAACAATCCTTACACTGTCAATATTTCCGGCTGCAGTCCTAAAACGTATCTTGGCAATACTATTAGGCTCCGGTTCCATCGGCTGTACATAGTTTTCTGTAAGATCAGAAAACAGCGCCTTGTAATTAAGTGCAGGTCTGGATTGTAAAACGTATAGCAGTAAGTCTCTATTCATAATGGTAATAACTCCACAATAAATACCGCAGCACACGCTCCTATTGCAACTGTCAAAAGACCACGCCTATAAAAAGCCAGGATCAGTGCAACAGCGAAGCCCGCTACTGCCGAGTATATATTAGCCGTTGCCGTAAGTATCGCAGGAAACGTCATTGCTGAAAGTGTGGCAAATGGTACATAGTATAGGAAAGCCCTTATGCGCTTATCCTTTATTTCTTTTCTGATCAAAGTGAGTGGCAGGGCGCGTATTATGTATGTTACGACTGCCATGACCAGAATATAAATATACACATTATACATTCGCATTTTCAGCAGCCTCCTCTATAGGGAAAATTACAGCAGCCGCACCTGCAACTACAATTGTTACGATAATTATCCTAAATCCGGATGATACTTCTTTAAGTATCGGAGCATACCGGAAAATACATGCCATTATCATAGCCGACAATACTACAGACAATACTTTTCTGTTTTCTCTTGCAGGCGGTATGATTATAGCAATAAACATTCCATAAAGGGCTACTCCGAGCGCACTTATAAGTCGTTGTGGCAATATTTCTCCGGAAAAAGCTCCAAGGAAAGTTCCTCCGGCCCATCCGAGTACCGAGATAAATATGCAGCCATAAGAAAAATATGGAGAAAGTGTCTCCGGTCTGCTGACACTTACTGCAAATATCTCATCTGTAACTCCAAAAGCGATAGCAAGTCTGTGCAAGGTCTTTTCTGAAGGTCTGAGTTTTTGTGAAAGGGCCGCAGACATCAGCATGTATCTCAGATTTATGACAAACTGTACCCCTGCCATCTCTATAAGAGATCCTCCCGCAGATATTATACCAAGTCCGGCAAACTGTCCTGCCGAGGTCACGTTAGTCAGTGATAGTAAAGTCGCCTGAAATACTGTCAGACCACTCTGTACAGCCTGTATACCAAAAGCAAATGATACAGCCAGATAGCCAAGACATATAGGTATCCCATTTTTAAGTCCATGCAAAAAATTGCCGCTCTTTGAAGTCATCAGCATCCTCCAGTATTAGAAACTCTGTATGATAGAAATTTTATATTAGAAGCTTTTAATCGTATCTTCCGAATCGTCGTTTGTTTTCTCTATTTCTATTATCTTAACGTCATATCCTACGCTGTCATTTACCTGTACATGACAAACATCGCCAACCTTATGCTTCAAAATAGCCTTGCCTATCGGTGACTCTATGCTTATATAGTTTTTCAAAGAGTTTCCTCTTATGCTTGTAACGATCTTAAACTTCTCTCTTGAACCATCGTCCAAAAACTCTATTTCGACAAAATTGTTCATGCCGACTTCATCATCTTCTGATGAGTCCGAAACTATCTTGGCCGTCTTAAGCATCCTCTCAAGGTATCCTATACGGCCCTCATTCTGGTTCTTTGCACGCTTAGCAGCATAATATTCAAAATTCTCAGATAAGTCACCCTGTGCTCTAGCTTCCTTTACTTCCTCAATAAGCTGTGGACGTATCTTAAGCTTTCTTTCCTCTATCTCAGCTTCTATTTTCTTAACATCACTTTCTGTGAGCTCAGCCCTGCCTTTTATCATCAGATCCTCCAATATTCGAATACCGTGTTGTAATCATTGTTTAGAATTATAACACTTTTGAGGGGAAAGAACAAAGAAACCAAGGTGAGATTGATAATTTTAGAAAATAAGGATAAAAGAAAAACAGCCAACCTCGCGGCTGGCTGTTTTTCGGAGAAGGTATTTCTTTCTTATGGGGTATAGTTGTTAAACTATATCATGTATTGGGGGGTACGCATATAATATAGCACCTCCACCAAATTTCAACAAGACTTATACTCCACAAATTTTACAAAAAACGCCTTGTTTTTTTGTTAATTATTACCAATAGACAATTAAACTGTAGGCATTACAGGGTCTGTCCCAATGTTCAGCATAGGCTCAGCTGCAGCTTCTGCAACATTTTCTTCATCAAACAGAGCTTCAAACTCTTCTCTTGTAAGCTTCTCTTTCTTAAGGAGCTCCTCAGCACATCTCTCAAGAACATGCTTATGCTCACTGATAAGCCTGCGTGCTTCCTGATAGCAGCTATCAAGGATTGACTTAACTTCAATATCGATCTCGCTCTCAGTCTGATCTGAGTAAACTCTTGAATGACCAAGATCTCGTCCGATAAATACTTCATCCTCACTTGAGTCGTAGCTTACGACACCGATCTTTTCGCTCATACCGTAGCGGGTAACCATGTTTCTTGCTTCCTTGGTTGCCTGCTTGAGATCCTGGGATGCACCTGTTGTGATGTCATCGCAGAAAATCTCTTCTGCAACACGTCCGCCAAGATCAACAGTGATCTCATTGATCATCCTGCCTCGTGTGATAAACTCGTTATCTTTATCTGGAAGCGGCATTGTATATCCGGCTGCTCCTATTCCGGTAGGAATGATGGATACTGTATAAACAGGTCCTACATCCGGAAGCAGATGGAAAAGTATCGCATGTCCTGCTTCATGATAAGCTGTTATCCTCTTATCTCTGTCGCTGACTACCTTACTCTTCTTCTCAGCACCGATTCCGACCTTTATGAAAGCCTTACGGATATCTGCCTGCTGTATAAACTTGCGGTTTGTCTTTGCCGCATAGATTGCAGCCTCATTCAAAAGGTTCTCAAGATCAGCACCTGTAAATCCCATGGTTGTCTGCGCGATCTGTGTAAGATCTACATCATCACCAAGAGGCTTATTCTTTGCATGTACTCCGAGGATTTCCTCTCTGCCCTTTACATCCGGTCTTCCGACACCTATCTTACGGTCAAAACGTCCCGGTCTCATGATAGCAGGATCAAGGATATCTACACGGTTTGTAGCTGCCATAACGATTATTCCTTCGTTGACACCAAAACCATCCATCTCTACAAGAAGCTGGTTAAGTGTCTGCTCACGCTCATCATGGCTTCCTCCGAGGCCTGCTCCTCTTCTTCTTGCAACTGCATCGATCTCATCGATAAAGATGATACATGGCGCATTTTTCTTTGCGTCAGAGAAAAGATCTCTTACTCTGGAAGCTCCGACACCGACAAACATTTCAACGAAATCAGAACCGGAGATAGAGAAAAATGGAACACCTGCTTCACCGGCTATAGCCTTGGCCAAAAGTGTCTTACCTGTGCCTGGAGGGCCCACCAAAAGCACTCCCTTAGGAATTCTCGCACCTACAGAAGTATACTTCTTAGGATCTTTAAGGAAATCAACTATCTCCTCGAGATCTTCTTTCTCCTCCTGAAGTCCGGCTACATCCCTGAATGTAACCTTAGTATCCCCGGCCATTGTCTTTGTCGCGCGGCTCTTTCCAAAATTCATCATCCTGCCGCCTCCCGAAGAAGCGCCAGCCTGTGTATTCATGAGAGCCATGACCACAAAGATCACCAATATGCCAAGAATGATAGGAAATGCGTACGTTGCCAGGCTATTCTCCCTTGAAACAGCCAGCTCCGTATACGACGGGAACTCCACTTTAAGTTCTTCCTCTATCTTGGTGATATCTGATACATAAAGTGTCCTGACATTGCCATCCTTCAACGTAACAATAACAGAACCCGTCGGCATTTCTGCATTAGGCTTAACCTCAATGGCATCTACCTTTTTGTCACCAAGATCAGACTTGAACTGCGTGTAGTTATACGTATCACGCATCTGCCATCTGCTTGTCACCGTAACCACCAGCAATACAACTGCTACCACTGCCAATAAGTATACGATGAGATTCTTGCTTCCATTGTTGCTCAATTTACATCCCCTCCTTTGTAGTTAAATATTATCAAATATTGTGTTATAAACTATTTATCAAGAGTAACAATACCAATGTAAGGCAGGTTTCTATACTTCTGTGCATAGTCAAGACCATATCCGACTATGAACTCATCCGGAATTGAAAATCCTGTGTAGTCAATATCTACATCGACAACTCTTCTGTCCGGCTTATCGAGCAGGCTGCAAAGCTTAAGAGTTGCAGGCTCTCTCTGCTCAAGTACCTTGAGAAGATAGTGCATTGTTCTTCCACTATCAATAACATCCTCGCAGACAATAACGTTTTTGCCCCTGATAGGCTCATCAAGGTCCTGAAGTATCTTAACGACACCACTTGACTCTGTTTCATCACCATAGCTTGATACCTGCATAAATTCAAACTTAACTGGTATTGTTATCCTCTTTGCAAGCTCACATGTAAAAACAGAAGCTCCCTTGAGTATACAGATAAGAGTTACTTCCTTTCCAGCATAGTCTTTGCTGATCTGAGCGCCAAGCTCCTTGATCTTCTCTGTGATCTGCTCCTCAGTAAACATTACATCAATTTTGTCTGCCATTGTACTACTTTTCCTCTTTCTTAACTTTCAATATTTTAGCTGTATTGCTGTCAATCTTATAATATTCACTCATCCTTACCCCAGGCACCCACATGATGTGGCTTCCATCTGCAAGAATATATACAGAATCCCTTTTATCTGCAGGAATCTTTGCCTCTATAAGTATATCCTTAAGTTTCTTCCTACCACCTTTTATTGTCATATAATCGCCTGGTCTTCTGGTGCGGATAACAGCATTTTTACATATTTTATCATAATCAAACCATTTAGTATACCGAATAGGGGCGATATTTATTGTACTAAATTTAGTATCATCAAAGTCAACTACAAATGTATCTCCAACCGGTGTTTTATAGTTCCCTGCACCAACTATCACCAGCTCTGCATCGCCTTTATTTTCCTCTATCAAAGGCTTGCTTATAAACTCCAGCCTGTCAAAGCTTCTCCTTACTGTAATCCCATAGGGAAGTCTTATCTCCCTTCCGCTCTGCTTACCAAGAAGCTCCACGCAGTTCATAACATGTCGCTTGGTAATGTCCTTCAATTTATGAGAACATTTCTCAATACAGCGCCTCACTACCTCAGAAATAATAACATTTTTCTCTTTATCGGCAATTTCAGCCTTAATGTATACCTTTTCCTTGTCTAAAATACAGTACTTTTCTTCTGCAATATCCACCTGTGAAGCTATATAATCATTCCATTCCCGCATGTCCTCTGCAACACTTGCTAAGTGACTCAGCGCCCCTTTGTTTATCTCACAGGCAAGCGGCAATATCTGATTGCGGATCGAATTTCTTGCTATTTCATTATCGAAGTTTGTAGCATCCGTTCGATACTCAATATTTTCACTTTTGCAAAACTCTATTATCTCTGTCTTTGTAAGCTGAAGCAATGGCCTGATGACCTTCCCTCTTACCGGAGCTATGCTACCCATGCCATTTATAGAGCTTCCTCTGAATAGATTAAAAAGAAGTGTCTCCGCAACATCTCCTGCATGGTGCGCTACCGCTATCTTATCTGCTCCTACGCTATCAAAAGCTTTATATCGGGCATTCCTTGCCGCTTCTTCGAGTGTTTCTCCATGTATCCTTGCTAGCTCAGGCGCATCGATTTCGACCATCTTAAAGCTGACGCCCATCTCAGAGCAGATTCTTTCTACATATCTTGCATCTTCTTTTGACGCTTCTCCTCTTATTCCATGCTCAACATGTACGACTGACAGCTCAAAATCCAGCTTTTCCCTAAGCTTATAAAGTAAAAAAAGGAGGCACATTGAATCTGCTCCTCCCGATACCCCACAGACAACATGGTCGTGGGGCATGATCATACTGTATTTTTCTATAAAATGCTCTACTCGTTTAATTATCATCTTTTTCCGGCTTAAAAATTATCTCATCGTCATGCACAAGTCCAAGCTTATCTTCAGCAATTTCTTCCGCATATTTACGAGTTTTAGTATATTTTTCAAATTCATCCAGATCTATGGTTCTCTGATTTTCTTCATCAATCTTTGCCTGAAGCTCAGCAATCCTCTCCTGATAGTCATTTTGCTTATTCAAAAGCTTTATACCATCTGCAGCGATAACACCAAGCAGCATCATAAGTACGATAGAAATGCACAGACAGCTCAGCTTATGGTTATTCTTTTGTCTAAACGCTGGTACCCGTCCCATACATTTCTCCTTCCTTGATAAAATCAGATTTTTATACTACTTTATTGTACTATGTTACAGTTGTATAGTCAATTGCAACATATATAAGTTGTATACTACATATTGTGTATTATAGTAATTGTATACTCTTTACAAATATTTGTAGAGATTTTCTGCATTTTCCTTTTTCACTGTTTCTTCAATTGCAGTTACTTCGACTTTCTCTGTCTTGTTACCGAATGTAATCTCGATGATATCGCCGACCTTTACCTCTGTTCCGGCCTTTGCAACCTTATCATTGATAGTTACTCTGCCTGCATCGCATGCTTCATTTGCAACTGTACGACGCTTTATAAGTCTTGAAACCTTTAAGTATTTATCCAATCTCATTTCTAATATCCTCCATCGTTATAAACAAAATTTATAAAATGAAAAGAGGGTGCATACTCCAAAGAGCATACACCCAAAACAAGCCAATTACTAAATATTAAAATATATAGATTACTTGTTTACAGCATCCTTAAGAGCCTTACCAGCCTTGAACTTAGGTACTGTTGATGCAGGTATCTTCATAACCTCACCAGACTGAGGATTTCTACCCTCTCTTGCTGCTCTCTTTGTTACTTCAAATGTACCAAAGCCAACAAGCTGAATCTTGTCACCCTTCTTAAGTGTCTCAGTAACAGTCTCTGTGAAAGCCTTAAGTGCGTTCTCAGCATCCTTCTTTGAAAGGCCTGCCTGCTCAGCCATTGCTGCAACTAATTCTGTCTTGTTCATTGTATAAACTCCTCCTCTAAAATGAGTTTTAGGATATTACGGCTTTTCACGGTTTCCCGCAAAAAGCCACTAAAATATTTATACTCATTTTATGCGTGTTTGTCAAGGAAAAACGGCATTTTTCTAGGGTTTAACCCCTTTTTAAAGGTTATTTACCCTGCCTGTGAAAAGGATAACTCCATTTTCTTTATCCCTGATAGTAAAAATAAACGGCCTGTCAACGATAAACTCAGGACCTTTTTCCATTGGACCTGCACTTGTAAGCTCCATTGTCATCTCTGTTACAGCCGCTGCCTTACTTCCGTCTTCATCAACCTCAAGCTTTGCTCTGTGGTTGATATCAGAAACCTTGAGGCCTTCAGCAATAGCAGAAAAATCAGCATCATCGCTAAATGCTGTCTTCATTCCAAGATCTTCAAGCGCTTCTTTAAGTCCATCATACTTTTTATCCATATTGAACTTAGGAAGTACAAGTGTATCAACATTTACCTCCTCAGCGCTGTCAAGTGCCTCAAAGATGGCATCTGCATTATTTGCATCCCACACTTCACCAACAGCTTTTTCTGCATCTGCTGACATAAAGATGTCCATCTCCACTTTTCCGTCTCCATATGGAAGCGCTGCTGCAGTAACTCCGTCTTTATTTTCCAGGTATCTGAGAATTACCTTTCCCTGATGCATCATATCAACAGTAGAAGTACCCTTTGCGCCCTTAAAGTCGCCTTTGTAAGTGGAATCTCCCTTAAACTTGTTTGTCCACTCGCCATAGAAATATATGGCATTGATGATATCTGCCTTTGTGCTCTCGTCAGCAATTGACTGATAATCTGCGATCATATCATTTGTATTGCTCTTTACCCACTCAGATATCTCTTTCTTTACACCATCTGTATTGCCTGCAAAGTCAACATTTTTAATTTCTCCATTAAAGAAGAATTTTGCAGGCTCTTCCACAGCCTTTTCATACTCATCAGAAAGCTTAAGAGTATTATCGATCCATATAGAATTTGCCGTAGTAAGCTTCGCTTCATCAGAAGTAAACTGACCGCTGTAAAGCTTGAGCTGCTGCGCAAACTTTTCAAGATCATTGATGCCAAGTACGCTCTCTATCTCAGACTTTGTATCGCCCTTCGCTCCAAGGTCTGCAAGCGCAATAGCTGACTCTATGCTATAAGGTGAATAAAAAATATTTTCATCCTTATCACATTTATCATACAGCTTCCAGTTAAAAGAATTGACCGACTTCTTAAGAGTGTCATCAAGGCTCTCTGCTGTAAAAAGTGATATATAAGGATTATCGCTGCTTCCCGGCTCACCCAATGTAGCCTCAGCAGCTTCTGAAGCTTCCGTAGACTCTGTAGTCTCTGCTGCTGCGCTCTCAGAGCTCTCCCTGATATTCTCAGTTACAAGACTTTCCTCTGTAGACTGTACAGCCTGTGACGCAGGTGCGCACGCTGTTACTGCTGCAGATATTCCCAGCATCATAGCTGCCATCTTTACTGATCTTTTCATATTGTTCTCCTCCCATTTCGCAGCCTATAAAGCATCACACAAGTGCATTATAAACATCCCTTTTTGAAATACCCCTGTCCTTGGCTGCTTTCTTCATAGCTTCTTTTTTATCCAGGCCCTGAGCAATGTAGTACTGTACATGTTCCTCAATGCTCATTTCCTCAAAAGCCGCCCGTCTCTCCATGATCTTTTCTTCACGGCTTTTGCCTTCAATAACGAGGACATATTCGCCTCTCGGCTCGTTCTCGCTATAAAAGTCAATTGCATCAACTATCGTTGTCCTCATGACATCTTCATGCTTTTTTGTAAGCTCTCTGCATAAAGATATCTTTCTGTCTCCAAGATATTTATATAGATCATTAAGTGTCGCTTTTAGGTGGTGAGGCGCTTCATATAAGACAATAGTCCTCATTTCCTCTGTAAGATCTTCCAATATCAGTTTTCGCTCCTTATTGTCCTGAGACAAAAAGCCCTCAAAGCAAAAGCGTCTTGTTGAAAGTCCGGAAAGTGTCAACGCTGTAATAACAGCAGATGCTCCCGGCAAAGATGTGACCAGAATTCCTGCCTCAGCACACTTCTGTACCAGCACTTCTCCCGGATCAGATATAGCAGGTGTACCCGCATCTGTTATAAGCGCTATATTCTTGCCAGACAGCATGTCATTGACCAAAATATCGGCTTTGTCATATTTATTAAATTCGTGGTAGCTTGTCATTGGTACATGTATGTCAAAATGTGTCATAAGCTTGCGGCTGTTTCTTGTGTCCTCTGCCGCAATTATGTCAACCGACTTTAAGCACTCAATGACCCTCTGTGTCATATCTCCCAAATTACCTATCGGAGTTGCACAAAGATATAATTGTCCTGCCATTTTTACCTCTTAATATCCATAGATATCATATATTTCCTGAGTATACTTACCTACTTCACTATACACTATAAGCGGACTTTCTACAGTGAGCTGTACATTTCCGCCCTTTCTGCCCTCGATAAGAACCATATTGGGCTCTTTATCAGCAAAAGGATGTACCATTCTCATCCTCTTTGGCTCAATCTTGTACTTGCGCATTTTTTCAAAAATATCTACAAGCCTGAATGGTCTGTGAACCATATAAAATGCGCCCTGCTGCTTCAAAAGAAATCCCGCTGCCGCAACGACATCCTCGAGCGTACATAAGACCTCATGCCTTGCTATAGCCTTTGGCGCATCTGGATTTTTCAGGCCGTGTCCTCCTATCATATACGGCGGATTACTCGTTACCGTATCACAAGAGCCAGCCTTAAAAAGGTTCTTTATATCCTTAATGTCGCCATTTACTATATCTATTCTGTCCTCCAGGCGGTTATGCATGACGCTTCGCTCAGCCATCTCGGCACTCTCAGCTTGTATCTCAAGCCCCGTAATATGACTTGCCTGCGTCTTTGCTGCCATGAGTATAGGTATTATACCTGTACCTGTTCCAAGATCTACAGCTGTTCCTCCATTTTTCACATCAGCAAAACCGGATAACAGCACTGCATCCATCCCAAAGCAGAATTTTTCCGGATTCTGTATTATCTCATACCCATTTCGCTGCAGATCGTCAAATCTCTCGCCTTCACGCAGCTCGACCGGGCGTAAATTGTTTATATCCATTATTCTGTCTTATTGCTATTGCTATTGTTATTATTATTGTCCTTCTTATCATGGTGTCCATTTGGACGTTTTCCGTTTGGATTACCCTTACGCTTATTCTTTACGAAGTTCTTCTGCGCCTGATCCTTACCATGATTTCCGCCCTGCTCTTTTTGAGCATTTTTATCTTTATTGTTTCTATTGTCCTTGTCGCGGTGCTTCTTTTCAGAATTACCATTCTTTTCAAAATGTTTCTGCTTGTCACCCTTTTCAGGTCTTTCCTGCTTATTCTGTCTTTCAGGTCTTTCCTGCCTTGCAGGTTTTTCCTTGATCTCCGGCTCATCTGTTATAGCCCTGAGTTCTTCTTCAGAGATCTCTTCCTCCATCAGAGGCTTCTCCTTAGGTCCCTTCCTTCTCTTCTGGAAAGTTATGTCATCCACATGATATTCTCTTATCTCTTTTTCATCGCCCTGCTCGACGATTACCTTGACTCTCTGACGAAGTACATTTACAGACTGAACTTCACCAACGATTCCTTCAGAGTCAGTAACCATATCACCGATTCCCGGAAGGCGTCTGTTGAGATCCTCATAGGTCTCTTCCTCATTCTGGAGGCAGCACATAAGTCTGCCGCACACACCGGATATCTTTGTAGGGTTAAGAGAAAGATTCTGCTCCTTAGCCATCTTGATAGAAACAGGTGAAAAATCAGAAAGATATGTATGACAGCAAAGCGGTCTTCCGCATATTCCATATCCACCAAGTATCTTTGTCTCGTCTCGTACACCTATCTGCCTTAATTCGATACGTGTCCTAAATACACTCGCAAGATCCTTAACAAGCTCTCTGAAATCAATACGCCCGTCTGCTGTAAAGTAAAACAAAAGCTTATTATTATCAAATGTGTACTCGGCATCTATAAGCTTCATCTCAAGCTCATGCTTACGGATCTTTTCAAGGCATATCTTAAAAGCTTCTCTTTCCTTCTCGCGGTTAGTCTTTTCTTTTTCTTCATCTTCTTCAGAAGCGATACGCATTACCGTCTTAAGTGGAGATACTATTTTTTCCTCTTCAATTTCCATAATATCCGAGACTGCTGTACCAAATTCCACGCCTCGTATAGTCTCCACTATTACATGATTTCCCTTTTTTATATCAAATTCACCTGGGGCAAAATAATAAATCTTACCCGCAGTACGAAATCTCACGCAAATTATTTTTACCATTTATTTTCCTTTCATTGTCAGAAGAAGCATTTCCAGACTCAGTTCCAGATTGACATTACTGTCCAGACGCTTTTTAGTTATAAGTATCTGGTCTATCACTCTGTTTATCTTTTCATATGAGTCTTTTTCAGCTCTTCGCTCTATTGCTCTTTCTTCCCCAACAAAGATCACCCTGTCACTATCACTCGATGCCTTACACATAAGCACATCTCTGTACCAAAGAAGCATAAGATCAAGGTAGTCACTCATTTTATCCTTAAACTCTGCTGCCTTTTTCAGTGCATCCATGATTTCTGACATTCCATAATCATCAATTCCTTCAAGTACACTGACAACGGTCGTCTTAAGTTCTTCAAACTCCTCATCTTCAGCAAGCTTTATCGCCCTTCCTATCGAGCCCCTTGCAAAAGCTGCAGCAAGCTGAAGCCGATATTTATCGACAGAAGTGTTCTTCTCAAGGTATTCTTTGATAAGTGAATTTCTCACCGGCTTGATACTAAGTGATAATGAACGCGACAGCAGCGTTGAAAGAAGCTTCTCTTTATTATCCGTCAGCAATATGATGATCGCATAAGCCGGCGGCTCTTCAAGAGTTTTCAGAAGCGCATTCTGTGCCTGCTGAGTCATCATTGTAGCATCAGGCACTATATATATTTTATGCGGACTGCTGTATGGCTTGATCAGTACATCGCTGACAATCTGTGTTCTGATCTCGTCAACGCTGATAATATTGGGTTTTTCATGCCTCACCGTCACTATATCAGGATGATTCCCGCTCAATGCCATCTTACATGAATGGCACTCTCCGCAAGGATTCTCCCCTCCCTTTTCGCACTGAAGCGCAGTTGCAAAAATTCGTGAAATAAATCTTTTTCCTGTGCCTTCCTCTCCGTCAAGTATATATGCGTGTGATATCTGCCCGGATTTTATAGCGTGCTGAAAATGCTCAGCAATCTGCTTTTGACCTATTATATCATAAAATGAAGCCATCTTACATCAGGAGGTCTATCAGCAGTCCTCGGATCTCACCTATGAGATTAAGCACTGTAATATTGTCCTGCTCCTCCTTCATTAATTCCTCAGCAAGTTTATCAAGGTTTTCATCCACTAGTCTAATAATACCATAGACTCTGTGACGACCTCGTCTGTCCAGAAAATTCTCTCTCGAAAACTTATGTGAGCGGTTTATTACCTCATTCATGAAGTCTTTGATAAGACTTCTATATTTGCGCATATCTGTAATATTTTTGCGTTTTTTGATCTTATCTCCCTGCATGGTTATCTCATCCATCATGAGAGTAAGTCTTTCCTGTAAGTCCTTCTCCTCAATGTGGCTCATCAATGCAAACTTAAAGTCATCATTTGCCTCAGGAACATTCTTGGTCGTTTCCTCCGCTTTTGCGACCTGTTCTAAATTGTTGACCTTTATGTCCATGCCACATACCCCTCTTTCATTTTCAGGTTACATTATCAGAAATACACCTGCTTATTTCCTCAACACATTTTTTCAGTCTGGCATTTATAAAACGATTATCCTTTTTGATCATTTTTATCCTGTCTTCAGAATAATCATCACTATCTGCTACAAATCTGCGACACATTTCCTTGTACTGAGGCTTTTCCCTCTTATCCTCTCTGGAAATTGCCCTCATCAGACGTGTCCTATCATCAATGTCAATATATAAAGGAACTACTCTATCCTCCCCAAAATAGTCACGCATAGATAAGAATGAATCAACAGTACCTATCAGGAGTATATTTTTTGATGTATCAAAACTTCCATCATTGACCGTAAAATAATACCATTTGCCCATCACTGTATCGTAGCATCGTTCCTCTATTATTTTACCATCTTTTTTATAATCTTCGTACCTTATCTTATCAACAAAGTGATACTCGCGTCCTTCTTTTTCATTATCACGCATAGGTCTTGTGGTATAGCTGACATATTCTGCAAGGTCCAGTTTATATTTGGGTTTCAGAAGTTCCCTATAAACTGTATCCTTCCCAGTTGAGCTTTTTCCAAGTATGCAAAAAATCTTTCCCACTGCTTAGTCCTCTTTTACAACCTTAAACATTCCATTTTCTATTCCGACGACTGTCAAACCTGATCTGATCATTATGTCAACCTCTTCAATGATTTCTTTTTTGATCATCTCTCCCGGAACGATTATCGGAATATCCGGTGGATACGCGTAACAGTACTCTGCCGCAATTCTTCCACAACTATCATGCCAGCTGCACATCTCTTTTTCAGAAACTACAGCATCATATATCTTCATCTATTCTCTCCAAAGCCGTCTCAAGTCTATTAAATCCATCATCCGTATCCATAAGTGTTGTCATCAGCAAAGCATAACTGCCCATTGCCATTTCACACTGTAGATGGAAAATGCACCTTAACCTGTCATATAGTTCTTTTCCGCTAAGACCATCTGCTGCAATGCAAAGCTTTGTCACATCAAAGCCATATACTGCATCTTTACCTATGTACTCAGGTCCAAAGATATGAATGTTTTTATATTTTTTTGCTCTCAGCTTCGTAAGTCTTCTATCAAGTTCAGTATATCTTTCCTGCCCGCTTTCCTTTATAAGCTCCACACACTTATCAATCCCTGCCATAAAGACGTATGAAGGGCTGCTTGTCTGAAAAATTGAATAGTACATTTTAAACTTTTCAATATCAATGAGCTTACTGTCTATAAGTACCATAGCTGTCTGTGTAAAAGATGGCAGTGTTTTATGTAAACTGCATATAACAATGTCCGCACCGCACTTTATCGCAGCTTCAGCATTATACTCTTTTGAAAACTTTTCAAATAATCCTAAATGTGCCCCATGTGCACTATCCACTATAAGAGGCACTCCTGCATCATGGCATGCCTCTGAAATGGCCCTGACATCGGAAATAACACCTTCATATGTTGGCGAGGTAATAAATACCGCTTCTATATCAGTATCGGCTCTAAGAGCCTCGCAGACGTCTTCAGGACGGATCCCTCCATTTATGTCAAATGGCTCCAGCTTAGTAGGATAAAGATACTTCACATTTAACTCATTTAAAAATGCTGCATTATATGCACTCTTATGGCTGTTTCTTGCCATAAGTATCTTCCCGCCCCTTGTTGTGCATGACGATATCGCACTTAATATGCCGGATGTAGATCCATTTACAAGTATATATGCATTCTTACCTCCAAATACTTCCGCCATTTTTATCTCTAGTTCTCTTATAATGCCCTCACTATGATGCATGTTATCAAAATCATCGATTTCTGTAATATCGATACTTAATGCACCATCAAGACAGGAATCCAAGGGCATCCTTTTGTGTCCCGGCATATGAAATGGATAAAGATCCGAATTTGCTAAATTTTCAAGTTCTCTGTACATATTACTTTCTCATTGCAATAGTTTCGATAAGTGAGCAGTATTTATCTGCCATAGTCACTATCCAGGCTTCCCTGCACATCGGCACCCTTGTCACATTCAAAGGAAACATGTGCTTGTGTATTATTTCTTCCTCGCAGCGTGTAAGTACATAGTCCTTACGTGCATTATTCAGAGCAGCTGCAGCATGTGTAAAGCCATGAAGTCTATGCCCTTTTCCCTTTTCATGCCAGTCATATAAAAAATAGTCATGTAAAAGAGCTCCTCTGACCATTTCACGCTCCCTGCAGCTCCATCTGAATCTTTTCCGGCAAAAATCGCTGATCCTAAGGCTTGTCTCTGCCACCCTCAAAGAGTGCTCGAGTACAGTGACTCTGCCATGCTGTATATAGTTCTCAAGTGTTCCATATGTTTCATTCTGAAGTATGTCTCTGCCATACTCTTTAAGTCTTGCATCTCTCATATAATTAATCCCATATGTTAGTATAGCTCACGCCCTTATTAAGGTCATGAGCTATATACGTTATAAAACAATATTATTGTGCAGGAACTGCTGCTGCATCTGGTGTTACAGGCGTAGCTGCCGCTGCCGGATCTGTAGCAGCAGGCAAAGTACCGTTCTGCATCTGTTCAAGCAGCTGCTTCAAAAGCTGTTGCTGCTTTTCTTCTTCTGTAAGTTCCTTCTTAGGTGCAGCCTTCTTTCCGCCATAGACGATAACAGGCTCACCCTTAAATACATAGTCAAAAATCTTTGATGCCTTGGAAAGAGGAAGGTTTACACAGCCATGTGATCCGCCTGTCACATAAATATTTCCTCCAAAACTGCTTCTCCATGTCGCATCATGCATACCGATATTTCCATTAAATGGCATCCAGTATGAAACAGGTGAAGAATAGTTCTCTCCAACCAATGTAGCATCCCTTTCCTTATATGTAATAGAGTATGTTCCTTCCGGTGTATAATTGCCCGTTGCAACTTTACCAGAAACACAATCACTCTCAATTACCATATTTCCGGAAACATATACATAAACATGCTGATTATCAAGGTCTATTTCAACATAAGAGCTTCCGATGTCATCACTGCCATAGCTCATGCCCTTGCCAAAATAAACAAGTGGGATCTCTCCCTGGGTTCCATTTTCAACAGCTTCAACTATCGCTGAAATCGTAGATGGTCTGTCCATCCACCATCCAAAATCTCCACCGCTGACAGTTATCTGTCTGCCAGAAGTTGTCTTGAAGCTTCTCTTTCTTCCAAATGTATCGTGGTCATGTGCAAGAGACGCCACATACTCTTTTACTTTAGCCTGATCAAGACTTACGCTCGTTCCATCTACAATGAGCCAGTCCTTAATTACATTGCCATCAAGGACTTCTCTCTCACTTCCAAAGTCATAAGTTAAATTTGTGATTACATACTTATTGAGATTATTTACCTTCTCATTAAGCTCTTCATTATCAGAATAAATCTCAGGCTTTACATAACAATCAGCCTCATCAAGATCAAGTGTTTCTATCAGAGAGCCTACTGCGGTTTCTACTGCATCATATACTGCATCTTTGTCAAGCTTGGATCCAAGGTCCTCTGCAATTACAGTATATCCTCCATCAGCATAATCACTGATCTTAGCATCTTCAGGATCTCTCTCATTTTTGAAAAAGTCCAAACTATCAACCACTGCCTTCAATGCACTTATGTCATAATCAGCAACAGAATCCGTATAAAATGCCGTACTCTTAAACAATGCTAATGGCCATGCAAAGCAGTTCTGATCAGACAAAAAATTATCTATCTCACCATTAAATACCGGACGAAGAGAAATATCCGTAGCATTTACACTTCCAACTTTGTCATCTCTGCCGGATATATTTAAGATATATCCATTAGCCTGCTCTGTAAAAATCCCTTCAACCTGTGCTATGCTCTTGCCTGCTACATTTTCCTCATTAATAGTAGTGCCAAAAGTAAAATGGCCAATAAAGAAAATCGCAAAACCAAAATAAACAAGTGCAATAACCCCTATTACTGCTAAAATTAACCGACTGCCTGTGTTACTTCTTCTCTTCTTCATTTTCTGCCTGTCTTTTCTCATAATTATCAATCAGGTATTGGTATTTACCCAAATTGATGTCAATAATTGCCTTGATTCGTTCTGAGTTAAACAAGTTTCCCCTTGTGATAAGTCTTATCTTATCATAATATTCATGTAAATCTACATCTTTTATTTTATTTTTATCAGACCATATCGATTCTCTATATCCATCCGGAACTTCACGTCTGATATGTCCTACTCTCCAGTTAGGATTATACTTTGCCGGGAGCTTTGATAAAAACGGATCTCCAAGTGAATAAGTATCATTCAAATATATATCCGGATTATAATATACCAAAATACCGGCAGCATTTTCAATAATATTTCCACTAACTCCCTGATTTCTTATATCGTCAGTCGCCTGCGTATTCCATGTATCTGATACACAGAGCCTTCCTGTTTCTATAAGTGACTTTACATTATTGTAAAGACCTGTAGTTCCAAAATAATACTCACGCTCATCAGAAATCTGAGATCCAAATATATGCCCTGAAATATACTGCATTCCGACAGTTCTTCCAAATGTTGCAGCGAATAATACTGAAAAAATTACAACTCCGCCAAACCATTTCTGATACTTTACAATATCTCTTAAAACTCCATCTTCCTGTCTGAACATTAAAACTGCCATACACACAGAGATAAAAAAGAGATTTGTAAAATGCCTTCCCATCATGAAGTCACCACCGATACGGATGACGTACATTCCATAAACTATTATACCTGCTGCTGCAAGAATATACTTAATCTTCTTTGACAAAACAGCTATGATCACATATATAAGTGGTGCTGTAAGTACTACCAGATCCTCCATTGCTGTATATATGGCATATATGATACCTCTCTGATAGTATTCATGCTGCGCAATATGCGTTCCAAGCTTCACATAAGCAGGATTAGGGAATGGAAAACCAAAATAAAATGTAGCAAAACACTCCCATAATATAAATGGCATAAGTCCCAAAATACCAAGCCCTACCGCCTGGATAAAAGATACTCCATCTCTCTTGAAAAGATATATCCATACGATCAACGGAATAAACAGCAACACAGAATCCATTCTTGTCATTGCTGACAGAGAAAATATAAGCGCAAGTAAAAGCATCTCTTTTGCGTTATAATTCTCAGATCTTGACATTCTCCAAATAAACAGTGCACTTAGTAAAAATAACAGACTGTTTTCGAGTCCCGAAGTAGTATAACTTATAAAAGCCTGACTGCCTACAAAGGCCATAAATCCTATCAGAACCTGCTTCGTGGTATTACATAGCTTATAAGCAAATATATAATATGCCAGTGAAGAAAAGATCGTACATACTGCAAGTGATGTAAAATACATCTCCCGCGTGATAAAATATGCCAGAGCTATGATAAGCGAAAACAACGGACACGTACTTGCCGTCGCTCTTTCAGCCACGTTATATACAAAGCCTTGCCCTTCCGCAAGGCGTCTTGACATTACATAACCATGATATGCATCATCTGATTGCCATGCAAGTGCTGCTACCACAAGCACAAATCCGATCATAGTCCAGAATCTAATTTTATCAAGTTCACTTTTAAAGTGGAATAAACCGCCTTTTACAGCGGTTTTTTCTTTTATTTTATTGAGCATTATGTCTCCGTAATATCTGCTTTCTTTTCAAAAATCTATTGTGCCAGGCAGTCTTAAAGTACTTGAAGTTTGCCATAAACGAATTCTGTGACACTCCTTCTGTCCTTGCTACCCAGTGTGCCGGAACTTCTATAAATTTTACACCAAGTCTTAAAGGCTTAAGTGCTGTCTCTAAGAAGAATGGATGCTTAAGCTCCTCCCACTCAATAGACTGCATCAGCTTTGTAGGAAAGATCCTATATGCATAAGTCAGATCAGACAGTCCAGAAAGATAGAAAAGTCCGATAACTCTTTCAAAAATGAAATTACATACAAGCTTTACCTTGTTATAATGCTCAAATCCGCCGCCACGTGTCCATCTTGTAGCTGTAATAATATGATCCGGATGTTTCTTTGCAAGCATTATAAACTTTTTAATGACATTAGGATCTGTCTCAAGGTCACTCGACATAAGTACAACGTGACTGCCCTTTGCAAGATCAAATCCCTCGCGTACAGCGCCTCCTACAAACGGAAGCTTCTGGTCATGAATATAAATCGATACCCTATCCTGATAGTCATAAACAAGCTGATTAGCAACAGCTCTTGACTCAGGTGTTGTCCTGTCGCAAAGCAACAGTATAAACTCTGCGAGATCTTTATTATCACAAGTATTTAATATAGTCTCTACAGTCTCACGAAGTGAATATGTCTCATCCATAGCTGGGAGCAATATAGTTACATTCTTAAATTCCTTGAGCATTATATTCTTGACTCCCAATCAGCAAATACATCTTCAAGTGTCTGATACATAGAAAACTCTCTCTCATATCCCAGAGCCTTGATCTTTGTATCGTCACCAAGCAATAATGGCTCATCAGCTACTCTGAAAAGCTTCTTATCTGAAATAACGTCAACCTTTACGCCAGATATCTCTATGAGCATATCAAGAATTTCTCTTATCTGATATGCCTTACCATTACAGATATTATATGGCTCTCCGGCGTTACCCTTCTCCATAAGGATCCTCATAGCCTTTACACCATCTCTAACATCGATATAGTCTCTATATGTCTCGAGGTTTCCTACATGGATCTCAGGCTTAATCACACCCTTCTTGATAAGGGCAAGCTGCCTTGCAAAATTCTGAATAGCAGTTGCAGGTGGATGACCTGTTCCAACATGGATAAACATTCTAGGAAGGAATACCTTCATTCCATAGTTAAGAGCATACTGTCTTCCAAGGTTTTCTACACCCGCCTTTGAAACACCGTAAGGTGTATGAGGCTTAAGAAGTCTCTCTTCAACAAGTGGACAATCTTCTTCCTTTATATTTCCATACTCTGCCGATGAACATGCAAGGAGCACCTTAGCTTCAGGTACAGCTTCATGCGCGCAATAGAGCACATTCAGTGTTCCCATATAGTTTGTCTGATGTGTAACATACTCAAGATTCCATGAGTCACCATTGAATGCCTGTGCTGCCATGTGAATAATGATATCAGGCTTGATTTCCTTCATTATTCTCATAAGTGCATCCCTCTCAAGGATATCACATCTGATTATTGAATTATCCTGAATTGCCGCCATACGACTTGATGCAGAATTTCTGGCAAGTCCCCATACTTCAGCTCCATCATTTTTGTAGCTGTTCATAAAGTGAGAACCAACCATTCCTGTTCCACCTAAAACTAATACCTTCATAATATATTTATCTCCTACTTATTTCTTCTCAAGAAGTCTGTCAGCAAGCTTCATTCCAAGCTCTACAACTACATCTGAATTATAATGCTGCCATTCTCCCCATCTTCCAAGTCCGATAATATTCCTTTTCTCCATAAATTCAAGGACATTTCTGATTGCCACAGGTTTATCTATTGTATTAAGAGGATAAGCATATTCGTTTACAAATGCTTTCTTTGTTTTATCTTCCTTATATCTTACAAGATTTGTCTCTGTCCAATACCCTCTGGAATCAGGGCAGAAATTATGCCTTACAAGTATTCTGTGATAATCAAGCTTTGGATCTGGATAATATATCCACTGAGCCTTTGTATCAAGATTTTCTTCATGATATTCTGTAACAATAGAACTATATCTAAGCTTCTTAATATCGTCTAATATATGATCTTCCGCTCCGATTATCTCGCTTATAGAAGTCCATGGAATAGTACTAATGATACAATCTGCACTATATTCGCCATTTACAATCTTATTTTGAGCATCCAAGCTCTCAACTTTGGTATTATATATTATCTTATCCTTAATAGACTCAGCCATTCTGAGCCATACTTCACCATATCCATATTTTTTAGGATAAAAGAACTCAGCATGTCCTGGTTGCTTTGCATATGCCTTATGCTCAAGGCAGCTCCTCAATGTATCTTCAAAAGAAACATCAGGCAGTTTATCCAGCCAATATGTTCCAAGATTATCAAGGTTAGATTCAAACATCTTCTGGTTATATGGGATCATATAATCTTCTGCTATCTTATCTCCCAGCTTCCAAAAGATCCAATCTGTAAATTTCTGAGGCATCGGTGTCTTAAGATTACAACCTGCAACAGCTATTGCCTTAAGATACTCTATCTGATCTTCAATATCCATCTGCCAGATATTTGCCTCAATTGGGCTATTTATTATATTTTTACCTACAACTATCTTAGAATCTCTTTCATATCTATCCCACTCTTCTTCAGGCATATACTTAAAAAGAAACTCATCTACAGCAGGTCGTCTTACGTCAAGGAAATGCCCTCCTCCAATATCAAAGGGTGAATCATCTACTTCTGTGCTTCTACACAGACCACCAGCTTCTGACTCTTTTTCAATTATAAGGAAATCATCTATTCCCTTGCTCATCAAAGAACAAGCGAAAGAGAGACCAGCAGGGCCTGCTCCTAAAATTAGAAACCTCATCAAACATATCCTTTCGTAATCTATCTACTAAGCATGCTGCTTCATTGTAACAAAGTTCATTTATAAAGGCAAGTTTTAGCCTCAAACTAAGCACAAGTAGTATCATGTAAAATCAATGCAAATAAAAAACCCCAGATACTTATGTACCTGGGGTTACGTGCCCAAAGCCGGAATCGAACCAGCGACACGAGGATTTTCAGTCCTCTGCTCTACCAACTGAGCTATCTGGGCAATTTGGTAAATCGAGTAGCGGGGACAGGATTTGAACCTGTGACCTTCGGGTTATGAGCCCGACGAGCTTCCAGACTGCTCCACCCCGCGTCATTAGCACATCTGGCTGTGCAAAATGGATGGTGATGGATTCGAACCATCGAAGCAAGTTGCAACAGATTTACAGTCTGCCCCCTTTGGCCACTCGGGAAACCATCCACATAAAGCCGATAAACGGACTCGAACCGTTAACCTGCTGATTACAAATCAGCTGCTCTGCCAATTGAGCCATATCGGCATTATTTAGTTAAGTGGGACCTACAGGGCTCGAACCTGTGACCCTCTGCTTGTAAGGCAGATGCTCTCCCAGCTGAGCTAAGATCCCACGAACGACCCAGGACGGACTTGAACCGACGACCTCCGCCGTGACAGGGCGGCGCTCTAACCAACTGAGCCACTGGGCCATCATTCGTGCGCGAACATTGTTATTCTAACACATGATGTTTGCTTTGTCAAGCACTTTTTTGAATATTTTTCAAATATTCTTCTGAACATCAAAAACCGAACATCGAACCTTAATCATCCGTTTTGTTTTACTTGCTCCCAGTCTTTTTGGACAAGCCTTCGACCTATTAGTAACGGTCAGCTGCATGCATCACTGCACTTCCACCTCCGTCCTATCTACCCTGTACTCTCCAGGGGGTCTCCCGGGGGTCATGCCCCCTTGGATATCTCATCTTGGAGTCGGCTTCACGCTTAGATGCCTTCAGCGTTTATCCGATCCGGACTTGGCTACTCTGTCGTGGATTTGGTATCCAGCAGATGCACCAGCGGTCCGTCCATCCCGGTCCTCTCGTACTAAGGACAGCTCTCCTCAGATATCCTACGCCTGCGCCGGATAGGGACCGAAC
>JQKK01000010.1 GCA_000746015.1 Lachnospiraceae bacterium MA2020 | reverse complement strand
ACTGTAAAAGAAGTAAGAAAAAGTATGCATAAGCAGCCGGCATGGGGAAAATACTATGACAGCATGCAAGTAGAGTTAAGTGCAGAATTGAAGAAATGGATGAGCATAGGAATGCATAATTATATCTGGAAACTGTTCTAAAGGAAACCAGAGGCTGACGCCTCTGCCCTTGAATAAAGTGCGTCGGAACGCACAAATATCCTTGAACTGTTATCTTATTAAGCAGTATAATGAGTAAGGTTTGAGCATCTAAACTGATCATAGGGTATAGTCTACCTTTCAAATCCTACAGTAAATTTACTCCGCCAGACAAAAAGCAGCACTTGCAAAATCTGTAAAATAAAGTAACATAATAGCAGGCAGGATTTTATCATGACAGTAACAAAAACTATGCCAATAGAGGAAATTATTGAAAGAGCTGAAAAATGAGAAAATTATCACAGGTAAATGATCCAAAAGAGAAAAAGTACATAGAGGATTATGTGACAGGTTTATATAGTAATGGTATTTTCAGCGTCCTGGCTGCTATGGGTATGAGTCTGATAGGATGCTTTTTAATATGCATAGGTGTGAAAGTTGCCAGTTCAATTTTGGCAAATGATGAAAATAAACTGTTTCTTCTTTTCGTGCTCTTCATTTTTCTGTTTGGCTTATTCATGGGGATGGCATTTCCGCTATTTGTTTCGAATCAAAAGAAATATAGGGAATTTCGAAATGATATACAATCAGGTGATCTCATTATAAGTAAAGTTTATATAAACGAAGTTCTTACAACTTCCAATAATGGAGTTAATTCGTATTATGCAGAATCCTTTACTGATGAAGACGGAGTGTCTTATGGTAAAGATCACTCCAGCAGATTATATGGATATACCGGCAGTATTAACGGCTATAAGCAGGGAATATATTTTGAATCAGTAAAAAAATATTCAACAATTCCCTATAGAGGTGTGATACCTCTTAGATTAGAAGAGGATAAAAAATAAGATCATTTATGCAAAAAACAGTGAAATGACAGCAACGCCTACTTGGATTGCTGTCATTTTTTACTATAATTCTACTTAAATACCAGCACAGCTACATCAATCATTGCAGCTGCTATTGCCATGAAGCTTCCGCCGAAGATCAGTATCACCATCTTTGCAAGTGAAAGCTTTTTGCGGTGTATCATACCATTAATAAACATCACTATCCCTACAGCGAGAAAGATGTTGCTTACAAGGATCACTGTTAGAGGTGTAAACATTAATCACACCTCGTAATCCATACAAACTCTTGACTTTGTAAATGGTCTTACCTTGCTGTCTGCTACTGCAACATGTTCTGGATGCACAGCATACCCCTTCAAAGCCTCAAAGCTCTCAAGTGTGCTGTCCAAAAGCACATCTGCATTAGAAGTTTCTAAAAACTCAGTCTGAACATGTACATCAACAAGTCCCGGCACCTTGCCCACGAGACTCTCAAGTCCCTCCTTAATACCCTTACGGATACCTATCTTCTCATCCTCAGAATACTCATCTTTAAGCTGCCACAAAATAATGTGTTTAACCATCATCGCACCTCCAGATATATCTACAGCTAATCTATAATCTCATACCATTTATATATTTTATATTAAATCCTTCTATGTTTGCAAGCTCAAGAATTTTTGTCGACTCCACAATTTCTTTTAGTGCTTCCACTCCCTCGTCACCTTCCATGAGAAGTCTCGCGGCACCCATAAGTGACGTATTGCCTGCAGCAACAGCATTTTCTGTAAAGCGCTCATCAACAAGTCCTATATAGGCTGCCTCTTTTATATTTAAGTGCGAACCAAAACCTCCTGAAAGATAAAGGAGCATATCAGATTCATCGTCTATCCCTGCTTCTTCAAGCAATGTATCAAAGCCTGCGCGAACTGCCGACTTTGCTAGGAGAAATTCATGTATGTCTTTTTGCGTAAGCTTCACCTTACGTTTTCCATCTGCCACCACAAAACCGGTGTCATGGTACTCGTCGGTAAGTACTCCATTTTCATCAATCTTCCCATGCCGCCTAAGCTCTGCTATAAGCTCGATAAGACCGGTACCGCATATACCTATAGGCTCTGAGCCGCCTATAGTCTTTATCCCACCATCAAAAGAGAAACCATACACAGCACCATCCACTGATCCCATGCCACAGGAGATATTTCCTCCCTCAAAAGCCGGTCCCGCTGCCGTCGATGCTGCATATATAGTATCCCCTTTTTTCAAGACCATCTCGCCATTAGTTCCAAAGTCGATCATTGCTGTGCATTGCTTTTCGTCCATCATGCCAAGTGCATAGATCCCGGCTGCGATATCTGCTCCCACAAAAGCACTTATTCCAGGGACTATCCTGCACTTTGCATTCCCCTTAAAACCGCTTCCAAGTACCTCTGCCGCATCTGCTTCTCTATACTCAAGGCTCTCTGGCTCAAAAGGGTACGACGCCAGTCCGCTCACATCCATCCCCTGCAGCAGGTGCAGCATGGTCGTATTAGCTGCCAAAGCTATCTCATCCACATCGCTCACTGCGATCCCTGCTGCATCACACAGAGCATCTATAGCACCGCAGATATCTTTCTGAACAGTATTTTTAAGCTCAAGCGCATGCCCCATTACAGCTGCATCTATCCTTGAAATAACATCTGCTCCAAAAATCCTCTGATGGTTCGTAGTCGTCTTTTCCGCTATCACCTTCCTCGCATCGAGGTCAAGCAGTTCCAGAGCGATAGTCGTACTTCCTATATCGACAGCTATACCTGTCCTATGTGATACATCTGCCTTATTTATGCTTTTATCACTTTCGGAGAAATCAAAGTTATCAGACGGGATTTCAAGATGTCCGCCTTTATCTGCCAACGTCCTGCAGGCAAGTACTTCTCTGCCATTATATGACACAAGACATCTGCCGCATCTGCCCTTTCCCCCACATGGTGCGCTTAAGTGAATGTCATTCTCCTTTAATACTCCAAGGAGATTTTTGCCTTCTTCACATGATATTTTTATCTCTTTATTATCAGCTATACAGGTGATCTCTATCATTTTATACTCCTATAAGTACACTCATCCCTTTTTGCACAGCGGTTGCAGTCATGAAATATGTTCATCTCTTCCGTATTCTCTGACAGCTCCATTATACATGCATAAGTTTTTAATGGTGTAAAAACATATGCTTTATTTACTTCTACTCCAAGATCTTCACGAGCATTGAGCCTTGATAATATCAACGTATTAAACTCCGGCGGTATACCATCGGGTGCATCAAGCATAGAGCGAATACCTTTATTCTGCTTTTTACATTCTTCCTTTATAGCGCACAGCACTTCATTTTCGTATGAAAAAAGGCAGCTATCCGCGATAGCATTTGCCATCATGCCTTTCATATATCTGCCATTTGCAAAATGCTCATCTGCATATTCAGTTATCTTGTGCCCTGCTGTAATTAAAAAGAATATGAGCTGTTTACCATACAGCTTATGAGATTTTGGAAACTCAGGCGGAAGCTTTCCGTAAGTATACCTTGCCTCAAGTCTTAAACATCCGATCGCATCATCCTCTATCTCTTCAAATGCCCTTACATATTCAGGATATGATGGATCGCTTTTTCTGCATCCCATAGAATGAAGCACCGCCTCGCATGATACGAACGGTGCTTCTTTATTGAATATATTAATCACTTTTTAGAGTCCTTTTAAGATATCTACTGCGTCATCCTCGATGATGACCTCGCTGTTTTCAAATAAAAACTGCCTTGCTGCCGGCTGAAGTGTAACTACTTCGCCAAACTCGCTTGCCAAGGTCTTCACGCCCTCGTACACCTTATCCGGAAGTACCGAGTGCTGTACTGACAGATAATATGCCTCATCCTGACTAAATTTGTAGAGGCTGCTGACAATGTGATTTGCGCTGGTGCAGCTGTCTGCATAGAGCCTTGCTTCTTCGAGCTCTTCAAACCTTACTACAAATGAACGTTTCATAGCTGCTTTTACTTCTGCTATTATCTGTTCATTCTGCTCCTGCGCTTCAAGCTCTGCTCTGAGCGCCCTTATCTCACTCAGAGCCTCCCGTGAAGCATTTCCGCTCTGGTTGAGCTGATCTTCCATCATATCGAGTAGCTCCCTCTTCATTGTTACAGGCAGCTCCGGGATCTTATCCTTTTGCATCCTCACCTGTTCCTCGATCTGATTTTTCAATCTTTCGGTTTTTTCCGAATCTCCTCCGGTTACGTGCTCTAGTGCTTCGTCAAGATTTGCTTCATGGAATATGATAGAAATGCTTCTGTCCTCAAGTATGCTTATCTGAGCTGAAGCCATGTGAATTCCATTTCCATGAGCCATGCCAAGTTTACGTGTTGCCTGATCCATCAACTGACGAAAAAACCTTTTTGTCTCATCAGTTTTTGCCATAATATCGTCAAGATTTAATCCGTTATTCGATAACTCCTGTTCTGAGATAATGCATCTGATATCCGTATCACTCAATTTAGTAAATTTCATCTGTTCTTACCTCCGTGTCCGCATCCCACGGACATGTGGCTAACCATCCTTGTTATATCTTAGAGTATAACATATCGCTTTTAAGCTAGACAATGCGCAGCTTGTTCTAGGTTTAGTTCAATAACCGTTTTAGATGAAATTTTCGTAAGATTTAACTCTTATAACATGCTTTTTTAAGAATCTGCATAATTGCATCATAATTTTCAGGTCTGTGAGGAAAGGTACAGTCAATGCAATTCTTTATACGACCTTCCTCTTTTTCGATCCATGTATGATTTCCAGGACACTTATCGAGAAAATACATCGGGCAATAGCAAAATAAACAATTAAAATCCCCCTCAAGTTTATGGCAGGGAAAGTACCTGCACTCACTATTCTCGAAAAAGCGTTCAGAATTATTCAACTGTATACCTCCTGCACTTACGGATAAAGTTTTCTGCATAGGAAGGACATGATGAATAGTAAAGATGCGGCCAGCCCCACCAGTGTACGTCATCTACGTGCACACAGTCCCAGGTCTTTGCCCTTACCGGCTTATATGCCACACAGTCTGAGCCATTATTATTACAATTATAGTAATGGAATTCATGACCTCGTATGGCTCTGCCATTTCCTAAAAACGAATCTTCCTTTTCTGAAACACTCATGTATCCAAATCTTACCAGATGTCCGCTGTTATAAAATTTAGTATGTATTGCCCCCACCATCGGGTACTCCGCTCCGTCGGCTGCCTCGATCGACTCACCAAGATACATAAATCCACCACACTCTGCAATAGACGGCATTCTGTTTTCTATTGCATTCCTTACAGATTTAAGCATGCTCTTGTTGGCAGAAAGGCTCTTTGCATAGAGCTCTGGGTATCCACCGTAAAAGATCAGCCCCTGCACACCTTCCGGTATGCTCTTGTCGTGGAGAGGAGAAAACGGTATTAGTTTGCAGCCAAAATCTCTAAGTATACTGAGATTATCTTCATAATAAAACCTGAAAGCTTCATCTGCGGCTATACCTATCGGTATGAGATCCTGATTAGGAACTCTGTGACGCAGTACTTCCCAGTCTACATCGGGCGCACCTTCTGCTATCTCCAATATGTTTACAAAATTTACACTTTTTCTGAACTGAGCTGCAGCAACCTCAAGTTTTTGATTGAGCCCTGCAATCTCGTCCGGCATGACAAGTCCTAAATGACGGCTGTCAAACTTTAAATTTTTGTCATGCGGCATGTAACCTATTATCTGGACATCGAGTTCCTTCTCAAGATGTCTCTTTACCATCTCATATGATGACGGAGTCATTCCGTTTAAGATAACTCCCGATATGAGATGATCTCTGTCATAATCAAGGTAGCCACGTATCTCAGCTGTAAGCGACATTCCACCCATGCCTCTTACATCTACCACGAGTATTATAGGGCAATGCAGCGCTCTGGCAACATCATAAGATGATGCCTTTTCGCTTACTCCGCCTATACCGTCATATAGTCCCATGACACCTTCGACTACCGATATATCGACATGTATTGCCGTTTCCATAAAGAGCTTCCTGGTCTTTTTCACATCAGTAAAAAAGGTATCCAGATTTTTTGATGGTATACCCAATGCCCTCTTATGAAACATCGGATCGATAAAATCCGGACCACACTTAAACGCTGCAGGTTTAAGATCCTCATTTACGAGTGACTTAAGCAAAAGACAGGTCAACAATGTCTTTCCCGAACCACTCCTTGGCGCCGCCAACATCACTCTCGGAAAATGCATATTCAATCCCCCTGGTTAATAGTAAAAGAAAATATATATACCGGATTCCCGGCATGCATCAGATGGTATCTCCCTCGTCTTTCTCCCTTACTGACATTCATAAGCACTATGTCTTCATCCTTGATACACATACTTCCCAAAATGTCTGTAATGACCGATACTGTTTCTAGCGCTATTGCATTTATTACCACTCTGATCTCTTTATTAAATCCTGATAAAAGCTCTAATATTTCTTTGAGATTGCCGCCGCTGCCACCTATAAATACGTGGCTTGGCGCTTCAAGTCCCGCCAGAGCTTTCGGTGCCTCACCTTTTACAATGTCAAGATTACTCAGCCCCGCCTTCATAGCATTTTCATGTATGAGAGAACATGCCTCTTCATCTCGCTCAATCGAGTACACCTTAATCTGCCTATCCATACGTGCACACTCTACGGATACAGAACCTGTGCCGGCTCCTACATCCCAGACTACAGCATCATGAGTAAGCTTTAACTTGCACAGCGAAAGACTTCTCACCTCCTCTTTTGTCATCGGGACATTTCCTCTGATAAATGCGCTGTCTCTTAGTCCCGGTGTGATTATTCTACCATAAACTCGTGGATTAATTATGAAGCAGCAGGCTATGCCTGTAAGCTCCATTCCACAGTACTCCACTACTTCTTTATCAATGATCCTTTCATCTTTTGATGAAAGAGCTATACCCGCTATTATCCTTACATATGTCAGAGAAGCTTCTATAAGCTCGTCTGCCAGCTTCTTTAAATCTTTGGCATCAGAAAGAAGCACAAATACTTTTTCATGCTCTCTTACAGCGCTGCATACATCAGCCACTCTTCCATGCCTCGAAACTATATATGCATCCTGCCAGGACACTCCTGCCCTCGACGCAAGATATGAAATACTCGAAATACCTGGGAAAACCCTCACATCCTTTTTATCGGCATTTTCAAGCAATAACTTAAGACCTTCTGCGCCACTATAAAAGCCTGTATCGCCCGAAAATAAAACAGCAAACCGGGAAGCCCGCTCTTTTTCGATAATTTCAAGGATTTTGTGAGCATTATATTCTTTGTATTTTTTTTTGTTCGTTCTGATAAGATTTAAAAGTCTCTCTGCTCCGATATAAACTTCTGCCTCCTCGAGTGCCTTTTTCGCATCCTCTCCAAGCATGGAAAGCTCACCCATTCCCATTCCTATCATGGCGATCTGCTTCTGCTGAGGTCTCTCTATATCCAAGATTTCATATAGAGCATCAAGCACTTTATCCATTGAAAGTCCCTCACTCTTTTCAGGACTTTCTATCACGTATACACTTATGCCTTTTTTTGCTGCAGCTCGCAGTTTTTCTCCATATCCTCCTCGGTCTCCGCTCTCCTTTGTGACAAGTATGCTGATACCAAATTCTTCTATCAGTGCCTCGTTTAAGCGCTCGGAAAAAACGCCCTGCATTGCTATGATGTGCTCATTTGCAAAACCGCATTTTTTCACGATTTCTATGGACTCTATTGCCGGCAGCACCCTCACAAAAAGTCTTTCAGGATCAATTTTTTCAGCAAAAGTGTGTGCCTCCTTGCTTCCAGTCGTAAGAAGAATGTTTCCCTTTACTGCCTGCAGAGCCTCGGCACACTTTGCAGAATCTTCAAAATATCTGATATCTGCATTCAGCCCTTCCGCTGCCGTACTTCTTTTTAATCTAAAAAGCGGTATATTACTTCCTTTTGCTGCCTCTTTGATGTTTTCGCTCACTTCCTTGGCAAATGGATGTGTAGCATCTACTACCGCAGCAAAATCGCCGCTTTCTATAAGTGCTTTTATTTCCTCTATATTTTTCCTGCCCTCAAGTATCTTAAGGCTTTCAGATCCTTCAAGTGCCTCACTTCCGGTGACCGTAGCGACAGAGACACTTACCTTTATACCGTTTTCCACACATTTTTCTGCAAGCTCCCTGCCTTCACTTGTGCCGCCAAATATGAGTATCCTCTTCATCTTGTTTCTCTATAGCCTCTCTTTGTTACCATTTTTCCGTCTATCAGCTCTGTTGCACTGCAGCCTATAAACACTGTTGTAAACATGTTTACCCCGATGTCCTTGAGCTCTCCCAAAGTACACACATTTTCTTTTGTGCCTTCTCTGCCTATATTTTCTACATAGCCGCAAACTCTTTCCGGCTCAATATACTCAAGCAGTATCTCACATGCCTTTTTCAGATAGTCATATCGCTTATGGCTTGAGGGATTATAGATTGCTATCGCAAAATCTCCCAAAGCAGCAGCCCTGAGCCTCTTTTCGATTTTTTCCCATGGAGTCAGAAGGTCGCTAAGTGATATGACACAAAAGTCATTTGACAAAGGGGATCCAAGGACAGCACTTCCACTGCACGCAGCCGTAAGTCCCGCAACTACCTTTATCTCACACTCGGGATAATCCCTGCCTACCTCATACATAAGCGATGCCATGCCGTAAACACCTGCATCACCACTTGATATAAGCGCTACATCATGCCCTGCCATTGCTTCTTCAAAGCACATGATGCATCTCTTATACTCGCCCTTCATATTTGTCTCAAGAAATCTCTTCTTGCTGTATCGCTCTCCGAGAAGCTTGATATAAAGAGGATAGCCCACGATGGTATCGACACGGTCAAGCACATCTATTGCTTCGCCTGTCATCATTAACTCATCCCCGGGTCCGATCCCTACTACATATATGATCTTTTTACTCAAAATCTGACACTCCAATCTGAAATAGCAAATGCCACAGTGACCCCGTCACCTATAGTCTTTTTGCATATCAGTTTTGCTCCATCTCCTGCAGCAGCCACTGCGGCTCTCTCACATACGTTATCGACACCTACTGCCCTTGCAACATATGCTGAAGCAGTAAATTTGCCCTTCAGCCGCTTTAGGTTCTCTGCCGGAAATGTCTGAAAATTGTACTTTCTCTCACGTACAAATTTCCTGATTCCTTCTTCATTTTCTTTTATATCAACTGTTGCAACCCCTTTTATAGACTCCGGCTCGATATTCAGATTTGCCATCGTCTCGTCAAAAAGCGCCTCTATAGATTCAAAGCTCTTGCCTCTTTTGCAGCCGATACCTGCATATACAACCTTCGGTATAAGCCTTAGCTTATATTTCGGAGTATTGTCACATAGCCTGAATGGAGATACGAACACATCTGTATCTCCTTTTTTAAGTATATCAAGCTCCATAGGATGATGTCCTATATATTTTCCTCCATCGAGCAGCATATTTATCTTTCCCCTTGATAAAAGCTTCGATGAAACCTTCTTTATACCATCTTTATTTGCCACTACAAGATCATTGTTTTTTGCGAATACATCAACTGCAAAAAGGTTATTTACATCAGTTGCCGTAGTGATAACAGGCACTGCACCTATAAGCTCTGCTATCTCGCATGCAAGCTCTGTCGCTCCTCCATAATGCGCCGAAAGGATCGGTATCACAAAATGCCCTGCCTCATCAAGCACAACAACCGGTATATCTTCAAACTTATCCTTGATACATGGTGCTATTGTCCTGACTGCAATACCTGCAGCGCCGATAAATATCAGCGGTGTACGCTCTTTGAACCTCTTTTCTGCCCACTCAGTCAGTGGCTCCTCCACATATTCCACATCCTTAAGTGACCTGTCTACACCAGAATACTTTGTATATATGCACCCTTCCTGCTCAAGGACCTGACTTAGCTTAAACGCAAGAACCAGGCCCCGCTCCGTAAAGCTGATGATATCACTCATTTAGCCCTCCTGTATCCCGTTTCAAATCCGGGATCGTACAATTTAGAACGTTTATAATCCCTGTGCGCTACTGCCTCTCCTACAAGTATTACCGCAGTTTTGTATATTCCATTTTCTTTTGCTGTCTTTTCAAGTGTTTCAAGCGTACACTCATATCTCTTTTCATCATCCCATGTCGCCTTATACACTATAGCAGCCGGCGTATCCTTGCTGTATCCGCCTTCTATAAGTCGTTTTGACAGCTCCCCTGTCATCGAGCTGCTGAGGTATATCGCCATAGAGCAGCCATGAGACGCAAAGCTCTCTATAGTCTCTCCCTTTGGAACTTCCGTCCTGCCTTCCATCCGTGTGATTATGAGGCTCTGTGAAACTCCCGGAAGCGTATACTCTATATCAAGTGATGCCGCCGCACCAAAGCACGCGCTTACACCGGCAACGCTTTTATACTCTATTCCCCTTTTATCAAGCTCATCCATCTGCTCTCTTACAGCGCCATAAAGACTTGGCTCGCCCGTATGAAGCCTTACGGTATACTTTTTGTCTTTTTCAGCTTTCTCGATAACATCTATAACTTCTTCCAATGTCATCTTCGCGCTGTCATATATCTCTGCGCTTTCACGCGCATACTCTGTCAAAAGCTGTGGGTTTACCAATGATCCTGCATATATGATCACGTCGGCCTTTTCAAGCTCTCTCATACCCCTTACGGTGATCATATCCACAGCTCCGGGTCCCGCTCCTACAAAACAAACCATTACGATTTACCTCTTTTTAAGTATTCTATCGCACCACTGCTCTTTGCAAGCTCCCCCGACACCGTAGAATAAACTATGCACTCTATACCGATCCTATCCTTTGTGCGACGCTTCAAGGTATCCATTATCCTCTCCATGAGGTTTTGCATTACAGCTTCTCTAAGCCCCTTCTCCTCAAGTATACTGATGCCGTCCTCTGTCGTGACAGCCTGAAGAAGTCTCCTCGCCGTGTCTATATCTGCTCCTTCACGTATTGCCGCTGCCGTCATAAGCTCCATACGGCAGTCAGCATAGGCGGAGTGGGTGTTCATTATCCCACCGGCAAGCTTCACAAGCTTACCTATCGCGCCAAGCAGAAGCACTCCTTCAAATCCCTTTTCTATAGCCATATCTATAGTATCACCTATGAAATTAGAGCACTTTACAGCATCATCTATTTCATAGTGATAATTATTCCTCATAAAATCCTGACCGTAGTTACCCGGAGCTATCACGGCTATCTTCCGTCCCTCTGCCTTCTTTACAGACAGCTCCACTCCTATCGTATCAAGGAGTGCCTTCATACTCATCGGCTCCACTATACCTGTAGTTCCAAGTATGGATATCCCACCGACTATCCCAAGACGCGGATTAAAAGTGTGCTTTGCAAGCTCCTCTCCATTAGGAACTTCGATAGTGATCTTTAGTCTGCCATCAAAGTCAAACATGCGGCACATCTTTTCTGTTTCCGATATGATCATTTCTCTCGGCACATGATTTATCGCGGCCTCACCTACCGGCTGGTCGAGCCCGGGTTTTGTCACTCTGCCTACACCCTTGCCGCCGTCGAGCTTTATCTCAAGCTTCTCTCCTTCTTCAGCTTCCATCTCAACAGTAGAAAATATGAGACTTCCGCTTGTGATATCCGGATCATCTCCGCCATCTTTGACTACAGCACAGCTGACCTTTTTTTCACTTCTGCTTATCTCTACTATCTCAGCATTGTAGTCTATTCCTTTTGGTGTAGTGATAGTTATACTATCTCTGACTCTGCCGGAAAGCAGCATATACGCTGCAGCCGCAGATGCCGCCGTCGCTGCACTTCCCGTAGTAAATCCGTATCTCATTGTATCGAATACAAAAGCGCATTGCATATAGCTGCCGCAATGTTGCTTCCGCCCTTTCTGCCGATATTTACAATACTGTCTACACCGCTTTCTATTATAAGCTCTTTTGACCTTACTACGTTTACAAAACCTACCGGCACACCTATGACAAATGCAGGTCTGTATATTCCCTTCTGCATCATGTCATAAAGGCTCACAAGTGCGGTCGGAGCATTTCCTATAGCAAATATCACAGGCTTTTCAATATCTCTTGCCGCCTTTTCCATACTTACATATGCTCTTGTGACGTTGCGGCGCTTTGCTTCGTCAGCCACATCGCCGTCTGTCATGAAGCAATGCACAGTGCCGCCATATTTTTCCAGCGTCTTTTTGCTCACACCCGACCATGCCATGTTTGTATCCGTGACTATATCCGCACCGCTCCTGATCAGCTCACGCGCCACTTCTACCGCATTAGCTGAATACTTAAGGGTATGCGCATACTCAAAATCAGCGCTTGTGTGTATCGCCCTCATAGTCACACATCTTTGATCCTCCGGTACATGAAACCCTAAACTCTCAAGCTCCTTTTCAATTATCTCAAAGCTTCGCTTCTCTATATCCTTTGGAAGTACATATTCAAGCTCCATTCAAAGCTTCCTCTATCCTTTCCATCAAAATCTTATTTTCATCATGCTTTTTTACCGCTATCCTGTACCACCCTTTGCCCAGTCCTTCAAAATTGCTGCAGTCTCGTATGAGTATCCCTTTTTTCAAAAGCATCTCATAGAGCGGCACTTCTGTATAAAAAAGTATAAAATCAGCATCAGACGCTACTACCTTAAAGCCGCAGCCAGCGAGTCTGTCAGACAGCCATTTTCTCTCTTTTGCTATAAGTCCGACACTTTCTTTAACGTAAGTTTCTTCTTTAAGTGCTGCAACCCCGGCCTTCTCTGCAAAGCATGAGATATTCCACTCCGGTATTGCTTCTGCTATACCTTTCATCAGCTCTTTATCTGAGCATATCAGATATCCAAGCCTTACTCCCGGTATTGCATAGGTCTTGGTAAACGACCTTACTATCAAAAGATTTTGGTAGCAGTCTATCATATCTATCATGCTATAGCCATCAGACTGTCCCGAAAGCACCATAAAACACTCGTCCAAGATCACCTTTATGCCCTTTATCTGACAGCATTTCACTATTCTTTCTATAAGCTTTTTTTCTATAAGCTTTCCTGTAGGATTGTTTGGATTTGCGATAATTACTGCATCTATATCCTCTGAAGCAGATAAGGTATCTACAAATCTTTCCGTTACCACAAAGCCTTCTTCACTTTTCAATTCAAAACGGGCAACCTTAGAGCCGGCAGCAATTGCAGACCGTCTGTATCCGCTAAAAGAAGGCGTGGCGATCAACGTCTTGGCAGGTCTAAGGTGCATCATGACCGCTGTAAACAGCTCCGATGCCCCATTCCCAAGAAGTATCTTATCTTTTTTTATGGCAAGCTTCTCCGCCAGATCTGAAACCAGCGCATCCGATCTGATATCGGGATAATGTATAGACAGCTCCACAGCATCATGAAGTGCCATTTTCACACTCTCCGGTATCCCAAGTGGATTAATATTTACCGAGAAGTCATGACTTATATTGTTTCTATATATATCTCCACCGTGCATTTAAAATAGCTCCATTAATATTATAGATATAAGCCCTAAAAGCCATGCAACTAAAGCTGTGCTGTACAAAAGGGAATTAGCCCTTTTGATATCCTCAGCCTCTATCTCTCTTATATCGTCGCCAATATATGGCTTTAAGACAAGTTTTCCAAAATAGACCGCATCTCCTGCAAGCCTTATTCCAAGTGCTCCAGCCATAACAGACTCGCCCTGTGCCGAGTTTGGAGAAGCATGATTGTATCTGTCACGTCTCCATGTGTGAAAAGCTCGCTCAAACTCAAATGCTTCATCGGCAAACATACAGCAAAAGATCATAAAAACTGCTGTAAGCCTTGCCGGAATGAGATTTAAGAGATCATCCGTCTTAGCTGCTGCCCTTCCAAAGTACAGATAGCGGTCATTTTTGTAACCTATCATGGAGTCCATGGTATTGACCGCTTTATAAAGCACTGCACCAATAGGTCCTGTAAAGCACAAAAACAACATCGGCGCGATCACGCCATCCGATGCGTTTTCCGCTACTGTTTCTACCGCAGCTCTCATTATTCCCTTATCATCAAGTACGCTTGTATCACGCCCGACTATCATCGAAACAGCATGCCTTGCGCCCTCTACATCACCCCTGACGAGCGCATCATAAACCTTCATGCTCTCTGTCTTTAGCCCCTTTAGTGCCAATGTCTGCCATGCTATCAGACATTCAAATATAACTCCAAAAATAAATCCTGCCCTATATGCAAGTCCCGCTAAAGCAACCGTGACTGCAAACGTGACAGCCAGCACTATCACTTCCAATATCAGACCACTCATAAACTCAATTACTTTTGAGCGTTTCTTTGGATATAATATCTTTTCAAGGAAAGATATCAGCTTACCTATAAAAACTACAATATGCGGGCACCACCTTGGATCCCCGAGCAGCAGATCAAGTATAAAACCCACTGCAAATGTTATAAAATGTACACCTATCATTTGATCTTTGTACCTATGCCGCAGAAAACACGTTCAACCGTATCAGCTCGTTTTGCAAGCTCACAAAGACATCGACCCAGTCTTTCACGATAGTCCCGTTCAAATTTGTCCATAGGCACTACTCCACTTCCTACTTCGTCTGAGATAAATACAGCATCCGGATCCTCATCCACAAGCTTCATTATCTCTTTTTCCGGCTCTCCATCCTCTTTCATTCTCTGTCTGAAGATTTTTGCCAGATTGTCATATATCTTTCTGTCCGGATATTTTTCTTTTGCAAAACTTTCCTTGCCCTGTGCAAATCCGCCTATTATCAATATCATCTTTTTTCCTCAGATCCTGCCTATTACAAAAGCTATAGCAGCTGCAAAAACGGTAATACACTCCGAAACCGAAGAAAAGTATCCGCATGTATCTCCGGTAATACCGCCAAGCTCTTTTTTACATTTTAAATAGTAATAGACCATGAAAAGACCATTCAAAACCAATGCTATCACTACTGCTGCAAAATCATAGTAAAGCATTAGTCCCGAATAAACTATAAGCTCTAATGCAAGTATCAGCCTGACCTTTTTTAAATCTGTATTACTTGCAAAAGTATAGAGCAGACCGTCACCCTTTGCACACTTAAAGCTTACAACTCCAAGCGCGGAAAGTATGCGTGAGAGCACAAACCCTGATGATATCACAAACAGCATCTCTGCATCACGGGCTGCCAGTACATAGCCTCCTAAAAAGAGACAAAAATATGTAATGATACTTATGACTGAAAAAGCCCCGATATGGGGATCTTTTAAGATCTGCAGCTTTTTCTCCCTATCCATATGTGAATTGAACGCATCAGAGGTATCCATAAAGCCGTCCAGATGTATACCTCCGGATATGAGCACCGGGATAGCAGCGCCTATCATAGCTGTACAAAGAGACGTTGCTCCGATAAGCTGCGCAGCAAAATGCCATATGCACAAAGCTACCATTATCACTACGCCCACGAATGGAAAAAATGCTATAGAATATTTCATATTTTCCTCGTTCCATTCAGGAGATGGAACCGGAATCCTTGAATACATCGCTATTGCGATGCAAAACGAATGTAATACTGTCATTTTCTTTTATGATATATGCTGATTCCAGCTACTACCTCTACTACCGTATGTGAGGAAGCTGCGAATCCTATATTTAATCTTGCTAAAGTTTTCATGTATTCTTCTGTTTCCGAAGGGTATTCATAGCCATCTGCAAAAATGTCATTGGAAACTATTACAAGCTCCCTTACTCCATCTGACAGCTTTTCTATCCCTCTTAAAATGATCTTTTCCGAATCTGAAAACTCAAGACCTGCTGAATATCTGAGGTTTGCAAGCAGATTAGAAAGATCCTCCAAAAGAACGGTATCTGATGATCCTGCTCTCTGTAAAACACGACTCACATCCATACCTTCCTCTATGGTATCAAAACCCTTGCCAAGGCGCAAGTCTCTATGTCGTTTAATGCGGCGACTTGCCTCTTCCCCCTCATTATTCATCGTCGCCAGATAATATAGTTTTCCACCGTTAGCTGCCTCCATGGCGCACTTTTCCGCCCATTCTGATTTGCCGCTGCCACTTCCTCCAGTTACCAGTATCATAATAATATCTTCCCGTCTGTAATAAATTTCCTGCAGATATCCTGCAGATATTTGCTCACACTCTTATTAGTATAAGTACATTTGAGCATCTGTCCTCGTATCTCATGCTGCACTACGCTGTTCATTGTGCGGGTTTTATTCAAAAAATCAACCATCTTTATCTTGTATGGCTGCCCATCAAGTATCTCTTCTATGAGAATCTCCTGTATATTTAATTTATGATCGATAATAAACCAGTCAAGCCAAGAATCATAATCCATTTCTTTACGCATAACTACCTCCATGTAAAGACACTTAACTATAGGTCAATTATCTCATATATCTTATCAAGATTTAGGCTTTTTCTCAGTACATTTGCCAAAATTTTGTATGAATTCTCCCGTCTTTCTTTTTCACTCATCACCTTTAAGCTACCCGCATCAAGTCCACGACGCTGCAAGAGTATTTTTATGATAGTTTCCGCCACTCCCGGTGCATCAAAAATACCATGTACGTAGCTTCCATAAATATTTCCATTTGATGCAAAATCAGTGCTGCTCCTTCCCATGTGTATTTCATAGCCCTCATACTCCATGCCTTCGAGAGCGCTAAGAGCACCCGTAATACCAGTAAATCTATCCTTGACCTGGGTTCTCTTTTTTTCTTTTGTAAGGACTGTATCGATATTTAAAAGTCCCATGCCTCTCATTTCACCGCCGCACTCTACACTATCCGAATCTGCAACATTTTTACCAAGCATCTGATATCCGCCGCATATGCCAAAAACTATACCCTTTTCCGCATAATGAAGCACTGCTGTCTCCATGCCGCTCTCACGCAGCCATCTCAGATCATCGATCGTGTTTTTTGTACCCGGGATGATCATCATGTCAGGATTTCTCAGCTCATCTGTCCTTGATGCATATCTCAAGGAGACTCCCTCTATTCCTTCAAACACATCAAAATCAGAGAAATTTGAAATATGAGGCAGTCTCACAACTACTATATCTATTATCTCAGATTTTTTTGAAGCAAATCTTTCCGTAAGTGAGTCCTCATCCGGCAGGTCAAGCTGCACATACGGCACTACTCCAAGCACCGGAATTCCTGTCCTCTCCTCCAGCATACGAAGTCCATCGTCAAGAAGTGAAGCATCCCCGCGGAACTTATTAATTATGAAGCCTTTCACGCGTGCTCTTTCTTCTTTGCTGAGCCACTCTACTGTCCCGAGAAGCTGCGCAAAAACTCCACCTCTGTCAATATCCCCGACCAAAAGCACAGGAGCATCTACCATCTCGGCAAGCCCCATATTTACAATATCATTTTTTCTCAAATTTATCTCAGCCGGGCTCCCTGCCCCCTCTATCACTATAGGCGAATACATTTCAGCAAGCCTTCCATACGCCTCCATCACTTCTGGAATCAGCGCTTTCTTATAGGCGAAATAGTCTCTGGCGCTCATGTTATCGCGTACCCTGCCATTTACTATGACCTGCGAGCCTGTATCTGTGGTCGGCTTCAATAGTATCGGGTTCATCAGAGCAGACGGCTCAAGTCCTGCCGCCTCCGCCTGCGTCACCTGGGCTCTTCCCATCTCAAGACCCGATTTTGTTATATATGAATTAAGTGCCATATTTTGTGACTTAAACGGTGCAGGAGAATAGCCATCCTCCTTGAGTACCCGGCAAAGTCCCGCAACCAGCAGGCTCTTGCCGGCTCCCGACATAGTGCCCTGTATCATTATATTTTTCATTATCATCCTCAACTTGTATTATATTGTATTAAAAATAGAACTTGTAATGTAAGTATGCATATTGTATACTCAAAAAGTCAAAAATGTATGCTATATGCGTACACAGTGTCTTTTAATAGCGTACAATCCGCTATTAAACATATTTAACACAAACATAATCATATCAAAAAAGGAGTATTTAATGAACACCAAATCGATCAGCACAGGTAAAGCAGTTTTGTCACTCGCAGTTATCATAACTATGTTATGTGCAACAGCACCGGTAATGTTTAGATTTATATCAAGATTTTGTGATGCATTAGGCGGTGTATTTGCCATTATGGTTGCCGTATCAGCTATGATAGTGCTTATGAGCATCTGCCTGATCGTTTCATTAGTTATATATCTTGCAACAGATTCAGACAGCCTTGCAAAAAAGATCAATGCATTCGGTATCCTGCTTTTTGATTCATACTTTGCATTAGGATTTATCCTCCTTGCTTACGGCTCACTCTTCTCAGAAAGCATCCTTGTCATTGCCGTATCAGTAATTGGCTCACTGCTTCTGCTCGGCATCAGCTCATGGAACATGCATGATAGAAACCGTGCACTTGTAAAAAGCGTTATAAGATCAAACAGATAAATATATGCAAAAAACTTCCCAAATACCAATAATGGTATTGGGAAGTTTTTTATTATTACTTGGAAACCTTATAGCTTCCTGTCAGATTTTCACTCTTAAATATGATATTGCTGCTATCTTTATCATATTCAAACTCATTTTTCTTACACTTATAATTTACATCACCTATCTTGATCTTCACATCTGTCAGGCTGCCCTTCTTATTAAAAATTGCCTTGACTTCTGAGCTATCCTTAACCTCATAAGCCTTAACAGTGTAGTCAAGACCATTCTTTCCACTAGTCAGCTTCTTGATCTTTTTCTGCGCTTTCCTGTCTGCTGGTGTTATCTTAAGGATCTTGATCTTCTTACGCTTCTTATCAACCTTTATTTTAGATGCGTTATAGGTCTTGCCGCCATATGTAAGTGTTATCTTTCCAAAGCTCTTATTTGAGATCTTTCTGCCATCAAATACGATTTCCGGATTATAAGTAATGCTTGCATCACCCTTAACTACTGTTACTTCCTTATTAGTTTCCGGCTCAGATGCCTTATTTTCTGAAGGCGCTTTATTTTCTGATGGTGCTTTGTTTTCTGAAGGTACTTTGTTCTCTGATGGTACCTTATTTTCTGAAGGCTCCTTGCTTGGTTCTTCCTTTGCCGGATCTTCCTTCGCTGGCTCTTCCTTTGCAGGTTCATCCTTCGCCGGTTCTTCTTTAGCTGGTTCTTCCTTTGTTGGATCTGCCTTGGCTGGCTCTTCCTTAGCCGGTTCTTCCTTTGCCGGCTCTTCTTTTGCTGGTTCTTCTTTTACTGGTTCTTCCTTTGCCGGCTCTTCTTTTGCTGGTTCTTCTCCTACCTCTTCAAGCACGATATCATCAATATATACGCTGTGCTTCTCCTGGATCCTCTTGCCATCAACTGATCCCATTGTGATGTTAAATCTGGTATTTGGATCACTTTCGCTCTCCATAGTAAACTCATGACTGAATGTCTTCCACTCCGGACCAATCTCTACAGAACCGGTATTACTATAGTTTGTCCAGCTTCCTTCAAATTCCTGAAGTGAATACTTGATGAGTCTTTCTATAGTAGACTTAGCCTTAAATGAGATCCTGTACTTCTTTCCCTTTTCAAGATTAACTCCATCCTGATTAAGATGTACATACCATGAATTATCATCAGTATCAGCTACTGTATCTTCTATCGTAATAGCAAATGCGTTATCGTTTCCATTCATGTTGTCAACGACATAATCAGCCTTTACAGAATCATAAATATATGGTGTAAATCCTGAAAGACCCGCATTAAATGAACCATTCTTTATAAGTGCTGCTTCTGATAAAAATACATTATCAAGATAATATGTGCCAGGCTCAGTGAAAAGTATCTCAACATTTGATTCTTTTCTGTCAAGATTCTTTTCTGCTGTTATCTTTTCTGAGAAATGCTTATTTTCTTTTGTAAGCTTTGGTGTATATTCGTTATCTGCAATCTTCACTGTAAGAGCGTTTTCTGCACCATCCTCAGTATATGCATCAAAGCTGAGCTCATACTTTCCTGCTGATATAGGTGAGAGCTCACTCTCAGAAAGCTTTATCGGATTATCCTTTGATACGTTCTCCGATGCCACTACCTTAAGCACGCGGGAATTTTTCTTATTTGTTACTGATATTGAAGCTCTGTCCTTCTCGGGGATTTCCCAATATCCAAGTCTTGCTTCTCCCTGATCAAAGCTGCCATTATAAATGTAGTTTCCATCAGGACGGATTTCTTTTGCATCTCCATCATCAATAGTTTCTCCACTCTTATGAATGAGTTTTAATAGGAACACTGTAATATCAAGGCTTTTCGGAGCCTACACCTACAAAAAAATTTAATCAGAGCTATCACATTACGCAAAAAGCCGTCCGGCATGAAAAAACGGGCGGCTTTTTTGCGTGGATAGCCGGGAGGGAGGCGAAAAAATAGTAACAAACTTTTAGTGCAAGATTTGTGCAATATTCACGAAATTAAAAAAGGAGGTAACGAATGGCAGACGAAAAAATGAACACAGGCCCGGAAGAAAATCCCCAGCCCAGCTTGTTCGATAACGGCCCGGAGGGTGCTCCTGCCCAGGACGCTCCCGCGCCGGAGCCCCCGGTCAAGGAGAACACCCCCGAGCAGGCCGCTGGGGAACCGCTCGCCCAGGATGCCCCCGCTGGTGCTCCCGGCGAGGTGAATGTCTCCGCTGACCAGATTGAAAAGCTGATGGCGGAGCGCCGGGCGGCGGAACGTGCGGAGGTGGAAAAGAACGAGCCGCCCGAACCGGAACAGCCGCCCACCCCGGCCCCGGAGGAAAAGGCCGCCGAGAAAAAGGGGCCCGCCAAAGAGGGCAAGACCGCCGGGGAAAAAGCGCCCGAGCCGGAAAAGCCCAAGGGCAGGCGGGGCCGCAAGCCCAAGGAAGAAAAAGCGGGGCCCGGTGAACCGGGAGGGACGGGGGCCCGCAAGGGCCGCCCACCCAAGGCTGACAAGGCGGCCCCCGGCAAGCCCCCGTCCCCACCTCGAGACAAAATGTCCCAAGGCAGGGGCGGAAAGGCCGCAACGGTAAAGGGCAAAGAAGAGGCCCCCGCCGCTCCCCCGCCTGCGCCGGAAGTACCGCCCCAGCCCCGTGACGCGACCCGCGCCGAAAAGGAAGAGATCGTTTACCTCAACCTCTCGGAGCTGTTCCCGTTCAAAGACCATCCCTTTGGGGTGCGGGACGATGCGGAAATGAAAGGGCTCGTGGAGTCCGTCAAGGACAACGGCGTACACCAGCCCGCACTGGTGCGTCCCCGTGAGGGCGGCGGCTATGAAATCATCGCGGGCCACCGCCGCCAGCGGGCCAGTGAGCTGGCCGGGTTTGCAAATATGCCCTGTATCGTCCGCAACATGACAGATGACGAGGCCATCCTCGCTATGACGGACGACAACCTGCGCCACCGGGAAAAGATTTTGCCGATGGAAAAGGCGCAGTCGCTGAAGATGCAGGTGGAGGCCATCAGCCACCAGGGGGCAAAGCTGGAGGGCGTGGCCGCCGGGGACGTGGGGAAACGCTCCACGGAAATCGTGGGGGAACGCAACGGCATGAATTATAAGCAGGTGCAGCGGTATATCCGGCTGACCGAGCTTGTGCCGGAGCTCCAGTCTATGGTGAACGAGAAAAAGCTGTCTTTCACCCCCGCCGTGGAAATCTCGTTCATCAAGCCCAAGAACCAGAGGTTCATCGCCGTTTCCATTGAGGGCGAGCAGGCGTCCCCCTCGCTCTCCCAGGCCCAGGAGCTCCGCAAGCTGGATAAGGACGGGAAACTGAACGGCGATGTGATTGACGGCATTTTGAGCCGTGAGAAAAAGGAGGTAGACAAGGTGATTATTTCCGCCGCTGAACTGAACAAGTATTTCGGCAAGGATGCCACGCCCCGGGAGATGAAAGACCAGATTATGTCCCTGCTGGATGCGTGGAAAGAGAAACAGCCCCCGGAGCGCACCGCGCCGGAGAAAAAGACCAGCCGGGAAAAGTAAGCCTTGAGACATTTTGTCCCAAGGCTCTTTCTTTTTCCCGCGCCCCTCCCCCGCGCCTTGCATGGCGTTCTTTTAGAGAGGGGCTCTGGTGGTATATCCCCCGTCGCCGCCTACTACCTGGCACAGCCGGGAGTGGGCAGTCAAGGGGCGGAACGCCCGCCGCTTGCGGCGGCTTGCCCTTGACGGCCCGCCCCGGCTGTGCCACCCCTCCCGGCGCGGCGGGGGATATATCCTCCAGAGCCGCCCCCTTTCCCATGAATGGGAAAGGGCGGGGGGATAGGGTTGAACGACAACTATCAAAATATCGGAGGTAAACGACTATGAAACGACCCCTTGCTTACATCACCGCCGCTTGGTATGGCGGCGACACGGAAAATGCGGAGCTGGCCGCGCAGTATTGCCGGGCGGTTTATGATGCGGGCTTTGCCCCTATCTGCCCGGCGCTGTTCCTGCCCCTTTTCCTCAATGACGCGGTTCCCGAGGAGCACAAGAGCAGCATCGACATCGGCCGCGACCTGCTCCGGCGCTCCCGGGTGCTGGTGGTGTGCGGGCATACCGTCACCGAGTCCATGAAGAACGACATCGCCGTGGCCCAGCGGCTGGGCATCACCGCCACCACCCTTGAGGGCATACTGACCGTCAAGGGCCAGGGCCGCCGCTGACATGGCTGACCCTCCGGCTTTGAGACAAAATGTCCCAAAGGCCGGAGGGCCTATCCACCATGAAAGGAGGCGGTTTTGATTGATTGACGAGGATGTTTCCCGGCGCACCATCGCGCTGTCCATACGGACGGGAAAGCTGACGGCCCGGGGGCTGGCCTATGTGCTCCGGGCGGCTGGCCGGAAGATACAAAAGGAATACCGGGCCTGCCAGACGCCCCACGGCAGGCAGTCCGTGAAAAAGCTGATGGCCCGCGGCGCGGCGACCAACAGCATCGAGCTCACCGGGGCCCCAAAGGAATTTGACCGGGTGGCCCGGAAGTGGAACGTGGATTATGCCTTTTACAAGACCGGGCCGGACAAATATCTGCTGTTCTTCAAGAGCGGGCAGGCGGATGCTATCACCGCTTGTTTCGGGGAGTATTCCCGCCGGGTGCTGGATAAGGCAAAGACAGACCGCGTACCCATCCGGGAACAGCTCAGACGGGCCGCCGCCGAGATACTGCATAACCCCGCCCACAAGAAAGAACGTATAAAGGAGGCCGCCCATGAGCACAGATAAGCTGAAAAAATACCTTTTGCCGAACCTCCCCTATCTGTTCATCGGCTGGGCCTGCCTAAAGGTGGGGACGGCCTACCGTCTGGCGGCGGGGGCGGATTTGGCCCACAAGCTGGTGGGGATGGTGGCGGCCCTCGGCCCGGCCTTTGCCGACTTCGCGCCGGGGCTCAATCCCTTTGACTGGCTCGTTGGCATCGTGGGGGCCGTGGCCATCCGGCTGATAATCTACCAGAAAAGCAAAAAAGCCCAAAAGTACCGCCGGGACGAGGAGTACGGCTCCGCCCGCTGGGGAACGGAAAAAGACATCAAGCCGTTCACCGACCCCAAGTTTGAAAACAACATCATTCTGACCGGGACGGAATTTCTCACCACCAACACCCGGCCCGCTGTCCCCGCCAACGCCCGGAATTTGAATTGCTGTGTGGTCGGCTCCTCCGGCTCCGGCAAGACCCGGTTCTGGCTCACGCCCCAGCTTTTGCAGGCCCATAGCTCCTATGTGGTGGTAGACCCCAAGGGCGGGGTGCTGGAGCAGGCGGGGTATTTCCTGCAAAAGAAAAAGGGATATAAAATCAAGGTTTTCAACAGCATTGATTTTTCCCGCTCCATGCACTATAACCCGCTGGCCTATATCCGCAACGAGGCGGACATCCTGAAATTCGTCAATACCTTGATTGCCAACACCAAAGGCGAGGGCAAGGAGGGAGATCCGTTCTGGACAAAATCAGAAACGCTCCTATACTGCGCCCTTATCGCCTATATCATTTTCGAGGGCCCGGACGAGGACAAGAACATGAACACCCTCGTTGACATGATTTCCGGCATGGAGGTCAAGGAGGACGATGACGATTTTATGAACGCGGTGGACTATATGTTCGCCGGGCTGGAAAAGCGCAAGCCGGACTGTTTCGCCGTCAAGCAGTACAAAAAGTACAAGCTGGCCAGCGGCAAGACGGCCCGCTCCATACTTATTAGCTGTGGCGCGAGGCTGGCCCCCTTTGACATCCCCCAGCTCCGGGAGATTATGTCCTATGACGAGATGGAGCTTGACAAAATGGGGGACAGACGGACGGCGGCGTTCTTCATCATCAGCGATACCGACACGACCTATAACTTCATCGTGGCCCTTGCCTTTTCGCAGATGTTCAACCTGCTTTGTGAAAGGGCGGACAACGTACACGGGGGCCGCCTGCCCCATCATGTGCGGGTGCTGTGGGACGAGGCCGCCAACACGGGCCAAGTCCCCAACCTTGAAAAGCTGGTGGCGGTCATCCGCTCCCGTGAGGTGAGCCTGACGCTGTTCTATCAGCAGTTAGCCCAATGTAAGGCCATCTACGATAAAAACGCAGAAACCATTTTAGGTAACATGGACAGCGTGGTATTCCTCGGGGGCCGGGAGGCAAGCACCATCAAGGAAATTTCCGAGAACTGGCTGGGGAAAGCGACCATCTCCATGCAGACCGAGGGCCGCTCCCGCGGGCAGTCCGAAAGCTACAACCAGAACACCCAGCGGCTGGGCCGGGAGCTTATGACCCCCGCCGAGCTTGCCACCATGCCCGGCGACAGGTGCATCCTGCAACTGCGGGGCCTGCCGCCGTTCTATTCCAAAAAGTACGATTTGAAACAGCATCCCAACTACCGATACACGGCGGAGGCGGATAAAAAGAAAAACGCCTTTTCGCTGGAGCGGCTGATAAACCGCCGCATGAAAACGCTCAACCCCAACGAGCAGTACACCGTGTACGAGGCGGCTGTGCCGGACGAAACGCCCATAGACGAGGACGAGGACATCCTCAACTATGACGATTTGGACGACCCGGACGCTTTTGTATAAACTTTGGGACAAAACGTCCCAAAGCGTCACTTGCCGCTGAATATGGCGGCTTTTTTTGTGCCCGGGAACATCCCGGAGAAATGGAGGACTATATGGCATTTTTCGCATCCGCTATCACCACTTTGCAGACCCTCGTTATCGCGCTGGGCGCGGGCCTCGGCGTTTGGGGCGTTGTCAACCTGCTGGAGGGCTACGGCTCGGACAACCCCGGTTCCAAGAGCCAGGGCATGAAACAGCTTATGGCGGGCGGCGGCATCATCGTCATCGGCACGACCCTTATCCCCTTGCTGTCGGGCCTGTTTTAAGGGCGGCGGCTTATGGACTTTCTCACCGACTGGCTCACGGACTGGCTGAAAGAGCTGCTGATTGGCGGCATCATGGGGAACCTTGAGGGGCTCTTTGATACCGTCAATGCCCAGGTCGGAGAGATTGCGGCGCAGGTGGGAACCACCCCGGCGGCATGGAACGCCGGGGTGTTCTCCCTTATCCGCCAGCTTTCCGAGACGGTGATTTTACCCATCGCCGGGCTGGTGCTGACCTTTGTGGCTACCTATGAGCTTATCCAGATGCTCCTTGAAAAAAACAATATGCACGAGGTTGACGTGGCGAACCTCTACAAATGGATGTTCAAGACCGCGTGTGCGGTGCTGATACTTTCCAACACGTTCAACATTGTCATGGCGGTTTTCGATGTTTCGCAGACCGTGATTTCCCGCTCTGCCGGGCTGATACGGGGCTCCACGGCGGTTTCCCCGGATATGTTAAGCAACCTCCAGACCACGCTGGAGGGGATGGACTTGGGCCCGCTTTTGGGACTGTGGCTCCAGTCCTCAGTCATCGGGCTTACCATGCAGGCGCTGGGCATCATCATCTTCGTGCTGGTGTACGGCAGGATGATAGAGATATATTTACTGACCAGCCTTGCGCCCATCCCCGTGGCGACCCTCTCCAACCGGGAGGTGGGCGGCATGGGCCAGAACTACCTAAAATCCCTTTTCGCCGTGGGTTTTCAAGGGATGCTGATTTTAGTCTGCGTCGGCATTTATGCGGTGCTGGTGCAGGGCATCGCCGCCGGGGGCGACCCCATCGGCGCGATATGGGGAACCGTGGGCTATACGGTGCTCCTTTGTTTCATGCTGTTCAAGACCGGGACAATCGCCCGCAGCATCTTCGGGGCCCACTGATTTAGCGGCACTTCGGGACAATTTGTCCCAAAGGCCCGGAGAGGAGGTGCGCTGTGCCGAGGCGGTACAAGCTGGGCCCGGAGGGTGAGATGCGCCGGGCATGGGGCGGCAAGCTCCCGGAGGAATTTAGCCAGCGGGATATGCTGGCGTTCATGGCTGAAACCGACCTGCAACTGCAAGGGGCGGTATCAGCTGAAACCCTGTCCGCGATATACGCGGCAGGCTACGACTATACGGGCGGGGCGGTCATCCCCCGTCCCGGAAAGGAGGATTTATCTATGGCGAACACACAGACGGCGGTGCAGACCGCCGAGGAGCTGGCGGCGGCCCAGGAGGAAATGCGCCGTCTGATTTTCGAGGCCCCCATCGCGGAGCTGGCCGAACACCAGGGCATCAGCGTGGACGAGGCCGTGGCCCTCCGGGTGGAGCAGAACCTTGCCGCCGCCACCATCCCCATCGAGGTGTCGGTGCGGCCCATCGAGCCCCAGGGCAAGCTGATTGGCTTTGCCAGCGTCAACTTCGGCGGCGTGGTGGTGGACGACTTCAAGGTGGTGAACGGGCAGAACGGCGTCTTTTTGGGCGCTCCCTCGAAACCCGACCCCACCAGCAGGTCGGGCTACCGGGCCACGGTGCGTATCAATGACCGGGCCACCCAGGAGCGGCTGAACGCGGCGGGGGTGCAGGCTTACAACATGGCGGTGGAGAAACTGCTGGCCCGGGCCGAGGCGGTGCGCCCCGCGCCTATCCGGGAGCAGATGGATAAGGCGGGAAAGGAGGCCGCGCAGAAAAATGCCGCCCGCTCCGCCCCGGCAAAGGGAAAGGAGGGGCGGGATGGCAGATAGCCCGGCTTTGGGACAGAATGTCCCGAACCTCAGACCGGAACCCTCCGGGCTCTACCTTATGGACGGCATCGCGGGCCTGCGCTCCCTCCCGGAGCACTCGGTCGATATGCTCCTGACCGACCCGCCCTACGGCACGACCCGCAACTATTGGGACGTGCCTTTGCCGCTCCCGGAGCTGTGGGAGGCGGTGCGCTGGGCCGTCAAGCCCTCCGGGGCGGTGCTGTTCTTCGCGCAGTGCCCTTATGACAAGGTGCTGGGCGCGTCCAACCTCCCCATGCTCCGCTATGAATGGGTGTGGTACAAGAGCCGCTGTACGGGATTTCTGAACGCCCGCCGCGCCCCGCTGAAAAAGACGGAGAATATTTTGGTGTTCTATCAAAAGCTCCCCCTCTACAACCCGCAGTTTGAACAGGGCAAGCCCTACAAGAAGATTGCATCCCAGCGCGACCAGAGCCCCAACTATGGGAAGTTCGTCCGCTCCGGCAGCGGCTCGGAGGACGGGCGGCGGTTCCCGGGGAACCTGCTTTCATTCCAGACCGTGGCCCATACCGTCCACCCTACCCAAAAGCCCGTGGAGCTGTGCGAGTATCTTATCAAGACCTACACCGCCCCCGGCGAGGTGGTGGCGGACATCTGCGCGGGCTCCGGCACGACTGCGGTGGCCGCCGTCAACACGGGGCGGGAATTTATCTGTTTCGAGACGGCCCCGGCCTTTTACGGCCCGGCCACGGAGCGCATTGAACAGGCGCGGGCGGCGGTAGCCGCTGGCGGAAAAGGGCTTTGAATAAATCAAGACTTCGGGACATTTTGTCCCAAAGGAAAGGAGGCTAAAAATGCCCTATGTGAATGTACCTAACGACCTATCGAAAATCAAGACCAAAATCGCTTTCAATCTGACAAAACGCCAGCTTGTGTGTTTCGGCGGCGCGGCCCTTGTGGGAGTCCCCTCCTACCTGCTGGCCCGGAGTGCGCTGGGTAACACGGCGGCGCTGTTCCTTATGCTGGGCATCATGCTCCCGGCGTTCCTGCTTGCGATGTACGAGAAAGACGGCCTGCCGCTGGAAAAGGTGGTGAAGAACATCATCCGGGCCAAGTACCTGCGGCCCGGCGTGAGGCCGTATAAGACCGGGAACATCTACGCGCCCTTTGCCGGGCAGGACGGGGCGGGAAAGGAGGCAGTGAATGAAAGACCGAAAAAACAGGCGCGGCAATAGGGCGGCCCTCTCCGCCCAGCAGTCCATCCCCTATGTGGCGATGCACCCGGACGGCGTGTGCCAGCTCCCCGGCGGGCTCTATACAAAGACCGTGGAATATGAGGACATCAACTATTCCGTGGCATCCACCGAGGATCAGTCCGCGATATTCAGCGGGTGGAGCGCGTTCCTCAACTACTTCGACAGCGCGCTCCCCGTCCAGCTTTCCTTTATCAACCGCCGCTCCCACTCCACCAGCCGCTATGAGGTGAACATCCCCGCCCAGGCGGACGATTTTGACAGCATCCGGGGCGAGTTCGTGGGGATGCTCAAACGGCAGATTGCCCGGAGCAACAACGGGATTGAACGCTCCAAATATATCACGTTCGGCGTGCCTGCTGGGGGGATTGCCGAGGCCCGGCCCCGGCTCGACCGGGTAGAGGCGGACGTGATGGGGAACCTCCACCGGCTGGGCGTTCCCTCGTCCTCTCTGGACGGGCGGGAGCGGCTGGCCCTCTTACACGGCCAGATGCACCCCGGGCGACGGGAGCCGTTCCGCTTTAGCTGGGCGGACATTTCCAAAACGGGCATGGGGACAAAGGACTTCATCACCCCCAGCGGCGGCTTTGACTTTAGGGGCTCCCGGTTCTTCCGCGTGGGCGGCTTTTGGGGCGCGGCGTCCTATCTCCAGATTTTGGCGTCCGAGCTCTCCGACCGCCTTTTGCGGGAAATTCTGGAGCTGGACGCGGAGCTCACCGTCACCATGCACATCCAGACCGTTGACCAGTTAAAGGCGATAAAGTCCATCAAGGGGAAAATCTCGGACATTGACAAGATGAAAGTGGAGGAGCAGAAAAAGGCCGTCCGCGCCGGGTACGACATGGACATTCTTCCCCCCGACCTTATCACGTTCAGCAAGGACGCGGCGGAGCTCTTGGGGGATTTGCAGTCCCGGAATGAGCGGATGTTCCTTTTGACGTTCACCGTCATCAACCTCGCCCCCACCCGCCAGCGGCTGGAAAATGACGTGTTCACCGTCTCCGGCATCGCGCAGAAATACAACTGCGCCCTAAAGCGGCTGGACTGGCAGCAGGAACAGGGCTTTATGTCCTCGCTGGCCCTCGGCTATAACGAGGTGCAGATACAGCGGGGCATGACAACAAGCTCCACGGCGATTTTCATTCCCTTTATGACCCGGGAGCTCCGCATGGGCGGGCAGGCCCTCTACTACGGCATGAACGCGCTTTCCCACAACGTCATCATGGCCGACCGGAAAAAGCTGAAATCCGCGAACGGGATGTACCTCGGCTCTACGGGCTCCGGCAAGAGCTTTGCCGCCAAGCGGGAGCTTATCAATGTATTTCTGGCGACCCAAGACCGCATCGTTATCGTTGACCCGATGGGGGAATATTCCCCGCTGGTGCGGCGGCTGGGCGGGCAGGTCATCGAGATCGCCCCGGACAGCCCCCACCACATCAACCCGATGGATATTGAGATGGGCATGAATGACGAGGACAGCCCCCTTTCCATGAAAGCGGACTTTCTGCTTTTCCTCTGCGAGCTGGTGGTGGGCGGCAAGGACGGACTTCAACCCATAGAGAAAACCGTCATCGACCGCTGTGTGCGGCTGGTGTACCGGGAGCTTGCGCTGGGGCTGGAGGGCGCAAAAATGCCCTTGCTCCAGGACTTGTACGAGGAGCTTTTGAAACAGCCGGAGCCGGAGGCAAAGCGCGTGGCGACTGCCCTTGAGCTCTACTGTACAGGCTCCCTTAACCTGTTCAACCGCCCGACCAACGTGGACTTGAGCTCCCGGGTGGTGTGCATCGTGTTAAAAGGGCTGGGGGAGAACCTCCGCAAGATTGCGATGCACGTCACCAACGAGTTTGTCACCTCGGCGGTGAACACCAACTACCAGAACGGCGCGGCAACATGGTGCTACTTTGACGAGTTCCACATCCTGCTCCGCGACCCGCTGACCGCCAGCTACTTTGTGGCGGTGTGGAAGATGCTCCGCAAAAAGGGCTGTGTGCCCTCGGCCCTCACCCAGAACGTGAAAGACCTTTTGGCCAGCCGGGAGATTGAGAACATACTGGATAACACCGATTTTCTCGTTTTGCTCTCCCAGGCCCAAAGCGACCGGGCCATCATCGCAAAACAGCTCGGCATTTCCGAGCACCAGCTTTCCTATATCACCCACAGCAATTCCGGCGAGGGGCTGCTGTTCTATGGGAATGTGACGATACCCTTTGTTGACCGTTTCCCCAAGGGTGAGATATACAACCTGCTCACCACCCGCCCGGAGGACATAGCCAATGACCAGAGGAACGAATAGCGCCGGGCCCGCCGGGGACAAAGGCACTTCGGGACAAAATGTCCCAAAGCCCCCGAAAGGCTTGAAAAACAAAAAATTCAAGTTCCGTATGGAAAGCGAACAGGAAAAAATCAGCAAGTCCAAGCTCCGCATGGAGACGCGGGAGGACAAGCTGAACCGGGCCCGGAAAAAGCTGGAGGGCAAAAAGCCCCCGAAACCCAGGGGCCCGGTGCGCCGGGCGCTGGGGGCCGCCGGGTGGAGCGCCCACGGCTTTGTGCATGGCAAGATTTACGAGGTGGAGCATGAAAACGTGGGAACCGAGGGGGCCCACCGCTCCGAGCTGGTGGGCGAGGCCGTCCTCCGGCAGGGGACGCGGTACGCAAGAAAGCGCATCCGGGAGCACCCGGCCCGGGCCGTCCACAAGGCGGAGGCGCAGTACATCAAGGCCCGGGCGGACTACCAGTTCCGGGTGGCGGCCCAGGAGAACCCGGAGCTTGCAAGGAATGTTGTCACCCGCTACTGGCACAAGCAAAAGCTGAAAAAGCAGTATGCCAAACAAGCGCGGCAGGCGGCAAAGCAGACCGCGAAACAGGGGGCAAAGGCCGCCGAAAAGACCGCCGCCGCAACGGAAAAGCTGGCGGAGCGGGCCGTGGGCTTTGTGAAACGGCATCCCGTGGGGGCGCTTATCGCGCTGGCCTGCGTGGTGCTCGTTTTGTCGCTCCAGTCCTGCGCGTCCTCCCTCGTCTCTTTGGGGAACGCCGCCGCAGGCGCGGTGGGGGCCACCACCTACCCCGCCGAGGACGGGGATATGCTGGGGGCCGAGGCCGCTTACTGTTCGCTGGAGGCGGAGCTCCAGAATTATCTGGATACCTACGAGAGCACCCACGACTATGACGAGTACCATTACGATTTAGACAGCATTGAGCACGACCCCTATGTGCTGGTTTCCATTCTGAGCGCATGGCACGAGGGGGAGTGGACGCTGGCACAGGCCCAGCCCACCTTGCAGATGCTCTTTGACCGCCAGTACACGCTGACCGAGAACGTGGTGCATGAGGTGCGCTACCGGACGGAAACAAGGACGGGGACGCGAACCGTCACCGACCCCGTGACCGGGGAGAGCTCCACCGAGGACTATGAATACACGGTGCAGGTGCCCTACGATTACTACATCTGCACTGTGACGCTGGATAACTTTAACCTGTCCCATCTCCCCGTCTACATCATGGGGGAGGAAAAGGTTTCCCGGTACTCCCTCTACATGGCAACGCTGGGGAACCGCCCCGACCTCTTTCCCGGCTCGTCCTATGTGGGCAGGTACACCAACCCGCCCACGGACTATGACGTGCCGGAGGCATATCTGGCCGACGCCACCTTTGCGGCGATGCTCTCCGAGGCGGAGAAATACCTCGGCTATCCCTATGTATGGGGCGGGAGCTCCCCGGCCACGTCCTTTGACTGCTCCGGCTTTGTGAGCTGGGTAGTCAATCATTCCGGCTGGAACGTGGGGCGGCTGGGGGCCCAGGGGCTTTACAACATCTGCACCCGGACGGGCTCACCCCGGCCCGGCGACCTTGTTTTCTTCAAGGGAACCTATGACACGCCGGGCGTCTCCCACTGTGGCATCTATGTAGGGGACGGGATGATGATACACTGTGGCGACCCTATCAGCTACGCCAATCTGAACAGCAGCTACTGGCAGGCCCACTTCTACGCCTACGGGCGTTTACCATGAAAAGGAGGTTTTCAATGGCAATCAGTAAGAGCGCAAAAATCATGGCCGAGATGGAAAAGGTCAAGGCCAAAATCAGCGACCAGCAGGCCCGGCTGAAAGAGCTGGAGCAGAAACACAAGGAGGCCGAGAACGAGGAGATCGTGGACATCGTGCGGGGCATGAGCATTTCCCTTGAGGAGCTCCCGCTGGTGCTCCAGCGCATCAAGGCCGGGGACGCTTTGGGACAAAATGTCCCGAAGTCCGCCGGGCCGGAAAAGGAGGACGCGGAATGAAAGTGAAAAAATATCGTGTATTGGCGGCGGCTCTGTGCGCCGCTTTTTTGATGTGCGGCATCACCACCACGGCCTACGCCGGGGGCGGCGAGGAATGGGAGGACGGCACGCAGTGGGAGGGACTTGACCCGGTGGAGCCCACCGAACCCCCGGCCACCCCGGAGCCGGAGCCCAACCCGTTCACCCCGGACGGCCAGGGGACGATGGTGGATAACGCCACCGACCAGGACGGCAAGGAATTTTTCACCATCATGGCGGCGGACGAGTCCGTGTTCTATCTGGTGATTGACCGCCAGCGGGAGACGGAAAACGTGTATTTCTTAAACGCCGTCACCGTGGCCGACCTGATGTCCCTTGCGGAGCCCTCCCCGGAGGCCGTCCCCGAACCGCTCCCGGAGCCGGAGCCGGAACCCACCACCGAGCCGGAGGAACCCGAGCCCGAACCGGAAAAATCCGGCGGGGCGGGGACGCTCTTGGCTGTCTTGGCGGTGCTGGCCCTCGGCGGAGGGGCCGGGTGGTACTTCAAGATTTACCGCCCGAAACAGCAGGCCGCCGCGCCCGGCGAGGACTTTGACGAGGCGGAGGAATATGGTGAGGACTATGGCGGCGGTGAATATGACGACCTCCCCCCGTGGGATGAGGACGGGGAAGAAACGGAGGGCGGCGAATGAATTTCACAGCGAACCCTTTGGAACGGGAAATGAAACGCCGCCCCCGGCCCCAGGCTCCCCGCCCGGATAAGCCCCCCGAGGGCTCCCGGTGCTGTGGCTGCCCCTACTGGCGCGGCATCCCCTGCGGCTCCTGCTTTCAGTCCCTCTTGGGCAGGCCGGGCGGGAGGTGATGCTTTGCGTGAGCTGACCCGTGAGGAAAAGGCGGCCATCCGCTCCCTTGTCACAAAATGGTGCGCCAACTATGACCGGGAATACGGCTGTCTGCCCCTCGACTGCGAGTGCTATATGCTGGGGAAATGCTGGACGGGTGCTTACTGCCGCTACTTCCGGGAGGCGGTGCTCCCCTTAAATCCGGCGCTGGAGGCCGCTCTCAATACCGAGGGGCCCGCCCCGGAAATCCGGCCTTGTCCTGTCTGCGGGCGGCCCTTTCTCCCGGACGGGCGGCGGCGCTACTGCTCCGAGGCTTGCTCCAAGGCCGCAAGGCAGAAAAAACAGCGGGGATATATGCGGAAATACCGGGGGTGAGGCGTGAGCATTTGGGGGTATAAAACCCCGCTGTTTTCAAGGCTTTCCGGGGCCGTTTTTGGGGCGGGGCGTACCTTTACACGTCCTGCCCCGTTTTCCCCGGATAATGCTAACATTTTGAGAGGAGGTTCCTATGGACAAAAATCAAGGCTATGCAATCTTAAAGGCCGTCATGCTGGAGAATGGCCGGGGCTTTGCGCTGGGGGAGCATCCCCGGGCCCCGTCCCCCTTTGTGACGTGGGCCTGCTATGATGACGAACACGGCGTAAGGCAGTATGAGTGGGGGCATTATGGCAGTGACCGGGCCGCGCTGGAGCGGGACTTGCTGGAGCGGGTGGAAAACTACCAGCAGCAGTTCTCCGTCAAGGTGGCGCAGATTGAGGCCCCCGGCCTTTACAAGTATTACTCCACCCAGCGGCCCGTGGACATCGGCACGTTCCCCAAGCCTGCGGGCAACGCGCCGGACGGGATCGTAAACTATGACAAGCGCGTACCCGTGGAGGGCGGCGCGTTCCTTGCGTGGGGGCATCTGACCTACACAAAGCCCTTGACGGAAAAGCAGGCGGCGGACTATGAGCTCCGGCCCGCCCCGGAGGTGTCCGGCCTGCTGCGGGAGGGCAGGCCCCGCCCGATTGCCGAGCAGATGAAAGAGGCCGCAAGGCTGGCCGGGGAACGGCAGGCCCCCTCCGCGCCCAAACGGGACGCGCCCGACCGGGGCGGCAGGTAGGCATGGCCGGGAAAAAGCGCCGCCGCCCCGTCCATCTTCATGTGATGGTGTCCGAGGAAGAGCAGGCGCTTATCCAGGAACGCATGGCCCAGGCGGGCATCCGCAACATGGGGGCCTATATGCGCCGGATGGCCCTCTGCGGCTATGTGCTCCAGATTGACCTTGCCCCCGTCCGGGAGCTGGTGTCCCTCCAGCGGCGGTGCTCAAACAACCTCAATCAAGTGGCTATCCATGCCAACACCTACGGGGGGATTTACCCCGAGGAAATATCGGCCCTCCAGCGGGACTACTCCGCCTTGTGGGGCCCTCTGTCCGATTTACTGAAACAGCTTTCCGCGCTGGTGGAGCTGTGACCTGCTGGGGAGCGGTGCTGTGCCGCTCCCCGGCTTTTTTCGTACTTCGGGACATTTTGTCCCAAAGTCCCAACGAGAGGAGGTGCTACCACGGCCACAACTTACATCCGGCCCTACAAGCAGGCGGCGGGACTGAGCGCCGTCCAGACGATGGAGGAACGGTTTGCCTACGGGCTCAATCCCCAAAAGCTGGGGGCCGTGTCCTCCTACCTCTGCGACCCGGCCACAGCCGCCGCCGAGTTTCTGCTGGTGAAAAGCGAATACCAGGCGGCCACTGCCCGGCCCGTGGAGCGCGGGGCGCTGTTCTTCCAGATACGGCAGGCGTTCCCGCCCGGCGAGGTGACGGCGGACGAGGCAAACAAAATCGGCTATGAAACGGCGATGCGCTGGACGAAAGGCAAGTACCAGTTTTTTGTCTGCACCCATACCGACAAGGGCCACATCCACAACCACATCTATTTCAACTCTACGGCTTTTGACTGCTCCCGGAAATTCCATAATTTCCTCGGCTCCAGCTTTGCCCTCCGGCGGCTGTCCGACCGGGTATGTCTGGAGCATGATTTGTCCGTGATACAAAATCCCAAACAGCACAGCAAGGGCCGCTTTCTGCATTATGGCCAGTGGGTGGGGGAAAAGCCGCTCTCCGCGCAGCAGCGGGTGCGGCTGGCGATTATCGCGGCCCTTGAAAAAAAGCCCGCCGACTTTGCCGCGTTCTTCCGGCTAATGGAGGAGTCCGGCTTTGCCGTCAAGCGCGGGCGGGGCGGCGTGGTGTCGTTCCTCGCTCCGGGGCAGGACAAGTACACCCGGCTCCGGGCATCCACCCTCGGCGCGGGCTTTGACCCCGAGGACATCCGGGCAGTGATCGCCGGGGAGCGGCCCCTCCCGGAGCTCCCCAAGGACGCGCCGCCCCCGGCCCGGCAGGTGGGGCTTATCATTGACATTCAACAGCGCATGGCCGAGGGCAAGGGCCCGGCCTATGAACGGTGGGCGAAAGTCTACAATCTGAAACAGATGGCCGCCGCCCTCCAGTTTTTGCAGGAGAACAATCTCACTGACTATGACGCGCTGGCGGCAAAGACCACGGCGGCGGTTGACCGGGCCCACGCGCTGGCCGGGGAGCTCCAGACCACCGAGGCCGCCCTCTCCAAAGTCTCCGGGCTGATGGGGGCCGTGGTGGACTACGCCAAGACCCGGCCCGTGTTCGACGGCTACAAGGCCGCCCGGTACAGCAAGAAGTATCTGGCGGAGCATGAGGAGGCGCTGGCCTCCTACCGGGCGGCAAAGGCGGCGATCAACGACATTCTGGACGGGGCAAAGCTCCCCAGGATGGACGCGCTGAAAAAACAGCGGCGGGAGCTGGCGGACAAGAAAAAGGCCCTCTATGCCGAGTACCGGCAGGCCCAGCGGGATATGCGGCAGGCCGTGGCGGTCAAGGCCAACATCGACCATCTGCTCGGACTGACGGACGGGCGCACTGATAAGGAACAGACGCGATAGCGGCGGTGACGCAGCCAACCTCTTTGGGACATTTTGTCCCAAAGAGCCGGGTTTGGGGAGGCTCCCCAACAAGCATTTTTGCGGGCCTGCGGCCCAGCAAAAATTTCGGAGTGTGGCCACACCCGAATTGCTTGCCGTTTGTGCGCTCCCCTAAAAATAAAGCAAAGCACTATTGACCGTTTCGGTTATTTGTGTTATACTGCTTATCGATAACCGAAACGGTTATTAAGGAAGGGGTAACACGATGGAAAAATTTTTGGCTCTTTCGGAGGAAAAGCAAACAGTTGTCCGTAATGCAGCACTTTCGTGCTTCGCAAAGTATGGCTACGAGAAAGCATCTATCCATGACATTGCGACGGCAGCAGGTATTTCCAAAGCATCAATATTTCAATATTTTGGCAACAAACAAGCCCTTTATAAGTACCTGCTTCAGTATTGCAACGAACAGATGAAGCAGGCTTACGACAAGGAGGCTTTAGATACAAATGCGGATTTTTTTGACCGTGTTTGGATGGCAAGTGTTATGAAAGTAGAGAATTTGAAGAAGCATCCTTATGTTGCGGCGTTTATCACTAGCGCCGTGGCAGAGCAGGCACCAGAGGTAAAAAGTCTGTTGGGCACGATGATGGAGGAGGGAACAAAGCTTGTAGAAGCATTGGTTTTGCGGAAAGAGGATACACAGAAATTCAAACGGCCTCCAGATGCAAGGTTAGTTTTCCAAATGCTGATGCTGTTGGGAAAGGGTCTCGCCTTTCAGACCGAGCGCGAGGGAGAAACCGACTATTCCGGCATCATGACGGAATTTGGTGAGATCTTGCAAATGCTGAAACAAAACCTTTACAAGGAGGAGTATTGCCATGGGCGACCCGATCATCATTTTGGATAAGCTGTCCAAGAACTACGGAAAGCACCGGGGAATTGAGGAAATCAGTTTTGCGGTCGAGCGTGGTGAGATTTTCGGCTTTATCGGCCCCAACGGGGCGGGAAAGTCCACCACCATCCGCACCCTGATGGGACTGCTGAAGCCCACCGGCGGAACCGCTTCCGTCTTTGGACTGGACTGTGGGCGGCAGGCGTCTGAGATCGCAAGGGATGTGGGGTATCTCCCCAGCGAAAACTGTTACTACAACAGCATGAAAGTCAAAGAGATGCTTCTCTATACGGCGGAGCTCTACGGAGTGGCCGGTCATGACCGGATGGAGGCATTGGCGGAGCGGCTGCATTTGGATTTGTCCAGGAGGATCGGCGACCTGTCTTTGGGCAACAAAAAGAAAGTCGGCATCGTTTCGGCCCTGCTGCCCTCCCCCAAGTTACTGATCATGGACGAGCCTACCAGCGGTCTTGACCCGCTGATCCAGCAGACCTTTTATGACCTGTTAAAAGAAGAACATGAACGCGGTACGACGATTTTCCTGTCCTCTCATGTTCTGAGCGAGGTACAAAGGCTTTGTGACCGTGTAGCCATTCTGCGGGAGGGGAAGCTGGTCGGCGTTCAATCCATGAAGGAACTGCGGGGAAACGGCTACAAGAAAATCTCGTTGACAGCAAAAAACGCCATTCCAGAGGATTTATTTTCTATTCCCGGTACAGCTAATTTGGAGTGGGACAAGAGCAAGACTTCTGTATCCTTTATGTTCAGCGGAACCGTTATGACGATCATGAACCAGCTCCATCGGTTGGAGTTGGAGGACATTTTGATCGAGGAACCGTCATTGGAAGAAATATTTCTCCACTACTACGAATAGGAGGCCCGTCATGCAGATTTTTCGATTTGAGTGGAAACGGTCGCAAAAATATATTCTGATTTGGGCCGCTGCTCTTGCGGTATGTATTTTTTCCATGACGCCGGTTTACTATGGCATGGTGGAAACAGCGGGGACGCTGCCGGCAGGATTTGCGCAGGGAGGCTTTTTTGAAACCGTCGGCGTTTCCCTGGAGCTTCTTACAAAGCCGATGGGAATGTATTCCTTTCTCACGGGATTCTTCATGATCGCCGGCGGCATTTTCGGGATGCACCTGGGTCTGTCCTTACATACCAAAGAGTGTACAGAAAACACAGCGGAATATTTATATACGAAACCTTGCGGGCGGCAAGTGATCTACAAAGGGAAACTATTGTGCGCCCTTGCCGGGGTATGTGTAACAGGAATTTTTTATGTGATGGCGTCCTTTTTCACGATGACGCTGTTTCGCCCCGGATTTCCCACAGGAGAATTTTTGTTGGTGGCTGGCTCCTTTGTCCTGCTTACTCTCTTTTTTGCACTGATGGGGACAATGGCGGGAGTATTCCGGCCCAATAACCGCTCTCCGCTTCTGACATCTGGACTGGTCGTGTTTATGGAATACTGCATTACCTCTTTTTCGAGAACTGTCGGTATTCGGGCCATTGGCTTTTTATCGCCGTTTTCCTTTTTCAGCCCGGCGGAGATCCACAGCTCCGGGTCTTATTCATGGGATTATGTGATCTGGTATCTGCTTCTGCTGTTTGGGTTTGCGCTGCTGGCATACTGGAAAATCTTGAAGCGGGATATTGCGTTGGCTGTGTAAAGGAGGAAACGAATGAAGGCGTTAGTGAAAAACGAGCTGCGCTTAACAAGAAAACTGCTGCTGATCTGGATGGGGATCGTCTTGATTTTGTGTGGCTTCGCTTACTTTGAGTATTTGTCACTAAAGGACAGCCTCAATGAGCTGACAGGGCTAATATCGAATTTTCCGAAAATTCTGAAAGCCATGTTTGGCGTGAACGGCGATTTGACCTCTGCTTTGGGCTGGTATGGCTGTATGTATTATTGGGTCACGATGCTGACCAACAGCTATGCGGTCTATCTCGGTGTTTCCTGTGTAGCGAAAGAACAGGCGCAGGGAACGGCAGAATATCTATTTACAAAACCGGTGAGCCGCAGCAAGATTGTCTGTGCCAAAGCAGCCGCCTGTGTATGCAATTTGTTTGCACTTGCGGTATTCAGCGGGTTATGTAATTATTTTACCGCCATTTTGCCGCTGGGCGGTTTAGAGCAAAGAGAAGCTGTTTTTATCACCACATTGGGCCTGTTTTTGACAGGGTTGACTTTGTTTGCAATCACGCTTTTGGCCTCCAGCCTGACGAGAACCTATAAAGGGGCCGTTCGGATAGGCGCAGGAATATTATTGCTTTTTTATGGTATCAGTATCACCGCCGAATATCTTGAAGTTCCAATGTTGTACTGTTTAACTCCATTAAAATTCTTTGATGTTTACACAGTGGCAATGAGTGGAATACAGTTTTCGTTCTTACTATTGGCTATGATAATTGCGATTGGTTCTGTTATCACAGCTCAAAGAGTTTGGATGCTCAGAGAAATTTGAAATGAATTATATGGATAGCTTCGAGTGGCTGCTATGTCCAGTCTGTAACAGTAAAACTCGTATCAAGTTGCGGTTAGATACTGAACTGAAAAATTTCCCCTTGTTTTGTCCTAAATGCAAACAAGAAACCTTAATTAGCGTAGAAAAATTTAAGATTTTAGTTATCACAGAGCCAGACGCACAGACGCAGAGCCGATAACACGCAGATTGAAAATGCGGTTATCGGCTTTTTTATTGAAAGGTACGACAACTGCTTTTTAGGAGGTAATGTCGTGTCTCTCTGCTTTGTCCGTCCCCCTAACTTGCCAAAAAAAGCCCAAGCCCAAGACAAGTATATTCTGTTATACAATGCGAAATTTGTTGTAATTTAGATAATCGTCTCACTTTATGCGCTTGCGTGGTATTTTTCCGCGCAGGCGTTTTTTGTTTGCCCAGCTTTGGGACAAGCTGTCCCAAGGTGCGGGGCGGCTCCCCCGGGTGCCGCTCCCCGCCGCCCTCCATATCGTTTCCCGCAACCCGACCACAAAAACGATATGGAGGTACATACCATGACGATTATCAACTTGCGCGACTTTTACTACTGGTACACCCAGGACGAATATATTGAGGTTTCCGATGATGTGGCCGAGGCGCTCCGGGCCAGCGTCCGCTCCGAGGCCGCCTATACCGAGCGGGCCCGCTACAACAAGGCATACTATTCCTTGGACGCGGATGACGGCATCGAGTATTCCGCCTGCCTGCATGAGCTCACCCCGGACGAGGTGCTGGAGCTCAAGGAGCGGTTCTGCCGTCTATGGAACGCGCTGAACAGCCTGCCGGAGATCCAGGGCCGCCGGGTGGACGCTCACTTTATCCTCGGCATGACCTACCGGGAGATTGCCCAGGCCGAGGGCGTGGATAAGAGCTCCGTCCGTGAGTCCGTTCTGGGCGGTCTGAAAAGCATGAAAAAATATTTGCAAAAAAATTCCTGACCGCCCCTCCATTTGCTCCGCTTTTCTGGTGGTATATGAGAGGAAGTTTTTTCTTCTCCACAACTGCATAGCGGGCGGCCCCGAGTGAACGCGGGGAGCCGGGCGGCGGGTGCGCTGTGACTTCTCTTACGGGAGGACGAGCGACCAACACCACCGCCGCGCGTGGGGAGCTTGCCAGCCCCACGGCCACGATCCGCGAGGGACAAGCTGGCCGCTTGCCGCTCGGGGCCGCCGCACAAAACAGGGGAACACCGGGCCGCTACCTGCTGTCTTTTGACGGGCCAAACATACGGGCCCGGCGTTTCCTCTTTCAAACAAGTTTGAGACAATTTGTCCCAAGGTAGGGATAGGCCAAAGGGCAGCACTTTTCGGAGTGCTGTCCTTTCGCGTTTCCCCACCAACCCAAAACGCAAAAGGAGGTTTTGCCGTGAAACTGACCGCACAAGAGCTGGAACAAATGAAAAGCGTGAACATCGGCGCGGTGAGCGCGGATGCGCTGGCTGACGTGAGCGGTATGGCCTTTGACCGCACACTCCCCCGGGAGGAGCGGCTGGCCCGGTTTGTGAAACGGGCCGTCAATCCGTACTGCTTCAGCGTGGGCGGCGTGGGCGTGAAAATCGAATTTGCCGAGGGCGGCCCCTCCCTGCAGGAGACGTTGACCGCCTTTCTTATCCGGCAAAAGAGCGGGCTGTAACTGCTGTTGCGGCCTGCTCCTACTTCGAGACAAAATGTCCCGAGGCATCGACATCCTTGTTGATTGCCCCGGACAGAGGTATAATATAAGTGTAATGTGATAGGGAAGGAGGAACAATGGCACGAACAAAAAACAGAGGGTATCAGCAGACTTTGACCCCTACCTATACGGCCCGGCTCTGGAAAATGGGCGGCTACATCCGGCTTTCCAGAGAGGATTTACAGAAAATCAACCGGGGGCTTGACGATAGCAACAGCGTGAAAAACCAGCGCGACATTCTCAATGATTTTCACTTCAACCATGCGGAAGAATTTGAAAGCTACACCGAGTATGTGGATGACGGCCACACGGGAACCGATACGGAGCGCGAAAGTTTCCAGCGGCTTTTAGGGGATGTGATGAGCGGGAAAATCAACTGCGTTGTGGTGAAAGACCTTTCCCGTTTCGCCCGGAATTATAGCGATGCCGGAAGTCTGATTGATAACCTTTTTGTGCAGATGGGCGTCCGCTTTATCAGCTTGGCCGAGGGCGTGGACAGCTACCTAAACCCGGATAGCGTGAACAGCATCATCGTTCCGATAACAAATGTAATGAACGACCAGTATTGTTATCAGACCTCAAAGAAAATCCGGCAGGTTTTTGATTATAAGCGGCGCAACGGCCAGTACATCGGCTCTTTCGCTCCCTACGGCTACATAAAAGACCCCAAAGACAAACACCAGCTAATCGTTGATCCGGAGGCCGCTGAAATCGTCAAGAAGATTTACGAGCTATGCCTGCAAGGTATGGCCAAACTTCAAATCGTGATGTATCTGAACGACCACGGCATACCCAGCCCCACGGCATACAGAAAGCTAAAGGGCCTGCCCTACTCCCCGGCTATATCGGACGCTCCCATGTGGGGAAACAAGATTATAACGGATATTCTCAGAAATCCTATTTACACCGGGGATTTAGTACAAGGCCGCCGCCGGGTGAAAAGCTACAAGGTACACCAGATTGAGGCTGTGCCGGAGGAAGAATGGGTGCGCGTCCCCGATACCCACGAGGCAATCATCACCCACGAAACCTTTGAACGGGTGCAGGAACTTCTGAAACGTGACACCCGGACGGCTCCTAAAAAGCGGGAACTCCATTTATTCAGCGGCTTTCTGAGGTGCGCTGACTGCGGCAAGGCCGTGACCCGGAGCCAGAGCGGGAAGAATGTATATTATTCCTGCTCCACTTACAAGAAACGCTCCCGTACAGCCTGCACCATGCACTCTATCAAGCACAACCGTCTGGAGGCCGCCGTTCTGTTTGCCATCCAGTATCAAGTGAGCACCGCCGTTTCCTACTCGGAAATAGTAGCCCATATCAATGCGACCCCGCTGAAAAAAAGTCAATCCCACCGCCTTAATGACCAGATAGCCGCAAAGGAAAAGGAATTGACGAAAATCACCCGCTATAAGCAGTCACTGTATCAAGACTGGAAAGACGGGGAAATCTCCCAGCAGGAATACCGGGAAATGAAAACCGATTATGAACGGCAGGCCGCTGGGCTCTCGGATTTGCTGGCCCGGCTGACGGCTGAACGGAAAGAGCTCTCAAACGGCGTTGACCAGCAGCATCCCGCGCTGGTAGCTTTTGCGAAATATCAAAACATCGAAAAGCTGACCCGCGAAATTCTGATTGAGCTGGTAGACCATATCAAGGTTTACGAAAACGGCAATATCAGCGTTCATTTCAAGTTTGCGGACGAGTTTCGCAAGATTGCCGAGTATATTGAAATCAACACCACTGACACCGCCGAGGCGGGCTGACCCCCGCCAAAGCATAAAATCCTTTTGACAGTGTGTTTTCCTAATAAAACGCAATCTTATGTGTGAGACGCACATTTGAGATAGTTACAGCTGCTGTAGACTTCTGATTTCCTAAATTAAATTCAAGAGCAGAATTTGCATCTGTCTTATCTGTCATGCTGAATGTGTAAGTATATGACTGCTTTTTAGTTGTCACAGGGACTGTAGTATCCTTCATGTATCTTGTCCATCCTCTGTCAGGACCTTCTACATCGATGACAATATCCCTGTTTTCATCAGCGGCCGCATCAAAGGTGAGCTCATACTCCCAGCCCTTATACATCGGTATTCCTGCCTGCTTAAGCTGTACACTATGCGTCTGGCTGCCCTCTGCTGATGGCTCGATTCTTATGCTGTTATCACTAACTATATAGTTGGTATCCTTTGCATCACTTTCAAGGTGAAGCAACCAGTTTTCATCAGAAGCTTCCTCTGATCCATCAAGTGCTATGTCATTTGCAAAGTCTCCATTAATTACATAATTTCCGGTTTTATCAGCATTTCTGTACTTTACAGGTGCTTTCTCCGGACGCTTTGCACTTGCTTCTTCCTTTTCGTACTCAGCCTCGCTCTTCTGGTATACTCTCACATAATCGACTTCATACTTATCCTGATTCATATGTGAATATGTAGCGCTGTCCGGGTTCTTTACCCATGAGCCACCTACCGCAAGATTAAGTATAATGTAGAAATTCTGATCAAATGGTGCAGGGTATGTGAGCTGTCCTGCTTCATCAGCACCGGTATACCAGTCATCTGTGGTAAAGACTTGCTCATCATCTACATACCATGTGATCTTTCCAGGATCCCAGTCCACTCTGAATACATGGTATTCATCTGCAAAGTTGCCATCCTTTAATACCTTATTTCCCTGATTCTCCTTGTGACCGTTTCCTGAATTGTATCCGTAATGGATAGTATGATAGGATTTCTCTGTCTCCTGACCCATTACTTCCATGATGTCGATCTCACCGCATCTTGGCCACTGTCCATAGAGTCCCTCATCAGTAGCCATGAGCCAAAATGCCGGCAGATAACCTTTTCCTGTAGGAACTTTTGCTCTTGCTTCAAATCTGCCATATGTGAAATCATGCTTATTCTGAGTTGTGATACGGCCGGAAGTTATCTTGAGATCACCAGAAGCTTCTTCTGCAGAGCCCTCAAGTTTTGCCTTTGATCCGCCATACCATGCATAACCATGCGCAGGATCAAGCAGACTTATCTCAACCATTCTGTCTGTTGATGCGCTTGTATCCATTGAAAAGTGATACTTTTTGCCTTTTTCAAGCTTCAGATCACTCTGCTGAAGCTGATAATGCCAGTTTGCATCACCCGCATTATCTATTACAAGTATTGCCTTGCCGTCTTCATACTTATAAGAGCCCTTTGCCGTTTCAGAAATTCCGCAATACCAATCAGATCCATCTGTAAAATCCGTATTGCGTAAAAGCTCATTTCCATCTTCATCTTTTAATGAAATATCAGAAATCTCTACTGTTGCTGCAGCATTACCCTCTGCAGTGTCATCAATTTTTCCAAAGTTGACCTGCAAAGCTATCGTATCCGATGTATTTTGTCCGGATACATCCAGATCAAATTCAACTTTGTTGATCTTCTTTTCTGATTTAGAATTCTCAGAAGATGTTTCCGGCAATTTACCTTCCACATGTGGCTTGATGAAAAGTGATCCATCCTTTACTTCAATATTTCCCTCATCAAGGCCGGTATATCTCTGAAGTTCAGAGTTAACCCATCCCGGCTCATGCTTCTCGACATTCCAGTCAGAAGTATTAAGTGTTCCTCCATCAAATTCGTCATTCCATACCAGCTTGTATCCCTCGTCAGAATACTTGTCAGCTACAGAAGAAACTATTTGACCATGTACTCCCATAGGTGTAGCTGTCACCACGATAGCGGTCGTAAGTGTTACCGCAAGGGCATTACACCATTTCGACTTTTTCATTACTCTTCTCCTTTCAACTCTCCAATAATGTACTATATTTTATACAATCCTATTCCATCTTTTATATCGAATAACTGCTTTTTTTATCAAAATCATTAATCATTGGATATCTTAAAATGTTATAGTCATTATTGTTGGAGCTGAAAGGATTGTTATATCTTTTCTATTCTTGCTTATTATCCATAAATATCAATGGATCTTTAGGAGCTTCTATCTTTTCATCTGACTGTATCATTGAATTTTTTACTCTTATAACTCTGTCTGCAATCTCGACACAGTCGTCATTATGCGTTACCATCACTACTGTCCTGCCATCGCGGTGGCTCATATCCTGCAAAAGCTTAAGTATTTCTGCTCCGGTATTTGTATCAAGTGCTCCTGTAGGTTCATCACATAATAGCAGGCGCGGATTTTTGGCTATCGCACGGGCTATTGATATTCTCTGCTGCTCTCCTCCCGACATCTGAGATGGGAAATGATGCATTCTCTCTTTAAGTCCCACGCTCTCTATTGCCTCTTCAGGTGGCACGACCGGTATATTGCCCTTATTCCATATGGATTTTTTTGAAGACTGCAACCGCACATCTTTCATCAGAGCCACGTTTTCATAAGCCGTAAGTGTTGGTATAAGATTATAAAACTGAAATACTACCCCTACATTCCATGCCCTATAGTCAGTAAGCTGATTATCATTAAACTTTGCTATATCCTTCCCATCAAATATGAGCTCTCCTTCCGTCGGAGAGTCCATACCCCCGAGCAGATTGAGCAGCGTACTTTTTCCGGCCCCGGAAGGTCCCAGTATAACTACAAACTCTCCTTCTTCAAGCTTCAGATTTATATCTTTTATAGCATAGAAACTCCTGTCGCCCATTGTATAAGAACGGCTGACATGTTTTAATTCAATCAATGACATATTTTGCTCTTTCTCCTATAGCATCATCAGTTATCGCGTCTGTCACAACTATATCACCTTTTGCCAGACCTTCCGTTATCTCTACATCATCGCCATTATCTATGCCGGCAGTAACATACTTCTTTTCTATTTTGCCGCCAGATATCACATAACAGTAATCACCCTCACTATCGCTATAAAACGCTTCAACCGGGATCACAAGGGCACTTTTATTTTGCTCTGTAAATATAGTCACATCCGCTTCAAGCCCTATTATCGCAGCATCAGAAGCATTATCTATAGAAACATCCACCTCAACCTTGCTCTTATCAGAAGAGTCTGTCTTTGCAAGTGACTTTATCTTATTTACTTTTCCCTTATATATTTTGCCGGAGATATTTACTTCTGCATCCTGTCCGACTTTAACATTCATTATGTCATATCTGCTTATATCAGTCCTGCAAACGATACTTTCAGAGGTTTCAATCGTAAACAGCGGCTCTCCCTTAGAAACGTAAGCCCCATCATCAACCTCAAGTGATGTAACGACTCCTGCAAAATCAGACTTGATACCACTGTTAGCCTTATCTAAGTCTTCCCTTGTCTCTTCCTCTTCCTTGCGACTGAGCTCTGCCTGCTTCTCTATAGCACTCTTTTCATCATCATTCAGCACATAGTTTTCATAAGTGCTCTTTTCATTTTTAGTCTCAGACCAGTTTCTGCTGATGTCCTCAAGTACGTTGTTGACATCATTGAGTTCTTCATTTTCAGCAGGCGTTACATTTCCCATTGATGTTACATAGAGCTGCTTTTTTAATTCTGCAAGCTCTGTATTAAGCTTGTCTATCTCCTTCTGTGCCTTCTTGATCTTGCGGATATCTCTTTTAGAATAGTCATCCTCGCCCTTAGTACCATATCCGGAAGCCTTGTTTTTCCTATGCTGCTCGTCAGATATCTGTCTTTCCTTTTCGGCTATGTCACGATTAACTGCATCAATCTGACACTGTATATTATACTGGCGCTGGAACTCTTCTTCAGATATATCATTTCCTTTTTCCCTGTACATCCAGTAAAGCAGTGCATAAGTGCTGTCATCACTCAACGCCTTTTTATACTTACTTTCATAGTAATCGCTTTTTTTTACACTTCCACTATAGTCAGCTTCTGACTGAGCTGTTCTTATCTCTGCCTCATCCTTTGCTCTTTGAAGATCCGTACTGTCATATTTCACAAGTACATCATCTTTGCTTACACTGTCACCGAGTCTGACATTTACCTCTTCTATAGGAGCCGTAACCGTAGAGTAATAGATCTTATCTGTCTCTCCGTGTATCTTTCCGCTTTCCTTCACTTTGCCTACGATCCCGGTCTCCTTTACTTCTGCAGCAATATAAGTTTTCCCACTGCCCATAGCATGCACTGCAGTTCCTGTCAATAATACGATTACAAAAGCTGCACCAATAAGCTTTGATATAAGATTTCTTTTCATCACTCAATCCCCTTTAATGCTTCAACCATGTTTATATTCTTTACACGTCGTGACAACATAAAGCTCACTGTCACAGATAAAATAACAGTACCTGCCACCGCATAAAAATATGATGGCATATATACAACTTCTCGATAATCCATAGATTCCGGCATGTCCGACATGATCCCGTGAAGCAGCAGTTTACCTAAAGGTATTCCTGCCGCAACGCCTACCGCTGTCACCCATAGATTTTGCAGCTGAAGTATCCATCTTATCTTTGCCGTGGAAAATCCAAGAACTTTGAGTGTCGACATCTCTCTGGACTTCTCAACAAACGAAAGGACACCCTGATTATAAAGCACGACTACACCCAGTATTACCGCACCGGATATAAATATCGCCATCATGAGGTACATCATTTCTTTCATCTTGTCCATAGATGCCATCATAGCTTTCGTATCCTGTACTCCCGTCACCAGATCATCATCTTCAAGATCTGCCCGGGCATCTATATTTGTAAGAATGGTGAGCGGTCTGAAATTGTATTCATGTCTTTCATATTCATCACGATACATCGTTATTCCCTGAGTGCCCGGATTTGCATATATCTGAACGATGCGGTCCTTCTGCCATTTATCATCTCCATTTAAGTGCCATCTGACAAAATCACCCATTTTTATACCGAGTGAATCTGCCATCTTTGCAGACATTGCAATTCCAGTTTCGGTCAGCTTTTGGTGTTCAAAATGATCTCCTTCAAAGTGCATAAAATTGCCTTTTTCTATTACCGTCACATTGCCGCTTTTTCTTAAATCTCCAACCTCAAAATCGGCCGCTTCAATCTCCATCATCTGACCTTTATATTTTCTTGCATACTCATATGCTTCGGCATATGGCGTACCCTCTTTCATGATGATCTGATAGCTGGCGGTATTAAGCTCACCATACATCCAGTCGGTTATAAACTCGATAGAATCAAGACATCCAAATGCTGTAAGCATAAGCATTGTACATCCGGCAACACCTACAACTCCCATGCCTGTCCTGACTTTATTTCTGATTATGTCTCTTAGATTCCACTGTGTTTCAAAATTCAGACTTAACCAGAGTTTACTTTTTTCAAGCCATGTCTGCTTCATAGCCTTTGGAGCTTCCGGTTTAAGTGTTTCTGCCGGAGGCGGCTCAAGCTGCGCTCTGCACGCAAGGAAGCTTACAAGAGTGGATACTATGACAGAAGCAGTTATCATAAATATCCCGGAAGTCGTAAGCTTCCCACCTCCGCCCGGTATCAGATAAGTTTGTGACATCATATCAAGAGTGAGTTTGACTATTGCCTTATATCCTGCCGCTGCCCCCAATACACTTCCCAAGAGACTCAGAAAAAATCCATATGATATGTAGTGAAGCGTTATCCTTCCTTTCGAAAATCCCAATGCCTTGAGAGTACCTATCTCCACCCTCTGCTTTTTTGTCATCCTTGTCATTGTGGTGATTATCCCAAGTACCGATATGATCATAAAAACAAGTGGAAACATAAATGACATGCCCTTGTGCTGCTCCATCTCTGCCCTAAAGGTCTGATAACTCATCTGGTCATCTTTTCCCAAAACAGCAAGTGTGTCAGTATCAAGAGCATCATATATCCTGCCTTCAAGAAGTTTTTTCACAGCTTTTTCTTCGGAAGAAAGAGCATTTACATTATCAATATCTGTCGCATCACAGATCACTTCATTAAAAAATATTTTCTCAGATGGGATTTCGGAAGAATCCAAAAATGCCATGCCATACGTTCCATATGCAGGCATCATTGCCGCTGTATCCTGCAGATAATAAACATATTCGGGATGCCGTATCTTACCTCGAAGTATCTCGGTAAATACTTTGCCCTCGTACTTCAGCTTTACTACATCACCTACCTTTATACCGTTCTTTTCAGCAAATATATAGTCAAGCCAGACACCGCCTTCACCACTTTCGTACTCATCACCCTCGACCACTCCGATACGCGAGATATCGTTACTTTCGATGAAGTTCAGATATATATCTGCCTCACCCTTTTCGAGCACTGCCTTTCCCTTTACAGATGCCCTTCGCTCCGCATTTTCAATTCCCTTTATATTTTGGATCTTCGTTACATCATTAGAAGTAAATTCTTTTCCTGTAACCCAGATGTCTGCAAGATCATATTTAGAATAGAATGCATCCTCTGCCGCCGTATATCCTGCAACTTCAGAGTCCATCCCCACAAATACAAACAAACCTAAAAAAGACATTATGAATATCGAGAAAAACTGAACCTTATTTTTCATAAGATTCCTAAGCATATTTCTGAACAGCAAATTTACTCTCCCTATAATTATATTGTTATAAATTGTGCTAAAAAGAATACCAATTATTTAGTATAGTAGCTTTGTTGAGTGTTAGCAATCTCTAACCTCTAGATATAAACATTCGTTATTGAGAAAATTTTTCAAGACATATTTAATTTTATTGAAATAAAAGAGAAAAGTGGATAGAAATCATGTTTCTATCCACCCAAAAGTCCTTACATCATTTCTAAAACTCTCATCACTTCAAGTGATTTATCCATGTACTTATCTGCGAGAGCTGTATCGTTATCAGAGATTATCTTCTCAAAATCCACAAACTCCTGCGTCATCCTATGCTTTATATCTCCTCTTTCAAACTCCAGTGTTTTCATGTTTCTTTCAACTGCACCTGAAGCATTGAGCTTTTCAGATACTTCTCCATCAGAAAGATACTCAATATGGAGCTTTGAAGGTGTATTTGGTGTACCTTCAAAGCGGATAAAACCTTTTTCCCCCTGGATGCATACGTATGACGGGCTTGCGGAGTCTTTTGCCCCTATACATGAAGCCACAAAATCCTGGTACTTAAATACTGCAATACCTGACGTATCTACGCCATTAAAGCCTCTGTTGCAGGTATAGACCGCACTCTCCGGCTCACCAAAAAGCCCAACACAATAGTAAATATTGTAAAGATTTATATCTCCTTTGGCTCCGCCTCCAAGTGCCGGATCAAACGCAGGCGCAACTACTCCTTTCAGATAATTATCATATCTTGAGGAATACTGTGAATAGTTACACTGCACTATCCTCACCTGTCCTATTTTATCAAGATTCTCTTCTGCCTTTTTATATAGTTCATTGTGAAGCACCGTAATAGCTTCAAGTACAAATACTCCGTTTTTTCTGGCTGTATTTACAAGTTCCTCAGCTTCTTTGTAAGTCGTAGTAAAAGGCTTTTCAAGTATTACATGCTTTCCCTTTTCAAGCGCCTTTTTAGAATATTCATAGTGCGCACTGTTCACAAGTCCTATATACACAGCATCTACACCGCTCTTTTCAAGCAGTTCATCATAGTCTGTAAATACTTCCGCTATTCCATATTTTTCCGCAAGTCCCTCCGCCTTATCCCTGCTGTGTGGGCGGGCAAAGATTGCCGTAATATCAATATTTTCAAGTCCTTCCGCTGCAAAAAGTGCCTCATGTACTATCTTACCGGTTCCTATAATCGCAAGTTTCATTTTTTCACCATCTTTCAATCTATGTATTTAAGCCATCCGTCCTCAAAGCCTTTGATACCCATTCCGATATCATCGGAAACAGTGATCGTCTTTTCATCAAATAATAGTATACCATACAATTAAAATAACACAATTTAAGAAGGAATTTTATTATTCTTATTCGAGTTCACTTGTCCCTGTCGGGATCCTCATGGCTCTGATGGGATATGTAATCGGTACGCCATGCGGCATACTTGTGGCACATATCATGCAGTCATTGGCTTGATGTGGTAAGAGTCGAAACATCGACAAAGTGGTCTTGAGAGTATGACTCTCAAGACCACTTTTCTTATCCCCCATCATCAAGTTTAATCATAGTACTTCTCTTATAGCATCTTTCAGCATTTCAGGCACTTCCAGCCCTGAGAGCTCCATATCGAAGTCTTCCTTTCCTTTGCAATTATTCAAAAGATTGTTTACCTCCTCTTTATACCTAAGCTCGCACCACACATGATCTATGATCTTAAATACTTCTTCCTTCCAGCTATTTTCAGCAAGTGTAACATTATTTATAGTGATACTATGACCATCCTCTGCCGATACATTACCCAGATCTATCACTAATGTATGATCCGCTTTGTCCGGATCATATCCTTCTGCCTTTTCAATACCATATAGTTTTATAAAGATATGCCTTTGAGAAGGTATAAGTGAGATATCTCCCTGTGCGCCCCCGATTGTTATAGTCATACTTTTACTATCTTCAACCCAGTCAATCGCTATATCCGTTTTTACGCATTTACCATTTATATATTCCGCTGATATACCATCATCCTCATATAAAGTAAAGCTTCCCGAAGCTCCCGCACCTATAAGAAGTTCCAATTCGCTAGGATTTTTAAAAGAATCCATATCATCTTCACCGGCCAAAGGAACTATTCCTCCGCTTTTTAGAAGCACAGGTATAGTCTCAAGGCTGCGATAAAGCTTCCTAAGCTGTCTTTTGGCATATATTCTTCCGGTAAAGATATCATAGTATCTTCCTTCAGGGATCAAGCATCTTACCGATGACATTTTAATCTCACGGTCTTCCTTAACACTTATCGCGCCTACCAGCAATTCACTTCCAAAAAAGTACTCATTGCCCACACCATATGCATCTTTGTCCTTTGGACAATAATAATATACAGGACGTATAAGCGGCTCTCCGTCAGCATATGCTTTGTAATTCATGGTATAAAGATATGGCAGCATCCTATGCCTGAATCTCATAAATCGCTTGATTATAGTCTTGTATGGTTCTTCAAGCTTTGCAGGTTCTTTTATAAAAAATGGGCTATTTGAGCTATGTAGTCTCATTATCGGAGAAAATACTCCAAACTGTATCCATCTGACAAGTCTTTCCAAGTCCTTGTCTCCCTGCATGTGACCTCCTATATCATGGCTCCACCAGCCATAGCCTATATTGCTTGCCGTAGAGGTAAAAAATGGCTGAAGCGACAGACTCTTCCAACTTGCCACCGTATCACCCGAAAATCCGATCGGATATCTGTGACTGCCGATCCCCGAATAACGAGAAAAAATCATCGCACGTTTTCCACGGCTTTGCTGATTTTCAAAATGATAATGATTTAAAAGCCACAGCGGATCTAAGTTACTATTTGACATCTTATTTCCCTGCTGCCAGTCTATCCACCAAAAATCTACTCCATCATTTTCATAGGGTTCAAGCACGTCCTTAAAATAGGCATCTCTAAATTTAGGATCAGTCAAATCAAACTCTACAGTATCCTCCGTATCCGGATCTATCCCCACACGCTTTGCTGCTTTTTCATACATGCCTTCACAAGCTCGTATTCCATCCGCCGGGTGAAGATTAAGTGTGACAGCAAGTCCTCTTTCATGCAGCTTTTGTAAAAACCTCTTATAATCCGGAAATAACTCATTGTTCCACGTAAAGCCTGTCCAGCCATTGCCATATTTGGGATCTATATCTGTTATATGCCAATCCATATCAAGTACCGCAACAGAAAGAGGAACCTTTTCTTTTTCAAATCTTTCAAGCATTTCCATGTAGCTTTGCTCGCTGTATCTTTCAAATTTGCTCCACCAGTTGCCCAGCGCATACCTTGGCAGCATTGGCACATTTCCTGTCAAAGCATAGTAATCCTTTAATCCACCAAAGAAATCATCACCATATCCAAAAAAGTATATATCCCTGCATTCCCACTTTCGTTCCTTTACCTCGCCATCTACTATCAATGGAGTTGCAGAATCATCTATAAAAGTGAATCCGTTTTTGGCAAATATACCATCATCAAGTAATACAAGTCCATCTGTCATATCAAGGGTTCTTGCAGTTCCAAAAAGATTCTCTCCACCGGCGTACATTTTGCCATAATTCCATACTGCTCCTGTTGATCTGAGTGTGATACTCAAGCCATGAGAGGTAAATGGTCTTTTGTCGTACTTCAACATGAGCTCTGAAGTCTCTATTTCAAGCAGGTTTTCACTATCCTTAAGCTCGTATTCTACCTTTGGGAATTCTCTATTACATACACTTAATGTTTTTTCATCGTTAAACTTTCCGTTTTCCTGATACTCCATCCTTATAAGTCTGTCTGTTAAAACGGTAAATCTGTATTTATTCATCATATTCACAAAAAGGGATATGGAGGCTGGCTCCATACCCCTTATAACTCCTTATCTATCAATCATATCTACTATTATTTATTTGATTTGTATGTGCTATAAGCATCATCTTGAATTTTCAGAAAATCATCAAGTCCCATCATTTTAAGCTGACTGATGTAACCATCCCACTGCTCATCAATGCCTCCATCTGTAACCCATGTTGCCTGACTTGAGTCAATGTATGCCTCTATATCAGTATACAGAGTTGCAAGTGTATTAAGCTGTTCAACAGTGTAGCTTACATTAGGATAAGCCTCTTTTGCGTATTGCTTCATCTCATTGTCAAGTGAAAGCTTAAGTGCATCTCCATTTTCGCCATCATACTTTACCTTTTCATTAAAGTCATCAGCAACATACTTAGGACCAAAATCTCTCAATGAATTGATCCAGGCAAACAGATCTGCAGAGTTGCCATCATCAGGTTCAAGAACATTATATGTACCATCTTCATTTTTCTTTATAGCTTTATCAAATGAACCGTAGAAATTCTGTATCGAAGCATCCTCTGTATAGAATTTGTCTATCCATGAAAGGAGCTTTCCCGGATCCTTGCAAGAACTTGTAACTACAAATTCATATCTGCTGTAATTCCAGTGCTCAGGATCAGATGAGATATACTGCTGTCCATCCGGACCTTTAAGTGCCGGAAGCGCTATATACTGATCATGATTTGAGCCAAATGTTGCGTCTGCTGTCCATCCGGATGCGCTTCCGATAATAGGTGTCTCAGCCATAAGCTTTGCATCACGCATAGAATCGTCTTCTGTGAAGATCTCCTTATCGATAAGTCCCTCTGCATAAGCGTCGTGCATAGCCTTTACAGCTTCCTTATACTCATCTGATATAGGAAGAAATACCGGCTTGCCATCCTTTATAGTCATACTGTAGGTATTGTCTGCTCCGATAGTTGTTCCAAATGGAAGTCCATAAAACATTACCGGATCAGCATAGCCTCTTCCATAAGGGATCTCGTCGCCCTTATCACCATTTCCGTTTGCATCTTCACTCTTGAATTTTCTCAAAACTTCCAAGTACTCTTCATAAGTTTCCGGTACTTCAAGATAGAGATTGTCAAGCCATGTCTTATTGATAAACATCTGATTTGCTATCATAGGTCTGCATGGTTTTTTTGCCGGAAGTCCATATATATGCCCATCACTAGAATATGCAAGGGCCTTCATCGTAGGATCAGACTTGATCACTTTACTAAAATTGGGCATATACTCTTCTATATAATCATCAAGCGCCACAAATGAATTCAAGTTGGACATGATATCTGACTCTGTAAAGCATATAGAGCCAAGGAATGCATCCGGAAGATCGTTTCCTGCCATCATGACAGACTTTTTGTCTGTCCAGTCGGAATTTATGATGGTATTCCACTTAATCTGAACTCCGCTTTCTGCTGCTGACTTATCCGGAAAACCTGTATGATAATCCTCCCCCCAGTCTGACCAGCGTACTGTTGCAACTTCAAATGCATTGTCTGCATCCCTTGACTCTGAAGATGCGTTCTCTGTCCCTCTTGCACTTGCAGAGCTTCCGCATCCGCTAAGTACTCCAAATGACATAGCTGTTGAAAGCAAAACTGCCATTATTTTCTTCGTTTTCATAGTTTTTGATCTCCTTTGATATTTATTATTCTTTTACAGCTCCAAGCATTACGCCCTGGTTAAAGTATTTTTGCAGGAATGGGTACATACACATGATCGGCAGAGTCGATATGACGATTGATGCATACCTCATCATATCTGAGAGCTGCCTGAGCTCCTGCGCCATAGATCCTGTAGCTGCTCCTAAAAGTGACTGGTTTGTTATAAGTATCCTTCTGAGCAGCAGCTGCAATGGAATAAGATTTTCATTTTCTATATATATAAGTGCGTTAAACCACTGATTCCATATTCCTACTGCAGTCCAAAGAGCTATGACTGCGATCACTGCCTTTGAAAGAGGTATCACAAACTGCAGGAAAAATCTTATAGTTCCGCATCCGTCTATCTGCGCAGCTTCCCAAAGGGAATCAGGGAGATTTTCCTTAAAAAACGTCCTTGCCACTATTATATTATAAGTGGATACTGCAAATGGTATTATCATTACCCAAAATGTGTTATATAAGCCAAATTTCCTCACAACGAAATATGTCGGGATCAGACCGCCGCTTACAAACATAGGAATAAGATAAAATACATTTATCCATTTTCTGCCAAACAGATCCTTGCGTGAAAGTGCATAACCTGCCGGAAGATTTACAGCCAGACCGACTATTGTACCAACGGCTGTGTAAAGTATCGTGTTCGCATAGCTCTTCCATATTTCAGACTGCTTAAACAATTCTTTATATCCATCAATATTTATCTGCTTTGGCCAAAGCCATACCTGGCCGCTCACAACATCTGCAGGATTGCTAAAAGATGCTATGATGACAAACCATAGCGGATATATTGTAGCTATGATCATACATAAAGCTATGGCATACAAAAAGAACCTGACTATTTTATCCTGATCAAATCTTTTTTTCCGTATCATCAAATTTGTATTTTTCTGCAAAACAGATCCCTGTACCATCTTTTTCAAATCCCCCTATTAAAACAGACTACTATCAGTAAGTTTCTTTGAAATGAAATTTACCAAAAGCAATATCGACACATTTACTACTGTATTAAAAAGCCCTATTGCCGTTGAAAGACTGTACTGCATGCTCTGCAAGCCTATCTTATAAACATAGGTTGATATTATCTCACTCGACATAATGTTTGAAACATTCTGAAGCAAATATACCTTTTCAAAGCCTATTCCCAAAATATTTCCAACTCTCATGATCAGTAATATCATTGCTGTAGGCATTATCAATGGCAGATCAATATACCTGATCTTTTGAAGAGTTGATGCTCCATCCATCGTGGCTGCCTCATAGTAGCTGGGATCTATGCCGGCAAGTGCCGCAAGATATATGATACTGTCCCATCCAAGATGCTGCCAGATATCACTCCAGACATATATGTGTCCAAACGCCGAAGGCATTGCCATCAGATTTGGAAAATCACCTGTTCCTCCTAATATTCTGAATATGTTTGCAAAGAGCCCTGTTCCGGGTGACAAAAATATAAGTATGAGACCACACATTACCATAGTTGATATGAAGTGCGGCAAGTAAGTTATTACCTGAAATACCTTTTTAAACTTACCATTTCGCATCTGATTGCACATGATCGCAAGCAGTATAGGAAGCGGAAATCCCGCAACAATGCCATAACCGCTAAGTTTAAGTGTGTTGATCAGTGTAACCTTAAACTGATAAGACTTAAAAAACTGTACAAAATGTTTGAACCCCACCCATGGACTTCCCACGATCCCTTTACTTGGTGCAAAATCCTGAAATGCCATGACTATCCCACCAAGAGGAAGATATGAGAAGCAAAGCAAAAGAAGGGCTGATGGCAAAAGCAGCACATACAATGGTGCGCTTTTTTTCAGTTCCGCTATTCTGCTTTTCTTTACATCTAAATCCATTACTACGTCCTCACTTCCTGTTTCGTATGATGGATTAAATATAATCCAATTTATCCACTCTTTATAGCACAATTCAGAAAGATGCTTGTCATTATTCAGGTATGAGTTTTCAACATTTGCATATATGATATTATCCGGTCTTTTTTTTTCACATTTCGTACTTATGATTCCAAAATGATATGACTGGAATGCCAAATATTGTATAATGTATGACAAGAGTATCTGTCCAGTACCTTCACAGATACTCTTCGCATGGACATGAAAACTTTATCACAGCGGTACTTAATATATGAAAACTAAAAGCTACTCCGTAGTAAGTGCTCTTAGAGGACTTACTATATTAATGTTTATAATGATACTTCTAAACTTTACATATAGCGTTATTTCCCTGATCCAGATACGAGAAAGAAACTATAATACAGCCGAGTTTAATCTAAAGCATACTGCGCTTACTCAGAGAAATCGTCTCAAAGCCATAGAAAGCTTTTCTGAGTGGCTGATACTTAATGATACTAATGTAGAAACTATTGCGTCTGTATCCCATGCCGGTGAGATACTACCTCCTCTGCGCAATCTCCGTAATCTTATAAAAGAACGATATAGTTCCCTTGGCGAAAAGACTATGTTTTTTTTGTATATAGCTTCAAGGGATGAGCTATACAATATTTCATCCCTGCAGACAGACTACGAGGAGTATCGCAGGCTTGAGTCTTTCCTTAGATCACATACATTAGCTTCAAATAACAGACTCGAATGGAAGGTACTTAGTTTCACCCAAGGTAAGTATATATGTTTTCAGGTAAATTATAATGGAATGATGATTTCTGCGCTTTTAAATATCGAGGAGCTCGCTGAAGAATATAATGCATCCTCCGTGAATATACCTTTGGGTATAGAGATAGTCGATGATTCAAAAGCTACTCTCTACACCGCTCAAAGATCATTAAACGATATATTCACCACGCATATAGAGTTATCAGCCTTTGAAAGCACACTGCCCTATGACGTTCGCATTTACAGTACATTCTTTGATAATTATGGTGACAGGCTTATCTTGCAATTTACACTTATAAGCCTCTTCCTTCTATTGGCTGTATTTTCATGTTTTTACCTAAGCCGCCTATATAATCGCATTATCCGTCCTATAGAAAGCTTTCATGAAAATCTTACACATATTAACAACAACTCTGATACGATACTAAAAAAACATAATATAAAGGAATTAGAGCAGACAAGCTTACAATTTCGCGCTCTTCTCTCTGAAATAAACAAACTAAAAATAGACATGTATGAGCATGAACTCGAAAAAACGCGTTCTGAGCTTGAGATCCTGCAGCATCAGATCAAACCGCATTTTTACCTAAACTGTCTCAGCACAATAAGCAGTATGATCCAGGTAGGTGAAAATGATCTTGCTGAAAAGATGATACGCTTTACATCGATTTACCTGCGCTATCTTTTTCAGTCGGAAAATAAATATGCACAGCTCCTAAACGAGTTAGAACATATTGATGCTTACCTCAATATACAATCTCTCCGGCTATATACACCTATCAGCTATAACTGTACGATAGAAGACGATTGCCGGCATGCTTTGATCCCACCATTGCTTATGATCACTTTTGTGGAAAACTCCGTCAAACACGGAGCCTCTCCTGACAAGCCTCTCAGCATCGATATAAACATTTCGCATATTGTGAAAGAAGATATAGACTGGCTTCAATTTGATCTGATAGACAATGGTCCCGGATTCTCAAAGGAGTCACTTATCAGGCTCTCCGGAGATAATATTTATTCGCCGGCAGGAGGACACATCGGAATAAAAAATTCCCTCAAACGCCTGGAGCTGATATATGGTAAACTCTTTACACTAGATTTTTTCAATAACGATGAGTCAGGAGCCCAAGTCCGGCTTCTGATCCCCTATCAGATAGAAATGGAAGACTAATGAAAATCCTAATAGTTGACGATGACCGATTTGTAATTGCAGCATTAAAAAAGAAAATAAAGTGGGATGAGCTCGGATTCAGCGATGTACTTTCTGCACATTCCATGTCAGATGCTCAAAAGCTGATAGTTTCAGATTCTCCGGAGATAATTATAACTGATATAAATATGCCCCAGGGCAGCGGACTTGATCTGCTGGCATGGATAAAAGAGCACCGTAAAAATATGATCAGCATACTGCTTACAAGCTACGCTGATTTTGAATATGCGCAAAAAGCAATTGAGCTTGGTGCATTTAACTATGTACTTAAGCCTATTGACTCCGAAGAGATCACAAAAATTATATTATCTGCAGTTAAAGAATTCCAAAAGCAAAACTTAGACTCTGAAGAAAAATATCAGATATTTTGGCGTAAATTATTAAGTTTACGAAGTGTATCTCAAAGTGAAATAACAGAAATGTATAATGATGATGGTCACTTTACTCCACTGTTGTTTACATTCACTCACTACTATATCGATGAAAACAATAATCTTAAAAGTCGTCTTCCGCTAACGCAGCGGGATAAGCTTGCCAAGGTTTTCAAAGAATCTTTCTCTGATGTACTCTGCTCCGGAGACGTTTTCATGCCGCTGTCTGACAAGGGACATCTTTCATATGCGGCAATACTTAACGGGAGCATTACATCAAATTCTTTATATGACTGCTGCAGCACTTTCATAGATACTTTGCGAAAAGGCTTTAACTGCCCTACAAATATATATGTAGGCAATCTGTGTACTGCATCAGCTATCGTCGAAAGTATAGAGCTTTTGTATGATCTGCAAAAAAAACGTCTTAAGGATATTAATAAGATCAGATTTCTTAGTGAAGAAACACCCTCTATGCAAACTGTATCTAATTCAAAAGCGATACCTGCCGCACATATAGATTACATGGAAAAATGTCTTTTTGATGGTAACTATGATGCACTGGTAGAGTACTCTCACCAATATCTTGAGGAAATCTCGGAAGCCGGCGCACAATCATTTACAGCTATAAGCAACTTCCAGATAGATTTTATACAAGCTCTATATGCTTGCTTGCGCGAAAAAGGTATATCTGCAAACCATCTGTATCAGGACAATACTTTCCATGAGCTGTCCTCAGAGGCAGTCTTTTCCATCTACAACATGGAATTGTATCTGCAATACATGCTTAATACCGCTGAAAATTTTTTTGGCTCCAGGGATGTAAATAAGTCTGTTGGAAAGATCATCAAAGATTACGTTGATAAGCACTATATGGAAAATATAAACCGACAGAGTCTTTCGCAGATCCTCTATCTTGATCCTGACTATGCTTCACGCCTTTTCAAAAATGAGATTGGCACATCCTTTACAAACTATGTCATAGAAAAGAGGATCGAAGCTGCACAGGATCTGCTTAGGACCACTACCTTGCCGATCAGCACCATTGCCTCGGAAGTTGGATATGATAACTATTCATATTTTACAAGGATATTTAAAAAATCGACAGGTTTTACACCTATAGAATATCGGATGTCATTAAAGCTTCGATGACTATATGAAACGGGGCTCTCTAATCTGAAAGGGCCCCGTCCTTTATTTATAGTATATCTATATACTCGCCGTTCAAAGCTTTATTCATACTTCTTACAGCACAGAACTTACCGCACATTGAGCAGGTATCATCAAACTCCGGTGATCTGTCTTCCCTTATCGATTTTGCAGTCTCAGGGTCTATCGCACACTCCCACTGTTTGTCCCAGTCGAATGTCCTTCGTGCCTCTGCCATTGCATTATCCCTGTCCATGGCATGCGGCACTTTCTTTGCAATATCCGCTGCATGCGCTGCTATCTTCGATGCGATTATGCCCTGCTTTACATCTTCAAGATTTGGAAGTGCAAGATGCTCTGCCGGAGTGACATAGCAAAGGAACGCAGCTCCCGATGCCGCTGCTATCGCACCACCTATAGCTGATGTGATATGATCGTATCCAGGCGCGATATCAGTAACAAGCGGTCCCAAAACATAAAATGGAGCGCCCATGCAGATAGAATTCTGTACTTTCATATTTGCTTCGATCTGGTCAAGGCTCATATGTCCAGGTCCCTCGACCATTACCTGCACATCCTTCTCCCATGCTCTCTTGGTAAGCTCACCAAGTCTTACAAGCTCCTCTATCTGACATACATCAGTCGCATCTGCAAGACATCCCGGTCTACAGGCATCACCCAAAGAGATCGTAACATCATATTCCCGGCAGATATCAAGGATCTCATCATAGTACTCATAAAACGGATTTTCTTCACCGGTCATGCTCATCCATGCAAATACAAGTGAGCCTCCTCTTGATACGATGTTCATCTTCCTCTTATGCTTTTTGATCTGCTCAATAGTCTTCCTTGTAATACCGCAATGAAGTGTCACAAAATCAACTCCATCCTCGGCATGCAGGCGGATAACATCTATAAAATCCTTAGCTGTAAGCTCTGAAAGGTCTCTCTGATAATGAATAACACTGTCATATACCGGCACAGTGCCAAGCATGACCGGGCACTCCTCCACGAGTTTCCTTCTGAATGGCTGGGTATTTCCATGAGAAGAAAGATCCATAATCGCATCAGCACCCATGTCTACAGCCGCAAGCACCTTCTTCATTTCCACATCATAGTCCTTGCAATCTCTTGAAACTCCTAAGTTTACATTGATCTTTGTCTTGAGCATAGAGCCGACTCCCTTTGGTTCAAGACACTTGTGGTTTTTATTGGCACATATGGCAACCTGTCCTTTTGCCACAAGCTCACGGATCTCCTCCTCAGACCTGTACTCATCCCATGCAACCTTTTTCATTTCAGGAGTAATAATTCCTTTTCTTGCTGCATCCATCTGTGTTGTGTAGTTTCTCATCTTAAACTTCTCCTTAATTATTATATTGATACAGATGATCCAATGGACCTCTGCCTTTGCCTAGATCAAGGCCTGCGCCGATACAACCTGTCAGATACTTTTTAGCCTTAAGTACCGCTTCATAGAGTGTATTCCCCTTTGCAAGCTCACAGGCTATGGCGCTGGATAAAGTGCATCCTGTCCCATGCGTATTCGGATTATCAATTCGCCGCTCTTTTAAATCAAAAAAGCGTTCCCCATCAAACAGATAATCCTCGCTAAACTCTGTGTCCCTGCTGTGACCTCCCTTTATAAGTACGGCTGTACCATAGCATTTATTCAACTTTTCCAACGCTTTATAAATCTGATACTTTTCTTCAAACTTTTCTCCAATAAGTACTTCTGCCTCTGGAATATTGGGAGTTATAAGTGTACATAGCGCGAAAAGCTTATCTTTCATGCATTCCGCATTGCTGTCCTTAGAAAGCTTTGTACCCGTTGTAGATGCCAGAACCGGGTCTAAAACAATATTTCGTACATTATATTTTTTTAAAGTATCGGCTACTGTCACGATTGAATCCTTATCCGGCAGCATTCCTATCTTCACAGCATCAGGAGTTATATCCTCAAATACAGCCTGCATCTGGAGCCTGATCATTTCTGCGCCCGTATTTAATATTCCGCTTATTCCTGTCGTATTCTGAGCTGTAACTGCAGTGATGACGCTCATTCCATATACGCCATGTGCACACATCGTCTTCAAGTCAGCCTGTATGCCTGCTCCGCCTGAACTGTCGCTGCCTGCTATAGTCAGTACTTTTTTCATGCTCTAAGCTCCTTGCTTACCCTGCTGAGTTTCATTGCAGCTTCCTTAGGATCTGATGCTTTCATGATTGCCGATACGACACATATCCCCGCTATCTTTGCACCTTTAAGAATTCTTGCATTTTCAGCATTTAAGCCACCTATGGCACAAACAGGAATAGGTACTGCCTCACATATGCTTTTGAGAGTATCAACTGATGTAAGTACTGTTTTCACCTTTGTCGTCGTCGGATATATAGCTCCTACACCAAGATAATCCGCTCCTTTTCTATAGACCTCTACAGCCTTTTCTACCGTTTTTGCTGTTGCTCCTATTATCTTCCCTGGGCCCAGCAGCTTTCTTGCTTCCGCTATGTCCATGTCTTCCGCACCCAGATGTACTCCATCTGCATCTATAGCCATAGCAACATCTACCCGGTCATCAACAACCAACGGTACTCCATATCTGTGCGCAAGCTCCAGCACCTTTCTGCCAAGCTCGATATATTCTTTCGTACTCTTATTCTTTTCTCTTATCTGCAGAAAGCTTACCCCGCCTTTCAGTGCTTCTTCCACCTTATATAAAAATTCTTCCGTATCAATCCCGGTGCTGTCAGTTACCAGATAAAGACAATACTTGTCATCTGATCTGCTTATCTCATCCATAAGCCTGACAAGATATGTCCCCGATGACCAAATTCCACCCATATCTGCCCTTTCACCTGCTTTTCCAAACATCTCACATGCTGAGCTCACTGCATCTATATCTGCTTTTACGGAAAGAAATGCCGCGCAGATTGCGCCAAGCATACATCCGGTTCCGGTTATACGGCTGAGTGATGGCGTTCCATTTGAAATCAATTCTGTTCTTTCACCATTCGTGATAATATCCTTTTTTCCGCTCGCAAGGACGCTTATCCCATATTCAAATGCAAGCTCATGTGCACTTTCCAGTGTTTTGTCAAAAGAAAGTGCCTTATCCGCATCAACACCTGAAGCACTATAGTTGTCGTTTGTCATTGCATATATTTCTGAGTAGTTCCCCTTTGCAAGCACAAAGCTGTCTCTATCTTTTTTACACATATCCAGCAGCTCTTCTGCAAACTTACGCCTTAACCTCGAGCATGAGACACCTACCATATCGATGACTACCGGGATCTTAATTTTCAGGGCAGCTTCAAAAGACTTCTTCATCGCTTCCATTCTTACATCAGAAATATTCCCAAAATTAAGCAGAAGTGCCTTTGCCGTTTTTGTAATTTCCACAACCTCCAAAGGATGCTCCGCCATTATCGGACGGGCGCCCAAGGCAAGGATCGCATTGGCACACTGTGTCATGGAAATTGGATTTGTTATGCAATGTATCAGTGGATTTTCGTTTTTTATTTCCTGCAGACAGCTATTCATCAGGCTTCTCGACTCCTTAATTCCTTACTATCATCTTCATTTCTTAAACTACTTTGGATCTTTGTCAGAACTCCGGTGCTGGCCATTCTTTTTAATACGAGATATGCAATACTTCCGCCGATCAGTGTACCGCAGATGAACGATGGAACATAGAAAAACAGTGATAATCCTCCCCTGCCCCAAAGATATGTCATGACAGGGTATGAAACTATAGCGCCGATGATACCGGTTCCTATTACTTCACCGATCACAGCTGCTATAAGCTTTCCTTTTGAAACACGATACAGTACTCCCGAAAGAGTTGCTCCGAAAACCGCACCTGTCAGCGCAAGCGGCGGTATCCCCATCAAGATCATCCTGAGTACGCCTATCGTCACTGCACAGATAAGGGCATACAGCGGGCCTAAAAATACTGCTACCGAAATGTTGATAAAGTGAGCCATCGGACACATTCCCTCGACACGAAGGATTGGGGAAATGACTACCCCCAAAGCTACAAACATAGCAAGTGTCACCATTCTGAGTAAAAATTTCGAGTCTTTCATACTTCTCCTCCTATTCTCGGAGCTGTATCACGCTGTATCGCATAAGAAAAGGATTTTAATTGCAAAAAAAGAAGCTATCTATTTGATCTTAGATAGCTTCCGCAAATTCTTCCTTTATACCAGGCATCCCTACGTTGGCATTATCCAAATCAGGTTCTTGGTCGAAGGTCACACCTTCCTCTCAGCCTGTAATACAAGCTCCCATCTGTTATTTTATTGTTCTCTGCAAAGTGTTGTTTGCCTTGCATTTTTATTTATACACTATTATTCATCTTATTGCAATATAATTTTGTCATTTTTATTTAACGTTACTGTTCACTCACTTACAGCTCGCTCCAGTAACGAGTTTTGCCAATGCAGATTGCCTTCGGCAATGGGCAAAACTCAATGCCCTGCATAATTTACTGGGGCATAACTGCGCAGCTAGTGCGCAGTTTGCCTGTGAACTGTAACTATTTAACTACTAACTTTGTCTTATACTTTGCTGCTCCGATACCATTGTCGTAAGCTATTGTGATCGTTGTGCTTCCCTTTTTAAGTACTTTGATCTTGCCTGTTTCGAAGTCAACCTCAGCTACCTCCGGCTTGGATGACAGGTAGTAGGTCGGCTTTACTGAAATCTGATTTGTCACAAAGCTCAGTGCCTCTGCAGTATCACCCGGCTTAAGTGTGGTAACTTTCTTTGTAACCTCCGGCTTTTCTACTACAAATTCGACTTCTTCTATCTTTTCCCAAGAGCCGCCCTTTCTCGTCTTGCGATACAGTGCAGCCTTTGCAGTGCCGGCATTCTTAGCCTTGATCATGTCTTTCGTTGCGCCAAGTATCTTTTTCTGAGATTTGTCATCAATCTTAAACTTATACTTGTATTTTGACAGTTCCTCTCCGTACTTTTCGAAATAATTCCTGCCAAAGACTTTCTGCTTTCTTACAAGCACGTTGATCTCAGGTGTAATTATCTTCTCCCACTTTGCTGTAAGTGTGAGCTTACCGGTAACAGGTGTTGTGAAGTCATACTTAGTATCGCCCACGTACCATCCCAGGAACTTGTAGCCTTCTTTTTTAGGAGCTTCCGGTTCTGTAATAGTAGCACCATTTGCTACTACTATCTGATTTACATTTCCATTACCATCATCTAATGTGATCTGATATGAAGGTACTGTTGTGTATGCTATCGAGTATGTTGAAAAATACTGTGCATAAATATATATCACCTGATTGTCTTCATCAACATAAAAAGTACCATCTTCCTTAGTTCCTGTTGCCCTGCTGTCAAGTCTCTTAAATTTAGCTACTTCGCCGCCATGCTCTCTGAGTATCACCGGATTGTATTTACCCTTAAGGTCATATGAAACAGCTATCTCTATGACTCTTCCAAGATCCTTTACTTCTTCCTCTGATCCGCCATCTATACTCTTAGTGATACTGATATCAAGGTATTCATTTTTGACCTCATCCGTATCCATGCCTTCATAAGTCTCATTAACCATATCCATCATGAAATTGGCTGTCTCAGAGTCTACTGAATCAACATCTTTGGCAGTAACTTTCATTGTGACCTGAACATTATTGCCAGCTTGATTTTTTGCATAATCATCAAGATCTTTTGATATGATATCCGTTATACCTGTTTTCTTCTTATCTTCGTCACCAATAGCTATATCTGCATTCTTTTCTTTATCTGTTTTATCCTCGCTATCTGGTTTATCCGGTGTATCTGGATTGTCCGGTGTTTCTGGTTCATCCGGTGTCTTCGGATCTGTTACCGTGATTGTGACTTCTACATTTTTTACTTCTTCATAATTATCAGTATCATCAGGAACAAATATAACCTTAAACTTGTTTTCTCCTACTTCTCCTACCGATGTAGTTTCTGCATCAACCCATTTCCATGTGCCATTATCAGCTTCCGGAAGATCGACATCTGCGAGCGTCTGCCCCTTTACTGCTGTAAGCCCGGTTGGGATATCATAAGATGGCGTTGCCTTGGCTATGGTTACCGGTATGCAAGTCTTTAAAACATCATTTCCTGCACCATCACTGATCTTATACCATACATAGTAAGTTCCGGCATTCGTTTCTGTAGGTATATACTCACCCCAATCATCACTTGTCGGTGCATCCGTCTCATTTTCTCCAAGCGCATAAGTCATTTTGTAACCTTCCGGCAGTTTTTCAGTTGGAGCATTTACTAATTCCAAAGCTGATCCGGTGTATTTAAGAGATGATTTAGCCGATGGTTTCTGAACATCTGTAAAGATATCATCAGCAGAAGTTATTTTCCACTCAGCGGTGGCTGTACCCGCATAGTTACCTTTACCGGTCACTGTAACTTTATACGTACCGACTTCAGTTGCAGCTGTCGTTCCACTTACCTCATAATCATCTTCTGTAAGTTCAGTTTCCCCTATCGTTACTTTATCTACAGCCACTTTTAGTTCTTCACCGGTATATGTAATCGACGAATTATCAAGTGTTACTGTAGCCTTTTCAATAGATTTCTTTTCAATTGTGACAGCTACCTTATCAGCATCAGAATCAACATATCCGTCAGATGTAGCAGCTGCCTTGTACCATACATAATATGTTCCTGCTTCCTTACCTGTAGGAATGTCCGTACTCCAGCCATCTGTCGGTTCAGTATCAGAGTCTTTTCCAAGTGCATACTTCATTGTGCCGCCTTCAGCCTCACCTTCTGTTACGAGTTCCTGTGCAGTGCCGGTATATTCAAGCTGCCTTGCTTCCGGCTTGGTTGCTATTGTTACATCAGTTTTCTCTACTTCAAATTTAGCAAGCTTCTTGCTTACTGCATAATACCCTTGTTTTATCTCCGAAGGGTCTAACGATGTCCACTCACTTCCATCATTAGATTGCAGACCTGTCATACCGGAACCAATCCTTATTTGACTATTGATTGCCCTACTGGAATCTTTAGCCTGCGCATACAATTTACCATCTGTTACAGCGATGTATCCCGTCGAAGTAATACCATTTCCCCAATCTTCTCCTATGGCAGTTGCTGTCACGTTACCCCCACTGATGATTATCGACTCATTATCTGTAACTGTGCTTGAATTGCTGCAATTGATTCCATACGCATAACCAGTAAGGTTAATTGTTCCTTCCTTAATTCTCAAATATGACTTTGCCGTACTTATGCCATAATATCCAGATGCATCAAGTGAGCCTTCACCAGCAATAGTCAAAGTCTTTCCGTCTGGCATCGAAATAGCACTGTGGCTTCTTTCATTAAGTGCAGTTATTTTATTATCACCAACTAAATTAATCGTAAGGTCTTCATCACTATGTATTACTGCAAAACTATTCCATTGAACACCATCTGGAGCAAAGTCGAGCTCATCGTCACTTGCGTAGCCATTTAATGTTAAAGTTTTACTCACAGGATCATAAGTAGCTGTTCCGCTATCACCTTCAATTGTAAGATTATCAGCATCAAACTGCTTGCCACCTGCCCAAACAGGATAACTCTCCACTCCTGGAAATTGCACTTTTTTGTATATATCTAATGATTGACCTTCAGAGCTGATTTCAATATTCGCCTTGCCTTCAGTACCCTCTGTGTTTGTCCACCCTGTACCAGTAATATCATTAGTTACACCTTGCCCGGCTTTCATTGCATAATTTTTACCGGAGACTTCAACGGTGCTGCCAGCTTTAATGAATATGTTTTTGTTATTGTCTTGGCAATAGATTCCTGCCACATTACCGGACGCATTAACCGTACTTTCTTCGATTTTCAAATCACTGCTGACACAATAAAGACCATATAGTGCGGTAGCAGTTACTTTTGCTCCGTTAGTGATACTAAACTCGTTTTGTGAAGAGATACCACGACCTGATGAACTGTCTCCCGTGGCTGTAACTGTGGCTCCTTCAATAATTACTTTACCATTTGTACTTATAATAGCTGTAAAACCTTTAGCGTTCAGGGTACCTGAACCATTAATATATACATCATTGGTTGTATATATCGGATATCCGGAAAAAGAAGCTGTATTTTGAATACTATTCGTGCCGGAAAGACTTATATTCAAAGCTTCAGTAGTATAAATATAAGCTGGTCTATAATCATTAGTACTTTTTCCGGCGCTACCACTATAGCTGAAGTTATCCAGCGTCAGTGTTTTGGTGGCATCGTCATAACTCATCTTATTATTTCCGTCTATGTTGCTCGCATTCGCACTCGTTACCTGCGTTCCTCCAACCCATAGATTATAGCTGATTTCCTCTGCATACGCCGGCACCGTCATCCCAGCCATCATTCCGACCACCATCGCCGCAGTAGTCAGAAAGCTAATTATCTTCCTCCCTATTCGCCTCTTTGTTTTCATTCTTTCATGATCTCCTTTCTTTTTTTCACACAAAAACCGCCAAAACAGACAGTGATACACATATCCCTATCCGTTTCGGCGGTTATCCGTCATTAAAATATTTAACTATACACCAAAGGACATAGTCAGCCCTTGCCTTGCCTTGCCTTGCCTTGCCTTGCCTTGCCTTGCCTTGCCTTGCCTTGCCTTGCCTTGCCTTGCCTTGCCTTGCCTTGCCTTGCCTTGCCAATTGTGCGTCCTTGCATCATAGCTGTCAAGTCCTTTCCGATAATTCCAGTAACATCCTACTATAAGATTTATCGGAAAGTTTATTAAGATTTTTTATAGTTTATTTGCACTTTATAAAGTGCAGTAAATATACATTATTGTTTATTCTTATCTACTTCCTCAAACAACTCATCAATCATATCATCATCATAAGAATAACTATCTTTAAGATCTTGCCTAATATCAGCATCTGAAGCATTGTACTTACGACTAGATTTAATCTGCTTTATTGCATATTCTCGCGATACTTCTGCAGTTACTTCTGCAGTTACTTCTGCTTTTACTTCTTCTTTTATCTCGCGCCTTATACTCATTTCTCTATCCCACTGTTTCATAAGACTCCTCGTGACCTCCGTTTTGGACTTTACCTTTGTAACAATTTCATCCAATACCTTTATGTCATCATTATGAGTTGAAAGCTCTCCTGACACTATATATTTTAGCAGTTCCTGAACCTTTTTTCCATACACCATGTCTTCAAAATTAGGCTTTCCATCTGCATAAAGCAAGATAAAGGTTCTTCCGTCATCATAATCATAATCGGGATGTGTTGAGAGATGCATTTTGGCTTCATAGTACATATCGCCAATGAGAAATGGATCATAAGATAAGATTACAACAGAAATGAAATCCGGCATATTCTGATAGTCTTCACTCGAAGGTAATTCTTTACTGTCCGGTAGTGCAGAATAAAATCTAAGTCTTCTAGGCAAACCTCTTCTATCCGCCTCTCTGTCCTCCATTTCAATATCATACACAGTTGCCGTAACTTTGTTGTTAACCTTCGACCTATTGATGTGCGCATCCATACGTATGCCATGGTATATTGTGTCTGCACCGGCAAATTCTTTCTGGATAGTAACGTCCAGCACTTCAACCTTTGAATCAAGCACGTTTGAAAGAATGATACTTGCTATTGTCTTTGCATCTTCTTCATTTTCATTTGCACTATTCCAAAGAAAATTATTTATTAGTGTCATAGCCATCAATTTCTTTTTGGCCTCGTCAAAAGTAACTTTAAAATTTTCCTGATTGTTCATTAAAAATCCTTCCATATATGTATAATCTTTTTGTGGAATAATTGGCGAAACCGCCAAGATATGCTATCAGTTTTCACTGACAAATCAAAACTATAACATAAATGTTTTTTGAATACAAGACCCGTTTTTCATAAAAGTCATTATCTAGTACATTTATAGAGGCAGCTGCGAGAATTTCACAGCTGCCTCTAAATCCTTATTATTTAACTACTAACTTTGTCTTATATTTTGCTGCTCCGATACCGTTGTCGTAGGCTATCGTGATTGTTGTACTTCCCTTTTTAAGTACTTTGATCTTGCCTGTTTCGAAGTCAACCTCTGCCACTTCCGGCTTGGATGACAGGTAGTAGGTCGGCTTTACTGACATCTTGCTTGTAACGAAGCTCAGTGCCTCTGCAGTATCACCCGGCTTAAGTGTTGTCACTTTCTTTGTAACCTCCGGCTTTTCTACCACAAATTCATGTTCTTCTATCTTTTCCCAAGAGCCGCCCTTTCTCGCCTTGCGATACAGTGCAGCCTTTGCAGTGCCGGCATTCTTAGCCTTGATCATGTCTTTTGTAGCGCCAAGTATCTTTTTATGTGATTTGTCATCAATCTTAAACTTATACTTGTATTTTGACAGTTCCTCTCCGTACTTTTCGAAATAATTCCTGCCAAAGACTTTCTGCTTTCTTACAAGCACGTTGATCTCAGGTGTAATTATCTTCTCCCACTTTGCTGTAAGTGTGAGCTTCTCTGTAACAGGTTTTGCAAAGTCATATTTATCATCACCCACATACCAGCCAAGGAACTTATAGCCCTCTTTTGTAGGAGCTGTAGGCTCTTTGATGGTTGCACCATTTGCAACTACTATCTGATTTACATTTCCATTACCATCATCTAATGTAATCTGATATGAAGGTACCGTAGTATAAGCTATCGAGTATGTTGAGAAAAACTGTGAGTAAACATATATTATCTCATTCTCTTCATCAACATAGAAAGTAGCGTCTTCCTTATTATTGGTTGCCCGACTATTAAGTCTCCTAAATTTAACTACTTCACCATTATGCTCTCTGAGTATCACTGGGTTATACTTGCCAGTAAGGTCATATGATACCGCTATCTCTATAACTCTTCCGAGATCTTTTACTTCGGTCGCTGCTCCACCATTTACGCTCTTTGTAATACTGATATCAAGATATTCATTCTTAACCTCATCAACATCCATTCCCTCGTAAGTATTACCAACCATCTCCAGTATGAAATTGGCTGTCTCAGAGTCTACAGATTCTGCATCTTTGGCTGTAACCTTCATTGTGACCTGCACCTTCTCACCGGTTTGTTCATCAGCATATGATGAGAGGTCATCAGATTTGACATCTGTAATGTTGGTATCAGCATTATCGCCTTTGTCAACAACAATATTTGCGCTTGGTGTATCATCAGAATCAGATTTTCCCGGTTCGTCTGAGCCTTTTGTCCTGACTTTTAACGATTCAGAAATCTTTCCGGCTTCAGAATCTCCTGATGCAGCCTTTCTTCTGACAATCTCGTATTCGGTATCTGCTTCGAGATTTTCAAATACATTGCTGCTCTGCCATGTTTTTCCTCCATCAATACTATACTCATAACCATCTTCATGGATAAGGGTTATTGATTTATTTGTTTTTTCGTCCAATGTCGGAGCTGCAACAGTTTCTTCCGGTTCGTCTGCTTCATTTGTCCTGACTTTTAACGATTCAGAAATCTTTCCGGCTTCAGAATCTCCTGATGCAGCCTTTCTTCTGACGATCTCGTATTCGGTATCTGCTTCGAGATTTTCAAATACATTGCTGCTCTGCCATGTTTTTCCTCCATCAATACTATACTCATAACCGTCTTCATGGATAAGGGTTATTGATTTATTTGTTTTTTTGTCCAATGTCGGAGCTGCAACAGTTTCTTCCGGTTCGTCTGCTTCATTTGTCCTGACTTTTAACGATTCAGAAATCTTTCCGGCTTCAGAATCTCCTGATGCAGCCTTTCTTCTGACGATCTCGTATTCGGTATCTGCTTCGAGATTTTCAAATACATTGCTGCTCTGCCATGTTTTTCCTCCATCAATACTATACTCATAACCGTCTTCATGGATAAGGGTTATTGATTTATTTGTTTTTTCGTCCAATGTCGGGGCTGCAACAGTTTCTTCCGGTTCGTCTGATCCTTTCGTACTGAATTTTGAAGCAGGACTACTTTCTGACATCTCGTGATTTTCGTCGCTTTTATTCCTCTGATAGAAACTGTATTCCGTATCTTCTTCAAGTCCGCTGAATACATTGCTGTCCTGCCATGCACCATCATCACGTTTATACTGACATCCGTCAACAGCTTTAAGTGTGATTGTATCAGCAGTTGCACTGCTCAGAGTCGGGGCTTCCGGTGCTTCCTGCGAAGCTTTTTTGATCACTATAGTCTCACTGTCTTCAACAGTTTCATAACCATCAGCAGAAATCTCATAGTAAACTGTATATTCACCGGCATCTGTAAATGTCGGAGCTTCTGTTAAATTGTATTCTCCACTGTCAGTCGTTCTGTATTTAACAGTATATCCACTGTCAGGCTTTGTTACAGAAATTGTGATTCCATGAGCACTGCCATCATACGAATTCTGATATGATTCGGTTGTATATTCCATGAATTTTATGTTAGAAAAAATTGCTTTTTTTATACCCTTAATTTCATCAGATGTTGTAGTATAATCAGTTCCTGCAGGAATAATGCACTTTCCTGTTGTTCCTTCAACATCAGTCCAGCCTATGCCATCAACTTCTGTTGATAATTTGTTAGAATTACCTCCAAAAATATGCTGTTCACCTGCTACCGTAACAGATTCAACATCCGATGCAATTAAAGCATTTCCTTTGATTCCAACCTCTTTTCCATATGCATTAACTTTACTTCCATCCTTTATTATTATTTTCCCTGTAATAGAATTAATACCTGCAGACTTTGTTGAAGAATAACCTTTAGCTGTTAAATTTGCATTTGAAATTAGTATGTCACCGCTCCCACTGTAAACGCCATATCCGTACTTCTCACCATTTCCACCAATTGCATTTACTGTAACATCCTTAATGCTGATTTTTCCAGAAAAAGCACTTCTAATTGCATCTGATTCTGATGGGCAGTCAGTAGTATTAAGGTTAAGTACACCATCTGCAGAGCTTTTTATTATTATGTTTCCACCCTCATAAGACATAGACATAATACCATAAACACTGGATGTGCTCGCATTTTCTTTAATAGTATTTTCTCCAACAACGTCGATTGTTAATTCATCAGCGCCTTCGTACCAGATTCCGGCTGAATTATATTCATCGCCATGCCCACTGCCTTCAAATTTGTAGCCATCCAGAGTCAGTGTTCCAAATTGATATTTCCAGCTGCCGCTGCTTCCGGTTCCGGTCTGACCTGATGTTGTAACCTGCTCACCACCAACCCATAATTTATTTAAAACACCGTCATTGACAGTATTATAAAGTCTGACTTTCTTAAAGTTTGTTATAGCACTTGCCACTGCATCTGTTTCAATAGGCTGTTCACCTGTTGTTCCTTCAGTATCTGTCCAGCCCAAGCCGGGGATTTCGGTTGAGAATGTGCCTGGTATTTCGCTATAGGGTGGAGTTGACTCCCAATTACTTCTCACATTTATAGCTCTTGTATCTCCAACCGATAAAACAGACTTCACATCTTCATCAATAACAATCTTTGAACTAGCCATTCCACATAAAGAACCCTCGGTAACAACTACGCTATTACCTTCAATAGTTATCCCATTACTACCAGTTGCATTCAGTCCAAATACTCCTGATGATGTTATATTAGAATCTATAATATTAATACCATTTTGTGCATCAATTCCATGCCCATATCCATCTGTTTTTTTAGATTCCGCATTTACTGTTACGTTGTTAAAGTTCACTCCTTTATTATATGCATAAATAGCTTCAGAGTAACTACCGCTATTATTTTCAGGAGTTACAACGTTTAAAACACCGCTACCATCACTTTTTATAATAATATTTGCATTTATATAGATGATTCCAAAAAGACTACTTGTACTTTCTGTTTTTATAAGTGTATTCTCGCCAACAACATTTATAGTCAAATCATCATTACCCGTGTAATATATAACTGCCGAAAAATTTCTATAGGTACTCTCTCCTCCCGGACAATATCCGGCACCATTATACTCATAATCTGTCAACGTTAGTGTATGCGTGCTGTTATCATACTCCCATGTTCCTTTATCACCGCTTCCTGATGTATTTCCTGATGTAACTTCAACACCACCTACCCACAAGTTATACGATGCGTCCGCATACACTTTCTGAGCAATATCCGGCATCAAAGCCAACACAAGCGCCATTGCGATCAGTCCGCTGATCAGTTTCTTCCCTAACCTTTTCATTTCTTTCATTGCAAGCTCCTTTCCTGTTATTAACTCTTAAGGTCAAAATTTTCATTCCGCCTTATACATTTTCTCCAACGTCAAACCGCCAGACAAAGAGGACATAAAATATCCTCATTGTCTGGCGGTTTTCCTATTCCATCATTTCTGCCACATTTAAAAAGAGCAAAAATACCCTACAGTTCGCAGTTCGCAGTTCGCAGTTCGCAGTTCGCAGTTCGCAGTTCGCAGTTCGCAAAATTCTGTCATTTATCATTCCCCCCTGTCAAGTGTTTAATATATACTTTATTTATATATCGGTTTTACATAAATTTCTCTAAACAAAAATCTTGTGCTTTCTGAAATTCATTCACACAAAACTTTAATTGAAAAAACTCTCTCGGCTATATCGGTCCAGTTTCATCCTCTACTGAACGATCAAGTTGATCATTCAATGTATATACGACCACCCCGGGAAAAATCTGCCATATTTCCTGCTTTATACGTTCTTACGCTCAGCGCAGCAGGTGCGCAGAGCTGTGTGAACTGTAACCAAAAAATATATCGGAAAGTTTATTAAGATTTTTTTATAGTTTATTTGCACTTTATAAAGTGCAGTATCATAATTCCTGCTTGCTTTTCATCTCTTCAACAGCCTTACGCATATTATTAAGATCTCCCTTCGTTCTTTTGTAATAGTTTATCGATTCACTTATCGCCGGAAATTTGTCATTGTAAAATGCATCTCTCCTCAGCATGAGTTTCATCAGCTCTGCAATAAAATCCAAAGGCAGCTGCAAAACTCGATGCTTCACAGCTGCCCTTGTCAATCCTTATTTAACTACTAACTTTGTCTTATACTTTGCTGCTCCGATACCGTTGTCGTAAGCTATCGTGATTGTTGTACTTCCCTTTTTAAGTACTTTGATCTTACCTGTTTCAAAGTCAACCTCTGCTACTTCCGGCTTGGATGACAGGTAGTAGGTCGGCTTTACTGACATCTTGCTTGTAACGAAGCTCAGTGCCTCTGCAGCATCGCCCGGCTTAAGTGTTGTCACCTTTTTTGTAACCTCCGGCTTTTCTACTACAAATTCATGTTCTTCTATCTTTTCCCAAGAGCCGCCCTTTCTCGTCTTGCGATACAGCGCAGCCTTCGCAGTGCCAGCATTTTTAGCCTTGATCATGTCTTTTGTAGCGCCAAGTATCTTTTTCTGAGATTTGTCATCAATCTTAAACTTATACTTGTACTTTGACAGTTCTTCTCCGTACTTTTCAAAATAGTTCCTGCCAAAGACTTTCTGCTTGCTGACAAGTATAGGCTTGATATTATCTGAGTATGCCACAGAATATGTTGAGAACAATTCTGTTTCAAAAGTAATAGTTGTACTTCCGGAAACTGCAAGTATTTCAGCCTTGCCTTCATGGAATCTTACAACGTAGAATGTTCTCGGCTTTCCATCAGTCCTTCTAAGCTCCTCCGGAATTTCAATCGTAATTGTAACTTTTTTACCTTTCAGATCTGTTATCTGTCTTGCCGAATTATTACCAACCTGCAGGAACATGGAAAGATCAAGGAACATGCCAAGTTCTGCACCATCATCCAGCTGTTTTGCTGCTGCCGCAATTGACTGTTTCTCACTGTCTGTCAACTTGCTCTCGTCCATCTTTTTAACGTCAAGATACAGTCTGCAGACTGCTCCGTTATCTCTGACCTCTTTCTTTTCTTCTTCAGTCATAAGACTTTCTGCAAGGTCTGCATCAAGATTAACGATAGTATTATTCGGAACATCCCTGTCGATATTTGTCTCTGTACGGATATATCCGCTGCCATACTCCTTGTTATCCTTTACCTCATTATCCGTAACCACTTCTTTAGCGTTTGTTTTTACGATAAGCTTAGCAGATACTTTTCCGGCTGCCGAAGTATCTGTAGCCTTTCTTCTGCATACTATGCTGTACTCTGTATCCGGCTCAAGACCTTCAAATACAGTATCATCCTGCCATGTTGCTCCACCGTCAATACTATACTCAAAGCCTTCTGATCCGATGATTGTTATCGAGGTGGTGGTCTTTGATTTAAGCATAGGAGGAGAAGCTACTTCAGAATCTTTTGCTGCATCGTCCTTCTTATCGTCATCTTTCTTGTCGTCATCGTCTATTATTTCGTCATCCTTTTTGTCATCGTCTTTTTTGTCATCATCATCATCTGTTCCATCATCTTTATTGTCTTCATCATCATCCTTCTCAGAATCCTTGGCCTCAACAGTATCGGTTTCAGATGATGTTTTCTCTGCGATCACTGCTCCATCAATGGTCTGCTTTACACTGACAGTAATCTTCTTACCTACATCCGCATCTGTAAGTGTATATGTATCCTTCGTTGCACCATCGATTGCTGCATTATCACGATTCCACTGATATGTGATGTTGCCGCTTGCATCAACAGGAGTAATTTTTGCAGTCAACGTCTGTCCAGACTTGGCTGTACCACTGATTGTGACGTCTGTCAAAGCTACTATAGACTCTTCTTTAGTATCTTCTGCTATTTTTACAATAATGCAAACAGGCTCTGTAGAAAGATAGTCATCATCGCCTACGGCCTTGTACCATACAAAGTAGGTACCCGCCTCAGTGCCCTTTGGAATGTCAGCGCTCCATCCGCTTGTTGGTGCATTATCCGCATCTTCTCCAAGGGCATACTGCATTGTGCCACTTTCTGCTTCGCCTTCAGAAATAAGATTTTGTTCACTGCCCGTGTAAACCAAACCTGTATTTGCTGTTGGTTTTTTTGATATTGTCGATCCCCCAATTGATTCATATGAATAAGTATAAGTAACATTATCTGTGATTTCTTCATCCGTACTAGGTATCGTATCCCACTTTCCCTCTCTATAGCCATCAGCAGGCTTACTACCTGCAGATGGAATATCATCTACACCAAGCTTAAGCACATCGTCCTCATATCCGCTTAATTTAACTTCCTTATCAGAGGATGTTCCGTCATCCCATAAACCGTCCTTTACTTTAAATGTTACAGTATGATTAACAGAAACTTTGGCAACAGCATCCGGAATCGTAATGCTAACATTAGCCGTTGGCGTACCTGAAACAGTAACAACTGTATCGCTTGTTCTTTTTGCCGTTACACCGCTCTCTATAATATCGTCAAATTCTGCAAAATGATAGCCTTCTGCAGCCGTATATGTTACAGTTGCCATTTCTCCTGTAAGACCCGTCTGCTCTGTACTGCCATCAACATTTGCATTTGCTCCTCCGATCAATTTGACCGAATATGTAGCCTTTCTAACAGTAATAGGACACCAGTCATACCTATGTTCATTAGCAGCGCTTTCCACCTTGACAACGGCATTTCCTACCGCTATTCCCTTCACATATACAGTTCCTGGTGCAACTGGATCTCCCGACATTTCTTTTGTGCAGTCTGCATTAGAATAGATCTTCACATTATCGCCGTCACTAGTCACACTCCACTTCACATTAGAACTAAGATCTGTGGCATCTGTGGCATTAGATACACTCGATGTTAATTCAAAAATCTCGCCAACTTCTATATTATTATAATTCACATCCAAATCTACGGAAGAAGGGTCACCGATGACTATTTTTTTATAAGAATAACTAGTAGAAGTCGAATTTATGTGAAATGGTACACTTGATGATTCAAGATTTGTCCAACCATTTGCGTTTATAGTAGTATTATTTGATGAACTTTTCACTTCACCTTCAATGGCAACTCCATTAGTATCACCAATAGTTTCTAATCCAATCTGATTACCTAAAATTACATTATTTGACGCCCAAATACCATTAGACCATTCACCTATTCCAACTGCTTTTACAGTTGCATAATCAGCAATAGAAATATCTCCATTGCTAGCTGCAATACCATAATAACCTGTACCATTTGCAATAACTTTTGCAGAACCGCTAATGCTTATATTTCCTTTGTAACTTCCTAAACCAGTACTTCCATCTGCAATTACCATAGCATTATCGCATATAGAAATATTCTTTATCCCGGAATTGTTAAATACTCCACCAATAGCACCTCTATTTGTATTTGTAGACTCAGTTTCAACAATCACCTTCGCATTTTCACCAATTGAAAGATCTCCTGTTCCACTAAAAAAAATACCTCCGCCTTCTCCGTTTACACTTATATCCACAGTCGTATTTCCGCCAATATACACATTTGCATCTGAGTTATCAGCTGTCCAAATACCATTATTATGACTATTCGGAGGGTTATTTACTTTGATTGTAAGGGTGCCATCTCCGATTATATTAATATCACCATTCCCTCCAGCTGAAATACCATGTCTATTATCAGTCGTTATACTATTGTCACCCACTAGCTTAATTTCAAGATTACTATTTCCAGAATATTGTATTCCTATATTCGAACCACTATATTTATAGTTATCCAGTGTTAAAACAGGATGTCCACTATCATCTGTTAACGTAGCTGTACCACCCTTATTGCCCTCAACGGAAACTACCGGATTATCTCCGCTATCAAAAATTTGCGTTCCTCCTACTTGTAATTGATATTCATCAACAGCAGCTTCCGTTACCACCGTCATTCCCGACATCATTCCAACCGCCATCGCCACAGTAGTCAGAAAGCTTATTATCTTACTCCCTATTCGCCTCTTTGTCTTCATTCTTTCAATATCTCCTTTCTTTTTTTACACACAAAAAACCGCCAAAACAGACAGGGATATAAATATCCCTATCTGTTTCGGCGGTTATCCGTCATCAAAATATTTAACTACATGCAAAAGGACATAGTCAGCCCTTGCCTTGCCTTGCCAATTGTGCGTCCCTGCATCATAGCTGTCAAGTCCTTTCCGATAATCTGCTTGTTTTATAAACACCGCTTCATAAGATTTATCGGAAAGTTTATTAAGATTTTTTATAGTTTATTTGCACTTTATAAAATGCAGTATTATACTATCTGCTCCGATACAGCATCTGCCCTCATCAATCCGACACATCAATATCCGGTGCGATCTGTATCCTGTATTCCGGATACTCCTTCTCGAGATCCTTCTTCAAAATATCAATAGCCTCAAACGGATCAATTCCAAATCCCATTACCACGTCAAACCGGATTTCCTTCTCTTCAATATTTACAAAAAATCCATGCATCTGAAGCGCCCATTCATGATCCTTGACTATCTTCATGATGTTGTTTCTTATCCTCGCTGCCTCATTATCTTTGGTATTGTAAGAATAAACACCAATACCTGTCATAATTACGCCTGTCTCATGGTAAATCTTTGTCTGTATGCGCCTTGTAAGTGCATCGACTTCTTCAACGGTCATCGTATCCGGAAGCTCCAGGTGCACCGAACCATAATTCTTGCTTGGTCCGTAATTATTTAATATAAGGTCATAGGCTCCTCTGACCTCAGGCTCATCTGTCATAAGCTTCTTTATCCTGCGGGACATCTCTTTATCCGCGCGCTGCCCAAGTATATCGTTAAGAGTATCTGACATCATCTCAATGCCCGATTTGATAATTATGCCAGATATAAGTGCGCCCACATATGCCTCTAATGATATTCCTGTAGTAATATAAATTAGTGCTGACGCAAGAACTGATGAAGAAAGGATCGCATCAAAGCTGGCATCTGCACCAGAAGCTTCAAGTGCAGCCGAGTTTGCCAGTTTACCCTTAGCCTTAACATATCTTCCAAGGATAAGCTTAACAACCACAGCTACTGCGATAATGATTAAGGAAACTACAGAATAATCAGCCTTTTCCGGCTTAAATATCTTCTTTACTGACTCTACAAGTGATGTAAGACCTGCATATAAAATTATCGCAGAAACAAGCATTGCGCTAAGATACTCGATTCTGCCGTATCCAAGCGGATGCTTTTTATCAGGAAGCTTACCTGCAAGCTTTGTTCCGACGATAGTGATAACTGAAGAGAGGGCATCGGATAAGTTATTTACCGCGTCGAGTGTAACTGCGATTGAGTTTGAAATAATGCCTACTGCCGCCTTAAATCCTGCCAGAAACAAATTTGCAACGATTCCTACTATGCTGGTGCGTATGATTATCTTGTCTCTCATAAAAGCGTCATCTGCAATATTCGGTGGAACTTTAGTGTGTGATTTTCCCATGAATCTTTCCCTCACTTAAGCCAAAATATAGAATTAAACAATACCAACGGATTGTTACGTGCTTTGCACTACCACAATTATAACAAAAAAACTCCGGTAATACATCCATGCATTACCGGAGTTTTCTTCTTTTATGAAATCATACCCCTAGAACAACTTTCTCTTTCGTTTAACTGGACCGGCAGGATCATCCTTGTCGGAACGACCTTCCCCGCTGCCGCATCAAGTAAAAACTTTATTGCTGTGCTCGCCATCTCCTTGATAGGCTGTCTTATCGAAGTAATCGTCGGCGTAGTAAGTGACGCGATGTTGATATCGTCAAAGCCTACAATTTTTAAATCTTCCGGTACCCTTTTCCCCAGTTTCTTAGATACCTGTATAAGCTGTGCCGCAATTACATCTGAGCTGGCAAATATGCCGTCAACCTCAGGATATTCGAGCAATAGCTCTGTTAAAAGCTCATGATACTCCCCAGAATCATACTGCTTAACAGTTGTCTTGATCTCGCGATGCCATACACCCTGTGCCTCGCAAACCTTCGCAAATCCAACAGATCTTTCATCTGCCGGCATCTCAGTCTCATTTACACCACTTATATGAAGAAGTGTCTTTGCACCACATTCAATAAGCTGGCGAGCTGCCATCTCTCCCCCATGGAAATTATCGCATTCGATCGAGGCAGTACCACATTCGAGATTTCTCTCTATCGTGATGAGTGGCACATTCAGTCCACTGAATTCCTCCATCTGGACTGAACCGCTCATCATTATAATACCGGCAACCCTATTGGATTTGCACATGTCTATGTACTTCAATTCATTATCATCGTTACTCTTGCTGTTGAATAGCAATATATTGTAACGCTTCTTTTTCGCCTCATTCTCTAAATTACTGATAACCTCCGCAAAATACGGATTGTTTATATGCGGAACTATCAAGCCAATCACATTACTTGACTTTTTAGATAAGGCCCTTGCAACTTCATTTGGCTGGTAGTCCAGCTTTTTCATTGCGGCCTCTACCTTTTTCCTTGACTCTTCACTTATATAGCCACGGTTATTGAGAATGCGCGAAACAGTCGTTACTGTAAGACCTGTTTCTCTAGCCACATCCTTAAGCGTTGCCATATTTCAAATTCCTTTCGTAAAAATTCGTTTGTATTATCCCTTTACGGCTCCGGATGTTACACCTTCAACGATGTATCTCTGTAAGAATACATACAGGATAAGAATTGGCATCATAGCAAGCAGGAGCGCAGCCATGATAAGACCTATATCTGTTGAATATGTTCCGTAGAACATCTGTGTAGCAATAGGAATAGTATACAACTCTTTCTTTCCGAGTACAAGGCTTGGAAGCAGGTAGTCATTCCAGAATGCCATAGCATCGATAATTGCAACTGTCGCAATAGTAGGCTTAAGGAGTGGGAATACAATCTTCCAGAAAGTAGCCCATCTTGTACAACCATCAATATATGCAGCTTCTTCAAGCTCGAGCGGAATATTTGTATGTATAGCTCCGTGGAACATGAATGTTGCCATTGATACAGAAAAGCCTGTATGCATAAGTATCAAAGTGATACGGCTATTTAACAGATTTAAGAGTCCTCCGTATACAGATACCAAAGGTACCATCAATACCTGGAATGGAATAACCATTGATGCGATCATTGCTGTAAAAAGTGCTGTACATGCAACCCACTTATTTCTTACAAGTGCAAATGCGCACATTGCAGAAAACAGGATTGTAAGAATCGTAGATGAAACTGTGATTATGAATGAATTTCTGAATACATTCCAGAAATTCATCTTCTTCATTGCTGCCGGGAAGTTTTTCATGGTGAAACCATGTCTTCCGATAAGTGCCAATGGATCTGATGTAATGTCACCCTTTGACTTAAATACGTTGATAACTACAAGTAAAAATGGAGCAATGAATGCTACAAAAAGCAGTGCCAAAACTATTATAAAAATGATATGCTGTATTTTTTTATTACGTGCAGCTCTTTCATTCTCTGTCATCATGCAGCCACCTCTCCTTTCTTACCAATGTAAACCTGAGTAACACCAACAATTGCACAGATGATAAACAGTATCAATGCCTCGGCCTGACCTACACCGTAATTCTTGTATGTGAATGCCTGATTATACACATGCATTGCAGCCATTACTGAAGTATTGAAAGGCTCACCCTTTGTCAATGAAAGGTTTACATCGTAAACCATGAAACATCTTGTGATGCTAAGGAATATGCACTGTACAAATGAAGATCTCATAAGCGGAATTGTTACATAGCGCATAGCCTGCATTGGCTGACATCCATCGATAAGAGCTGCTTCCTTAAGTGAATCAGAAACGCTCATGAAACCTGCTACATAGATGAGCATCATGTAACCTGCATACTGCCAAACTGAAACCAAGATCAGGCAGAACATTGCTCCATTAGTTGTTGAAAGCAATGATGCTGATGTGCCGCTTGTAATGCTCTCAGCTACTGCAACAAATGCTCTGTTGAATACGAACTTCCATACATAACCAAGTACGATACCACCGATAAGGTTTGGTACGAAGAAACCTGCACGGAAGAAGTTCTGTCCTTTTACACCGCTTGTTACAAGGTAAGCAAGCAAAAATGCCACAATATTGATCAATATTACCGAGAAAAATGAATAAATGACTGTTCTTCCGAGCGCCTGCCAGTATGCAATATCAGCAAAAGCTGCTGCATAATTGCTTGTGCCTACGAAAGGCTTTGACACTGAGATTCCATCCCAACTCGTAAATGTAAGATACAGACCATAGATAAATGGTACGATTACCACTGCAGTGAAAAGAAGCGCTGCCGGTCCTGCAAACATCAGGAATTGGCTGACTTTGTACGACATAGTATTTCTTTTCATCTTGTCCTCCTTTTATTCCTCTTAACCCCTTTAGTTTATGATGTTATCATTCTGAACGCAGCGAGGAATCTTTATTGACTTTTCGATAAAGATCCTTCACTTCGTTCAGGATGACTTTATTCTCAATCAGATTACTATTCACCTTTTAGTTAAATCAGGTACCGCCTTTGATAACGGTACCCGATAAATTAGTCTCTGAAATTATTTCTGTGATGTCCAGTAAGAATCAATTTCACCTGCGAATGCAGCACGATCTGACTCACCTGCAAGATACTTCTGGAATGAAGCACCAAGCTTTGCATAGTGATCATCAGGAAGGTAGTTATAGTTATCGATAAGAAGACCCTTGTCAGCATATCCCTTTACAGAATTTCCAAGAGGATCTGAAACAGGAAGTGTGATATTTGAGAATGCAGGAACAAGTGCACAATCATTTACGAGGAAGCTCTGTCCTTCTTCGTCATATACGAGCCAGTTAAGGAAGTCCTTAGCTGCCTGTCTCTGCTCATCAGTGATGCTCTCAGCAGAATCGATGAAGAAGTACTTTGAACCGCCGCCTACAAGCTTTGTGTTAGAACCATCATCTGTATCCTGTGGTACAGGCATGATACCCATGTTCTCTGTGTAATCATAAGCGTTGATTACTGACCAATCCCAGTTACCACCAAACATGAATGCGATCTCACCCTCAGCAAGCTTCTGCTCTGTAACTTCTCTCTCTGCAGAGATTGCTGAAGAAGCTGCATAGTTGTTCTCCTTGAGAACATCGAATGTATCCATCATGCTGTTGAACTTTGCGTCATCAGCGATCTTCTGTGAACCATCCTTAAGAGATGTAACGAATGCATCTGGATCATCGTGCTGCTCATAAACTTCTGCAAGATAGTGAGCACCGAGTGACCAGTCTTCCTTCATGATACCAACAGGTGTCTCCATGCCGCCAGCCTTGAGCTGATCGATGAGTGCCTTGAAATCCTTTAATGTGCTGTACTTTGAAGGATCAAAATCCTCGCCTGTGATGTTCTTGATAGCGTCTGCGTTGTAGATAACACCTCTTGCCTCTACGCAAACCGGGAAGCCATATGTCTTACCATCGATTGCGATAGCAGCTGAAGTATCGCCAACCCACTTCTCATCGCTAAGATCAATTGCGTGCTCCTGAGCAAGTGAGTAAATATCTTTTGCATCTACCATTGCGATTGTATAAGGATCATTTGAAGCATACTTTGTTGAAAGGTGAGCTGCTACTGTATCGCTTGAGTAGTAAACCTCAACGTTTACACCAGTCTTCTCTGTGTACTTCTCAGCCATCTCAACCATCTGATCCTGAATTTCCATCTTTGAGTTAAAAATTGTGATCGATACATCACCATTTGAAGCTGCCGGAGCTGCTGCCTCACCAGCCTCGCTTGCTGCAGAAGATCCTGCAGTATTCTGTGTAGAAGAAGAACTTCCACAACCAACAAGTGTTGTTGCACCAAGTGCAATTGTCAGACCCATAGCCATAAGCTTTTTAAGGTTCTTTTTCATGATATCCTCCTTAGCCTTACATACAAGAATCACCGATTGTGACTCTACCTCATGAATTAAATATGTAAACATTACCCAACGTCTAACGGCTTTCCCGTTGACAATATGATAATATCATGCACGTTGACATGTGTCAACCGCTTAACATACTGTCAAGAGTGCCCATTTGTACCAAAATCGGGCCATTTTTGTATATTATTACCAATAAAATGTACAGAGAATGTTCATTTATACCCCTATATCTGTTCAAATTTTGTTTAAATTTCCGTTTAAATATGTCATGCGATTAACATGGATTGAAATAGAAAGACCGGCAATACAACTTGTGTATTGCCGGTCTTTTGCCTTATCCAACCTATGTCAATCTTTTATTATATCAGCATCCTGAACAACATATGATCCCTTGAAGTGATCACCCTTAAATGTCAGTTTCCAATCATCTGAGTCAAATGTGTACTCATCTTTAGCGCATGTATAGTAATCATCGCCAAGCATGATCTTTACTTTCTTAACCTTCCACTTGCTGTTGAATTTTACACATACATCAGAGTCCTCATTAACCGTGTACTTCTTGATCTTAAAGTCATACCCATTAGAGCCCTTTGTAAGTGACTTTACAGCCTTTATCATCTTTTCATCTGCATTCTCAAGGCTTGTGATCTGGAACTTATTAAGCTTCATACTTACCTTGATATCATCAACCACATAAATCTTATCCTTATATGTAACATTGATGGTGCCGAAGTCCTCTAATTCAACCGTGTCCTTACCATTAAATGGTATCTTTGAAGTATACTCTACAGTGAGATCCTTCTTTGACTTAGGAACACGGACTGTACTCTTGCTACTGTCATCACTTGAGCCATATGTAAACTTTGCTCCTGTAAGATCAGTATTTCCTTCTGCAACAACTACATCTTTCCACTGCTTTTTTGTACCGCCATAGGTTACATTTGTAAGACTGTCACATCCGTTAAAAGCATTCTTCTTTACTGTCTCAAGATTTACTCCCAAAGAAACACTTTCAAGATTCTCACATCCGGAAAATGCTGATTTATTGATCACTTTGACACCACTTGGTATTACTATGCTCTTAAGCTTTGAATTATCCTTAAATGCTTTACTTCCTATAGATATTACCTTAGTTCCGGATATCTTTGATGGAATAGTTACTTCCTTAGATGAACCTGTATATTCTGTAATCGTGATACCATCATCACCAATTTCATAATTATACCCTTCGATACTGTTAGCAACACTGGCAGAATTCGTAGCTGCATAAATATGATTAGTAAATGATGGAACAGTAAGACTAACTGTTGCCATAGCTGCAAGTGCAAAACAAATCTTCTTTAATTTCATCTTTATCTCCTCTTATAACACAAGTAAAAAAGTTTTTCAGGGATGTATCTTTCCCTATACACACATAGTTAGTGTACCACACTTTCCGCTAAAATAAAAGAAATCAATCGAATTTATGCAATTTAATTTGCACGCAATACGATTGATTTCAATATTAGAGTAGCGATTCTTTATTTAATTGTATGAACCCATCCTTCAGGACCTTCGATATGTCCCATCTGAATACCTGTCAATGTATCATAGAGCTTCTTTGTTACAGGTCCCATCTCCTTGCCATCGCCAAATACGATCTTGTTGCCGTGGTCATCAATTGAGCCTACCGGGCTGATAACTGCTGCTGTACCACAAAGACCACACTCAGCAAAGTCCTTAAGCTCGCTAAGAAGAACTTCTCTCTCGTAAACCTTGCATCCAAGATACTTTTCACCTACTACTGTAAGTGAACGACGAGTGATAGATGGAAGAATTGATGTTGACTTTGGAACTACAAGATTTCCGTCATGGTCTACAAAAATGAAGTTTGCTCCGCCTGTCTCCTCAACCTTTGTACGTGTTGCAGGATCAAGATAGAGATTCTCATCATATCCTTCAGCATGTGCAGTAACGATTGCATGAAGGCTCATTGCGTAGTTAAGACCAGCCTTGATATGACCTGTTCCGTGTGGTGCTGCTCTGTCGAAGTCACTTACCTTAAGGTTTACAGCCTTCGTGCCGCCCTTGAAGTATGGTCCAACAGGAGTAACAAATACTCTGAACTGATACTCATCTGCAGGCTTAACTCCGATAACAGGATTTGAGCCAAACATGTATGGTCTGATATAAAGTGTAGCGCCTGATCCATATGGTGGAACCCAGTCGATATTTGCCTCTACTACTTTATCAACAGCCTCGAGGAATTTTCCATCAGGGAGCTTAGGCATCTCAAGTCTTTCAGCTGAATCATTCATTCTCTGTGCGTTGAGATCAGGACGAAATGTAACTACCCTGCCATCCTCTGTTGTATATGCCTTGAGACCCTCAAAGCAAGACTGTGAATACTGAAGTACTCCCGCGCACTCACTAATGACGACCTTGTCATCCTCAGTAATCAAACCTTCATCCCACTTTCCATCCTTAAAGTTTGACACATAACGCTTATCAGTCTTGATGTAGCCAAATCCGAGGTTTTCCCAGTCAATGTCTTTCTTTGCCATAGCAGTACTTCCTTTCATACAGATAATTTTTTCATTTCCAACTATTGTATTACTTTAAAGCAAAAAAGGCAAGATTAAAAATATCAAAGCTCTCTAATCTGTCCATCACCATGGATCTGATACTTGTAAGATGTAAGTGCCTCAAGCCCCATTGGTCCTCTCGCATGGAATTTCTGTGTACTTATACCTATCTCGGCGCCAAGTCCAAATTCAAAGCCGTCTGTGAATCTTGTAGAGGCATTTACATATACGCATGCAGCATCGATCTCCTTGAGGAATCTGTCAGCGTTAGCTTTGTCTTTTGTGATAATTGCCTCAGAGTGATGTGTTGTGTAGCGATTTACATGCTCTATAGCCTCATCGATATTGTCAACTATCTTGACAGATATCATAGGACCGAGGTACTCTTTTGCGTAATCTTCATCAGTTGCTGTCTCAATATCTGATATGATAGCCTGTGCCCTGCTGTCGCCTCTGAGGATCACACTCTTTGCATTAAGATCTCTATAAATCTCCGGTAACACACTCTCAGCTATGCCGCTGTGAATAACCAATGACTCTATTGCATTGCAGACGCCCATCCTCTGAGTTTTTGCATTATCGATAATTTTAACAGCCATATCAATGTCTGCTGTCTCATCTACAAATACATGGCAGTTACCCACACCAGTCTCAATTACAGGTACGCTACTGTTCTCTACAACAGAGCGTATAAGCCCTGCTCCGCCTCTTGGGATAAGCAGGTCAACGTATTTATTGAGCTTCATAAGCTCATTTGCAGTTTCATGAGAAGTATCCTCAAGTACCTGCACAGCATCTTTGTCAACACCGACACTTGTCAGCGCTTCTCTTATTACAGAAGCGATCGCAATATTTGAGTGGATAGCATCTGATCCGCCCCTCAATATAACTGCATTTCCGGACTTAAAACAAAGCCCGAACGAATCTGCTGTTACATTAGGTCTTGACTCATATATTATAGCTATAACTCCAAGAGAAACCCTGCGCTTTTCTATAATTAAACCATTAGGACGCTCTATTTTTTCAATCAGTGAATTAACGGGATCTGTAAGACGTGCGATCTGCTTAAGTCCGATCGACATGCTTTCTATTCTTTTTTCATCAAGTGAAAGCCTGTCAAGAAGTGCTTTTGATACTTTGTTTCTTGCCGCCATTACATCCTGTGCATTGGCCTCAAGTATCTTTGAAGTGTTTGCAACGAGCGCATCTGCAACTGCTAAAAGTGCTTCATCCTTTTTGTCAGTATCAAGCACTGATATAGTAGCCGCTGCCTTTTTAGCATTTCTTCCCAATTCATTCAGCAATTGATTCATAAATTCCTCCTTTAATTTTCAATGTTGCAAAAATAGCAAGGATGGTTATCATCCTTGCTACTATTTTGTGTTTTTGTTTAGGCAGGTCTATAAGCCGGGTTCTGTCTTGGGTGATGATCTATCCAGGACTATTGTTACCAATAGTCTCGAGCGATCTACCTGAAAGCAGGTCGGGCAAACCTATAGCTTTCTGTTTGATCTTGCTTCGAATGGGGCTTGCAATGCGTCAGGTGTCGCCATCTGACCGGTGGTCTCTTACACCGCCATTTCGCCATTACCTGTGACTTACGTCCATCGGCTGTATATTTTCTGTTGCGCTTTCCCGCGGGTTACCCCGGCTGGCCGTTAGCCAGCATCCTGCCCTGCGAAGCCCGGACTTTCCTCCCGTATGGCCATAAAGCCATACCGGCCATCACCTGGCCTGCCTAACGAATACTATATAAAATTTAGTTAATAATGTCAAGAAAATTTAGCCAACATCAAAACATGACCCTCCAACAAACTCTCTTATGATGGAGTTTTTAGGGAGCGCTTCTGTGCTGACGCCTAAGAAGTACTCAAGGAACTTTCTGAGTCTTACCGACTCCTGATATCCCTGATCTCCAGGTTTTATGCTGTAAAGAAGCGGCTCTGCAAACTGCTTCAAAACTGCAAGCTCATATATGAGAGCCGAGTTAAACATTGCATCCGCAGTTTCCTGGAAAGGAAAGATATTTGCCTCCTCACCATTACGTACATCTTCCCACATGCTGAATGTCTTGACCGCTGATGCACCTCTGGTCCTGTAATCTCTGACCATACGACGTATAAGACGTCCGTCAGTTGTCGGGATACGATTATGCTCGTCAAGGTTGAGTGTTGTAAGTGCACTTATATAAATCTTGTACTTACTCTCGGCCGGCAGTGTATATGAAAGCTGGTCATTTAAACCATGGATTCCTTCTATAACAAGTACATCCTCTGCACCAAGCTTCAATATAGTGCCATCATATTCCCTCTCTCCCGTAAGGAAATTATATTTTGGCATCTCTACAGCTTTTCCGTTGAGAAGATCTGTCATATTTACATTAAAGCACTCAACATCAAGCGCCTTGAGTGACTCATAATCTGGCTTTCCATTAGGAAGGCGCGGTGTATTAACCCGATTAATAAAGTAATTATCAAGACTTACCGTATGAGGACGCAGTCCCTGGGCAAAGAGCTGGATAGCAAGTCTGTGAGAGAAAGAAGTCTTTCCTGATGAAGAAGGACCTGCGATCATTACAAACTTCTTGTGTTTCTTTGCTATATCCTCTGCAATGTCAGCTATCCTATGCTCCTGAAGCGCTTCCTGTACAAGCACAAGCTCATTAAACTTGCCCTCACAGATCACATCATTCAATGCACCTACAGTTTCAACGCCAAGCATGGCATTCCATTTACTCGCGCCCATCATCGCATCAAAAAGATGTGGTGTATCATGAAACTCTGGCTGCTCAAGAGGCTTCTTGCGGCGAGCCATCTCAAGTATCATACCATCCTTGTAGTGATAAAGATCAAAAACCTTTATGTAGCCGGTACTTGGAAGCATGTAGCCATAGTAGTAATCCATAAAATCATTTAGGTGATACATATTTATCTGAGAGCCTCTTCGGTAATGGAACAGCCTTTCTTTATCAAGCATGCCGTATTCATGGCATCTCTCTACGATCTCACCGATCGGATAGCTCTTTTTTACAAATGGGATATCTGCGTCAATAAGCTCCTGCATACGGCTTTTGACCTTATCTATAAGCTCATCATCAAGAGTGAAATTGCCTTTTGCACTGCAGTAATATCCCGAGCCTATTGAAAACTCAATTTTAATCTTATCTATCCTTTCACGACCTACAACATCATAAAATGACTTGATAAGTAAAAGACAGCAACTTCTCTTATAAGCCTTATGCCCGGAGTGACCTGTAAGTGTCTCAAACTCGATCTCACAATCTTCTTTAAGGGTATGATGAAGCTCACGAAGCTTATTATTTACCAGTGCGAGCACTATATCATACTCATAATGCTCCTGGAAAGTCTTCGCAACCTCTTTATAGGTAATACCCTTGTCAAAGCTATACTCTTTGCCTCTCCACTTCACACAGCATATCTTACTCATACCAACCCCTCCATCTGGGCAAGCTCACTTTCAAGCTCTGATCTGCGACTCTCCGGAAGAGAGTCATTCTTAAGCAGATCTTTGATAATGCGAGCATCATGCCTCATACATTCAATCAGGCACTCATCTTTTTCATCTATCAATATTTTACCATATCGATACTCTATTTCTTTTTCATATTTTTGTATATTCTGAGAAACTTCAGCGACTACTATCGGATAGTATTTGCCGTCTTCCATTACCATCTTCTCGTCGATTATACAATATCCGTTGTCATGCAGATAATGTCTGAAGCGTGAGTACTCTGACTGTGGTGCAAGTATGTATCTTTTTATATCTTTTTTCACGTATGACGGTGTACCTTCAAGGATGTCCGTTATAAGTATGCCGCCCATACCGGCAATTATAACTGTATCTGCCTTATCTGCCGGCAGCTTTTCAAGGCCATTCGACAGATAAAATTCGATTCTGTCCTCAAGGCCATGTGCTCTGGCGTTTTCCCTTGCTTTTTCAAGAGGATCGCGATTGACATCAAGAGCACATGCAGATGCTGCTATGCCATTTTCAAGCAGCTCTATTGTCACAAAGCCATGGTCACAGCCTACATCTGCTATCCTTGATCCCTTAGGCACCATCGATACGATTTTACTTAATCGTTTTGAAAGGTTCATTACTCGAGATAATCCTTAAGCTTTCTTGAGCGGCTTGGATGACGGAGCTTTCTCAAAGCCTTAGCCTCAATCTGTCTTATACGCTCACGTGTTACATTAAACTCCTTACCTACTTCTTCAAGAGTGCGTGCTCTTCCATCATCAAGACCAAATCTGAGTCGGAGAACCTTCTGCTCTCTGTCTGTAAGTGTTTCAAGAACCTCTGCAAGCTGCTCTCTCAAAAGAGTAAATGCAGCAGCATCTGCCGGTACAGGCACCTGATCATCCTGAATGAAGTCACCAAGATGTGAATCTTCTTCTTCACCTATAGGAGTTTCAAGTGATACAGGCTCCTGAGAAATCTTGAGGATCTCTCTTACACGCTCAACAGGCATGTTCATTTCCTTTGCGATCTCCTCAGGAATAGGCTCACGACCAAGCTCCTGAAGAAGCTGACGTGATACTCTGATGAGCTTGTTGATAGTCTCAACCATGTGAACCGGGATTCTGATAGTACGAGCCTGATCAGCTATAGCACGTGTTATAGCCTGACGGATCCACCATGTTGCATAAGTAGAAAACTTATAACCTTTTCTATAATCAAACTTCTCAACAGCTTTGATAAGACCTAAGTTACCTTCCTGGATAAGATCAAGGAAAAGCATTCCACGTCCAACATATCTCTTAGCGATACTTACAACAAGACGAAGGTTAGCCTCAGCAAGCTTCTTCTTTGCCTCTTCATCGCCTTCTTCCATGCGCTGTGCAAGCTCGATCTCTTCATCTGCTGAAAGGAGTGGCACCTTACCGATTTCCTTTAAGTACATTCTGACAGGATCTTCTATAGATACGCTGTCCGGAACGGAGAGGTCAATATTCTCCATATCCTCACTGTCTTCATCCTCAAGCTCGAGATCTCTCTCTGTTGGCTCATCATCCGCAGAATTTATCTTGAGGATTTCAACGCCTTCGCGCTCAAGAGCTTCAAACACATTTTCAAACTGCTCTGCAGTAAGATTCATTCCGGCAAAGAAGTCATTTACTTCGCTGTCTTCCAGAACACCCTTTTTCTTCTTACCCAAAGCAATAAGCTCTCTACATTTTTCAAGGAACAGTGCTTTTGTCTGATCGTCTAATGTTGCCATTTTTTCTCCCATCTTTTATATAAATGTATGATAAAATAAATCACAAAGTTATCTGGATCCTCTGGAGTTTTTCCATGATCCTTTTTTCTCTGACCATCTGCTCTAGCGGATTAGCAGCTTCACCTGTAATCCTTGAAAGGCTGGCTTTCTTTATCTTTATTACAAGCTCTGTAAGCGCTCTTGTCTTTTCCTGTTTTGACAAGCCCTCATCAAGCTTGGTATTAAAGATCTCAGCTACCTCACGCTGTTCATCCACTTCCACAAAATGGCTCACTATAGCAGCAGGATTCATAGCATTTTCTTCCATCTGCTTCCACAGAAGCTCAGCGACCATCTTACAGATGCCGCCCGAAAAATCCTCGGCTGAAAGATAAGGCTTTACTGCATCATATATGGCCTCATTGTCTGTAATGTACGTAAGCAGCAGCTTTTCAGCTTTGATAACCCCATCTTCATTTTTATCTTTTTTAATAGTTGTCCTGGTTCTGACCGGAGCAGCCGCTACACCTTCACTTCTCAATACAGCTGATTCAACAGCCCTCTTAAGCACATCCGAGCTTATCATATACTCGGCTGCAGCCGCTTCTATATAATTACCTCTCTCAAGCTCACTTGATATCTCCGCAAGACGTTTTGCCATAGCCTCTTCAAATCTCGTCCTGCCATCCGGATCACCAAGATTATATTCTTTTTGCATGACATGCAGCTCAAACATCAGGCTGTTCTCTGCACTGTCGATCCTCTTTTGAAACTCCTCCGCCCCAAGATTTTTAATAAATTCATCAGGGTCCTTATACGGCTCCAGATGAATTATCCGAGCCGATATACCTGCACTTTTTAATATAGGTATTGCTCTTAGTGCAGCCTTTACACCGGCCTCATCAGAGTCATAAGTCAGCCTGACATCATCCGTGTATCGCTTAAGTATCCTTGCATGATCCGGAGTAAATGCAGTTCCCAAAGATGCAACTGCCTCTGTAAACCCTGCCTGATGCATACTTATGACATCCATATAGCCTTCACAGGCTATCATGTAGCCCTTTCTTGTGCGTCTTGCTATATTTAAGCCATAGAGATTTTTGCCCTTGTCAAATATAGGCGATTCCGGTGAATTAAGGTATTTGGGCTTGCCATCTCCCATGACTCTGCCACCAAAACCTATAACCCTGTTTGATGTATCCATTATCGGAAACATCACTCTGTTCCAGAACTTATCCATCATTCCGCGCTTTTCGTCAAAATTAACAAGTCCCGAACGCATCAGCTCTTTATCAGTAAATCCTTTGCTCTTAAGCCATTTACAGACAGCACTGCTCTGGCCTGCATACCCAAGACCAAATTTTTGCATCGTATCCTTAGTAAGCTTTCTGTCATTAAAGTATCTAAATCCGACAGCTCCCTCCGGACTACGAAGCAACTTATAATAAAAAGATGCAGCTTCCTTATTTATGGCATATAGCCTTTCTCTCTCAGTAGCCTTCTTTTTAGCCTCTTCAGAATAGTCTGCCTCTGGCAGCTTTATACCTGCTCTGTCAGCAAGTATCTTTAGCGCCTCCTGGAAAGAGCAGTTCTCATAATTCATTATGAATGAAACGACATTTCCCCCTACTCCGCAACCAAAGCAATAATATATCTGCTTGATACCTGAGACCGAAAAGGATGGAGATTTTTCAGAATGGAACGGACATAATCCAAAATAATTGGAGCCTGATTTTTTTAAATGGACATAGCCTCCAATGACATCCACTATGTCATTTCTAGAACGTACTTCCTCTATTATCTCATCAGGATAATACAATATTTCTTCCTCCAGTTTGCTAATATAAACGAAATGTAAATTTCGTTTACTTGCGCCAATCGAATGCCGCTTGCGGCTATTTTCCTAATTCGATTGGACGCATTATAGGACATGCCAAGGTATCGGTATGAACAAATCATTGTAAAGTCCTACCGCATATCGGTCAGTCATAGAAGATATATAATCTGTTACAGCTCTTTCCCTCGTTTCCCCTAGTGCGATAAGCTTTTGGTATTCTTCCGGAAGCTTATCTATATTTGTCAGAAAATGATAATATAATGTCTCGACAAGTGCCTCAGCCTTACCTTCCTGACTCTTTGCTACCTGATTAGTATAAACATGTTTATACATCCACGCTCTCAGGTCAAACATAGCCTTCTCAACATCTCTTGACATTGAGATATCCGGTTTATCAAGACTGGAATTTATCACATTCTTAATAAGAGTATCCAGTCTCTTTTCAGGAGTATCACCGAGTACTCTCATTATTGGCTTTGGAACTCTGTCATCCTTAAGAATACCTGCTCTCAACGCGTCATCCATATCATGATAGATATAAGCTATCTTATCTGATAGTCTCACGACCTTTCCTTCTAAGGTGACCGGCTTGCAGCTTGTCTGATGATTAACTATACCATCTCTCGTTTCGAATGTAAGATTAAGCCCTTTGCCATCTTTTTCAAGAACATCAACAACTCTTAGTGACTGTCTCGAATGAATGAAGCCACCGGGATTAATCTTATTTAATGCGCGCTCGCCCGCATGACCAAACGGAGTATGCCCCAGGTCATGTCCCAGTGCTATGGCTTCCGTAAGATCCTCATTCAGCATAAGAGCTTTAGCTATAGTTCTTGATATCTGTGATACCTCAAGCGTATGAGTAAGACGTGTCCTATAGTGATCACCCTGCGGTGTCAAAAAGACCTGCGTCTTATCCTTTAATCTCCTAAACGCCTTACTGTGAATGATCCTGTCTCGATCTCTTTGGAAAGCCGGGCGTACATCACACTCATCTTCTGCCCGCTCACGTCCCTTTGACTCAGCCGAACGACATGCATAGGGACTTAAGAGTTCATTTTCAATTTTTTCAAGGTTTTCTCTTATCGTCATAAAACAATACCTCATTATTATTTATTTGACAGAGAACCCCAATTTCCTTTTTTAAATCCCCAAAATATCAAAAAAATTCCTATGATACAATTTAATAAGCCAACCAACTGTAAGCACGATACCGGATAAGACCGGAATAACAAACACAGGCCACAGAAGCAGCTTCTCAAAATGTTCCCTTTTATATGTAGAGTAATCTGACAGATCAGCTATACAAAAAACTATATATGGATGCCAAAAGAAAAATGACGAATCCTCCTGCCCCATATAAAGGGAAAGTACAGAAATCAATTCCAAAAACAGGCAAAGAACAAAATATCTAACTCTGAATTCCGGTCTTTTCTTTGAGATAAGTCCTAAAAACAGAGCCATTATTATGCCTTCGCCAAATGCTCTAGATAAATTAAAAGAAATCATCCCAACCTCTTTATATATGTATAAAAGGGCCTCTGGAAGCCCAGAAGCCCTTTCATAATCACGTATGTATTCAGTAGAGATAAATTACTTCTTTGCCTCAGCAGCTGCCTTTGCAACTTCTGCTGCGTAATCTTCTTCAACCTTCTCCATACCTTCACCAGTCTCGAAACGAACAACGTTCTTGATAGTGATCTTAGCACCGTTAGCCTTAGCAACCTCGTCGATGTACTTCTGTACAGACTGCTTGCCATCCTCAGCCTTAACGTAAGCCTGGTCTGCAAGGCAGAGTTCCTTGTACTGCTTAGAAACACGGCCCTGAACAAGACCTGCGAAAATCTTGTTCTCAGATATCTGAGCCTTATCTGCGATAGCAAGCTCTGCAAGCTTAGCTGCAGCTTCCTTTGAAAGGAAGTTGAAGAGGTAGTTCATGTTGCTCTTCTTTTCTTCGTAGATAGCGATATCCTCGTCGCTCCAAAGCTTCTCGCTAACTGCCTTGTCGATAAGGGCATTAAGAATTGGCTTAGGAAGTGATGCAGGATCGTTCAATGCGCTGTCAACTGTAAGGCTCTTAAGGTGTGCCTTCTCCTCATCAGAGATATCATTCTCGCTGATATACTGAGGATTCATAGCTGCAACCTGCATAGCTACGTTCTTACCCATCTCCTTAACAGCGTCGTTAACAACGTCTGTCTCAACGTCAACAAGAACACCGATCTTACCGCCAGCGTGGATGTAAGCTGCAACGAAACCGTTCTGCTCCTCAAGCTTAGCAAAACGACGGATCTTGATGTTCTCTCTGATCTTCTGACCAACCTGGATAGCAACTTCGTCAGCTACTGTCTCAGAAGGATCCTTGATCCACTTCTCAGCAAGAAGTGCATCAACATCAGCTGCATCCGAAGCGAGTACCTGAGCTGCAACGTCACCAACGAACTCCTTGAATGGATCAGAACCAGCTGCGAAGTCTGTCTCACAGTTAACTTCTACAACTGCTGCTGTCTTTCCATCCTCTGAAAGAGCTGTTACAGAAAGACCTTCAACTGCTGTACGTCCAGCCTTCTTCTGTGCACCAGCCAAGCCCTTCTCACGAAGGAACTCAACTGCCTTGTCCATATCACCATCGCAAGCTGCAAGGGCTTTTTTGCAGTCCATCATGCCTGCGCCGGTCATCTCTCTTAAATCCTTAACCTGCTTTGCTGTGATTGCCATCTTTTTATCTCCTTAAAATCAAGTGAAGTAAATGTTACTCGTTGATTATTTGATTATTCTGCTGCTTCCTCAGCTGCATCAGCCTCAGTTACACCCTGGTTAGCCTCGATAACAGCGTCAGCCATCTTAGAAACGATAAGCTTAACTGCACGGATAGCATCATCGTTACCAGGAATTACATAATCAAGCTCCTCAGGATCGCAGTTTGTATCAGCGATACCAACAAGAGTGATACCAAGCTTGTGAGCTTCCTGTACGCAGATCTTCTCCTTCTTAGGATCTACAACGAAGATAGCGTCTGGGATCTGCTTCATGTTCTTGATACCGCCAAGGTTCTTCTCAAGCTTATCCCACTCCTTCTGAAGAAGTGCAACTTCCTTCTTAGGAAGAACATCGAATGTACCGTCCTGAGACATTGTCTCGATTTCCTTAAGTCTCTTGATTCTTGACTGGATTGTCTTGAAGTTTGTGAGCATACCACCGAGCCATCTCTCGTTTACATAGTACATTCCGCAACGCTCTGCCTCAGACTTGATAGCGTCCTGAGCCTGCTTCTTTGTACCAACGAAAAGGATTGTGCCGCCGTTAGCTGCGATGTCACCGATTGCGTTGTAAGCCTCGTCAACCTTACCTACAGACTTCTGAAGATCGATGATATAGATACCATTTCTCTCTGTGTAGATGTAAGGAGCCATCTTAGGGTTCCATCTTCTTGTCTGGTGTCCAAAGTGTACACCTGCCTCGAGTAACTGCTTCATTGAAATAACGCTCATTTTCTTACCTCCTACGGTTTGTAGCGTCGATATACGTCAGCTCTGCAGAAGACCTCATTATCATAAGGCACCGACCACAGATCAGTATATCTGATTAATAAAATAGTCAAGTACGGGCATGATAAGCCACATACTTGACTACTATAACACACGCGGGTGCGTTGTGCAATACATTTTCTCTTTTTATAAATATTGTTTTTTCAGATCAATTGTCACGGCTCCGGATGATACGTTCCGTCTGTTGAAACGGAGTTTCCGGATACAGAGCTGTCTGAAACCGTACTGTCTGAAACGGTATCATTTGATACAGTATCACTCGATACAGTACTATTGACAGACACAATACTATCTTCTGACACAGAGTCTTCCTCTGGATTATCTTCAACAGGCATCTCTGTCTCAAAAGTATCTATTGTCTCTACAGCTTCCATCGAAGTCACATCAGCTTCGCCGGCCTTACGCTCAGCCAGCACCTCATGTGCCTCCGTAAGTCCCATTTCCTTGGCGCGTACCCGAACTTCCTCATCACTGAGCTTTCTATCCCTGCCTGCAAAAGAAAGACTAAGTACTATCGCCGTTACTGCCATTCCTACCCCTAGTCCGCGAAGATAATATTTCAGCTTCATTATACCTTAGCTCCCTTGTTTTCTTTATCATAAAGACCGACTACAAGCTTAACCTCGCCTACACCCATAGCAAGTGCCTTTGCAATCTCTATGTTGGTTTTGCCCTCATGATGCATTGCAAGAACCTGCTCGTTCCTGCTCAATCCACCATTGGAAATTGCTACAGGAGCGCTCTTTGCCTGCTCCTCAAGCACAATTCTCATATTAGGCACATCATCCCTCACAGGCTCCGAAGCCTCAATAGGCTCTTCGTATTCAACCATTGTCTCCTCCGTCTCAGCCACTTCAGATGGTAATGCCTCTCTGACTGCTTTTATCTCAAATGCAGGCTTTATCGGCATTTCTTTCTTTTCAGCCGCCTGTACAGCTTTAGGCTTTGCAACCTTCTTTACATTATCAAAAGGATTTTCGAGGAAAACCGGTTCATCGATAAGTACAGGATCATCAATACTTATCTTATCATTATCTATTACAGGCTCTTCGATAGATACTATCTCGTCTATAACAAGAGGCTCTTCCATAGCAAGAGGCTCGGTTTTGGAAAGATCTATCTCAGGTATCTCCAGCTCATCAGTTTTTGGCTTTGCCACAGTCTTTACTGCCGGCTTTGCTTCAACCTTTGTTGCCGCACTTTGCTCATTTTTTGTCCTGAGCCTGTCCATTGCTGACTTCCTTGTGCCAGATGAATTTGAAAGCTCAGCGAGCATTCTTTCAAGCTCAGCCTCTTTTGAAGTATTACTCTTATTTTCGCTCTTAACCGCTGCCGCTGTTCTTACAACCTGTCCGGCCTTTGCAGTTGTTGCCGTTACCGCAGTCCTTGCTGCCGCACCAGATGCACTTTTAATCGTCTGCACCTGTTTAGCTGTAGCCTGCTGAGCTGTCTGCACTGTTCTGGCTGCTGTTGCTGCCGGCCTTGCTGCTGCAGCTGCCGGCTTTGCTGCTGTTGCTGCTGGTCTTGCGGTTGTAGTGGCTGCAGGTCTTGTTGCCGCAGGCGCTGTTTTTGCAGTTGCAGCAGTTTTCACTGCCGTAGCTGCTGGTTTAGCTGTAGCTGCAGGCTTTGTCGTAGCTGTCACTCTTGTTGCAGCAGTTGCTGGCTTTGCCGCTGTTGACGCGGTCTTCACAGCTGTAGTTGCAGACCTTGCTGCCGCAGTCTGAGTTGTAGCTGCAGGCTTTGCTGCTGCAGCTGATCTTGTAGCTGTTGCTGCTGGTCTTGCCGCTGTTGATGCTGTCTTCACTGCTGTAGCTGCAGGCTTTGCTGCCGCTGCAGGCTTTGCTGCCGCTGCAGGCTTAGAAACCTGAGACGCAGCAACCTGTGATGCAGGTCTTACACCCTGCGCAGTAGTCCTTACCGCCTGACTTGCAACTGCAGGTCTGACCGGAGCAACAGGCTTTTGCGGTGCAGGCTTCAGCTGTCCGTTTGACAAAAATCCAGACTCTATCTCAGCCGGAGAAGGCATGATAGCCTCTGTACGCTTAGCTGCAGGCTTTTCAGAATCAGCTGTCTGCTCATCCTTAAGCTTTTTAATGCGCTCCATAATAGGTGTAGCCTGAGTCACGGGCTCTTTATGAACCCTGTTACTCTCAGCTGCGCTCTCCATAGCGTTAAATAGCTGTTTTGAAGCTTCAACATCAGCTTTATGCTTATCTTCAGCAACTCTCAGAGCACGTGCAGCCTGCACAACCTGTGCAGCTCTCTGCTCCTCAGCCGCCCTCTCTGCTTCAACTTCTTTTTTAGTCTGCTCAGCTTTTCGTATAGTATTTTTCAGATCTACTGATTTATTATTCAGCATATCATATAGAAAGATCACTTCCTGATGATTCTTTTCTATTGCATCAAGCACTGTCTTTGAATACTCGTCAACAGCCATGATCTTCTCATTTGTAATACGCTCAAGGTTTCTCTTTGTTGAATTGCCGGCCTCTACTGCCTCATCATCGGCAATCTCCCTTACTCTGTGACGGATCTCAGTTTCCTTCGCATCCATCATGCGATCAAGGGTACGATTCAACTTTTCACTCCCCTGAGTAGTTATCTCACTGTCGGTGCTCTCATCATTAGAAGATGAAGGCAACAGGAAACTCAATGTAAATATAAGACCTCCCGAAAGAAGGAGTACGATTTCTATTCCCGTCATATTGATATATCAAACCCACCTTTTTCTTTTACATAGACCGCGCCGTCCTCGCTTTTGTACTCGGTGTGCCTGTGTTTTCCTCCGTCACCCTCATACTCATTGCTGCCCTTCTCGCGCGCGTCAAATCCTTTGTGTTTCATCTCTGTATCATCCTGCTCCCTCACGCGACTCAGCTTTTTTTCAATCTGATGCTCAATCTTTGTATGCGTATTGCTTTGCAAGATTGCAGCCTTTGAGTCATCATGTGCCTTGTAAGCAGATACATTCTGAGATGCGGTAATAGTTCCATTAAGCACAATCGGACTTATTGCCATAAAAACCTCCCTTTAATACTACATTTGGATATCCTTAATTGCAAGATTAAACAAATGGTACCATTTTGACCTCTCCGTCCTTTTTCATGAATCTGCAATATTTATAGTTGTTCTTAAGCACTAGTACATCTGCCGCTACCATTATCCTGGTGCCTGCATACGCCAGCTCTGAAACAGAAACATATCCATGAGAATTGTCTTTCATCTTGGTCTCGATAGCTTCCAGCTCTTTCTGGATCTCCCCAAGCTCTTTTTCTGATGCGACAAATTTCTGTGAATAAGCCTGCGTTGCCTGCCTTAACTCGTCAGTTATCTTTTCCTTATTTAAAATCTTCTGCTTTGTTGCAACTAATATTGGCTTAATGCGCTCTATATCCTTTTGCAAGTCCATCCTTCTTTGGATAAGCTCCTCATGCCTAAGCTTAAGCTTAGGATCAGTACCTACCTGAGCCTCTGTAAATACACCCATTGCAGAACCAAGCTTCTTGGTCTCGATGTACTTGGTGGCTCTGATGGTTCCACCCGCGATAAGTCCTTTTTTACCCGTTACAGTGATCGAATCACCTGCACTTGCCTCACAGTTCATGAGACAATCAGCATGAATATAGCCTTCAGCGATCAATTTGGCATTTTCAACATATTTTGCGATGATATTAGTGCCTGCTTTAATAGTAGCATGACCTGAGCCATTGATGCCCTTAGCGACAATTATCTGTCCACCGGCCTCTACATCTGCGCTTTCTATGACGCCCTTGACCTCTATATCACCCGTCGCACTTACCTTGAAACCTGCCATGACATTGCCCTTGATCAGAAGATTGCCCTGGAAATTCTCAATGTTTCCGGTAGCCGGACCAATGTCCTGCATCTCAAGTACGGTAAATACACATACCTTTCCCTGAAGCAGCTTTACATGTCCATCCCTGCCGGCAGTCAGCTCCATGCCATCTTCTGAGATCTCGACATCCTTTCCGAATGACAGTCTCGGCTTATTTACTTTTTTCGGAAGATACTTTGTACCATATACATCAACTCCGGCAGTGCCATCCTTACCTGGGCGGATTTTTGCAAGCTTATCGCCCTTTTTACAGGACACGACTGTATTTAAGTGATAAAAGTCAACAGTACCATCCTCATTTACTGTAGGTTTTGCAGAAGTATCGGTATTAAAGAAGTACTCGATAACACCGTCAATACCCTGTACCGGAGCTACTCCTTTTGCAATAAGATAATCTGTGCAATACTTTTTGTCCGCACGGAACTTATCAAGCGCACTCATATCTATGCCATACCTAAGCTTCTCAAGTCTTATCTCGCGAGTCAGGGCTTCTTCATCTATGCCCTTTCCATCACGTGTAGGAGGATAAAATCTCGCATAAGCTTCCATTGCATCATCACTGATACGAAATGAAACATCCTCGTCAATAGTATAACTCACAGGACAAATAAGTGGAACTGTTTTTTCTTCTTTTTTCTCAATTGCTTCATTAATATCTTTCAAATTGTAATCTATACCATGTTTTTTCAGATAATATTCCAATTCTTTGATATCAATTGCATCTCCGCCATCCGTCGGTGGATAGAATTTTATTGCTCCCTTTTCTCCACCTATCAACTCAAAATATCCGTTCATAAATTACCCCCTAAACACGAAAAGCAAATCTGATCTAAGAAATCAGATTTGCTCCGTGATAAGTCCCATATATTTGCCCAACTTGCTTCTCATCTTATTGAGTGACCGTACATGCAGTTGGGAAATTCGTGATTCTGAAACTCCAAGAACATTGCTAATTTCCTTCAATGTCAGATCTTCATAATAATAGAGCAGAATCACTTTTTTCTCATTATCCGTCAAAATTTCCAGGGATTCCGCAAGTTTTTGTCTAAGTTCATCTTTTTCAACGGTCTCCTCCGGTCCCTTTATGCTGGTGTATGGCGTCTCCTTCATAGGGGAGTCGAGACCATTATCCATAAACTCATTTAAAGACACTATGTTCGTAACAGCCATCTGTGACTGCCACTCTAAATATTCATCCTCTGTAATTCCTATCTCAGCTGCGATCTCTGCATCGGAAGGCATCTTACCTCCCTTACACTCAAGATTTTGCAGTGCAGCATCTATCTTTTTCTGACGATGCCTGATAGTACGCGGTATCCAGTCCATCTTTCTTATCTGGTCAAGTATGGCACCCCTTATCCTTAAAGATGCATAGGTTTCAAATTTAACGTCTTTTTCCAGGTCAAATTTGTCTATTGCATCAATAAGTCCAAACACCCCATATCCAACCAGGTCATCATATTCAACATTATACCCAAGGTACATGCTGAGACGTCCGGCTACCACTTTGATCAAAGGTGAGTATTCAATTATGATCTGTTCCCGGATCTCGTGGGATTTCGTACTGTTGTACTCCTCCCATAGTTTTCTTCTATTCGCTTCATCCATGTACTTGAAAGTCCCCTTTACTTTCAGACATTCAGAAACATTTCGTAAGCTTACTCATTTTTACGTACTAATAGTTATTTTCAGCTTGCTCCTGCCTTGAATCTCCGTCTTTTAAATCTGCACTACCCTCTTCTGCCTCGTCCTCAGATTTTTCTTCAACGACTTCAATTCGCCTGATGACAACAATCCTGTCCAATATTATTTTTACGATCTCTCCTATCACAAGAAACAGCACCAATGCCCCAAGCGTAAGCTCAAGCATGAGCAGTACCGGATAGTGCCTTATAAATGCTGCTATCGCAGTAACCGCTCCTGCCAAAAGCATTATCACAGCCGGAATAGTCTTGGTCTTAAGATGTACTTCTTCTTCCTTAATGGTCACAGTACCTTCTTTTTTACCATCTTCCGACATTTCTCCATCTTCAGCTGTTCCTTCAGGCCCTACAGTTTCCTCTATTCTGATATCTTCATCGCTCATATAGTTTTAGGTGGCTTTCCAACAGCCTTGATCACATAGTCCCCTGTCTTTGGAAAGAACTCGACCGTACGTCCAAAGTTTAGTCCCGTATCCTCGGCAAGGATTGGTATACCAAGTTCCTTTAATTTTTTCTTTACAGCCTCAACATTCCTTTCTCCTACCTTCACCAAAGATGAATTATTCTGGAAAGAGAACATCTGAGCTCCACCGGCAATCTTTGCTACCATTCTAGAGCGTTTGGCACCTGCAGCCTCCATCTGGCGAACAAGCTCCGCAACTCCTGTATCAGCAAATTTTGCAACATTAGTATTATTTCTGATAGTTGTACTATCAGGCAGCATGACGTGTGCCAGACCGCCCTGTCTCGATACTTTATCTACTATTGCAACTCCAACGCAGGAGCCCAGTCCCAGTGTGGTTATGCCCTCATCGGGTGGACAAAGCTTCAGGTCGGCCATTCCTACTTTAATTAAATTACCCATGTAAAAGATCACCTTCCTGCTTTGTCTTACTGCATAACTCCTAGTGCCTTAAGTAATTTACCATAAGACGGTAGATCCGGAACAAGTATGAAATAGCCATTTAGCTCGACATCATCCGTAAATGCTGTCTGAATCATAAGAAGCTTATCTCCAAGCATTCCGAACTCTGTAGCCGGAACACTCAGTATCGCTCCTGCCATATCTATCGTCAGGTCTGGTATCGACTCTGTAATGGTAAGTCCTGTAAGAGAAGACAGTGAATTAAGATAAGCACCGGTAATGATATTGCCTATCTCTTTGAGAGCTGACAATTCCATTTCACTAAACTGCCCCGGCTCACCGGTCTCCATTCCTCCCATTAATTTTGAAACAAGAACATGAGCAGATGCTTCTTCAAGCAAGAACATGATACTGCCGGATATATCCCCCTCTACGACGAGGTATATACCTGCCATGATCTGCTCTTCACCACCCATTGCATCTCCAATCTGGTTAAAGTCAAGAAGCTCAACCTTTGGCACCTTCATATCAACCTTAGAACTGAGCATCTGGGCAAGTGATGTTGCTGCATTTCCTGCTCCAATATTTCCGATTTCTCTCAGCACATCAAAATAGACGTCATCTACATGCTCTAAATCAAAATCTGCCATATAATCTCACTCCGCTTTAATAGATCATTTTAAGATCATTCTTCGTCATCTATTATCATAGAAAGATCAAGCAGGGATATAAGTCCGCCCTCTACCTTTCCTACGCCACTTATGAAAGTCTGACTTCCGCTCTTTCTGTCATGGGAAGTTCTCTCAATATCTCCATCAGAGATAGTCACAACCTTCTTAACTTCATCCACTAAAATACCTATATTGGCATTTGACTCAAGCTTCAGAATAATGATCCTGGACTTGTTGGTTATCTCATCATCAGTAAGATTCATCTTGATCCTAAGGCTCATTACAGGAACAACCTCACCACGAAGGTTTATGACACCCTTGAAATATTCCTGTACCTTCGGAACTCTGGTTATACTCTGCATTCTTACAATATTGTCAATGTACTTGATATCGATTCCGTACTGCTCGTTTCCGAGACCAACAACTATATATTGGGTTCCTTCATTTACTACAGCTACTTCGTTTGCCATTATCTCATCCCCCTCCTTAGATAAGTGCGTTAGAATCAAGAATCAATGCAACTTCGCCGTCTCCTAAGATAGTTGCTCCACTTATCATCCTGCTTGGCTTGATGTACTTTCCAAGAGACTTGATAACGATTTCCTGCTGTCCGTCCAGCTCATCTACCACAAGACCTGCAAGGCTCTCGCCCTTCTTAACGATAACAATGACAAGGTTCTCGTCTTCTTCGCGATTAGACTTAACATCCAATATCTCTGCAAGATTGATGATCGGGATGACAGAGCCACGAAGCTGGATAACTTCCCTGTTTTCTACAAGACGGATATCTGACCTCGGCACATCCTCAATAGTAGTGATATTTCCAAGAGCGATAGCATACTTCTCTCCACCTACCAGTACCATAAGTGCCTGTATGATAGCGAGTGTAAGAGGAAGTCTGATAATGAATGTAGAACCTTCGCCAAGCTTAGCCTTAACTTCTACATCACCACCGAGCTGCTCGATATTACTCTTAACAACGTCAAGACCAACGCCTCGACCTGAAATATCTGTAACTTTCTTTGCCATTGAGAAACCTGGATCAAAGAGCACATTGATGACTTCTTTATCTGTCATCTGCATTGCCTGCTCCTCAGGTGCATAGTTTCTCTCTATGATCTTCTGTCTGATAGCCTCGACATCAATACCATTACCATCATCACCTACTTCGATAGTAACGTTATTACCATCCTGATAAGCATTGAGGAAGATAGAACCAGTCTCAGGCTTACCTCTCTGTGCTCTAACGTCAGGAGTCTCAAGACCATGGTCAGCACTGTTTCTGAGCAAGTGCATCAAAGGATCGCCGATCTGATCCACAACAGTACGATCAAGCTCTGTCTCTTCACCAGTGATGGTAAGTGACATCTTCTTGCCAAGCTTCTTCTCAAGGTCACGGATCATTCGTGGGAACTTCTGGAGGGCACTCTCAATAGGCACCATTCGAACTTTCATGACTGACTCATGAAGGCTTGTGGTAACGCTCTCAAGATATTCGACCTGCTCGTTAACAGCAAGTGCTGTATTTTCACCGTCCGTTTTGGACGCAGCTGAAACAAGGGAGTTTTTTGCTATGATCAACTCAGATACGAGATTCATGAGTACATCAAGTTTCTCAGTATCCACGCGAACTGTATGACTGACAACCGCCTTTTTAGGTGCAGGCTTCGCTGCTGCAGGTTTAGCTGCTGCAGGCTTTGCTTCTGCTGCAGGCGCAGGTGCTGCCGGTGCAGGTGCTGTCTCTGCTGCAGGTGCTGCCGCCGGTGCAGGTGCTGCTTCTGCTGCCGCAGGCGCTGCTTCTTCAGGCTTGTCTGAAAGATTGTAAGCATCTTCTACCATCTTTTCATCGAAGAGCTCACCTTCTGCATTTTCGATTTCGGATACGCCTTTACATTCTGAAAGGACCTTATCCAGATCATCATCTGTGATAAGGAAAAAGCTGAATACAAAATCAAACTTTTCATCTTCTATATCCTGAGAGGATGGATTTGTAAGCACAACTTCACCACTCTCTTCTACAGCCTTAAATACGAGGAATGCTCTTGCTGCCTTAAGCATGCAGGCATCTTCTATCTTGACCGTAATACCCATAACTTTCTTGCCTGCGACGATAGCGTCCTTCATTACGTCACGCTGTGCGTCCTCAAGCTTTATCCTTTTGTAAGCCGGTAAATCTGCTGCCGGAGCCGCTGGTGCTGCTTCCGCTGCCGGTGCAGCTGCTGCAGGCGCTGCCGGTGCAGATGCTGCAGGCGCTGCCGCAGGAGCTTCCCCTGTTCCTTCTGCAAGAGCCTTATTCAACTCCTGTATGATAGGCTCGTTGTCGTTGTCACCTTCTTCCGTAGTCTCACGGATAGTATCAACGTACTCCTGGATCGCATCAAGAGCCTGGAAGAGGATATCGATAAGGTGACTTGTAACCTTCATCTGTCCGCTTCTTACCGCACTGAACACATCCTCTGTATCGTGTGTCAGATGCTGCAGGCGCTTGTATCCCATAGTTCCGGACATACCCTTTAATGAGTGCGCCGCACGGAATATCTCGTTAATACTGTCTTCATTTTCCGGATCTTGTTCGAGCACCATCAACTGATCGTTCAGTGTCTGAATATGCTCCTGTGACTCATCGAGGAAAACACCCAAATACTGGCTAACATCCATATTATTTGACCCCCACATCCTTGGTGATAGCATCTGCTACCTTATCCAGCGGTAGTATCTCATTTACCAGACCCGCCTGTGCTACGGCCTTCGGCATTCCGTAAACCGCACTGGTCGACTCATCCTGAGCTATCACATAAATATCCTTCTTTGTTTCAAGGTTCTTTATTCCGGCTGTGCCGTCAGCCCCCATACCAGTCAATACTACACAACAGATCTCCGCAAACGGTGAATCCATAAGCGATTCATACATATAATTCGCTGCAGGACGCACACCCTCCCGCATAGGGAGATCCGTATATTTAATTTTCATGCCACTTCCGCTCTTGACAGCTATCATATGTCGACCACCGGCAGCTATATAGACCGTACCTTTTTCTATGGTCTGTCCCTCTTCTGCCTCAACAACCTTCAATTTTGAAAGTGAATCGAGTCTCTCTGCCAATGACTTGGTAAATCCAACCGGCATATGTTGTACCAGAAGTACTGCCGCATCAAGATTTTCCGGTAAAAGCGGTATGACACTTTGAAGTGCCCTTGGTCCTCCTGTCGAGCTCGCTAGCGCAACTATCTTCGGTCCGCTGATCTTTTTGGAGGTCTTCCTCAGAACGATTTCCTTATCGATAGGATCACGTACCATGAATCCTCCCTTTCCAAATGTCCTGTCCGTTGATAAAGGCCTGCTTGGCGTCGTATCTTTCTTATCATTGAATATACGGCTCTTAAGCTGCATCCTTGTCATGTCAGGCTTAGATGTCTCTGTCGTACTTCTTCTTTCCTGTAATCTCGAAGACGTACTTACCGATGTGCTTCTTCTCTCGCTTGCCGGTGAACTTACAATATTTGCACCGGAGACAACAGCCAGCATTTGAAGGAACTTTTCCTTAAATGACTCACCCTTAACTTCTGCAAGACCATCAGGCTTTTTGATAAAATCAATAGCCCCAAGTTCCAACGCCTCGATAGTTTCCTTTGCCCCTTCTGATGTAGTTGAAGAAAACATCATTATTCTCACATTGATATTATTCTTGTTGAGTTCGCGAAGCAGTTCAAGACCACTCATTTTGGGCATATTTACGTCAAGTACTACCGCATCATATGTGTTCTTCCTGATAAGATCAAGAGCTTCAATTCCATTACTGGCGGTAGCTTCAACGTTATATCGACTGTCTGAATTTATTATATCACTTGCAACCCTTCTCATGAGTGCAGAGTCATCAACTACCAGAATTCTTTTTTTCATACAATATCACACTTTCAACAATGTTGTACACTCAATTTTGTGCATCATCGCCAATTCTATGCGTTGTCAGCTTCGTTTCTCAAATTCTCTATTTCTTATCTTACGTTCCTCTTCAAAAATATATTTTATAATACTCTCTCTGTCTTTGTCATTGATATTTATAAATTTTATTCTATTTTCATAAGAATCACGTCCTGGTGGCATACTTGAATCAACGACACGTCCGATGATAGAATAATCTTTCGGCTTGCCCTCTATATCAAGAGTAAACTCAAAAAGTATAAATGTGCCTATATCATACTGTGTTTCTGACAAAAATCTTGCTCCACCGCCGCTTATATCTACTATCATTCCATCTTCGAGCAAAATATCTGTGTCTATAAACTCAACTTCATGATTTACCATACGTTCCTCTTCTTCCGGAAGAAGACGCCTGCATCTCATATCCAGTACACAGCTGAATCTATAGTATTCTCTACGCTGAAATTTACGCAGGTTTGTTGTAAGCTGCATCTCAAGGATATAAACATTATTTGTCCTGTATCTGTCTATTACTCTGGCATAGCACTGATACAGACCTTTCCTCGTATAAAAGCAAAGGTCAAAGCTTCCGCCTACAGGCAATAGAACCAGTTTGGTTTTATCCATAGGCATTTCAACTGATATCACATCATCAGTAAGAAGGTCATAGACCCTCGTCCTATAAGATTTATTTACATCGTAAAACTCATCTTCTCCAAAATCGCTTGGTGCAAGACTGACACCATCCTTTTCTGAAGCAGTTATTTCTAATCTGTCGCCCGGTGTAATATAATCCGCTAACATGTTATATCTCCTCTCCTCACGTGCCGGTAAATCTGGCAAAAAATGCAGCCATTCCCTTTTTATATACTTTATCAGTATGTGGGACATTCATCAAGGTATCTGCAATATCCTGAAAAGCCCTTGCGGACTGTGCCGATGGCGACGCGATCGTCACCGGACTTTGCTGCATCACCGCATTTTTCAAAGCAACGTCCTGCGGTATGACGCCCAAAAGGCTGGTTTCAAGCCCTAAATACTGTTCAACTACAGTTGCCAGTTTATGATAAAGCTGCTGTCCGTCTTCAGTGGACGCAACCTTGTTTGCTATTACTCTGAGTTTCGTCTCATTTCTGAATCTTGAATTAGACTTCAATGCCTTCAAAAGCGAATATGAATCTGTTATTGAAGTCGGCTCAGGTGTCGTAACGAGGATGATCTCCTCAGATGCGAGTAAAAACTCAAGCACTGCCTCAGATATACCCGCTCCTGTATCTATTATCACGACATCTGCCATCTCATCCAGTTTTGCAATATTCTTTACAAGGAAATTCAAAGTGTCACTTCCGAGATTATTCATGCCTACAACCCCGGATCCTCCTGAAATAAAGCCTATATCCATAGGTCCGTTTGTAATGACATCTCTGATCCCCATTCCTTTATATATAACGTCTGCAAGGCTATACTTAGGTATTGCTCCAAACATAACTTCAATATTTGCAAGTCCAAAGTCCGCGTCAAGAATCAAGACTTTCTTTCCCATTTTTTTGAACTGCACTGCAAGATTTATAGCTACATTTGACTTGCCAACTCCGCCCTTCCCTGAGCTTACTGTTATAACTCTTGCTGTTTGGACTTTAGATTCAGAAGACGATATTTGATTTTTCTTAATTATGTTTCGTAATTTCTCAGCCTGATCCAAATCGTTTTCCCCCGATATCACTTTGTGTCTAAAAGAGTTCTCACAATCCTTTGTGCGTTAAATTCCTGAATATCATCTGGAACATCCTGGCCATTTGTCACATATGAAACATCTGCTCCTGTATATATCTTCAGATTGAGCATATTTCCAAGCGCCATTGTCTCGTCCAACTTTGTAAATATAAGCCTGTAGCCTTTGTCACGCTTATACTGATCTACAATATGCAAAAGATCCCTGTACTTTGTCGTAACTGACAATACAAGATATACCTGTACCGGAAGCAATGCTTCTGCAGTTTCAATAAACTGCTTTTGATTTTCTATCTGCTCATTGTTTTGCGGTGAATGACCTGCCGTATCAACAAGTATGTAATCGTAGTTTTGGAACTCCTTAAGTGCTTCCGTCATATCCTCCTGCTCGTAAATTATCCTGAAAGGAACATCGAGGATATCCGCATAAGTTCTGAGCTGCTCTGCTGCCTTAACCCTGTATGTATCAGTTGTTATCAAAGCTACGCTCGCCTTGTCAGCCACACAGAACTTTGATGCGATCTTGGCAATAGTTGTTGTCTTTCCCACTCCGGTCGGACCCACAAAAAATATCACCTCTGCATTTTTACCGGATTTTCTTATAAGCTTTGTCTCTCCAAATTTGAGTACCATCTTTTGATATATATTTGAGAGAAGGTAATCAATCGTCACCCCCGGTTTATTGAGTTTTTCAATTTCTTCCAGAAGTGCTCTTGCATATTTTCCGCTTACCTCGTTATCCTCAAGAGTGTCACGTATAAGCTCGAAAAAACGCTTTGTCTCATCATTCTCGTCGTGTCTTTCCACCTTCGCTTCACCCTTCTCTTCACCTGCTGAGCTCTTCATCTGCTGCTCTATAAGAGTATGAAGACTTTCAAGCTTCTGCTCTAGGGCACTCTCATCAAGCACATGCTCTGATGACTGCCCTTCCTCAGCAGCCTGCCTTTTAGTATCTTCCCTCTCCATCCTCAGATGCGGTGGGACTGCGATCGGCTTATCGTTAGCTACCCTCATGTCATTGACTTCTTCTACAGCCGCAGTAACCTCCACCTGCGCCTGAGCAAAAACACCCATAAGGCCTTTTTTCTTCAGGTCTTTGACATTCATGATAACGGCGTTCTCTCCAAGCGCCTTTTTTGCTGCAGCTGTCGCCTCAGCTTCGCTTTTCCCAACGAATTTTTTGATTATCATTTTGTAGTTCCCCTTCAGTTATTAATATCCTTCTCACGCAGAGATCATGCCGATAGACTGCAATTCGACATTACTCTCTACTTCATTATACGATATAACTACCAGATCGCTCAAATAATCTTGAGAAAGTTTTTTAAAATATATTCTGACTATGGGAGAAGTGATAACGATAGCATTTCTGCCAAGGTCCTCCAACTTTTTCACTTCTTTCTCTGCAGAATTCATTATTGCCTTTACTCTCTCCGGTGCCAGTGTGAGATATGCACCCTGCTCTGTCTGTTTGACAGAATCCATAAGCTCTTTTTCCACTTTTGGATCAAGTGTTACTACACTTGTCGGCTCTCCTCCGGCAAAGAATTTTGCGCTTATGGCACGCTTAAGAGCCTGCCTCGAATACTCTGTCAGTATATCTGTATCCCTTGTAGTAGAAGCATAATCTGCCAATGTTTCAAATATTGTAAGCAGATCTCTTATTGAAACACCCTCCTGTAAGAGATTCTGCAAAACCTTCTGCACTTCACCAAGCCCAAGAAGCTTTGGAATAAGCTCCTCAACAACAGAAGGATTGGATTCTTTGAGATTGTTGATAAGATTCTGTGTATCCTGTCTTGTAAGAAGCTCTGCAATATGATTGCGGATGACTTCTGTCAGGTGTGTTGCGATTATCGAAGGCGGATCTACTACCGTGTATCCCATCGACTCTGCTCTTTCCCTCTGTCCTTCAGTGATCCATATAGCCGGCAGGTGGAATGATGGCTCAAATGTCGGGATACCAGTGATCTCTTCCTCTACATAGCCGGGATTCATCGCCATATAGTGATCAAACAATATCTCACCATCAGCGACCTGTACACCCTTGATCTTTATTATATACTGATTAGGGTTTAATTGTATATTATCTCTTAATCTTATGATCGGAACTACCGTACCAAGTTCAAGTGCGACCTGTCTTCTGATCATTACTACTCGGTCAAGGAGGTCTCCTCCCTGATTAACATCGGCAAGCGGGATTATGCCGTATCCAAATTCAAGCTCGATCGGATCAACATTAAGAAGCGAAACAACATTTTCAGGTTTCCTTATCTCCTCAGCAGAGCTTTCTTCCTTGTTTACTTCAGACTCAATGGCGGTTTCCTCAAGCTGATTTGCCATTACTCTGCCGCCAACGATAAAAAGTGCTCCCATAGTTACAAAGATAACAGGATTTAGCGGAGTTGCAATACCCAAAAACGCAATAACAGCGCCGGAGAATGTCATTACCTTCGGCGTCGAGAAAATCTGTTTTACGATTGTAGGGCCAAAGTCTGCCTGTTTTGCACCTTTGGTGACCAAAATACCTGTTGCAAGTGATATAAGAAGGGAAGGGATCGCACCAACAAGGCCATCACCAATAGTAAGGATAGTAAATTTCTGGGCAGCATCAGCAAGAGGCATGCCGCGGCGCAGCACACCCATGAGAAGTCCTCCTATGATATTTACTCCCGTGATGATCAGAGAAGCGGTTGCATCTCCCTTAACATACTTAACAGCACCATCCATAGATCCAAAGAAGCTTGCCTCTTCCTGGATCTTATCACGTCTTTTCTTTGCCTCCACATCATCTATGGCACCGGTATTTAAGTCGGCATCGATAGCCATCTGTTTTCCTGGCATAGCATCAAGCGTGAATCTTGCCGTTACTTCAGACACACGCTCAGAACCTTTGTTGATAACAACAAACTGTATGATAATGAGCACAATGAAAACGATAGTACCTACGATCAGATCATTGCCGCCCACAAACTGACCAAATGTTGATACAACGTTTCCCGGCTCACCTGTGGTAAGTATCAGCTTTGTTGATGATACATTCAGTGAAATACGGAAAATAGTTGTAAAAAGAAGCATAGTAGGATAGAAAGACATATCCAGCACTTCATGAACAAAAAGCGTATTAAAAAGGATTGCAAACGCAACTGCCATGTTAAAACAAAGACAGATATCCAAAAGCATCGCCGGCAATGTGATAATGAAAAACACAAATGCAGCCAGCAGATACAATCCAACTCCAACATCCATTACATTGATTTTAGATTTTTTTACCGGCATATGTTATCCTGCCTCCTTTTCCCTCTTCAAGTTATATACAAATGCCAATACTTCTGCCACAGCCTGATAGAGTTCCGGAGGAACCATCTCACCTATCTCTACGTTAGCATACAGCATCCTTGCCAATGGCTTGTTTTCAACTATTTCTACTTCATTTTCCTTAGCAATCTCCTTAATTCTTTTGGCTATCAGATCAGCACCCTTTGCCACTACTATCGGTGCAGCTGCAACTTCAGCATCATACTTAAGTGCTACTGCATAGTGCGTCGGGTTTGTGATTACAACATCTGCCTGAGGAACTGATTTCATCATTCTCCTCATAGACGCTTCTCTCATCTTCTGCTTGATCTTTCCCTTTATCTGTGGATCTCCTTCTGAGTTCTTATACTCATCTTTTACTTCCTGCTTGGTCATCTTCATATCTTCATGGAACTTATGCTTTTGGTATATCAGATCCAGGATACCTACTATGAGGTATGTCGCACTGATCCTTATACCTAATTCTACCACTGTAGAACATACCAGCCCCACAGCTCCAAACAGATCATAATCATAAAGCACGTATATCATTCCCAGCTTTTTCTTCAGAAATGTCCATGCAACATATACGATAAGACTTATCTTAAAAATTGATTTGACCAGTTCAAACAGTTTTTCTTTAGAAAACAGTCTTTTCATGCCATTGATCGGATTAAACTTACTAAGCTTTGGCTGAAGCGGTTTTGTAGTGACTTTCCATTTAACCTGAACCACATTTACTATAAAAGCTACTATAAATCCAACTGCAAATACAGGAAGAAGCATCAGCATCATCCGCAATATGACCGTATTTAAAAGAATTACAAAATTGCGTATCTCAACATTGCTGCCTGTCATATATCTGAAATTATGCAGATTACTGTATATCCACCTTATCATCTCGGTAAAGTTGGTAGCAAGTACAACGCCCCAAAGCCTTATGATCGTAAAAACTGCCAGCAAAGAGATAGAAGAATTTAATTCCATACTCTTTGCAACCTGACCCTCTTTTCTCGCATCCTCCAGCTTTTTACCGGTAGGCTCTTCTGTTTTTTCTCCTCCCGGTCCATCTTTAGCAAAGAACTGCAGATTTAAGTATAATAACCTCTCCCCACTCATAAGATCTACCTCATCGCATTTACCGCCTGAGTTATAACTTCTTTCATCTGTCCAAAAATATAATCCGCAACATACGGTAAAAGTGAGCACGAAAGTATCAATACTGACATGCCTACAAGTATCTTTATCTGGATACCTACAGAAAACATATTCATCTGCGGTGCAACCTTTGCAAGTATTCCAAGCACAACATTCAAAAGCAGCATGACTGTAAAGACAGGCAAAAAAATCTCAAATGCTATTTCAAAAGACCTTACAAGAAATTTAGTTGCCAGAACAAACAGCTTATCCGCATCCAAAATAACATGCCCGAGCGGGATAAGCTCAAATGTCCTTACAAATGCCCTAAGCAGATAATGATGAAAATTAGTAGCAAGCAATACAAGAATTAATGCATACTGATAAAGCACTCCGGTAAAACCTACCTGTGTTCTTGATACAGGATCAAAAAGGTTTACCATGGATATTCCTATATCCATATCGATCAATGCTCCGGCAAAAAGTACCGTCTGCAGACAGATATTAGACATAAAACCTATTATCAGACCACAGCTTGCCTCATGGATCACAAGTATCATGTAGCCCATCAGCGTATTATATTCAAGCGTGGTATGCCTTGCTATAAAGTTATATACCAATAAAGATATAAACACCGAAACTGCTACCTTAGCCCTTCTTGGAGTACTGGTATTATTGAAGAAAGGAGCAGTATGCACAAAGCATGATACCCGTGTTAAGATAAGAAGAAAAAACTCTAAATCCTGGACAGATAACGAATAGTTTATCAAAGCCTTACCTACTTAATATATACCGCGAAATCAGACCACAATCTTGTCATAAAATGCACCATATTATTGAGCATCCAGTGTCCCAAAAGCATGATTCCCAAAAAGATCGATAAAACTTTTGGAACAAACGTCAATGTCTGCTCCTGAATTGATGTAACTGTCTGAAAGACTGATATCGTAAGTCCCACACACAGTGATATCAAAAGCAATGGTGATGCTGTGATCATGATCGTGTATAGTGCTTCGCGCGTAAGGTCTGTAACTGTTCCAATGTCCATATTTTCCCCTCATCAATAAAAAGTCTTCACCAGCGAGCCAATTACCAGATTCCAGCCGTCTGCCAGTACAAACAGCAAGATCTTAAATGGCATTGATATTGTTGTCGGCGGGAGCATCATCATACCCATACTCATAAGGGTTGACGCCACCACCATATCTATGACTATGAACGGGATATATATCAAAAAACCTATGATAAAAGCCGTTCTTAGTTCCGAGATCATAAATGCAGGTATAAGAACATAGTTTGGAATTTCATCAAGCTCCTCCACCATTTCGAGCTTTGCGATATCCATAAAAAGCCTGACATCTTTTTTCTGCGTCTGTCCATACATGAAGTCACGCAGAGGATCCATTGCCGTGTCAATAAATTCCTGCTGTGTTATCTGCCCTGCCTCAAAAGGTTTTACAGCCTCTGTATTTATCTTATTGATAGTCGGCTGCATGATAAAAAATGTCAAAAACAGTGTCAGCCCCACAAGTACCTGATTGGGTGGCGCTGTCTGCGCACCTATTGCCTGACGTGTAAAATGCATGACCACGATTATTCTCGTAAATGATGTAAGCATGATCAAAAGCATCGGCGCTATCGCTATAAGCGTCAGCGTAATAAGTATACGCAGAGTTCCTGACATATTCCCTTTGGTGTCAGTATATGTAATATTTAAATTGTTCCCGACATTGATCTCCGATAACTCATCAGAAGTATCAGCTGAGCCGGGCTCTTTTATTATCGTTCTTGAATTATATCGATTATCATTAAGTCCCAGTCCGTTGTATTTTGCAGATCTCTCCCCATCAACATCTGATGTCTTGTTGTCTCCCAGTGCTGAATACGCACTTTCCTCCGCCCTTACAACAGCGGCAGGATGCAGACAATATACCGATATCAAAACACTGCAAAAAAGGACCAGGCGCACCATGAAGCTGTTAAAAATGCTGCTCGTCTTTTTTTTCATACCGAATGCCGCCTTTTTTAAGAACTTTTTTTGCCTGATCCATAAAATCTTTGAATTCAAGTTTTCTGAAATTATCATCTACATTCGTCAGATCAAGATCATCTTCCCCAAGCTCCGTCAACATAGTAATACTCTCTTTTGTGACAGCGATGGCTAAATACTTTGTCCCGCATCTGACAATCTGAATATATTTGCTTTGAGTTATAGGGAAAGTATCTATAACTTCTATGTTACGACACATAGTGCTCTTTTTCGCCTGTCTGGCTGCAAAACGTGTCGTAACATAGCTAAGTCCCAATACAAACACAAATATTAATATTGCCGTGATAAGCTGAACCGCATTTTCCCAACCTGCCAATAGTATCCCGGTCATTAACCAATTACCTTTTTGACAGCTTCCAGTACACGTTCAGCCTGGAATGGCTTTACAATAAAATCCTTTGCTCCAGACTGTATTGCCTCGATAACCATCGCCTGCTGTCCCATAGCAGAGCACATGATCACAAGCGCAGAAGGATCTGAGCCTTTAATAGCTTTCAAAGCCTGTATGCCATCCATCTCCGGCATAGTGATATCCATGAGAACCAGATCCGGCTTTAGTTCGGCATACTTTTTGACTGCAATCGCACCGTTCTCAGCCTCTCCGGCTACCTCATAACCATTCTTAGAAAGAATGTCTTTGATCATCATTCGCATGAATGCTGCATCATCGCAGACTAATACGCTCTTTGCCATTCTCTTCTCCCCTTATTACTTGACTATTTCTGTAACTCTTATACCAAAGCTTTCTTCGATTACTACTACTTCTCCCTTTGCAACATACTTGCCGTTTACAAGTACATCTATAGGTTCGCCGGCAATCTTTTCAAGCTCGATGATAGTTCCAGGTGCAAAGTCTAATATTTCAGTGATAGTCTTTCTCGTCCGTCCAAGCTCAACCGTAACCTCCAGCGGTACATCTTTGATAAGGTCGATATTCTCCTGCGGCTGCATAGGATTAATATCTGACGAGAAATTTTGGAAAGTAGCCTGCTGTACATTTACATTAGGCTGCATAGGCATTCCATAACCCATCGGCATCCCCATATTCGGCATTGCATAACCCTGTGGCGGCATTCCCATATTTGGCGGCGGCATCTGCTGCTGCGGCATAGGCTGCGGTGGTGGCGCTGCTGCTGCGGCCGGAGCCGGTGGCGGTGCTGCCTCTGCAGGCGGAGCCGACTGATCTGATGCCAGATCCGGAGCCACAAATAGTGTCTGCAATTCCTTTGCAAAATCAATAGGATAGAGCTGCATGATAGTTGAGTCCACGAGGTCCTCACCAATCTGCATTCTGAATGTTACTACTGCAAATGTTCCTGTCAGGAACTCTGCTATGTCAGCCGGATCTCCAAAATCCGTCAGGTCAATAAGTGAAGCCTCTGGCGGGCTGATATCGACCATCTTACCAAGCATTGTAGAAAGCGACGTTGCCGCTGCTCCCATCATCTGGTTCATTGCTTCAGAAATGGCACTGAGATGAAGTTCTCCAAGCTCTCCATCTGTATTTGTTCCATCTCCACCCATCATGAGGTCTGTGATAACCTTTACATCATGTTCTTTTAAGACCATGATATCTGTTCCATCAAGACCTACCTTATACTGAATCTGTACAAATACGCAAGGGCGTTCAAACCCTGCGGCCATTGTATCCCATGTATGTAATGAAACTTGTGGCGTAGTAATATTTACCTTTTGATTAACAAGCGAGAAAAGAGTTGTAGCGGAAGAACCCATACTGATATTGGCAACTTCTCCCAACGCATCCTTCTCAGCATCAGTCAAAAGACTTTCATCTATGCCACTCGATGCACCCCCTGCATCGGCTGCTGCGCCTGCGTCATCACCGCCCTCGGCACCCATACCGTTAAGGAGTGAATTTATCTCGTCCTGAGATAACATTCCGTCCATGCGCTTATTCCTCCTCTCTTATTACCGATGTTATGCGGACGGCGTAATCTTTTTTCACGGCGCCCGGCAATGCGGTGAATTTTTTGATATTACCGACATAGACGTCAAGTTCCTCTGCAACCCTTCTGTCCAGTCGTATGATATCTCCAAGCTGTAGATTGACGAAATCCTGCAGTGAAATGATACTCTTTCCAAGTACCGCTTTCACCGGCATCTCTACATGCCTGATCATATCCTCAATATGTTCATGGTAGTCAACCTCATCTGCGTTCTGCATTGTAGAGAACCAGAACTTGGTATTGAGCTTATCCATGATATCCTCAAGAGTCAGGAATGGTAAACAGAAATTCATAAGACCTTCTACTTCACCTATCTTGATACTCAAAGTAACGACAGATATCATTTCGTTAGGTGCAATGATCTGTGCAAACTGTGGATTTGTCTCGATTCTCTCCAGCATCGGTTCAAGTTCCACAACGTTTTTCCACGGATCACGCATAAGCCGCGTCGTTATGACGACGAATTTTTCCAGTATCGAAAGCTCAATATCTGAAAACTCTCTCGTCTTTTCGAGCGTTTCGCCCTGACCGCCAAGCATTCTATCAATATAAGTAAAACCTAAGTTTGCAGCAACTTCGATCATGATGTTTCCCTTTAACGGATGGAAGTTCACAACTCCCAGTATTACCGGATTGGGAAGCGAATTTGAGAACTCAGAGTATGTTATCGCCTCTGAGTTGATTACCGAGGCCTGAACATTCATGCGCAGGTAAACCGGCAGGTTTGTCGCAAGGAGTCTCGCGTAATGCTCAAATATGATCTCTAGTGTTCGCAGATGTTCTTTAGAGAATTTAGCCGGTCTGGCAAAGTCGTATTCCTTGACTGGTTTGTCAGAATTTTCCTTTATTTCCTCGGCATCGATATCTCCACTGCTAAGGGCCGCAAGCAGGCTGTCTATTTCACTTTGTGACAGTACTTCACCCATACGTTACTTCTCCTATGATAACGTCCATTAGTATCTGCTCCCACACACAATCAAAACATCCTTATTTTGCATTGTATATGTGGGTTTTATCTTTACTGTATGATCCACTGACTGAATGATACAGCTGTGATCACCTGAGAATTAAACTTCTCCTGTAAAGCTTCAACTATCTCAGACTGTATTTCCTGAGTGCCGAGCTCTGCAAGCTGTGACTTTGTGTACTTGCCAATAGTCACATTTACGATATCCTTAATTATGCCTTCATACTGTGACATCGTCTCTCCGTATGTAGCATAAGATTCGTCCTTTGTATTAAGCGAAAGTGTCACACCAACAACTGCATAATGAGACTTGTCATCCCCATCTTCGTTCTTTAGGTTTACCGTGATCTCGTCTGCAATGTTGTAAGTTGCGATATCTGCCATTGCAACACCGGCTGTAGCGCTGTCTACTGCACCGCTTCCGGCTATACCAAGGTCAAGCTGTATTGCGCTCGAAATATCGCCCACAAGTTCCATTGTCTTTTTGTTTGCAGGAATGATAGTGAACATCATGATACCTGTCATGACTGTATTCACTACAAGAAGTGCCAAAATGATGATTGCGATAAGATTTCTCTTCATATCCCCAAATTCCCCATTTCTCATAAGCTGGAGTTAACATTTACCAAAGAGCTATAATACAAACCATTGCTATGAAGCCGCATCGGAAAGCTCATTGTAAATCTTCACCTCTACGCGGCGATTCTTCGCACGACCTTCCGCCGTAGAATTGTCAGCTACCGGTAAATATTCTCCACGTCCTGAATGCTTCACCATAGCCGGATCTAACGATGTATTACTCACTAAATAATGAAATACACTTAATGCTCTCGCCCCAGAGAGCTCGTCGTTGTCTGAAAAATTGGAATTGTGTATCGGAATATTGTCTGTGTGCCCTTCAACCTCCACAACATTATCCGCATAACGCTCAAGTATCTTTCCAATCTGACCCACTAAAGGTAATGCATCCTTTTTAATTGTAGCACTTCCGGAGTCAAATAACAACGCACCGTTCATTGTCAGCGACACGTACTGTGATGTAAAATCGATATCAATTTCCCTGCCATACTCAGACTCAGCGAGGACTTCTTCTATCTGCTCTGCCAGTTTTTCTGATGCCTCAAGCTGCTCCTCTAAGAGCTCCTCTTTTGCATCCTTTTGCTCTTCCTCAGCCTTTCCGGCCTGATCTGCTTCAGTATTGTCCTCTTCACCTTCCTGTACACGTCCCATCGAGTTTGAAAAAGTTGATAAATTTGAAAGCTGGCTTATGCCATTGCTTATCATTACACCATCACCAATAGAAGAGCCGCCGCCCTTAAACACGCTGAAAGTTTCGGCAAATGAATTAACTACCTGCTCGTACTTTGCTGCATCTACGCTTGACATTGAGAAAAGCAAAACGAAGAAACATAGAAGCAGATTCATCAGATCTGAGAAGGTCGCCATCCATGCCGGTGACCCAGGCGGTCCCGCTTCTTCTTTCTTTTTCTTAGCCATTAGACATTAGCCTCCTTCTCCTCCGCCACCGCCTTCACCTTCTGATGTGAAGTTTGCAGCATCCTTAGGTGTCAGGTATGATTTAAGTTTCTCCTCTATTACTCGCGGGTTCTCTCCTGCCTGTATGGAAAGAAGTCCCTCGACCTGTATACCCTTGATCGCCATTTCTTCGGCATTTCTCATACCGAGCTTATTGGCAACAGGTGTACATATCCAGTTTGAAAGCATCGAACCATAAAGAGTTGTCAGCAAGGCAACGGCCATAGCAGGTCCGATAGCTGCTGCATCTGAAAGGTTCTTAAGCATGTTAACCAGTCCGATAAGTGTACCGATCATTCCCCATGCAGGACCCATGGCTCCAAGGTTCTCCCAGAATGTTTTACCATCTTTATGTCTTGTTTCAATGGCATCCATCTCTGTCTCCATGATAGCTCGTACCAGCTCAGGATCTGTACCATCGACTACAAGCATTATGCCCTTCTTCAAGAAAGCATCTTCGACATTTCCCGCTGCTTCTTCGAGTGAGAGAAGACCTTCTTTTCTCGCCACGTTGGCGAGATTCATTACCTGTTTAATTACATCGCCAGTCTGTACTGTAGGTGTTCTGAAAATGATCTTGAAAGTACCGAAACCGGTTTTGAAAGAATCGATTGAATTTTGTGCGAGCACCGCCATGATTGCTCCACCGAATGTAATAATGGCTGAGTCTCTATCCAGGAAACTGAAAATAGCTGACATACCATTGGAACCTACGATTCCATAGAATACAAGTGCCAGACATAGAGCTAATCCTACTACAGAAGCTATATCCATACTTTCCTCCACCCCAATAAGCGTGAGTCTTTAGTTCTCAAATTTTTGATCGAATCTCCAAATACGATTTCTGATTTCTTCACAGGATTCCTGTACTATCAACTTCTGCCCCGTAACAAAAGTTATAACTGTATCAGGAGTTTCCTCTGCTGTGAGAAACAGATCCTCGTTCACCCAAATCTTTGATTCATCAAGTCTTGTAAGTTCTATCATAATGTAAAAATTATAGCATAAATAAACAGTCGTATGTGCCTTGTGTCCAAAAAAGTACATACAATATCACATACAATCGTACTTCACAACCCATTTGGGTTGTGAAGTACTACTAAAATTATCTCTTCAGATTTGTAAGTTCCTCAAGCATTGTATCTGAAACTGTTATGATACGGCTGTTTGCCTGGAAACCTCTCTGTGTTGTGATCATTGTTGTAAATTCCTGTGCAAGATCTACGTTTGACATTTCAAGCTGTCCTGTGACAAGCTTTCCACCACCCGCTGTAGGATCACTGATAGTACGTGTACCTGAGTTAAGTGTTGATGCATAAAGGTTATCACCCTCTTTAGAAAGACCTGCCGCATTTGAGAATGTAGCTACAGGAATCTGTCCAAGGAGCTTTGTCTGGCCATTTGTGTAAGTGCCGTAGATAGTACCGTCAGTACCGATGTTGAAGCCTCTAAGGGTACCGGTTGCCCAACCACTACCAGTAGAGTCAGCTGATGAAGCACCAGGATTTGCTGTTATCGAACATCTCTTATTATTTGCATAGTTTGTAAGCTCTGCATAGTCAACCGTTATCGTATTTGTACCGCCCGAAACTGGACTTGTAAATGTAAACGTCAATGGCTTGGTTGAAAGCAATGCCTCTTTTGCTTCTGCTGCAGTAGCCGTAGTAGATTCCTCATACAAGGTTCCTTTTGTATTAAATGTTACAGTAACACTTGTTTCGCTTCCTCCAGTAGCACTTGTCACAACATTATCCTTAGCGTCTTTAATATTATTCAAAGTCAATGTATATTCAACAGGAGACTTTGATGCATCTCTGGTTAAATAGTAATTTGCCGTGTACATATATCCTACATTATCGTAGAAAGAAAATGATACAGCCTTACCATTAACATCAAAATCAGTATCATCCTGATCTACTATTCCTGTCATGTATGCCTTAGTTGTTGCCGAAGGCTCACATGTAGAATTAGATACATTCTGTATAGGCAGTGTCTGAAGCTTGCTGCTATCAACTGCCGTGATCATAGTTCCTGTACCACTGCCGTCATCAACCTGAGTCGTGCCATAGCCCATTACAGGATAACCATTTGATGCCATACAGAGTGTACCCTCTGCATCAACGGTAAATGCGCCTGCTCTTGTATAGTAAAGATTCTGGCTTCCGTCAGGAGATACCATAAAGAAGCTGTCTCCATCAAGATACATATCAAGCGCCATACCTGTCGTCTCAGGTGAACCTGCCTGTGCGATATTGGTTACGATAGATGCAGTCTGTGCACCAAGACCTATCTGACGCGCGTTTGTTCCGGCACGTCCTGTGCTGCTAGGACCGGTTGCTGCCTGAGTTGTCTGATAAAGGAGATCCTGGAATCTCATTGAGCTTCCCTTATAACCTACTGTATTAACGTTAGATATATTATTACCAATAACATCCATCCTGCTCTGGTGTGTCTTAAGACCAGTTACACCGGCAAAAAGTGATTTCATCATAAGTCATTTACCTCCGAATTTTAATAACTTTTTGCGGACAACCAAGGAAACGTCCGCAAAAATCCGCCTTTGGCGGATACGCAACTCTTATTAAGAGTTGCTAGTCCAATACGAACATTGATTTTTCGATAAAAATCAATGTTCTATGCTATAACCGCGCCGTCAATATTTGAAAAGACGCTGTCCTTTGTATCTTTAGCATCCATTGCTGTGACTACTGTCTGGCTCTTGGTATTTACGATAAATGCCAGATCATCAACCATTACAAGCGAATCATTGATGCCTTTCTTGCCTGCCCTGTCTACTCCGCTTGCGAGTCTCCCGAGCTGCTCTGAGCTCATCTCGATATTTCTCTCCGACAGCCTCTGTGCTGCATGTTTTGAGAAATTCAATCCCGAAGCTTCTTTCAGGTTGTCCCGTTTCTCAGCAAGGATCTCTGCAAAGGTCCTGTCTTCCCTGACAGACGCTGCCGCTCCATTTTTTTGCCCGAGCCCATATTGGTCGGCTATTTGATTTATGGAAAGGTAGTTTCCTTTTGCGATATTCATATTACAAACCTCCGTGTTCGTAATTCATCAGCCTGCTGTAGTTCCTTCACCTGAGCTATCATTGGTATTTGAAGAATCCGTGGAATCTGTAGGTTCCGTAGGAGCTATGGAGCTGCTTGAATCTGTCGAACTATCTGACTCAGCCGGATATGTATATCCATCGATCTTCACTCCATAATGTGCAACTTCTTCTATGATGGCCTTAAGGTTAGCTATCTTATCCTTATCAAGAGTACTCTTCTGCGTATCTGTCAGAGCACTATACGAAGACCAGAGTGTCTGAAGATTATCCTTAAGTCCTTCTGCATTGGATGCATTTACGCTGCTCTTCGCAGGAAGAAGTGCGTATGTAGCATTCCATGCTGACTCAAAACTCTTAAATGCCGCATATTCGTCACTGTAAGACTCTGCAACATCATCATAATCATAAAGGACTCCATTTACACAGAGCTTAACTTTTGATCCGCTCTTTTGTACGTAGTCAACTGTTCCTGTAACCTCGGTCGTCTTACCTGTTACACTGTCAGTTGCGTTGATCTTTACGGTCTTTCCTACCAGATTGTAAGCTGCCGACTGCTCCATGGAGGTCGCCATGTTAGTAGTAGCTTCAAGCTGTGAGAAAGTAGCAAGCTGTGCAATGTACTCTGTGTTATCTGTAGGCTCCAGTGGATCCTGATACTGCATCTGAGCTACAAGAAGCTGAAGAAATGCATTTTTATCAAGTTTGCTACTGCCCTTAGGTTTATTGCCAGTTTCAAGCTGACTTATATTTGAAATTTTGCCGTCATCGCCGACTACTGCTTCAACGCCCATATTATTTACCTCTCTTTATGCCATAAGATCCAGACTTCCGCCGTTGTCGATCATTATACGTCTTGCCAGTTCTTCGCCTTCGTCAATCGCCTCAGCCTGACCATTATAGGTTCCATCACTGCCAAGATTTATACGTCTAAGTCTTGAAGACCTCTCACTTCCGCCTCTGTCATCAGTTCCAAATCTGTTTCCTGATGACTGATCTCCCATGAGATTATGTTCAAACGCATGCGATGCAACAGTTACTTCAACTTCCTGCACCTTTATACCTTTGGCTTCTATTGACTCTTTAAGTGTGACAACCTGCGACTCGATCGCACTCTTTACTGTCTCATTTTGAGCAAGGATATGTGCTGTGACCACTCCGCCCTTGGACTCGATGTGCAATCCCACTTTTCCAAGTGATGCAGGATTAAGCTCAAGCTCCATTGAAGCGGTATCAGCCTTGATCTGTACCTTTACCTGCTCAGTTATCTGACGCATGATATCTTCTGCCCTTGCCGCGTTATTCAATTGTTCAGTGACATTTGCCTCCACTGTGTTTCCCACAGCTTCTTTAATGGCATCTGTCATATTTTGCTGGAATGATGTTGATACATCAGGCTTTGCACTTTTTGTGCCATCAAAATGCCTTATATTTGCTGAAGCCCGGGTTGCAGTCTTTGGTGCAGGCATATCTTTTTCTTCACCACTGCTCTCCTTGCCGTCGCCCTTAGCATTATCTTTTTTATCCTGTGCTTCCGGCTTTACTTCCACAGCATTTTCTGCATTTTCATTATCCTGAGTATTATCTATGACTTCTGTGTCGCTCTTCGGCTGTCTGTCCGACTCAGCGGCCCCAGATGAAGAATTCACGACTTCCGTGTTGGTCCTTATCGTTTCTTTATCTTCATCAGAAATCACTTCAACATTTCCCTTTACCTGATCATTACCTTCTTTTGTCCTCGGATCTTCGTTTGCAATAACCTTTACTGTCTCTTCCTTTGATCCTTCTTCCTTAGCTTCTACCACAGGAGCCTTGTCCGTATCAGTAGTAATTACTTCTTTCGCTTCAGATTTGATAGTGTCAGGAGTATCATCTGTATTTATGACCGCCTGCAATCCATCTTTTGAAGCATCAAGTTTGAGTTCAAATCTAGGAGCATCCTCTCCACTTACCTCTGTATCCGGTAAAACTATATTGATAGCTTTTCCATCCAGCATTGCTTTGAACTCTTCCGGTGATATATCCAGCTCTTCTATCAGATCCGAAGTCACGTTTCTCTGTACTCTCATGATATCCATTACTGATGCTGCAAGATCTTCATTAAGAAGAATATCTGCTGTTTCAGCACCTGTCACTTCTGCAATGATAGCTGTGATCGATTCCGGCTTTAAGAGATCTGTCATCGTCAGTCCAAGTACTTCCATCGCTGCTGTAAGCTCCTCATCAGTGATATCGAGCTCATCTTTTATGACCTCTCTTACTTCTTCGACCGCCTTAGCTATAGCACCTTCGATCTTGTTTTCTGCTTTAGTCGTATCCACAGATGATCTTGTGGTCGACTTTACCAGTTTTTCACTTCCGGCATTTGCACTATCCTGTCCAAACTCTTTGCCATCCGTTTTATTTACATTAACCTCAAATTTCTGGCCTTCAACTATCCTGTCTGAATTATTATTGTTATTAGCTGAACTATAGCTATTTGCCAGATTCTGATACTGAGCCCTTGAAAGTATCGAGCCAAAAGACAAATCCGCCTTTCTGCTTCCTTTTCCAAGTCCTCCGCTTCCGCTAAGTGTCGAAGTGTCAATAAAAGAGCTTGCATTTACTCTTTCTACTGCCATCAAGTTCCTCCTTTCTTGTATATATAAATGAGATAATTCCTATCACCCTCTATATCGACAAAAAAGAGGTGGAAGTTTACTTCCACCTCGTACTTTTTTGTATACATTTTGTAATTTATTCTATTCCTTCTTCAGATGCATCTTTTGAGTTTTCATCAGCCCCAACCTCTGTTGTCGGAGTAGAAGTTTTGACTGACGGCACGGAAGTCGAGCCGGAATTACTTGGTTCCATTATCTTTGTAACCTTTGCCGCAGTATCTGCATCCATCTGTGCAAGTATCTGTCCTCTTGCATCAGTTCCCATTGCACCAAGTATCTTTGCCACAAGGTTCAGATCACTCGTCATGGTATTAAAGATCTCCGCTGCATCTTTCGCCTTCATTGCAGAATATGCCTTTGCATAATCCTGTATCTCCTTATCCGTCTGCACCTGCTGCACTACCTGCTTATACAGGATCTGTGCATTAGTCGGATCTATCGTCTCGTAGTACTTTTGATACTCCGAAATATCAAGTGAATTACTTCCAAAGACTACTTCATTGTAAAATTCATCTTTGATCTTTTCAAATTCAACCTGATTGTTTTCATACGTCTTAAGTCTTGCCACTTCTGCCTGCAGATCAGCTATAGTCTGCTCATAGTCATTGACGCGTACCTGCGCCTGCGCCAGCTCGTCATCCTGCTGCTTGATCCTCGCCACAGCCTCATCAACCGTCTTGTAACCGGCATATACTGAGTCTTCGCTCACTGAGTTTCCGCTCGCTGTAAGTGAATACCCCGGCAATATCCTGTTGACGTAAGGCACGTCCTTAAGGACCGGTTCAAGCACTCCCGAGCCAAAGCCTCCGATATCAAGCTTAACAAGCAATGCCAGAATCGCAAGCCATACGATCACTATGAAAATCGTTACCAATATGATAGACAATGTACCGGAATCTTCGTCCTCATCCTCATCTTCAGGATTTGCACCCTTTTTATCCTGTGTCTTGTCCTTTTTATCTTTTTTTGGTTTCTTTCCACCAGTTTCGTCTTCTGTCACTGCTGGTCTTGTTTCTTCATCAGCCATATATTCCCCTTTATTCCTTGCGCCTGTTACCGTAGGTATAGCTTGTCAACTCATCAATCATTTTGCTTTCTGCCGCATTTTCTTCATGCATATAACGTTCGAAAGCTTTTTCCCTGAGCTTTTCCTGAGCCTTCCTCTCCTTCATAACATTTTCAAGTCTTGCCCGGCGCTCTTCAAGCTGTTCTTCCTCCTGTCTGACTACTTCAACCTGTTTTTCTATCAGTATGTCCATCGTATTCAAAGCACCAACATTGCCCTTTATATCAAGGATATTCAGCTTATCCTGCCTCAGCCTTACGGCCTCGTCCATATAGTCGTCCTTTTGATCACGAAGTTCCTGTTCCTTTTGCTCTGCCTCTGTAAGCCTCTTTCTCTGCTCGGCATACTCCATTTTCGCCTGTTCCTCGAGCTTCAGCTTAAGGTCAAGGATATTTTGCATCCTGTAGCGAAACTTACCCATAGATCATTACCCCTCTGCAGCATCATTAAAGACTTCACCCAGACGGCTGAGCACTTCATCAAAGGAAAACTTAGACTCGACATCCTGACATAAGAATTCATTTACCTCATCAATCTTAGATATTGCATAGTCAATACTCTTTGATGAACCTTTCTGATATGCACCAATATTTATAAGGTCTTCTGCCTCCTGATATGTAGCAAGCACCGTCTTGAGCTTAGACGCAAGCGCCTTGTGCTCTTTGGTCGCTATCTGTGACATACATCTTGATATACTTTGAAGTACATCTATCGCCGGATAATGATTTTGATGACCAAGTTTTCGCGACAGCATTATGTGTCCGTCAAGTATTGATCTCGCCGTATCAGTGATTGGCTCGTTAAAATCATCACCATCTACAAGTACTGTATAGAGCCCGGTTATAGATCCTCTCGCTCCGTTTCCGGCTCTCTCAAGAAGTCTCGGCATCTCTGCGTAAACTGACGGCGGATAACCTCTGGTTACAGGAGGCTCACCCGATGCAAGTCCTATCTCACGCTGTGCCATGGAAAATCTTGTCAGAGAGTCCATCATAAGTAGAACATCTCTACCCTGATCTCTAAAGTACTCTGCCACAGCCGTTGCTGTCTTGGCAGCTTTGTTTCTTACAAGAGCAGGCTTATCAGAAGTTGCGACTACTACAACCGACCGCTTCATACCTTCTTCCCCAAGGTCACGCTCAACGAATTCACGTACCTCTCTGCCTCGCTCACCTATAAGGGCTATCACATTTATATCTGCCTTGGTGTTCCTCGCAAACATTCCCATAAGTGTACTTTTGCCGACACCTGAGCCTGCAAATATCCCTATACGTTGTCCTTTGCCGACAGTCATCAATCCATCTACAGCTTTTACTCCAAGCGGAAGTACGTCATGAATGATAACTCTGTCCATAGGATCTGGTGGTGCAGCCTCTACCGGATACTCCTGTCCACCCAGTATCTCTGTACCATCAGTAGGACGCCCGAGACCGTCTAGAGTATGACCCAAAAGTTCATCACCCACTGTAACAGTCAAAGGATGCCCAAGATTTTCTACTGTACACCCCGATCCGATGCCCTCTGTCTCTTCGTACGGCATCAATAGGGTCTTTGAGTCCTTGAAACCTACCACTTCAGCCAATATAGGAGGCTTGTCATCATCCTCCGGCATTATCTTACACAGATCTGCCAGCTTTGCGTCCGGTCCAAGCGACTCTATTGTAAGTCCAACGACATTTACAACTTTTCCAAGCTTTTTGTAAAAGTTCATCTCCCTTACTTTTAAGTATTTATTAAAGTTGACTGAAAAACCTTCCATCGCCCACTCCCCTCATTTATGATATAGAATTCGGCTTATATGACAGGAGCTTCAGCTCTCTTTTTAATCCTGCTAACTGTGTTTCCAAAGAACAGTCAAATATTCCAAAACCTGTCTCTATAAGACACTCATTTGGCTTAAGTGTGACATCCTCTACTATCTCAGCAGATTCGCCATTTGATGTACCGGAAAGCAGCTCTTTTTTCTGCATCGATACAAATCCATAATCGTCCTTTGAAACATGTATTATAAAATTAGTGTTTCCTTCAACCTTTCTTACAGCATCCTGTATCAGGTGAAAGATAATTTCCTTATTATCTGCAAACCTTACATGAAAAACATGCTCATAAATATCGGTCAGGGTATCTACGAACATCGGCTCTAGTTCTTCAAGCTTTTTATTATACTCATCTTCAAGCTGCTGCGCCCTTTCGGCAAATTCGATCTTGACATTTTCAGACTCTTCAAGCCCCTCTTCTCTGCCAATCTCAACGCCTTCTCTTCGTCCTTCTTCCTGCGCCCGGATCCTTATATCCTCAGCCTCTTCTCTTGCCTGGCTAATTATCGCTTCAGCCTCAGCATGTGCCTGACTGATGATCTCCTCAGCCTCACGCGCCGCCTCTTCTGACATACGAGTTGACGGACGGGGGTCGCCGGCATAGCCGCCGGCTTCACCCTCTATATCGCCCATCTCCCCATCATAAGTATCCTCATCAACCAGCAATTCGACTCTTTCGGCATTTAAGCCCTCTGAAAAGCCGTCTGGATCGATATCGTTTTTTTGCATTTCCCTGATTATAAAATCAATCTTTTCTGCAACGCGTTGGTTACTGTCAATGACTAATTTTTCTCCCGGATTTTCACACACCGTATAGAAACTCTTTATCACATTAGACAATTATCTCGTCTCCTCCGCCTCTTGAAATAACGATTTCGCCTGCGTCCTCAAGCTTTCTGATAACGCTTACGATCTTCTGCTGGGCTTCTTCAACATCCTTCATTCGTACAGGACCCATAAAGTCCATATCTTCCTTGATCATGGCTGCAAGACGCTTTGAAAGATTTCGGAATACAGCACTCTGTACTTCCTCATTACCTCCCTTAAGTGCCATTGCAAGATCATTATTATCAACATCTCTGAGTACTCTCTGTATAGCTCTGTCATCAAGCAGCAGGATATCTTCGAATACGAACATCTTCTTTCTGATCTCGTCTGCAAGCTCAGGCTCATCAACTTCGAGAGTCTCCATGATATGTTTCTCAGTACTGCGGTCAACAGTATTGAGGATTTCTACGATCGCATCTACACCACCAACGATAGTGTAATCCTGGTTTACCAAAGATGACAGCTTTGTCTCCAAAGCCTTCTCTACTTCTTTTACTACATCCGGTGAAGTTCTATCCATCTTTGCTATTCTCCTTGCAACATCCGCCTGCTTATCCGGAGGCAAAGCACCTATTATCTGAGATGACTGCTTCGCAGACAGATATGAAAGAATCAATGCTATAGTCTGCGGATGCTCATCCTGAATAAAGTTAAGGAGCTGCGATGCATCCGTCTTTCTTACAAACTCAAACGGCTTAACCTGAAGTGAGGCTGTAAGTCTGGAAATAACATCCACCGCTTTCTCTGCACCAAGTGCATTTTCCAAAAGCTCTTTTGCATATCCAATACCACCTTCAGCAATATACTGCTGTGCAAGGCATACCTGATAAAACTCATTTATGACCTCTTCCTTAACCTGCGGAGTAATGGAACGAGTATTGGCAATCTCCAATGTCAGTTCCTCAATCTCCTCTTCTTTAAGATGCTTGAAGATTTTGGCAGACTTTTCCGGGCCTAATGAAATTAACAGGACTGCAGCTTTTTGTAATCCTGAAAGATCACCATCAGACATCTACTTACCCCCAATCCTCGTTTAGCCAGTTCCTCAAAAGCGCTGCTGCACCCTCTGGATTGTCATCAACGAATTTTTCTATCAGTACTCGTGCTTCAGACTTCACTTCCTCTGTACCTATATCTTCAAGCTGTGCCTGCTGTGAGCTCTGTAAAAGATCATCAAGTGCGATCTCTGGCTCCTGCTCGATAACCTTCTCCGCACGCATAGAGCGGATAACTACAAACGCAAGCAATGCAAGTATCAAAACGATGAGACCGATCATTAGTATAGTCTGCCATGAAAGTCCTGAGCCGCTGCTTGGTACAAATACCGGCTCATTGTAGGCAACTATCTGTATATTTGCAACCGGGATACCGGTAGCCTTTGCAACAACATTGGCAACATCTTCATCAACTTCTGTCTTGACTCTGTCGCCATTTTGTGCCTTAAATTCATCAAAGGTCTGTCCGTCAAGAAGACCCTGCGCCTTCATATCGTCCTCATTATAGATAACATATTTGATAGCTGTGATACCGATAGAAGATGAATCATAATTAATGACTCCGCCGCCCTTCTTTGTTACGGTTATCTTCTCATTTGGAAGATAGTCCTTAGAGCTTTCATCGGTATTTGTGCTGGAATTACCATTGTTGTTATAAACATAAGTGTTGTCGCCATTTGTATCAGTACCGGGAACCTGACCACTTGAATTCTCAGCTGTCTGGCTGTATGAATCCTCATGAGAAAGAACACCCTGATCCTGTCCGTCAGGAGCTGAGTAATTATGTTCAGTTGTATCTGTATCTGCCCAGTCAAATGCAAGATTTGGAACAACTTCAACATTGTCAAATATCTTTGCACCTACTAAAGCATTACGTATCTCCTGCTTTACGATATTATCGTATTTTGTCTTATAGGAAAGCCTGTTAGAAGCACTTGTCGATGATGTTCCATCATCCTCTCCCGAAAAGAGCATATTGCCTTCAGAATCCATGATGACAACATTTGCAGTTGAGTCATTACCTATCGCTGTTGCAACAAATCTTGCAATAGATGCAGCGATATCATCTGTCATCTTATCCGGATTTTTCAATGTAAGCATAACACTTGCATAAGATTCTTTTTCTTCTGAAAGAAGTGTGCCATCATTATTTGGGATATTGAGATTTATCGTTGCGCCCTCAATATTATCCTGATTCTTTAAGTCAGACGCCAACATGTTTTCTAAGTAAACCTGATACTTTTTCTCTTTATCTGCTTCTGTAGTAGAAAAACCACCACTGAAAACATTCGAAATATCATAATTCTGTGTGACTATATCATTAGAGCCAAGCAGCAATCTCGCTTCTGACAGCTGCTTTTTATTGATCTGGATAGTAAGACCATCTTCAGAGATCTTATAATCCATATCTGCATCGTCCAAAAGACCTCTTATATTTGTCGTCTGCTTTGTCGTCTCACTAGACACAAGTATAGTATACTGAGGAACAGAAAGAACCCACACGAATACAGTGATAGCAACTACTACTGCTGCAGCAATAGAAACTATCAGTGTTTTCTGCTTAGTCGAAAAACGGTCCCACCACTCTTTGAGCCTGTTAAACAGCTCCTTGATGCGCTCCTGCATGATATTTCACCCCTTTAAAAAACAAATATTAAATCTGAATCTGAATAATCTCTTTATAAGCCTCAAGAAATCTGTCCCTGAGCGCTACAGTGTATTGCAGTGCAGTCTGCGCTTTTGCCTGTGCAATAGTCAGATCATGCGCATTATCTGTGAGTCCGAGCGAAAGCTTCATTTCCTCTTCCTCTTGTTTAACTAAATATCCATTTGTTTCATTGATCTGATTCATGGCAGCATCCAAAAAAGTCCCAAAGCTCTTCTCAGCATTTGCCTTAAAGTTTGGACTATTTATTTCAGCCGCACCTATTGCCGGCGATGTAACATTATAAAGCTTAGCTATATCCATATCTCTTTCTCCCCCTCGAAAAGATATCTACAATATAGTTTTATAGTTTTATGACTTACCTATCTGCAGCCCCATTGTTGCTATGCTCTTGCTTGTATTAAAAGCTGTAGCATTAGCCTCATATGCGCGGCTCGCATCGATCAGATTTGTCATTTCCTGTATAATATTCACATTAGGATACTCGACATATCCATTCTCATTTGCATCTGGATGAGACGGATCATACACAAGTTTAAAGTCCTGTGTATTATCTTCATAGACTCCGCCTACCTTTACGCCGAGCATTCCTGTTCTGTTGTACTTACTTTGATTAGAAGCCAGATATGCACTAAATGATGCATGTGGATCATTTTTCTCTACGAATGTGACGACCTTTCTTCTGTAAGGTGTCCCATCATCTGTCCTTGTAGTATCTGCATTGGCTACATTCTGAGATATGACATCCATTCTAAACCTCTCCGCGGTAAGACCGGATGCATTGATGTGAAAACTGTCAAACATTCCCATAAGCTCACCCCTTCCTCAGCACTCCATTGCCAAGGCAAAACCTTTAAGTCTAACTTTTATGTTACTTGCATACAGACATCAAATTTTTGAATTCCGAAGTAATACTTCCGGTAATTCCCTCCATAAGTATCTGATTGGATGCAAGCTCTACATTCTCTGTGTCAACATCAACGTTATTGCCGTCAAGCCTGTATGAATAGCTTATCGCGTCTGTGTAAACTCTTCCCTTCAGCCTTCCGATGTTCAGATTATCGATTTTCTCATCAAGGCTCTTAAAACGTGAATGGCGAAGTGCTCTCTCAAACTCTGTAGCAAAAGATACATCCTGTCTCTTATAACCAGGAGTATCAACATTTGAAATATTATTTGCGATAGCTTTATTTCTCAGTGCTCCGGCATCTGCCGCCTTATGCAGCACATCGATATAATTAAAAACATCAGTATTTATCATAAGCATCCCCTCATTATTATGCACTATGACAAATTATTCGATAAAATATTCTGTCAATTAACATAGCTCTTCACAACGAATGTACATAATTTATTATAAAGAATTTAAACTAAAAGTCAATGTGAAAACCCTTATAAATACTGATAGTACGGAGTTTTATACAAGATTGTGTACGAAAATCGTGAACAAAAAAACCCCTTGTCGGATGTGTTTTCCGGCAAGGGATTTTTGTATTTTTTTATATTCTTTTAATAATTCTTTTTTCTTGCAGAACCGATTCTGACAAGTGCTCTCAGTAGCTTTGCCTCAGCTCTGAGTCTGGCTTCGTTTGAGAGTGCCTCATCCTTAAGCCTCTGCTCAGCTCGCTCTTTTGCGGCTCTCGCTCTTTCGAGATCTATGTCATCATCCCACTCCCATGTGGTAGGGAAAACACGGACAACACCATCCATAACAGACAGCATACCGCCTATGCAGGCAGCCCGCTTTACGGTTCCGTCAGCTAAGGTGACGTGGGCAGTACCCATGCCTATGCCTGTACAATAGTTCATGTGGCGTGCAAGCACTGCTACATTACCATCGATACTGCGAAGCATGATCCTCTCCACATCGCCTTCATATTCCACCCCGTCAAGGGATACAATCTGTAAACGATATGTAGCCATATTTTAACCCTTCTTCGCTTTCTCGAATACTTCGTCGATGGTTCCCACAAGCAGGAATGCTGACTCTGGAAGATCATCGCATTCGCCATCAAGTATCATCTTAAATCCACGGATAGTCTCTTTAAGAGGTACATACTTACCAGGAAGACCTGTGAACTGCTCAGCAACAGAGAAGCTCTGTGACAGGAAATTCTGCACTTTACGAGCACGGAATACTGTCTGCTTATCTTCGTCAGACAATTCATCCATACCCATGATAGCGATGATATCCTGGAGCTCTCTATATCTCTGAAGCACCTGCTGTACGCCCTTTGCAACCTCATAGTGCTCTTTACCAACGATACCCGGAGCAAGGATACGGCTTGTAGAATCAAGAGGATCAACAGCCGGATAAATACCCTTAGAAGCGATATCACGGGAAAGAACCGTAGTAGCATCAAGGTGTGTGAATGTTGTAGCCGGAGCCGGGTCAGTCAAGTCATCGGCAGGCACGTATACGGCCTGAACTGATGTGATGGAACCCTTCTTTGTAGAAGTGATACGCTCCTGCAAAGCACCCATTTCAGTAGCAAGTGTAGGCTGATAACCTACGGCTGAAGGCATACGTCCAAGAAGGGCGGAAACCTCAGAACCTGCCTGTGTGAAACGGAAGATGTTATCAATGAACAAAAGCACGTCCTGATTTTTAACATCACGGAAATACTCAGCCATTGTAAGACCTGAAAGAGCAACTCTCATACGTGCTCCAGGTGGCTCATTCATCTGTCCATAAACGAGTGCAGTCTTATTGATAACTCCACTTTCATTCATTTCGCCGTAAAGGTCATTACCTTCACGTGTACGCTCTCCAACACCGGTGAATACTGAAAGTCCGCCGTGTGCCTTTGCTACGTTATTGATAAGCTCCATGATGAGGACGGTCTTACCTACTCCCGCACCTCCGAAAAGACCTATCTTACCACCCTTAGCATAAGGGCAGATAAGGTCAACGACCTTGATACCGGTCTCAAAAATCTCTGTAGCAGGAACCTGGTCTTCAAACTCAGGTGCCGGACGATGAATAGCCCATCTCTCTTTTGCCTCAGGTGCCGGCTTATTATCAACCGGATCACCGAGCAGGTTAAAGATACGACCTAGACACTCTTCACCAACCGGAACAGTGATCGGACTTCCCGTATCTACTGCATCAGTTCCGCGGACCAAACCATCCGTAGAACTCATGGCAATACAACGGACAACATCGTCACCGATCTGCTGTGCAACCTCAGCAATAAGTGTGGTATCTCCCACCTTTATCTCGATAGCACTATTCAGATCTGGTAACTCACCCTCGCCAAAACGTATGTCGAGGACAGGTCCTGTTACCTGTATTACCTTTCCAATATGTTTTTCACTCATTGTGACTCCTATCTGTTTGATTTTACCCCTATTCTTATATATTATTCTTCAGCACCTGCAACGATCTCAGTGATCTCCTGCGTGATGCTGGCCTGTCTAGCTCTATTGTAGAATAGGCTCAAATTCTCTATCATTTCTTCTGCGTTGTCGGTAGCAGCTTCCATCGCTGTTCTACGTGCTGCCAACTCACTGGCAACAGATATACTTATGCTGGAATGCAAAACTCCCGCCAAATACTCCGGTACAACTGCATTGAAAACAGTCTCACTATCTGGTTCATACAGAATGAGCGGCTTAGCCTTATTATCTGACTTAGCATCTTTCTCTGCCAGATCAGAAATCGGCAATATCGAGCTTGATGTAGGTACCTGTGACATCATAGAAATAAAATCTGTATAGCACAGGAAAACATGTCCAAACCTACCATCCTTATACGAGTCGCAAAGGAGCTTTGATATTGAGAAACAGTCCGAGATAGTAATCTTTGCCACCTCAGCATATTCCTCAGTAAGGATAGGCACATTTCTATGCTTAAAGTACTCTACGGATTTCTTTCCGATCGGAAGTACCTCAATGTCACGACCTTTTATCTCACTTTCCATAAACTTGAACAGGTTGGAATTGTATCCGCCTGCCAAACCTCTGTCACCCGCGATTACTACATACAGCCACTTGGAATTTTCGCTTGCCTTTGTGTATGGCGAGCGGAAGTCGTGGTTTCCGTTTGCAATATCCACAAGTGTTTCCAGAAGTGTATTGAGATAAGGTTTGCTCTTTTCAGCCTTTTCCTTCGCCCTTCTCAGCTTTGACGCTGCAACAAGCTGCATCGCCTTAGTGATCTGCATGGTGCTCTGTACACTTTTTATCCGGAGCTTCACAGCCTTCATATTAGCAGCCATGTTTATTCTCCTTTGTTAATCACTTTTTACCAGCGATAAAGCGGTCTGTATATGCCTTAAGAGCATTCTTCATCTTGTTCTCTGTATCCTCAGAAAGTGCGCCTGTTGTACGGATCGCATCCATTGCAGCGCTGCCGTCAGGATTTGTATCAAGGAACTCAAACAGTCCCTTCTCATACTCAGCAATGTCTGTTGGAGCAACGTCTACTAAGACATTATTGATAACAGCATACAAAATAGCGATCTGCTTTTCTACAGCTATAGGTGTACTCTTATCCTGCTTAAGTACTTCCACGATTCTTTCACCCTGTGCAAGACGGGACTTTGTATCTTCGTCAAGGTCAGAGCCGAACTGAGCGAAACTTGCCAGCTCGCGGAACTGTGAGTAGATAAGCTTCAGAGTACCTGCAACCTTCTTCATAGCCTTGATCTGAGCATTACCACCAACTCGGGATACTGAGATACCAGGGTTAACCGCTGGCATGATACCTGAGTGGAAAAGCTCTGTCTCAAGGAAGATCTGTCCATCAGTAATGGAGATAACGTTTGTCGGGATGTAAGCCGATACGTCACCTGCCTGCGTCTCAATGATAGGGAGCGCTGTGAGTGAGCCGCCGCCGTTTTCATCTGACAGCTTAGCTGCACGCTCCAGAAGTCTTGAGTGCAGATAGAATACATCACCAGGATATGCTTCACGTCCAGGTGGTCTGCGGATAAGGAGTGAAAGTGCACGGTATGCTACCGCGTGCTTGGAAAGGTCATCATAGATAACCAGCACATGCTTACCCTTATTCATAAAGTACTCACCCATGGTACATCCTGTATATGGAGCGATGAACTGCAATGGGCTAGGCTCTGATGCTGTAGCTGCAACTACGATACTGTAGTCCATAGCACCTGCCTCCTGCAGCTCTGCCACAAGTGAGGTAACTGTTGATCTCTTCTGACCGATTGCAACATAGATACAGATAACATCCTTACCCTTCTGGTTGATGATAGTATCTATAGCAATAGTGGTCTTACCTGTCTGACGGTCACCGATGATAAGCTCTCTCTGACCACGTCCGATAGGGATCATAGAGTCGATAGCCTTGATACCTGTCTGGAGAGGCTCCTTAACAGGCTGACGCTCGATGATACCAGGTGCCTTTACTTCTACAGGCCTGTAATCATCTGATTTAATTGCTCCAGCGCCATCAATAGGCTGTCCAATAGCGTTTACAACACGTCCGATCATAGCATCGCCTACCGGTACAGATACAACTCTGCCGGTACGCTTTACGGTCTGTCCTTCTCTGATACCTACATCTTCACCGAACAAAACCGCCGATACTACTGTTTCTTCGAGGTTCTGAGCCATTCCGAATGTGCCGTTCTCGAACTCAAGGAGCTCGCCGGCCATGCAGTTCAAAAGTCCACTGACACGGGAAATTCCGTCGCCGACAGTCAGAACTGTTCCTGTCTCATTCTGAATGATCGCATTCTTATAATTCTTGATCTGGCTTCGAATAACCTCGGATATTTTTTCAGGTTTTAATTCCATGATAAAAGCCTCCGTGGGTTTAAACTAAAGTACGGTCTCGTCAACCTTGCGTCTAAGCTCTTCGAGGCGTCTTTCGACTGTACCGTCATAGAGCTTTCCTTCGACCTCGACTCTGATACCGCCAAGTACTGACGGATCGGTCTTCTGTCGAAGTATGATCTTCTTTCCACTAATAGATTCAAGCTTCTTTTTAAGTGCTTCTGACTGGGAATCACTCAAAGCTACAGCACTTGTGACGATCGCATCTGCAATGCCCTTATCTTTGTTGTAGCTGGTCCTGAATCTCTTCATGCATGAGGGGAACTGTCTCAAAAGATCTTTTTCGATAAGTATCTTTAAAAAGCTCATAAGATACTCCTCGAGGCTATCTCCAAAAGCATCATCTATAAGCTGTATCCTCTCCTTTTTAGGAACGGATGGCTCAGATAAAAGCTTGACATAGTCAGGATTTTCATCAAAAATTTTCTTAACAGTTTCCATCTGGGATAAAATCTTATCCGTAAGGTTTTCCGAAAGCGCCAGATCATACAGACTTTGTCCGTATAAATCTCCCGTTCTCGTCATGACGCCTCCCCTACATTTCCTATAAATTCTTCAATGAGCTTTTTGTGATCTTTTTCATTGATCTCTTTTTCGACAACCTTGCCGGCTATATCCATAGCAAGACCGCCGATCGTATCCTTAGCTTCATTGATAGCTTTCTTTTTCTCTTGTTCGATATCCGCTTCTGCCTTTGCCTTAATATGTGCAGCCTGGCTTTCAGCCTCCTTAACAACTGTCTCTGCCTTGCGCTGAGCATCTTTCTGTGCAGCAGCAACAATGTCGGCAGCCTCAGCCTGTGCCTTGGAAAGACTGGTCTCGTACTGTTCCTTCATGCTTCTGGCTTCTGCCTTAGCAGCTCTTGCATCCTTGATCTCTTTATCAGCAAGCGCCTTTCTCTTCTCAAGGATCTCATTTACAGGCTTGAAAAGAAACTTCTTAAGAAGCCAAAGCTGAATGAAAAGGTTACAGATCTGAGCAATGAACGTCCACGGGATAACTCCTACTAATTCCTGTGTACCCATTTAAGTTCCTCCAAAATATGCATCCGTACCTTACTTCAGATAGTTCATGAATGTGCCAGGTGCTACGAAAATAAGAAGAAGACCTGTAACGAAACCATAGATACCTGTTGTCTCAGCGATAGCACAACCAAGAAGCATTGTACTTGTAACATCGCCCTTGCACTCAGGCTGACGTCCAATAGCCTCAAGAGCCTTAGAAACCGCGTTACCTTCACCAATACCAGGTCCAATACCTGCTATAAGTGCACATCCTGCACCTATGCCACATCCTGCAAGTGCGATACCTTTTGCTAATACTGTGAAATCCATATAAATTTTTCCTCCGTTTTATTTAATTGTGTATCCATTACAATGAGCCAATGGATACGAATCAACAAAATATTTCTGTTAGATCAAAATGATCAACCTTCTGCTGCATTGGCGATATACATTATCGTCAACATAGAGAAGATAAACGCCTGCATGCATCCTGTGAACCAGTCGAAGTAAAAACCGAGCACAGCCGGTATACCTACGCTGAGGATTGGAATCTGTGAAAGAAAATCTCCCACTGCTCCCGGGATTGCTCCAAAGATTGCAGATGAAGCTATAGCAAGTGCAGCATAAATAAGTCCGTCGATAACTATTCCGGAAAGGATATTACCGAAATGACGGCAAGCCATACTTACTGGAGTTGCAAGCTCTGAGAGGATATTAAACGGTGTCATTACCGCTATAGGAGTAGTAAATCCTTTAAGGTATCCTCCTATACCTCCTGCCTTGATCTTACAACCGGTAATGATGATGAAAACCACTACCGCCCATGCTGCTTCAGTTGACAGATCGGCTGTCGGACTTCTAAGTCCCACCAGACAGATGAGGTTTGAAATAATACTCGTTGAAAATATCGCTGCTACCAGCGGTATAAGCCAATCAAAACGATTTGACCCGGTATTACTCCGCACCAGATTGTTGGCTGCCTCCACTATCATTTCTGCAACTGCCTGACGCTTTGAAATATTCTCCACCGACATGTTTCTCGTCAAGAAGATACACAGCAAGGTTATGATAGCCATTACTATCCAGCTGACTACCAGTGTCTCAGTGATGTTAAAATCACCAAGTACCGGCACACCCGTATGGATACTGTAATAGATCTTGCTGCCGGCTATTTCAAAGTTCATACGTTAAATATCACCTTCCTTTCCTCGCGGAGATGATACCGCGAATTTTTATTACAATACTTGGAACGAAGAGTGGTAAAACTCCTGCCAGCACATTAAAGCAAGGTGCCAATATCGCAACGATAACCCAGCCGAGCTGCATCATCATACGATACCTTAAACTCACCATCATAGTGCTTCTGGCTCTCGCATTCTCCTCTTCACTCATTTCGGCTATTTTCTGAACTGTAAGTCCCATCCAGAAGAAGTTTCCTACAGCCACGGCAAGTCCGACTACCGCTGCCAAAATAACCGTATAATCAAATGGCACCATTTCTGGTTCCAGTTGATGCAAAATAAAAAAAGCAGCTATAACTAATATGCAGCCGACAGAAGTTCCGACTGCTATATTCTGTGTTTCCTTTTTAACCGCATCCTGAACAACCAATACCACGTCTATGCCCTCCAACTCTCCTAATGTATTTTATATATGCCTGTTAAATGAAACTTCATCCTTATCGCGTTTTGGCTTCTCTATCTTTCTGTCTATATCAAGATAGACCTTATATGCCGTCGTTATCGAGCCACCTAAGCCAAAGAAGAAACCCGGAATATAGACCCATACTCCGACAGAAAATTTTGCTGTGAGATAATAGCAGAAAAAAATGCAGATAAGTAAAGGCATGATAAGAGACAGACCAAGCTGGCCTATCATTGCTAGCTGTGTTGATATCCTGCTAAAATCCTTTATCTGCATACCCAAGATCAAGCTCCCCCTTGAAATTTATGTACAAAATCATATAGAATATTGATTTTTATCAAAAAATCAATATTCGTATTGGACTAGCAACTCTGTATTAGAGTTGCGTATCCGCCAAAGGCGGATTTTCGCGGATGTTTTCCTAAATTGTCCGCGAAAAGTCATACAAATTTGTATATTCATTAAGCACAAACACCTACAATTAATTATAAAGATTTGAATTAAAAAGTCAATGTGCTATGCTTTTTAAAGTAATAAGTATTATCTTTTGTACACAATGCATAGAACAACTTTTAAACTATTATTGAACAAAACAAAAAAGGCAAAGGCGCGTAGCAATTGTTACACGCCTTTACCCTATAATATAACATATATGTTAACCAATTGTAAACTATTTGTTTGCTTTTACTTTAAATCGTCCGCAATCTCATCGTAGATCTCGCTGTTGATGACCTTGATGAATGTGCCCTTCATACCTGATGACTTACACTCGATAACGCCGGCACTCTCAAGCTTACGAAGACCATTAACGATAACTGATCTTGTGATACCAACTCTGTCAGCTACTCTTGAAGCTACGATAGTACCTTCTGTACCATTGATCTCCATAAGGATCTGCTTCATAGCCTTTGCCTCTGAAAGAGAAAGTGAGCCTGCTGCTGAACGCACGATCTGCTCTCTGTTTCTCTCTTCAGCGATCTCCTCGCTGAGTGAGCGCATGATCTCAAGTCCTACTACAGTTGTTGCATACTCGCAAAGGATGATATCATCGATAGAGTATCCACGCTCTGTACGGCATACAAAAAGTGTACCAAGTCTCTCACCTGCGATATAGATAGGAGCGATCATTGTAAACCACTGATTTCCGGCTGGCATCTCAATACCAAGTGTCTCAGTATTTACGTTTTCCTGTGTTGAAAGGATCTCAAGAAGTCTCGCATTAACTTCCTTTGTGATGAAATCTCCAACATCATCTCCAAAAGGCTTTGCGTGCTGCTCTGATCCATCGCTGCATCCCAAAACCTTGCCCTTCTTACTGAGGACAAATGTGCAAGAACCGATAAGCTCAGCTACACAGCTGCAGATGTCGTTAAAAACTACCTTTGTAGTCTTATTGTTGTGCAAAAGTCTGTTAATTTTTCTTGTTTTATCCAGTAATTCTACGCTACTCAATTCTTATTCCTTCTCTTCCTTTATGTTATCCATTACATGCTTGCACTCATCATTTGTACAAGCAAGTTTATTGCCCTTCTCTACCATTATTGAGCCACACTTCGGACACGGAACCGGTGACGGCTTCTGCCAGCTCATGAAGTCACAATCCGGGAATCCGAGACATCCATAGTATCTTCTTCCCTTCTTTGTCATCTTCATCACAATATCATTTCCACACTTAGGGCACTTAACACCAGTCTTTTCAAAGAAAGGCTTGGTATTTTTACACTCTGGGAAACCAGGGCATGCGATAAACTTGCCATGAGGGCCATACTTGATGACCATCTTTCTTCCGCAGTTCTCACATATCTCGTCAGTTTCCTCATCCTCGATTTTGATCTCAGCGATCTCCTGCTCGGCCTTTTTAACAGCCTCCTCAAGATCCGGATAGAAATTCTCGATGATAGTCTTCCACTTTACGTTGCCGTCCTCTACGCCATCGAGAAGCATCTCAAAATTAGCTGTAAAGTTTACATCAACAATACTTGGAAAAGCCTCTGACAAAATCTTGTTTACTGCCAGTCCTATCTCTGTGATATAAAGATTTTTCTGCTCTTTTGTCACATATCTTCTTGCAAGTATAGTCGAGATCGTCGGAGCATATGTACTAGGTCTGCCTATGCCAAGCTCCTCAAGTGCCTTTACAAGCGATGCCTCGGTGTAGTGTGCCGGAGGCTGTGTAAAGTGCTGCTTCTCCTCAAGGTTTCCAAGGCTTATCACGCTGTCTGTTGAAAGCTCCTTGGAAAGAAGATTTCCGCTGCTCTTTTCTTCTTCACCATCGTTATAGACATTCAAGAAACCTGCAAATGCAAGCTTTGAAGCAGAAACAGTAAAGAGATACTTATCACCAGCCTGAAGCTTTACGTTAGTTGTGTTAAATCTGGCATTTGCCATCTGGCTTGCAGCAAATCTCTTCCATATTAACTGATAAAGTCTGAACTGGTCTCTTGAAAGATACTCCTTGATGACAGATGGTGCTCTTGAAATGTCAGTAGGTCTGATAGCTTCATGAGCGTCCTGTATCTTCTTTGCATCCTTCTTAGCACCTGACTTATCTGCAAGATACTCCTTACCGTAGTTTTCCTCGATATAAGCTGCAGCCTGTGCTTCTGCCTCCTCAGAAATTCTTGTGGAGTCAGTTCTGAGATAAGAGATAAGTCCGACAGTTCCGCCGCCTACATCAATACCTTCATAGAGCTGCTGCGCGATCCTCATAGTCTTGCTTGTTGCAAAATTGAGAACCGATGCTGCCTCCTGCTGAAGAGTACTTGTAGTAAACGGGAGCGGTGCCTTCCTTACCCTCTCACCTTTTCTGACATCAGCTACCTTATATGAAGCTTTGCGGCAATAATCACCGATTTCATCCGCCTGTGCCTTGTCAGCTATAGCGATCTTGCCATTGAGGTCTCCATAGAATTTGGCTTCAAGCTGCTTTTTCTCGCCTTCAACGTTAAACTGAGCATCTATCGTCCAATATTCATCAGGGATAAAATCATTTATCTCTTTTTCTCTGTCACAAATGATCCGCAACGCTACAGACTGTACACGTCCGGCAGACAGTCCTCTCTTTATTTTTGCCCAGAGGAGCGGTGAGATGCCATAGCCAACCATTCTGTCAAGTACACGTCTTGCCTGCTGCGCATCCACAAGGTTCATATCGAGCTCCCTTGGGTTTTTAAGTGAGTTTTTCACAGCAGTCTTTGTGATCTCATTGAATGTGATCCTCTCGACTTTTTTGTCGGTCTCGCCCGGCTCAAGCTTCAGAGCCTTCATCAGGTGCCATGATATTGCTTCTCCCTCGCGATCCGGGTCAGTTGCGAGATATACAGTATCTGCTTTCTTGACCTCTTTGCGGAGTGATGCAAGCAGCTCGCCCTTGCCGCGTATAGTAATGTACTTTGGCTCAAAGCCATTTTCAAAATCTATACCCATTTTACTTTTAGGCAGGTCGCGCACATGTCCCATAGAAGCAACAACTGAATAATTGCTCCCTAAAAATTTTTTGATGGTCTTAACCTTTGCAGGTGACTCAACGATAACCAGTTTTTTTGCCATTCCCTCACGTCTTCCTGATATAATTATTTTTACCGCATTCAGCTACGAGCCCTTTAAGCTCCAGTTGAAGCAAAACACCCAAAAGCTCCGGTATCCCGACCCCCGTAATGTGAGTCAGTTCTTCCAAAGATTTTGGATATAAATCCAAGCCACTATACACCATTTTTTCACGCTTTGCAAGTCTAGGAGCACTAATTTTATGAAAATTTTCAGATTTTTCTTCAAATATACCTAAAATTTCCAAAATTCGTTCCGGCGTAAGTGCTACTCCTGCACCATCTTCTATCAGCTTATTGCACCCTGCACTCAAAGGATCTGTGATGCGCCCGGGAACGGCGTAGACATCCCTTCCCTGCTCTATTGCACGCCTCACAGTTATCCCCGTTCCGGAGCGGATTTTTGCCTCTATGACAAGCACAATATCTGCAAGTCCGGCTATTATACGATTTCTGGAAGGAAATTGTCTGGCTATTGGCTGTGTCCCTGGTGCAAATTCCGATATTAGTCCTCCGGATTTTAATATTCCATCAAAAATATCTTTATTTGATTTAGGATAAACTACATCTATACCTCCTCCAAGCACTCCAAAGGTAGGATGACCATTATTCATGGCTGCACGCTGTGCAATCCCGTCAACTCCTCTTGCCATACCACTTATTATCTGCACTCCTGCATTAGACAGGATCTCTGCAAAATATCTCGACATCGAAGCCCCATATGCCGAGCAGTCTCTTGAGCCTATGATAGCTACTGATTTTGCATTTTCATCCGGAAGCTTCCCCTTCACATAAAGCCCTTTAGGCGCGCTTGGGATAAATTTTAGTTTTTCGGGAAATTCCTCATCAAAAGGAGTAATAAATCTAACATCATTATCAAGTCTAAGCACTCCAATATCTCCTGTCTATTCCCCGATATCCAAGCGCCTCGCTGATATGAGTCGTATTTATTTCATCACTGTGATCAAGATCAGCGATCGTCCTCGCCGTCTTGAGGACTCTGTGATATCCCCTGGCAGAAAATCCCATTTTAGAAAAAACTTTTTCAAGAAGTTTTTCTTCCTCCTGACCAATGCTGCAATACTTGCGCATTTCTTTAACACCAATGTCAGAATTAAATCTCAATTTAGTACCTTCAAATCTCTTTTTCTGTATCTCTACCGCATCTACAACCCTCTGCCTGATATTTTCAGACGGCTCCTCCTTCGCATTTTCCCTTATAAGTTCATTAAATCCTATCTCAGATGCCTCAACACAGATATCGATCCTGTCAAGAAGTGGTCCACTTATTTTAGAAAGATACTTTTTCACTTGAACCTGCGTACAATTGCATCTGTTCCTGTCAGGAAAATAACCGCATTTGCAGGGGTTCATCGCTGCACATAGTAAAAAATCAGTCGGGAAAGTACACGCTCCTTGGGCTCTTTGAATATGTACCACTTTATCTTCTATCGGCTGCCTGAGTATCTCCAGTGTCTGCGTATGAAACTCCGGAAATTCATCCAGAAACAATACTCCCCTATGTGCAAGGCTCACGGCTCCCGGACGTGGGACCACGCCTCCTCCAGCCAGTGCCTGTGGAGATATGGTGTGGTGCGGTGCCACAAACGGTCTTTGCATTACTAGTCCATCTTCTCCCAAGAGTCCGGCAACACTATACACTTTTGATATTTCAAGACATTCCGATACGCTCAGCGGCGGAAGTATGGAAGGAATGCACTTTGCCATCATCGATTTCCCGCTGCCGGGCGGCCCTATCATAAGGATATTGTGCATTCCGGCTGCCGCTATCTCCATGCCTCGCTTTACCAGAGCCTGTCCGCTCACATCTGCAAAATCTGCTCCGGCTTCCCTTCTCTCCATAAGTTTATCTTCAAGTGAAACCGTCGTAGGGGCAATGTCCTCACCTTCCTGCAGATAACTCACAACCTGCTTTAAGCTGCTCACCCCTATGACTTCCATATCACTTACCGCGCCTCCCTCAAGGGCATTCACTTCCGGCAATATAAACTTCTTATATCCGCGTTTTTTTGCCTCCAAAACCATCGGCAATATACCCGTCACCTGCTTCACTTCTCCTGACAGGCTCAGCTCACCTGCTACCACAGTACCTTCCAGCCTTTCAGGCGGAAAAATACCCATAGACATGAGAAGAGACAAAGCGACCGCAAGATCAAATGACGAACCACTCTTTCTCAAGTCTGCGGGCGAAAGATTGACCGTGATTCGCTTTGGTGGTATCAGATAGCCGCTGTTTTTCATTGCTGTCCGTATTCTCTCTCTCGACTCCTTTACCTCACTCCCCAAAAATCCTACCATCTCAAAAACAGGCAATCCGCCCTCCGACAGATCTGCCTCTGCACAGACCATACACGCATCCATGCCAAAAAGAGCAACCGAATTAACGCTGCTGAACATTATAAAAAACCTCCAAAATTCCAGAATTATATGGGATTACATTCATAGAATATATGAGATATGATTTAAGACATAACAAAAGAAACTATATAACAAATAGGTAGGAATGTCAAATCGGGCAGAGAGTATATTCCTCTGCCCGACATATAAAAATTAGTAATTTTCTGCGTGAACTTCAAAATAGCTCTGTGGATGATTACATGTAGGACAAACATCCGGTGCCTTTGTGCCCACAACGATATGACCACAGTTTCTGCACTCCCAGACCTTTACTTCACTCTTTTCAAATACCTGTGCAGTCTCTACATTCTTAAGGAGAGCCCTGTATCTTTCCTCATGGTGCTTCTCGATCGCAGCCACAAGTCTGAACTTTTCTGCCAGCTCGTGGAAACCTTCCTCTTCCGCAGTCTTCGCAAAGCCCTCGTACATATCTGTCCACTCATAGTTCTCACCATCTGCTGCTGCCTTCAGATTTTCTTTTGTATCACCGATACCCTCAAGCTCCTTGAACCACAGCTTAGCATGCTCCTTTTCGTTATCAGCCGTCTTAAGGAAAAGCGCAGCTATCTGCTCATAGCCTTCCTTCTTAGCCTTAGAAGCAAAATAAGTGTACTTGTTGCGTGCCTCAGACTCACCTGCAAAAGCTGCCAATAAGTTCTTCTCTGTCTGTGTTCCAGCGTACTTACTCATACGAAAGTCCTCCTATTTAACTATTATGATTCAAGCCAATAATAATATAGTAAAATAGGTATAGCACATTATTGAATAGTATTCAATTTATTGGGGCAATGTATAATGTACTTTTTTGCATACTAAAAATTATTTATCATCCCAGTTCAAATGTTAAATTAAACTGTCCTATCACACCCATTCTATATATTTCATTATCACTTGCAAATTCAAAATCAGCTTTTTTTAATAATAACTCTCATCAGCAATATGTGATTTTACATTATCACCTAAAAAATTATCGTCAACATTCAGTTTTTGCATTATTTTTAAACGAAAAGAAACCCCAGTCAATGGCAGACCCGCCACCGACTGGGGTTTTTTTATTATTTTTTACTCTCTCTGCTCTCTCGTCAAAGTATTATTTACTTTGTCTCAAAATTAGCAACATCGTCCTTGTAGTAGAAATAAGTATTTGAAGAATCGAGTAATACATAATTACCTGATATTGTGTAGTCCTTGTTCTTCTTAAGTGTCTTAAAGCTTATCTTACAGTCATAACCATTCTTAAGTCCCTGAATTGTTCCATCAGCTCTCTCTCTACCATAATACCAATTTGTCTCTTTCTGACTCTTAAAAACTGGTACCTGAACCTTTTTAATAGAACCATTCTTTACAGTAACAACAAGTGCACCTTCCATGTCTCTCTTAAAATCATATGCGCCTGTTGTCATATCAAAACCATTATAAGCATTATATGATACAATCTTCTTTGGTGAAGCCTTGATAACTTCCTTTACATAATCCATAGAAACTGTATGTGTATAGAACTTAGGGCAAACAACTGTCTGGAATTCCATGCTCTTGATGCTCTTGAATGCAGTCTTAAGATCCTTATATGCCTTCTTTGCCTCTGTAAGTGATACACCAGAATAATTACCTGTTGAATCTACCTTGACAACATTCTTTGCACTCATGATATTGTTAAACTTAAACTTAACAACATCACCAACGTTCTTTCCCTTACTTGTAATCTTTATAGACTTAAGTGGAACTGCATAACCATTTGCACTTACAACTACATCGAAATGATAGCCACGGTTATTACCAAAAATATCAGCAGCCTTAATCTTGCTTCCTGTAGCTGTTACAACTGAAAGTGCATTAAATCCATCGAAATCAAGCTGAGCTGTCTTTGCTGGATCTATTGCAGCTTCGTTTTCAAAAGAATCATAATCATACTCATATCTACTAGCGTTTGAACTATATGATCCTTTTGCATTTGCAGTCTGTGATGCATTAGCCTTCTGAACTTCAAGGAGCTTATCTACAAGTTCAGCTGTAAGGTACTGACCATGGGTCTCCTTTATCTCATTCCTACTAGCTGCTGCCTGTACATTAACTGTCTCAGTTCCTTCTACGGCTGTTGTTGTCTCTGCAGCAAATGCTACTGTATTCATAGAAAATACCATTGAAGCTGCAAGAAGAAGTGAAAGTGCCTTTTTCTTGTTCATAATAATTATTCCCTCTTTCAAAATAATAAAACATTTTTACCGATGAGTCGCTTGTGCCTCGACTCAACGTTTGCAAGTATACGATATACTGTATACAAAGTCAACCACATTTGTGTAGATTTTGTGTTCTAAATAAAATGCAAAATTTATAAACAGATTCCATATGGCATATTTACAATGTTTATAGACTTTTTAGAATAATTATTATTTAAATGCATCACAAAACAATACTCTTTATTACATCTTGTACCTTATCTGAAAGGATTAATCTCATCATTTTCTCTTTTCCCATGTTGGTATCTGGTTTACCACATCTGATATTATTATGATGATCAGATACGCAACAATCTTTATACCAGCATTCTCCCATCAGTGCCCCTTTTACGGACCACTTTTCATTTTCTGTTAGCTCTCCCAATAAAGATTTCATAACCTTTTCTGTTGAGTATCTCTTAAAACTTGAAATGTAGTGCAGCGTTTTTTCATTCTTTATGTTAGACAATTCTATTTTATGTCCCTCTATCGATGAAAGTATATCTTTTCGCATTATAATCTTGTCTGCCTTACCTGTACCGGTCCAAGCAACCAGATCCTCAAATGCCAAAATCAGATATTCAAAACAAATCATATCCAAAATTATGATTTTACCATCAGAATTATCTGCATATGATCTAAGCATTCTATACTTATTTCGTATATCCTGATTATCAACAACATGGTCAAATGCAATATATATAATGTCATCATCTTGTAAAATCGTACTTGAAAGTGAGTCAAGTATTCCCTGATTACTCCCTTTGCTTTCAAGCACCATGACTCCATTAAAAAAGAGCTGATTTACCAACTGCCAAAAATGTAATCCAGCTCCAGTATCCTCTGTCCATAAATACTTCACTTCAAATTTCCTCTTTCAAAGATATTATATTGTTTTCAAGCTTTAATACCTTAAAACTTTTGTCTGATACATTTAATCCATCACAATTTCTCAAAAAAAGCATATACTGATTGGAAAATTCAAAATTAATAAATCTTCTAATTTCATCATCTATCAAAATGTCTGCATTATCTATAACTATGAAATTATTTCTGCATTTCGTAACGGCATCACAAATATCATCTGTCTTATAGTTGAACAATTTAATTGCATTATATTCATTAGTTTGCTTTACATCTTCCAGCAATTCATAAAGAACGGTTTTTCCCGTAGCGCTATCGCCACCAACAAGTGTAATTCTATCTTCAAATGACAAGTCATACGAATAAGGATCAGCCTTAAAATGGATATTATTATATATCAAGTTTTTCTCTCCTTTCATACTCTCTACTCCACCATTCATTATATCCCGCACTTCCGGTTACAATTTCATTATCATTAAATCTAAACTGTGTATCTTCTGAAATATCCGTTAATGTTGGACGTGACATATATATTTTTATATTGTCCATAGAAAAAATATATTTGAGCACATTAGGTCCACATTCTTCTACACACACGACCTTTTCTGGATGTTTAATAATATTTAATAAAGTCTTACATCCTGATGACAGATTTCTTATTGTCCCCAAACCATATTTTGTCTGTATCCGCTTGTCATCTTTCAGCTCCGCATCATCAATTTCTTTGATAATCTCAGTATCTCTTTCAGATAATTCTTCATTACCTGTATTTAAGTTAAAAAACAGATCATTCTTTATAATCCAATCAGGATCATTTTTTTTCACTGTATAAATATCAATCATTTCAAACCATCCATCCCATTTTCACTTTATTTTTTTAATATAGCACAAATCTATTATCTCCTTCAACAAACATAAAACCCCAGCCGTGGCAGACCCGCCACGACTGGGGTTTATTATATAAACTCTCTCTTCTCTCTGCTATATTAGCAAAAAACTATTAATTACCACTTAGCCTCAAAATTCTTGAGCTCATCGCTATATGTATAGAATACCTTAGAATTGTCGATTACAACTGTATTTCCACTAAGTGTATAATCCTTGTTCTTCTTAAGTGTTCTGAGCTTAAGCTTTGCATATGTTCCCTGTACAAGGTTACCCCACTCAGAATCTGTTGACTTAATGTACTGTGGCTCTACAACCTGTACCTTCTTAACAGCACCACCCTTAGTTGTAACTACTACTTTCTCTGTAAGATCATATCCAGATCCATTTGAACCATCAATATCACCAGCAGATACTGTCTTACCAAGTGACTTTACATAGTTATCAGAAACTGCACCTGTCAACCTCTGTGGAACGATAACAGCCTTAAATTCATAACCCTTGATTGTTGAAAGGCTGTTCTTGAGTGCCTTGAAGCCTTCTTTTGCGTCCTTTGGCTGAAGTGAAATAAATCCATCACGATCATTGTCTAATGGGCTAGTAGGATCATACTTCTCTACAAACTGGGCACCATTTAATGCACTAATCTTATAAGAAATCTCAGAACCACAATCTTTAGCATTAGAAGTAATCTTAACACTCTTTACAGATGTTCTGTATCCATTTGCAGAAACATACATTCTAAAGCCAGTCTTCTTTGTTCCTGTAAATGCTGTTCCTTTGATTTTGCTTCCTGTTGCAGTCGTAGTACCTCTTATACCGCGTAAAGCAATACCAGCCTTAAATGCTGTTTCAAGAACCTTACTATTTTCAGAGGATGTTTTATATGTTTTTCCGCCATATTCGTTAGTGCTCTGACCTAATGCCTTTTCCTTCTCAGCATCATCCTTATAAACTACCTGTGTCTCAATAGTCTCAACATTGTCTGTTGTCTCTTCTGCAGCGAATGCAACTGAATTCATTGTGAATATCATAGATGCTGCAAGAAGAAGTGAAAGTGCTTTTCTTCTGTTCATAATTTCTTCCCTCTTTCAAAAATTTAACCAAGTATTTGCTGAATAAGCTGTGCCTCTTCTCAGCTTTGATGTTACATTATATAGTACCCGACATAATTTAATTGGTTTTAAAAATATTGTACTTAATGTAATACAATTTAAATATTATTGTATACATTATCAATAATTCTTTTTCCATTTCCTCCTAGACACCCCCGAACATTAGTGCTATAATTAACTTGATACTTCTTGCAAGGATATCACAAATTTACTTAAGATAGGACTTTAAACATGAGTGATGACATTGCTTATCAAAACAAAGATATTATTAGTAAAGTTTTTGCCGATAATTTTGTTGGAAAATCTTTGAAAGTTTATGGGTTAGACTTGCCCAAAGTTGTACAGGTTCTTCCCACTAACCTTCCTGATGTATCAGCCAATGAGCTTAGGATTGACAATTTGTTTTTGCTTGAAGATGGCACTATTGCTATAATCGACTACGAAAGTGTCTACAAAGAAGAAAACAAAGTTAAGTACCTAAACTATATTACAAGAGTAGTAGAACGATACAAAAAACAAGGTAAACTCGATATCAAAATCCGTATGATCGTTATTTATACAGCGGATGTAACAAAATCCTCCGTATGCAATAGCTATGATATAGGATCATTGAAGTTGGAGATTGATAGTGCTTTTCTTTCCGAAATAAACTCAGAAGAAGTCATGAATAGACTTACTTCTAAAGTTAATTCAGGAGAAAAACTTACTGAGGAAGAATTGATGGAGTTTATAATACTCCCATTAACTTACAAAGACAAAGAGCGAAAGGCATTTGCCTTAGAAAAATCATTTAACTTAGCAAAAAATCTTGCAGACGAAGACACAATGACTTTTGTGCTGGCAGGTATGTTGGTTTTTGCCGACAAGATCATTGATGATGAGTTAGGTGACAAGGTAAAGGGGTGGATAAGAATGACTAAAGTTGGTAGATTATTTGAAGCCGAAAAAGAAGCTGCTCTAGCAGAAAAAGATGTTTTATTGGCAGAAAAGGACGCCATTATAGCATCAGTTCAATTGGAAAGTGCTAAAGCTCAGGCCGAAAGCGCTAAAGCTCAGGCCGAAAACGCTAAGGCAATTGCCCGCATTAAAGAGCTTGAGGCTCAGCTTGCCGCATTAGGAAAATAATCCATACGCAAATGCAGCGCCCAATCAATAGGCGCTGCATTTTTTCACACTTTTATTAATGTATTAATGATGGAAAAGTCTCATTCCGGTAAAGCACATTGTCATGTTGTACTTATCACAAGTCTCGATTACATTATCATCTCTGATTGATCCACCCGGCTCAGCGATATAAGAAACGCCACTCTTTGCAGCTCTCTCAATATTATCGCCAAATGGGAAGAATGCATCAGAACCAAGAGAAACTCCTGTATTCTTGTCAAGCCATGCGCGCTTGTCCTCTTCTGTAAATACCTCCGGCTTTGTCTTAAATACCTTCTGCCATGCGCCATCGGCAAGTACATCCATATAGTCGTGTCCGATGTAGATGTCGATAGCATTATCTCTGTCAGCACGTCTGATATCATCAAGGAATGGAAGCTCAAGTACCTGTGGAGACTGACGGAGGAACCAGTTGTCAGCCTTTGAGCCTGCAAGACGAGTGCAGTGGATTCTTGACTGCTGTCCTGCTCCGATACCGATTGCCTGTCCACCCTTTGCGTATGCTACAGAGTTTGACTGAGTATACTTCAAAACTATAAGTGAAAGCATAAGGTCCACTTTTGCCGACTCAGGAAGGTCATGATTCTTTGTAACAATATTTTCAAGGAGCTCTTTATTGATAACAAAGTTATTTCTTCCCTGCTCGAATGTTACACCAAATACCTGCTTTCTCTCGATAGCTTCCGGCACATAGTTCTCATCAATCTGAAGGATGCAGTAATTACCATTCTTCTTGCTCTTAAGTATCTCAAGAGCCTCCGGTGTGTAGCCGGGAGCGATGATTCCGTCAGATACCTCTCTCTTTACAAGATTAGCAGTATCCACATCACATGTATCTGAAAGAGAAATGAAATCTCCGTATGAAGACATTCTGTCAGCGCCGCGGGCTCTTGCATATGCACATGCGAGTGGGCTGAGCTCACCAAGATCATCTACCCAGTAAATCTTTGCTTCAACTGGTGACAGTGGAAGTCCCACAGCCGCACCTGCAGGTGAAACATGCTTAAAGGATGTTGCTGCCGGAAGACCTGTAGCCTCCTTGAGCTCCTTTACAAGCTGCCAGCCATTAAATGCATCAAGAAGGTTGATGTATCCTGGCTTGCCGTTGAGTACTGTAAGCGGAAGATCACTTCCGTTTTCCATAAATACTCTTGCTGGCTTCTGATTTGGGTTGCATCCATACTTAAGTGATAATTCGTTCATTTTTGCTCCTCTATATATGTTTTAAATATAAATCTCTGTTACTTTTACTTGTTCTTATTGATAATTCTTGACTCGTATTTTCCTGTCTCGATATCAATAAATCTTGTAAACAATGAAACCTTATTATCTTCGTTAAGCGCATTCCATACTGACTCTGTAAACTCATCAATATCTCCGGCTATCTCAACCTTTCTAGGCTCGCCTGAGAAGCTTGGAAGTGGATTTCCATCACCTTCATAAGTGTGGATGAATCTTCCCTCTCCGTTCTTTGGGTTATTATAAGCAAAATTGTATCTAAGGCATGATGAAGGATCTCCATCGTTGCTCTTTAAGATAGACATGGCATAGTTGCACTCGCCATTTAATACATGAACGATTCCTGAAATACGTGGTGTGTAGTTTGGAGCATCCGGCTCAAACTCTCTTGAACGCAGTGACTGCTCAAATGTCATCTGCTTGTCCATGTTCTCGTAGATAGTATCTGTCTGGTCACCATTTGTAACGATAGTCTTGTTTCCAAGAACTCGTACCGGAGCGTAGATGATAAGTGATGGATCTTCCATCTTGGACTCATCAAAGGCCTGTGTCCTGATACCCTCACCATCTGTAACAAAAACTCTGTTTCTGCTGTTCTCACTTCTTCCCATGATGAAATAAGCAATTACAGCCTTCTTGCCATCAGCAGAACGACCGATCACGATTCCGCGTCCCGGATAAGCATTGTTTGTAAGAAGCTCTGTTAATTTCTTTGTTTGCATTAGTTTCTCCTTTGTAAAAACTCATAAATACTATCTATTTGACAACCCGCTTATTCGCGAGGAATGTCCTCTATCTGCCAGTCTATGGCATTTTCTCCATTTTCTGCCAAAAACTTATTACATGCAGAAAAGTGTCGGCACCCAAAGAATCCTCTGCTCGCAGAAAGCGGGCTTGGATGTGCAGCCTTGAGCACAAGATGTTTTGGATTTGTGATCATATCCGCCTTTGCCTGCGCAGGTCTGCCCCAAAGCATGTAGACTATCGGCCTGTCCTGAGCTTCCACCGCGCGAATTATCGCATCGGTAAACTGCTCCCATCCATGCTTCTGATGTGAAGCCGCCTCATGTGCCCTCACAGTAAGTACCGTATTGAGCATAAGTACGCCCTGCTCAGCCCATTTTTTCAGATAACCGTTATTTGGTATTGTGCATCCCAGATCTTCATGCAGCTCTTTATATATATTTTTTAATGATGGCGGTATGTCCTTTGGAAGTACATCAGGAAGTACGGAAAATGAAAGCCCGTGTGCCTGATGCTCATTGTGATATGGATCCTGTCCAAGTATTACCGCTTTTACCTTTTTCAGTGGTGTCAGATGCATTGCATTAAAAATATCATCCGACGGAGGATATATCACATGTGTTGAATACTCTTCCTTAACAAATTTATATAATTCTTTATAATACGGCTTGGTAAACTCATCCGAGATTGCCTCCAGCCAGTCATTACTTATTGCTGACATCTAACATTAACTCCTTGTTCCTTTAAGTACTGCTTGACTTCACTTATAGTCAATTCCTTGTAATGAAATAGCGATGCCGCAAGCGCTGCTTCTGCATGTCCCTCCGTCAATGCTTCAAGGAAATGCTCCTTTGTTCCTGCTCCACCCGATGCAATTACCGGTACAGGGACACTATCTGCAATTTTCCTCGTCAGCTCTATATCATAGCCGTCCTTTGTTCCATCACAATCCATGCTCGTAAGCAATATTTCTCCGGCTCCCAATGATACTGCGCGCTTTGCCCACTCTATTGCATCTACTCCGGTGTCTATCCTTCCACCGGCCTTATATACTGTCCAACCTTCGGCATTTTCACGCCTTCTGGCATCGATAGCCACTACTACACACTGGCTTCCGAATTTTGCTGCCGCCTCACTTATCAGCTCAGGATTATCAAGTGCAGCACTGTTTACAGCTACCTTATCAGCGCCTTCTCTCAGTACAGCCTTAAAATCATCTACACTTCTGATACCGCCGCCAACTGTAAACGGTATAAATACCTGACTTGCAACTTCTCTTACAAGCTCCGTAACTGTGCGCCTTTTATCACTTGTAGCAGTTATATCGAGAAATACCAGCTCATCAGCCCCTTCTCGATCATACACCTTTGCGACTTCTACGGGATCACCGGCATCCTTCAGATTTACAAAATTTACACCCTTCACTACTCTTCCGGCATTTACATCCAGACATGGAATTATTCTCTTAGTGTACATAGCTCCTTACCTCACCTGCAAAAAGTTATCAAGTATCTTCAATCCTATATCTGAACTTTTTTCCGGATGAAACTGCGTAGCAAAGATATTTCCCTTTTCCACAGAAACATCCGCTCTTGTGCCATACTCTATCGTAGCCTTTACTACATCTCTTTGCTCTGCCTTGCAGTAATATGAATGTACAAAATACACGAAAGAGCCTTCTTCTATACCCTTAAAGAGCCTTCCACCATTATGCAGTTCAAGTGAATTCCATCCGATATTTGGAACTTTAAGCCCCGTTTCAGTTGGAAGCTTTACAACTTCTCCCTTTAGCAAGCCAAGACCTTCAACACCTTCTGATTCCTCGCTTCTTTCAAAAAAAAGTTGCTGTCCAAGACAGATTCCCAATAAGGGAATCTGCCTGTCAGCAACTTCTTTTATTACATCTACAAGACCATATTTAGAAAGCTTCTCCATGGCGTCGCCAAAAGCACCCACGCCTGGGAGTATAATATGGTCTTGTGACAGTATTTCATTTGCATTACGGGTAATCATAACTTCAGAGCCAAGGCTGTTTACAGCTTTCTCAACACTTCTGATATTTCCAGCATCATAGTCAATGATAGCAACCATCGTTCAGTCCATCCTCTAATGAATCATCTCTGTGAATAGGTTCCGTCATTACCCTTTGTAACGTTAAACTCGTACAAAAGATCTCCATCTTTCGGTCCGCTAGGAGCTTCTTCCTCCTCTGCACCGCCTTCCTGATCTGGCTGCTCATTTTCTGCATCTTCACCTTCACCCGTTGTTTCTTCTGCATTTTCCTCATCATTTGAAAGGAATGCATCCGGGTTTGGCTCGTAGTCAAAGGTAAGCTCAGCCGCCTTTTCAGCCTTCTCAGCATCCTTCTTGGCCTGTTTTTCAGCCGCCTGAAGAGCTGCCAAAGCAGTTTCATCAAGCGCACGAGCTCTATTGACTCTCCAGTCAGGAGTAGTAATATCCATCAATGAAAGAGTATACTGAACTTTGTCTCTTATTGCAAGTAGTTCCTTCGCTTTATCTTGATCTACACCAAAAGTATCATTCAAAGCTGTCATTATTTTATTGTAAATATCTGTCATTGCACCATCGACACCATATGCCTGTCCCTGATCTATCAGCTCGCTATATACACCCGCACCCTGTATAAGTGCATCAAGTGCTTCTAATGTCTTTCCGCGTGCCATGTAGTCAGTATAAGAGTCGTACTTTCTATCGATTCTCATTACCATGGCTGATGCTTCATACATATCCTGGCTTTCCTGATCAAGTTTTTTAATTCCTGCAAATGTCTTGTATGCGGATTCATAATCTCCGCTTTCATAATGCAATTTACCCGTCTTTACATAGCTTGCCTTCGGGAAAATAGCAAGGCAGAATAGTATCATTGCAAGCATTGATCCAAAGAATATGACTACTGCTATTATCTTCTTCCTTGGTATCTTCTTTCCCGGTGGCTCCTCCGGCTTTGGTGGCTTCGGCTTCTTTGGTGGTTTCGGTTTCTTTTCCTTCGGTGGCTTCTTCTCCTTTGGTTTCTTTTCTTTCTTTGCCTTTTTCTTCTTTTTGTCAGCTTTTTCTGCCTCAGCTATTACCTTGCTGTTTTCCTTATTAGCCTCGCTGCCTCCAAAAAGTCCTAAGCCGTCATCTTCATCGTCATCATCATCGCCAAAGAATATTTTTACAAGTTTTGTTAAGAAGCCTTCCTTCTTTTCTCCCTTGTCACCCTTATCGCCGTCTTTTTTCTTCTTTCCGAAAAGACCTTTTTTCTTCCCGCCTTCTTCCGGTTCTTCTGCGCCTTCTTCTGCCTCTGCTCCGGAATCTGCTCCATCATCTCCCAGATCTGACAGATCGAGACCGAGGTCATCATCAGTTCCATCCGAAAGACCTAGATCGTCTCCACCGGCTTCAGCTTCATCATCAAATCCGCCTTCCAAAAGTGACATGAAGTCGTCATCAGCAGCACTACTTGAACTATCGCTACTATTTAGCAGATTATTTATTTCAGAAAGATCATCAGCTTCTGGTGGTGCATCTATAACATCAGTTACATCTTTATTCTCATCTGCATCCATAGTAATATCCAACTCCGGCTCTAATGATATTTCCGGCTCGGGCTCCGGTATTGGCTCTGGTTCTGGTGCCGCCTCTGATTTACCTCCTCCACCTTCTCCAAGTTCCGGTATTACATTCAGAAGTTCTCCTATTTCATCCTCTGACATGCTTTCAACCGCCGGTTCTGGTTCGGGTATCGGCTCCAGTTCGGGCTCGGGCTCCGGTTCTGGCTCTGGTTCTGGCTCTGGCTCTGGTTCCGGTTCTGGCTCTGGTTCCGGTATTGGCTCCAGTTCCGGTTCTGATTCCAGTTCTGGCTCCGGCTCTGGTTCTGGTGCCGCTGCCGCCAGCATTGCTTCTATTTCTTCCGGAGTCATTACATGATTTGGATCATCTGACACCGGCGCTATCTCTGGTTCCGGCTCCGGCTCTGGTTCTGGTTCTGGTTCTGGTGCCGCTGCCGCCAGCATTGCTTCTATTTCCTCCGGAGTCATTACATGATTTGGATCATCTGACACCGGTGCTATCTCTGGTTCCGGCTCCGGCTCTGCCGGTGCACTTGCTGCTAGTAATGCCTCTATTTCTTCTGGGGTCATTACATGATTTGGATCATCTGACACTGGCTTCACCTCTGCTTCGCTCTCAACACTGTCAACAGGTTCTTCTACCGGCATTTCTTCTACCGGTACTTCCTCTACCGGCATTTCCACTGGGATTTCTTCCACCGGTGCTTCCTCCAACGGTATTTCTTCTACCGGTACTTCCTCCGGCATCTCTACCGGCATTTCTTCCACCAGCACATCCACCGGTATCTCTTCCTCTACCGGTACTTCTTCTACCGGTATTTCCTCTACCGGCACTTCTTCCGGTATCTCCACCGGCATTTCTTCTACCGGTACTTCTTCCACCAGTACTTCCTCTACCGGCACTTCTTCCACCGGTACTTCCTCCACCGGTATTTCTTCTACCGGTACTTCCTCCGGGATCTCTTCCACCGCTATTTCTTCTACCGGCACTTCCTCCGGCATATCCACTGGTATCTCTTCTACCGGTACTTCCTCCGGCATATCTACCGGGATCTCTTCTAGCGGTACTTCCTCTACCGATACTTCCTCCGGCATATCCATCGGTATTTCTTCTACTGGTACTTCCTCTACCGGCACTTCTTCCACCGGTATTTCTTCTACCGGGATCTCTTC
>JQKK01000009.1 GCA_000746015.1 Lachnospiraceae bacterium MA2020 | reverse complement strand
AGAGACTATGAAAATTTTTCTGTAAATATGGAACTTCTATGATAATTTAGATTTATGAGGGAGCAATCAGACTGGTTGCTTCCTTTTTTAGACTATACAGTTCTGTATGTTGTAAGTCAATAAAAACTTGGATTTTGAAAGTGTAATGTAGTAATATTTTTATCAAAAGAATCACAATTTATCAAACAGGCATAATTAAAGGGAGGATACTATGAATGCTAGAGAGTACTTGGAAATACTGCATGTAGCAGAAAGACTAAAAGATACACCAAGACATTGCACGACAACAAAACGTAGGACGGAAAGTGTAGCCGAACATAGTTGGCGAATCTCGCTTATGGCCTTTTTATTAAGACATGAATTCAAAGATTTAGACATAAACAAGGTTGTTGATATGTGCCTTATACATGATCTTGGGGAGTGTTTTACGGGCGACATACCGACCTTTATAAAGACTGATTCTGATAGAGAAGTTGAAGATTCACTATTAAATCAATGGGTAAAATCGCTTCCTACAGAATTATCTGAAGATATAGCTGAACTCTATAAGGAAATGGATGCACAAGAAACCAAGGAAGCTAAGCTATATAAATCGTTAGATAAACTAGAAGCCTTGATTCAGCATAACGAATCACCTATTGATACTTGGTCAGAAAATGAATTTGAGCTCAATAAGACCTATGCTTTTGATACGGTAGCATTTTCCTCTTGGCTTACAGAATTACGAGAAGCCATTTTAGAAGACACTATTAAAAAGATAGATTTGGAGAGTTAAACAATTCCAGTTTACACAAATAACCACTATCCCATAATGAGATAGTGGTTTTGTTTATTAATCTGAAAGTCTGCCAGAATACATGATTGAAAGTTCGCCTCGAACTTTACCCCAGTTTCTGATTGGCATAGTCCATTTCTTGGTAGCCTCAAAAGTTGCCAAATATAAGGCTTTCATCAGAGCCTGTGAACTTGGGAATACGCTTCTTTGCTTGTTTAATCTGCGGTAGCATGAATTTAAGCTCTCGATGGCATTAGTGGTGTAAAATGCGGTTCTAACATCCATAGAGAACTTGAAAATTGGAGTAATTACATCCCAGTTATCATGCCAACGATTCATAGCATGAGGATAAAGTGGCTCCCATTTCTTGGTCACTTCGTCTAAACGCTTGAGAGCTGTCTTCTCATCTGGCGCAGTGTAGATTGTCTTAAGGTCTTTAGCAAAAGCCTTCATGTCTTTGTTAGCGACATACTTAAGGGTATTTCTAACCATGTGAACAATGCAGCGCTGATGTTCTGTGTTAGGGAAAGCTGCTTGGATGGCTTCTTTTAAGCCAGTAAGACCATCTGAGCAAAGGATTAAGATATCCTGAACTCCACGGTTTTTAAGGCTATTTATAACACCTAGCCAATACTTACTACTTTCATTTTCACCAACTTCGATGGAAAGAACTTCCTTCATTCCATCCTCGTTGATTCCGAGAACAACATAAGCTGCAAGTTTGCTAACAATTCCATCATTACGTACTGAGAAATGAATAGCATCAATGAAAATGATTGGATATACTGCCGATAAAGGGCGATTCTGCCAATCTTCAATCTGTGGCATTAGCTTATCAGTGATATCTGAAACTAAGCCTTCGCTGATTTCAAATCCATAGATTGATTCAATCATTTCTGAAATCTGAGTAGTTGTCATTCCCTTGGCATACATAGCAATGACCTGTTCTTCAATACCAGAAATATCTTTCTGTCTTTTCTTTACGATGGCTGGCTCAAATGTGCTATTTCGGTCTTGTGGTACATCAACTTCAAACTCGCCATATTTACTTCTAACAGTCTTAGGCTTTGTTCCATTGCGGTAATTAGGCTCATCATCACGAGCATACTTCTCGTAGCCTAGATGCTCATTCATTTCAGATTCGAGCATGGATTGAATTGTCCCTGAAAGAAGATCCTTGAGAGCATCCTGAATGTCCTCAGCTGTTTGAATATCATACTCATTGAGTAATCCTTGGATTACAGCCTTCTTTCCTTCTGTCATTGGTTTTGCCTTATAAACATCGCGTCTCTTGTTTGCCATAAAAATGGGCCTCCTTGATAATAAAAAATTTTATCATAGAAGACCCAGTAATAAATGTCCTATATTAAATTTACAGAGATTTTTTCAAAGCCTCAACAAATAATTACAGCTATTATCCATCGTGAAAACTTTATTTTTTCCTGATCTTTGTTTTTTAAAATGCATAAAAGAACAATCATTAATACCTGACACACAGATGCCACTGTATCAAGAATTTGTGTGATTGAATCTGTCCTTAATATGTCATTAGGCGCAGGAACTGCAAACCAAATGAAATTAGGTATCATTATAATCAGGAATAGCAATGCTCCCCAAATATCAAAACCTACCTTGTAATTTTTAAACATCTCTACAAACCTTAACGATTTATAAAATCAATAATACAAAATAAAAACTCGAATTTTGTGGCAAATAAAAGCAGACCCCATAAACGATCTGCTTTTATCACCGATTACTTATAAATTTAACTTCCAAAATTATTCCTATTTAACTTTAGGAGACCAAACAAAAATATAGCCACTCGCTATTATAATGTAACACCTTTCTGCAATAACAATACTTGAGATTTATTAAGCATACAACTTAAATTTGTGCCAAGATGATCTTTTAAGAAATCAGAACTAGCAATACGTATAGGATCTCTTTTTCCTAATGCAATGTACTTAAATGTATTATTTACAAAAGAACCATCGTACTTAACCGTAGCATATCTTTCTTCACCGTTTCCTGCTGAAAAAATAAAATCAAAAACAATACTACCTGATTTTATTTTCTTTCTTTTTAATTCACTTTGTAAATCTTCGACTTTCGCTAGTGGATTATTTATAGCAATAGGAATTACAATACATCTATAGTTATTGCATTTTGAATCAATTATTTCATATGCACTATACATAATATGTTCCTCCTATAAATAATAATTTAGTAATTGTACATTCATTAAAAAAGAAAGTCAAGAATAATATTCTTCAATTAATTTTAGCCCATCCATTATTGTTTTGTCAACTTCACTACTACTCAAAACTTTAGTTGTATCTATTCCAAATGGATTTGGATTATCCCAATGGAACAGCTTATTTCTATATAATGCCATATAAGTATAAGTTCTACCTATAATATCAATTTTTTTGGAATCATTTCCAAAGTAATTATAATATTTTTTCTTTAATTCATATTTTATCGGATTATTAAACCTATCTCGTGCAGTTACTTTAAAAAAGTCAAATGATGTACCAGTAAAAAGTCCCCCACACACATAACGTAAGTGCCCTTCAACAGCCCTAATTGATGGATAAGCTAAATAAGAAGGATCAAATTTTTCTTCCAAATCTCTCCTATTCTGTAAAGCCTGACAAACTGATTTTTTAATTTTATCGCTCATGTAAGATTTGGAATTAACAAACATAGACTCAAACTGTTTTTCAATATCATCCAATGTTGTTTCGGTTCCATAAAACTCGTTTAAAGCCGCAATATTTTCTTCTCTATCTATCATATCGGCTATTTCAGCCACACATATTCCAAATAGCATTTTAGGCTTACCTTGAATCATTATAGTATAGCCTTTATCCTTTATATAATAAGTAATGGTAACTTCATTTCCTTGCTTATCAACAATTTTACATATTTTTTGATCTTTTTCATCACGCACATAACTCGTATCATTATAAATATCATTCGCTTCAAGACATTCCAACAAATCATCAAAAATATCCTTCTTAAGATACTTATACACTATGGTATCATTTGATTTATTAGTCGAATCAAATTCATTCTCAAAATCCCTATTAACTTTTTCGAACTCAGCCGTTTTCAAATTCTCATCATTAGATAAATAATCAACAAACTTCATTTTTATATCGATATTCTTCCCTTGATTCGCTTGAATAGTGGTTGTGTAGTCTTTATTAAAGAAAAAATCTATAAAGAATTGAATTTCTTCTACTTTTATATCTATTCTATGTCTCTTTCCATCTATGCTTTTTAATTTATCAACCTTATAATTTTCATATCCTTCTTGCATACACTTATTTATAATTTCTGTTCTAATTTTTGATCTATCTATTTTAAGTTTTTCTGGCATATATATCTCCTTTACGTATTACATAATTTTTATCTTAATTTTTTTTCCATCTTGAACTAAAGATGAAAAAACTATATCAACTGTACCTTCCCCTACATTATATTGTAAATTATTTATAGTTACTTTTTTATTACCTTGCAATTTTAATATTTGCTTAGCAAAACTCACCAACATTTTTTCTGAGAATACAACTCCATTAACATTTATAGATACCTTAGAATTTAAACTTGCTTTCTTACAAAAATCTATATATTCAATAGAGTAGTTTAAACAATTATCTTTATCAAATCCAGCCTTTGCTAACTGATCCGCTAGTTCATTATATTGATTACCACTATGCCCTTTTACTTTGGTAAATTCAATTTGTATATTCTTTTTTTTGTCTTTAATAAAATTCACATAATCCTGTGTACCTTTTTTATTAGCACTCCAAGTACCATCAGCCCAACTAGCTATTCCTTCATAATCATGAATAATTCTTATGCTAGATGCTTTATTATTTATCGCCCAATTAATAGCTTGCTTCGTAGCTTCAAGTTCACCAGCCACATTTCTCATCTCAATATATTCATAATTTTCTAAAGCTCCCGATAACTCACATAAAATCTTGTCATTTTTTAATATTACACAACCATATGCATATTTACCAAGTTGCTCATTAAAGCTTCCATCAACATAGGCAATAAGTTCAGTTTGAAAATCATTATTTTCATTTCCTTTTATATACAATTCTGCATCTTCAATGGTTGAAAATGACTTATATTTTGCATTGCTATAGCATACTATTTGTTTCTTACATTCATCCCACGAAGTGAATATACCTGTCTTACGCCCTTCCTTAACTGCGTAGTATTTCACAATTCTCTCCTTTTTATCAAACATTAAATAAATCTATCGATAATAAGTCTATAAATCTTTATCATATCAGTTACACCTTAAGTATCCTAAACTATAACATAACCTATAATTTTTAATAACACTTCTCATATATTGTACAATATCTTCACTCCATCCTGTATCAAGATAGTACTATTTGCTTTAAGCAATTTAGTTTACAACACTTTATATTATCTTATTTCCATAGCTCATACTGTCTCGAAAATGCAAAGCCATAATCAACCCTTGAAGAAAATATCAGCAAAAAGTCTTTTATAATACCATCAAAACACACAAAACATTCACTATTATGTACCTTATATTAAAATTATTTGAAAATCATAAACGGCAGTATGGTTGTCCTATATCATCTCATTCCAAAACGCTTAAGCAAACCCAATTCTTACTAAGTATTCCGTCACAAATTAACATACTTCATCTTAACGTATCGTCTGTAACATTAAACTTAGCAGAAAGAATATTACTAGCTAAAACGGTTTATGAGATGTGAAAGGTAACATTACTGCCGTTTAGTGGATGTTTAAATTACTTATTTGCGATAGCTGCCTGTGCTGCTGCAAGTCTTGCAACAGGTACACGGAATGGTGAGCATGATACATAGTCCAGACCAATCTTATGGCAGAACTCTACAGATGAAGGATCTCCGCCGTGCTCGCCGCAGATACCAACGTGGAGCTTAGGATTAACAGGCTTACCAAGCTTGATAGCTGTCTCCATGAGCTTACCAACACCAGTCTGGTCAAGCTTTGCGAATGGATCGTTCTCAAAGATCTTTGCATCATAGTAAGCATCAAGGAACTTACCTGCATCATCTCTTGAGAAGCCAAATGTCATCTGTGTAAGGTCGTTTGTACCGAAGCAGAAGAAGTCAGCTTCTGTAGCGATTTCATCAGCTGTAAGAGCTGCACGAGGAATCTCGATCATTGTACCTACTTCATACTCAAGCTTTACGCCTGCTGCTGCGATTTCAGCATCAGCTGTCTCTACTACAACCTTCTTTACATACTTAAGCTCCTTAACTTCGCATGTAAGAGGGATCATAATCTCTGGCTTAACATTCCAGTCAGCGTGTGCCTTCTGAACTTCGATAGCTGCACGGATAACAGCCTTTGTCTGCATCTTTGCAATTTCAGGATATGTAACTGCAAGACGGCATCCTCTGTGACCCATCATAGGGTTGAACTCGTGAAGTGAAGTAATGATAGCTTTGATATCTTCAACACTCTTGCCCTGTGCATCTGCAAGCTTCTTGATGTCCTCTTCCTCTGTAGGAACGAACTCGTGAAGTGGTGGATCAAGGAATCTGATTGTAACCGGGTGTCCCTCAAGTGCCTCATAGAGTGCCTTGAAGTCTCCCTGCTGGTATGGAAGGATCTTCTCAAGAGCTGCTTCTCTCTCTTCAACAGTATCTGCACAGATCATCTCACGGAATGCAGCAATTCTGTCTTCCTCGAAGAACATGTGCTCTGTACGGCAAAGACCGATACCTTCTGCACCAAGCTCTCTAGCCTTCTTAGCATCTGCAGGCGTATCTGCATTTGTACGAACCTTAAGCTTTCTATACTTATCAGCCCAAGCCATGATGCGGCCAAACTCACCTGCGATAGTAGCATCAACTGTTGGGATGATTCCATCATAAATGTTACCTGTTGTACCATCGATAGAGATTGAATCTCCCTCGTGGAACTCTTTGCCTGCAAGAGTGAACTTCTTGTTCTCCTCGTCCATGTTGATATCGCCGCAACCGGATACGCAGCATGTTCCCATACCACGAGCAACTACTGCTGCGTGAGATGTCATACCACCACGAACTGTGAGGATACCCTGAGCAGACTTCATACCTGTGATATCTTCCGGAGATGTCTCAAGACGAACAAGAACTACCTTCTCTCCTCTGCCAGCCCATGCAACTGCATCATCAGCTGTAAATACAACCTTACCACAAGCAGCACCAGGTGAAGCACCAAGTCCCTTTCCAAGTGGTGTTGCAGCCTTCAAAGCCTTAGCATCAAACTGTGGGTGAAGAAGTGTATCAAGGTTACGAGGATCGATCATTGCAACTGCCTCTTCCTCGGTCTTGTGTCCTTCATCAACAAGATCACAAGCAATCTTAAGAGCAGCCTGAGCTGTTCTCTTACCATTACGGCACTGGAGCATATAGAGCTTCTTGTTCTCAACTGTGAACTCCATATCCTGCATGTCGTGATAGTGGTTCTCAAGAGTCTCACAAACCTTGATGAACTCTGCATAAGCTTCTGGGAACTCCTGCTCCATCTGAGCGATTGGCATTGGTGTACGAACACCGGCAACTACGTCCTCGCCCTGTGCGTTCTTAAGGAACTCACCCATAAGCTTCTTCTCGCCAGTAGCAGGATCACGTGTGAATGCAACACCTGTACCAGACTCATTGTTAAGGTTACCGAATACCATTGGCATTACGTTAACAGCTGTTCCCCATGAATAAGGGATATCATTGTCTCTTCTATATACGTTTGCACGTGGGTTATCCCATGAACGGAATACAGCCTCGATAGCGAGCTTGAGCTGCTCTACTGGATCTGAAGGGAAGTCCTTGCCGAGCTGCTTTTTGTACTCAGCCTTGAACTGCTCTGCGAGCTCCTTAAGATCAGCTGCTGTAAGATCTACGTCAAACTTAACGCCCTTCTTCTCTTTCATAGCATCGATAAGCTGCTCGAAGTACTTCTTACCAACTTCCATAACTACGTCTGAGAACATCTGAATGAAACGACGATATGAATCATATACGAAACGCTCAAATGCAGAATCTGGGTTGCCGGCTATCATAGCTGCAACTACTTCATCATTAAGACCAAGGTTAAGGATAGTATCCATCATACCTGGCATTGATGCACGAGCGCCTGAACGAACTGAAACAAGAAGAGGATTCTTGAGGTCGCCGAACTTCTTACCGTTGATCTCCTCCATCTTCTTAACACCTTCCATGGCCTGTGCCATGATCTCATCATTAATCTTACGACCATCTTCATAATACTGGGTACAAGCTTCTGTTGTAATTGTGAACCCCTGTGGTACAGGAAGACCTATTGATGTCATCTCTGCAAGATTAGCACCCTTACCGCCAAGAAGGTTACGCATCGTCATGTCGCCTTCACTGAACATATACACCCATTTACTCATTATGTTTCCTCCATTACATTGTTCAAAAATCACTACAATCGGTATTGTAGCACAAGAAAGTTACATAAACAACCGAAAAATATCTAAATCAATACAATTTTTTTCGTCAATATGTCCTAAAAGACATGTTTCCCGACTTTTATTGTGCACTAATGTCTGATATAATCTAATAGTGTTATGCATAATTACCAAATAAGCGGTAATGACTTAAAACTTATAAGGAGAATGTATGAATTACAGTAAAAATGGTGCTAAAAAAAGGCTCAGGGAACTAGCCTCTCTATCTCCAAAGTTTTCACACCTGATAGCTTCTACCATCTTTCAGGTAATAGTTCTTGTAATTGTTGCGTCTGTTGTCATCGGCAGCAACGTTGTCATGGGAATATTCAAAGGTGTTGTTGATTCTTCACCTACAATAAATGACAGCGATATCCGTCCGGTTGGCTACTCATCTGTCGTATATGATTCTGAGGGCAATCAGACGATTAAGCTTGTTGCCGCTGATTCAAACAGAATCTATCAGACGATAGACAAGATACCTATAGATCTGCAGCATGCATTTGTTGCGATAGAGGACGAGCGTTTTTACGTTCACAACGGCATAGACATCAAGGGTATCCTGAGAGCCGCAGTAATCGGCATCAAGTCGCATGATTTTTCACAGGGCGCAAGTACTATCACCCAACAGCTTATCAAAAACAACGTTTTTACAAGCTGGACTAAAGAATCATCTTTTGCAGAAAAGCTTAAAAGAAAGATTCAGGAGCAGTATCTTGCGGTCGAGCTCGAAAAGCAGGACGGCGTTACAAAGGATTCCATCCTTGAGATCTATCTGAATACGATAAATCTTGGTCAGAACACACTCGGAGTACAGGCAGCATCACTCAGATACTTCAATAAAAACGTATCCGACCTCAATCTATCGGAAAGTGCCGTAATTGCCGGCATAACTCAGAATCCTTCAAAGTACAACCCGATCTCACATCCTGACTACAATGCAGAGAGACGCGAGCGAGTCCTCAACAAGATGCTCGAGCAGGGCTTCATCACTCAGAGCGCTTATGACGACGCTATATCTGATGATGTCTACTCAAGGATCCAGATAGTAAATGCAAAAACTGAGACAAACAGTATAAACTCATACTTTGTAGATACACTTACCAAACAGGTAATGAAAGATATGGTCGAGCAGCTTGGCTATACCGAAAATCAGGCATACAATCAGCTCTACTCCGGCGGTCTTTCTATATACACTACGCAGGATCCAAAGATTCAGGAAATATGTGATGAAGTGACAGCAGATGAATCACTTTATCCGGAAGGCACAAGATATCTTGCGGACTATGCACTTACAGTCGAAAACTCCGATGGCGAATATACAAACTATTCATCAGAGATGTTTGAGAAGTGGTGTAAAGAGAACGGATATGGATCTGACAGACTTTTCAGCAGCAAGGATAAGGCACAGGCAGCTACAGAAGCTTACAAAGACTCCATCATAGCTGAAGGAAATACCTTTGTTTCCGAAAGCTTCTCAACCGCACCACAGCCACAGATATCACTTACGATCTGTGATCCTTCAAATGGTGATGTAAAGGCTATCATCGGAGGCCGAGGCGAGAAGACTGCTTCTCTCACACTTAATCGTGCTACAGACACTGTCCGTCAGCCTGGCTCGACTTTCAAAGTAGTTGCTGCATATGCTCCTGCCTTTGATGAAGGCGGCGAGACACTTGCATCTACTCAGGTGGACGAGCCTTTCAAATACGATAACGGCCGTGAAGTAAAGAACTGGTACACAGGCTATAAGGGCACCTGCACGCTCCGCTATGGTATTGAGCAGTCGCTCAATATAATTGCTGTAAAGACTATCACCAAGATAACACCTAAGCTTGCATATAAGTATCTTAAGGATTTTGGCTTTACTACTCTTGTTGAAAGCAGGACAGACTCCAAGGGAAGAGTTTACAGTGATATCCAGCAGACACTTGCGCTCGGCGGTATCACAGACGGTGTCGAAAATATCGAGCTCAACGCAGCTTATGGAACTATCGCAAACCGTGGAGTGTACAATAAGCCTCGCCTTTACACACGTATCCTCGACCATGATGGAAATGTGCTCATCGACAATGATCCGGATTCACACAGGGTACTTAAAGCCACTACTGCATACCTTCTGACAGATGCCATGAAGGACGTAGTGACCAAGGGTACAGGTAAGGCCGTTAATTTTGATGAAGAGATGGCTATCGCCGGTAAGACAGGTACGACAACATCCAACAAAGATGTCTGGTTTGCCGGATTTACACCATACTATACCTGCACTGTCTGGGCAGGCTATGACAACAACGTCAAAATGAACAAGGCTGAAACTTCTATTGCAAAGACCATATGGAAAGCTGCCATGTCCAAGGTACATGATAAGCTTGATAAGAAAGACTTTGTAAAACCTTCCGGAATCGTTGAGAAAAAGGTCTGCAAAAAATCCGGAAAGCTTGCTGTTGACGGCTTGTGTACTGCTGACGGAAGTGCATTCACAGAAATCTTTGATAAAGACAATGCACCTACTGAATCATGTGATTCTCATAAATTTGGATATATCTGTCAGGCTACCGGTCTTTTAGCCGGAGATCAGTGTCCGTTCAAGGTACTCGGAAATACTTCCGGTATAACAGGCTATTGTCCTCACAGCACGATCAACGGATTTATAAATCCGGCTCTGCTTCCGGATACAAGTGCTCTAAACAATGCACTTACCACCCCTGCAACTACGCCGGCTGTCACACCTCAGCTGCCTCAGCTGACACCATAATAGGATATATATGATTAGCACTCATTTTAAGTGAGTGCTAATTTTTTATTGACTTTTACCCCCGTGGGCTTTACAATTATATTTGTTAAACATAGACCATATTTAGGAGGTATATATAAATGTCTAATAAGCACGGAAGTCTTTCAATCAGCAGTGAAAATATCTTCCCTATCATTAAGAAATGGATGTATTCTGATCAGGATATCTTCATCAGAGAGCTTGTTTCAAACGCATGTGATGCTATCACAAAGCTTAAAAAGCTCGAAGTTATCGGTGAGTATCAGGCTCCTGCCGATCAGACAGATGGCAGCGAGGGTGCAGGCTTAAAGGGACGTGTTGACGTTATCGTTGACAACAAGGCTAAAACTCTTAAGTTCATTGATAATGGTATCGGAATGACAGCTGACGAAGTTGATAAGTACATCAACCAGATCGCTTTTTCAGGTGCTACAGATTTCCTTAACAAATACAAAGATAAGTCAGATGCTGACCAGATCATCGGTCATTTCGGTCTCGGTTTCTACTCAGCATTCATGGTATCAGATAAAGTAACTATCGATACTCTCTCATATCAGAGCGGCGCTGAGAGCGTACATTGGGAGTGCGAAGGCGCAGGCACAGAGTATGATATGACTGCAGGCACAAAGACAACAACAGGTACTGAGATCACTCTTTACCTCAATGAAGATTGCCTCAAGTACTGCAACGAGTACGCTGTAAGAGAAGTTCTCGACAAGTACTGTGCATTTATGCCTACAGAGATCTATCTTTCAGATGTAAACGCTGAGCCTCCAAAGCCTACAAAGGACAAGGATGGCAACGAGGTTCCACCGGAAACTCCAAAGCCTATCAACGATATTCATCCACTTTGGGCAAAGACTCCAAAGGATTGTACAGATGAAGAGTATAAAGAGTTTTACCGCAAGGTTTTCCATGATTACAAGGAGCCTCTTTTCTGGATCCACCTCAACATGGACTATCCTTTCAACCTCAAGGGTATACTCTACTTCCCTAAGATCAACATCGAGTACGAATCAATCGAGGGTGTGATCAAGCTTTACAACAACCAGGTATTCATCGCTGACAACATTAAAGAAGTTATTCCTGAGTTCCTTATGCTCCTCAAGGGTGTTATCGATTGTCCTGATCTTCCGCTCAACGTTTCAAGAAGCGCACTTCAGAACGATGGATTTGTTACAAAGATCTCTGACTACATCACAAAGAAGGTTGCTGAGAAGCTTTCCGGAATGTGCAAGACTGACAAGGAAACTTACGAAAAGTACTGGGAGGATATCTCACCCTTCGTTAAGTATGGCTACCTCAGAAATCAAAAGTTTGCTGACAAGATCAACGATTTCATTCTTTTCAAGGACATCAACGATAAGTACCTCACACTTCCAGAGTGCCTCGATGTAAAGCCAACCGAGGAAGCTGAAGTTACAGATGCTGAGACTGGTGAAAAGGTTGAGGCTGAAGTAGTTGATGAGACACCAAAAGATGCTGAGAGTTCTGACGAGAAGAAGGAAGAGAAGCCTGAGCATACCATCTACTATGTAACAGACGAAAAGCAGCAGGGACAGTACATCAACATGTTTAAGTCTGCCGGTATGACAGCAGTTATCCTTCGTCACAACATCGATACTCCTTTCATGCAGCAGCTTGAAATGAAGAACGAGGGTGTTAAGTTTAAGAGAATCGACTCTGATGTAACAGACACAATGAAATCTGAAGAGACAGAGGACGAGACAAAGAGCTTCAAGGAGAAGGCTGAGAGCATTCAGAAGGTTCTTCGTGAGGCACTTAAGAAGGAGAAGCTTGAGGTTTCTGTACAGAAGCTCAAAGATGCTACTATCGCATCAATGATGACTCTTTCAGAAGAGTCACGCCGTATGCAGGACATGATGAAGATGTACTCAATGAACGGTCTTGGCGGCATGGATGACTTTGCTGATGATGGACAGACACTTATCCTCAATGCAAATCACCCACTCGTTAAGAAGGTAATGGATACTCCTGAGGACGAGCAGTCAAAGCTTATCTCAGAGCAGCTTTATGACCTTGCAATGCTTGCAAACAAGCAGCTTTCACCTGCAGAGATGACAGCTTTCATCACTCGCAGCAATGAGATCATGATGCAGGTCGCAGGACTTAAATAAATCAAAATATATAAAAAATAGGAAGTGCCAAACGGCACTTCCTATTTTTATTGCTTAAATCTGATCAACTTTTAGATACAATTACTGTTCCTGTGAAACTGTTCTGCAATTCCACAATGAAGTGATTTCCATCAGCAGTTACTGACTTGATATCCTTCTTCATATTGATCTTCTTTGTAACATACTGCTTGCCAGACTTAAGGCTGCTTTCTGTTGCATCCTTTGCATTCTTATCCCAGTTAGGCATATCTACCATGAGTTTCTTAAGCTTATCGCCTTTGATCTTTGTCTTTGAAGTGTTAAGTCCGGCATAAACAAGTGCACCCTTTTCATTCTTTGTACCGTTTACCGATACTTGTCTTGGTGCGATTTCAATATTCAGTGACGACAGATCACTTGCCTTAAGCTTTGTCTTATCTGTGAATTTAACACTCTTGAGTGTGACCTTTCCTACGTTCTTTGCCTTTGCAGAAATGGATTTAACATCCTTCTTTGCTCCGGTCGCATCAGTAAATATGATCGCATTCTTAAGTATCTTCTTAAGATTTCCGCCATTATAAGTCAGCATTGTTGAATTATAGCTTACCGTATATGGCTGTCCTCCAATAGTAACTGTACCAGCTGAAATGATCTTTCCTTCTGCAGGTACTACATCTTCCGTAGAAGCCTTATTTCCGCTTGGAGTACTATCAGGTTTGTTTTTAGCCTTTACATTAATGCTGCACTTATCCGTAAATCCACCGTCTACTGTAGTAACTGTGATTTCTGCACTGCCTTCAGCCACTGCTGTTACGAGACCATTATCGTTAACCTTTGCAATATTTGATGCTGAGCTTTCCCACTTGAGGCTCTTATTCGATGCATCAGCAGGTGTAACTGTCGCTGTAAGCTGCACTGTTTCACCCTCGGTAAGCTCTGCAGAAGTCTTATCAAGAGATACGCCCGTTACAGGCTCTACTACAGTTATCTCACATACTGCTGCCTCACCGCCTGATGTTACAGTTACCTTAGCCTCTCCTGCTTTCTTTGCTTCTACATTTCCATCATCGTCTACTGTTACGATATTAGTATCTGATGAAAGCCACTTAAATATCTTATCTGTTGCATCCTCGTTGACCTCAGCTTTGAGCTTTCTCTTATCGCCGCGATTCATAGTGATTGCATACACATCAAGCTTCAGTGATTTAACATCGACATAGCGGCCTTCTTCCCAGCCATTTGAGTAGAGGATGGTATTCTTTGTAACCCTGGTGTCATAGTCCCACTTAGACTTCAGTTCACCATCAGCATACCATGTCTTGTCGTCATCATCCGGTGTCGGGCAGTCAAAGTCATCAAGCTTTGTATCTTTACCTATGTAAGTAAAGTTATCCTTTGCACCCTTCATACGGAAGGTTACTTTTACAAAGTAATTAGGATCAAGCTCCCATCCTGCATAGACAACTGTGTCACCGTCTATAGTATCATTGTCAAAATCCCATTCTGTCTTTAAGTCAGCTTCCTTATACCATCCGGTAAATGTAAATCCGTTCTTCTTCGGATCATTAGGCTCGTCAATCTTGTCACCCTTTTCCAGATTGTACTGAGTCGGTACAGGATTGCCCTGCTGTGAGTCAAATACAGCCGCATAGCCGAAAGGCTCTTTCACTTCTTTAGCTGTTCCGTTCTTAAATACAACGTTATCCTCGGTATCGCCCGTGATAACTACATCTTCGCCGCCTACTACCTCTGTCTTATTAAACTCAAGCATATTAAGGTCAGACTCTACTGCTATATCAAGCTTTGTATTGCTTGTAGAAGATATAGTTATCTGCTCCTTTGCAGGATCAAGGGTAAGTCCGCTTGTTTCTCCGCTTACATTTACATAAGACCATCTGGCATTGTCGTATTCACGTGATGAACGGATTGTCTGCTTACAGCTATTTAAATTTGTTGTAACCTTACCTGTACTGTCAACTGTTATCGTTCCATATCCATAATTACCTGTGGTAATATTTGTGCTGAAACCATCATCATCGCTATTGGCAATTGTAGTTATAAAGCTTCCGTCACTGCTGCTTTCATTGTTATTAATTTTGTATTTCTCACCGTCTCCAAGCTTTGCAACCTTAAAGTTGTACTTTGGTACTCCATTTGGTTCTCCGCTATTTCCAAGTGCCTCTACATCAAGAGTAGCACCAGATTCAGGTGCGCCATTTGTAATCTTTGCTGATGCAACTTCTGTATCAGTGCTGTCAAGTTTAGTAAGTGTAAAGTTCTTATAGCTTGATGCAATGCTCCAGTCATCATCAGCACTTGCTATAACCATTGCTGATTCCTTAAGGATTTTTTCGCTCTGAAGCTCTTCAGAAGTAAGTGCACAGGTAAGCCTGAAGTTATAATTCTCGTCCCATGCATCTTCCCAATCACTGCACTCTTTTGAATAAGTACTTCCACTCTTTGTAACTGTTACAGGATATGACTCTTCATTTCCAAGACTGCAGTCATATACTTCAAAGGTATATCCATTTGTATCATCACCCTTTAAGTTATATGCAACTACTGCATGACCTCCGAGAAGATCTTTATCCTCATATATATTCAGGCACAGCACAACCGGCTTACCAGATTTCTTCATCTTATCGATTATACTGCTTAAGTATACTGACTCATCTCCATCTCCGTTGTTTCTAAGATTGTTGATTTCTCCGACTACCTGATACAGATAGTAGTAATTTATCATACTCTCGATACTTCCTACATCTGCATCACCCTTTTTATTGTAGTCCAGCTCTGCCTTTCCAACCTTTGAATACTTCGGATCAAACTTCATGATGTCAATGGCACCTGTCTTTACAAGCACTGCCGCTGCAGACATACCAAAGCATGATCCACCCCAGACGTCTTTCTTTGCTTCCTTGGCCCAGCGCTTATAAATCTTTGCATACGTTCTTGTATTGTCATTAGGGCTATTTGCTATATTCTCCATCAGCTTAGCCCAGTCGCCTGCACTTATCTCATAGTCATACGCAAACTGTTCATACCACTCGAGATCATTGTAGCCCGGTGTACAGAATTCTTCTCCGCTGTTAGCAAATCTCCATGCATCTTTCTTAAGATCAAGCGTACTTTCGTCTTCCCATGCCGCATAAAGTGAAGTATCGCTGTCGACCCTGAGCTTATTGCTCTTATTCAACGGACTAAAGAATGGGAAACCACTGCATGCTGCATTTGCAAACCAGCCCTTAAACTTATAGCCAGCTCTTTCAGGTTCATCTTCAGGCTCTTTGATCTCATTTCCGCTAGCTACAGTATACTGATCATATATCGTATCGGTTCCGTCATTCAGATAGAAAGTTATCTTATACTCATCACTCAGACGGATTTTGAGATGATTTCTCTCAAGCTCATTGCCAGCAGCATCATATATAACTATCTCAACATAGTCTCCATCTTTTAGCAAAAGTCCCGGAGCCATATTAAATACACCGGTAGTATTATTTTCAATTGCGACAAAATTAACCTGAAGCTCATATTTTGCCGCTTTGTCCTCAATTTCTGCACTCGGTATAGTGTTTATCTCTACCGATTCACCAGATCCTTTGACAAAAATAACATCCTCAGATACTGCATTATATCTCTGTCCGTTACGCTTGATTTCTACTACAGTGTACTCATTATTCAAGGTTTCCTGCGCAATGTCAATGAATGCCTTGATGAGGGAATCTATATCAGTAGCTCTGAAATAATGTGATTCATTACCATTAACTGCAGCAATAAGGAATTCCTCCTCAGTTGTAAAAACTGCAGCAGATACACTGTTATCAGGATCTACAAGACCTACAGAATACAGACCATACTGCTTGGAAAGTGCCTCCGCCACCTCCTGTATATCCTCTTTTGATTCAAATGGCTCTCCATCACTAAAGAGAATAATTGACTTAGAAGATGCATCACTGTATTTCAGAAGATCTTCAGCCATCTTCATAGCAGGAATATAATATGTTCCTCCATCATCATGCATTGAATCGATCTTCTGATTAAGATAATCTGTATCCTTTGAAAAATCAGCTATAACCTCCGCTGAATCATCAAACATAACAATAGCTATGTTATTATTGCTGCGAGGACCTCCTACCGCACTTACAAAAGCTTTGGCAGCTTTCTTAAGAGCCTCCATTCTCGTATCTCCTGAATCCATGGTATCACTCATACTTCCAGAGTGATCGAGTACGAGTACTATATCTCTAGTAGTTACGGTATTGTCCCATGACTTCCATTTTACATTCTTAAATCTCTCCCTTAGCTTTTTACCATTCCAACCTGTTGCAGCCTCAGGATAAACAATTGTTATAGTTGAAAGATCAGGAATACAGTCAGCTGCCAATACCGGTGCGTCACCGTAGAAGAAAATTTCCTTCAATTTATCGCAGCCTTCAAATGCTCCTGTATCGATAAGCTCAACTCTGTTTTTAACAACAACACGCTCAAGAGCTTTACAATCCTTAAAGCTGTGTTTGCCGACTTCCTCAAGTGCAGATGGTAAATCTATCTGAGATACAGTATTGATTCCTGTAAATGTATAGTCACCTATTCTCGTAATATCTCTGCTTATATCAATACTCTTAATTTTGTCCTTTGTAGCGTACCACGGAACATCTTCAGCCTTTTCAAAGTCCATCATATCTCCGGAACCGATAATCTTTAATTCGCTTGTAATCCATGAATATGAATATTTTACACTTGAATCATCAGTTCCGTTTGCTCCGATACTTCCAGTCTTTTCACTGCCTGAAAATGCTGAATCATCAATTGTCACATTATTGCCGATAGTAACGCTTTCCAAATTAGTACAATTTGAAAATGAGTAACCATTCAAAGATACATTGTCTCCAATTACAATCTTTTTAAGATTATAGCAATCTTCAAATGCATTTGAATCAACCCCAACACCTGCCGGTATAGTTACAGAGGTTACAGAGCTGTTATAGAATGCAGAACCTCCTATATTCTTTACTGTAGCAGGTATATCATCTAATGCTCCAAGAGAAGAACACTGATAAAAAGCATTAGTACCTATTTCCGTTAGCCCCTTAGGCCAGTTAATCTTCTCAAGACTACTTGCTCTATAGCATACATCCGCAGGTATTACTGTAGTTCCTGCAGCAAAGCTGACTTCTTTTATGCTGCTAAATGCCAAGTATCCAATACTTGTAAGGGTAGCAGGTATTTCTATACTTCCTATATCTGTGCCAGTAAATGCATTATCGCCTACTTTCTCAAGCTTAGAAGAAAGTATAACATCCGTCAATGATGAGCAGTCACAAAATGCTTGCTGCCCTATCTCAGTTACAGTATCAGGAATCGTAACTGACGCAAGTGATGTACATCCATAAAATGCACCACCACCTATAGTGTTAATGTCTGATGTCCAATTAATCTTTTTAAGATTAATTGCTCCACTACATAAATAAGGTTGAACTACAGTAGTCCCTGCACCAAAGCTGACTTCTTTTATACTATCAAACGTGCCGCCTCCGATTTCAGTAAGCGTGGAAGGTATTTCAATACTTTCTATTTTCGTATCACTAAAAGCTCTATCGCCTATTTTCTCCAGTTTAGATGGAAGTTTAACACTTGTTAATGATGTGCAACTATCAAATGCACTGTTTCCAATAATAGTCACAGTATCTGGAATTTTATCAAAAGTAAGTGAAGAACAACTAAAAAATGCACTATCGCCAATCTCAGTTACTTTCGACGGCCAATTAATCTTTTCTAGTCTGCCTGCTCTAACACATACCCTATCTGGTATTTTTGTTGTTTCTTCATCAAAGCTTATTTCCTTTATACTGCTAAAAGCTTCATCTCCAATTTCTACGAGAGTAGCCGGTATTGTAATACTTTCTATTTGTATAGATGCAAATGCACGATATCCTACTTTCTCTAATGTTGAAGAAAGTTGAACACTTTTTAACGATGTACAGAGATAAAATACATTATCTCCTATCTCTGTTACAGTATTAGGAATTGTAACTGATGCAAGTGATGCGCATCCATAAAATGCTTTACTACCAATGCTCTCAAGTCCATCATTTAAGGTAATACTTGTCAGATAGCTCCACCCATTAAACGCATTTTCACCTATACGTTTAATTGTTGACGGCAATTGCAGTTCATTATAGCTATCATTTCCTTTCATATTTGAAAATGCACTATCACCTATAGCTGTTACAGTTTTCTCATCAATCGTTCCAGGAATCTTAAATGGAACTCCTGAATCAACAGCTGGAAGTTTTTCCTCAACATATCCAGTTATCGTAACCGTGCTTCCATCTTCGTTTACCTGATACTCAAGATAATCGATTACTTCTACTTCCTGCAGCTCTACCTTCTCCTCAGATTTCTTCTCATCTGAAGGCTTTGACTCATTATCCTCCGTGTCCTGTTCTGTCTTTACCTTAATTGTTTCCGCTGCCTCTGTTGACTCGCCGCTCTTACTATCATCCTTTGCGTCGGTCTCCGTAGCCACCTCAGTTGATTCTGACTGTTCTTCAACAATCTCATCTGCCCACACTGTCTGTAGGCCTGTATGCAATATTGCAGTATCCGCAGCGATATTGCTCATTACAAGCGTAAGAGCCAGTGTCAGCGATAAAAATCGTCTTTTCATACTTCGTCTCCTTTCTCACAATCCTAATTAGCTGATATCATGTCGTCCCAATATCAGCCCTACTATCATACAATTTTAATATATTTTACAAATAGTTTCATCAATTTATATGTATTTTATTTAATTGTGTAGAATAAAAGACAAAAAAATCTGTAAAGCCGTTTTTGTTAAGCAGCTTTACAGATTTTTGTTAATCAAATATTATATCAACTGTATACCAAGCTTTGCAGCTTCTTCGCAGTCATCATCTCTCCATACAGAAGACTGTACTTCACCGATGTGTGCTTTACGAAGGAAGTACATGCAGATTCTTGACTGACCGATACCACCACCAATTGTGAATGGAAGCTCATCATTAAGAACCATCTTCTGGAACTCAAGCTCAGCTCTCTCAGGGCATCCGCTCTTCTCAAGCTGCTCCTTAAGTGAATCTGCATCAACTCTGATTCCCATTGAAGAAATCTCAAATGCACAGTCAAGTACAGGATAATAAACGATGATATCACCGTTAAGCTTCCAGTCATCATAGTCCGGAGCTCTGCCATCGTGTGGCTCACCATTTGTAAGATCATCACCGATCTGTGTAAGGAATATAGCACCATGCTTCTTTACACACTCATACTCTCTCTCCTTTGGAGTGAGGTCAGGATACTCATCCAAAAGCTCCTGAGTAGTCACGAAAGTGATGTTGTTTGGAAGTATTGGTGTCAGGAAGTCATACTTCTTTGAAAGATAATCTTCTGTTGACTTAATAGCTGTATATACGTGATTTACCATTGTTACAAGTGTATTGTATGTACGCTCGCGCTTCTCTATGATTCTCTCCCAATCCCACTGGTCAACATAGAGTGAATGAAGATTGTCAGTATCCTCATCACGTCTGATAGCATACATATCAGCATAAAGACCTGTACCAGCCTTGAAACCATAGCGCTTAAGAGCGTATCTCTTCCACTTTGCAAGAGAATGTACGATCTCAACAATGCGTCCATCCTGGTCCTTGATGTCAAATGAAACCGGACGCTCTACTCCGTTTAAGTTATCATTAAGTCCTGTCTCCGGTCTTACATAAAGAGGCGCAGATACACGTGTAAGATTAAGCTCATTAGCCAATGCTCTCTCAAAGTAATCCTTTACTTCTTTAATAGCAATCTCTGTCTCGATAATGTTCATCTTGCTCTGGTACTCGCCAGGCATTTTCATTAGACTCATTGTCTTATCTCCTATCTCTTAATAAGTTATCATCTCATAGCCATCTTCTGTGACTACGATCTGAACTTCCCACTGTGCAGACGGGCTTCCGTCCTCTGTATAGATTGTCCAGCCATTATCCTCATCCTGGAAAATCTCGTGACGTCCAAGATTGACCATAGGCTCTACTGTAAAGCACATGCCAGGTACCATAAGCATCTCTGTACCAGGCTTTGAAACATAGCTTACCCAAGGCTCCTCGTGGAACTCAAGTCCACAGCCATGTCCGCCTATATCAACAACAACTTCATAACCTTGTGACTTGCAAAACTCATTGATCGCTGAGCCCATGTCTCCAAGAAATCTCCATGGCTTGATCTCAGCAAGACCAATCTCAACTGCTTTCTTTACATCCTCAACAAGCTTCTTTTTCTCAGGAGTAGTCTCACCTATGATGAACATACGTGAAGAATCTGAGAAATATCCATTGAGGATAGTAGAGCAGTCTACATTGATGATATCGCCATCCTGAAGGATAACATCCTCTGATGGTATACCATGACAAACCTCATCATTGATAGATGTACAGCAGCTCTTAGGATAGCCTTCATACCCAAGTGTAGCAGGTATTCCACCCATTTCAGCAGTGATCTTTGATACCCAGTCATCGATATCCTGAGTTGAGATGCCTGCTCTGATATGCTCTGCAACATAATCAAGACATGCGATATTTATCTTTGCACTAGCCTTGATGCCCTCGATATCCTCTTTTGACTTGATGATATCATGACTAGGAACAATATGTCCCTTATCTCTAAAAAGATCGATCTTCTGATCAAATGCAAGATGGCAGCTCTTATACTTCTTACCACTGCCACACCAGCACAAATCATTCCGTCCTAATGTCATTATTAAAGTCCTCCACAAGCTCATAGCCTTTATATTTTTTTCCTATCGTAGCGTTAAGTATTGCTAACATCAAACCGACACCAATACATACCCCTAATGAGTCTACTCCAACATCGAAGAGCTGGCAAGACCTTCCTTTAACAAAAAGCTGATGAAACTCATCTGAAGCCGCATAAAGTACACCGATCAATATAGCAGTTCTTGCGATATACTTACGCCTTATCTTCTGAAAATAGAGCGCAAATACTATTGTAATACCTAAAACTGCAAACTCTGTAAGATGAGCTGCCTTACGTACAGGATAATCCAGATCCTGTACAAACTTTACCATTTCCTCAGCCGTCCAGATCCTATGACTGGTAATAGCCATACCGATCTCCTGTCCTATCTTAAGGAGAACCTCCAAAGAAAAATACTCACTCATCTCTGTAGAACGATCAGCCTCACAGGAAGAAAAGTAAAAAATTACACTCATCATAAAAATTGCAGGCAGTGTAGTCACCGCCCGCAAAAATTTGTTTAATCTCATTTAGAATTCCCTTTTATAAAAACTGCGGCACCCAATTATACACGCAATTATCGTATATACAACCGATGTAGTGATTATCTTTGTTACATCACGAGTCGCATAGAACTGAAGCTCCTGGAACTGTGGTGTAAGAAGTATCTTTGTCAGCCACACAAATGGCATGATCCTTATATTATCAGTTGCCAAATAAATAATTGCCCTGGGAACTAATATAACACAAATTACAAATAAAATGAATGCCTGTTTTTTGTTTTTTGCTGAAAACAAAAACATATTTCCGATAGCAACACCGGCTACAAAGAGCGGCATTGCGATCACTACTGCCTGTATAAAGTCGATTATTATCGAAGCATCTATAGTGCCATCATGTACCTGAAAAAGAGGTGTGATGACAAGAAAGATGATCGTCGCAAGCAGTGCATAGATCACAAGGGCTATAAGCTCAGTGATAAACTTACCAAAGAATATCTGTGCCCTTGAAAGCCCGATCGTGGACTTATCTCTTATCCTTGGATCAGGATAATTATCGCCAAAAACTATATCAGCTATAAAAATACAGCTATAATATGGTATCCAAAAGAATCCCTTTGCAAACATTATAAGATTGTAGGCAAAAGTGCCATCATTCATTCCATATATTATGTTTCTAAAGCCGCTCATCGCGAGGTTTGCCACAAGGCAAGCCGCGATGATACCACATATATAATGCTTCGTATATTTACGATGCAAAGCTGTATTTAACTGAGTTTTTATATAATAAACCATTATTATGAATTATTCTCCATCAACGGCGTAGTTAGGAGCCTCCTTAGTTATATGGATATCATGAGGATGACTCTCTTTAAGTGATGCTGCTGAAATCTTTACAAAACGACCTGTCTCCTGAAGAGTAACTATATCCTTAGCTCCACAATATCCCATACCTGAACGAAGTCCTCCGATAAGCTGGAATACTGTATCCTCAAGTGTTCCCTTATATGCTACACGGCCTTCAACTCCTTCAGGAACAAGCTTCTTTGCGCCCTCCTGGAAGTATCTGTCCTTGCTTCCGTTATTCATAGCTGCGATAGAGCCCATGCCACGGTATACCTTGTACTTACGTCCCTGGTAAAGCTCGAATGAACCAGGAGCCTCGTCACATCCGGCAAAGATTGAACCCATCATTACTACAGAACCACCTGCAGCAAGAGCCTTTGTGATATCACCAGAATACTTGATACCACCATCAGCGATGATCGGAATGCCTGCCTCATGTGCAACCTTGTAGCAATCCATAACAGCTGTGATCTGTGGAACACCGATACCTGCAACTACACGAGTTGTACAGATAGAGCCAGGTCCGATACCAACCTTGATAGCGTCAGCGCCTGCCTCGATCAGTGCCTTGCATGCCTCACCTGTAGCTACATTACCTACGATAACATCAAGATCAGGATATGCAGACTTGATCTGGCGGCATACATCAAGAACATTCTTGGAATGACCATGTGCTGAGTCAAGAACTACGCAGTCAACCTTTGCCTCAACAAGAGCTGCAACTCTGTCCATGAAGTTTGCTGTGATACCAACTGCTGCACCACAAAGAAGTCTTCCCTGTGAATCCTTTGCAGAAAGTGGATACTTAACCTGCTTCTCGATATCCTTGATAGTGATAAGACCTTTAAGGTTGCCGTCCTTATCTACTATTGGAAGCTTCTCCTTCTTTGAGCGGGCAAGGATCTTCTTTGCTTCATCAAGAGTAATGCCCTCTTCTGCTGTTACAAGACCTTCGCTTGTCATGCATTCCTTGATCTTCTTTGAATAATCTTCTTCAAATTTAAGGTCACGATTTGTAATGATTCCGACTAACTTCTTGCCTTCTGTGATCGGCACACCTGAAATCTTAAACTTAGCCATAAGATTGTCTGCGTCTCTGAGTGTGTGCTCAGGAGAAAGGAAGAATGGATCAGTAATAACACCGTTTTCTGAACGCTTTACCTTGTCAACTTCCTCTGCCTGCTGCTCAATTGACATATTCTTATGGATGATACCAATACCGCCCTGACGTGCCATTGCGATAGCCATAGCGCTCTCAGTAACAGTGTCCATGCCGGCACTCATCATAGGAATGTTGAGCTTGATCTTCTTAGTCAAGTGTGTTGAAAGATCAACCATGTTAGGTGTAATCTCTGAATAAGAAGGTACCAATAAAACGTCATCAAAAGTAATTCCTTCGCCAATAATCTGACTCATTACAAACCTCCGTAATTAAGCTATGTTCTGTAAAAATTAAACCTTACGATACCAAAAAGAATTCCTCATGTCAACGAATTTCATATTAAATTAAAAATCTTTTATGTAATTCTTTATTTCTCATACAAATGTCTTACTAGGGCAGACACTTTTTATTGCATTTATAAGATTTTCATCCGGCTCAAGGATAAGCTTCTCTGTTGCATTAGAATTTCTGAATACCATTACATACTTCTTGGAATCAGCGTCTCCGGATGTGAAATCATGTGTTACCGCTTCGACATTTTTGAATGAGTCAAGCTGATATGCTCCTTCCGGGGCGAACACTTCAAGCTTGTCTACTCCACAGCTGAATACAGTCTTACGCTTTGATTTAGCAAGTATCTTATCTACCTGAAGCTCTCTTGCAACATAAAGATACTCATACTCCACTGAGAGATTAGGAAGCCAGAAAAAACATCCTGCTCCAAGGACTAAAGCCACGATAAGGAATATAAATTTCATTGTAAGAAATCCCATCAGTACCGCTGCCGCTGTTACTCCATAAGCTGCTGCCTTTATCAAAGGCTCTGCCGGATTAGGCTTTTTTGCTACTAAGCATTCTACATATGTGTCATTCATAACCAAAATCCTTCCTTAATATAGTCGTTAAAAAAGAGTATATCACAAATTGGAACTTTATTGCGGAAAAATCCATTTTTTATAATTATCTCTGTCTTTGGGCATACTTAAATAGAGCATTCTGAGTATTACAAACCCTAAAGCACCACCGACGATAACACTGACTATCTTCGCATGCACGCTCCCTAAAAACGAAAACCACCCAACTGATGCAGTGACATATACGAAAACGTTTGCTGCTCCATGCACAATTATAGAGGCTATCACACTATTAAATCGCGAATATGCAAAGCACAGTATTATTCCAAATATAAAAGCGTATATAAACTGAATTATATTCCCATGGTATACTCCAAAAATAAAGCTTGAGCCCAGTGCTGCCGCAGCAGTTGCCATATAAAGCTTGAGCCGGCCAAACAAGATCCATCGAAACAGCACTTCCTCAAATATCGGAGTGATCAGACCATATAGTATTATTCCTGTCATTAAAGGAACTGCGAACATCTGATTTCTGACATTTTGCTTATACGCAGGGAAAATATCCAAAAGTCCCAGTAAGGAGATAAGCTGATTAAAGCAGAGCGCAAATGCCATCCCAAGAGGTATGCAGAGCCATAGTCGCTTATCGCTAAAGGTCTTTTTAATCGAATCTATCAAAGACTTCATGCTGCACCACCTCCCAGTGAAACTACCTCACCAAGCGCAACTGAATATATCAGCTTTTCTCCGATCTCCATTCCCATGATCTGAGACAGCGCATCCGCGTACAGGTCAAGCTGCACGGCATAGCGTTCTGCAAGTGTATCAGCACTTTTCACTCTGTCTGTCTTGTAATCGACAACATATAGTTTTCCATTCTCAATGAAGAAAGCGTCAATTATACCCTGGATCTGCACATTTTCATCCTGAGGCCAGCGGCTATCTATATCAGAAGCCTTGCGTGCGATGATAAATGGCTGCTCCTTAAAAAGCTCTCCTCTGTCAGCTGCACTGTACATCCGCTTTGCGAGCTCAGTCTTGCCAAATGTGACAAGATCTTTTGCCCAGATCTTAGCTGCCGCATCTTTTTCGAGCATTTCATTCTCGACAAGTTCGTCAATAAAAGCCTTAGCCTCTTTAGCTGTACGTATCTTTTCGAGAGTAAGCATTTCAAATGCCTTATGATATGCCGTTCCTCTCAAGGCTCCGCCCTGTGCTGCCGCAGTTTTTTCGCTTATTTCTTCACTCTCAGCCTCTTCTGCTTCTGCCGCTTCATCCTCTATTATCTGTACAGCAGGAACTTCTTCCATCGCCGCCTGCTTAAGTCTTGAGACCGATACCTTTACCGGCACTTCAAATGAGCTTTCATGCTCGTACTTCCAATTCAGATTTTTATCGAGCTTAGCAGCTGTTTCCTCTTCATATATAATAGAAGGATCGATCTCACTGAATTTAAGTCTTTCGCTTTCGAGCTCTATAGCTTCTTCTACTGCCTGTACAGTAAGCTCTGAGATATCAGTAGTCCTGATATTTATCTTTTCTCTTACATCTTCATATGTAAACGCATACGCAAGGAAATCCAGATTACTTCCAGAGTGAAGTATGCCCTTCTGTACTTCCGACAACACTTTTTCAGAATCGTCCACAACAGCCGTCATTATAAGCTTCTCCTCAGCCCTTGTCATTGCAACATACAATACTCTGAGTTCTTCACCTATGGCAGCTCTCCTGCGCTTTTCGCTTATGATCCCCTTAAAAAATCCGCTGCTCTTTATTCTTGTAGACTTGTCAGTCCTGTCCATTGCAACACCTAAGTCAGAGTCCATGACTATACTGTCTACAAGGTCCCTTGTATTAAACTTTCTGCTGAGACCGCTTAAGAAAACTACCGGAAATTCCAGTCCCTTTGACTTATGGATACTCATTATCCTTACAACATCTGCATCCTCGTTTCCGGTCATTGCCTCGCCAAAATCCATATCATATTTTTTGAGTTTCTCAATATATCTTAAGAAATAAAAAAGTCCCTTGTAGCTTGTATGCTCAAAATCAGCAGCTTTCTGTATAAGCATTTCTATATTAGCTCTGGCACTTCCACCCTTTGTCATCGCATACAGATCATACCCGGTTTCACTTATCACCGTTTCGATAAGTGAGTGAATAGGAGTATAAGCAACCATTTCGCGGTATCTTTCTATCATTTCAAGAAACGCACGCGACTTTTCCTTAAGTCTTTCAGCAATTTCAGATGCATCCTCCTCCGGCTCCCTCCGGCCCGATGCACAAAGAAGCGCTGTATAATAATCTCCCTTTGGCGAAGCCGTCCTTATGCCCGCCAGATCTTCATCACTGAAATTTCCAAGTACACTCGTCATGACTGAAGCAAGCGGTATATCCTGTCTCGGGTTATCAAGTACAGAAATAAAAGATATCAAAGTGCGGATTTCTTCTGTCTGAAAGTATCCTGTCCTGGATTCTATAAATGCCGGTATCCCTGCTTCTTCAAGCGCCTCTCTGTATACTTCATCTACACCATTCAGCGAGCGGAGAAGTATCACAAAGTCCCTATACTGCGCCGGATGTGTGCCTCCATTCTTCCTATCCTCTACCGGGTAGTTTCCTACCATACTCTTTATCCTTGAAGCTACGATCCTCGCTTCCAGAGCATGCTTGCTTATCTCACCATTCTGATCTGCATTTATTATAAGCATCTCAGCCTTATGATCTGCTCCTGTCTCTGAATATGAAGCCCCATAGTACAATGCCGCCGCGTCATCATATTCCACGCCGCCTACATTTTCATGCATGATCTTATCAAAAACTACATTTACTGAATCAAGCACTTCTTTCCTGCTTCGGAAATTTTTTGCAAGTATGATCCTCTCTGATCTTTCATCGGTCTCCGAAAAAGCGTAACGCGACATGAATATCCCCGGCTCCGCAAGTCTGAAGCTATAGATACTCTGTTTTACGTCACCTACGCAGAAGTAATTATTGTCCTTTGCGACACTGGTAAGGATACTCTCCTGTATGCTGTTGGAATCCTGGTACTCGTCAGTCATCACTTCTTCAAAGTAATTCCTATAGTCCTCAGCTACGGTAGTTCTCAATATTTCAAGCGCTATATGCTCAAGGTCAGAAAAATCTATAATATTCTTATCTCCCTTAAGCTCTTTAAACTTTTCTGAAAAATCGAGGGTAAGCTTTACAAGACATTTCATCATAGGTCTTGAAGCTGCGATACTTTCCAGTATTTTTTCAGTATCCTCCGATAGAAAAGCAGCTCTTACCTTTTGGAATCTGTCCTTCACTCCATTTCGGATGCCTTTGACTTTTTCCCTAAGCTCTGCATCAACACTCTCGTCTTTTTTGGTAGAGAGTCTGCCGAAGCTTACACCAGCGGCATATGACTGCATGGCTTTATAGTCCTCTGCCGCAGAAATATTGTATATCATATCCCGCTCCGTACTTAACAGATCGAGATACATATACGGGCCGCCCGCGTCAGACGCTATCCTTATTGCCTCATCAAGCTTATCTACACATTCGCTTATCTCATCATGGATAAGTGCAATGCCATGTTTCATCCATTCTGAATTAATAAGACTTTCTTCATCTTCTATATCATAGCTTTCAGCTACAGATTCAAGCCATTTTTCCGGATCCGGCTTACTCCTTGAGTAATTAAAAAGCTTAAATACAGCTTCTGCAATATCAGAGTCGTCCTTACTTGTAGAGTACTGCTCCAAAAACTCATAGAAGTTATCGGTATCTTCCTCTGCAGCCTTCGTGTACTCATTTTCAAGTACTTCTGCCATAGCATCTTCCCGCATGATAGAAAGCTCACTTTCATCAGCTATACGAAACTGAGGATCCATTCCCACGCGGTCAAAATTATCTCTGATGATCATACGGCAAAAGCTGTCTATCGTCATGATATTTGCCGCATGTATGAGACTTCGCTGGCGCCTTAAGTGCTCATTATCCGGCTCTGCATCTGATGCCGCCTCAATAGCCGAGCGTATCCTCTCTTTCATTTCAGAAGCCGCTGCATTAGTAAACGTCACTACCAGTATCCTGTCTATATCTATAGGATGCTCTTTATCACGTACCCGCTCTATTATCCTTTCAACAAGTACCGCCGTCTTTCCGGAGCCTGCTGCAGCCGCTACAAGTACATTTTTATTTCTTGAATCTATTACCTTTTGCTGGTCTTCAGTAAAATTCATTTTTCATCACCATCATAGAATTTTTTCATCAGATCAATGATCTCTCCACTATCTTTGACCTTTGACAGTTTCCTTGCCTCAAAGCCACGTCTGCGCTCATCAAAATAGCATACGTCTCTATAAGAACAATAGTCACACGAAAGCACTCCATCATATTTTGCAGGAGCCTTTTTTACGCTTCCATCCGATATCTCAGCTTTCATGGCAGCACTTTTCTTATTTACGTAATCAGCCATCACCTTAAATCCATCCTCTGCAAGTATGGAGGAAGCGCTTGTAAACGAGCCATCCTTTTTAACACCTACCGGTATGACTTCTGACTTTGAACCCATATCACTGTCAAACATGCCTATGACTTCATCGTCATCATTTACTATACCTCTCAGCCTTAAAGCCTCTCGTATCTTCTGAGAAGCTTCCTCTGCTGTGCCGCTCGGAGCATCTGATGCTTTGACCACCGGATCATCGATGTGATAATAAAATATACCTGCAGGCTTTATCTCCATCTTCGGATGTTCGATTTTTTCTATCTTCATTGCTGCATTCAAATATACAACAAGCTGCATATCAAGAGCATAAAGTACTCTCGAGAGCTCAAACGGCTTATTTCCAGACTTATAATCAATTATGGAAACATAGAGTTTTTGACCTTTTTCTGTTGTATCTATGCGGTCGATCCTGCCCTTAAATCCATCTTCGGTAAATTCTTTTTCAAACTCCGCTGTCCTGAAACTTCCCTTTTTAGCCTGCCCTGTAAGTGTCTGGACAGTCCTTGTAAGTATCCTTGCCATCCTTACGATGAAGTATTTATTTCTGTCTGAGCTGTTGAGCACAAGGTTTTCGTTTTCAGATAGGAACTTATCCAGTGCCTCAGATGCCAGCTGCTCTGCCTCATCTATATCGAGATCGGAGAATGTTTTCTTCCTGTCCTCAAGCAGTCTTGAGCAAGTCTCAAGCACGCCATGCAAGAGAGTACCCATGTCTCGCCTTTCAAAGCTGAATTCCTCTCTTTCGCGAAGTCTGAGACCATACTGCAGGAAATGCTGATATGCGCATGCTGCATATTTTTCAATCCTTGACGGAGACATCACAGAAAGCTTGCCGTATATCGCCTCAGCCGCTGCCTTTGATATAGGATCAGCCCTATAGTCAAAGAAAGCTGCTTTCATCATCATTTCAAGCGTATCTGTGCCCTTATCATCAGATAAGAAAAATCTATATAATTCTCGTGTCTTATCATCTTTGTCATTGCTAAGCCCGTCACTGAGTGTACGGAGCGCATCTGTCCGGCTCAAAAGCCCTGCCTCGATCGTCTCCTGCTCTATTCTCTCAGTTGCCAGATTTGGAAGAAGCTTTCTCAGAACACTTACAAAGTAAGAAGATCTCATCCCCTTACCCGAACGGTCCACCTCTGAAAACGTAATGTAAAGCTCCTCTGATGGCTTCGTGATATTCATATAGAAGTAAAGCTTTTCCTCGCCTATCTTCTCTCTTGCAGTCGGTGACAGTTTGATGCCGCATTCCCTCAGGTACTCCCTGTCAAAGTCTGACAATATGCCTGAGCCTTTGTTTTCCTTTGGTATCATGCCTTCATTGAGTCCGATGAAAAACAGTACCTTTATGCCGCTAAGTCGGCTTCTGGTCATATCGCCCGCACTAACTCCGTCTACTCCCGGCGGGATGACTCCTACCTTGATCTCTGAAAGTCCTGCATCCAGTGCTTCCATATATTCTTTCAAAGTCATTTTTTCATCCGGGATAAGCGCTTCTATGCGGTCAAACAGCTCACCAAGCTTAGAATATATCTGCTCATATTCACTTGCCTTACCGATGTTTCCTGTCTCCCTGAGCTGCTGCGCCTTTTCAAGCAGCTTCTCTTCAATGTGCATGGTCTCAGCAAAGTCTCTGAGACCTTTTGTATATTGTCCCGCAGTAACATTTCTGCTCTGCATGAGCTCATCAAGTGGAGCAAACTGGTCCGCTATCCTCTGTCTCACACTGTTTAATGTACTGAGCTCATCTTCACTGATGCGCTGTGTATGCCATACCCAAGGCTCTTTGTACTTACGACGGCCTCTGATGTTCATTGCCCTCACATAGTTTTCTGTAAGGTCGATTTCTTCATCGCTAAAATCACTGAGTCCTGTCTTTAAGAAATGAAAAACTGACTCATAGCTAAATCCGGCTGTTTCTACAGCTATGGCAGCCCTTATAAACTCGACAAAAGGATTTAGCTCTATGCTGCTTGTCTTATCTATAAAGAGTGGAATGTCATAGCGTCTGGCCTCTCTTTCGAGGATCGAGCCATAAGCATCTACATCACTCATAACTATTCCACATTCTTTGTAGCGAGTCTTTCCTTCTCTCACTATTTCAGCGATCTTAGAGCATACAAATGCCACCTCGCCAACCGGATTTACCGCGTTTACCAGGTGTATATTTTCAACTTCGCCATCATATACGGCATAATTTTTTCTAAATATATGCTTTTCTAAAAAATCCAGATCAGGTCTTGATGCAAGCCTTCTGTCCGCCGTGTCGTAGCAGTGCACCGTTTCGATATCCCATTCAGCTTTTTCTGCCAGAGCACGAAGCTCTGCTATCGTCATAATAGAAAGATTAAAGAACTCTCCATCTTCTCCATCGTAGTCAAGGCATACCGCTATCTCATCAGCAACCTCCATCAGCTTTGCAATAAATCGATACTGTATGGGTGTAAATCCCGTAAAGCTGTCAAATACTATCACTGCATTTTTCAGAAATCCAGCCTTTTCAACGTATCTTATCGCATGATCCAAAAGCTCTTCCTGAGTAATAAACTCATTACCCATACGCTCTTTGAATGCCTTGTAAAGTACCGATATATCCGCAAGCTTTGCTTCAAGATACCGATGGACTCCCGAATTATTTACAGGCTCAGTAACCTTTTCCGGCGGGATATCATACTGTATAAGCTCTGATATCACAGACTTGATCTCACTTATATATCCCTGCTTTCTAAGGCTTCCCGACAGGACATTTAAATCCTGCTTTTTTTCTTCAGCTATGCGGCGCAGTATCAGATTTTTTCCTGTATCATCTATGATAGTGGCTTTATTGCCGCCCGCACTCGAAAATATCCTATGAGCAAATCTGGCAAATCCAAGTACATCTATATTCAAAATCCCATGCCCTCGAGTCGCACGCAAAAAATCATCCGTTACTGCATGCGAAGCCTGCTCAGGGACAACTACTATATAGTTTTTCTTAAAATCCTGCTCAGCAGCACGCACGACCCCATCAAAAAGAGTCTTTGTCTTTCCGTATCCACTGCCGCCAAGTATAAGCCTCAGTTTTCCCATATATACACCTCAAAAAATACCCTTTGCTATAATGCTATAACAAAGGGTACAAAACATCAAACATTATTTTATTTGAGCTTTTCTGCTTCTTTAAGCCATATGGTTGCTGCCGCATCCGATGGCATACGCAAGTCTCCCCTTGGAGAAACTGCGATAGTTCCGACCTTTGGTCCATCCGGAAGGCATGAGCGCTTAAACTGCTGTGTAAAGAATCTTCTATAGAATGACTGAAGCCATTTTCTAATCGTAGCTACATCATACACGCCCTTAAATGCCAGCTTTGCAAGACGGTATACCTTTGATGGTCTGAAGCCAAATCTGAGGATATAGTATAAGAAAAAGTCATGCAGCTCATACGGTCCTACAAGATCCTCTGTCTGTTGTGCTATCTTTCCATCTTTATCCGGTGGTAAGAGCTCCGGGCTGACAGGTGTATCAAGAACATCAAGCAGTACCTTTTTAAGTGTCTTATCACCGCAGTTATCGGCATAATAGCGTACAAGATGTCTTACAAGCGTCTTTGGGACACCACTGTTCACGCCATACATCGACATGTGATCGCCATTGTATGTTGCCCAGCCTAAAGCAAGCTCTGACATATCTCCGGTACCAATGACTATTCCATTATACTTATTTGCAATGTCCATAAGTATCTGAGTTCTCTCACGAGCCTGACAGTTTTCATACGTTACATCATGGACATTTTCATCCTGTCCGATATCCTCAAAATGCTGTCTTACAGACTTCACTATACTTATCTCTTTTAATGTCACTCCAAGTGTTTTTACAAGCGTAACTGCATTTGTATATGTCCTGTCCGTAGTACCAAACCCGGGCATTGTGACCGCTATGATGCCCTTCCTGTCAAGGTGGAGACTGTCAAACGCCCTTGCCGTAACCAAAAGCGCAAGTGTTGAGTCAAGTCCGCCGGAAATACCTATAACAGCGCACTTTGTGCAGATATGCGCAAGGCGCTTTTTAAGTCCCATAGCCTGTATTGTAAGTACTTCATCACAGCGACGATTTCTGTTTTCCTCATCATCCGGAACAAATGGAAATCTGTCCGGCTTAAATGACAGCTTTGTCTCTGAGCCGACAAATGAAAAAGGAACCCGTAAGTACTCTGTCTCACTTGTTATCTCAAATGTATTCATGCGGCGGCGCTCAGCATTGAGCCTCTCAATATCAACATCCGCATAAGTTATCTCGTTTCTGAAAAGCTGTGACTCGGCAAGTATAGCACCATTCTGTGTGATGATATTGTGACCGCCAAATACGAGGTCCTGTGTAGACTCTCCTTCACCTGCAGAGCAGTAAACGTATGCCGCAAGCATTCTTGCAGAAAGTGCAGAAAGCATCGTACGTCTGAAATCGTCCTTACCAATGATCTCATTACTTGCTGAAAGATTTACCACAAGATTAGCCCCGGCAGCAGCAGCCTTAAGTGATGGCGGATTGAGCACCCACGCATCCTCGCATATCTCTGCCGCAACCATAAGCCCCGATGGAAGTGCATCACTTTCAAAAAGAATATTTGTGCCAAAAGGTATCTCCATACCGTTAAACACAATAGTCTCTACAGCCGCATTTCCTCTCGTAAAATGCCTTGCCTCATAAAACTCTCCATAATTCGGCAGATATGTCTTTGGAATGATCGCAAGTATGCTTCCCTGATGAAGCACTGCCGCTGCATTATAGAGCTTACCATCTTTTTCAAACGGAAGTCCGATAAATATAAGCGAATCATAATCCGTTGAAAAGTCTGCAAGCTCAGAAAGCTTCTCTGCACACTTATCAAGAAGTATCTTCTGTGCAAAAAGATCATGAGCTGTATATCCCGAAAGCACGAGCTCAGGGAATACAAGTATCTTGGCTCCCTTAGAGCTTGCTTCTTTTATATGCTGCTTTATCTGGTCAGCATTGTACTCGACATCTGCTACTTTTATCTTAGGTGTAAGTGCTGCTACCTTGACGAATCCGTCTTTCATAAACTCCTGCCTCCTTAAGCTTTTCCTTTCTGCTGAGCTGCCTGCAAGAGAGCACTCAGCTCATCCGGAGTAAACTTATATGCCTTATTGCAGAAATGGCACTTAACTTCTATATCTTCACCATCATCTATCATGCTCTGAAGCTCATCAGCACCTGTGCTGATAAGAACCTTTGACACCTTGCTGACGCTGCAGTCACAATGGAAACGAGTCTCCATAGGATTATAAATAAGAAGGTCGAGTCCATCCAAGAGCATCTCAGCGATGTTTTCCGGTGTCATACCTTCCTTTAAAAGATCAGTTACAGATGTGATCTTCTTAAGGTTTTCCTCTATCTTGGAGATAGTCTCCTCTGTTGCTCCCGGCATCAGCTGTATGATAAAGCCTCCCGCAACATCTACTGTATTATCTTTTGTCATCAAAACGCCAAGTCCTACTGATGAAGGAACCTGCTCACTTGATGCAAAATAATATGTAAGATCTTCTGCTATCTCACCTGTAGTAAGCTCTACATTTCCAACATACGGATCCTTGAGTCCAAGATCTTTTATTACCTGGAGCATACCATGTCCTACTGCACATCCGACATCAAGCTTATGATCGGATTTTCTTGCACCAATAAGTACCTGAGGCTCAAGAGCAAATCCTTTAACATTTCCATTTGCATCGGCTGTAACCGTAAGACCTTCTATCGGACCATCACACTTTATCTGGAGAGTAAGCACGTCTTCACCCTTCATCATAGCGCCCATCATTGCTCCTGCTGTCAAGAGTCTTCCAAGAGCAGCTGTAACTACCGGGCTTGTATTGTGAGCCTGTCGTGCATCCTCTACCAAAGTTTTAGTTGTTGCTGCAAAAACACGTACTTCACCGTTCGCAGATGTTGCACGCACAATATAATCGTTCATGTAGTATTCCTTTCCAATTATCAATAAGTAAATTATATAAAATGTAATTCCTAATTGCAAACTATTGAAATTATTTATAGAAACAAAAAAACTCCGAAACTTTCGTATCGGAGTTGAAGTCTTAAAAGTAAGTGCGTGCGACAGGATTCGAACCCACGACCTTCTGGTCCGTAGCCAGACGCTCTATCCAGCTGAGCTACGCACGCACATTATTTTGTGTCGCATCAGTGACACAACAAAGATTATTATAACAGCTTTTTGTTTTTTGTCAACAGCTTTTTTTATTATTTTTAAAATTTTTTTGAAGGACAGAAAATGAACGGAAAAAACGGCCACAGCACATAGTGCTGTGACCGTTTCATTAGTCAAAATTCAAATTACCACTTAGCCTCGAAGCTTGTTGTTCCGATACCATCGTAGTAGTTTCTTGAACCGTTAAGTACTACGTAGTTTCCGCTAAGAGTGTAATCCTTGTTCTTCTTAAGAGCCTTTCTCTTAATCTTTACATTATGAGAATACTTGATGTCATTCGCTGCATAGTAGCCTCTCTTGTATGTAAATGAATCTCCTGCTGTTGCTGATGATGATGAGCTGTCACCTGTAGAAGTATCTGAAGAAGCCTCACCTGTATATTCATAGTCAGTATGTGACTCAGCAACTGCCTCAAGTGTGATGTACTCAACCTTCTTGATATTGCCGTTCTTCTTTGTAACTACAAGATAATCTCTAAGATCATCAGAATCACCACTAAGAATCTTTGCCTGATCCTTTGTAACTGTGTTTCTTGAAACAGCCTTCTTACCAATTGACTTAAGGAGGTTATCAGAAACTACACCATAGTATGTAGGAGCTACTATTACTGACTGGAATGTACAATCCTTAATAGCTGACTTCTTAGCTTTAATTTTCTTCAAACCAGCTTTAGCTTCCTTAGATGTAAGTGAAACCCACTGTTTTCCATCCCACTTTGTTACATACTTCCAATTTGCAAAGCCCTTAACCTTGTATGAGATTGTTGAACCAGGTGTCTTTGAATTGCTTGTGATCTTGAAATCTGTAACAAGTGTACGATAACCATCAACGCTTACAGAAAGACCATAACGAACATATCTGCCATCAACATCTACATTATAGCTATTTATAACTTCCTTAATCTTTGCTACTGTCATCTTCTTGCCAGGAGCTGGAGACTTCATTGAAGCAGGTACATATCCTAAGAAATATACACCATTCTTCATAGCATTCTGTGTCTGAGTTGCATTTGCGCTCTGTGCTGCAATCCAAGCCTTGTCAAATGAATCCATCTTGTTATCGCTGTATGAGCTGTACTGTGCCTGTGTCTCAATTGATGTTGTGTTCTCTGTTGCGAATGAAACAGTATTCATTGAAAATACCATTGTCACTGCAAGGAGAAGTGATATTGCCTTTTTGTTCATTTGCATTTCCTCTCTTTACTTTTTCATCGCCATGTAAAATCAATCCCTTTCTGACGATGAATGCCAAATTAATTAACTAACTATATATAAAGTACCTCTCCACACAATAAAGGTTTTATATATATTGTATTTAGTTGTAAACAATACAACCAAAACACACTTGATAAAATATCACAAATTATTCATGAAAGTCAAGTTTATAAAACCAACAAAATTCTTAAGATTTCTTAAGAATAATTGAATTTTTTATGAAAACTGTATCTGTGCCTCGATTTCTCGTGCCTTTTCTTCGCCAAGTAGCTGAGTGATGATCGCAGACGCAAACTCAATGGATGTACCCATGCCTTTTCCGGTAGTAAAATTATTGCTTATCACTGCCATATCAGCTACGACCTCCGCTCCCTTAAGCTTATCCTCATTTCCCGGATAGCAGGTTGCCCACTGCCCTTCAAGCAGTCCTAAACCGCCCAAAATCCTTGGAGCCGCACAGATAGCAGATATAAACTTCTTCTCTTCTGCAAATTTCTTAAGAATATCTGTAACCTTTTCACTAGCCTCAAGATTCTCAGTTCCTTTAAGACCTCCTGGAAGGACTACCATGTCCATCTCATCAAAATCCACTTCCTCAAACAGCTTATCCGCTTTGACAGGGATATTGTGTGATCCAAGTACTTCTGTAGTATCCTTGATGGAAACAGTTGTAACGTCGATACCGGCTCTGCGGCACATATCAACTGTTGTAAGTCCCTCGATCTCTTCAAATCCGTCAGCAAGAAAAACAGCTATCTTCTTCATAAAATATACCTTCCCTTCCATAAAAAATGTGCGAACTATTGCAGTATAACCAATAATTCTATACTTTTTATTAACTTTACATTTTATTTGCAATCTCCTGAGTCTTGAAAGCATATATTGTAAGCGGCATTGCCAGGCAGAACGTGAGGAAATCCGAAATCGCCTGTGCCTTCTCTACACCTCCAAGACCGAAAGCTGCCCTAAGTATAAATAAAAGCGGAACAAATATCAATCCCTGCCTTGCTACTGCTGTTATAGTCGCAAAAACCGTCCTTCTGGTATTCTGCAGGTACATATTTGAGATAATGGTAAATCCCATAAACGGAAAAGCACATGCCTCATTTCTAAGCGCTCTCGCTCCTATCTCGATAAGCTCCGGATCATCCGCTCTAAATGCCGCAACAATATCCGGTGCAAGTACAAATGCTGTTATACCTATCAAAGTCATAACAGTTGTTCCGACCTTTACACAAAAGACAAATGCCTTTTTGACTCTGTCGTACAGCTTTGCTCCGTAATTAAACCCGCATACCGGCTGAAATCCCTGCCCAAAGCCCAAAAGTGCTGATATGCATATCATATACGAACGCGAAACCACACTGAATGCAGCGATCGCTGAATCTCCATAAGGTCTTGCCGCACGGTTTAAGCATATCGTAGCTACACTTGCAAGTCCCTGTCTTGCAAAAGATGGCAGTCCTCCGGCTACTATCTCTCTGTAAACTCTCAAAGACGGACGCAGCTTGGAGATATGTATCTTTACCGGATTATACTTCTGCGACATATATATAAGGATAAACGCGCTCACCGTCTGTGAAAAAGCCGTCGCAAGTGATGCACCGCTGACACCCATGTGAAATACAAACATCAAGATAGGGTCAAGCACAACATTCATTACCGCTCCTGTCGTGATTCCTATCATTCCCTTAAGTGAATTTCCCTGAAACCTCAGAAGATTATTTAAGATAAATGAAGTGACCATAAAAGGTGTAGCAAGCAAAATATAGCTAAAATACCTTTTTGCTTCAACCATTATTGTAGGTGTTGCGCCAAAGAAATCCAGCACACTATCCATCATGAACCAGCAGGGCAGTACAATACATATCGACATAAAGAGTCCCGTAAAAAATCCCGTAGAAGTCATTATCTCTGCACGTTCATTGTCCTTTGCTCCCATAGCCCTTGATACAAAATTTCCGCTGCCCTGTCCAAGGAAAAATCCCAGTGCCTGTGTAAGCGCCATATAAGAAAAAACGATTCCTGCCGCTCCCGTTGCCTGAGTATTGATCTTGCCTATGAAAAAAGTATCTGCCATGTTGTAAAGTGCGCTCACAAGCATACTTATGATCGACGGGACCGCCAGCTGCATTATCAGCTTCTCAACCGGTGTCTCTGTCATTTTACGGTATTTTGCCGCTAATTCTCTTTCATTTTGCATTATTCATTCCTTTCCAACTCCACCTATACATTTTATGTCTAAAAGGACACTTTTGCAATTAAAAGAGGAGCATTCCCATAGGAACGCTCCCCAAGTAAAATCATTTAGAATTAATCAGCTCTCTGTATTTTCACCACTTACTACAATTGAATAGTAGATCATTCCCTTATAGCCAGAGTACTTACCCTTACCAAATACATAAGCTGTTGGTCTGTCATTAAGATCACTTGCTGTCTTTTTCTTCTTGTCTACAGCATTTCTAAGAACAACTACATAATCCTTCTCAGCAAGCTTATCACCGCCCTCATACACCTTGAGCTTTGGTGTAATTGTACTTCCTGTCCATGTGTAATCGTCATACTGATCCTTGATGTCAGTGTTTGTACCAGCATTACTTGAATTAACACCGGTTGTAGGCTTATAAGTCATAGGCTTTCCTGCGATTTGGAAGTAGAACTTGATAGTTCCGCCATATGTGCTCTTAAGGCCCTTCTTTGGTGTGATAACGATGGTAGCAAGTCCCGGAGTCTTATTTTTCTTGTATGAAACCTTATAATCTGAACCCTCTGAAAGCTTCTCACCCTTAGCAGTCTTAACTGTAACCTCAGGCTTAATCTTGCTTCCTGTATAGTCAACCTTGCCAAACTCCTCAAGAGTAAGCTTGTCATAACTTACTGAAACCTTGATGTTATCCTCAGAAGAGAATGCCTGTTTCTTACCCCAGACCTTAAATGAAACCTTCTTTGTTCCCTTAAAGTTACCCTTACCTGTGATAACAAGTCTTACATTCTTATTCTTACCATCGCGTGCAGTACCTTTTATGCTTGTAAGCTCATAGTCTACACCCTCTGTAAGCTTGATTTTCTCAAGTGTCTCAGGAATAGTATAGTATACAGCGATATCTTTCTGCTGCTTAAGGTAATAGTCATTGCCGCTCTGTGAATAGTCAACACCCTTTACTCCTAATACCTCGAACTTTGAAGCCTTGATCTTTTTTGATGAGATTGTAAAAAGTGCTGTAGCAGGTGTCTGAACAGCGATCTTCTTTGCCTTGTTGCTGCTAGGGCTGACTATCATTGCAGCAAGACCTGCTTTTTTATTGTTTGCATACTCAACCTTAAAATCTCCATAAGAGAAATTAGCACTCTGAACACCGGTTATTTTTCCGTCCTTGCTGCTGAATACCTTATTTCCACTTACATATACTTCGTAATCAGGCTTGATCTCAGAACCTGTCTTGATCTGAAGTGGAGAATTAAGAGAAATTGTAATTCCCTTTTTCTCTAAATTTGTAGACTGTACATTAATAGTAGACTCTGTAGCTGACTCTTTAACTGCCTCATTGCCTTTTGTCTCAGCCGCCATAACCGGTACACTTAACTGCGCAAAAAGCATTGCTGCCGAAAGAAGCGCAGGAAGTGACTTGCGAAAACTCATGCTAAACATTTTTTCATTTCCTCCTCTAAATGGCAAAAACCATTTCAAAAATAGCTCAACATCGATAGTATATCACGATTTTCTTAAAAAATCCTTAACTAAATACTTTTTCATTAATTTTTCACCGGATAAAAGACTTAAATATAACCCACATCTCCCCTACCGCTGCAAAAGCTCCTAAATATAAAAGTACCCTGTTCACTATGCCATTAGCGTGACAGAGCTTAAAGCACCATCCCGCTTTTAACGGATACAAAAGCAGGACTTTTTTCCTATTTAAGAGATCAATCGCCAGATGAGAAATAAATCCTATTGCAAAATAAAGATTTGCTGACGGCATCATTATCGTAAGTGCTATCTCAAGTATGACAAGCGCCAGGATTGAGTGCATGAACGACCTGTGCGGCTGCTCCATGCCAAAAACACAGGTTCCAATAAACAAAAGCGCTCCTATCAGGATTTCTGTAACACCTCTGTTTGAAATGATCCTCTCCCAGACTCCTGCATGAAAATAATGATCAAGCAAAAAGATCAAGATAACTACTGCTCCAAGCATACCTATTATCTTATCTGCACCTTTTCGTGACTCAGATGAGCCAACGTCAATATCACTTATAAGCGAGCCTACTGCTCCGACTCCTACAGCAAGCACCGCTTCGCGGACACTTTTAGGCTGTGTAAGTGTGAGAACGCTTGCAACTCCAACTACTAAATGTGTTTCTCCTGCCATTCTAACTAGCCTCCCAAAATTCAAATATCTGTTCGCAACACACGTTCTTAATTATAACTGCTTAATCCATTTCCTGCAATGCTTTTTTTAATTCTATCATACGGTCCCTGAGCTCTGCTGCACTTTCAAAATCAAGTTCTGCCGCTGCCGCACGCATCTTCTTTTCTACGCTGGCTATCAGCTTTTCAAGCTCCTTCTTATCCATTGACTCCGGATCTTTCTCAAGCTTTACCTGGCTCTTTGCTACCTTTTTAGATATGCTTATAAGATCTCTGACTGCTTTTTTGATCGTCTCAGGCTTGATGCCATGTTCTTCATTGTAGGCGCTCTGTATAGCTCGACGTCTCTCAGTTTCCTCTATACATACTTTCATAGAGTCAGTCATATTGTCTGCATACATCACTACTCTGCCCTCGGCATTACGGGCAGCACGTCCTACTGTCTGTATAAGAGAAGTCGTATTTCTCAAAAATCCCTCTTTATCAGCATCAAGTATTGCTACCAGTGCAACTTCCGGTATATCAAGTCCCTCTCTCAAAAGATTGATACCGACAAGTACATCAAAAACGTCAAGTCGCATATCTCTTATGATCTCTGCCCTCTCCAGTGCATCGATCTCGGAGTGGAGATATCGCACCCTTATACCGACTTCTCTTAAGTAATCGGTCAGATCTTCCGACATCTTTTTTGTCAGGGTTGTAACCAAGACCTTATTCTTCTTTTTGATCTCCTTGTTTATCTCACTGACAAGATCGTCTATCTGACCTTCTGTCGGCTTTACAACTATCTCAGGATCAAGGAGTCCGGTAGGTCTGATAAGCTGCTCGGCACGCAGCATCTCATGCTCACCTTCATACTTTGACGGTGTGGCTGACACAAATAGTATCTGATTTATCCTCTGCTCCCATTCTTCAAAACACAGCGGACGGTTGTCACGTGCTGAAGGCAGGCGGAAGCCATAGTCTACAAGCGTATTTTTTCTCGAGCGGTCGCCATTGAACATAGCTCCTATCTGTGGGATTGTCATATGTGACTCATCCACGATTATCAAAAATTCATCCGGGAAGAAATCCATGAGAGTAGTCGGTGGCGATCCCGGCTCCCTTCCCGACAATGGTCTTGAGTAATTCTCTATACCGTTGCACACTCCCGTCTCGCGGAGCATCTCCATATCAAAATTTGTACGCTCCGCGATTCTCTGTGCCTCTATAAGTCTGTCTTCAGAGCGGAAGTACTTCACCTGATCTTCCATTTCCTTCAGAATAAGCTCTATTCCCTGCTCCATCTTATCTTTCGGCATGACATAATGTGATGCCGGGAACACTGACAGATGCTTGAGCTCAGACTTTATCTCACCTGTAAGTACATCTATCGAAACTATTCTGTCGATTTCGTCCCCGAAAAATTCAACCCTTACAGCAGTATCATCAGACTCAGCCGGGAAAATCTCCAAAACATCACCATGCACTCTGAATGTACCACGTCTGAAATCGATTTCGTTACGGGTATACTGAATATTTATCAGCTCTCTTATAACCTCATCCCTGTCCTTTTCCATACCAGGTCTGAGTGACACGATCATAGCCATGTAGTCATCAGGTGATCCGAGTCCATATATACACGAAACTGACGCTACCACAATTACATCCTTGCGCTCAGTCAGTGCTGCTGTCGCCGAGAGTCTCAGCTTGTCTATCTCATCATTTACTGTAGCGTCTTTTTCTATATAAGTATCTGAAGAAGGTACATATGCCTCCGGCTGATAGTAGTCATAGTAGGATACAAAGTACTCTACTGCATTTTCCGGAAAAAACTCCTTCATTTCGGAATACAGCTGTCCCGCAAGTGTCTTATTATGCGAGATTATAAGTGTCGGCATGTTGAGAGCCTCTATGATATTTGCCATTGTAAAAGTCTTACCGGAGCCTGTCACACCAAGCAGAGTCTCACACTGATTACCCTCCTTAAAGCCCTTCACAAGCTTTTCTATCGCTGCCGGCTGATCACCCGTAGGCTTATAGCTGCTATGCAGCTTAAATACATTTTTAGAATCACTCATAATTTATTCTTCAACCTCGCTTATAAGTGCTTTTTGTATGTTTTCAACAATTTCAGATGCACAGTCTTCAAGACTTGCCTGCCCATATATAAATTTATCAGTGCCATCCTTAAAGCAATCTATCACATCTGCATTTTCCATTTCCGGAGACATTATACCGAGCTTATGCTCTTCATCACGTATCAGCTCATTTGCAATTTGGGCATACGCAGGTAAGTCAGTGTGTTCTTCGATCGCTTCCGCCGCCGCTCTGCTTATCGGAAATCCCTTTTCAATCCCCTGCTTTTTCGCCATCTCAGGATCATTTAAGAGATAGTTCAGAAGTTTTCCTGCTTCTTTTGGGTTGGAAGTATTGTTACTCATGGCATAAAGCGTCGCCGGTTTTTTATACCAGCCAAACTTCTTAGCCCCATCCATACTTATAAAATCTGAACAAATGATAGTATCCCCAGTTTCTTCAAGTGCTTTACCATACTTAGTACCATCGTTTATCCATGCCACTATGCCGGCACTTTTTCCCTTAATAAAATCATTTGTATCAAACTCACTTACCGGAATGATAGCTTTCGCATCTACCATTCTTTTATAAAACAACAGTATATCCTGCATATCTGCTGCATCTATATTCAGCTTACCACTGTCCGTAAAAAACTTTCTCCCTGTCTGCTGCTCAAAATATGCGACCATTGAAATAAAAAAGTGCTTTCTGACCATACCTATCGGATAAATCCCGTCTTTTTTCATAACTTCTGCAGCCTTCAAAAGATCATCCCAGGTTTTCGGGAGCTCAAGCCCATAGCTGTCATATATATCTTCATTAAAGAAAAAGATCGTGGAATTATATGCAATAGGAATTGCATTTAATTTTCCATTCTTTTCTCCCGTTTTGAGGTCTGCCTCACTATATTGTGTCAGGTCTATTTCATCACTAAGATTGTACAGATCATAATATCCATTTCCATTAGATGAATATAGATCGATCCAGTTAAAATTTATCAGCATGATATCAGCTGCTGTACGGCTCGCCATAGCCATGCGGTTCCTGCGTTCAAATCCTTCCCATATACCATATTCGCATTCTACATCTATGCCCGGATTTTTCTTTTCAAAATCCCTTATACCATCCAGCATATATTTATGTCTTTCGTCGGTTCCCCACCACGACAACGTGATCGTTTTTCTGTCACTTTTATATATTTCATTGTATTTGTTTATCCTGGCACAGCCTGTAGAAAGCGATACAACAGCCACTGCTACAATTATATTTCTGATTACTGCCGACTTTCTTTTCATATACCGCTTTCCTCCCAGTTTTTCTTCACATAAGTCACACTATCCTTACCCTTGCGCTTTGACTGATACATGGCGTCATCCGCAAAGCGGTACATCTCATCATAGTTCATTCGGCTATTTGTCATTATCACACCTATACTCATGGACAAGCCATAGTTTCTGTGCTCTGTTTCAAATTCCTCATTAAATGCATACAATATCTGGTCAACATAGTCTCTTATCGCGCGCTCTGCCGACATTGTACTTTTATTTGGAAAGCAGATAAATATCGCAAACTCATCTCCTCCAATCCTACCGGCATACATATCCATATCAGACTCAACCGATTTTTTAAGTATCTTGCCAAGCCGCGATATCACGTCATCTCCGGAATCATGTCCAAGATTATCATTTATCTGCTTAAAATTATCCATATCGATCATTACAAAGCAATATAATGCTCCCGTTACCATAGTGTCATTTATGCACTTGGAAACTTTCGATTTAAATGTGTTCTTATTAAGCACATCTGTAAGCTGATCATAGCTTGCCTTTCTATTCAGGTCATACATTATGCCCTCTACCGGTCTTGTCAGTCTAAAAAACAAAAACTGGGTAAGCCCCAAAAACAACATGCTGCTTATGACAGCCAATAAAACTGTACTTCTTTGAAAGTTAATAGTCTCCCTCATCATCGAATCTACCGGTTCTGCGCATATTATCCTCCATCCATTCATACATTTTGCGGTAGTTACCATGTATTTTTCACCAACAACACTTGAGTCATAATCTGCAGCTGCAAGGGTGCTTATCTCTTTTTTTAATACAGTACCTATTTCATGTGGGTCGTGTGAAAACAATATGACATTATCTCCGTCTACAAGCACCTCCGATACGTCGTCTGTATATTCATCTGATAATTCAAACAATCCCTCCAGCTCCTGCACATAGAAGGACATGATCAAAATAGCGTTTTGATTTATTCTCTTTGTGTAATAGAGTTTTTCATAATTTCCCCTGTGTCCATATGACCAGCCGCTCTGCTCCTTGGTATTTGTGAGTGTTTCAGCAAATTCATCATACATTCCACCGGAAAGATACTGAGCCTTCATAATCTCAGATATCCAGCCGACAACCTCGTCATTGGCGTACACTATGCCAAAGTCTGCGTAGTTGTCCATCAGGCTTAGTTCCTCAATTCTGTCTGTTATCTTTTCTTCTATCTGCAGCTGAGTATACCTGTCCTTATTGGTCATGGATTTGTCATAAGCATATATTTCAGGATCTGAAAACATGAGATTAGCCGTCTTTTCTATCCAGGCAAAATGGCTGTCAATATTTGCTCTAAGCTGCCTTCCTCCCGCTGACAGCAATTCAGACACATGCCTCTGCACCGCATTTACTGATCTTCTGTATGGGATTATTGTTAAGAAAAATGTAAGTAAAAAGATTACAAGTGAAAATAATAGCAATATTCTATATTGTATTTTTCGATAATTGTTGTTCATTACGCAAATTCTCCCCTAATAATATGAATTATAGCATATAGTTAGAGAATTTTAATTTATTTAATTAAGTATTTTTTTGTTGACTTTTCTTTATTTTTCTGATAGAGTTTATAGATGTTGTGAGTGCGTTTTAGAGGTTTCTCGAGCGCCTGTTGCAAACAACTAAACTCGACTACGCCATTCGGCTTGTCTCGTTAAGTGGTTTGCATGCATCGCACGTACGCTTCGACCGTCGCCTTTGGCTTGGTCTCAGCTAGTGCTCATAGCGAGCTCATACTCAGCTGGAATGGCTCAGGAGGTAGAGCGCATCATTGGTAGTGATGAGGTCCCGAGTTCGACTCTCGGTTCCAGCAGCATTAAAGCTCTGTAAGATTTTCTTACAGAGCTTTTTGTATGTGCTTTTTTAGTTTATTTCTGATCCTTTGAAGCGCATTATCAGTAGACTTTTCTTCTCTACCAAGTACCTTGGCGATCTCCGTATATTTCATGCCTGACAGATGCAGCTCAAGTACTTCTCTCTCAAACGGACTGAGTACACTTTCTATTGCATCTTCTATGAATTCCTCATTTTCCTTATCTATGTAAAGATTTTCCGGATTTAAGGCATCATCCGTAAGTGATATAGGCACGCTATCCTCATTTGTATCATCACCTTCCGAAAGTGATATCGCCTCATTTAACGGAGAGTGTTTTTTTCTTGTTGAAGTCCTTATAACTGCATATAATTGTCTCGTTATGACAAGAGACGCGAACGTTTCAAAATTCGCGTCTTTCTTATCATCATATTCACGTATTGCCTTGTAAAGCCCTATCATACCCTCCTGTATGAGATCATCTCTATCTCCGCCAAGAAGGTACATCGATTTTGCCTTCATCTTTACAAGCTTTTTGTATTTTTCGAGCAGATAGTCCATCACCGCGTCTTCACCTCCACGCAGCATCACTATCAGCTCTTCATCCGAAACCCCTTCATACTTACTCATGTCTATTCCTTATTTTTTATACATTCTCTGCCTTACGATCTCAAAAGCAAGTACGCCTGCTGCAACAGAAGCATTTAGTGAATCAATGTCACCCTTCATAGGGATAGAAGTGATAAAATCACACTTCTCTCTTACAAGGCGGCTCACACCGTCTCCTTCAGAGCCGATTACAAGGCCGATAGGACCAGTAAGATCCTGCTTGTACATCACTTCTCCACCCATGTCAGCGCAAACAAACCACATGCCACGCTTCTTTAAGTCCTCGATAGTGTTGCTGAGATTTGTAACCTTTGCAACCGGTGTGTAATTGATCGCACCTGAAGAAGCTTTTGCAACAGTAGCTGTAAGTCCAACCGCACGGTTCTTTGGAATGATAACTCCATGTGCTCCCGCAAGATTGGCTGTTCTTATGATAGCGCCAAGATTATGCGGATCTGTAATATTATCGAGCAGGAAGATAAATGGCTGCTCGCCCTTCTCCTCTGCCTTGGCGAAAATATCCTCTACATCTGCATATTCATAAGCTGCAGCGTAAGCAATGACACCCTGATGCTTTCCTGTAGTAGAGATCTGGTCAAGTCTTGTCCTGTCGACAAAATCAACCCTTACACCCTTCTTTTTTGCCTCGCGTCTGATGGTCTGCATAGGTCCATCCTGGCATCCGTCAAGTATAAAAAGCTTATCTATACTTCTGCCTGAGCGAAACGCCTCTATTACTTCATTTCTTCCTTCGATCGTAAATTCTTCAAATCTTCCCATTTATTTCTATCGCTTTCTCTATAAGCTCTCTGACTCTGTCCTCATCGCCCTTTAAGTGCAGGTAGCCGATAAGTGCCTCAAGCCCTGTAGCTTTGTGGTAATCCTCTAGTGTTGCATTTTTTGCACTGTTTGCGGTCTTTGTGTTGTAGCCTCGCCTGTAAACGTCCTTTTCTTCCTCACTCAGAGTACTCTCAAGGGCATCTATCGCGCGAGCCTGCGCCGGTGCTGAAACATACTTGATAGTCTTGCTGTGAAGTTTCTTTGCCGGGCAGTTAGCTGTGCGTACAACATAATCCCGCATGTACATGCTATACACCGCATCCCCGAGGAATGCAAAGGTCTGCGGTGAATAAGTTCTTAATCTGCTCTCTTCCATTTTACTCCTGCTCTGGTATCCTCAAGAATAATTCCTTTTGCGCTGAGCTCATCTCTGATCTCATCAGCTCTCTTGAAGTCCTTAGCCTTTCTTGCAGCCTGTCTTTCTTCAATAAGAGCCTCGATGTCAGCATCCAAAAGCTCCTCTTTCTTCTCTACCTTGATGCCAAGGATATCGGTAAGAAGAACTATCTTTTCTTTCAAAGAAGCAAGGTACTCCTTTGAGCTGCTCTCAAGTGCTGTCATATTTACAAACTTTACAAGCTCAAAGATTACAGAAATAGCATCTGCAGTGTTGAGGTCATCATCCATCGCATCATCAAAGCGTGTGATAAACTCAGCAGCCTTTGCCTCATTTTCCTTTTCCTCATCTGTCATAGCTTCAGCTGAAGCATTCTTCATGAGGAAATCAAGGTGCTCAACAGCTGTGCAGATACGTGCAAGTGATGACTTTGCAGCCTCCATCAAATCTGCAGAGAAATTGAGCGGACTTCTGTACTGAGCTGTAAGCATGAAGAAACGGAGCACGTTGAGGTCATACTTCTCAGCGATATCTCTTACTGTGAAGAAATTGCCGAGAGACTTACTCATCTTTACGTTATCAATGTTCAAAAATCCATTGTGCATCCAGTAATTAGCAAAAGGTACGCCGTTGGCTGCCTCAGACTGTGCGATCTCGTTTTCGTGATGAGGGAAGATAAGATCCTCTCCGCCTGCATGGATATCGATAGTCTTGCCAAGATACTTACGTGCCATTACTGAACACTCAATATGCCAGCCCGGTCTGCCGTCACACCATGGAGACTTCCATGCCGGCTCGCCTTCCTTCTTTGGCTTCCAAAGCACAAAGTCAAAATCATCTTCCTTGTCAGAATTGCCTGTAACCTTAAGAGCATGTCCCTCAGAACGGTGTCCTGACTCAAGGTCATCAAGATTCTTATGTGAAAGCTTGCCGTATTCCTTGAACTTTCTTGTGCGGTAGTAAACTGTACCATCACTTGTCGGATAAGCGTAATCCTTTTCGATAAGATCGCCTATCATATCGATCATTCCGTCGATTTCCTCTGTTGCTTTAGGATGAGTTGTAGCAGGCATGACGTTCATGCCTTCCATATCCTTCTTGCACTCAGCAATATATCTCTCAGAGATCTCATTTGCCGGAAGATTTTCCTCATTTGCTTTTTTGATGATCTTGTCATCTACATCAGTAAAGTTTGATACATAGTTTACCTCGTAACCTTTATGTGTCATATATCTTCTGAATGTATCAAACACTATCATAGGACGTGCATTTCCGATATGGATAAGGTTGTAAACTGTAGGTCCACAGACATACATACTGATCTTGCCAGGCTCAATAGGCTTGAATTCTTCTTTTCTTCGAGTCTGGGTATTAAAAATCTTCATCTCTTATATTTTCCTTTCAATTACTTTCCTTTTTTTCAGCTTTTAAAGCTCTTAGCTCACTTTCGAGCTCAAGCAGATGATTTGTGATCTGAGCATTTGCATGCTTTAAGCCGGTAATATCATCCTTTACCGGATCAGGCAGGTCTGTCTGGCACATGTCCTCTCTCGGGATATGCGCATTGTGATACTTCACAATACGTCCCGGAACACCTACGACCGTACAGTTTGGCGGCACTTCCTCCAGTACTACCGAACCTGCTCCGATTTTTGAATTCTCTCCAACCGTAAAACTTCCAAGCACTTTCGCGCCCGTAGAAATCATTACGTTGTCTCCGATGGTAGGATGACGCTTTCCGCTCTCCTTACCTGTTCCTCCCAGAGTAACTCCCTGGAATAATGTAACATTGTTTCCGATGATCGTAGTCTCACCAATAATTACTCCTGAGCCATGATCGATAAAAAAGCCCTTACCGATCCTTGCTCCCGGATGTATCTCTATCCCTGTCGCGCCGCGTGCATACTGTGATATGGCTCTGGCAATGAAATAATGTTTCTTTAAATAAAACGCATGTGCAACTCTGTACCAGAGTACAGCCCAAAAACTGGCATACAGAAATACTTCAAAATCAGAGTGCATCGCAGGGTCTCTTTCCCTTATGACCTTGATCTCCTCTTTGCAGTATCTCACAACAGCATCTATAAAGCCCTTATTTCTTCTCATCATCTTCACCTCGTGTCAGTGTCAGTCTTTTAATCTTATCAGTTTGCCTTTCTACATCCCTGACAGTTCTGACATCGGGTATCCTGAACATCAAAAGATATCTCGCTTGGTGAAGCCAATATGCATACCGCCTGAGCGCTTATGCCCTCTTCACGGCCGGTAAATCCCAAGTGCTCCTCGGTAGTCGCTTTGATATTTACCTGGTCTTTATCAATACCAAGAGTAGTTGCAACATTTTCAATCATCTTATCAATATGTGGTCTCATCTTTGGAGCCTGCGCAATGATCGTTGCATCAATATTTTCTATAAAGTACATCTTTTCCTGAAGCATCTCGCCAACTCTCTCGAGCAGCTTAAGCGATGACGCTCCCTCATACTCCGGATCAGTATCCGGAAAATGCTTACCTATATCTCCAAGCGCAGCCGCGCCAAGCAGTGCATCCATTATCGCATGCAGAAGTACATCAGCATCTGAGTGACCTAAAAGTCCGAGCTTGTGCTCGATCTCCACACCACCTATGATAAGCTTTCTGCCTTCTACAAGTTTATGGACATCATATCCGGTTCCTATTCTCAAAATCAATCCTCCATCCTGGGTGGTATCTGTTCAGTAACTTCACAGATACACTTCGCATGCCCATGCAAATTTGCCTTCGGCAAAGGGCATGCTCACACTCGTATCATGTTCTTACGTCCTCAGCAGCAAGTGCTTCAGACTGTGCTAAACAGTTTCCTTAGGCTTACCAATCGTGCGCACAGCAACACCGTTTACTTCAACATGATCATCAACTTCAATCACGAGACACTGCTTTCCATCGATAGTCCTTGCCTCGATCCTGTGAAGTGCATCCGGCTTTACATGGATTTCAATATCAGGTGCTTTGACTGAAAACTTGCGCTCCTGGATATTTGCAGCCATGAATGTTGCATCGTCGCCGGCAACATCATCAAGTCTTTCTTCAAAGTGTTCAAAATTCTCAGATGGAACTCCGCTCTTTTGAAGAATCTGTCTTACCTCATTTGCCTTGAAACTGAGAGGCTCAGGATTTTCTTTATTTTCCTGTACTATCTCAGCTATCGTCTCATGGATGTTTTTCATCGTTTCAACATCGCCCTGCTCACCAAGCGTATCCTCGATGATAGTAAGAAATGACTCTTTCTGAGTCTTTGCCGTAAGCGGAGCCTCTACGCCAAACATCCCGTCTATAAACTCAGGCTGCATATCCTCAGCCTTCTTTGAATAATAAAGCATCTCATGGATATCTACCTGACGGTCAGAAAATCCCGGGAACAAAAAGCCCTTGTCCGGAGCCTGCACAACCCACTGTCTCTCAAGCTCACCTATAACATTCTTATCGACATCATAGCCAAGAGCTCCCTTTGAAAGCTCTACAGGACATATGCAGCAGAGAACAAATCTGTAAACGTAATCTGATGCGTCATCCATATCCAGCTCGTCGCTTGCCTTACCCGGTATATCATAAGCTGAATATATGAGCAGAATACAGTATTTTTCAGGATTATCATAGTAATCTATGATCTTGTCATAAAACTTCTCAAGCAGGTCATCATCTGTAAGCTCGCTGTCTCTAAGCTCTAAAAGGAAATGCTGCTTGCCGCCCTGTGCCTCCTCAACAAGAGGAAACTCAAGATTTACTATATTTTTTCCTATAGTACCTGTCAGCACTCTCTTAAAGAAAGCGAGGTACTTATGCATTTCTTCTTCCGGAAGCGAAAGAAATGAATCTTTAGCAACAAACTTCTTCTCTTTTTCACTTCCAACATAGCATGTACAGATGCGCTCGATACTGCATCTATCGGGATCAAACTGCTTTTTGATCTCAGAAATCTCAGTCTTATTCATGCTCTACCTCATAATATATTGTATAAAAATCGTTGCCTTTCATTATAACATAATTTGTGGAAAACTATAAAAATATTTTCTTTTATTTTTTCTCAATAAACGTTAAAATAGATGTTGTACGATATCAATTATCGATTCTTTAGCTGACTAAAGGGATATTTTTTTGACAAAGATGCTTGATTATAGTCATAGCTACACGGTAATTTTTTAATTACCATTAAATATTATATTAATTAAAGTGAGGTATTTATGAAAGTATTAGTTGTTAACTGTGGAAGCTCATCACTTAAGTTCCGTCTCATCGAGACCGACTCAAGAGAAGTCATCGCAAAGGGTCTTTGCGAGCGTATCGGTATCGACGGCGGCCACTTTGAGTACAGCCCTGCAGGCGGCTCAAAGCTTGAAAAGGATATCGACCTTCCAAACCATGATGTAGCTGCAAAGCTCGTTATCGACACACTTACAGATGCAGAGGTCGGAGTTGTAAAGTCTCTTGATGAGATCGACGCTGTAGGACACCGTATCGTACACGGTGGTGACAAGTTTAAGCATGCAGCATATCTCGATGATGAGGCTATCAAGGAGATCGAAGCCTGCGCAGCACTTGCTCCTCTCCACAATCCTGTAAACCTTATCGGTATCCGCGCATGCCAGAAGGCAATGCCTGGCACAGCAAACGTTGCTGCATTTGATACTTCTTTCCATCAGACACTTCCTGAGGAAGCATACCTTTACGGAATTCCTTATGAATACTATAAGAACGACAAGGTTCGCCGCTATGGTTTCCACGGCATGAGCCACGAGTATGTTGCAGCTGAGACAGCTAAAGAGCTTGGCAAGGACATCAAAGATACAAAGATCATCACATGCCACCTCGGAAATGGTGCATCTATCACAGCTGTTGACGGTGGTAAGTCAGTTGACACTTCAATGGGATTCACTCCTCTTGACGGTATCATCATGGGCACAAGATGTGGTTCACTTGACCCTGAGATCATCAACTTCCTCGCAGGCAAGTACAACATGAGCATCAGTGAGGTTCTTGATACTCTCAACAAGAAGTCTGGTCTTTACGGTCTTTCAGACTATCTTTCAACAGATATGAGAGATCTTACAGACGCTTACAAGGCTGGCGACGAGAACGCTATCCGTGCACTTAAGGCTTATGCATACCGTATCGTTAAGTATGTGGGTGCTTACGCTACAGTTCTCGGCGGCGTAGACGCTATCACATTTACAGCAGGTATCGGTGAGCACAGCTTCTTCATCCGTAAGCTCATCTGTGACGGTCTTGGATTCCTTGGCGTAGAGCTTGATGATACAGCAAACAACAACTGCGATATCCTTATCTCTACTCCTGCATCAAAGATCAAGGTTTATGCTATCCCTACAGACGAGGAGATGTCTATTGCTCTTCAGACTGTAGAAGTGCTTAAAAACCGCTAAAGTATGACTTTTGATACATTTTTTGATTTTTTTCAAAAAAAGTGTTGACATAGCTTCAATCATTTAGTATAGTATTACTTGCGTCTGACGCAGACGCAGGTAATCAATGCGATAGTAGCTTAGCTGGTAAAGCGCCACCTTGCCAAGGTGGAGACCGCGGGTTCGAATCCCGTCTATCGCTCTCAGCTTACAACTTAATGTTGTTAAATGCGATAGTAGCTTAGCTGGTAAAGCGCCACCTTGCCAAGGTGGAGACCGCGGGTTCGAATCCCGTCTATCGCTCTTTTTATGTTTAAAATCAAACCTCCATTACAAAAGCGGCTATCCTTAATGGATAACCGCTTTTCGCATTAATGCCATTATAATATTTCTATCTTATTTTACGATCAATGTTCCCTTATACTTTCTTCCTCCTATCTCAACCATTATCTTTGTCCTGCCCTTTGCTTTCGCAATTACTGTTCCGTCTGCTGTTACTTCTGCAACCTTTGTATTTGATGACTTCACTGAAGTGATCTCTGCAAAGCTTGTACCTGTAAACAGCTCATTTACCTTAAATGTTCCCACAGGTTTTACAGTAAGCTTCCTCATCTTTGGCTTTTCAGCAACTATATTAAATACTGCTGTCTCGCCATTCTTACCCAAAGCTGTTACTGTTACATTTCCGGCCTTCTTTACTTTTACCTTGCCCTTCTTTGATACAGACAGTACCTTCTTGTTTGATACCTTGTACTTCTTTACCGCAAATCCTGCGTTCAGATAGTAGCTTGTCTTTGGAAGCAGTAACCACTCTCCAGAGCCCGGTGTAAGTACCTTGTCTGTCGCAGTCTTTGGTGCATCATTCTTTGATACCTCATTATTTGAAGGGCTCTTGTTTTCAGAAGGTGTCTCAGGTGCAGGTGTCTCTGTCGGCTCTTCTGTCGATGGCTCCTCTGTCGATGGTGCCTCTGTTGATGGTGCCTCTGTTGATGGTTCTTCTGTCGATGGTTCCTCTGTTGATGGCTCCTCTGTTGATGGTGCCTCTGTTGATGGTGCTTCTGTTGATGGCTCCTCTGTTGATGGCTCCTCTGTTGATGGCTCCTCTGTTGATGGTGCTTCTGTTGATGGTGCTTCTGTCGATGGTTCCTCTGTTGATGGTGCCTCTGTTGATGGCTCCTCTGTCGGCTCCTCTGTCGGCTCCTCTGTAGGTTCTTCCGGCACCGGCACCTCTTCCTTACCAGTGTAGCTCTTTGATGAATAAATAGCCGCTACTTCCTCAGACGTGATTGCCCTTCCATATACTGTGATATCGTCGAGCTGTCCGTTAAAGTATTCTCCGCCGCCCCAGTTAGCCTTACCTATCTGAAGTACTCCATTGTCACTATCGCCAAATATCTCATCCAGTGCATAAGAACTCTTTACCTGAGATATCTTCTCGCCATTTACATAGAGAGTTGTATAGTTCTCAGTAGCAACAACTGTAACCATCTTCCATTCATTTCCGACATTCTTTGTATTATTTACAGCCGGACGTGAGAATGGGTCATTAAATCTCTGTACTGTAAGACCCTTATCTGATATAGATGCATCTTTAGCCGCATCAATCACACCAAGGTATGTCTCTTTCTTGCCTGATGCGCCCCAGGTGATAGTATCTGCATTTGGTGCTGCAAAGAATGCCCATCCCTTATTAGCAGATGACTTATCTGTTACCTTACTCCAGTAATTAACTGCTATTTCCTTCTTACCTGCAAGAAGTGCCTTCTTATCCTCATTCTTGATATTGAGCCACTGCTTTTCATCGCTTGAAAGCTCGATTGCCTTACCGCCAAGCACTTCATTGTCTACAAGCTTGTAGCCATTTGCTGCAGTTACGCTTACACCCTCTGCCATGATGGAGTCTTCGCCCTCAAAGCTTAAGTTAAAGAGTGCAGAATCTTTGAGGGAAACACTTGTATCGATGTCCTTTTCAGCCTCTGACTTGCCCCACTTTGCCTCAAGTGCATTGTACTCCTCTGTTGTGATAGGGATAACAGTACCATGTCTCATTGTTGAAGGGAATGAGTACTCGTTATCATTTAGCCTTGTAAACTCTCCGCTGCCAATGTCGTTTGTTACTGACGGGAAGTATCCGCCATTTCCGTAATTATCGAGGAGCATGCACCACTTGTTCTCACCGTTAAACTTGAATATCGTACCGCCCTCAACATGCTGTGTTGTGTTGAGATACTTAGATGATACTCTCGTCCATTCGCCAAGAAGTGAGTCAGACTTTTCAAGTATCTCAAACTTTCCATTAGCAGGATCGCCATCTACAACTGTAGCATCTCTGTCAGCCTCATTCTTTGAAAGTCTGTAATATACTGTCTTGCCATTTTCTTCAACCGCGATTACAGATGTATCGATAATGCTTATAGGCTTGCCGTCCTTATTGTAAAGCTCGATCCAAACCTCAGGCTCTGAGAATGTGTAGAAGTCTCTTGTTGTAGCATAGTAGATCTTCTGTGTAGTATAGTTATCATCATCCACTTTAGATGCCCAGAATACCATATATTCGCCGGTTTCTTCGTTGTACACTGCCTCAGGTGCCCATGTACAGCCCGCATCATCTCTTGCTACCTCGACCATTCTCTGCTCGCCCCAGTTCACAAGGTCTGTTGACTCCCATACCATGATCGACTTGCTTCCGGCAGTCTGTGCCCTGGTCCAGTTACCATCTGATGCAATCCTAAGGTCTGTTGCAATAAGGTAGAACTTGTCGCCCTCAGGTGAACGCATGATGAATGGATCACGAAGTCCCTTTTCGCCAAGTGTTGAGCTTATCGTAGGCTCGCCGTCATTTAATGCCTTCCAGTTAAGTCCGTCCTTTGAATCTGAGAAGTATATCTGCTCATTTCCAGTAAAGTGCGCAAACAGATAATGAGTAGTATCCTTGATCTCAGCCTTAGCCTTTACGTTTACCGCAAATTTTGCATATTCTACTGCATCACCATACTTTACTGTAGCCGTAAGAATTACCTGTGTATCCTCATCCTGTCTTGTTACAACACCAGCCTTCTTGCCGTCTGCTTCCTTATCTGTAATTACTTCAGGCTTTGATGATGTCCACTCTATTACAGAGCCCATTTCTCCTGTAAGCGGAAGTGTGATATTGCCGCGCACATCATCAAGTCCGTTTATCTCTATAGCCTTTGCATCAGCTTTTGCAATGTCTTCATCTTTTCCTACTTTTACAGTCATCTCAAAGTCAGGAAGATCCTTTGTTTCTTTGTACTCTGTATTGCTGAATACCGGGATACCGTCATCTGACCACCTTACATATGCAAGATAAGCATTTCTGCATGGATCATAGAGCGGATCGCGGTTTGCCCACTCGCACTTATTCTGATAACATTCCTCATCTCTTGCATGATATACGATCACATCATTGCCAAACTCATCCTTTGTAAATGAATTATGTCCAGGACCATATTGCTGATAGAGGTCTGATGACTGAAGTATAGGTTTTGTTGACTTTGTCCAGTTCTTGATATCCATGATATCACTGCCCTGATCTGCCATCATGAGACCCATGCAATACTCAGGGCCTGTGGTTGATCCTGAGAAGGTCACAAAAATCTTATCATCTGTCTGAATTACAGCCGGACCTTCATTGATCTTCTGACTGCCATTAATCTCCCATGAGTACTCAGGTGTTGTGAGGATTATAGTATCTGTGCCTTCCTTTAAGTGCCATGGTTCTTCGCTGTCAAGTACACCCATCTTGAGGTATGATGCATCAGGCTTATGTGCCCATATTACATAGTCTGTACCCTGATAATTGAAGGTTGTCATATCAAGGTCAAAATTATCAAAATTGTCTGTAACAGTTCCGTCAGCATTTGTAAATCTGACAGCATCACTCCATTTATCCTCATTCAGAAGGTCAGATGGATCATCGCAGGTGATAACATACGGATGTATATCCCACTGATTAGTTGCAGAAGCTGAAGCTGCAAAGTATACTACCCACTTGTCTCCAACCTTATGAAGCTCAGGTGCCCAGATATGGTACTTAGGAGCTGTGCCGTCTGTATGATGCCACCAGATCACATGATCCTCAGCGTCAGCAAGACCTTCGAGTGTCTTGGCACGTCTGAGAGCTATCCTGTCATAGCCATGATCCTTGTCATAATATGCCGGCCATGATGATGTGAAATAGTAATATCCATCATCTTTGTTATAGATCACATACGGATCTGCCTTTTCATCAATTATAGGATTTCCGAAGTATGAAACCTTACCCGTAAGCTTGTGCTGTCCTGCTCCAAGGGCATTTGTATTCGAAACAGTATTGCCATTCTCATCTGTCCATACGATCACAGCATTATCCTTTGTCCTGCCGTCTGAGAATGTAACCTTTGCCGTAGTATTAAGTGAGCGATCCTCACCGATTTCAACATTGATACTGTCCTTAACATCAGCATCAACCTTTGTCACTTTTACATCAACTTTTCTTGTAAGGTCCTCTGCCTTGCTCTTTTCCTTCTTCTTTACCTTTGCTCCGAGCTCATCCTCGTTGAGAGCCTTGTTGTATATTCTGAAGTTATCGATACTTCCGTTGAAAGTCTCTCCATTGCCCCAGTTTGCATGTCCAAGCCAGAGTACACTGTTTTCTCCGAGAAGTGTCTTGATATCTGCCTCGCTGTTGACCTCTTCATACTTAGTCTTGTCGACATAGAGTTTTGTACCTGATTTTTCAAATACAATATCGATATGTGACCACTTGTTTACAGGAGTTGCAAGTGATATTTCTTCACTTCTTGCTCCATTGTTGTCAAATCTCTGTACATAGGACTTGCCGTTTCCCGTGATGACACCGATATATCTCTCATACTGATACTCCTGCTTGCCGTTTACATTAGGAGTTGCAAATACGCTCCATGATGTATCATTATTTGCAGGCTTGAGGTCATATGAAAGTGTAAATTCATCAAGACCTGTAAGTGGGCTCTTACCCTCTGAATTCTTTATTGTAAGATACTGAGAATTGCTGCCCGTCATCTTAACTGCTGAACCGTTCTTGCCATCCTCAAGTGAGCTGTACTCGCCCTCTGCCTTGAAGTCTCCTGATACAAAGCCGTTCTCTTCATTATCAAAGCTGAAACCTGCAACAAGATACTGCTCGTTTTTATCCTTTTCGACCTCTGTTACAGTTGCAAAGGTCTCGTACTCCATTGCAAAACCGTCGCTCTTGGCTGTTACAACGACCGTAATATCCGCAATGCCTGCCTTCAATGCTGAAACTGATACAACGCCATCCTTATACTCTACTTTTACGGCATCTTCATTGCTGTTTCTGCACTCTACGTCAACAAATCCGCGAATAGCCTCAGGTATTGTCATAAGCACTTCTTTGTTGCCAACCTTAAGCTCTGTCTCCGGCGCAAGCACATCATCTGAGATAAGCTCAAATGGATCTTCGTACAGTGAATTATCATCTGCTTTTTGGATAGCTTCCTTAAGTTCCTTCGCTGCAATTCTTACCTCTGACTGTGTTGCAGCCTCATCAGCCTTTGTAATTGCCTTCTCAAGCCTTGATCTTGAGCCTTCTGCACATCTGCCACTCTCGATGATCTCCTTTGCCTCATCTACAAGCTTATTTAATTCCGTCTTATCAAGCTTTTTGACTACAAGCTTAAACTCCTGTACTGCCTCAAGAGCTCCGCTTCTGATAGATGCTCTGAGAGTTACCTCTTTATCCTCATCAGCATCATTTCTGACTTCACCCTTTGCAGAAATTACATCTGTATTATCTGACTCCCAGCTTACCTTTGTTGCACCAACTGTATCAGGCAGTGTGAGGTCATACATTATTTCATCGGCTGCCTTATTTCTGTTTAAGATATCATCTACAACAAGGTTCTTTTCAAATTCCTTCTGAAAACTATCCTTGAACTCTGACTGGATATCCTCAGCCTCTAAGACTCCGTCAAAAATCCTAAAGGATGTTACTGTACCGGTAAAGTTAGGATCCGGGCTCCAGCATGACTTGCCCAAAAATCCAAGTACTCCGTCCTTACACCCATCATTTATGATATCCTTTATCTTATATCCGGAATCAATTGTCTTGCCTATCTGTATGCCATCTACATAAAGAGTCACCTTGCCATGGTCAAATATCATAGCAACCGTATACTCCTTATCTGCCGAAGATGTTAGTGATGTGTCAAACAGCTGCTCGTTGCTTGCATCCTTAATACCCGATCTAAAGGTATTTCCGCCAAACACAGGTGAAAGGAACATATAGTTTTTGCCAGGATTTTCTGCCTTTGAACCTATACAATAGAGCCATGCGTTTGCTCCGCAATTCTTAGCTCGCTTAAACTTTGTCTCAATCGTGAAAGCCTCCTGATCCTCAAGTCCATCCATAAGTGACATAGGAAGCTCCACATATCCGCCGCTTGTAAGGTTAAGTGCTCCATCCTTTACATTTACGTCATTTCCCTTTATTGTTGCATTGTTGCCTTTACCTGACTTGTCAGCGATCACCTTATCGGTATCCTTACTGAAGTCAAGCTCCATCTCGACTTCAGCCTTGCTCTCCTGCTTAGCGTTTTCTGTCTGTGTGTCAGGCTTATCCTTTTCTGATGCCTCGACTATTTCCTGCACTTCCTCTGCATATATGCTCGATGCCGGCACTCCTGTCACCACCATTGAGCTTGCGAGCACAGCACAAAGCAGCTTTTTATACTGTCTGTATTTCATATGATCTTTTCCCCATCTCTGATATATTATTTATTCGCTACAACCCTTATATTTGTCGCTCCGGTCAATACCTTACCATCCGCTTCACAGGTCACTTTAAGCTTGTAAACTCCCGGTCTTGTCATATCAACCGCAGAATCATCAACCTTAAATCCGTCCTTGATCAGCCTGATCTTGTTGTCGCTGTAATATGCTGTCAGACGGATATCCTCTTTGTTTAAGGACTCTCCTACAACATATGTCCTGTCTGTCTTTCTAACAGCAATTGATGAAAGCTCTGCACTCTCCTCTTCCTTTTCTTCAGTATCAACAATGAAAGTACATGCTGCACTGTCAGGATTCTGTGTTACTAAAAGCTTTCCATCCGCAGCTGTAAGATAATACCCCGGATACTTAACGCTCTCAAATGTGGTTCCATTCTCAACCGACTTATCAAAGCCCTCCAGAGTTCTGAAAGTCATTCTCTTGGAATCAGCTGTAAATCCGTCAGATGTTGCCTTTCTGTAATCCTGTCCCATAGTCACGCTCTTATCCGGCTCTACCTGAAGGAACAGACCCGGCTTATTGTATGACTCAATTGATACATAAGCGTCATCTGCATCATCTGCCTTACCTGCTTCTATCTCCCATTTCTGATCAGCATCTTTGTCGCTTACATCCATTCCAACCTTTACATTTGTGTATGGATAAGCCCCGTCTGAATAAGAGTTATTATATGCTACATGTGACACAGCCTTGCCGTCAGCTGACTTTATCGTGCTGGTAAGACCACTGAGACCAACCGATGTTTCCTGAAGATACTCTACATTTCCATCCTTATCAAATTTCAGCTCATCAATACATACACTTCTTCTGAAGCCGCTTCCCCATGGAAGTGATCCATTATGATAGATGAAGTAGGTCTTGCCCTTGAAGTCAACTACTGCCATATGATTTGTATTGGAGGTTGCTGTAGGCTCCATTACAACTCCGCCGAACTGCCATGTACCCTGCCACATATCATCTGCGGTAAGATACGCCATAGATTCTCTCCAATGTCTTGCAAAGAAAAGATAATATTTTCCATAATAATTGCCCTTCTCATCTTTTCTTCTGTACAGCCACGGAGCCTCAGCAAAATAGCTGTTTCCGAGACCATTGAACGCAAGCCTCTGTATATCTCCATCCTTTGGTGCATTCTTGCCGAAACTAATCTTGCCATCTCCGTTCATATCCTTAAGAGAAGTCATATCCTCGTTTAACTCCGCAAGATATGCATTTGTATTTCCCCAAAGCAGATATCTGTGCTCTACACCATTTTCATCAGTCTCAACCCATGCAGTAGGGTCGATATCTTCCCATCCTGCACCTCCTCGTCCCGGGTTGACCCATGGTGTCTGATCATCATATACAAGCGGCTCACCTATGTCCTTAAACTTGCCCGTCGGACTATCGGATACTGCCACACCTATACACTTGCCATGAGCATTCGTATTCTCTTCTGCACAGTAATACAGATAATACTTGTCCCCATACTTCACTACCTGACTCGCCCATGAGGAATCATCATCTGCCCATGGAATATCAGAGCACTTCATGATCTCGCCTTCATACTTGAAGTCCTTCATGTTGCGGGTTGAATAACATCTCCAATCCGGCATATGATAGTCCTCAGTGTTTGATGCATCATGTCCAACATAAAAATATGCAACATCTCCATCCACCAAAACCGCCGGATCGCCGCCGTACAAAAGACCTCCATCTTCTCCAAAGCCAAGTACAGGATTACCTTTGTCACTCTTAACAAGTACCTTTTCCGCCGCACCCGTTGCCCCATACACAGATGCAGTCGTCATTCCTGCTCCTTCCATAACGAAAGACAACGCAAGAAGTCCCACCAATAACTTTCTCTTCATACCTCTCCTTCCTTTTTGTACAAATTGTACTTACATTTATGCTTTATACAAAAATTATCAGTCATTCTGCCGACATATTCAATTTATATAATTTTTAATTTTGTTTAAATTATTTTAGATTTTAAATTAATGATTTTTAAAATGTTCATTTTTTTATGCAAAAGTTAGTTTTTTTCTTAAGCTTTTCAGTTCCTTGATTTTCTCGTATAATATACATGTTATGATGTCACGGATTGCTCCATTACTACGCAATTTCCGCAATCCTAAAACACTCACATATAGGGGGATATACAGATGTCAAACTTAAAAGAAATAAAGATCACCGATATCAAAAACATCCGTATCGGGCAGACAGAAAATACCGACGCAGCTACCGGCTGCACTGTTTTTATTTCCGAAAACGGTATGCGTGCAGGTCTTGATGTACGTGGGGGAGGCCCGGCTTCACGTGAATCAGAGCTTATGAAACCCGTAGCAAGTGCTGAGGCGATCCATGCCGTAGTACTTGGCGGCGGAAGTGCCTTCGGACTTGATGCTGCCGGCGGAGTTATGAAATATCTGGAAGAAAAAGGAATCGGATTTGACGTTGGCGTTACAAAAGTTCCGCTTGTCTGCCAGGCTGATATATTTGATCTGACAGTAGGCGATACTTTTACAAGACCCGATAAAGAAATGGGATATAAAGCTGCTATAGCGTCTGAAAATGGAAATTATAAAGACGGAAACTACGGCGCAGGCTGCGGAGCCTCTGTCGGTAAGTTTGCCGGAATGGACTATTGCATGAAGTCAGGTATCGGCAGCTATGCAGTCCAGATAGGTGACCTTCAGGTAGGTGCTGTCGTTGTCGTCAATGCTTTGGGAGATATCTTTGATCATACTAACGGTCAGAAAATAGCAGGACTTTTAAGTGAAGATAAAAAGTCTTTCAGAAGTTCTATCGATCTGATGTACCAGCAGTACGAAAGAGTCGACAATAAATTTGTCGGCAATACCACTATCGGAATAATAATCACAAACGCAAAATTCTGTAAAACAGAGCTCTGCAAGATAGCATCAATGGCTCAGAACGGTCTTGCAAGATCCATAAAGCCTGTACATACTTCTGCCGACGGTGACAGCGTATATGCAGTATCAGTTGGCGATATAGAAGCAGATAAAGACATGGTAGGCACTCTCAGCTCTGACGTCATGAGTGAGGCGATCTCACGCGCAGTCAAAAACGCTGAACCATCTTACGGCTTACCGTCATACAAGAGCTTTCATACCGCTTAATATGATCTGACACCCGGCCTGTGAATATCAGTCCGAACTTTTTCAGCAAACAATAGAGGGAACATCGTACTAATCACTTACGACATTCCCTCTACTTTTGTGAATCATCTGATTGTCCCATTGGACTATACCTCACAATTCTGCTTTTCGATATACAACTGTTTCTTTCTGTCGGGCTATTTGTCTCCATCCGTCCATGAGACCTAATACACATCTAAGCCCCGTCTGATATCTACTTTGCGCTTTATGATGATGAATCAGTTTATTTAGTTTTGTGATGAGTGCCCCTAGCTTCACCGGTCAAAGTAGAGGTTGACTTGGAAATTTAATTGTCTGGTGGTCTGTACCTCCAATCCTTAAATAATCCTTACCATTACTCTTTTCTTTTTCACTTTTGAGAACTTACCTCCTGTTCTCTGTCTATGTTTTTTCTCCTTTGTTTTTGATGAACTTAGTATAACTCATTGCTTTTATATTGTCAACACTATTTTAAAATTATTTTTCTATTGTATATAATATTCTGATAATTACACTTTGTTGATGCGCAATTTATATTGTATGCAAGAATATTGTACTCTTAGAGGTACTGTATACACTTGTTATATCGACCATTTTGTGATACAATCTTTCTCCGAGCGTCTATTTAATCAATATACGACAAAACAAAAACCCCAATCTACTTACGGGAGGAAACAATGAGCAATATTGCAATAGTAACAGATACCACCAGTGGTATTACAATACAGGAAGGCAAAGACAACGGGATCTATGTTCTCCCTATGCCTATCATTATCGACAATAAGGAGTACCTTGATGGTATAGATCTCACACATGATGAGTTCTATGAGTTCCTTACATCAGGTGCTGACATACATACATCACAGCCAGCCGCAGGAAGCGTGCTTGACCTTTGGAACGAGGTACTCGCATCTCACGACGAGATCGTATATATCCCTCTTTCAAGCGGTCTCTCAGGCTCATGTGCCAGTGCACAGCTCTTTTCTGAAGAGGACGATTTTGCCGGCAAGGTTCATGTTGTAAACAATCAGAGAGTATCCGTTACTCTCCGACAGTCCGTATTTGATGCCAAGGCTCTCGCAGCCCAGGGCAAGTCCGGTGCCGAGATCAAAAAGATTCTTGAGGATACAAAGTTTGACTCAAGTATATATATCATGCTTGATACACTTGACTATCTCAAGAAGGGAGGACGTATCACACCAGCCGCTGCAGCTTTTGCCAAGATACTTAATCTCAAGCCGATACTTCAGATTCACGGCGAGAAGCTCGATGCTTTCTCAAAATGCCGCGGTATCAAACAGGCTAAGAAGATAATGATAAACGCTATCCGTGAGGACATGGAGGAAAAGATAGGCGGCCTTGATATGGCATCACCTAACTATCACCTCGAGATTGCCCACACAGAGAATCAGGAGGCTGCTGAAGCGCTCAAGGAAGAGCTGCTTGCAGAGTTCCCGGGATTTGATGTCCACATCGATCCTTTGGCACTTCAGATAGCATGCCACATCGGACCAGGCTCCCTTGCAGTTGCCTGCACAAAGAAAATAGTCAACGATTGACGATAAAAACGGTCGAAACTCATGCGTTTCGACCGTTTCGTTTTTTATTACATTTTTGATTTCTTTATCTCTTTTACTGCTACAAACATAATACCTAATGCAAAAATTGCCATTCCTGCCCAAACTATAGGTTCTGAATGATCTCCGGTATTTGGAGCATTTCTCTCTCCCAATACGCCTGAGTCTGGACCCATTCTCTCTCCCAGTACTCCTGAATCAGGAGCCCCTTCATCAGGAGCCATTCTCTCTCCCAAAACTCCCGAAGGTGGTGTAATTGCCTGAGCAATAGGTGTTGTTGTAGGCGTTGTCGGAGTTGTCGGTGTTGAACGTCTTCTTCTACGCCTTCTTGAAGAACTTGACGACGTACTGCTCGATGATGAGCTGCTCGATGAAGAGCTGCTTGATGATGAGCTGCTTGACGATGAACTGCTCGATGACGAGCTGCTCGATGACGAGCTGCTTGACGATGAACTGCTCGACGATGAGCTGCTTGATGACGAGCTACTCGACGATGAGCTGCTTGATGATGAACTGCTCGACGATGAGCTGCTTGATGACGAGCTGCTCGACGATGAACTATTTGATGATGATTTTCCAGGATCACTGGTTCCAGTATATTTATTACTAAAGCTTATTTCTTCTGCTTTATATGAAGATCCACTCTTTGATACATATACAGCCGTGAACAATCCACCTTTTCCGTCATTTTTCACTGCAACCTGTATCTTATACTCTGTTGCATCATAAGTCATTCTGGATATAGGATCTGATGGTTTCACGAGGCTAAATCGATACCCGTATACACCTGGCTTATCATAGGTTATCTGCAGCTGCGTCTGTGAGTTCCCCTCCAGTGTAAATACAGGATTCACAGGCATCGGATTCGCTGCATTTTCAGCCACGAGCTTATAGTTAAATTTCCTATCCAGATCGTCAGGTATACTTCCCTCTTCCGCATATTTTTGTGTAATAGGAATTTTTGCCACAACAGACGTCGCTGCCTGAGCATCACACACTGAAGTTCCTACTATACTGACACCAACTGCCATGGCCAGCAAACATTTAATTATTTTTTTCGCAAATCCAATTCTCATAAGTTATTCTCCAACCTTCATAAAAATTTAAATATCTTCTATTTTTGCCAAAAGAATCATTCTACCATTCGTGTATGAATAATCACAGGTTGAAAGCAGAACTATGTGATCATCTTTCGTAAGCCCCAAATCTCTATAATTCATCGCACTTTTTGCTATTTTTTCAATAAACTCAGTACGTTTATTTTCTTCTTCATGATTGCCATATATAGACATGTCATATGCATCACACTCTACATAAGCAAATATCTGTAACTTATGACTCTTATCATCGAAATAAAGAGTTCCCGTTTTATGAGTATCAAAAAAACTTTTTTCAGCAAACAGATCTACATTTCCAAACATCTTGTCACGTTCCATGTGATGTCCGTAAATAATACTCAAAAAATCATTAAAGCTTTTGTCGGCCTTCGCATCCAAAAAAATCGATCCAGAAAGTGTAAAATTTCCAAAAACATCTGTATTGATATAGTCATCATTTGATCTTCCCTGAAGAAGCGGGTAATCAATCGAAGTTCCGTCAATGGTGATCCATCCGAAAACATCCGGATTGATTGCCCTGAGTTCTTCAAAGGAAAGTGAGTTTCCATCATCCGGGCGGTACTGCGTGAATTTTGAAGCATCTGCCATTGCATAGACCTGAGCTGAATCCCATAGTCCATAAGCACCGTATGCTATGACGCTTAAAAGCAGTACGCCTGCCATATAGCTGACCAGCCTGTCCAGTATTCTGATTGTAAATCTTGCTATCTTATGCAATTTTCAAACCTCCGTTGACAGGCTGATCATTAGTCATTGTTTATGAGCGACGTCTCTTAATGCTGATAAGAGCAAATCCAAGGATTGATGCACCTGCTACCAGGATCATCATGATAAATGGAAGATTATTTGTAACAACACCCGTGATAGTGATATCTTCGAATGTGTTTGTAAACTTAGCCTCATTTGTACCTGTTGTACCTGTTTTCTTTTCCTTAATAAGCTTATCTGTAGCTGTGATGTTTACACCCTTAGCTGCAGTTGCTGTTGCTTCTTTTGTTCCATCTGCATAAGTGATATCAAGAGCACCTGTGAAATCACGATCCTGTTTCTCTGTGATAGTATATGTTGTGCCGACAGGAACATTATCAAAGCTTACGCTCTCACCAGTCTTAAGCTTGAAAATATAATTGCCTGCTGAATCACGAGTAACTTTTGTTGCAGGTGAATAAGTAATGGTATTTCCTGCAGGAGCTGTTTTAGGAATTGATGTAAATGATACAGTATACTCAAATTCTTTTGTAAGATCAGCCATTGCACCGCTTACTGTCTTTGTAACGATAAGGCTGTCATTCTTTGAATATGTCTCATCAAAAATAACGCCGTTAACCTTGAGTTTAGTATCCTCATTATAGATTGTAATTCCCTTTACGTACCGATCCATCGTTCCATCATCTGCTGTCTTATTCTCAACATAAACTGCGACTTCATACTTTTGAGTATCAGTATGCTCAATTGTACCTGAGATTCCGGTCTCATTGCGAGTCTCTACGATTTCAAAAGTGTACTTACCGGCTGAAGGATAGCCTGCTGTAGCTTTTGTCAGATCAAGCAGAACAGACTTAACTACAGTATTATTATCACTTACAGTATCTGTGCTGCTAAACGTTATAGTCTTCTGGCCAGGGACTGTAACTTTTTTTTCAGTAATTTTCGAAGTATCATTATTGTAAGCTATATATGTAGTAGCATAATCATAGCTGACATTCGGCACGGTAAGATTCTTATCAATGTGCATTGTGTTCTGGATCGTTACTGTTCCGTCTGATGTAACCAACGTTGTAGTATCTGGTCTCGTTGGTGTTGCATCAGCCATTGCACCTGTAGTCATTCCCATAACCATCGCGAGCGCAAGGCCGACCGATAAAACCTTCTTGTTAAGTTTCATAGTGTTCCCTCCTACATTTCTCTTGCTAGGACTACATTGATACTTCTGTAGATTAGAAGTTTCTCCTGCGTACTATAGACATGACCTTGCCTAAAGTATCACTTGCCTTGACCTGTCCATAAATGCGACTGTCTTCGGCGCCATCACGCTTATCCCCGAGTACAAATATCTCACCCTCGTTTAGTTTTATTGGAAAACTTATACCCTCCTGATAAGCCATTGTGCTGGTATATATGTTGCTTTCCTGCTGACGATAGCCATTTATAAGCAGACCGTCCTCAGTTATATCTACAGTGTCTCCCGCTACTGCCGCTACCCTGCGTACCTGTGTGACACCATTGATATCTAAAACCACCAGCTCTCCCGCAGTATATTTTTTCTGCATTCTCATGTAAAAGACCAGGTCTCCTTCCATGATAGCCGGTTTCATCGCCATATCCCTAACCCTTGTAATTCCAAAAATGAATGTAAAGGTCGTAAATACGGCTACTGCCAGTATTGCTGCCTTTGCCAGAAGATACATAAGATCTTCCAGCAATGACGGCTCTTTGACTTGTTTCTCTGTTTCTTTGATCTTTCCTGCCTCTTCACTAGCTATAGTCTCTGACATCAGGCAGCTCTCCTTCTCCTATAATCCATTACAAATAATGCGCCTCCTGCAAGGAATATAAGTCCTGCAGCTGCTGCGGTTCCGCATGCCTTTGGTAAATGTGCTCCCGTAGGTGGTGCAAAATAGAAATTATTGATCACATTGACCGTTTGGTTTTCACTAAGGACTCCACTCATCGGATCACTGTTTACTGCATCAAATGTATAACCCGTAGGCAGACCGTTCTCGGAAACAACATAATTTGTATCAATTGGCAAGCCTGTCAACTGGATATAATCTTTATCTCCAAGATCAACAGTTGTTGTACCATCCGTAAATGTCACGCTGCTGTTTGAAGAAACGCCGTTTACGTAAATTACCTTACCGTATGTACCCGTAAGACCTGTATTGTTTTCATCTGTAAGCGTGATAGTGAACTTAAACTTCTGTGAAAGATCCATGTATTGCGTATCTCCGCTTACGGTCTTCTTAACAATAAGGTTTCTAAGTGTCTTTCCATACTCATTGACAAACGGTATCACATAAGTCTTATTTTCCTGGTCTACCTTGATCTCATTCGAGCTCATGCTTCCGTTATTTGAGCCCGCGATCGTATTCATGAGCGGCCTGTAACGAGTTCCACCATCAGTGTTTTCATTCACAACCTCTACAACTCTGTACTTAACTCCGACAATTGCCTGAGATACAGTATATGAATTGTCTGAAGGGCTGAAATCACTATACTTTACCCTCTTAAGTTCATTCCAGGTTGCTCCATCATCGTTACTGAACTGTACTGCAAATTCAGCATTTTAAACTCTTCAGAAAGCGGAGCCTTATCAGATGATACTCCGTCAATAATGAAGTTCTTTGTAATCTTAAGCCTTGACTCTTTGTAAACGTTATCAACCTTTACACGTATATGCTTTGCATCTGCCACAGTTATATGCCAGTCGTCATTAGGACCATTTCTACTAATCGTATTTCCCTTATCGTCTTCTATAATATACTCTGGCGTGAAGTCATCACTCTTAGAAACCTCTTCAACTCTTACATGAGCATCATAGTCAATACCGCTAAATGTTGCGACCTGATTAGCCTTAACTGCAAAGCAGCCACTAACATCTGTCATAAACTCCGTTGTTCCCTCACCGGTAAGTGTGTATGGCTTTCTTGCATACTCATTGCCGCTTACATACATCTTGAAAATGTATTGTTCGTCCTTCTTGATCTTTTCAGCATTTTCCTGCTCCATGTATTTGCTGACGTTTATAGATCCCTGTGGAACAGTTGGAAGATTAAACTTAAGATTAAGGTTTGATGCTCCGGCGCCTCTCTCAAGGTAGAACATCTGAATCAGATGCTGACTTCCATCCTTAAATGTAGGATTCTCATCATCCCACTCAACCTTATTCAACCTGTTTGCTGTTATGAACTGTTCCTTAAGTGTAGTCGTCCTCCATTCAGGTGCCTGATCTGTCTTTGTAACTGTATATCTTACCTCACCTGTTCTGAAATTGATGATACCATCCTGTGCATCATGGATTCCGCCCAAATCAAGTACTAAAACACCATCAATGTAAATAAGAAGATCATCATCACCAACAAAGTTGTAAACCATGTCTTCCATGACACCATTGATACTTACCTGTCCATCTATAGGCTGCCAGAAGTATCCATATCCATAGAAGCCAAACTCATAGTCTGTATCTTCCATTGTTCCATATAGTGGCCAATTATACTTTTCAGCACTATTCGAAAGTAGATTTCCATCTTCACCTATAACGTTATACCATCTAACCTTTGTCGGATCTAACTTGTTGAATGGGAGGAAATTGCCTCTCTTATAATAGTATCGATCTTCCGTTTTAGGTGTATCCATTTCCTCATATACTGTAAAGGTATCACCATTAAGTTCCGCTGATGTCTCAGTTGACTTATAGTAATAATAGCTTGTGATGTCGTACTTATCTTCTCGGAAAAGTCCATACACTTCCTGACCTTTTACATAGTCCTTTAAACTCTCACCATTACTTACTCTCTTAGGAAACTTCTCATACTCTTCTCCATCTCCCTCTGTTGTACGAGTATATAAGCCCAGTTTTGTAGATCCATCTCCATAAGCACCGTCATTAAACTGCTTACCCGGCGAATCTACAATAAATGTATGGAAACCTTTACCTCTGTCATCAAACCTATCGATGGTAGGAACTGTTCTGAGATAATAAACTTTAATACCAGGATCAGCTGCTGAGCCAACCTCATAACTCACACCGCCATCACCATTTGGTCTTGAACGCCACTGGTAGTACGTTCTCTTATTTATAGGTGAATTACTGGCTTTCGCATTGGTTCCTGCATATATCTTATTATCCAGAGCCTTTATCATTTGGTTGTTATTTCTTCCTGCAACACATCTAAGTTCATATTTCACTTTCGAATTCGGAACCTCTATAGTCGACAATACATTAAAATCAATTGTATCTTTCGTCGCATAGTAAGTACCGCTTCCATCTTCTTCCAGTCCCAACAGATCCAATTTATCAGCAATAAGCGAATCCAGTTCTTCCTGATATACTGAACTGGCTGCAACAAATCCTATATAAGTAGACTTATTGCTGCCGTATCCCCATACAAATATAAATGTCGAGAACGAATCTGTAGAAAAGTTCGCCTTTACCTTGCTGACAACCTGTTCATTTCCATCATTCTCAAGTGTTACATCAAGCTCACCTTCTGACTTGTTCTGCGCGTCTGCCACAATGACCGGCTTTTTATTGCCTCCGGTTTCTTCTATATGAACAAGCTCCATAGTGTTCGCTTCTGCATCTTTGTAAGTATCCTTGATCTCCTTGGTATCTTTACTTTCAAGCTCTACTCCTACGATTGCACCCTTTTCAGGTTCAAACTCTTTCTTATCTTTATCGATAAGGCTGATATCAAGCGGAACCATTCCATCAAATGAAACACTGTTTTTACTGAGTGTCTCCTCTGCGTCTTTGTATTCCTTTGAATCTTCCTTAAATTCTTTGACTGTTACAGTTGCACCCTCAGGTATCATATCTTCGTAGTAAGAAATAGTTATCTTATAGTTATCTGTCTCAACTGTATCAAAGCTCTTTATCTTGTTTTCTGAAACCTCATCTTTCTCTCCAGCCTCATTATCTGATGGTGTCTCATTGTCTGATGGTGTCTCGTTATCTGACGGTGTACCATTGTCTGATGGTGTACCATTATCTAATGGTACTTTGTTGTCAGATGGTGTCTCATTGTCTAATGGCGCTTTATTGTCAGATGGTGTCTCATTGTCTAATGGTGCTTTGTTGTCAGACGGTGTTTCATTGTCTAATGGTGCTTTGTTGTCAGATGGTGCAGCACTGTCCGAAGGAACCTCACCTTCTGTTGATTTCTCAGCATCTTGTGGTGCCTTATTATCTGACGGAACTTCGTTGTCTGTTGGTGCTTCATTCTTCTCATCTTTATCCTGTGGCTTAGAATCCTGTCCAACAGGAAGTCCTGTTTCCGGATCAACAACGATCGGGAGTCCCGTATCCGGATCAATCTTTGGAATCTTTGTATCCGGATCTACTGCTATAGGCTTTCCGGAAATAGGATCGATCACATAGTTTTTCTGCTCTTCAGATTGCTTATCATCTGTTGGTGTACTTTCTGTAGGTGCGCTTTCTGTAGGCGTACTCTCTGCAGGTGTACTCTCAGTCGGTGTACCTTCCGTAGGTGTACTTTCTGCAGGAGCACTCTCTGTAGGTGCACTTTCCGTAGGTGTACCCTCTGCAGGCGTACTCTCTGTAGGTGCACTTTCCGTAGGTGTACTCTCTGCAGGCGCACTTTCGGTAGGTGTACTTTCTTCAGGCACACTTTCATCAGGCGCACTTTCGGTAGATTCTGCAGGAGCCGGCTGATCACTTTCAGCAGGCTGAGCACTTTCTTCTGCCGGTGCCTCAGACTCTACCGGAGTTTCTTCCTTTTCCTGTTCCTCAGAGCTATCTTCACTTTTTTCTTGATTGGATTCTTCTTCAGACTTTTCTTCAGATTCTTTGTCTGAATCAGCCTCATCTTCGTTGCCCTGCTCTACTACGATCTCGTTATTGCCTTCATCTTCCTCTGCCAATATCGATGTCGAATAGGTATTAAAACCTAGAGCTGCACACAAAAGAATGGCAAGTATCTTCTTGTATCTGCCGCTGATTCCCATATTCATTACCCCTCGTTTAAATAATAATACGATGTATCTGCCCAGTACTTATAAAAATTCCGAACAAAACATACACTCCCATGCTGTTTTGAATGATTTCATTCATTCCAAAACATTACCCTCTGCAAATAAAAAATAATATAGATAATTTAGAATTGATTTTACTATTTTTTATTTTTCTTTTAATATTTTAGAACGTTTTAATAATATACGCAATACCCTTTCATTCATTTTTTTGTACATATTTTGTTCTTGTGTACTAAATTATGTACACACAATTTCAAATTTTTGTATTCTTTATACAGTATTATGTATAATGTAAGTAAAATCTTTTGTACAGCATTTACAAAAGTCTTCACTTCGTCCAGAACGACATACATACGCAAATAAATTGTATGGTATTAAATTTAATTATATATTTTTGATAAATAGGGGATTCTTTAGATAAAAAAGTTAATAAGAATTTTAGAATTGAAATATTGCCTGATATCTGCAAAAACAATGTACCTGTAAAGATTTTGTCTCTGCAGATATCAGATTTATTTTTTAAGTCTTATTGCTCAACATTTTCCGCTTCTGCAGGTGTCTCAACTATTTCAACTGCGTGTGTTTTCAAATAGTCAACCCATACCTGCATGTAGTCTGCCTTGATATGTATTCCGTCTGATGTACACTCTGATGGAAGATAGCCTTCCTCATCGTTATATACTGAATTTAAGTCAAGATAGCATACATGCTCATCTTCTGCTATCTGCTTTATCGCAGCATTTCTTCTATCGATGTTTTCATTACTGAACTTTGGTGCAGATAAAGCCTTTTCTTTTGTTACATGCAATACACTCTGAACGTATATAACCGCATCAGGCTGATAGTACTTTATCATATCAAGGAGCTGATAATAGCACTGATTAAACTTATCTTCACTCGACCAACCCATCTCGTTAATACCAAACATTACATATATCTTTTTGTACTTGCCGGCATTGAGCTCCATTTCCTGAAGTAATGTAACATTGCCTGTCATGGTCTGAAATACAGGCTTTGTAAATACTGAATATATTGCATAGCCCTTGTCTGCAAACATATTCAGGTTGTTGAGTCCTGAATACATGCCAAAGCCCTGCATACGTGAATCTCCGATAAACGCAGCATCACCGGCTTCAAAATAATCATCACCGACCGTGATGAACTCTCCATAGCTTTTTGCACTTGCGCCATCTTCTTCGCTGCGCACAAAGCCATTTGGATTATTCCTATATTCTTCATCCGATGCAATATCTTTTGCGATCACCTCCGGATCCTGATATTCACCATCAGCATCCAGCGCTACTACGGCCTCAACTTCCTCCTCAGGCTTAGCAGCATTTGCTGACAAGCCACCCGGCGGAGTCCACACCGGAACTTCAAAATCATCTCCCGGAAACTGCTCTTCCACATTCATACCTAATGCTCCGGCAAGATTTGTCTTTAATACATGAACTGCAGTTGCTACCTCGATCGAATCAGTCTCACTGTCACTGCCGGATGCAGTTTTTTTATCGCCAACTATCCCAAATTTAAGAAGCGATCCATAGACAGCAACAATTGCCACACTTAAAACTATAATCAATAAAAATGGACACTTTTTCACACTTACCACCTCAGAACCTAAAGTACAGGAACGGATTATATACCGAATCAACAAGCAATCCCACAGAAAGCCAAAATACTGCTACCAAAAATACAAGAACTTGTATCTGCTTTTTATGTGTAGCATAGTATTTGGTCAAAAGCGGTGTTGAAAAGATCATAGCAGGAATGAGTATATACCAGTATGTCTGCAGATACTCTACAAACTCTGTACCTTTATGCCATGTAAACATACGTGAAAGATAAATACCCGCCTTTGTAAGTGAGGAAGCCGCAAATAAAACCCAACCGCTCATTACAACTACCAGCGTATATATCCTTGACAATACATGACTTCTGTCCAATATCTTCTTTAAGAACAATCTCTCAATCGCAAGAAATACGAAATAATACATGCCCCAGGCAATGAAATTCCACCCGGCACCATGCCAAAAACCTGTGATAGCCCAAATGATAAACATATTTATATAGGTTCTCACAGTACCCTTTCGATTACCTCCAAGCGGAATATAGAGGTACTCTCTAAACCAGCTCGTCAGCGTAATATGCCATCTACGCCAGAATTCTGTAGCCGACCTTGCAATATAAGGATTATCGAAATTCTTAGGGAATGAAAATCCCAGCATCTCTCCAAGTCCTATCGCCATAAGAGAATATCCGCTAAAGTCAAAATACAGTTGCAGCGAATAAGCAAGTATTCCAAGCCACGCAAAGCCGGTTGAGATATTGGCATATCCCATTTCATCTGTCGCATTCCATATATTTCCAAGAGTATTTGCAAATATAACCTTGGCACCAAGACCAAGTGTAAACGTCTTTAAGCCATTTTCTACGTGCTCTATTGTAATATCTCTCTTTTTAAGAGACTCTGCAACCTTTTCATAAACAACAATAGGTCCTGCTATCAACTGTGGAAACATCAAAAGATAGGTACCTAAGTTAAGAATCGACTTTTCACACTCACAGTTTCCGCGATATGCATCTATCACATACGACATTATCTGGAAAGTATAAAAGCTTATACCTAAAGGAAGTGATATCGTAGGTACAGCTATATCCAGTCCAAAAGCAGCTTTTATATTGGAAATAATGAATACAGCATACTTAAAAATAAGAAGCATACCGACATCATACGAAAGAGCTATCGCCAACATCCCTTTTCTTGCAGCAGTCCCCTTCTCAAAGCCGCACATCAGCCGGGCGATCACATAATTGACCAATATAGAAAGGAGTACTAAAACTGCATATCTCGGCTCTCCGGATGCATAAAACACCAAGCTTCCGATAAAAAGTACTAAATTCTTAAACTTTTCAGGTACAATAAAATATATTAAAAAGAAAATCGGTATAAACCGAAATAAAAAGATTAACGAACTGAAAACCATAATGCTCCCCTGTGTTTATTATTCAAACAGCAACTGTTATGAAGTATAGCACAGAGGAGCAAAAAATACATTATAAAATTTTACTAATTAAATGAGCGGATACTTATCTGTAAGAGACTGTACGATTGCTCTTGCCTCAGCAACCTTATCCTTACCGCCAAGAACTACAAGTGAGATTGCTTCTGCAACTCTGTCGCAGTCCTCTGTATTAAATCCTCTTGTTGAAACAGCAGGTGTTCCAAGACGGATACCTGATGTTACAAATGGCTTCTGAGGATCATTAGGTATTGTATTCTTGTTTGCAGTGATATGAGCCTCGTCAAGAAGTGCCTCAACTTCCTTACCTGTAAGTCCCTGTGGCTCAAGGTTGAGAAGCATAAGGTGATTGTCTGTACCACCTGAAACGATTGAAAGACCTCTGTTCATAAGTCCGTTTGCAAGGGCCTGTGCATTATCTACGATATTCTTTGCATATGCCTTGAACTCTGGGCTAAGGTCTTCTTTGAAGCATACAGCCTTTGCTGCGATCACATGCATAAGAGGGCCACCCTGGATACCCGGGAATACTGACTTATTGAACTTAAACTTATCAGCAGCCTCCTGACTTGAAAGGATAAGACCACCTCTTGGTCCTCTAAGTGTCTTATGTGTTGTAGTAGTAACAACATCAGCGATACCGATAGGTGATGGGTGATAGCCTGTTGCAACAAGACCTGCAATATGAGCCATATCTACCATTAAGTATGCGCCTACTTCATCAGCGATCTCTCTGAACTTCTTGAAATCTATTGTACGGGCGTAAGCAGATGCTCCGGCAACGATCATCTTTGGCTTGCACTCTTTTGCAATGCGAAGTACTTCATCATAATCGATGAAACCTTCGTCATTAACACCATAAGGTACACAGTTAAAGTATGAACCTGAGAAATTAACCGGTGAACCATGTGAAAGGTGTCCACCCTGATCAAGATTCATTCCCATGAATGTATCGCCAGGCTTCATCATTGCAAAAAATACTGCCATGTTTGCCTGAGCACCACTATGTGGCTGAACATTGGCATATTCGCAGCCAAAAAGTTTCTTAGCTCTCTCGATAGCAAGATCCTCAACGATGTCTACGCATCCACATCCGCCATAATATCTATGACCTGAGTATCCTTCTGCATACTTGTTAGTAAGTGGGCTTCCCATTGCTGCCATAACAGCCTTGCTTACCCAGTTCTCAGATGCAATAAGCTCGATATGGCTATTTTGTCTCTCCTGCTCCTTGACAATAGCCTCAGCGATTTCAGGATCTACAGCTCTAAGTTCGTCTAACGAATACATTCTCATCCTCCTAATTTCAATTGTGCTCTTTCACACGTTAAAGTGCTAACAAGTGAGATTATAACACAGCAATTCTCGTTTGTGAACATCAACTTAAATAATATATGAATACTGTATAATATGTATTTATAAAAAATCTTAAGGTTTTCTTTACTATATTGAAGGCATTTTAAATATGTGATAAAATTTTTTTAGTTTTATGGTCGTACGTTTGCACTGATATTAAGGAGATGTAGTATATGAAAGCTTTTCTGAAGCGATATTCCCATGCCGCTATCATGCTTGGGTATATGCTTATATATATTCCATGGTTCACAGTGCTGGAGTCAAGTGTTACTACAAATTACCACATCATACATATGGCTGTTGATGATATCATTCCTTTCTGTGAATACTTCATCATCCCCTACCTGATGTGGTTTTTTTATATCGCAGGTACGGTTGCTTATTTCATATTTACAAATAAGAAGGAATATCTTAGACTCAGCGCTTTTTTGATCACCGGAATGACTGTATTTTTGATAGTTTCTACCGTATATCCAAACGGAGATACTCTCAGACCTGTGGTTTTCAGCCGTGACAATGTTTTTACCCGTATGGTACTTCATCTGTATCATACTGATACAAGCACAAATATTTTCCCAAGTATACATGTTTATAATTCGCTTGGCGCGCACTTTGCAATAGCTAATTCAGAGCAGCTCTCACGTAAAAAGTGGGTTTTATATCCATCGCTTGTTCTGTGTATCTCTATCATACTTTCAACGATGTTCTTGAAGCAACATTCAGCATTTGATGTGATCACAGCTTTTGCACTTGCAACTTTTATGTATCTTGTCTGCTACGTTATCGACTTCAAGGCTGTATATGCACGTTTTACAGAAACTGTGCGTTCACACGCAGTATATGAAAGAAATGAATATTAAAAATAAGAAGAAACAGGAATATGATCATCCTGTTTCTTCTTATTTTTTATTTATACTTTTTACTTATACGAATTTACATTTGATGCATCTACCGGCTCAAACGGCACCCATACATAAAGTCCATTCTTTGTTGCCCCATCAAGTGATGTTATGCTCTCACCTGCTGCAAGCTTTAACGCCGCTTTCATTGCAGCCTCACCCTGCCCTTTAGCATTCTGAAATACCGTGAAGCTCATTTCTCCATTTGCTATTGATGCACATCCGTCCTTCGTAGCATCAACTCCGCAAACCGGCACATCTGCTGGATCTATGCCTGCCTCTTTAAGAGCTTTGACTGCTCCGAGCGCCATAGAATCATTATTGCAAAATACAACATCGAATTTTTGACCTGTCAAAAGGAAGGTCTTCATTTTCTCTTTTGCCACTTCTTCCGACCAGTTTGCATAATCTGCAAAAACATAGTTTGCATTTATGCCAGCATCTTTCATACTGTATTTGATAGCCTTTGTCCTGCCTATAGTAGCTGAGTATCCCTGCTCACCTTTCAATACTACAACGTTGAGTGAACTCTGATTACCAAGTTTCTTAATGGCCCATTCGACCTGAAGCTCTCCCGCCTCAGTTTCATTAGAACCTGCATAAATATATTTGTTGCTCTTGAGTACTGAGTCATCCGGTTTATTATTTACAAATACTATCGGAAGTCCTTCTGCTGCAACCTCAAGCTGCAATGCAGTGCTGACATCTATAGGATTTACTATAAGTGCGCTAAAACCTTCAGACTTAGCCTTTTTTATCCTGTTGACCTGATCTGACGCCGTCTCCTCGCCCACGTATACTTCTAAAGTCGCCCCTTCTGACTGTGCTGCTGCCTTGATAGATTCCATGATCGCAGTTCTAAAATCATCCAGGTTATATGTGCAAAACAGATATTTTTTTCCGCCTGAAGTAGTACTTCCTGAACATCCACTTATACAGGTAAGTACACATGCCGCCACGATCAGTAGACTTAACAGTTTTTTTATCCCTATCTTCATCATAACTTACCTCCTCAAACCTTAAACTGCTGCACGTATGATGTCAGCTTATCTGATGTTTCGGCAAGTTCATGTGAACTGTCTGCAACCTCCTGACTGCTTCTGCTTATGCTCTCAGCCTGCTCAACCATATTTTGTGATGTAGAAAGGATCTCATCTGCACTGGCAGCCTGCTCCTCAGATATGGCTGCAACATTTGTAGCTACATCATTTACTTGCTCAATGCCCTTTATCATGTCACTTATCATATTGCTTGATAACTGTATGTTTTGGAATATCCTGTCAAAAGTATCAACCGCTGCTCCTATAAGCTCAGTATTGCGCTCAATATTCTTTGCGCTCACATCTGACTGTTCCACTACATTTTCGATAAGATTTCTTACATCCTCTATAAGATTTGCAATGTTTTGTGAGCTCTCTGAGCTTGTCTGAGCCAGTTTACCAATCTCAGTTGCAACTACCGCAAAGCCCTTTCCAACCTCACCTGCACGGGCCGCCTCTATTGATGCATTAAGCGAAAGCAGGTTAGTCTCTTCAGAGATATTTCCTATAAGTCCTACGATGTTTGTTATCTGATCTGATGCCTCACCTACTTTACCAATGGACTGTACAAGTTTTTCATTAGAGTCATAGATATCTCTCATAGCCTTTTTGAGCTGTTCCATATCCTCTCTGCCCTGACGGGATATGCGCACAGTCTCATTCATGCTCTGCTCAGCTTTTTCAGAATTATCCTTTGTATCAGAAACGACATTAGCAAGTATAGTTGCATTTTCAGCTATATCATTGACTGCCACCGCAAGCTGATCCACTGTCTCATTGAGCTGCCGCATTGCATCAGCCTGAGCAGTAGACGCTTCTGACATGTCACGCGATACTTCATCGCTGCGGATAGATTCTTCTTTAAGTCTGTCAGACTCATCAGCAATACTCTGTATCATATTTCGCATGCTGCCGACAAATTCACTGACCTGACCACCCATGATTCCGATCTCATCATTACTCGTAGTCTTTACGTCAATAGTGAAATCTCCTGAAGCCATATCCTTGATATATCCTGTAATCGGTGTAAGCGGAGCAATAACACGATTTACGACCAATGTAGTGATCATAAGAATAATTATCAGTGCGATCACACCTATCAGTACAAGCAGAGTTACAAGGGACCTGACATCTGCAAAGATCACATTCTCATCAATATACGAAACCAGTATCCAGTCAGTACCTTCTATTTCTTTTACCCCGACCATCTTTCCTGCAATAGTCGTTGTCGCATAATCCCTGTTATCAATCTTTTTCGCTATGCCTGCCATCATAGCATCCGAATTACTGGTATCAAGCGTAGTAGATACCAAATTATCGTCACGATGCGCAAGAATAGTGCCATTCTCCTTATCGACAAGGAATGAGCTTGCATCCTCCATTTTTACTCCGGAGTTTACAATGATAGTTACATTATCAAGTGTCACATCCCCGGCAAGCACCTTGATATCTGAAGTATTGTCATTTAGTATTCCGGCGGCAGTAATTACATATTTTCCCTCAGCATTTTTATATGCAGGGCCAAAATCCATATCTATCCTTGTAATTCCCTGTTTGTATGCTTCAGAGGATATAGGATCACTCAGCTCAAGTGCAGACTCTGACGGCTTTAATAATCTTCCTTCTGCCGTTATCACATAAAGGCCCTCCGGTGCATTCTTATCAAATCCGTAGAATGAGTCAAGGACTGTCTGCATCTCAGCCTGTGACGGTCTGGAGGCCTCAAGCTCCTTTTTAACAGTAGCAAAGTACTTTAAGCACTGGTTCATCCACGATGAAATATTGTCTACCTGCGTAGACATAGATGCTTCCAATTGCTCAGTAGATTTTTTCTTTAAACTTCTGCCGGATAAGGTTGAAGTGATAATTACCAGAATTGCAACCAACACAAAAACTGTCGGCATGATAAAAATAAGAAGTTTATTTCTGATCTTACCTGTCTTTTTTTTGATAGCTCTATGTTTCTCCCTTTTGGACATATTCCACGCCTCCATCACGTAAACTTAAAAGACTGTGCACCTATCTTAAGTATAGCAAAACCTCTGTTTTTTTGTGGTTTTTATGGTATACATGTACTATGAATCCCCCTATTTTTCTGCATATTTTTCTGAACACAACATTTTTCATTCAGAATTATTAACCCATATTCTTTTTTGTATACTTTTCATAATAGTGTAGGATTTTGATTTTTTTTCTTTGAATATGATATAAGCAATTTTCGAAAAAAGATACAATCAATCTAACATACCATAAGAGAGGACAAAATAGGTGAGTCATTATAATAGGAAGATAAACTTCATAGACAACAATGGAAGCTTTAGGATCGAGTATCCGGAAAACACAAGCTATCTCTATTTTCCACTTTCCGGTGAAAAAGGTCTAAAAAGCAGTGTCACACCAATTCTTGGCGGTGATTCAATGCTCGACCAGGAAAGATTTTTACTGGAACCTGTAAGTGTCGAAAATCTCCATAACAACAAAAACACCAGAAATTTCTGGCTCTACATGGAGGATGGCAGTGTCTGGTCAGCCTGTGGCAGCTCTGCTGAGCAGGAAAGCCGCAAATTCACTGCAAGTCAGGATAAAAGCTCAGTGTCTGCCGGCTTTATGTGGCACACTGCAAAACGTGAAAATGCTGCTCATAGCCTGACTTCTGAGATTACCTCATTTGTTCCATATGATGAAAATGTCGAGATCATGTCAGTTACCATAACGAATAATTCTTCTGAAGATCAGAGTTTTAATCCAATTGCTGCAATCCCGCTATATGGACGTTCTGCTGACAATCTGCGTGATCACAGAAATGTTACATCTATGCTCCATAGAATCGAGACCATAGATGAAGGCGTCTTATTAAAACCTACGATGTCATTTGATGAAAAAGGCCATCGCCTGAACGATACTATCTACTTTGTTGTCGGTCATACGGGCGAAGGTCAGAAACCGTTGAGTTTCTATCCTGCAGTTACAGAATTTTTAGGCGAGGGCGGCAGCTTTACCAAGCCACGTGCTATCTATCGTCAGCAGGATGGTGTTGCTTCAGGTGTAAAGATTGATGGGCGCGAGGCAGTAGGCGGACTCAGATTTGCCCCTGTTACTCTTAAGCCATCAACATCAATTACCTACAATATTGTATTGGGTATCACCGATGATGCAAAAAATATCACCGAAATAAATAAGAAATATCAGACAAAAGCTCAGGTTGATGCTGAGCTTGAAAATACAAAAAAATACTGGCTTGAAAAGGTAAATGTACACTTCCATACAGGAAGCGGCGACTTTGATAAGCTCATGAAATGGACAGCTTTTCAGCCGTTTTTACGTCGTCTTTATGGATGCTCATTCCTTCCATATCACGACTACGGACGCGGTGGCAGAGGATGGAGAGATCTTTGGCAGGATTGCCTTTCACTGCTCTTCATGGAGCCAAAGAATGTCAGAGACATGATAGTTGCAAACTTCGGCGGTGTAAGAGTCGATGGTACAAACGCTACTATCATAGGTGAAGGTCTTGGCTCATTCAAAGCAGACAGAAACGGCATTGCAAGAGTATGGATGGATCACGCATACTGGCCTTTCAGAACTCTTCTGCTCTACATAGAGCAGTCCGGAGATTTCAATATTCTTTCTGAAAAAGTTCCTTACTTTAAGGATACTTTGGTAATGAGAGGAAACGGACGTGACGACAGCTTTGAAAGTAATGAGGAGAATATTCAGAAAAGCTCTGACGGCAGCATCTATCTTGGAAGTATCATAGAGCATCTCCTGATTGAAAACCTCTGCGCTTACTATGAAGTTGGTGAACACGGAAATTTAAGACTTCGCGGAGCTGACTGGAATGACGCTCTCGACATGGCTCCAAACAGAGGCGAAAGCGTAGCATTCACACACGCTTATGCCGGAAACCTTGCAGATATCGCATCGCTTCTTCTCAGATATGAAAAGTCAAGTGGCGTTCATGAGATTGAGATCCTTGAGGAGCTCAGGCAGCTTATAGATGCTGATACCACAGAAGTTTCTACTATAGAAGCAAAGCTTGCATGTCTCGATAAGTACTGCAGCTCGGTAGATTCTAAAGTCAGTGGTAAAACTACTGTTATATCAATATCTGAGCTTGCTGGTAAGCTTACCGAGATGGCAGACTCTCTCAGATCTCACCTTACTAAAAATGAGTGGGTTAAAGGAGAAGCAGATGAAGGATGGTTTAACAGCTACTACGATGACAACAGCCGTCCATCAGACCGCTACGCAGAAGACGACGAAGCCGTAAGAATGATGCTCACAGGTCAGGTATTCGCCATTATGGATGGAACTGCTGACAAAGATAAGATTCAGAAGATAATCAATGCCGCTGATCACTATTTATATAGAAGTGAAATCGGTGGATACCGCTTGAACACTGATTTTAAGGAGCTCAAGCTTGATATGGGAAGAATGTTTGGTTTTGCTTATGGAGAAAAGGAAAACGGCGCAGTCTTCTCACACATGACAGTAATGTTTGCAAATGCTCTTTACAAACGCGGCTTTGCAAAGAGCGGCTACAAAGCTATAAAGACTTTGGCTGACACAGCCCTTAATTTTGACGTGAGTCACATGTATCCCGGCATCCCAGAGTACTTTAATGCCGACGGACGCGGAGTTTATCCATATCTCACAGGTGCGGCTTCATGGTATCTGCTTACTATGATAACAGAAGTTTTTGGTGTACATGGCAACGGAGGCGACCTTGAAATTGCTCCAAAACTTGTCGCTGAGCAGTTTGACAGCGAAGGTAAGGCAGGCATAAACCTCAATTTTGCCGGCAAGAATTTTGATATCACTATCATAAATGAGTCCGGTAAGGAATACGGAGAATACGCAGTTACCGAAGTCAAGCTCAACGGAAGTGCTATGGCAGTCTCAGACGGTAAGGCAAAGATCGACCGCTCTGTTATAGAAGGACTTAACAATACTGGAAACTACATTACTATAATTTTAGGATAAGGTGAAAATAACTATGAATTACGGATTTTTTGACGACAAGAAACGTGAATATGTGATCACACGCCCTGATACTCCGGCTCCATGGGCCAACTACCTTGGCTCACCTGAGTACGGTGCACTCATTTCAAACAATGCCGGCGGTTACAGCTTTGCAAAATCAGGTGCAAACGGAAGAATCCTCCGCTATGTTTTCAATTCTTTCGACAGACCTGGTCGCTACATCTACTTCCGCGATGATGAGACAAATGATTACTGGTCACAGTCATGGCAGCCTGTAGGCAAAAGCCTTGACACCTACAAGACAACATGCCGTCACGGACTTGGCTATACTATCATGGAGACTGAGTACTCCGGTATTGAAAGTGAAGCTTCATACTACGTTCCTTTTGGAAAGACTTATGAAGTATGGGCGCTCAAGGTTACAAACAAGTCTGATAAGACAAGAAATCTTACTGTAACAGGTTACGCAGAGTTTACCAACCACAGCAACTATGAGCAGGATCAGGTAAACCTTCAGTATTCACTTTTCATTTCAAGGACAGAGTTCGAGAAAAACCGTATCTGTCAGAAGCTTCACGGCAATCTCGATGCTATTCCAAAAGAGGAGCAGGTTGACGGAAAGATAGTTACAAAGCGTTTCTTCGGTCTTTCAGGAAATGCCGTTGATTCATACTGTGGTGACAAGGAATCCTTCATTGGAAACTACCACGATTACAAAGATCCTGTCGGAGTAATTAATGGCGACCTCGGAAATGCTCTCAGTTACAATGAAAACTCATGTGGTGCACTTTCCACAAAGCTTACTATCGCTCCTGGCGAAAGCAAGTACATTGCATTCGTACTTGGAGAAAAGAGCAGCGAAGAAGCTGAAGAAATCATGAATTCTTATGGTAATCTTTCAGACAGAGTTGCAGCAGAGCTCTCAGCACTCCGTTCCTACTGGGATAATTACCTTTCACGTTTCGTTGTAAAAACTCCAAGCAAAGAGTTTGATACAATGATAAATACATGGAATGCATACAACTGCTTCATGACATTTATCTGGTCAAGAGCTGCTTCATTTACATACTGCGGTCTCCGTAACGGCTACGGCTATCGTGACACTGTACAGGATATCCAGGGTGTGATCCACCTTGCTCCTGAAATGGCTAAGGAAAAGATCCGTTTCATGCTCTCAGCTCAGGTTGACAACGGCGGCGGACTTCCACTCGTTAAGTTTACTCACAACGCAGGCCATGAAGACACTCCTGATGATGCTTCATATGTAAAAGAGACCGGACATCCTGCATATCGTGCAGATGATGCTCTCTGGCTCTTCCCTACAGTTTATAAATATATCTCAGAGACAGGTGATGTTGCTTTCTTAGATGAAGTAATACCTTTTGCAAACAAAGATGAAGGTACTGTTTATGAGCACTTAAAGCGTGCGATCGGCTTCACTCAGAGCCACCTCGGACCTCACGGTATGCCTGCAGGTCTCTATGCTGACTGGAATGACTGTCTCCGACTTGGTAAAGATGGTGAGTCATCATTCGTTGCCTTCCAGTACTACTATGCATTAAATATCATCAAGAAGTTTGCTGAAGAGAAGAATGATGCAGAGTATATCGAGGCACTTAACGGCGATATCGAGAGCAATCATAAGCTTATTAATGATCTCTGCTGGAATGAAGACCGTTTTATCCGCGGCTTCACAGAAGCAGGTGAGCTTGTAGGATACAGAAATGACAGCGAGGCTAATATCTGGCTTAATCCTCAGAGCTGGGCTATCATTTCAGGACTGGCTGACGAGAACCAGAGCAAGACAATACTCGATGTCGTTAATGACCGTCTTAATTCTGACTATGGTCTCATGCTTATGGATCCGCCATACCACGCAAACGCTTTCCCTGGTGCATTGGCAGTTATCTATAACGCAGGTGTAAAGGAAAACTCCGGTATCTTTTCTCAGTCACAGGGATGGATCATCCTTGCTGAAGCTCTTGCAGGACACGGCGACAGAGCATTCACATACTTCCTTGAGAATGCGCCATCCGCACAGAATGATCAGGCTGAAAAGCGTGTACTTGAGCCATACTGCTACGGTCAGTTTACTGAAGGTAAGGCAAGTCCACACTTCGGAAGATCTCACGTACACTGGCTTACAGGTACTGCTTCAACTATGATGGTAGGATGCGTAGAAGGTATCCTTGGAATGAGACCAGACCTCAACGGTATTGCTATCAATCCTTCTATTCCATCAGCATGGGATGAAGTAACTATTGAAAAAGCATTCCGTGGAAAGAAGCTCAATATCACTATCAAGAATCCTGAGCATCACGAGAGCGGCGTAAAGTCACTTGTACTTAATGGCAAGACTATTGATGGAAACTACATTTCAGAAGATCTTCTCAATGAAGAAAATGAAATAATCGCAAATATGTAAAAAATAGATCCTTCACTTCGCTTGGGATGACAGTTTTTGTCATTCTGAGCGATAGCAAAGGATCTTTTTTTAATGAAGATTATCCTTGGTATACATACTCTTAAACTCCGTCGGGGTGCAGCCCTTCTGAAGTTTAAACATCCTTATAAATGATGAGATTGATGAAAAGCCACAGTTAAGCGCAACATCCGTCACAGAGTTATCCGGTTCTACCAAAAGCTCTTCTGCTTTTGATATCCTTCTGTAATTTACATACTTATAAAAGCTCTTACCTGTGATCTGCTTAAAAATCCTCTCAAAGTAGAACTTACTAAATCCGCTCATATCAGCAATATTATCAAGCTTAAGTACTTCTCCGCAGTGCTTGTCGATATAGTTGCATATCTCAAGCATTTTCTCTATATATTCATCCTGCACCGCCGTCTTTTCCATAGCTTCTTCATCGGTCTTTTTAGCATAGCTCTTTCCGATCAGTACAAGCATATTAAGCACTTTCGAGTAAATATTTACTTCCGAAAATGAATCTCCTGCTATATATTCCTCTTTTATCTCCTCCATATATCTGCGGAGATCCTCATGTATATCCCCAAAGTTTTCCGGAGTGATGACAGTGTAAGGTGAAAGGACAGACATAAGTACCTCTATGTCCTTCATAAATCTCAGGTTAGAGCTGTTAAGCTGAAAAATGATCCTCCTCCCCTTAGGAGGTGCAAATATGGCATGTATCGTACAAGGACATATGATGCATATATCTCCTTCTTTGAGTTCTACTTTTTTATTATTTGTAAACATGAGAGTATAACCACTCTCTGTCGGCATGACTATCTCTACAGCCGGATGCCAGTGCATCGGATAATCTTCGTACTCATCATTATCATAGAGTTTTAAGGTTGTCCTTTGTTTGCAATTGACTGTTTCAAATATACCATTCAGGTTTTCTATCATACTCTTCCCCTCAACAATAATTGATAACACAATATATGCATAATTCTTGTTTTCTAAGTATATGAAATATCAATTATTTTTTCAATTATTTAACTGTATTTTCATTTTATTTAGGCATATTATCCAATTTTTCTTTTTCGAAATCATTTACAATGTACAAATAGTATATTTAATACTCTATTATTACAGCAAGAATTAATAATCAATTAACAACAATTAAAAAGAATACATCTTTACAATATGCTATGCTTATTTCATACAAATCAATGAGTTGCGGCAAATGCGACAGACGCTTGCTGCAGCCTGTTGAAATCGAAGGTACATTTTCTATATTATTTGGGAGGAAAGCTATGAAACGTAAAATTTTAGCAGCCATTTTGTCAGTAGCAATGACAGCATCATTGCTCAGCGGATGTGGTTCATCATCTGCATCTTCAGGAGCTGATTCAGCAGGTTCTCAGGCAGCAGGAGCCGATACTTCTGCAGGTTCAACCGCTTCAGGCGAAGGTGTTGAGGAAATCCAGTGGATGTTCTGGGACGACCTTGAGGCAACAGAGGACCTTATTTCAAAGGGCTATAAAGATGTTATAGATCGCTTCAATAAGGATTACGAAGGTAAATATCATGTAACTCCTATCACAACCAACCTTGAAGAATACTACGCAAAGCTCAATGCATTGGTTGCAGCAGGAAATACTCCTGATGTATTCATCGTAAGCCCGGGACCAAACCTTACAGACTATGTTGAGCCTGGCGTTGCCGCTCCACTTGATGACTATCTTGCAGCAGATGGCTGGAAAGATACATTTACATCTGATGCAGTATTCTCTCAGATGACATATGATGGAAAGATTTACGCAGTACCGCTCAATACAGCAGCTGCTTGTTGTTTCTACAACACAGAGATGTTTGCAGCAGCAGGCGTAGAAGTTCCAAAGACATGGGACGAGATGCTTTCTGCTTGTGCAAAGCTTAAAGAAGCTGGATACACACCTATCTCAATCTCAGCAGGTACAGCATGGTGCCTCAGCATGGTAGCCGGTTACCTCTGTGAAGCAGAAGGCGTTGACCTCGCAGCAATCGCAGACGGAAGCGATTCTTGGACAAACGGTAAGCTTGAAAAGGCTGCTGAAAAGATCGTTGAACTTTCACAGTACTTCCAGCCAACAGCTGCAGGTGATACAAACGACGTAGCTACAGCAAACTTCTACAATGGCGAAGCTGCAATGCTCATCCAGGGTTCATGGGCAATCGCACAGATCAATGGTTCAAATCCTGATTTCGAATCAAAGTGCGGCGTATTCCAGTTCCCAGGTGTTGATAGAATCATCGCTAAGTCAGACTCACTTGCTATGAGCTCTACAACAAAGCATCCTGAAGCTTGCGCAGCTCTTATGAAGTACTTCACAGATGATACAGCTCAGAAGTATACAGCTGAAGTAGGTGGTAAGATTCCTGTAACAAAGGTTGAGTACGATGCAGACAAAGCTCCTGCACAGCTTGCATATGTTATGGATGTATTCAAAAACGCAAAAGGAACATTCGGATTCTACAACGAGTCAATGCCTTCTACAGAAGCAGGCTCACACTTCGACGATACTTTAGTTTCAGTATTCTTAGGAGATATGACTCCTGCTGACGCTGCACAGGACATGGAAGATTTCTACGCTAGCAACTGCAGATAAGAGGTATTTCTGGTGGCATGCATGAAACCCATGCATGCCATTAGTTTTACCTAATTTTTACTCGAGGAGACACTATGGATAAATTATTAAGAAATAAAAAAGCCATAATCATCTTCATGGCTCCGGCATTTTTATTATTTACTTTCGTACTTTTCATACCGATCTGCCAGTCAGTTTACTATTCTTTCTGCGAATACAAAGGAATTACTGCTCCGGTATTTATAGGACTTGATAATTACAAAGCAATGCTCAAAGATAAGCCACTTGGCTTTGCATTAAAGAATTCTCTGTTCTTTCTTATTTTCTCCTGCGTGACACAGCTTTTGATGGGACTTTTACTTGCAGGACTTCTTACTAATATTGATAAAGGAAGAAACACATTCAAAAATATCATTTATCTTCCTTGCGTACTTTCATCAGCTGCTTTAGGACTTTTGTGGATGTTCATCTTCAGCCCTAAGCTTGGTATCAACCAGCTTTTGCAGCAATTTGGATTAGAAGGCCCTCTCTGGCTCATGGATACAAGCGGCTACATTATTCTTCCAATGTGGGTTATCGCATTTGTTGCCCTCTGGCAGTATGTAGGACAATCCATGATGCTCTATATGGCTCAGATATCCGGTATCAGCAAAGCACTCTATGAAGCAAGCTATATCGACGGATGCAATAAGTCACAGAGTTTCAGATACATTACTATTCCACTTATCAGACCGATGGTTGCTACTGCAATGTCACTTAATGCCATAGGCTCACTTAAGTTCTTTGATCTGATCTTCAACATGACAGAAGGCGGACCAAACCACCGTACAGAAGTACTTGCAACTCACCTCTATCAGCAGGGATTTAAGTATTTCAAGTATGGATATGCAAGTGCCATCGGTGTTATCCTTCTCGTTATGTGCCTTGTTGTTACAGCTTTCATCAACAAGGTAGTAAAGACAGAAAATTACGAAATGTAAGGAGAGTGCATCATGAAAAACAATGTCAGTATAGTAAAAATCATAATATACATCTTTTTAGTCTGCATGGCTGTACTCTATCTTGCTCCACTCCTTTGGGTATTCAATGTGTCATTCAAGACTAATGCCGAGATCTTCTCCGCTCCATTTGCACCGCCTATCGCTCCTACGATGGACAACTTTACATTTGCATGGACTGCCGGAAAGCTTGGAATAGCTACACTCAATTCATTCATCGTCTGCTTTATAACTTTAGCTCTCAGCCTCGTAGTTGGTTCCATGGCAGCATTCGCAATAGGAAGACTCCGCTGGAAGCTCGCTAAGGCAGCAATGACATATTTCCTTCTTGGAATGATGATCCCTGTTCACTGCGTACTTATACCTCTGTTCACGCGTTTTGCTAAGGTAAACCTCACAAACAACCTTACAGGACTTATCCTTCCTTATCTTACATTCGCTCTTCCTATCACGATCTTCATCATGACAGGATTTTTTGAAAGTATGCCAAACGAGCTCATCGAGTCCGCCTGCATAGACGGCGCCACTATTTACCAGATCTTCTTTAAGATCTGTCTTCCACTTGCAAAGACCGGTCTTTTCGTTACAGGTCTTATGACATTTATCGCAAACTGGAACGAGCTCCTTCTCGCAATGGTATTTATATCCGATGAAGCAAAGAAAACCCTTCCGGTTTCTCTTTCCAAATTCGTAGGACCTTACAATACAAACTACTCACAGATGTTTGCTGCTATCATCATTGCGATTATCCCGACCATCATTGTTTACTGTGCATTCTCAAACCAGATCGTAGACGGTCTTACAGCAGGTGCAGTTAAGGGATAACTAAAAATAATCGAAAGGAATAACTAAACAATGGCTACGCAGAAGAAACCACTTATAACACACATTTTCACAGCTGATCCATCAGCACATGTTTTCAATGACAAGATCTACATCTATCCTTCTCACGATATACCTCACAACGGTGAAGATAATGATAACGGCGATGAATATCTCATGGAAGACTATCACGTATTCTCAATGGATTCTCCTGACAGTGAGGTTGTTGACCACGGCGAAGTACTTCATCAGGACAATGTGCCGTGGGTAAGCAAGCAGATGTGGGCTCCTGACGCTGTCTACACAAACGGAAAATACTACCTCGTTTTCCCTGCAAGAGATAAGGACGGCATCTTCCACCTCGGTATCGCTACAAGTGATGATCCTGCAGGCCCATTCAAGCCGGAAGACAATTATATAGAAGGAAGTTTCAGCATTGATCCTTGCTCATTTAAGGACGATGACGGTAAAGTATATGTTTACTTTGGCGGACTTTGGGGCGGACAGCTTGAGAAGTATCGCAAAGGCAGCTTTGATGAGACAGTAGGTGAACCAGAGAAAGATGAGCCTGCAGTATGCCCTAAATGCGCTTTGATGAGCGACGATATGCTCTCATTTGCTAAAGATCCCGTAGACATCCAGATAGTAGATAAAGATGGCAAGCCATTGCTTGCAGGTGATGAAGAGCGCCGCTACTTTGAAGGTCCATGGATGCACAAATACAACGGAAAGTACTACCTCTCCTACTCTACCGGTACAACTCACTATATCGTATATGCTACAAGTGATTCACCTTATGGTCCTTTCACATATCAGGGAAGGATCTTAGAGCCTGTACTTGGATGGACAACACACCACTCTATTATTGAGTTCAAGGGTAAATGGTACCTCTTCTATCATGACTGTGAGCTCTCAAATGGTATCAACCACAGACGAAATGTAAAGTTCTGTGAGCTTGAATACAACGAAGACGGCACAATTAAGACAATTACACCATAAACTATCGAAGGACAGGAGAATCAATTCTCCTGTCCTTCGTCATCTTTATATTCCATTATGTCTCCCTCAGTTCCTTTCCACTGAGTTCCATAATATTTTTCGCGGTATTTCTTTGGAGTCATGCCGGTTTCCTTCTGGAAGAGCTGGCTAAAATGGCTTTGTGAAGAAAATGAAAAATAGTTTGCTATATCTATCAGCGAATAATCACTGTATCGGAGCAGATTTTTAGACGCATCGATCTTTGCATGACGGATATAGTCACTGGCAGATGTATCAAGCTCTTCCTTAAATAGTCTTGAAATATAGCTGGTGGAGTTACTTGTATACTCTGCAAGGTCTTCTATAGTGATCCTGTCACGCAGATGCGCATAGATATAGTTCATACATTCACTTACAGGTCGTGAATAAGTAGCGCTCTGATGAATGACCTTCATCCTCCAGGTATAGTCAGTTACCATCTTATCATGCAGCTTTTCTACCTCGCTCTCATTATGAATATCATCGAGCTTCTGTATATAAAAATCGCTAAGTCTAAATGACCTCTCCATCTCCATTCCATTATCGATGCAAAGTCTGGCGATGATAGCTACTCCTACAACAAAATGATACTTCAAATTTTGAAGCGGATCTCTCGATAGCTTTCCTACACCAACTGAATCCATAAATTTGTGCTCCTGGCAGTTCTTGCGTACAGCATCCACATCACCTCTTGCCACCTGTTGGTAAAACAGCATTTCCTGATTCTGATGTCTATGAACTACACATTCTTCATTATTCGATATCTCATTTCTTACCCATTCACTTCTGGTATCCATATATGCTCCTAAAAATGCGTTGTAAATACGCTGTTTTTTTTATTATACATGAATTTTATATTTTTGCGATTTTTTTGATATAATAAAACTTACTAAAATTATAATATATATTCAGAAATTGGGAAAGATAAATTCCTTAAAACTGTATTTATCTGAAGGAGGATAATTGGACATGAAAAAGAAGGTATTCTGCATTCTCATGGCTATGACAATGACAACATCTGCACTTACCGGCTGCGGATCAAAAGCATCTACAGCTTCCGCTACAGGCTCAAACACAGCAGCTACAGAAGCAAACGGTGACAGTGCAGCATCAGCTGATCTTTCATCTTATGTAAGCTCTGGTGATGAAGGAAAAGTAATTAACATCTATTGCTGGAATGATGAGTTCCGCACACGTGTTGAAGCAGTTTACGACAAGGTAGACCATACATCAGAAGATGGTACTATCACATATCTTACAGACGGCACAGAGATTCACTGGACAGTAAACCCAAACCAGGACGGTGTATATCAGAAGAAGCTTGATGAAGCTCTTATGAATCAGGCTAATGCAGCAACTGATGATAAGATTGACATGTTCCTTTCAGAGACAGACTACGTTGTTAAATATACAGACGCTGAGACAGATATAGCAATCCCTCTTACAGCACTTGGTATTGATCCAGCTACAGATCTTGCTGACCAGTATGACTTCACAAAGACTGTTGCATCTGATGCATCAGGCGTACAGAGAGGTTCTACATGGCAGGCTTGCCCTTGCCTCTTCGCTTACAGAAGAGACATCGCTAAGGACGCATTTGGCACAGATGATCCAGATGAGATCCACGCAAAGGTTGCTGACTGGGCAACAATGAAGGCCTCAGGTGAAGAGCTTAAGGCTAAGGGATATTTCACACTTGCATCTTATGCTGATACATTCAGAGCATATGGCAACAGCATTGCTAATCCTTGGGTAGAGAGCGGCAGCTCAGAGATCAATGTTGATCCACAGATCATGAACTGGATCAATGATTCTAAGGAGTGGCTTGACGCAGGTCTCCTCGACAAGAACGTAAAGGGTCAGTGGACAGATGACTGGAACAAGTCACAGGGTTCAGCTTCAAAGGTATTTGGTTTCCTTCTTCCTGCATGGGGCATCGACTTCGTTCTTAAGCCAAACTGGGATGGCGCTGACGGAGAATGGGCAGTTACAGACGGACCACAGGCATTTAACTGGGGTGGATCATTCGTACACGGCTGCTCAGGCACAGATAACCCAGAGCATGTAAAGGATATCATCCTTGCTGTAACAGCAAACAAAGACAATCTTCTCAAGATCACAAAGGATTATCTTGATTTCACAAACACAAAGTCTGGTATGGCAGAAATTGCAAAAGATGATAGCTTTGGCGCTGAATTCCTTGGTGGTGAGAACCCATTCAAGTACTTCCAGCCAGCAGCAGAGTCAATCACAATGACAACACTTTCACCATATGATCAGGGTTGTGTAGAGCTTATCCAGAGCTCATTTAGTGACTACTTCCAGGGTCAGGTTGACTTTGATACAGCTAAAGCAAACTTCGAGAGAGCTATCAAAGAGCGTTATCCTGAGATCACAGCAGTTAATTGGCCTGAATAATATTACTTGATATACAAAAAAGGGGCGGCCATACCGCCCCTTTTCCTGAAAGGAGACCGTTTATGAACAAGAAGCGCGGTATAAGCCGGGCGAAATGGGGATATATCTTCATTCTTCCCTTCTTCCTTACATATTTTATTTTTTCATTGATTCCACTTCTGGATACTATACGCTACAGTTTTTATGAATATTACAGATCTGGTCTTAAGATCATCGGACCAAACTTCGTAGGTTTCGATAACTATGCTTCAGTAATGGGCACAGACTTTTTCACATATCTTGGCAATACTTTTGTACTTTGGATAATCGGATTCATTCCACAGATTGCGATCGCACTTCTTCTTGCAGCCTGGTTTACAGATGCAAGGCTCAAGATCCACGGAGAGCAGTTTTTCAAGGTAGTCATCTACCTTCCTAACCTTATAATGGCTTCAGCTTTTGCCATGTTGTTCTTCACAATTTTCTCAACATCCGGTCCTGCTAATTCAATACTTATGAATCTTGGCATCACATCAGCACCAATAGATTTCATGGGTACTCCAACCGGCACACGAATCCTCGTCGGAACAATGAACTTCCTCATGTGGTTCGGTAATACTACGATAATGTTAATGGCTGCTATCATGGGCATTAGCCCTGACATCTTTGAGGCCGCTTCTATAGACGGCTGCACCCCTACGCAGACATTTTTCAATATAACACTGCCACTTATCCGTCCAATCCTTAGCTATACCTTGATCACATCACTTATTGGCGGTTTGCAGATGTTTGACGTTCCTCAGATTTTGACAAATGGTCAGGGAAATCCAAACAGAACATCTTACACACTTATCATGTGGCTCAATAACCTGCTTCGTGCCCCTGACTACGGAAGAGCCGGTGCACTTTCGGTATATCTGTTCATCGTAAGTGGTATCCTCTGCTTCTTCGTTTATAAAATGATGAACGATGAAGACGCTTATCAAAAAAAATCTAAAAAGAAAGGAAAGAGGTAAGATAAATGAAACCAAAAAATAATCACTCAATAGCAAGAAGCTTCTTAGCTCATTTCCTGCTCATATTACTTGCATTCATGTGCCTGTTCTTCTTCTACATTCTTATTGTTAACTCATCCAGGTCACATGCAGAACTTCAGAAAGGCTTCTCAGCCCTTCCAAGCGGCAGCTTTGCAAAGAACTTTTCAGCTGTTGCAAACGACGGTACTTTTCCAATGCTCAATGGTATCGTCAACAGTATCATTGTTTCTGGTCTTTGTGCTGCGATCTGTACTTACTTCTCAGCTCTTACAGCTTACGGTCTTTATGTTTATGACTTCAAGCTCAAAAAGATCGCTTTCACAATGATCATGGCAATCCTTGTAATGCCTACACAGGTAACTGCCCTCGGTTTCCTCAGACTCATAACTAACATGGGTATGTATGACTCATTGCTTCCGTTGATTCTTCCATCGGTTGCATCACCAGCAGTCTTCTACTTCATGTACAGTTACCTCAAGTCCAACCTCCCAATTTCACTTGTTGAGGCAGCCCGCATCGATGGCTCAGGTGAGTTCAAGACATTCAACAGAATTGTAATACCTATCATGAAGCCGGCTATCGCTGTACAGGCAATATTTACCTTTGTAGGCGCTTGGAATAACTACTTCGTTCCAGCCCTCATCATCCAGTCAAAGAACAAGATGACAGTTCCTATCCTCGTTGCTACACTCAGAGGTGCAGACTACATGAGCTTTGACATGGGTAAGGTTTACATGATGATCACAGTTGCTATCGTACCTATCATCGTCGTATACCTCTTCCTTTCAAAATTCATCATCGCCGGTGTTACACTTGGTGGTGTAAAAGAATAATATTAAGAAAGACCAAAGAGTCTCAAATGGCTCTTTGGTCTTTTTTTATATGACTATTTCTTTTCCTATTCTTGCAAAAGACAGATTTGGGAATTCCATGCACAGCTTCTTCTCCCAATCCTCCAGACAGCTGTCGTCATGTGCCGGAGAATGGTGCGAAATTATCATATTTTTGACATTTGCAAGCTTTGCGATCTTAACACCGACTTCAGGTATGGAATGACCATATCCCTTGCATACTTTGTATTCTTCCTCAGTATATTGTCCGTCATAAATGAGCAGATCACAATCTTTGACAAAATCAGCGAGTCTCATATCTGTCTTGCCGGTATGCTCATAATCTGCCGCATATACGACGGTTTTGCCGCCATAGCTTACCTTATATGTAGTCGAACCTCCGGGATGATTCACTTCCAGAGTATCTACTCTGACATTCTTTATCATAAATGTCTTTTCTATACCATGAAAATGTACGTCTGCCGGGTAATCTTTGATCCCTACAGGCCAAAACGGAGGTGAATAAAGTCTCGAAAGTGCTGCTTCTATTTCCAATGAATTTCTTGGAGCCGCGTAAATATCGATTCTTCTGTCCTTCTCGGTCAGAGCAGGGAAAAAGGATAAGCCACATACATGATCAATATGCATATGAGTCAGCAGGATTGAAATATTGCTTTCACGCATTACCTCCGCCGATACTATACCACTTCCTGCATCAAAGTATATTTCTTCAGTATTTCCATCGTTGTCACTTACAAGCAATTGCATAGACGAAGTTGCACCACCAAAAATTTTATACTGCTCTCCCTCCACAGGTACGGAGCCTCGAGCACCCAATATTTTTAATTTCATAATCACTTTATCCATTAGACTTCCTCGTAAGTCTGCAAAAAAATCTGCCTTTTGATAATATAAACGTCACTTATATCATCGCAGCGAACAGCCATGTAATCACCGGGATATCCCAAAAAGTAATTCTTTTTATCATATACCGGAAAAACCTTCGTCCTTCTTACAAGTTTATCAGCAAAAATATTAGTAGTATTCTTTGGGTAGCATATACGTGCCATCTCATCTATAGGTGTGTATTCTCCATCAGGTAATACACTTATTTCGGGTATAAAAGCTGTCATACGTGAAAATATATCAAATGGCTCTTCAGTCGCTTCGTAAGTTTTTTCAAACTTTTCAGCTGAAATATAATAGACCTCACCTTGAATCCCTATCATCACGTATATATCATCGCCTGTAACAAAATCAATACCGGATTCGTTTTCAAGCGTGCGGATCTTCACTTTAGATCCGGCCTTTGCAGCATCACATGATCTGACAAATGCCCATGGTATATGTCTTTTTCTGTACTGCCGCATTGCAAGTATTTCATCGTGGTTTACCTTTGAATACTCATCAGCAATTATCCAATCACAATCCTCAAAGTATTTCAGGATCATCTTTTTGAAGTAATCTGTCACCTCTTCCAGTCCCATTTCCTTAATCCTTACAAGCAGTGCTGCTCTTGTGATCCTTCCGTAGGATGAAGCGGAATTACCTTTTACGAGTCCTTCATCAGAAAGGACTACTTTTAAGAACTCCAATGCTCTTGCCCTGCTACTGCTGCTCTTTAATACGCTTCTGAATTCATCATACTCTTTCCATACGCATAAAAGCAGCTTTGTCTCTGCCTTGCCGATTGCGTCAAGGGCATCATATAGTTCCGAGAGATTCCTTTCTATATACTGTTTATTGGGTGGTCTGTCCATCGAAAGGAGCAGCATGGATTCTCCTCCATACCAGTAGAGCTGCTGCTTCCCTTCAAAATCGGAAAAGTTAATATATCCATCAATTTTTTCAAATAAATCTATTTTTTCCATAACATATTTATCTATTCCCTCATTCTGACATTCCCTGCACACTTGTGACCCATTTTATAAAATCAGATATAACATTTCCTGAGTCAGTATAATGCAAGATCCACGTATCATTGCTGTGACCTATTACCTTAGAGTAAAAACCGCCATACATTTCTTTTTTATTTACTTCTGAAGTAATTTTTACATTAGTATACATATCTATATTTTTACTGTTATCGGCATCTATCCGGACAGATATTCTCTTGTTAGATATACCTAACAGATGAGCGGTCACATAATCAGAATCTATGAGTTTTCCATTGATAGGATAAAGGTGCAGTTCTATCTCCTTTTCAACCGGAGTAAAATCATCACCATCATCATTTACGTTTTCCAGGTGGCAATCGTAGGTGCCTTCAATTCCTGTCACCTCGAATATCTTTATTGGTCCCAAAAGACCTTTTGCCATTATCTCTACTTCATTTTTTGTACAGATCGGATTTACAACATTATTGACAATTTCTTTTGAAGCTATTATCTGACCTCCAACGCTGCAGCTTTCTATTCTGGAGCACAGATTGACCGGACTTCCGATAACATTATATCGCATCATCTTTTCTGACCCGATATTGCCTATAAATACTTCACCATAATGGAGTCCTATCCCCATTTCCAGAACCGGAAAATTGTGCTCGACAAAATATTCATTTAACGAAGCCATAGAATTCTGCATGATAATGGCAGCAGCAACTGCATTATCAATAGGATTTTCCACCGTCAACGGAGCTCCAAATACCGTCAGCATACCATCTCCTAAGAACTCTATCACCGTGCCCCCATATTTTGAGATTATATCTACCATTTTGTCAAAGTAGAAATTCAATAGTGAAGTTACACGGTCAGAATCCATGTTTTCTGATAATGATGTGAAGTTTCTAAGATCTGTCATCATAATTGTCACTTTTCGTTTCTCACCGCCCAGTGACACATTTTCCCCTTTATTAAGGATAAGATTTACAACTTCATCCGAAAAATATCTTCCAAATGTTTTTTGCAAAAGCATATTTCTGGATTCAAGCTGCTGATTCAAAAGAAAGATTTCCTTTGCTTTTAAGAGCTCAGATGCCTGCTTTTGAAGCTTTTGCTCATACAGTCTCGTATTTTCATGCTGCCATGCAGCGTTTTCTATTCTTGTCAATTCAGACTTTGAAAGCCTGTTATGAACAACTGCCGCAGCACCACGTTCATAGCACGCTTCACATAATTCCTCACTTTTTTTATCTACCGTAACAAAAATTGGGACTCCTGCAAGACTGGTATCCTCCTTCATGATACGACTTACCTCAAAATCATTCTTGAGTGCCATATCATGATCTGCCATTACCAGTGAAGGACTTCCGACCATTAAGTCATCGCTGCCATCTTCATTTTTAAGCTTTTCGATCAGTTCCTTAAAAGCTTCAATCGAAATAAGACAGATTGCGCGCATGCATCCGGAATTATTTATGCTTCGCTGAAGCTCTATCATTTTCCTGCGATCTTCACCAATTATCCAGATAAGGATATTCATTTTCTGTCACCCTCTATTTAGATCTCTGCCAGTCTTTTATTATATTGATAGGTATACCAAGCTCACTGGACAGCTCATAAACCGAACGCGGACCATGTTCAGCCAGGTAGTCATGAATGGTTCTAAAATCATCATAGTTTTCAGCATGACATTCATCACAAACATACACCCCGTCACCAGCAGGTGTTACACTTCCTCCACAATACATACAGTTAGTCGGAACACGATTTAAGCTCCATAATTCCTTCTGAGTCATACCTCTTTGATACTTTCGAGGTTTCTTATTACTTGAAATATCCTGTTCTTTTTCAATTTTTTCTTTTTCAGACTTTACATTTTCAGGCTTTGCTGTTTTTACAGGCTCGGTTTTCACTTCAGCTTTCGCTATCTTTTTTGGCTCAACGTTTATCTCAGTTTTTGCCATTTTTTTAGGCTCTGTCTTTACCTCAACTTTAGCCATCTTCTTAGGCTCTGTCTTTACCTCAACTTTTGCCATTTTCTTAGGCTCTGTCTCTACCTCAACTTTAGCCATTTTCTTAGGCTCTGTCTTTACCTCGACTTTAGGTATTTTATCAGGCTCAGTAACAGGAGGATCCGGCGGCACTATTGTCACCTTTGGAATAATAGGTACCCTTGACATAATGGGAACTCTATGTTCAATTGGTATATTTTTTTCAATTTTTTCACTGTCACTTTGCTTTCTTTCAGTTTTAGTGTTCAGGCTGGTATTGGCAGCTGAAGTGGGAGTGGAAATTGGATTAGTATTATCGTTAGGAAGTTTATTTGTTCCAGAATTTAAGCTGTAAACGTAATTTTGAAGTTTCATTTTTGTTGAAACGATCTTTTTTACATTCATTTTCTTAAACTCAGGCTGAAGCGGTCTAAGGAATCCAATAAGCTCATCAATGCTTTTTTTAGAATTAGGAGTATGGATTATCATTTGAACATTATTTAAGTAAAACTTAAATGCCTTATTCAATGAGGAACCATCAATATTGTAAGGAATTACCTTCTTTGAGCTGCTCAGGGCACAATCCACCTCTTTTTCTACCCAAATGGACGATTGTGAATTCTCAGACAGTATTATTAAAAAAAGGCTGCAATTATCAATAGCATTGACAATTTCTTTTGCATAGCTTGACCCTGCAGGTATTTTTTCAGGCGCCTTCCAATACTCTATGCCCATGCTCTCTATCAGCTCAACTATTTTTTTTACAAACTCCTGATCTTTTGAACTATAGCTTAAAAACACATAATTGGGGGAAAACATATTAACCCCTCCTTTGACCTCACTTTAACACACCTTTTAGCTTCAGATTTTCTATTTTTAGTGATGCTAAAACATTAAGTATTTCACACAGCATTTCATGCTCTTCTGTGAAAGGTACCCAACTTCCTTCTTCATTAAGAGAGTTTATAAGCTGCAAAACACCAACAAGTTTATCACTTGAGATCATTGGTACGATGAGCATAGAATGCGAGCGATAAGTATTTGCCTTATCCCAGGTATAAGTTCCTTCAAAATTATATTCCTTGGCATAGTATACATCTCTTATATTGAGGACCTTCTTTGTTATAGCTGCAAATGCACAGGCATACGACTTATCAAGCGGAACCGGAGGAAGCGCATTAGCACCTGTGTTCCTGCTCAGTTCTACATACTTGGACTTCGTGTATAAATGCTCAAATACAAGACAATCATCTCTTAGAGAATATATCGTGCCACCATCGCAATTAGTGATCTCCATCGCCTGCTTCAGTACAGTCTCAAATAGCTTTTCAGGCTCCATCTCTCTATTGAAGACAAGAGCCATATCCATTATATTACTTATATCGTAACTCATATATTACATCTTCCTCGAAAGATTTATTCTTATCTTTTCTATAATTACTACTCATCCTATAAGCTGCTCAATTCTTTTTCTGATCTCGTCCTTATCCGGTGGCTTAAGAATATATCCTGCCGGCTTTTCAGCTAAAACTTCTACAATTGTATGCTTATCCTTTGCTCCTGTGAGAAATAGCACAGGGATCGCATTTCCGACCATTTCCCTGATCTTCCTAAAAGTTTCTTTGCCATCCATCTCCGGCATTGAATAATCAAGCAGCACTACGTTTGGCATATGATCAGCTATTATCTCCAAGGCTTTTGCTCCTGATTTTGCCAAAAGCACTTCATACTTATCATCAAGCATCGACTTTACATTTCTTAAAACGATTGCTGCATCATCAACAACCAAAACCTTTTTTTTCGTTTTGTCAGGTCTTTCTCCAAACCATACTTTAGGCTCTTCCTCCTGCTTCTTTACAAGCTCTGGTTCGATCAGTCCATGACAGGCCTCGATTATTTCAGTCTTTTTGATAGGAATATATTTAACATCATACCTTGCATCATCACAATGTGATTTAACAGCCTCAAAATTTTCTTTTGTCGTGATCAGCAGTACAGGAATATTGCTCCATTTTTTGTTTAAGATCGTAAAGATATTTGGGTTAAGAGGCTCAAACCCCGGCATACATACCACGATCAGATCCGGATTTGAAAGTCTGACCATGCCATGTATGTTTTCAGCCTCTGCCGGACAAAACTGAACCTGATATTCGCCTGATAATGCCTCACCAACAGAACGATAAACTTCCGAAAATTCACCTGCCAGTAAAATTTTTTTCACAGCACAATCCTCCTCTTTTCCGCAATAAAGCCTATATTCTCTATAGCTTCGTCCTCATCAAGATTCTGTACATGCATCCATAGTTTTTCCATCAGTGGACGAACTTCATCATCATAGCTGTACTTCTTTAACTCAGCAGCAATAGCATCTGCACTGTCTATGTCCATATTAGACATTGCCTGACTAAGCTCTTTCAAAAGAGCTGCCAGATGATCATCATCGATCTCCTCAGCGTTTTCATTTGCAGATCCGTCATTAATGTTAAACGCTTCCGAAAGGAGCCTGAGGTTCTTTTCCCTCTCACTCATGTAGATCGGCATAAGTGACAATATCCTGTCAATATCCTTATTCTTGGCAGCGTACTCAAGAAGCTTCGCCAGCGATGAGATTTCAAGTGCACCAAACATAGCTGCCGCACTCTTCATTGCATGCACCTTGACCTCATAAGCTTTAAAAGCTTTATCCAGAGCATCTTCGCTTAGCTCCTCTTCATATGCATTTTTAAGATTCTCAAAATATCTCGTCAATTCATCTGCATCAGCATCTGCCAATGCAATATAATCCGATACAATATTTTCAAGAAGCTTCTCGTCACGAAGCTTAAGCATTGCATATTTCCAGTCAACACCTTCCACCATTGGAAAATCTACTGTCAGGTTTTCTTCTGTTTCGGATTTATCCAATTTCCTTTCAACTTTTTTATAACCGCACATTCCCTCTGGCAGATATTGAACCAGCATCTCCTCAAGTTTTTCTACCTGTATTGGTTTTGAAAGAAAATCAGTAAATCCTTCCGAAAGGTACATTTCCTTTGCTCCGGATATAGCGTTTGCGCTGAGTGCTAAAATAGGCGTGTCTGCATTTATAGAATCAAGATCTTTCCTGTGCCTGCGTATTACTTCGATTCCGTCGATCTCAGGCATCATATGATCCAAAAATACTATGTCATATTTCTCTGATGCGAGAGCTTCAAGAGCTCCTTTTCCAGACTCCACATCCACGATATCCATTTCAGATTCTTTTAACAGACCTATGAAAACCTTACGGTTCATGGCATTGTCATCGACTACAAGTACCTTGGCTCCCGGAGCTTTGAATACCTTGTCGTAAGAGAAGCCTTCCATTTCATCGCCTTGTGAAGCTTTTCTTTCTCCAATCGGCTTTCTGTCCGCTACTTTCTGAACTACTTCAAAAGAAAAAGTCGATCCCTCACCATAAACGCTTTCAACTTCAAGCCGTGCCCCCATAAGTTCAAGCAATTTCATGGTAAGACTCATTCCAAGACCTGTACCCTCTATACTTTTATTTCTCTTTTCATCAAGCCTTGTGAAAGGAGAAAAAAGTTTTTCCATATCCTCTTTCTTGATGCCGATACCGGTATCTATCACCTGAGCCTTAAGATAAATATTATCAGCATCTTTCTCTCTATAAGAAACCTTCAGAGTTACTGAGCCTTTTTCTGTATACTTTACGCCATTTATCAGTATATTCAGGATACACTGTTTAATCCTTATATCATCACCTATAAGTATTGAAGGGATATTTTCATCCAGATTGACTATCAACTCAAGATTTTTCTTTTCAGCCCTGTCACGCGCCATACTTGCTACGGCATTTACAGCCTCTCCGATATTGTACTCACCGGGGATTATCTCCATCTTTCCTTCTTCGACCTTAGAAAAATCAAGGATATCATTAATCAGAGATAGCAAAGTCTTTCCGGCAGTTCTTATATCCATTGCATACGAAAGTATATTCTTCTCATGGGATTCCCTCAAAATGATCTCGTCCATTCCGAGTATGGCATTTATAGGAGTCCTGATCTCATGCGACATATGAGCAAGAAAAGTACTCTTTGCCATATTTGCGGCATCTGCATCGATCTTATCTTCTTTGAAGATCTCTGACTCCAATACCAGTCCGCAGACAAAAGCCACCAAAGAAAGTTTCCTTGTATCACGGTCTATATCAAATCCGTTTTGACTTTCGACTATATTTATTGCCTGAAAAGCGCCTATCGTTTCTCCATAGCAGTTTGTAACAGGCATAACAAAAACAGATTTAGTGCGAAATCCTGTATCCAGATCTACCTGAGGATTAAAATCCGGATGATTGTATGGATCATTTGTAATTATCGTCCTGTTTTCACGCAAGGCCTTTCCTACAAGTCCAGTTGAATCATCAATTTCAATCTGTTTCGTTCCGGTGGATGCATTTGTTACAATTTTATGCCTTTCCTTATCCCATTTCCAGAAGCTTGCCCTCTCCGAATTGACCATAGCCCTTCCAAGCTCAGAGAAGAGACGTATTACCTCCAACTGCTCAAATGGTATAGCAGCTTCCATCTTCCTATAAAAGCTGTATGCAATATCATTAATTACACCAAGAGCTAAGTTTTCCTTGATTTTTTCACCCATAATTCCACCCATTAAGTGCAAAAAGCGTAAAACAACGCAAATATCCCCTAACGAATATATTATCGGCATTTTTAGTCTAATTATTAATAGGATTTTTGCTATTAGATTGTTCTTTATGGTATTCTTTATCATACTGTGAACTACTCCGACCTACGGCTAATGCCTAAGAGGTCGGAGCTTCTTGCTTCTAGATCTGGGCAATGGTTTTTGCACCTGCCTTGTGAATCCGATCCGAATTCTCTCCATTAGTTCATTTGCTTTTGTATATTATTCCTGTCTCTTTCCTGGTCACAGGCTTCTCATGCTGTCTCTTCGCATCCGCAATCGCTCTTCTCCCTGTTCGTCTGCACCCTGTTTGAGCATCGCCAGTATCTTATCCTTCTCTTCCGGAAGGTATCCGTATACCGGCATCATGTTGGAGACATTCGTCGCATCCAGCAGAGTGTGGATATCAAGCGTCTTCACAAATGTATACAGTTCCTGTATCTTCTCTGTCTCTGTAGCTTCTACAAACTCACCCCTTCTCACTTCTTCCATAAGCGGCGTATCAGGGAAGATGGAGAGTCCGGAAGCCAGCACCCTGACAGGCGACAGGTGGTTTAACACTTCCGCCGTTTTTATTGCATGCCCCATACCATAATCATGACCTCCCAGCCCATATAAGAAGATGACGGAATAATGCATTCCCGCCTCATCCATCTTGGAGAGCTGCTCCACGATATCACTTCCATGATATCCTTTGTTCATCTTGTCAAGAACCGCATCATCACCTGACTCTATTCCGAATACGATCATGTCATATCCCATTTCTTTCAGTGACTTAAGCTGCTCCACAGACTTGTTCTTTACACTATCCACCCGGCCATATCCGCCGACGGAAACACCCCAGGGCAGGTATTCTTTTATCAGGTCCATGATTCTTTTAAGTCTGTCGTAGCTCAGCAGGAACGGATCTGCGCCTTGCAGAAAAATCCGCTTTACCTTCCATCCGGAATCCCGGATCTCCTGAAGATCCTCCCGTATCTCACTCTCCGGAGATACGGAGAAAGGTGCTTCCTTGTAAAAAGTGCAAAAGCGGCACTTATTATGCGAACAACCCGACGTTACTTGTAAAAAACAGGAACCAGCCTCATAAGGCGGTCTAACGATTCCACATGAAAAATGCATATGAATTCCTCCTCATTTCTATATATCCTTATATCTCACTTTATCGATATGTAAGGGGTTAAATTAAACGGGATTTTCATCCCGTCTAATCTATGCACAACTTAAATTTCGTGACCGAAGTAGTCTGCCAGCGCAGCGAGGGTCTCTTCATTCCGTCTGTAATATGTCCACTTTCCGTGCCTTTCGGAAAGAAGCAAGCCTGCTTTTTGCAGCATATCTAGGTAATGAGATACGGTTGACTGTGATATCCCGGCTTTGTCGCGGATGCTTCCAACACACACACCGCCTTTCAGATCCACCACATCATCAAAATGTCCTCCCTGCGGCGGAAAGTTTTTCTCCGGTTCCTTCAACCACTCAATTATGCTGAGCCGTGTTTCATTTGATAGTGCTTTAAAAATTTCAATCTTATCCATACATTCATTATATCTATCTTTCGCGATATGTCAATGCTTATAAGAAATAAAGCTGACTGCCATAATCGACAATCAGCTTCTTTTACGGGATCTCTATCATAAAAATGTATCTCCCTTTTTACAAAAGTGTTTCTATATGCACAAACTTGAAGTTGTGCGATTAACTTCCGATATAACGCTTCATTAGGTATCTGTTTCCATCATCTCTGAAAACTTTATAGCCAAGTCTTTCATATAACCGAAACGCTGAAGCGTTATTCTTGTCCACATGAAAAAGAATATCCTCCGAGAGCCCAAGTTCCATTGCATAGTCTTCAGCCTTATGTATCAAAGATGTTCCGATTCCATTACCACGTTTTTTCTCAGTAACCGACAAGTCATCCAGATAGATATAATCCACATCTTCCCGATGGACTTCAACTGCAAGATAGGCAATAACATCATCATCCTCAGCCACAAGAATAATATCCTCTCCATTTTTCCAATACCTGTCTAAATACCCTGGCTCATACCCTTGGAAATCTTCTGTATGATAGATGGTTTGTAGCATTTCTATAAACAATTCAAAAATTCTCTGCTCATCTTCTTGAACAGCTTTTCTAATACAGTATGACATATTTCCTTTTCACTAAGCCTTCATCGATTCCTAAAGTCGGTTCAGTTTAATATTCCAATCCTTATCTAACATCATATGCATCAAAACAGTTCCATTATCATTCTCCAGTTCCTCAAATCCCATTTTCTGATATAAAGCATAGCCTATGCTCATCACTTCAGGCTTCGTGGTAAACCTGACCTCTTTAAACTGAAGTTCCCGACATTTATCAAGCATTGCATTAAGCAGAAGTCTTGCATACCCATTTCCCCTGCATTCTGGCTTTATATATAATCTCTTTGCTTCAGCTTGGTCATCATTAATCTTTTTAATGGCTATTGTTGCTATAGGATTAGCATCATCATAGCCAAGAAGCAATGCTCCGTCTTTATAGAAGCCCTTCAGATCAGATAGTTCTCTGTCAAGTGATACGAAACAAGCTTCAGCGCCTTTGATCTTGGAATACTCCTTTATAAGTTTCTTTGCTGCTTCGTAGTCATCACATTCTTTAATTTCAATCATAGTTCTCACCTGCCCTGTATTAGTTTCTCAACTTCCTTAGCCTTAAGAACCTTTCCGGCTGAAACAACTTTTCCGTCGATAATAAGAGCTGGCATACTCATTACACCGAAACCCATGATCTTTTCCATATCCGTGATATACTCTATCTCTGCATCGATTCCTTTTTTCGCTACTGCTTCTTTTGCAGATGCAAGGAGAGCCTCACAGCTTTTGCATCCTCCGCCTAATACCTTGATATTCATGACCATATCCTCCTTCAGATGAATAAATATTGAAATAAGTTGAAACCATACCCGACAATGATGATGCCCACTGTACAGATGGCTATAAATGTTCCTAACAGTTTTGGCTTGATAGCTTTCTTCAGCATAATGAGCGACGGAAGACTGAGTGTAGTCACTGCCATCATAAAGCTTAAGATCGTACCGAGCAAAGCCCCTTTGGACAGGAGTGCCTCTGCTATTGGGATCACGCCAAAGATATCAGCATACATCGGAATGCCCAGAATCGTTGCAAGTATAACCCCAAAGGGATTTCTTCCCCCAAGCACTGTCCTGATCCAGCTTTCTGGAATCCAGTTATGTATCACAGCACCAATACCGACTCCTATCAGAATGTATGGAAACACCTTTTTAAATGTAGATACTACCTGGTCCTTTGCATAGATCAGCCGCTCTTTAACAGTGAGGCTCGGAGTTTCTATATCAACGCTGCTGTTTGCATTCCTGATAAAATCCGCAATCTGATCTTCCATATGAAGTCTCTCGATCAGTGTTCCACCTGCAACAGCGATCATCAAGCCCGCCACTACATAAACGATGGCTATCTGTACGCCAAAGATACTCATGAGAAGTACAAGACTCCCCAGATCCACCATCGGTGATGAAATCAGAAAAGAGAACGTTACTCCAAGTGGTAATCCGGCACTTGTGAATCCCATAAATATCGGGATTGATGAACATGAGCAAAAAGGTGTCACTGTTCCAAGTAAAGCTCCTATGATATTTGCCCAGATTCCGTGAAATCTGCCCATTATCCTCCTGCTGCGCTCCGGCGGAAAGAAACTCTGGATATATGAGATCACAAAGATCAGCAAGCATAGAAGAATCGTGATCTTTATCACATCATAGATAAAAAAATGTATACTGGAGCCTATCCTGCTATCTATATCCAATCCTATTGCAGACAGGAGCTCTCCGCTCAAAGTGTTCAGCCACTTCATCCCTAAGACCTGAGTCTGAATAAAGTTCCACATTACGGTTCTCCCTTACAGCACTTGCCTGTGGTTTCATTACAGAGAGTTTTTATAAAACCACAGAATTCCTTCATGATATCCGTGTTTATTGAATAGTAGTGCCACTTACCTTCTTTCCTGTCTTTAACCAAGCCCGAATCCACAAGTATCTTCATGTGATGAGAGAGAGTCGGCTGTGTAATATCAAACTTTTCAAGAAGCTTACATCCGCACTTCTCCTGATCAGAAAGCATCTTAACTATTTCCATTCTGTTGGGATCTCCAAGAGCCTTACATATCAGCACTTCGTCTAATTTGGCCATAATCTCCTCCTTACATTGATGTTTGTCTATGTGATGATAATATCATATACATAGATATTCGTCAATGTATTATTTCAAAAAGGAGACAGAGCTTTTAAAACTCTGTCTCCTCCGTGGCAATTTATCTTCCAATATAATGCTCATCCCGACAAACTGGAATTTGTGCGATTAACTTCCGGTTTATTCTTCCATCAAGGATTATGTATTACATTTCTCTTTCCACTATTGGCAGTTCCTCTTACTTCTTCGTGGTAAAAGTAATCTACAATTGTTGGATGTCCTTTCTCTACTCTCTCATACGGAGTTTCATTATCAACAAACCTGCAATCATACTTTTTAGCCAGCTCTTCTGCTTTCTTTTCCAGCGCTTCAAAATAGCTGCGGTTCTTTTTGTTATAGATTTCGTCATACAGCGGCACCAGATCCGGATGTTTATCGGAAATGTATTTCATGATATCTGCCTTAAAACCTCCGCGAAGATTCAGATTCTCAAGCCATACAAGGTCACACTGATCTTTTGTCCTGTCTATGATTGCTTCTATATCCGTAATCCCCGGGAACACGGGTGAAATGAAGCAAATTGTACGAATGCCTGCCGCATATACCTCTTTCATTGCAGCAAGCCTTCTTTCTATGCTTACTGCCGCATCCATATCATCTTTAAACTCTTCATCGAGAGTATTGATTGACCATGATACTGTAAGTCTGCTATTTTCATTGATCTCTTTTAGCAGATCCAGATCTCTTAGTACAAGGTCTGACTTTGTACAGATAAGTATGTCCGCACCACTGTCCTTTAGTTCTTCCAGAAGTCTTCTTGTATTTTTATATGTTTCCTCTAGCGGATTATAACCATCCGTAACTGTTCCAATGATTACCTTCTGACCGGCATACTTCTTTGGATTCTTTATTTCAGGCCAGTCTTTCACATCCATGAAGGTTCCCCATTCCTCCGTATGCCCTGTAAAGCGTTTCATAAAAGATGCGTAGCAGTATTTACAGGCATGGGGACACCCAACATAGGGATTCACCGAATATCCTCCAATAGGAGTATTCGATTTTGTCATTACACTTTTTGTTTCTATATGATTTACTTTGATTTCTGGTTGTTCCATATTCTCTGTTCCTCCAACACTTTGTTAAAAGCATCCGGCATTTCCTGTATCATTTCTTCTCCCATAATCGGAACAAGATCTTCTTTCCAGAATACAGGAATGTTCAGTTCATGAGCCTGTTCTGTCAATGAATAAACCCACCCGGGATCTGTTTTAACAGTCCTGCTCTTTGCACCTGTCATGGTTCCCACCACAATCCAGTCAATGCCTGTAAGATCAACCTTACCCGGATCATCGAACAAAGGCTCAAAGGTAACATGATATTTTTTTGCCTTCACATTGCTCCGCAGTGCATCAATACGCCATAACTCAGACTTTCTCGTAACTGTAACGCCAAACCATGCATTATCAAGATCTGTTTCAAATGACAGAAGATCCGGTCGTTTGGTAAGAAAAAGAAACTGGTGCTGAGGATTCTCTGCTATCTTTTTAAAGACTTCCTCTCTCCATTCCTCATGCCAGCCCGAGAGATCGCTCATGCCGGTCAGCAGAAAATTCTGCGGCTTTTTCTTTTCCATCATACGAAGCTTTCCTTGAAAAAACTGTGGCTTTTCAAAATCATCTATGATGTGATAACGCCTCGTATTGTTTCTGGCATAGCAGTACGGACATCCAACAGTGCACCCTATAACAAGATTCATGTTCTGAATCTGATCTTTAATACAGATACTCATTTGTCACTCCATTCCTCAAGGTTTACCCTGATGCGGTTAAGATACTCTTCAAACTGAAGAATCTCTTTATCCGTAAAATCACGATAATAAATATTCCCCATCTCATTGGATACGGAGTCATAAGCTTCTTTAAGTTCTTTGGCTTTATCTGTGAGGAACAGAAGAGTTTTTCTCTTATCAGCTTCATCAGTTTTGCGGCTTATCAGTCCGTTTTTTTCCATCCGCTCAAGCATGGTCGTAAGTGAAGTAATTGCAAGTCCGCTTTTCTCGGAAATAATTTTAATAGGAACACCATCTTCCTGCCATAAGACATAAAGAATCCTTCCCTGAGCTCCGTTAAATGCATCAATGTTTTTTTCTGCCAGTATCCTTTCAAATATACGATCACCCAGCTGTTTTATTTTTGTAACAAGAAATCCACCATTTGTCTTCATAATTAAATACTCCTATATCGTAGTTTTATACTACGATATAGGAGTATTTTTGTCAAGCCCACATATCATAACTTCCGATTTTGTGTTCCAGCATTCATCACGACAAACAGGAATTTGACCCTATGACATATATTCTTTCTTTGATAGTTCCAATTCAATAATTTTCCATGATTCACCATGGATATTCTCGGTCACATTCGGCTGATCTTTTGATCTATGAAAACCCGCAGATAGATAACACTTATACGCAGAAATATTGTTTTCGAATACGCCAATCGTTACCACGTCAGCCTGCATAATTTCAAATGCATACTTCAATCCCAAACGGAGCATATTCTGCCCATACTTATGTCCGCGTTTAGTATCATCAACAATAACCCATCCAAATCGAAGAATCTTATTGTCCCCATGTAGATAGCGCATAATAAAATGCCCAGCAATCCCCTCATCATCAAACGCAGTAAACGGATAGAAGTTATCTTCTTCTATGCAATCCCCATTCTCATGTAAATACTTATGGTTCATTGTATCTTCCGAAATGGGGAAAGTCCCAAAGTGGTCACCACCCCATTGCAGGAATGTCTTCTCATCCTTACACCACGATACGATACTTTTTGCATCAGAAGGCTTATATGGTCTTAGTCTAATCATCACACTCTCTCCAACAAATCCCAATTTATCAATGTCTTTATTTTAGTTGATTTAACAGCCCTAAGAAAGCTTTAATTACCATATTTCTCATTTTTGTTTCATATATACATATTAAAACAATCTGCATATAGAAAAAGGGTACTGTTTTCAGTAACCTCAGTAAATATCAATATTTAATGTAGCCCTATCAAAAGCCCCAAATGCAAATATAACTTAAATTATACGCATAGATATGAAGCTTATAAAAGATAAATTAAGTAAAGATAAGTAAAGATAAATTAAGTAAAGATAAATTAAAGATAAATTAACTGAGCTCTAGCCCAAGGGCAGCCATTTTCACTTCTAAGTGTTTCTACTATTTCTTTCAACCTATCTAGTTCTGACATAGTATTATTCCCCCGATTACGAAAATAAATATTAGACATCCTAGAAAAGAATATCTTATATATTTATTGATTCTCGCTATCATGTTACATGCTCCAAATCTATTAGATTATATCCACAACTTCGCCGATATACATATCATGATCAGACTGTCCTTCATAGAACTGTTTTCTGATACCCTCTGGCATATTATTTACATCTAAAGTCTGTTTGAAAAGCTTTCTGCATACAAGAGTTACTTCCGCTTCTTCAAAAGTCATTGTATTTTCAAGCTCTTTAGTCACGAGACCTGATTCATGCATCTTATCAATATCTCTACCAGATTTTGAACCAAGAATACCTAATGTTTTTTTGTAAACCTCAGGATAAAAGCTGATAATCAAATATTTATTATCAAATTTTAATTCTTTATTTATCATTTCATCAGTTTTCGCATGGTTTTCAATAATTCGTCAACGATTTCATCATCGCCATTCTTTATCCCATCTGTGACGCAACCTTTTAAGTGATAACCAAGTAATTCTTGGTTAAAGCCATCAATAGCTGATCCTGCAGACATCGACTGTTGAAGAATATCATTACAATATGCATCTTCTTCAATCATTTTTTCAAGTCCACGAATCTGACCTTCTAGACGTTTCAACCGGTTGGTCAGAGCCTTTTTCTGTGCTGCTGTTCTGACTGTCTTTTTATGTGCCATAAGTAATCTCCCTATTATTCATATGTTGACTAATAGTATCATATTCCGGCTATTTATTGTACAGAAACAACTTTATAGCCAAGATCTTCTATCTCCTTTATCAAGGTGTCATCCTCTACCTCTTTTTCGTACTTCACAACAGCTTGCTTCTTTTTGAGGTTCAGTTTTGCAGATACGCCATCAATTCTGTTGATAGCACGCTTAACACGATTGGTGCAGTTTTCACAGTGCATCCCGTCAATCATGAACACCTTAGTTTTGATTACAGTTCCTGAAAGCTTTTTATCCGGTTCTTTTACACTGGAACTGCCTCCGCCACAGCATCCACCTTCGCCTTTAAAGTGTTTTATAGAACCTCTTAGCGCAACAAGCAGGATAACAACAAGTATAGCAATGATAATGATATTAGAAGCCATTTCTTCACCTCTCTATTTCTTCGACCTAAGGGTGGTACCGCTTGCGGTGGATTCCCTAGGTCCATCCCAAAATTTCATAGTCTTTTTGGTTCATAATTTGACAATAAATACGGGACGACAAAATAGTCCCCCCTACCATTTGCAATATATACTAGGGGGGAGTATTTGTCAACGCCTATTTTTCTTTTACCATATTCCCATTACATGCTGCATCAAAAGGCTGACAACTGTTATTCCGATCCAGCAACAGCCGCCAAGCAAAATCGGCTTCCCACCTGATTTAATTAGTTTGATTATGTTACTGTTCAAGCCAATAGCAGCCATGGCCATTATTATAAAGAACTTGCTAAGTTCCTTAAGTGGCTTAAAAACATAAGAAGGGACACCTGCTCTCAAGCAAATAGTTGTGATAATTGAAGCAATCACAAAGAAGACTATGAACATCGGAAATGCTCTTCTAAAGCTAAAGCCATTTGTCGAACTTCCATCCTTTTTTGCTTCCCTTGCCCTCAGATACGCAAGTACCAGTGTAATAGGTATGATAGCCAGTGTTCTTGTAAGCTTGACCGTAACTGCCTTATCAAGAGTCTGACTCCCCAGGTTCCACATACTATCCCAGGTTGATGCAGCTGCGGTGACGGAAGAAGTATCATTAACTGCAGTTCCCGCAAAAATACCGAAAGCCTCTCCTGTTGTGATATCAAAACCTATAAGCTTTCCCAGCGAAGGAAAAAGAAGTGCTGCCAGCACGTTAAAGAAAAATATCACAGAAATTGCCTGTGCCACTTCATCATCATCCGCATCAATGACAGGAGCCGTAGCTGCAATTGCTGAGCCGCCGCATATTGATGAGCCAACTCCGATAAGAGTAGCTGTGTTTCCTTTGATATTCATAACCTTATGAAGAATCCATGATAGGATAAGCGATGTTGAAATCGTGCAGATAATTATAGGAAGTGACTGTTTCCCGGTCTGAAGAACGACCGAAAGATTCATACCAAATCCAAGGAGGACAACAGCCTCCTGCAGAATTATCTTTGATGTAAACTTTATTCCATCAGCCGCCTTCCCCTTGTCATTCCAGAACAGGGCTATTATCATGCCCAAAATGATTGCAATCACCGCTCCGCCAACGACAGGGAAGCGCTTTCCCAGGAGCCATGAAGGAACTGCAATAGTGAAGCATACTATTACTCCCATGTAATTCTTTTTCAAAAAATCCATCTCAAGACCTCTCTCTCTTTTTAATCTGTTCTTTCGCAGGTCTTATTCTATTCTGTCTTTTGAAAAAAATAAAATTATATATTATTATGTAACCATAAATATTTTTTATCGTTATGGAGAACTGATTATGCTGGATTTCAGAATAGATACTTTCCTCTGCGTTTGCAGACACCTCAATTTCACCAAGGCGGCTAAGGAGCTGAATATTACTCAGCCCGCTGTTTCTCAGCACATACATCATCTTGAAAATGAATACGGGACAAAGCTGTTTACTCAGGATGGAAAAAAACTTTTTCTAACTGACAACGGAAAACTCCTGTATAAAAAAATGAATCAGATAAAAAATGATGATGAAAGTCTCAAAGAAATACTTTCACAGAATAACCATGGCTTAAAAGACATCTCTTTTGGTGTCACCATGACCATAGGAGAATACATAATTGCTGATCCGATCAGTGATTACATAAAAAATCACCCGGATACTAATCTTAAGATTACATTTGGCAACACATCGGAGCTTCTTAAAAAACTCTCCGAGGGGGTTATAGATTTTGCACTTGTAGAAGGATATTTTCCTGAAAATGATTATGAAACGCTGCTTTTTAGCAAAGAAGAGTTCGTTTCTGTCTGTTCGGCAAAGCACTCTTTCACTCAGAAGCCGCGCGTGATAAAAGATCTCTTTCCCGAGCGAATTCTTATAAGAGAACCCGGTTCAGGAACGCGCAATATATTGGAAAGAGCTCTTGCCCTGAACAATTACTCCACAAGTGATTTTAGGAATTTTACCCAGGTGGAGAACATGCATGCCATAATAAGCCTTATTGAAAAAGATTGTGGCATCACCTTTTTATATAAAGCAGCGGTTGCATCAGGATTGCAGTCCGGATATCTGAAAACAATCCCCCTTGACGACTTTAGGGTAAAACATGATTTTACCTTCATCTGGCCCAAAGATACTGTTTTCAGTGAAGAGATCCGTGCAATATGTGAGGAAATACAACCTATAACTCATTCTGCATGAAGTTCATGTTCTTTTTCATAAAGCTTGTTATCCTGCCGTCTCATGAAAATCATCCGGGACAGAAAAAGAATCAAGCTACTTCCTACAAAAATCTGAATCGGATATGTGATTAGTACGCTTTCAGATATTATCATGCTCAGCATGGTAATAGCGCCAACCGGTGGCATATACATCTTAGTAAAATGAATAACGATAAGCATACCACTTGTAGCAACAATTGCTGAAATCGTAATAGGAAGCCCTATCCAAATAGCAAAGAAATATCTTGAAATCACACCAATTATGGCACACACAGTTATCACTGCCACCGTTTTGACTGGCATATTTCTTGTTTTGTTCCTTGGCCTGGAAAACTCAGTAAATGCCACAAGTAACGGAGGTGCCACAACAAATCTATAACCCATTCTGAATGCAACACCGGCTATTACTGTCACACAAAGGATTCTAATGGAAGTATCTACCATATCGTCCCTGGAATTCAGCATCACAGGAACATATTCCTCATCTGCTCGGATTCCCTGAAATAGAAAAAGTTTATGAAACAATATTACAAGTAATGTCAGTACAAATGCAGCTATAGGATACACTATACTTGTAGTATGCATCATCACCGGGAGCACTATTGCTGAGACAAATGGTGCAAACGTGGTTCCTGAAAACATAAAGATTACCTGAGCGATTGTGAATGCCAAAATCACTTCGATATACGTATCAAACGGAACAAATCTTACAATGCACACTCCTATTATCGCACAGCCTGTTATCAGTGAAAGCATACGCTTTCCATTAACCTTCCAGCTTCTATTTTTTGCCACCATATATCCAACTGCTAATGCTGTTATCTCAGGAAATATAATCTCCTTCTCATTTAAAGTTTCTGCAAATAGTGTCATCAGCGCTACTAACAGAACTGTACAAGCGTATGGTATTATTCTCTTGACTCTATACATATTCTATAAAAAACATGCAATCAATGTGATGATCGCGATTCCTCCTTACTTAAAAATAGCACATTTACTGACACTCTTTCCAAGAAAGACTCCGCAAGGGTCTCGTCTGTTGTTTTTCGTTTCACAGCTATTCACTCCTTTAGTCAATTTTAATCAGGATCTGCAAAAGAATTATCTTCAACAGAATTTTTCCTTTTTATAAGTTTTTTGCAATTTCAAATACTTTTCTTAGATACTTACCAGCGTTTTTATCCCGGTTAGCATCATTACCATAGCCTCTGGTCATCTCATCAAAAGCATATACTTCGCAGGTTTTTGCTCTATTTCTGATCCGGTCACCAACCATAACTGTCTTCATTGCTTCCAGCTGATCTCTTCTTACCTTATCTTTTAATGACCCACCCATGGTAATCAAAAATAAAGCTTTCTCAAGACATTTCATAGATGTTTTATCCCCATATCTTCATGTAAGTAAAGATACAGTTCCAAAAGTGCTTCCAAATCTTCTTTTCTTGCTTCTCGTATCATCAGCTAATAATCCTTAACCCTTTAATCTATTAACCTGAAATTCAAAGTTCCATAATTTCTAAATCGTCCGAAACAAAAAGCTTTCCATTATCCAAAGAAAGGGCATCTTTCTTTGATACACTGCTGGTTCTGCGATGAGAACTCACAGTGTTGCTTCTCATATTCAATCTGTACACCGTAGTGCTGTCTTACGTACTCTATTCCATGCTTGAACGCAATCATAGCATCTCTTTTACAACATCTTGGGCCATTTATCCGGCCAAGTTCTCCTATGGCGCTTGATGTAAATGCCATGTGATCTCCCCAGGTGCCATCTTCAGAAAGAGGTCCTGTGCCATCAATAATAGAAAGAGCCGCACCTATAGAAGTTATCGCTCCGCATATTCCCCAGAGTCCACACATTGCTCCCGGCATCCGGAGTCCTTCATTAAGAAGTTTCTTTAAAGCGGAGTCTATATCTATTTTGCCACCAGCATTATAATAAGCCATCAAGAGACATGCCCCGTCTAATATATGATGTTCTGGCCCATGTATGCTTATGTAATCTTTTTTTGCCATTGTCTTAAACATATTGATAGGATTAATGCCTTTTTCTTTACGTATATCTTCAATAATCCTGTTTGCTTTTTCTTCAATAGTCATAAGTAGCTTCTCCTATAAACTAATTATGAAGCTCTGTACTCCATAAGAGTTGTGTTCTGCCATTTTCCAAATCGATCTTTAGCTATTCTTTCCCTATAGCCAATTTCCCTAAAACCACATTTTTTGTGTAAGGCTATACTTGCTTTATTAATTGAAAATATTGCAGAGTATATGCTCCAATATCCATCTTTCTCAGCTTCTCGGATAATCGTATTTACCAAAGCTGTTCCTATCCCATGACCTCTATAGTTTCTGTCTACATATACACTCATTTCAACGCAGCCTTTATATGCGCACCTACTTGAAGAAGGACTTAGCGCTATCCAGCCTACAACCTTCCCTTCTTCCTCAAAAACAAACCTGCAATTCTTTACGTGACCTTCATTCCACGCAGTAAAACTAGGACACTCTGTATTAAAAGTTGATGTTCCCTCTTCTAATCCCTGCTTGTAAATCTCTGCTACTGTCCCCCAGTCTTCATCTCTCATTTCTCTAATCACAGCATTCCACCTCCGTTTTTTTTATCGCATCATTATAGATATTTAATGCCTCTAAAACCTGACTCTGTTTTTCCTTTGGAATCATTGAAAAAACTCTCTCAAACTTCAAATTCATATCTTTTTCTATTGTATTGAATCTTGCCATTCCTTCATCAGTCAGATTAAGCACTACACACCTGCGATCCCTTTTTGAAGGTTCTCGCAAAACATATCCTTTTTGAACAAGCTCTTCTACAGATCTGCTTACAGCACTTTTATCCATCTTAAGGAGTTCAGCAAGTTCCTTTACACATATTCCAGGTTTTCTGCCTATCTCAACAACCAGAAAGCATTGAGATGTATTAACGTTACATTGACAGCAATCAGAACTGTTTAGCCTCTCAAGATTACGTTCCAATTCTCTGGTACTTTCTCGAAATAGTTTTACCTTATCCATCGAATGTCCTCCTATAGATTTAAATGATAAAATCATTAGTTGTATTTGTCAACTATTTTATCATATAAAAAAGCCACATAGCCGTTATAAACAACTACATGGCAATTACGTGGGCATATTCATTTATCTTATTTGTGATCTATTGCTTATGATATTTAATACGTATGCTAACCTATCTGATCAATCCTCTTTCAGACCTATCACATAGTTATAAATCCCGGCCAGGGGCGCCTGTATCGTCAGTTGCTTTATACGCATCAAAAGCTCAGCCCCTTAGCTAATGGCAGTTTATTAATATATTTCTTTTTCTGAAATCATGTCAGTTTATCCAAAAGCTCATCTATATCACTGTTAATGCATACGCTCCTATCTTCTATCTCTCTGGGATAGTATGCCTCTTTGTAATTCAAGCATGCATATGTAGCTTTTTCATTTTCCATTGTCATTTGCCAGAATGGATACTTGATTATTACTGGTGTATTGCTGCCTACCCCAAGCTCCAGGAAAAGCACTTGCAGGTTTTCATGTCTTCTAAGGAAATCAGAATAAGCAGCTGATGCTCTATGCCAGCCTTCATCTTCAAGGAATGTATCATCACTTCTAAGATTCATGGTAACATCACTGCCATCAATCGGACACTTTCGAATCAAACTGCTGTCAATTTCCATTCTGACCACGCCGCCAGATGGTATTGCAAAAATTCCATTCCCATCCTTAACAAATTCCTGAGATTCCATGGCATTCATCACCCAGTCTTCATTATCAAAGTTTTCCCTAATTGCCGGATTCAAACTTTGAAACAGACCATAATCTCCCTGAGTGTAAAATAATCTTTTCTTATCAAACCCTGCTTTCTGAAAGCAATGATCCACGTTTGTAGTAATCACAAAGTAATCTTTATCCTTAACAAGGCTATAAAGTTTTGTATAAGTATCTTTAGGAATGGGACCTGGATTATAAGAAAAACTTGTAAAAAAAGAAATGGACTCGGAAGTGAGGTGTTTTTTGTTTTCCTCATTTCTTTGTCCATTATAAATATATCACACTCAAAAACGCCTGAAAACAGACAGCAAGCGGACATTTTCCAAAAAAGCCCGTTTTAATCAATGCTAATGGTTATAGTAACATCTCCATTGGAAAGAAGATCAGTCATATCTTCCGTATTCTTATCAGATATATGTCCAAGTCTTGTATATGACCAGCTATTAGAACCATAGAACACTACCATCTGATTTCCGGAGTATAGTACAACGTCGCCTGAACTCGTTGTTGTCTGCTTATCATCTCTCGGCAGACTCTGTCCAATTGAGCCCACCTGTTCAAAACCGCCATACATTGACATCTGAATTGTAACATCACCGTCTTCAGCCATATTCCTCAGTGCTTTTACCGCCTGATTGTCTTCCCAATCCACATTAACTTTTGTATCTCCGATTTTCATTGTCATAGTACTATCTCCAATAGCTTCATCCTCTGCTGCTTTATTTTCTACGGCAAGCTGATACATAGTTGTTCCCTCCGGCGTGACATTCTCTTCTGGACTTTCCGTTTCATTATTTTCTGATGCTGATATTTCATTTACGGCACCCTGATCATCACTTGTGTTTTTGGTTGTCCCTGCACAGGCGCTCATACAAAACGTTATGGTCATAAAGAATGCCAGAAAAATCATTTTCGTTTTCATCGCAAACTTCCTTTATTTTAGAGCTTTACCAAATTCGAAGGCTTCGTTTAACTCTTCAGTTTTTTTCGATGCCTCACCCATATCGCCTATGCCTCCGCAGAATAAGGAACCGGAGAATTCTGCCTTTTCAAAACAGTCAACCCATCCCTGAAGTCCGCTTTCAGCCTTATTAGGCACAAACTCTTCATCCTCAGCCGCAACAGAGAGCATATATACATTCCTGAACTTATAGTCTGAAGGATACAGTGGATTGAGTCTGTCCAAAAGAGTCTTCATCTGACCGCTCATCTCGTAGTAATAAATTGGAGTTGCAAATACAAGGGTATCTGCATTCTTTACTTTTTCTGCAATCTCAGCAGCATCATCCTTAATGACACATTTCTGGGTATTCTGACATGCAAGACAACCTATACAGAAACCGATATTTTTCCCTTTTAGGCTTATATATTCCACATCATGACCTGAAGCTTTTGCTCCCTCTATAAGCTTTTCCGTAAGTATGTCGGAATTACTCTTTGCACGAAGACTTGTAGAAATCACTAACACTTTACTCATATCATCCCATCCTTTATTTCAGATTCTCCTTAAAGAAGCTCTCCAGCTTATCAAACGGAATAAAATCTTTATCCCCGCCATCGTAAAGATCTGTATGCACCGCATCAGGGATTATCATAAGTTCCTTATTGTCTGCATACTTGCTGTCTTTGATCATATCTGCATATGCATCCTTTGAGAAATAGCATGAATGTGCTTTTTCTCCATGTACAAGTAACACTGCACTTCTGATCTCATTGCTGTACTTAAGGATTGGCTGATTAACGAAGGACTCACAGCCAATCACATTCCATCCACCGTTGGAATTAAGGCTTCTCTTGTGATATCCTCTGTCAGTCTTGTAATAGTCATAGTAGTCTTTTACAAAGAAAGGTGCATCCGAAGGCACTGGATCCACAACTCCGCCACCAAGCTTATATTCACCAGCCTTAAGGTCCTCAAGCCTCTGAGCACACATGGCAGCTTTCTTCTGATATCTTGCTTCTTCACTGTCTTCTGAGTCAAAATATCCCTTGGCGTTTACTCTTGTCATATCATACATTGTCATGGCTGCAGTAGCCTTGATCCTTGTATCAAGAGCTGCTGTATTGATTGACATTCCGCCCCAGCCACAGATACCGATTATTCCGATTCTGTCAGGATCTACCTTTTCATTAAGTGAAAGGAAATCAACTGCTGCCATGAAGTCTTCTGTATTGATATCAGGAGATGCCATATATCTTACATTTCCACCGGACTCTCCTGTAAAGGAAGGGTCAAATGCTATCGTCAAAAAACCTCTCTCTGCCATTGTCTGAGCATAGAGACCGGAACACTGCTCCTTTACTGCTCCAAAAGGTCCACATACAGCAATTGCAGGAAGTTTGCCCTCTGCATTCTTAGGAACATACATATCTGCTGCCAGGGTGATTCCATATCTGTTTACGAATGTTACTTTACTGTGGTCAACCTTATCACTTTTCTTAAAGGTCTTATCCCACTCTGTTACAAGGTTTAGTTCTTCTTTTCTGATCATTTTACATTCCTCCGTTTTAATCATTTCTCTTTTTGAATCTGTCGTATCAAAAAATCCATGTTGTCTACTTTTTTCTGGCTATCATGAAGTTCATCCATGAGGTGACATCGGCATTTCCTGAGATCTCGAAGAAGTGTATCTGTATCCCCTTCTTCATACATCTTTTTCATAAAGCTTATTTCTTTCTCATTGCAGCCCATGTCTGAAAGGCTTTCAAGAATCTTTTCTATATCCATCTTTTTTGCTCCTTCTGATTTCATAGTAAATCCTTGACCAGGTTTTCGCTAATGAATAAAATAAATATCATGATATTCGTTTTTGGAATAACATATAAATTGTCAACTTCAGGGAGGTTTTCATGGAAATAAAAAATCTCAGATATTTTCTTGCAGTTGCAAGGGAAGAAAATATGTCAAAGGCTGCTGAGCAGCTTCATGTATCACAGCCTACTCTTTCAAAGACGTTAAAAGCATTAGAGGAAGAACTTGGAAAAAAACTGTTTGTAAGGCACAGTTTCAGCATTTCGCTTACGGACGAAGGGATGCTTCTACGTGACCGTGCCCAGGATCTTGTGGCCATGTCAGATAAGATAGAACAGGAATTTAATTCCTTGGATGATATAACAGGTGGAGATATTTATTTCGGACTGGCTGAAAGCTATCAGATCAGATATCTTGCCAGAGAGATTTATAAGTTAAAAGAAAAATACCCTAACCTCACTTATCACATAACCAGCGGAGATACCGAGCAGGTTACTGAAAAGCTTGATAAGGGCATTTTAGACTTTGCTGTACTATGTGAAACACCTGACAGCAATAAATACGAATATGTAAAATTTCCTGAAGCTGATGTGTGGGGAGCAATCATATCTTCATCCCATCTCCTTGCAAAGAAAAATTCCATCCATGTCTCTGACCTGATAGAGCAGCCTCTGTTTGTCTCAGAACAGAGTTGGAACAATGAAATCAAAGCATGGGCCAAGGACAGATTTAATGAGCTTAAACTTGAAGGCTCTTTTAGACTTTCCTATAACGGCTCTGTATTTGCAAGGGAAAACCTTGGAATACTTCTTACATTTAAAAATCTGATAAATACCGAAGGAACTGACATGGTATTCAGACCGCTTTCACCTGAACTAAAATCAGAGCTGTATCTCATTTGGAATAAGTATCAGACCTTTACTCCTATTGCTGAAAAGTTTCTGGAGCAGATAAAAAAGACTTTCAAGTAATATTCATGAAGGTCACAGCAGTGTGAAATCGTATGCCTTTAAACAGAAATAGGCAGGTTCACATCGAACCTGCCATTTTTGATTAAATTAATATTAAATTACTTCGCATCTTTAATTGAGAATGAGATCCTGCCCATTCTGTCCTTACCCATGCAGCGAACCTTTACGTGATCACCAAGTGTAAGAACATCTTCTACATGAGCGATCCTCTCGTCTGCAATCTTTGAAATGTGAACCATTCCCTCTTTGCCTGGTGCAAACTCGATGAATGCGCCAAACTCCTTGATAGAGATTACTTCACCTTCGTAAAGCTTGCCTTCCTCGAAGTCACTTACGATAGTTGTGATATAGTTCATAGCCTTGTCCATAGCAGCCTTATCCTCGCCGCATACAGAAACTCCGCCATCCTCATCGATATCGATCTTAACACCTGTACGAGCGATGATCTCGTTGATAGTCTTACCTCTCTGACCTACAACATCACCGATCTTGTCAGGATCGATCTTTGTAAGTATGATCTTTGGAGCATACTCTCCTACGCTTGGACGTGGCTCAGCGATAGCCGGAGTCATTACGCTGTCCATGATGAAGAGACGAGCCTCGTGACACTGCTTGATAGCCTGCTCAACGATAGGACGTGTAAGACCGTGGATCTTGATATCCATCTGGATAGCTGTGATACCCTTCTTAGTACCTGCTACCTTGAAGTCCATATCGCCAAAGAAGTCCTCAAGACCCTGGATATCTGTAAGTACAAGGTAATCATCGTCTGTATCACCTGTAACAAGTCCGCATGAGATACCTGCAACCTGTGCCTTAAGTGGTACACCGGCAGCCATCAATGCCATACATGAAGCACAGATAGAAGCCTGTGATGTAGAACCGTTTGACTCAAATGTCTCAGATACGGCTCTGATAGCATATGGGAACTCTTCCTCTGATGGAAGTACAGGGAGCATTGCTCTCTCTGCAAGAGCTCCGTGTCCGATCTCTCTACGTCCAGGACCTCTTGAAACCTTTGTCTCACCTACAGAATATGCAGGGAAGTTGTACTGATGGATATATCTCTTCTCAGTAACATTTGCATCAAGTCCGTCAACCTTCTGCTTCTCTGAAAGTGGAGCAAGTGTTACAACATCACAGATCTGAGTCTGTCCACGAGTGAACATAGCAGAACCGTGTACTCTTGGAATGATATCAACTTCAGCTGCAAGAGGACGGATCTCCTTGATGTCACGACCGTCTGGTCTCTTGTGATCTTTAAGGATCATCTTTCTTACAGTCTTCTTCTGATACTGATATACAGCCTCAGGAACAAGTGGAGCCCACTCCTCATTATCAGCAAGAGCCTCTGCGATCTTCTCCTGTACAGCTGCTACAGCTGCATCACGAGTCTGCTTGTCATCAGAGAAAGTTGCCTTCTCCATCTCTTCCGGAGGAACGATCTCCTTCATCTTCTCAAACATAGCCTCAGGTATAGCACAGCTCTCATATGAGTGCTTTTCCTTACCAACCTCAGCCTGGATTTTCTTGAAGAACTCTATAACCTGAAGATTTACCTCGTGGCACTTGTAAATAGCCTCGAGCATCTTTTCATCAGAAATCTCATTGGCACCAGCCTCGATCATGATAACCTTCTGACCTACTGAAGCAACAGTAAGCTTAAGATCTCCCTCATCCCAATCCTTCTGTGAAGGGTTTACGATGAACTCACCATTCTTCATACCCATCTGTGTCATAGCGCATGGGCCATCAAATGGTATATCTGAAATAGTAGTTGCAAGAGCACATCCAAGCATACCTACGAGCTCAGGACGGCACTCAGGATCAACTGCCATAACCATTGCATCGAGTGTTACATCATTTCTGTAGTCCTTTGGAAACAGTGGACGCATAGGACGGTCAATAACACGGCTTGTAAGGATAGCATTCTCTGATGCCTTTCCTTCACGCTTATTGAAGCCTCCCGGCATCTTTCCAACAGAATAGAATTTCTCCTCATATTCAACTGAAAGTGGGAAAAAGTCGATACCTTCACGTGGCTGCTTTGAAGCTGTTGCAGTACAAAGAACCGTTGTATCCCCATAATGCATGAATGCACAACCGTTTGCCTGCTTTCCGACTCTGTCGATATCAATTGACAGTGTCTTTCCTGCGAGTTCCATAGAATAAGTCTTATATGCCATTCTCTTCTCCTTCTGCCGCGGAATGCGGCGTATATATTACATATACATATATATTATATGCAAAAAAGGGCGGGAGCAATTTCCCGCCCTTTGATAACAAGTATTACTTTCTGAGACCTAACTTCTCGATAAGCTCACGATAACGGTTGATGTCCTTCTTCTTAAGGTATGCAAGAAGACCACGTCTCTTACCAACCATCTTAAGAAGACCACGTCTTGAGTGGTGATCGTGTGAATTAACCTTAAGGTGCTCTGTAAGCTCTGCGATACGCTCTGTAAGGATAGCTACCTGTACCTCTGGTGAACCTGTATCTCCAGCGCTCTTACCAAACTTCTCAACGAGTTCTGCCTTTTTCTCTTTTGTAATCATGTTACATTCTCCTTATAAAATAAAAGTGAATCATCCATCCGCCAGGCCAAAGCTGGAGCAGCTACTGACTGAGCAGTGGAAAATAGTAATAAAATACCTAATGATGATAGCATATTGCAAAGATAGCGTCAATGTTTTTTTGCTCACATTAACGCTATCTTTTCTTAATTATCGATTAATTTTAGTTTACATCAATTGAGAATGAGCTAACCTCACCATCATCATCAAGTCCGATGTAGAAGAAAGTCCTGTCCTCACCTGAGAAGCTGATGCTTCTGTCTGAGCTGTCATCATAGTTAATATCCTCTGAGTCAAGCACTTTCTTAACCGCCTTAGCCTTCTGTCCACTCTCGATACCGCCCCAGAGCTTAAATTCACAGTTATCTCTGGAAGAAATATCAGTTACGATTGCATTCTTTATTGAAACTCTTGCATTTGCCTCATTATCAACGTGAAGCTGTACTCTCATCTTGCCTTTTGTAATGATAGCAGAGCCCATACCACCTGCCTCGATCTGGTTGTCTGTGTTTACACCTTCCTCAAGCTCCCAGCCATTGTCAAGGAATGCGCTTACAGGTGCTCTCATTGAGTAAAGATCTCCATCAAGCTCAAAATCTGTAAGATCCTTGATCTTCTTAGGTGCTGTGTAATCGATATCAATATCTTCTTCATCAGCTACCTCTACATTAGCTTCAGGAGCTCCCTGATACTTACTCTCATTTGAAATGTAAGCAGTTACTCCCATCTGGCTGACTTTATCATTTTCCTTGCTTGTACCTATAACAACACTTGCATCATTAGATCTCATTGAGAACATCTCAACATATGAGCTGTCATCATCATAAGCATAGTCGATATTGTTGTCTTCAAGGATCTCCTTGATCTCGTCCTTTTTCATTGTGCTGTCAATTCCCAATGGAAGGTACATATCAGTCCTGTAGTCCTCTCCAACAGTTGCATCTGTGATAGTTGCATCCTCGGTATTGATTGTGTAGTCATCATAGTTCTCGCCATAGAGGTAAAGTATCTTATCTCCTTTTGCAAGAATAACTCTTCCTCCTCTGTTAGAGTCGAGATACTTATCAGTGTTTCTCTCATCGATTTCCCAGCCGTGCTTTTCAAAGTCAGATACCTTTGCAGGAAGCTCATAGATGACACCGTCTATACCAAACTTACCAGAAGTGAGATCATCACCGAGTTTCTTCTTCATCTCCTTCACTGACATCTCAGATGACTCTTCATCATCGTTATCATCCTTTTCGTCATCCTTCTTGTCATCTTCGTCATCATCCTTGTCGTCCTTCTTGTCGTCCTTCTCGTCCTCGTCGTCTTCGTCGTCGCGATCATCCCTGCGATCGTCTTTCTCCTCCTCATCGTCCTTGTCGTCTCTGCGATCGTCTTTCTCTTCCTCTTCGTCCTCTTCTTCCTCGTCGTCCTTATCGTCCTTACTATCATCCTTATCGTCGTCCTTGTCCTTATCCTTGTCTTTGTCCTTGGATGACGAAACCTCAAAAAGGCTCTTCTGATCGTCAGACTTTGCCTGACTGCTGATGCTTGAGCATCCTGCCATGCTCAGTGCCAATACTGCTACAAGTGCTGCTGTTAAAAGTTTTCTCTTGATCATGATTTTTTCTCCCTTATTTATATATGCTTATTTATTGCTTTCTATCCTTAATACTCCTGAGAAAGATAAAAGGTTTCATTTTTTCTAAAAAAATTTCAAAAAAATTTTTATTCGTCAGCAAAAGCCTCATCATATACCGACATACCGTTGCCCTCTTCTCCATCAACATGTATATCCAGATAGTTAGAATAATGCTTTTTACCCTGAGTATCATGGATACTGAAAAGACCGATGTAGTCATGTTCCTTTGCCGGCTTTTCAAAGCTTACACCAAGCTTGCCCTCAATTTCCATCTGTGCACCAACGAATGATGATTCCTCCCAGGTTTCAAATGGCTCAACTGATCCATCATCATTAAACTTGATCTTTCTTGCAAAATACAGAATAGTAAGTGGATCTCCATCTTCAAGTGTATCTACTTTCTTTTCAGGACAATCAAGTCCATTTCCGCTCACTGCCCTGTAAACTCCCGTGATCACTCCGTTTGGATGATCCTTATCAACTCTGAAATGAATGTTTACATTATGAGTATCAGAAGAGAAAACTCCACCCTTCATAACCTGTGTAACATACTCTGAATAGTCATCAGCTGCCTCTGTCTGCATGGCAAATACAGGTACTTTGTCGCCACTATCATCTGTAAGATAGAAGATTCTTCCATCAAAATCAGTGCTCAGCTTTCCATTTTCATCAAGTGTTGTGTTATCACTATCAAGCCAGAAAATATAGCTTTCTCCGCTCTCATCCCCTGTATTCTTCTCCCAGATTGATGAATATGCCTTTGAGAAGTTTTCTGTTTCCCCTTCAGAGAGCTGGATAGAATATCCTGTATTGCTGCTGGTCTCCGCTACCGGATCATCTTTTGCAACTGTCCACTCTGCAAGGTCTTTTCCGTGCATTGTGTCCTTAAAATCATGTATAAATGAAATATAATCAGAATTGTATTTTTCTTTATCGTAAATCTTGACCATCTTATCCATCGCATCAAGATTTTCATAAGGAAAATAAACTGATAATCCACTTGCCCTACTTACATTAGTCATGTTATGGACTACACAATTTCTAATTGCATCTTCAAGATTCTTTGCTTCATCAGGAAATACCTTTGCTATCTCACGTGAAAAGCATCCAAGATCCACATAGTCATAAAGACTTGCATTGCCCATATTTCCAAATGACTTTGTGTTGTCTCTTGCTCTCGCGATCTTTGAGTATGCACCCTTGACCAATGAACCATCAGCCTTCTTTGCAAAATCAGCGATAGCATCAGTTACATCTCCAACTTTTGACATATCTATGCATGAAAGAGTATAGTCCGGAACATAATAGTAAGTATCATCGTAGAACTTGGCAAACGCCTTAGTGATCAGCTCACCGGCCTCTTCTCCTGAATATGCCCCGTTTTCTGTAATATCCCCGAGGACGCTGTAATTCCATCCGTCCTGAGCCTCAACCTCTTCAGAAGCTATCATGTAGTTTGCACTATCCTTAAGTGTGTCAGCGACCTCTATCATCCCCATCATGCAGGCATCAAAACCGATCCACTCAAACTTGCCATCACTGCATACATCTGATCCGCTTATAGCCTCACCAAGCTGTGAAACAGAGAGCATCTCATTTCCATATTTTTCATCCGCTCCGTATCCGATCACTGCTCCACCGCCGTGATTCCACAGTATCAGCGAGTAGTTCTCTGCCGGGTACTCTTCCTTGGCTTCATTGATAAACTCTGTAAGTGTTTCAGGCTCTGCCATGTTTTCATTCTTCATGTCATACACTGGAATGATGTCCTTATCCTCCATGATGTACATTGAAAGACCATCATCGCCAACTGATGTATTCCACCACTTGCTGGCACCGCCTGCACAGACAACTATATTCATGTCATCAGCGTCATATCCGCTGAGTGCCATTTCCTGCAGATCTGTAGTTGCTGCTCCGATTTCAGACTCAAGATTTGATCCAACCATGTAGACCATCAGAGTTTCTTTAGCCTCTCCTGAATTCTTGTGAGATTTCTTTGACTTACTTTCTTTCTCAGAATCATCGTCTTTATCTTTACTGTCTTTCTTGTCTTCCGTGACGCCGCCATCTTTTTTGGAGTTATCCTCTATTGCCTCGCTGAGATGACTTATACTTCCAAGTGCAGCACAGCCTGTTGTGCCAAGCATCATTGCTGTGATAATTGCCAGAAAACCTATTGACCTTCTTTTCATATCTTCCTGCTCCTTTTCTTTATTTTTTTGCTCTTCTGCTTATAAAACGTCTGGGAACACTAAAAGGTTTCATTTTTTCAAAAATTTTTTTGAAATTCTTTTATAAGTTTCTTAAAAGCCTTGTCAGAGCTGCATCTCACTACCATATAGTAGTTCACACCATTTTCTTTTCCGGAAGCATAGTAGTTATTTTTATCTTTGGCCAGAAACACTTCATGACCATCTATATCACTCTTTTCGAGTCCGTTCATTGACTTAGGGATAATATCATCATTTTTTGAAAAACTTACTGATAATCCCGTATCCTTGCTTTCATAATAAAAAGTGCCTTTGTCCGCAGACATTTCTGCCTTATAAAAACTGATCGAATCAAACAGCTTTTCACAATCCACCCCGACCTGATCATTAAGCTCATCTTCTGTCATTATTGTCTTTTCTTCGTCTTCTGATGAAGAAAACAGACCTGAAATATCATTTGATCTGACTTCCATATGCTCCACACTGTTTATTGCATAATGGCTCTGATCAGACATATTAATGTTGGTAAAAACAAGTATTGCCGCTGCCGCCGCTACTGCTGCAGAAGAAAACTTAATTATCTTAGCCGAACTATTTTTATTCTTTTTCTTTTCCTGCCTTACAGACCGAAGTGTTTTCTCTATAAGTTCTTCAGAAGCATGGATACTGTCTATATCTTTTCTATAATCGTCATTCATAATCCATAGACCTCCCCTATTTCGCCTTCGATCAACTTTCTTCCTCTCGCCAGTCTTGTCTTTATAGTCGCCTCTTTCTCACCTTTGATATCAGCAATTTCTTTAATGGATAACTCTTCATAATAATAAAGATGTATCACATCTCTGTATTTCAAAGGTAGGCTCATCACAGCCCTGGTAAGGTCAGATGTTGACTCTTTGTTCAATAGCTCATTTTCAGCTCCTTCATCTTTTATATCCTCTTTGTCGCCAAAGCCTCTTGTAAGCTTATTCCATAGCGACCTTGTGTGAGAATGACTTTGATTGATGGTAACTCTGATGAGCCATGCCTTTAAGTGTTCCTCACTTATAATACTGTTCTGATGGCGAAAAAGTTTCAAAAAAACTTCCTGAAAAATATCTTCGGCCTCGGTCTGATTATTCGTGTTGACTACTGCAAGTCTCAGAACCATATCTCCATAGGTTCTGACCGCTCTTTCTATGTCAATGTCCATCCTTTTCCCCTTAGTATTTTTCTCATACAGCATTGTACGGATAACAATACAACAGTATATCACTACGTTTATTACAACGCTAGTACTATTTTTAAGTTTTTGTTACGATTTTATAGAAATTTAATAAATACACAAAACCTCTTCCCAAAAGCAAAACAAGAGCCGTAATCCCATTAATGCTAAGATTACGACTCTTATAAAATTCAATTTTATTAAATTATATAAAGCAACTACATAAATCTCAAAATTGTTTTTGAAATCTATAACAAAATTGTTACCTTAAACTCTCCCTTATACTCTTTGCAAGCTCACTTTCTTCCCTTTGTATTTTTTTACTTCCATCGTTTCCATATATCGATCTGTAATATGCCTCAAACACAACTCTCAGATCTGACTGCATCTCTTTTGGTGCCATACACAGATAATCTGACAAAAGTCCTCTGTCAATGAACTTGTCTTTATTTTTCTTTTCCAGGCTTTTTTTGATCTGCTCAACATCAAGCCTGAGCTTCTCTTCCGCACCGGCATATCTATAATGTATGGTCCTTGCAAAAAAGCTTCCAACAATTATCAAGATTAATAATACTGCTATACTTACAGCAACAGGTATGGCAATGTTAAAAGCTTCTGCTGCCATTTTCCCTGAATTATCTTCATTTTGTACTGCGCTTTCTTCAATTTCTTTTTTCTGAACCTTCTTTGCCTGCGGCACGTTCACATCTCCTCTATGCCATGTGTAATCTTCAAAAGTACGGTATGCTCCGGTAGGTTCAAAAGGTATCCATCCCACATTTTCTATATATGCCATAGGCCAGGTATGAGCACACATGCCGCTTACTTTATAATTATCTTCTTCCTCAAAAGGAAATAAATAATAAAATCCCCGCTCAGCCCTTGCCGGGATACCTGCAAGCCTTAGCAGCATGACCATGGAAGATGCATAATGTACGCAGTAGCCGCTCTCAGTATCAAACAAAAATCTGTCTGCGATATCCGCCATACCTTTAGCTGTGCTCATATCAGATGAAGCATCATACCCTCCCGACGCATCCAGACTATACGGATACTGTCTTAAGTATTCCTCTATCTTTCTACACTTATCGTAGTCACTTTTAACTCTATCTGTAAGGCTGTCTGCCAGCTCTCTAAGCCTTTCGCTGCATCCATCAGTTTCAAGATAGTCTCGAGACGTATTAGCTCCAGCCAGATCTTTATATTCAACCTCACTTACAATGTTTTCAAGGTTTATACTATATAGTTTTTTAGCATAGTCTCTGGCTTCCTCAAAGGACAGTTTTTTCTTATCAGCTGACATTTCAGCATTTCTAAATAGTGAAATAAGATATTGATTTCCATAATCTATATCAATATAACGTGTCTCGATACTATAGCCCTTTTTATGGACTTTATCATTTACGCCTTCTTCTATGTTTTTTCCAGATGCCTCCATTGAAATGACACTTGATGGTGCTATCTCATCAGATGTTTTGATATAGTTATATTCCACTTTTACCTTTGAGACCTGCGAAAACATTCGAGACTCATTATATGTCACTCCATTATCATAAAGAAACTGTATATATCTTACGAGTTGCTTTTTATCGATTCCCTTTCCTCCGGCAAGATAAAGAGTCCTACGCATTTTCATCAGCTTGCCGCTATCCTTATCCCTATAGGTGAAATAAGGTTTATCTTTGGTTTCCAATATAATCTGGGTCTTCTCGGACTTTTTTGATCTGCTTATCTTATTTCCTTTCATATGAAATGAACTATAGCCAACGCTATAAGTGTTTCCATCGATATGGTACGGCATATAATAGCTTATATCCTGCGCCTTTTCAGCTACCTGTTCACCCATTTTGATCCAAAATGACCAGTCTATTGGTTTCTGACTTATCGGCAAGAAAACTATAATGATACCTATCATACTAAAATAAATAAAGGGAAATGACTTTTGAAACGCCGACATTGTCAAAAGAACCAGAAATATAAAGAGCAGCTTATCCGTGAGACTTCCGCTGCAAAAGCGTCCAAAGGCAAACCGCAGATAAAGTGCCACGGCATCAAAGATAAAGCAGCCATATACAGCTGCTTCTTTTCTATACGGTATCGATACCATAAAAAGCCGTAAAACTGCCGCCGTAATGATCGCATATTTAATAAATGGACGGCTTTCCGACTCGCTTAACAACACAAACATGAGGACCGCAGGGAGAAGTGAAATCAACGCTGATGCCTTCTTTGCCACAAAAAGCTGAAATAGATTGTCAATGACGGTATAGAATACAAAAAAGGCCATAAAATACAAAAAGAAGCTGTCTTTTGGTATAGCTATATATCTAATAATGCTCGCATAGAATATTTCCAGCAAGATCGCAGTAAGAGAAAATGCAAAGATATGTAATCTTATCTCATCCGAAGACAGTACAGAAATCTTCCTCTTTTTCATAATCTTCTCTGATAATAATCCAGGTATCACTATCATGTTCTCTACCTCTTATATCATTTAAACAGTTTTCGATATCTCTGACATCTGCTTCAGAATTATATAAAATCCCATCCTCTACTATGCTGTAAAACTCTAAAAAGCTTTTATTGGAGTCTACGATACTTTCCTTTATTTTTCCTGCAGGATATACTATCTTCACAGGAATGTTCTGATTTCCAAAATACCATGCTGCAGAAACCGCAAATTCCAAAAACTTATCACGCCTTTTTAAGAATTCTGTATCTCTATCTATTTCCGGTACATCTGCTGCCTTCATAAGTATTGATACCATTCTCCTTTCCATCGGATCCGGCATTTTAACCATGAGCTCAGAAAGCCTTGCAGAAACCTTCCAGTTTATAGAAGATATCGGATCTCCGCGAGTGTAGCTTCTTATATTTCCGGACGGTATCTCCTCTGACATACTCGTACTTTTTAGCCCTGTACTATTGTGAAAATTCTCAAGATCGAGCGCCTTTTCTGCCACATCTGTTATGCGCGGGCTGACTATCGCTCTAAATGAATATGGTACTACGAATTCAATAGAATAAATATTAAATGGATCCGTGAAAGAAATGGTATCCAGACCAACATTATAGGCTCCTGCAAACTTACAATTTATCTTAGATACAAGTTCTGCCTTTTCTCTTGCTTCAAGTGATACTTTTTTCCCATCGTCTATCTCATAAAGCCTGCATCTGTCATCATATACACCAAGCTTAAGTTCATGTATCGGCAGTATCCCGCTATTTTCCAGAATCGCATGATACATGTAGTCTTCTCCTTTGCTAAGCCTGTGTACATCAATTTCCTGAAAAATACTTATAAATCTGTAATTAAGCATGATATACAGCACCGATACAGGAACGACGAGCAGAAGCGCATAAAGCAAAGCATAAGAAACAGGACCGCCAACATAACTTGCAAAAATAATACCGGCGACCAATATGATCAAATATATTATTAGAGCTTTCTTATGTATATATATTTTCATGACACCCTTATTTTCTGAAGAATTTTTTCCATTACATCCTTCTTTGTTGTGCGGCTTATCTTTGCTTCTGCAGTAAGAATGAGCCTATGTGTAAGTGTAAGCTCTGCTGCCTTTGCAATGTCTTCAGGCACACAGTAGTCTCTGTCTGAAATATAGGCGATTGCCTGCGCACACCTTATCATGGACAAAAGTGCTCTTGGCGATGCTCCCACTGATACCTCTGCAGCATTTCTCGTTGCATCTACTATATTTACAGCATATCCCCGGAGATTTTCGTGTATAGAAACCGTCCTGACCTCTCTCTGCATTTCCATGATATCTTTTCCATCAAGTACAGAATGTGTCTCCTCGTGAAGAGTTCCCTCGAGGAAACGCCTTGTCATGTCTTCTGAAGCCGTAACATCCGGATAGCCCACTGACAGTTTCATCATAAATCTGTCGAGCTGTGACTCGGCAATAGGATAAGTGCCTGCCATTTCTACCGGGTTTTGTGTACCTATCACTATGAAAGGCTCCGGAACTTTGATTTCTTCACCATCTATAGTCACGCGATGCTCTTCCATAACTTCCAAAAGTGCAGACTGTGTTTTCGGTGAAGTCCTATTCAACTCATCGACAAGAACTATATTATTGATGACAGGTCCCGGCATTACCTGAAACTCGTGTTTTTCTGAATTATATATAGAAATGCCTGTGATATCTGCCGGCGTTGTATCCGGAGTACATTGAATCCTTGAAAAAGAAAGAGCTAAAGAATCTGCCAGTGCCTTAGCAAGTGAAGTCTTGCCCACTCCCGGCACATCCTCCAAAAGCACATGCCCCTCTGCCAAAAGTGCCAGAATGATCTTCTCGATCACATCACCCTTTCCAACAATCCTAAGCTCCATGTTTTTCTTGAGCGCCAACGCCTTATCCTTCATCATACTCTCCTCTGATACCCTACTTTACATTTACCTCGCATACAACTTAATTATATAAATTTACCCCTCAGGGCGCAATACCTGAGGGGTATGAATACACATTGATATTAAAAACTTGTCAATACAGTGCCAACATCTCTGATTCTTTAATTTATGCCTTTAAATACGCTTCAAGTTCCTTGATTTACTTATCAATTTTTGTATCTTCTGCAGTGTTTTTCATAATGTTTTCTTAGTCTAAGCAATTTCCTTATATCTCATATAAACATACTCATAAATCTTCTGCCTATATTCAGATATACGTATTTCATCATAGCTTTCTGGCAATTCCATCCAAAGAGTATCCCTTATAAGATTATCAATCTCAGCTTTGGTTTCCTGCTTGTCTGTCCAATGATCCAACTCAGCGATTCTACCCTTAATCTTTTCAAGCAGATCAACAGCAACCTTTTTAATAGCCTTGATATCCTCTTTTGAAAGATCCTCTTTGAAAAGCAAATCATAAAGTGATAATTCTTCATCACTAGCGAAGCCTTCACGAACATAACGTTGTTTTTCTTCATTCATAGAATTTGCCAAATTCATCAAATCCATAAATGTCTTTTCAATAGTTGCTCTATCCTGCTCTTGATTGTATTCTTCTATAATCTTCTGATATCTCTCATAGTAATCTACACGAGTAGGATTTTCCTTAAGCATGTCATCAATTCTAACTTGAATAAGTTCATCTAAATCTTTTAGCATTAGATTTTTCTGCCTAACTCTAGAAAACTCTCTTCGTAGTAAATCAAAATCAATCTTAGAAATCTCAAATCGTTTTGATTTCTCATCTGTTTCAATGGTAGTGTCAATTTTAATATAATTACTCAAGATAGAATTAATCTGTACCATTAGGCCAACGTTATCAACATGTTTTTTCTTTTTCCTGAGTTCATCAAAAATAGCAATTATGGCATCTTTGCGTTCCCTATCTGCAGGTGAAATATCATCCCTATCCAAATACTTCATCATACGAGAGAGTTCTGTAGCATAGGTCATAAGACGTTTTGTCGATTCTCTACTGTCAGATACAGCATTTGCAGCCGTTCGTAACATATCAAGCTTTGCAAAGTCCTTGGCATATATCAAATCATTAAGCTCAAAGTCTTTTTCTTCTAAAAAGTCTTCCGCAGAAGAAATAACTTCTAATACACGAGCTATCAATTCAACCTTATCAACTGTCGGATCAGTATCATTGTTTCGTCCACCATTATTTGCTGTATAATCTGCAAGAGCTTTTCTTAATGCTTTTACAATACCAATGTAGTCGATTATTAAACCATTGCTCTTTCCTTCATTAACTCTGTTAGCACGTGCTATAGTCTGCATTAATGTATGCGCCTTAAGTGGTTTATCCAAATATAAGCAAGACAAGCATTTAACATCAAAACCAGTAAGCCACATTGCACAAACAAATACAACACGAAGCGGATTTTCAGAATCTTTAAATTCCTTATCCAATTCACGTTTTTCCATCTTGGCTCTATGGACCTTAATATCCAACCCCCACTTTTTGAATGTTTGAATCTCATTCTGCTCCTGAGATATAACAACCGCCATCTCGGTTTCTTTCATCCACTTTATCTTACGATTTAATTCAAGCATTTCCTGCTGCGATATAGTCTTTTTTTCCTTCTCTAGTCTTTCAATTTCCTTTTCCCAGTACTTCTGAACATAATTGTACATGCGCACACAGGTAACTTTATTAAGACATACAAACATAGCCTTTCCACTAGACCATAAATCTGAATAGTGTTCAACAAAATCCTTAGCAATTGACTTTAGAACTGGAGTAGTCGTAAGGAGATGCACTTCCTTTGAAAATTCTTTCTCTAGTTTTTGCTCTTGTTCAGGATCCAAATCAGCCGCTTCGATGGCATCTAATAATTCATCTGAAATAGTTAAATCAGTTAATTCTTTTATCTTACTTGCTCTATTTTCGTAATAAAGAGGAACTGTAGCTTTATCCTCTACAGCACGTTTGAAATCATATATTGATATATAACCGCCAAATGTACGCTCAGTAATATTATCGCTTGATAGTAACGGCGTACCTGTAAATCCAATTCTAGATGCTGTTGGCAATAATCCAACCATATTATCAGCAAAGATTCCATATTGGCTTCTATGCGCCTCATCAGACATAATTATGATGTCATGATCAGGATAAATAGGTTCTGTGGGCTTTTTATTAAACTTCTGAATAAGTGTAAAAATAAAGCTAGGATTTCCTTTCAGCTTTTCAACAAGATCATCACCGCTTGTAGCCGTATATTGTGATGTCTTAGTTTTTCCAAGAAGACCACAGTTTTCAAAAGTATCACTAATCTGCGTATTTAATTCTTCACGGTCCGTCAAAACCACTATTGTTGGTGAACCTGCAAATTTTCTACGTATTTTCTGTGATAAGAAAAGCATTGAATAGCTCTTTCCAGAGCCCTGTGTATGCCAGAAAACACCTAACTTACCATCATTAAGCTTACGTGCTTCGTAAGCCTTTACAGCCTCATTTACACCCAAATACTGGTGGTTTCGTGCAAGAATCTTAATAGTGTTTCCGCCAGAATGATCATAAAGAATAAAATTCTCTAGCAAATCAAGGAAATTATCCTTCTTACAAATACCTCTAAGCATGGTTTCAAGAGCGACATTTCCTTCGTCACTCTCATTTAATCGCTTCCACTCATGGAAGAATTCATATTTACTTCCTAAAGTACCAACCTTCGCCTCGACGCCATTTGAAAGCATCAAAAATGCGTTGTAATAAAATAAATGTGGAATTGTATCCAAATAATCTGTGTAGTTATCAGTATATGCATTCTGTACGTCTACAGAATTTTTCTTTAACTCTACAAATAAAAGAGGTATACCATTCACAAAACCTACTATGTCAGTTCGTCTACGATACAAATCACCATGTATCTTTAATTCTTTTATAGCCAAAAAATCATTTCTCTCAGCATCAAATGGATGCTCAAAATCAATGACCATAGCTCTCTTTTCTTCTATCTGTCCGTTTGGCTTCTTAACCTTTACAGGAATACCATCTCGAATATACTGATACTTCTCCTCATTTATCTGCATAAGTGATGATGAAGAAAGATGTTTTTCAAATGTATTCTGTGCCTCTACAATTTGCGCATCTGTAATCCATGGATTTAATATCTTCAGAGCCTTCTGAAAATAGCGCACCAAAAGAATATCCTTGTACGACTTTCTTCCAAAAGTACCATTTTCCCCAAGGACTTCTTGATTATATGCAAGTTCAACACGCCAGCCCAGCTCATCCTCTAACAAATGTCCTGAACTCTCTTGAACTAATATATTTTCGGAGTAATCATAGCTCATAAAAATCCTCCTCTCCATCAGTCACGCTGGCACGAATGCAAAACTCATCATTTATTTTGACAATGAGTATAATCATAACTTTCATCAATACAGAATAATCTTGTTTTTGTATCCTCTCATCCGTAGTATTAGAGTCATGTATGTACTTATTTCGTAAATCCAGTCCATTACTGAACTCTCGTTTATTTAAAATATAATCAATGTATTGATATTCTGGAATCGATAACAAACTAGATTCCGTTTTAATATCACCATTGCAAATCATCTGTTTAAGATAATTGTTCTTATAATGTGGCAGACAAATATAGCCATAATCATAAAACTGTTTCAGAATCAAAACGCGACTTATATTCAAATGTAACGTATCATTTTCTACAAACAAGCTCCCTTTTTCAATCAGCCATTGTATATCCGCTACTTGATACTCATAAAAATCATCAATACTGCAATCGATAGAATTTATCAACTTAACAAGAACTGAATACTTACTTTTAGTCTTTTCTATATATGCTAGGTGGCTCTGATTGGAAAAAAGCATATTCATTTCTTTAGTAATATCACTATTAGCTATATAAGCATATTTATTCTTCGAGAAGCTTGGTAAGTCCCTATAAGACACAGGTGCAGATGACATCTCATACAAGCCTCTATCTATCTCCCCTTCCTCAACAAATAACTTATATTGTTTTATTGCTCCATCCATCGCTGATGATAACAGTTTACATTTATCAAGAATATCTGCATCTCGCTTAGGAAAACTACATATAAAACCATCAACTTTAAACTCTTCTTTAAGATAGTCTTCAAAAAACCATTTGCAGACTTCCTCTAAGTAAACATCAAGCCCTTTTAATCCATCCATATAGCTCTGTATCTGAGCCAATGCAAGCATATTCATCAGATCGAAGGTCTCACCTTTTCTATACATACCATTTCCATTTATAGAAAAAAGATCCTCAAAAATCCCTTTTGCAAAATTTGCATTAGTCAACATGCATCGCATTTGTGGCGAATCAAAATAATTAAAAACATATATAAAATTATTAAGCAAGGTAGGATAATCCATATTTTCTTTTATCCATAATGAACTATACTCCGCCTTAATGATGCCATCTTTGAAGTCAACTTTTGAATCTAAACATTCTGGACTATATTTGATATTTACCCCATACCCCTTTTTCAAAATAACTTGCCCACTTTGTTCTTTTTCTTCCCAGATTCTATCATACCGTTTCCGAGCTTTATAACGAAGTCTGTCGTCAACATTAAGCATCTTAGTATCTATTGATTTACTACTAAAAATTAATGCTAATTTATTGGCATTAGCAAACTCCACTTCTGTAATAAATCTCTCGACTGTCTTATAAATCTTTTCAGGCTCCAATGACTGCGGTATGAAATACTTTTCTTTTACACAGCGTCTAGATAAATAGTAATCAATAAAGAAATCAGCACCAAACTCTGGGTCATATAATCTATCTGTTATTTCTGAATCGAAATACTTTACAAATGCTTTGTTCTCAAGCATTTTGTTAGGTGACATTCTTAGACCATCTGTTATTTCAATAAATCTATCTTTAGGAATTCTTTTATATACTCCAAATCTATAAAAGAATAACCAAAAGTCGTCCCAGAATATTACATCACACGAGTCATATATTGAAACAATATTTTCAACGGAAATTGCAAGAAAAAAGTCTTTTACAACACTGTCAGCCGACTTAGAAAGCGCTTTATATTTTTCATATTTTCCGTCGTCCCATCCTGTCACGAATTCATATTTTTCAAAGAAAAGTCTAGCATTATACAGTTCCAATACCCTATTTACATTGGATAAATCAGTCTTTCCATGAATATAAGAATCCAATATCTCTGGTATTTTTTCCTCTTCACCCGCAAAACAATATCCTACATAAAAGTACTCTCCCAACCCCAACTCACTCAAAAAAATACACCTCTATTTCACCTTTCATTAATCTAGGCAATATCTGGTCTCGTGCTTGTTGCAATAACCTTATTTGCTTATACAAGTTATTTATTTTATCAAAATATGGTTGTGTTATTTCGCAAAACCTATTTATTACATCAATATTGGCCATTATTTCAAAACTTTCCAATTGTCCCCCACTTATATTTGGTTGAGCACTACTTGAACTTGACAGGGCAATAATTTGGTCTAATATAGACTTCTGCGAATAAAAGCAAAAGACAAATGGAGTTGGATTTCTCAATTCTGCGATTGGGAAAATTTTTCCAACTCGTTGATTTGTATACAAATTTTCTACATCAGGAACAAGCCCTATTTTCCCTATTGTAGCTCCAGTCATCGCTATTACAACATCACCTTTTTGAAGCTTAAATTCAGGTATGTTTTTGATATGCTCTGGAGAGACATGGTCAACATTAGAAATATCTATTGTATTATTTACAATATCCTTTATTTTTACCACAGAATATCCAGAAGCCTGCCACCACCCGCTCTTAAATGCATATCCAGATTTAACTCTTAAGAATTTTCCTATTGTAGATTTTTCCCATCCTTCCGGAACACCATCAACAATTTTACATTCCTCATATCCTGGAAATCTCAAATCAACAAACCATTCCTTATACATTCGCTGTGCAGCCTCTTCTAAAAGTTTGATTTGTTTTTGGTTGTTTTCAATGAGGTCATCATATGGTTTAAGCATCTCGACTATTTTCTTCTGTATAGCGACTTCAGGTACTTGTATTTCCATCCCTCTAAGAGAAGTTAGACTGACTGTTCTTTGAGCCGCACCAAGTGCAACTGCCTCTGCTTTCATATAAAAATCTCGATTCAACATCGTATAGTAAAGGAATTTGGGTACAATCTTTTCAGAATCTGGTCTTAAAATAGCAATATGTCGCTGAAATACAAATTCTTGCTCCTCATCCATATATACCGGGATTCCAAAAGAGCCCACAACGGAGTATAAGATATCTCCTATCTGTGCTCTACGTTTCTCATCAAGACTATCGTAGTATTCTCTTGGTACAAACATAGTATTTGTAAAATCAAATTTATTTGCGTTCGTAATGTTTGATATGGTTACAAACGGTATTCCACTTTCAGATTTTGGTGGCGGTTGATGATCGCCATCTGATATTGATTTACACACCTCTGCCAGTTTTACCTTTTTCCAACTCATTCTTCCATCTCCTTCTTTTGGAGATAGAACATCTCCTTCTGCGTTTCAATTTCCGCCTTTAACTCTTCTTCAGATGGAAGATATAGCTTGTATTTTGATGCAAATAACTGTTCATTATCATGAAGAACAGAATATCTTGCAATATCTTCATCTGTATCAGAACACAAAACGATACCAAGAGTTGGATTATCATCTTCTGATTTCTTCAATTCATCATACATACGGATGTACATATCCATCTGTCCTACATCCTGATGTGTAATTTTCTTGGTTTTCAAATCAATCAAAACGAAGCACTTAAGGATATAGTTATAGAATACCAAGTCAATATAGTAATCCTCTTTTTCTGTATGGATATGCTGCTGTCTCGCTACAAAAGCATAACCTTTTCCAAGTTCCATAAGGAACTTTTGAAGATTATCAATGATGCACTGTTCTAAATCCGACTCCAAGTAGGACGTATCTTCCTGCATGCCAAGAAACTCCGCAATTACCGGATTTTTTATAAATTCCAGTTTATTCTGATACTGACTTGTAAGCTCCTTCATTTCCTGCTCTACTGCGATTGGATTTTGTGTTTTTAACATTCTATAGTAATACTGTGTAGAAATATTTCTCTGTAATGTACGTACACTCCAAGCCTGATTGTATGCTTCATTTTCGTACCATTCTCTGGCATCTTCATCTTCTACTTGTAACAGTACTCTGTAGTGCGTCCATGACAGCAACTTAGATTGTGGACTCACCGAGTCCACAATCTGAGGATACTTCTGATAGAACTTCGCAAACTTATATAAAGAGCTTTTATCAAACCCTTTTCCGTATTCCTTTGTTAATTCATCGGACAACGATGCAATTATTTCCTTACCATATCTATCTGTACGTTCACCACTTAATTCCTCTTCCACTATTCTTTTACCAAGGAACCAGTTTCTCATTACCAACACAGCATTCACTGATTGAAAAGTTCTTTTTTGAGCAGATTCAATAATACTCTTTACATCAGAGACTATGTCAGTTGTTTTTTCGTATTTGATTACTTCTAAATCTTGCCTATCTTTCATAGTCCCATCTCCTTCATATTCTGCGAGATAGCATCCATCAATTCATTGCTTTCCGCTTGAAGTGAAAGAAGTTCCTGATGAATCTCTGCCATTCTTTCTTCAAAATCCACTCCATCATCTTCTACCGGAGCAACACCTACATATACTCCCGGAGTTAATGACCAGCCTTTGTCTTCTATACTGATATCATTTTCATCTGTCTTCTTGTCATTCGTTGTATATGCAATCTTACAAAGCCCTGGGATATCCTGATATGTGCCATTACCAAATTTGCTGTAAAGCCAGTGTGCTTCTTTTACTATTTTTGCAATTTCTGTAATGTCTGCTATCTTTTCATCCCATTCTGTCTGAACACGCTTCTTATCTTTTCTATCTGCAGCCTCGACTGCTTTTTTAGAATTCTCTTTTAATGCTTTTAGTTGCTTTTTTACAACCTCTATTCCCTCTCCAAATACATCCTCATTGACAGCATTTAATCCGGCTTCTCCAGTTTCAGAAACCAAAGTAGCAATTGTAGTTTTATATTCTTCAAGCAATGCCTGATACTTCTCTGTCTCACCCCTATAAAGCCATACAATTGCATTTAGATTCTTAAGCTGCCATTCACTCCATTCGTTTAGTGTACGATCAACAACTGTATAATAATTTCTGGCATCAATAAATAAGACCTTGTCTTTAATCGCGTCAGATTTTCCCTTATCATAAAACCATAATGAACAAGGCAAACTCTTCGTGTAAAAGAAATTATTTCCTACAGAAATCATGACATCTACATGTCCGGTCTTAACAAGTTTTTCTCTAATATCTTTGTCGCTTCCCTGGCTATCTGTAGCAGATGATGCCATAACAAAACCGGCTCTGCCTGTTTCATTCAAATAAGCATAGAAATAAGAAATCCAAAGATAATTTGCATTTCCAATTTCTTTATTTTTATTTTCTTTAGGTACTCCAAAAGGTAATCTTCCAGCATTGTTTGCGGTTTCTGCCTTAACCTTATCAACATTGAATGGCGGATTTGCCATTACATAATTACACTTTCCTTCAAGGTTATGTGCATCATGATAAAAGCTATTCGCTTCATCACCAGACTTAATTACACCTGTAAGACCATGCACAGCCATATTCATCAGACAAAGCTGAGCATTATACTCAACCTTCTCCTGACCATAAAATGTCATGCTTGAATTAGCCTGTAATCCTGCCTCATTAACAAAATCACCCGTCTGAACAAACATACCGCCTGAACCACAAGCTGGATCAAGAAGCACTCCTTGTTTAGGCTCAAGAACATTAACAATCATTTTTACAAGTGATTTTGGAGTGAAGAACACACCATCATCAGATGCAATGTTCTTAGCAAACTTATTAAGGAAATACTCATAAATACGTCCAATAACATCTCCGCCAACTTCATCAAGAGCATTGTTATTGAATATTCTTAAGAGTTCTCCAAGTAAATCATCAGAAAAATCGGTATAGCTCTTTGGTAAAACACCTGTAAGTTGTTCGCTCTGCTGTTCAACCAAATGCATAGCATTGTTTACAACTTCGCCAAGACTTGCCATAGGCTGTCCATCAACGTTTACTAATCCCATTGATGCAACATTTGAAGGCAAATTAACAAGATAGCTGTACTGAGCTTCTTTAGGAAGAAACAATGCACTTTTAGCTGCAAAGTCGCTTGCTTCAACAGGCATTTGTCTACCATTTCTAACGGGTCTTGTCTTTAATATTTCCTCTTCAACCATCTTAAATCGGCTGTATGCATATCTAAGGAATAGCAATCCAAGTACAGGCATACAGTACTGATTTGATGTCAATTTTGAACCTGCACGGAGTAAGTCTGCTGACTCCCATAAATCTGCTTCTAACTTTTTGATACTTTTGTTATCCATTGATTATTCCTAACCTTTTCATTTCTATTGTATGTAAAACATACTAAATGTAAATTTGCTTTTCTTAAGAATTTAGCACATAACAACAATTGATATAAGTATACCATATTTGTTACTTGCATGGCTTATTATTCAACATACGAAAATGAGCAGGGGTGCTGAAAGAATAATAGCTTTGAAAAAATTTAATATTGCAAACATATAGTAGAAAACCGGATTTAACTTTGCAAACTGGTACCTCAGATTCCAATTCAGCCCAGCCAATAGCTTCCATCACAAGATACTAAAACAAACAACAGGAGGTGACCACAATGTTAGCTCAGTTTTCAATGAAAAATGTGCTTTCGTTCAAAGACGAAATCGTACTAGACATGACCTCAATACCAGCATATAAAGAACATTCATATAATCTTATTACAGGAACTAATGACAACTTCGTTCGCGCTGCTGCGATATACGGTGCAAATGCCAGCGGTAAATCAAATCTATATAATGGTATACAGCTATTTCAAAAAATTGTCGTAAGCTCTATGAACACTGCAGCTGCTACTGAAGATAACATACTAAAAAAATATTTTAATCCATTTGCCTTTGAAGATAACGATGAACCATCAGAATACCAGGTTATTTTCTGCAATACTGAACGGGAATATACATACGGTTTTGAATTCAATGATAAAAAAATCATAAGCGAATGGTTATATAAAAAAGATTATAAAAGCAACCGAAAATCAATCCTTATAGAGCGTACAAATAATGATATTACAATTGGCGCTTCCATACGCAGGGAATGTGAAAAATATAAAAAGCAGGTTCCATCCGAAACACTGGCAATTACCTTTTTCAGCAGATTATCACTAAATACAAATGTATTTCATGACATTTTCTCTGAAATTACTCAGATGATGATTGTAGATACAAAATATTATGAAAATCCAAGAATCATTGAAAGGCTACTTCCTGAAGCTATTGATAATAATAAAGATGAAATAATAAAATTCCTTACAGCAATAGATACCGGGATAAAAGATATTTCCTATTAAAATATCGACAAGAAAATCGAATTTTTTACCTATCATAAAGGAAAAGATTCAAAAGATTACCGGTTAAACCTTTATTCTGAATCTCAGGGAACTCTCAAGTGCATTATACTTTTCATTGTAGCTTCTTCAATAATCCAGCGTAATGGAATCATGATTGTTGATGAGCTTAACACCAAGCTTCATCCGCTACTACTGAAATTCATTATAGACCTATTCAAAAATGAAAAAACCACCGCACAACTAATATACACAACCCATGATACAACACTGCTTGATAAATAATTCTTTCGAAGAGATCAGATTTGGTTCGTGCAAAAAGATAAATATGGATATTCAAACCTGTCAGCACTATCTGATTTTAGAATACGCTCTGATGCCTCATTTGAGAAAGATTATCTTTCCGGAGTATACGGAGGAATACCAGCCTTGACAGATTATTCAGTGGAAGCAGGTGATTGAATTGGGAAGCGATGATTTATTTAAGAAAAGAAGACAGGATATCACCTTGCAGATGATGGCTATGAAAAAACATAAAAAACATCTATGACCTTCTAGAATCTTTTGGTGGCGTTGAAACCGCAATCAAAAATGCCAAACGAAGGATGAGCAACTTTGATACTAAAACTGATAAAACATCAGAATTCACTCCTGGAACAATGGTATATCCACTCGTTGAGCAGCTCCGTGAATATTTAAAATAAAATTTCTAGCATTTATATTCATACACATAAAAACAGACCTCAATCCTTTAATAGAATCAGGTCTGTTTTTTACTAATATACCACTACCTTATCTACTTAACCAAACAGCGGTGTTGACAGGTATCTCAGTCCAGTGTCAGGCAATACCGCAACTATCGTCTTGCTTTCATTTTCTGGACGCTTTGCAATCTGTGTTGCCGCATAGATTGCTGCTCCTGATGAGGTTCCTACCAATATGCCGTCATTCTTCGCAGCTTCTCTCGCAGCTGTATATGCCTCAACTGTCTCAACTTCAAACTTTTCGTCATATATATCAAGATTCATTGTTGCAGGTACTCTTTCCTTAGGAATTCCTTCAAACGGATGAACTCCGGTAATTTCCTCAGGTTCAGGATTTGCTTCACTTGGAAGTGAATTTGGTCCCGGCTGCAGAGCAACCACTTTGATATCAGGATTTTTACTTTTAAGGAATTTACCTGTACCTGATACTGTTCCACCCGTACCAACATTTGCAACAAGTATATCTACCTTTCCATCTGTATCCTCCCAGATCTCAGGTCCTGTCGTAGCTTCATGTATTGCAGGATTAGCTGGATTTGATACCTGATCCACAAAGAATATATCCTTTTCTTTTGACAATACCTCTTTTCTCAATGCATCTATAGCTGCAACAAAATCACCATTTGTCTCTTCAAGAACCTTTGCAATTGCAGGCTCTTCTGACAATTTAATTGTCTCTCCGCCGAAGGCCTGAATGACCTGAAATCTTTCCTTACTAACATTATCCTGAATGTAAACTCTAAACTTATATCCCTTTGCTGCTGCGATCGCCGCAAGACCGATACCTGTATTTCCACTTGTTGTCTCAACAATTGTATATCCCGGTTTCAAAAGTCCCTTTTTTTCAGCATCTTCAACCATAGCAAGAGCTATTCTATCCTTTACACTCTGATTAGGATTGAAATACTCAAGCTTTACAAGAAGTCTTGCCTTGAGGTCATGTTTCTTTTCATAGTTTACAAGCTCAAGCAGAGGTGTTCTGCCAACAAGTTCAGCAATTGATTTATTAATCTTTCCCATAAAACAGCTTCCTCCATATCCGATATTTGCTTTACGTACTTTAATTGTTTACGTTATCCTACCATCTTGATAGACTTTTGTATAATACTCAATTCTTATATCGTGTAATAAGTTATGGCTATCATACATATTCCTCATTAAACACCCCTGCAATGATAGTCCAAAATCTTTCTGATAACAGAGTTATTACTTTCGAAAGTGACAATTATGAAGGAAGAATTGCATACTGATACATATCTCTGATATAATACAAAACGAAGCAAAGGCGTTTCAACATTTTTTGTTGACGCCTTTTTTCAATATTGGATTGTATTTAGGAGGAAATGTATGGAAACTCTATTGGCTGTAATTACTGCCGTATGTGGCAAAATTCAAGTCGTATCCGATCTGTTCTGGGACTTTCCCACAAACTTTGAATGGTACGCAAACATCCCTATTTTAGGAAACTTCTCTCTCGCCATCATTTTATTGATTGGCTCAGGTATCTACTTTTCTGTGAGATTACGCTTCATTCAGATCCGCAAATTTAAGCATGGTATTTCTGTTCTAAAAAACAGTAAAGCTCAAATGGGTATCTCTCCATTAGCTTCGTTCTTTCTTTCAACCGCCATGCGAGTTGGTCCCGGAAACATCCTTGGTGTGACCGGCGCTGTATCTGTAGGTGGTCCGGGCGCTTTGCTTTGGATGTGGATATCCGCATTCTTCGGGATGTCTACTGCTTTCGTTGAGTCAACACTTTCACAGATTTTCAAAGAGAAAAAGAATGATGAATACATCGGTGGAATGGCTTTCTATGGCAGACGTCTACTCGGAAATTCTGCTGTAGTTGGTATAGTACTTTCGATTATGTATATAATCTATGCTCTTCTCTGCTTCCCGGCTCAGGGCTTCAATACAGTATCAGCCATGGGACAGATAGCAAGTATAATCAGTGGAAAGGAACTCCCGACAACGCATGCGATCTATTGGATCGGCTTTGCAATTGTGATAATTGCTACTGTCGCTGTTTCATTTGGCGGAACTAAGAAAATCTCAAAGGTAACTGACATACTTGTACCAATTATGGCAACTGTATATGTTTTGACTGTTTTGATCCTTATCCTCATAAACTTCACAAGGATCCCATGGTTTTTCTATGCTGTATTTACCGAGGCATTCAAGCCAGAAGCTGTATTTGGCGGTGCATTTGGTATAGCACTGATGCAGGGAGTCAAGCGTGGGCTCATGTCTAATGAAGCAGGTCAGGGTACGATCACAATGCCTGCAGCTGCTTCAGATGCAGCACATCCATGTGATCAGGGCTGCGTACAAGCAATAGGTGTATTTCTTGATACAATTGTGATATGTACTTTGACAGGATTTGTTGTTATCATGGGCAGGGTATGGCTTACAGATTCTGCTGATGCATGGTTTGAAATGGGAAAACTTCCAAAGTATCTCGCATCAGTAACAGAGCTTACCCATGGCAGTGTATTTAACAGTCTTGTCACTCTGCTTATATCACTGTGTTTTGGACTTTTTGCATTTACCTGCCTTTTAGGATTCATGTCATTTTCAGAGATATGTGCAAATAGAATAAGTAAAAAACCAACATTTATAAATACTATACGTATACTGGATATTTTTGTTATCTGCTTCGGTATGCTCACCTCAATAGTAGGTATGGATCTTGGTGCCCTTTGGGATCTTTCTGATTTTGCCAATATCCTCATTGCATACTGCAATATCCCGCTTCTTTACATCGGATTTAAGTATGTAAAAAATGCTCAAATGCATTTTGAGAAAAATGACAATACCCCATTCACATCTAAAGTAGCAAAAATAGATGTTCCTGTATGGGATGATAAAGCTGCTCATAAATAAGGCATAATACTATTTGGCCCCGTCAAACCCGGCGGGGCTTTTTGTTGCAAAAAATGTACAATAATTTTTAGTACAAAACCTAATTTGACTAAATAATATATGGTATAATGTAACTGTTTCAACACAATAATTCTAATAATATGATTATTAGGAAGGAGAGATATTTATGTCAGAGGAAATCAAGGAAGCTTTAGACGAAGAAGAATTGGAAGAAACAGCGGGTGGCAAAAAGAAGCATAAGGATAAGAAATTTGATGGTCCTAAGTGCCTTGAATGTATGAAGAAAGGTAAGATGAATATTCGTACCAGAAAGCAGGGCGGCGTCTGGGAGTGTCAGGAGGGTCATAAATTTAAGGATGCCGGCGATAAACCTAATTTTGAGCAGCCTGTAAATTAAGAATATTGGAATTATGAAGAGCCGTGACCTCGCGTTACGGCTCTTTTTTGAGGAAAATATATGAATTTGGAGCAAATAAAGAAACCTGTTAAGTCAGGAATTGCCAAAGTTCCAATGGTAATGCAGATGGAGGCTGTAGAATGTGGTGCAGCATGTCTTGCCATGATACTTGGTTACTATGGAAGATGGATTTCATTGGAACAGGCCCGAGACGATTGTGGTATTTCGCGTGACGGCTCCTCAGCAAGAGATATTCTGCGTGCAGGAAGGTCATACGGGCTTGAAGTAAAAGGATTCCGTCAAAACACTGAGAGCTTCTTAAAGGACAGTGAGTTTCCATGCGTTGCCCACTGGGAGAATAACCATTTCATAGTTGTCACCGGAATTAAAAATAATAAAGTCTATATAAATGACCCTTCAGCAGGAGCGGTTGTCAGGTCCATAGCCGAATTCAATGAAGGTTATTCCGGCGTTTGTCTATACTTCACACCAACAGAAAACTTTACTCCCGGTGGCAAAAGAGGCAGCGTCTGGGGATATGTCATTAAAACCCTCAAGGGCGGAGTCGGTACTATCATTTTCTCCATTATCATCACCGCTGTTATGTCTTTTTCCGGTATCGCCAATACCTGGTTTTCAAAGTTCTTTCTTGACGGTCTCTTAAGTGGTAAAAAAGCAGATCAATTTCCATCTTTTATGACTGCACTTTTATGTGTTATAGCTGTGCAGGTAATATTTTCAGGTATACGTGATATCTACATGCTTAAGATAGAAGGCAGACTCTCCGTTTTTGGAAATGCATCCTATATCTGGAAGGTACTCAGACTGCCTATGAAATTCTTTTCGCAGAGAAGTGCCGGAGACATACAGCAGCGGCAAAGTCTGAATGCAAATGTCGCGCGCGAACTCACCTTTAAGATAGCACCTGTATTCTTAAATTTCTGCATGCTTATCTTCTATCTTGTAGTAATGCTCAGGTTTTCTGTAATGCTTACAATGGTAGGTCTGATTGGTATGCTCATAAACACTCTCATAGGAAATATGAGTTCCAAACGGAACGTAAATTTAACTCAGGTTCTGATGAGAGATGAAGGTCTCCTGGACTCTGCTACAGTATCCGGTGTAAATATGATTGAAACCTTAAAATCAAGCGGCAGCGAAAACGGTTTTTTCCAGCTTTGGGCTTCTTACCACGATTCCGTTAATGACCTTAAACTTCGGGTATCCTCTGTCGATGCCCGCTTTACAGCTTTTATGGGTATGGTTACTGAGCTTGTAAACTATACAGTCATTTTTATCGGTGCATTTTTAATATACAAAGGTCACTTTACTGAAGGTACACTCTTCGCTTTCAGAGGATATCTCGACTCATTTATAACTCCCGTTGATATGCTGATAAGTGCCGGACAGGATCTGCAGGAAATGCGGACACGCATAGACAGGATCAAGGATGTCATGGAATATCCCACTGATAAAGCCTGCGTAAATATGGAAGATATCAGCACTGACGGCCTGCTTATCGATTCCAAAGATGAAACAGATAAATCCGACTATAGTAAGCTCAAAGGCACACTTTCAATTAGAAATGTCACTTTCGGATATTCTAAATTTGCAAAACCTCTTATAAACGATTTTTCACTTGAGCTAAAGACAGGCTCGAGCGTCGCTTTTGTCGGTCCGTCCGGCTGTGGTAAAAGCACTCTGGCAAATCTGATATCAGGTCTTTACCAGCCCTGGAGCGGAGAGATACTGTTTGATGGAAAACACATAGATGAGATCGATCAGAGCGTTTTCAGGAGCTCTGTAACCGTGGTTGATCAGGATATCACAATCTTTGAAGATACAATAGCCAACAATATCAAAATGTGGGACAACACCATCGAAGATTTTGAAATGATCCTTGCAGCCAAAGATGCCTCGATACACGAAGACATCATGAAACGCGAAGGTGGCTATGAAAACATTCTCATAGAAAATGGAAGAAACATGTCAGGAGGACAAAGACAGCGACTGGAAATAGCCCGGGTTCTCGCAAGCGACCCTATAATCGTGGTTTTAGACGAAGCAACAAGTGCTCTTGATGCAAGGACCGAGTACAACGTGATGAAATCCATCAGAGACAGAGGCATTACTACCGTGATCATAGCCCACAGACTTTCAACTATAAGAGATTGCGATGAGATCATCGTACTGGATCAGGGAGAAGTTATGCAGCGAGGTACACATGAACAGCTGATGAAAGAAGGCGGATTATACAAATTGCTTGTTAGTAGTGAATAATTCTACAGGGGAATTTATATGAGTATTTTTAACGAACAGATTGAGCAGCGAAAAAATGCTGATAATGAGAGCTTTAGGGAGTCATTTGATGATCTCAGAGAAGCTGTAATGGGAAAAAAAGCAAGAAGCAGTGAAGTGGATGACCTGACAATGGCTCAGGATTCTATAAGTGCGATATTGCGTTTTTTCCATGTAAAAAGCAGAGAACTTCCGGAGCATATTAAAAATATAGATGAAATGCTTGAATACCAGCTGTCTCCTTATGGGATCATGAGCAGAACATCAAAGCTCAAAGAAAAATGGTTTGAACGAGACAGCGGAGTAATGCTCGCAAAGCTCACTGACTCAGGCCGAACGATAGCATTAATACCTGCAAAGATCTCTGGTTATAGGTATTATGATCCAAGCAGGGAAAAGTTTGTAAAGGTAAATAAAAAGAACGAAAAGAATATATCCAGAGAGGTGACCGTTTTTTATAGACCTTTTCCTCAGGGAAAGATCGGTATCACAGGCCTTATACGATATATTATAGAATCATTAAAACCTATAGAGCTTATAAAATACGGAATAATTATTTTTCTAGAAACTCAGCTCGGTCTGGTTTTGATAGACATTTTAGATGCTTTGGTTGGACAGAACTCATGGATAAAAGAAATATTGGACATTGACGAAAGCGGAACTTTTGTTACCGTTGCATTCATCGGAATGGCTATTTTCACATTCTTTACTATACTTTTTAAGTCGCTCTTCGGAATTATTCACAGCATATATTCCAGCAGGATAGAAACAAATCTGGAATTTCATGTTTCTTCTGCTGCTATGATGAGAGTACTCTCGCTGCCACCGTCATTTTTTTCCAAATATAGTTCCGGTGAGTTATATGAAAGGATTCAATATGTCAATGAACTGGCCTCAGAGCTTGTAGAAGCATTCCTTACCTTAGGTGCAGGCGGAATTTTCTCCTATGCCTATACTGTTTCGATTTTCACAAATGCACCCTCACTTTTGATCCCGGCCCTTATCATCACATTGATAACGGTGTGCATCTCTGCATCTACTATCATGCTCAACATGCACAGGACCAGACAGATAATGATATTTCAGGCTCAGGAAAGTGGGTTGATATATGCACTTATATCAGGCGTGAGGAAACTAAGACTTGCCGGTTCTGAAAAAAGAGCCTTTGCAAAGTGGGCATCACTTTATAAAAAAGAGGCAAAACACTTATATCGACCACCTTTATTTATAAAACTCAATTCAACAATAGTACTCGCCGTAAACCTTTTCGGAACAGCAGTTATCTACTATATTGCCATCATTAATCATGTGCAGGTTAAAGATTACTTCGCATTTAGCGCCGCCTATGGTATTTTAAGCTCTACCATCTCTTCTATCGCTATGGTCGCCACCTCTCTGGCTACGATCAAGCCGACTCTGGAAATGGCTGAGCCTATACTAAATGCAATGCCGGAAGTAACAGGTAACAGGCAGATAGTCAATAGCATTTCCGGAGCTGTAGAACTTAATAATGTTACTTTCTCATATGATCCGGACTCGCCACCGATCATAGACAATATAACCTTAAAAATAAAAAGGGGACAATATATAGCGATCGTCGGAGAAACCGGATGTGGTAAGAGTACGCTGATGAGATTGATGCTTGGATTTGAGAAACCAAAAAGAGGCTCAGTCTTTTACGATGGCAGAGATCTGCAGTCTTTAGATGTAAGATCAGTACGCCGAAGGATCGGAGTCGTAATGCAGGGAGGCAATCTCTTTGCCGGAAATGTTCTTACCAATATAACGATCACTGCTCCACAGGCTACTGAGCAGGAGGCCTGGGAAGCTGCCGAAATGGCCGGTATGGCCGATGATATCCGAAACATGCCCATGGGTATGCAGACCATGATATCAGAGGGAACCGGAGGTATATCCGGCGGACAGAAACAGAGACTTCTCATAGCCCGCGCTATCGCCCAAAAGCCAAAGATCCTTATGTTTGACGAGGCGACAAGCGCGCTCGACAATATCACCCAGCGAATTGTTTCAGAATCACTTGATAAACTAAAATGTACCAGAATAGTCATAGCTCACAGGCTTTCAACCATAAAAAACTGTGACCGTATAGTCGTCCTTGAAAAAGGTAAAATAACAGAAGATGGTACTTTCAATGAGCTAATGAACAACGGTGGATTCTTTACAGAATTAGTAAAGCGGCAGTTAGTTGAATCAGTTGAATGACAAAAACGCAGTAAAAGCTTTTTTGCTCTTACTGCGTTTTTCTATTATTCTGCTATTGCTTCTATATCTTCTGAATCATCAAAATTTTCTGAAACAAATGAATTAAACTCAATTGCCTTTTTAATAGCTTCTGATGCTATCAAATATCTTTTAGCAGCTTCACGTATGGATGGTTCTGCAGAATCCTTGCATTTTTCAAACTGCTTTTTAAAGTAAAATGCGGCCTTTTCAAGATCATTTTGTCTTACTGTAACACCGCCTTTATGCCATGTTCCGGTGTTTTTGTCAAAGTATCCTTCCTCACTCATATCAACTTTTACCAGATGATCAAGTCCTGAAGACTGCGCCAGCTGCTTAATAATGTTGTTACGATCTGTTCCGATTTTCATTATAATTTCATCCTTTAAAATATTTTGTTAGCGCAGACAATCAAAATCCGCCATTTCTCAGTTTCCAGACACATGGGTTTGTGCCCAAATAAGCATTATACTACATATTTTTCCTTTAGTATACAGTATACGAAATATTTTAAAGAAATTTAATAATTTAAACTATCTTCTAAGTCTCAGTCTCTCAGGATGGACTGCATAGCGCTGTGCCGTTTCTTCCGTAATCTTTCCTGCCTCCAAAAGCTTCAAGATACTTTCATCCATAGAAACCATGTTTTCATCCGGACTTGAGTAGATCAATCCATCCAGCTGGTGAACCTTGCCATCACGTATCATATTTCTGACAGCAGGATTCATAGTCATTATCTCAAATGCCGGGATAACTCCGCCATCAACTGTCGGCAGGAGTTGCTGGGAAACAAACGCCTGCAGTACAGAAGCAAGCTGTACTGTAATCTGCCTTTGCTGATTTGCCGGATATACATCTATTATTCTGTTTATAGTATTTGCCGCTCCCATGGTATGAAGAGTTGACAGCAGCAGATGTCCTGTTTCAGCTGCAGTCATAGCGACAGATATAGTTTCAAAATCTCGCATTTCACCGAGGAGGATGACCTGAGGACACTGACGGAGGGCAGCTCTTAAGCCTGTTACATAGCTATCTGTGTCAACTCGTACCTCTCTTTGGCTCACGATACTCTTATTGTGACGATGCAGATATTCTATAGGATCTTCCAGAGTAATGACATGCGCTTCCTTAGTCTTGTTGATGTGATCGATCATGCAGGCAAGAGTTGATGATTTACCTGATCCTGCAGGTCCGGTGACAAGTACCATTCCATTCGGCTGCTCGCAAAGCTTTACGATTTTTTCCGGAATGTTGTAAGTCTCAGGATCCGGAAGGGTAAAGGAAATAACTCTAAGCACAGCAGACATTGTACCTCTCTGCTTGTACCCACTCACACGAAATCTCGACAGTCCGGCTACAGATAGAGAAAAATCGTCATCTCCTCTTTCCGTAAGGATCGATATATCTCTGCCTGCGAGCTCATATATCTCGCGAACATCCTGCTCGACTTCCTTAGGAGACAGTCTGTCGTCTCCTTCCTTGATTATCACGCCATTTTTGTAAAAAGATACCGGTCGTCCGGCTACTATAAAGATATCCGAAACTTTCTGTTCTACTGCAAGTTTTAATACATCAGTAACCATACTATTTATTCTCCTCCGGGTGAAACAGGACCCTGCGGTCCGCTCTTACTTTCTTCAACTGGTGAAGCGGGACCCTGCGGTCCGCTCCTGTTTTCTCCATCTGACATGTCATCAGCACTATCGCTTGTATCAGGAGCTTCCCATGCGGACGTCTCTGAGACCTTCCAGCTGGTTATCCTGTAATCATTGTCAGAACCATTTGATTCTATCGTTACTTCCAGATTTTCCATTAACACACCAAAAGGTACTGATATCATAGTCTCCCCCTCCGGTATGCTCTCCATTTCAGCTATCGTCCTCTCAGCTTCGTTGCAGGCATTCTGATAGTCAATAAGTCTTTCTTCGACCTGCTTGCTTAGCTTCATGCTGCTACAGGCTATGGAATACGAAATTCCACTAAAGGAACAAAGGCAGATACTCATAAAGACCACTACCAACATCGGAAGTCCAATTGATGCAGGTGCTTTACCCATCTCTCATCCCTCCGTTCTTTAAAGCATGCAATACTTCCATTGTAAACACAGGTTCCGTGTCTGATGCATCATCAGACCTTGAAATAATAAGGCTTTTAATCTCAGCCTTATAAAGACGTTTCTCAACAGATGAAACGATCACCATTTTATACTTACCTTCATCAAAGATTTTTTCATAATTGCCATCGCTTTTACATTCATACCCCAGTTTTCTTAACAGTTCATCGATCTCAACTTCATTCGAAACAGATCTTATAGTCTCTGATACAGAATCCGCCTCGATTGCTGATCTTTCTTTTGCCGCTGATTCTACTGATATAACATATGCCTTACCAAAAATGGACATCGTAACTGCGGCAGAAAAACAAAAGAATCCTACAGCAATGATCAATTCCATTAAAAGGAGTTGTCCCGATGAAAGCCTGTGCCTTTCTCTCATTTGTTCTTTTCCCCGCTTTTTTCTTCACTTTTTATTGAAACAACAGCTTCTGACACTTTATCATCTGCGCTGACAAAACTAAATCTCACAAGATTATCTGATATCATTTCTGTGCTCATGTCCTTAATCTCTAATATTTCGGTTCCACTGTCTTCCTCATAATTATCAAGCTCAGATTCCGGTGCGTATATTTCACGTAAATAGCCATCATACACATAAATATAGGTAATATATAGCTCATCTTTCACCCGGTTTTCTAACCTGACTGCTTCATGTCCCTTGAAATCAGCAATCTTTATACTTCCAAGCTCATCATGACTTCTGAATTTCTCTATCATATATCGCGCTGCTATATCTGTATCCATAGAGCTTTCCGACTGATGAACTATATTTTTGTAAAGCTTTGCAGAAAAAGCTACAAAACACAAAACCGAAAGCGTAAAGACAAGAAATAAGATCACAGGGAAGATATCAGAGATCGTTATTCTCTTTTTAAACATTATTTTGCTCCCGTTCGCTTTACAGTTACGGCCGGAGGTATCTTGCTGCCCCTCACTTCGAAGTCTACATCAAATACTTCCTCATCATATGTAAGCCCATAAACAATCTTGACGTAATCAAGAGTCTTCGGATAGCTTCCAGTAGTCGCATAACAGTAAGTAAGATCCCTTTGTATAGCTCTTTCCAGGCTTTTTTGCTGTCTGTCTATGCTCCCCTTCTTCGTATAGTCAACGCTCACAAGCATCAAAACCATGAAAAAAGCAAATATAAGGAATGCCCGACCTGTGCTGCCTATCTTTATCCCTTTTTTTATCATATCGATGAAACTACCCCCAAAAGCGGAAACATTACAGACAGAAGAATGATTCCTACCACAACAGAAAGAATTACTACAAGTGTCGGTTCGATTATCGCAAGAGCGTTGTTCATGCTTGTCTCAGCTCTTTTCTGACTTATCTCAGAAATCCTCTCCATTACCGCCTCTGATTCTCCTGTACGGATTGCGATCGTCATCATACGAGCCTGAACACCGGATAGTATCCCAGATTCTCTAAGCGCCTCATCAAATCTCTCCCCATCAGAAAGACTCTTCCTACACACTTCTATTTTTTCTGAAAAGTTACTGTCTTCAATTATTCCGGTAACCATTTCCAGACCAAAATCTGCGGAAAATCCTGATTTTAAGGCAAGTGCTACACCACTTGCAAATCTGCTCGTCGAGATATCATTACGAAGATCTCTGAAGAATCGAAATTTATATAAGAAACTGATTCCTATATCTTTTCCCTTCTCTGTACGTGTGCAGTAAAGAATGAAACCTATAGCAGCTATGATAAAGATAATGAACACTGCCGTATATTGTCTGATCAATGCTCCAATTCCATACAAAATACCGGCTACTCCTGTCATCTCTGTTCCAAGCTGCCGGAATACTTGCCGGAAAACAGGCATTACTTCGATCAAAAGCAGGAATATCACTAACAGAACCATACCAGCCATAACAGCAGGATAGGTCACAGCCTGTCGTATCGACTGTCGTATCTCTTCTTCTCTTGCGTAATGGCGGCTCAGAGATTCCATGACATTATCAAGTGTACCTGTCTCTTCTCCTATCTTAGACATCATCACAACGTAAGGCGGGAAAAGTCCGGTTTTCTCCATCGACTTTGCAAGATAATCTCCATTTTCAAGCCCTTCAAGGATATCGCTATACAGCTTCTTTTCTTCCTCTGACGATTCCTTATCGTTCTTGAGCATATAAAGACCCTCTATTGAAGATATTCCCGATTTGAGGATCATAGCCATTTGCGCACAAAAATATGATAGTTTGTTATTATCCAATGTATTCATAATTGGAATCCCCTCACCCCTTATTTTACAGTGTATTCTCCGCTATAATTTTTCTTTCCCTTTAGAGTTACACTACCATCAGAATTTATGACTGCATCAAAATCCTTTTTCTTGAGTTTGATCGTACTTCCATCTGAGAATGTAGCTGCTGCGGACTTTACCTTTGTCTTAGCTCCGTTAAGATTCACTTGTATACTCTTAGCATAAGTCAGATTTTGCGGAACTATATCAAAGCGGAAAGGCATCTTTTTAAGTTCCTTATTTATTGCCTTCAGAGACTTCTTTTGTTCCTTTGTAGCCGTACCTGATTTTGCCTTAAATGAAAGAATGAACTGCGGATATTTGTTTTCATTAGTCGGAACATCTTTGTTATTCTTCCATTTGATCTTTGCATCAGCATATGCAGTTACCGCTGAATCAATGCTGACCGTAAGATCAGAGTTCTTTGATTTTGATACTTTATCCAGGTTTGAGATATGTTTCTTACCGTTATAGCTGACAACCGAGGTATATACCATATTTATTGAAATCCCCGGCACTGCTTTAATGTCATAAGAAACCTTTGTAACGTTCTTTTCAGGTTCATCTTTTTTAGACTCAAAAGTAAGTCCGGTGCCCTTTTTGTAAAGGATATCATTCGTGAATGTGAAAGAATCATCAAGACTCGGTATATCCACCGGCAGCTTTCCGGTAGGTTTATAGTAACCAAATGCTGTAGCTACTGCTGCCGGAATATTGGGACCGTAAGTCAGATTTTCCTCAGTCGTAAAGTCAGGTATTTCGGTCATCTGTCTTTCACAATAGCAGTCGAGGATTGCATCAGCTTCTGTCAGTCTTGCTGCATCATACGGGAGACCATCACTGATAATTGCTACCTTTCCACCCTTTTCATGGACTTTTTTGATGAGATCCGTAAGGAAAACAGATTCCCTGCCCGAAGTCTCATTTGATGGATCAAGCCATGCTGTGCTCAGCATTCTGGAAACAGCAAGCACCTGGTCTGCTTTTTCTATATCCTCAGAAAAATCTTCAATATCCTTTTCATAATAAACTTTGATAGAAAATGACTGGTCACTCGAAAGGATTCCTTTATCCTTCAGCTTCTGAATACCATATTTAATAGAATTGACTTCGCCCTCTCTTGAAGCAAGAATAAGAGTTTTCTTTTTATCAGAGCTGCTTAACGGTAAAAGTCCATCCTCGTTTTTAATTAATGTTATTCCCTTAAGAGCAATCTCCCATTCCTTATCATGATGTTCCTTGGAACCTACAACTTTTATGGCTCCATCTGGATCTGCAGATGCAATCTTAGCATCCAAAAGTCCTGCTTTTTTCTTTAAGTTCAGAATTCGTTTAACAGACTTGTCTACATTGCTTTCACTGATAGTGCCGTCTTCTACCATCGATACGGCATCGTCAATGTATTTTTCAGCTTTCGTAAGATCCGCGGAAGAAACAGTATCAAAAGGAATCAGCATAAGGTCAGCACCCGCATTGATTGCCAGCCTGATTACATCTTTTGGATCAAAATGATCAGCGATTGCAGCCATTTCCAAAGCATCTGTAACGATAACACCGTCAAACTTCATTTCAGTTCTTAAAATATCTGTCAGAACAGTTTTTGACATTGTCGCAGGTATGTTTATTTTTTCACCTGTACTTGTTGAAGTATATGTTTCAGTCTCGATATTTGGCAGCTGGATATGTGCCGTCATGATAAGATCTGTTCCTGCATCTATTCCAGCCTGGAACGGTACTAACTCAAATTCTTTAAAATCTTTCTTACTTTTTGTAATCAATGGGAGGCCGGCATGTGAATCAGTCTCGGTATCGCCATGTCCTGGGAAATGCTTCAAAGCCGTCAGGACTCCTGCCTCATGAAGACCCTCAATGAAAGGCTCCGTCATCTCAGAAACAAGCTTAGGATCGGATGAAAACGAACGTGTTCCGATGATAGGATTATTTGGATTGTTGTTAGTATCAGTAACCGGCGCAAAATCAATATTTATACCGAGGCTGGCCAGTTCTTCTCCCATGATCTCAGCCATTTCCTTAGTATCACTCTTTGAATTTGCCGCACCAAGAGCCATATTTCCAACGCCACTTGTGCCTGTTTTCAGTCTGGCTACTCGTCCGCCTTCCTGATCAATACTTACAAAATATGGAATACGCGTGCCTTTCAGATTTTTGGCATTTGCTGATTGGAAAGAATTAACGAGCTCTGCTGTCTGACGAGTCTCGGCTGTGTTCTCCCCAAAAAGGATAACTCCACCGAAATTATGGTCAGCAATGAAAGCCGTTTGCTCTTCTCCTAATTCGGTAACCGGAACCTTTTCACCGTCTACAGTCCAATATCTGAAAGCAGGCATAAGCATCTGCTCCAGTTTTTGCTTCAATGGCATGGAATCCACCAGGCTATCCACATCACCTGAAGCCTGCGATACGCCATTCGTTAATCCGGCTCCATACACGGCACAAAGGTTACCCAAAATAAGAGATGCACTCAAGACCCCTGCAATAAATCTTCTCCTTAACATTATTATCACCCTTTCTCATATACTCCTTTTTTAATACACAAACTCTCAGTGTTATTATACAACTTTTTGCAATTTCACTTTGCTCTTTATATTGTCCAGTATACAAAAAGACCGTATGACTCACATTGAATCATACGGCCTAATAATTATTTACTCTGCGCGTTCATCCACTCAAAAATAGTGTTATATGTACAATTTTCATCGCTTGCCTGCATTGAACCACCTCCATCATTAGATGGTGTGAATCCAAAGTTTTCATCAGAAGCATCCTTAATTGCCGTCGGATCCTGCACTTTTGTCACTTCGTTATTGAAGTACTTTGCCCATACCCAATGACCCATATATGTTGCTTCCGGAGAATCTTTTCCCTGAATATTTTCAAAATATGAAAACCACGTATTTTTTGCTCCGGCTTTGAGAAGCGCCTGATATGTAGGAAGCTCAAACTGAAGCGGATTTACGATACTGTCATCTGCAGAAGCAAGGAACCATGAAGGGATCTTTGCAAGCTTTTCGATCTTTTCATCGGTCATCCACTTTTCGTCTGTCGGAACATTTACTACAGCTCCACCCATTGCATTACCTACCGACTTGCTCACATACTTACCATCTGCATCACGCTCATAAACGTTATAAGCATAAGCCTCGCAATTCGGTGCAATTGCTGCCCAGTAGTCCGGATACTGGATTGCCATATTAACTGTCATGTAGCCGCCATTCGAACAGCCTGAAAGGTAGATTCTATTTGCGTCTACATCAGGATGATTCTTAACATAATCATCTATCGTATCCATAAGTGCTTCTGTGTATCTCGAAATAAGATCACCTGAAGAATTAGTTCCATCTCCGCCATCCATCCAATAGGTTGGTGTCTGAACAGCCAATACATATGCACCGTCAGCACCGCCTTCTGTCGTAAATTGGCTCTGAATCTCGTCACGAGCAAGTGCAGTCACTTCATTTCCAAGAAGTGAAATCTCTATATCTGTTCCGCCTTCACCCTGTCCATGAAGCCAGATAAGAAGCGGATTCTTTACGCCATCCTCTGCAAGCGATCCAGGTTCATATGCGCCTCGCTGAAGAGTAATTTCCTCTTCTTCACCTGTCATTGGATTTTTATATTTTCCGCTAAAGGAGTCTCTGTCAGCAAAGAGCTCTGCCTCGGGAGCTATCCTTGAATTAATAAGATCCTGATTTATGCCTACTGTTTTTACCTCTCCTCCAACGCTGGCACTAAGCACTCCAATAACAGGATATGTCTCAGCCCAGTCATTCATCATCGTAACCTTAAAGTCATATACAAAAGGACTTCCTGAATTTTCATAGCTTGTCTTAAGAACAGCTGTCAAATACCTTGAAGGACCTTCTGCCTTATTTCCCTTTTCATCTGAAAGATACACTTCAGAAACTTCTCTCTCGACATGATTTGTATTTATTACAGCATTTGCTGCATCTGCACTTTCAGCTTCTTCCGGAAGTTCAAAAACTACTTTATCAACTCCGGGTCCCCACTCATATCCATCTACTACGATTGTTCCCGCTGCCGCCTGAATGTCTGCTTTTTCTGCGGCACTAGCAGCTGATGCCTCCGCCTCCTCAGCTTCCTTTGCAGATTTTTCCGCCTCTGCATCCATATTACTTTCCTCCGTTACCTCACTTGACTCTGCTGCCTCAGTTGTCTCAGTTGACACCTCTGTTTCCACTTCTTTAGCCTCACTAGAAACAGCCTTTGCCGAAGTCTTTGCACTTGCTGAAGAACTGCATCCTGTCATTGATACCATTGCCATCATAGCAGCTGCAGCAACTGCAATTGCTTTTATACATCTTTTTCTCATGCTCTTCCTCCCTAATAAAACTGGTTTGTTATTCTACCAAGTCCATCAGTACACGCAATTTCTGAACTCACACGCTTATTTTAAGGAAAAATCGCACAATTTTCTTTCCATATCTTAGCCTAAAAATTACCGTTTATTGACCAATTATACTTTCTATATTGTAATGGCGTACAACTAAATTTCTTCTTGAATGAAATAATAAATCTTCTATCATCAGCAAAGCCATTATCAACCGCAATGTCCATTATGCTCTTGCAGGTTGTGACAAGTTCTCTTTCTGCTTTGTAAAGACGGTAATTCATTAAAAACTCAGAATATGAAACACCCATCATCTTCTTAAAATATCTCGAAAAATACGAAATACTAAAATAAAATTTCTTAGCAACCAATGCTTGCGGAATTTTCTCTCTGAAATGTTCCTTTATAAAGGATATAACACCTTTCATTCTTTCTATGTCTTTTTGGACATTTATATTATCTACTTCATTCCTTTTCACGATGCCCTTACAGCTCAGATGATACAAAAGATCCAATATAAGTGACTCCGCATGTAAAAATGATAATTTAGAAATTTCTGCATTTTCTAATTCAAAAAGATCTTCAAATATACTTGCAATCTTCTCAGATGCAAGTGTCTCTTCATTAGAAAAATAGATTTCATCATATGACGGAAAACATATTTTTAGAAACGATGGCCTGATTATAAGCACATATGTTACTATTTTCACGTCCGAGTCCTCTTGTGTTTCAGGTATTATCGAATGCATAAATTCTGAGTTAGTAACTATCACATGCCCAGGCTTTTCATCTATACTCTCACCATTTATATAGTGTCTGGCATTTCCTTGTTTACAATATGCTATTTCCAATTCTTCATGCCAATGGCTGAAAAGCCTCTCATTTACCTTTCTTCCTGTGCTGCTATAAACTGGTATAAATATATATGGTTTATCTTTTTCATATTCAAAAAATTCGTGATTCATAATGCATATAGTATAGCAAATTTTGTAGTAAACCTGTCACATTTTTTCTGTGAACTGTATATTATAGTGTTAGGATTTGTATATACAAGACTGACAGGCTCATTTTATCGCACTATACGTTGTACGCATACCAATTCTTTAGGACAAAAATAGGGGCTTTCGCCCCCATTTCTATATCAATCATTTACATTCATTTAGCACTTCTAAGAGTTCTTCATCTGTAAACTTCTTAACGCATCCACCTGTCCTTATCGTAGACTTTGCAATGGCTTCAAAATCTGTCTCATCACCTATTCCCATTTCAGCAAAGGTGGTTCATAGGTTGGATTGGACATGATTCCGGAAAATTCAATTATGTTTTTTCCTGCATCCTTAAGGATTTTTATCATTTCATCATAGACGCCGTTTTTCTTAATTGATCCTCCGCCATAAGCAAGGAGCACATTTTCACCGACCTTTGAAAGCTCTGCAGGCATGTTTTTTGCTGCAGCGCCCTCTCCAAAATATACATTTACAGGATAGCTGTAATTAAACGGATTCATCATATTCCTCCTCTTTCTTAGTGCAGGTTGAGTACAAACTTTACAAATGCCGGATCATCATGATTTACAATCTCGCTGTGTCCAAGGTCCTTTGACGCAATCTTTTCCATTTCTTCATCTGTAAGATCAAAATCCCATATATCAATGTTCTGTTCCATACGCTCTACATGTGTGGACTTTGGAATAATAGATACACCTCTCTGAGCATTCCACTTAAGGACTACCTGTGCAGCACTCTTTCCGTACTTATTTCCAATTGCTGTAAGGTCAGGTTCTGTGAATATACCATGTTTTCCCTCCGCAAGAGGTCCCCATGCCTGAGGTACTACTCCGTAGGCTTTCATGTTCTCAAGTGCGCCTTTCTGTACAAAGAAAGGATGAAGCTCAACCTGATTAACTGCAGGGATCACTTCCACGGTTTCACAGAAGTTAGCCAGGATAGCCGGATAGAAGTTAGCTACACCGATAGCCTTTGTAAGTCCTTCCTTATATGCTCTTGTGATTCCTCTGTATGCTGCAAAGTAATCTCCCATAGGCTGGTGAAGAAGAATAAGGTCTGCATAACCCATATCAAGCTTCTTAAGGGAAGTCTTTACTGCTTCATATGCAGTCTCTTCAGTCTTCATATCACTGACCCATACTTTGGTTGTAATAAACAGCTGCTCTCTTGTTACAAGGCCATCTTCAATAGCTTTTTTAACTCCTCGTCCGACAGCCTCTTCGTTCATATATGATGCTGCTGTATCAAGAAGTCTGTAGCCTGTCTTTATAGCATCGTAAACTACTCTCTCACATTCTGCTGCATCCGGAATCTGAAAAACTCCAAAGCCTTCAAGTGGCATTCTTGCTCCTGTATTAAGTGTTACGTATTCCATTTTGTATACCTCCTGTTAATATAAAGATCAACGAGTCAAATATTTTTTGTTTCTACAACCTCATCTTATCAGCAACTTTTTTATATGTACAATGCCAAAAACGCAATCCTGTATACGTCATCCGTATACTAAATTGCGTTTATTGAATCTATGTACTATCATTCATTAAGAGATGTAAAAAATCCACTCATTAACTGGTAACTCACATGTAAAATCAGTTAAGTCCATGCTCGCCAAGCCAGTTCTCAATATGAGCAGCTATGACATCATTGTTCATTTCCTGGAACATGATGTGCCACCATGATATAGATTCCACGCACAGTTCCAAACTTTGCACTGATGCCATGCTGCATGTAAACACGCATCCGTCTATACTTTGAAACTGTAAAGTAAATTAATAAGTTCTTCGAGTTAATGTTAACAAAAAAGAAAAAAACAGTACAATGCCGATTATGCATTGTGCTATACTTATAACGTATAGTAATTATAACGATTGTCTTATATTATGATGTAAGGGTCAAAAGTAAATTTTGCCCCTTACTGATGTCACGGATTGCTTCATTGCTACGCAATTCCCGCAATCCTAAAACACTCGCATTCCGCGTAATAACACTACTTGCTCGTGTTTTGCGGGTCCCAAGGTCTCAATCCTCTTTGTGCAAGCACAATCGGATTTTGACCTTTTGACCCTGACATCATATTATCTGTAAGGAGTACATGCTCATGATAGAAATATATTTACTTGAACAGTTAGATGCTTTTAAAAGATGCGGTACGCTTTCAAAGGCTTCAGAAGAACTGCATCTGACTCAGCCATCACTGACAAGATCTATGCAGAAATTAGAAGAACTTCTCGGAGTTCCAATATTTGAGCGCACCAAAAACAAGCTATCATTAAACGAGAATGGATTACTGGCTGCAGATTACGCGAGACGCATACTAAATGAAGAACAGCACATGATAGATCACCTTCGTGCCCTTGAGAGGAGTAAAAGAACTATCGCAGTCGGTTCTGTGGGTCCGGGACCTCTTATGGAGTTTATCCCTTCTCTTTCAGCACTATTCCCTGACATGTCAATAATCTCAGAAAACAAGTCAGAAGATGAACTGATATCCGGTCTAAGGAACAACCAATATCAATTCATTATCCTTTCCCGTCCATTAGAGGATGATGAATTCATTTGCGAAAAATATGACTCTGAACAGCTTTACGTTTCACTGCCAAAGAGCCATCGGCTTGCAAAAAAGAAAAAGCTTTCTTTCCGTGAACTAAACGGCGAAAGCTTTTTAATGCTGTCTGAAGTAGGAATATGGGATAAGCTTGTACGAGAAGAAATGCCCGATTCAAAGTTTCTTATCCAAAACGACTATGACGCTCTTGGACAACTTATAGAATCGTCAAGTCTGCCTAATTTTGCCACCGATATAACAATTCGCACTTATGAAAGCATGAATCTCCCTAGCAGATCCATTCCAGACAGAGTGCTCATTCCCATTATCGATGACAGTGCCACTGTTACTTTTTATTTGATTTCAGATAAAAATATCGCTTCAAAATACAAAGTTAAATTTTAATCTTTAAGATAAAATAGGTATTTTTGATTTTCCAACGCAAAAGAGACTCCCGCCAAGAGTCTCTTTTATTTTTTCTATATCATCTGAAAATACTTAAAAGCATCTTCGATAGCCTTAACCTTTTCATCAGGGCATACTGTGTCTCTAAAGTTCAGACTTCACTTACGTTCGTCCTCACCAAGAGAACACACGTTTCGAGCATTGTTTCATTTTCCAAGGACAGTTCTCTAATGTCCTTCCCATTTATAGGCACCGGAAAATTGAAAACAATGTTCTTTATCCAACAACCATTGTCAGGCTTTTCGGGATAAATATCTATCCTTTCAATGAATGCTCTCATAAACTCTTTCTGCTCAACTTCAGTAAAATCATTGTAGAACTTATCAAAAGCAAGCAGGAGCTGATATATACTTGTACTGGATAGATTTTTCTGCATAATACTTTGGATCTGTTCCTGAATTACATCTATCTGCTCCTCTATTTCTTCAATGATATCATGTATTTTTGCTCCTTTACCACCCTTTACCCTTCTATCATAGTGATAAAAATGTTCATCCTCATCTACTTCGGCAGTCTTACAGGAAATCATAGCACGCTGGATTGCCCCTTCAAACTTGTCCCACTTTGCATATCCCAAAACAGGTTGTAATTCCCTCGCTAACCAATATTCCACGCCATCCTGTTCATGACGTAACTCATCAAATTGCTTTCTATACTCTGTAATTTTCCATTTTTCCATTAAATTTATTCCTCTTTCTTTTTTGTATCACTTTCCCGGCTCCGGTAAAGTGATACTTATATCTATATTTTCTTATAATTCTTCCATCTTTGACAACTCACTTAGTTTCTTAGCATAAGCCAACAACCTTTTCCGGGCATCATCATTGAGTCCCTCGTACTCTAGAATTAGTTGTTTCCCCTGGTAATCCAACTGATAATCAACTGAATCATCTACACTATCTATGCCTTTTCCTGTCAGAAGTTGTTCTGGTGATACATTAAGAGCCACACATATATCCATTATCTTATCAGAAGAAGGAGTGTGATTTTTTCTCTTCCAGTCGCTAACTGTACTTTGTCGTAATCCCACTCTTCTGCAAAATTCACTCTGTGTTATATTTTCACTCTCAATCAACATGAATATTCTTTCACTAATCGTCATGGCTTTTTTTCTCCGTTTTTGCGTAATCTTTATTACGTAATTACGTATATATTATCACGTAAACACCACCTATACAAGAACTCATACCATTTTCTTTTCCTCTGAATTAAGTGAGGTAGTCACAAAACCATGTCTTCTTCGAATCGCTCAATATTTCTTTTAACCTGCTGGTTAAGTCCTTTTGTTTCGTATTCATCGGCATTCACTCCAAATTCCACATATTATTAATTCACCTTTTTCAGTTCCTTATAATATGCCAAAAATAACCTCTCGCTGTTCATGATAAAATATCTTATTTCTCGTAATGCACGCATAATAAATATGCTTTGTTGCTCAAATAAGGCATTAGGATCATTTCTGTAATCGCCCCAAGTAGAGCGTGTGAAAAAAGAGAAATCATTTTTTACACGTCCTCTTTTTGTACATAGATTTCGGATTTTCCTGTAAAAATGCGTATAACTCCCCTTACCCCATAAATCCGATCGATATCAAACTTATGCAGCAGCTGAACTTCTCATCTGTTTATTGTGGTATTTATAGAGATTATGTCCGATAGAAACAAGAAAAATTTCTAACCGAACAGATTTGATGCCTCTTCTTACAATTCTTTTGTACCAACGGTCGTTCTTTATGATTCCGAAGGTACCCTCCGCTTGTATGGAACGGTTCATCCTGAGCAGTGCTCCCTGAATGCTTTCAAGGTTT
>JQKK01000008.1 GCA_000746015.1 Lachnospiraceae bacterium MA2020 | reverse complement strand
AAAAATATGGTAAAGAACCATAGGCTTGCGCAGGCTATTGCAGATGTATCATGGTCTGAGTTTGTAAGGCAGCTGAGTTATAAAGCTGAGTGGTACGGAAGAAAAATTTCAAAAGTAGATAAATTTTTCCCAAGCTCACAGCTGTGTCATGTGTGTGGATATAAGAATACTGAGGTAAAAGACCTGAAGGTCAGAGAATGGATATGCCCTCATTGTGACACAAGGCATGACAGAGATACAAATGCAGCAAAGAATATATTAAAAGAAGGACTGACAATGGTCTAGTACATATGTATAGCGGTAGGAACTATCGTGTTAGCTTGGTAAATTAGGTTTCAATAGAAACCTGTATCCAAGAACCACGTGACTTTAGTCATGTGAGGTTCAGAACAATTCTATGGGTGATGATGTTGTTGCAAAGCTTAAGCGTCACCAGATCAATACCGATTACATCAGCCGTATTCCGGATGGACTTGGAACATGGCTTGCAGTTTTTGACAACCAGGGAAATGTTGTAGCCTCTATCTCAAAGCGTCCGGATCTCTCTGAGATCAGAAATGTTCTTGCCAGCAAGGGTAATGAGATAATTTCAAATGCTGACAGCGTTGTTGTCGAGATAGATATGGAAGCAGATATACTTAAAGTTATTTTTGAGCTTGCTGCAAAGTATGACAAGAAAGTTTATGCTGTTGTTTCAAATATGTCTATAGCTATGGAGAGACGTGACCTTCTTGCAAAGACAGCATGCGTAGTATGCAATCAGCAGGAGGCAGGGCTTCTTTATTCTGAAGATTATGATACACTTACACCGGAAGAGATGGTGAAGATTGTCGCAACTAAGGTTAAGACAAGCGGTATCAGCAAGATGGTAGTAACAATGGGAGACCAGGGTGCAGTTTTTGCAACTGCTGATGGTGAGAGCGGTATCTGTCTTCCTACAAAGGTAAATGTTATCGATACTACAGGCGCAGGAGATGCATTTTTCTCAGGCGTTGCTATCGGCCTTACCTATGGCAAGACACTTGAAGAGTCATGCCATATAGGTACTCGTCTTGCAGCATCAGTTATTGCTACAAAGGAAAATGTCTGCCCAAGATTCCTTCCGCAGGAGTTTAATCTTTGTGTGGAAAAAGTTGATAAATAATCGAATTTTTAAATATATAACGGTTTAGAAAAAAGAATTAAGCACAGGTTGTTGTGAATAATGCACAAAAGACCTGTGCTTAAATTTTGCAAATCTACCAAAATGCATATTTTCTATTGACAGTTTCGAAAATAGCATGTAATATAGCACTGTAAACGAGATGTTTCGGATTGTTACTGTTCGGCAGGCAAGACTGGATCGTACCCTTGGAGTTATCTGATATATATCGGAGCTCGTAGAAGAGGATTGTGGGTATTGGTTCGGTCTATTTTTGTGTAAAGACTTGAATATATGACGATTAAAAAAATCTTTAATAACAATGCAGCCCTGGCAACAGATGAACAGGGAAACGAAGTGATATATACCGGGTGCGGTATCTGCTTTCAGAAGAAATGCGGCGACAGCCTCGATGAAAGCAAGATAGAAAAGACCTTTGTAATGGAAAAGGCAAATGAGCAGTTTATGAAACTTGTCTCAGAGCTTCCTTACGAGGAGATACAGGTTGCTGATGAGATAATTCAGTATGCATCAACCCACTTAAATAAGCGCCTTTGCAATAATATTTATATCACGCTTACAGATCACCTGGGCTTTGCAATCGAGCGAAGCAAGAGCGGCACAGTACTTAAAAATAAGCTGCTTTGGGAGATCAAAAAGTATTATGGACCGGAGTTCATAATCGGAAAGCATGCACTTGATATCGTCAAGGAAAGGCTTAACGTAGAGCTTCCGGAAGATGAAGCCGGATTCTTTGCACTTCACATTGTGAATGCAGAGCTTGATGGAAACATCCATCACACGATGGAGTCACCTGAGGTAATTGATGACATTGTAAACATTGTCAGATTTACATATAAAACAGATTTGGATGAGCAGTCTTTATCTTATGAGAGATTTATCACTCATCTGAAGTATTTTTTACAGAGAGCTGAGAAAAAGGTTTATTATCAGCCAGACGATGGAGAGCTTTTTGATATCGTCAAAAATAAGTTTCCGGAGGCTTATAGATGCGCAAGCCGCATAAAAAGCTATATGGAGGCTAAGTATCCTGACGAGATAACTGATGAAGAGATGCTTTATCTCACAGTGCATATATCCCGTATAACTACAGGAAGAAATAATTAGAACTTGGTACAGTAATGCGAAGGTACTGAGTAGATAGGATTGTTACGTTAAGTCGGCAAGACCACAGACATTTTGGGGAACATAGAGAAATCTATGTCAATGTCTTGGTCTTGCTTTTTATTTTACCATTATTCATAAATTTACAAGCCTATGCGCAGGGCTTGTAGAACATAAATATAAACTAATCAAACTTATAAAATTTATAATCGAAAGGAACTAAAAACAATGGCAAGCAAGTATGATGGACTCGCCCGCATTATCATCCAGAATGTCGGCGGCAAAGACAACATCCAGAGCATTACTCACTGCGTAACAAGACTTAGATTTAAGCTCGCAGATGAGAGCAAGGCAAACACAGATATCCTTAAAGGCACAGACGGTATCGTTACAGTAATCCAGTCTGGCGGACAGTACATGGTAGTTATCGGCAATCACGTACCACAGGTATTTGATGCAGTTATCAGCGTAGGTCACCTTGAGAGCAAGTCAGCATTGGCAGGCGGCGGAGATGATAGCGCAAGCGGAGAAAAGCAGAATCCATTCAATGCATTCATCAGCATCATTACAAGTGTGTTCACACCTTTCCTTGGAGCACTTTGTGCATGTGGTATAATAAAAGGACTTCTTGCACTGCTTGTAGCAACAAAGGTAATGCCGGAGACATGCGGAACATATTCATTCCTCTATTCACTCGGTGATGCAGCTTTCTATTTCCTGCCTCCGATCCTTGGCTATACAGCAGCTAAGAAGTTTAAGCTCCCTGAGATGGAAGGTCTTGTATTAGGACTTGCACTTGTATATCCTTACCTTACAGATGGCGCACATGATATTTCAAATCTCTTTGGAATACCTGTAACAATGCCGCCATCAGGTAACTACACATCATCAGTTATACCGATTATTCTTTCAGTTGCATTTGCAGCATGGTTTGAGAATAAGATCGTGAAGAAGATAGTACCAGACGTTATCAAGCTTTTTGCGGTACCTCTTATCACACTTACAGTTACTCTCAGCCTTACACTTTGGATCATTGGACCTGTAGCAAGCGGTATTGCAAATGTACTTGCTTTGTTCTTCAATACAATTAACACAATAAGCCCGATACTTATGGGTGCGGTAGTAGGTTTCTTCTGGCAGATACTTGTTATGTTTGGACTTCATTGGTCACTTGTGCCGATTGCAATGTCAAATATTTCTACAGTAGGCGAGGATATTATTCTTGTAGCAATGGTAGGTACAACATTTGCACAGACAGGTGCATGCCTTGGTATCTGGCTCAAGACTAAGGATAAAAAGATCAAGTCACTCGCTCCTGCAGCAGTTGTTTCAGGTTTTGCAGGCGTTACAGAGCCAGCAATTTATGGTCTTACACTTCCTAAGAAGGCTCCTTTCTTCCGTACATGTGCAGTTGCAGGTGTTGCAGGCGCAATCCTTTGCACAATGGGCGTAAAGGCTTATCAGATGGCAGGCATGGGTGTATTTGCTTATCCTGCATATGTAAATAATGTAACAGGTGATATTTCAGGAATGACTCTTACTATCATCGTTACACTTGCATGCGTAGTAGCAGGATTCTTCACAGAGCTTATCTTCTACAAGGATGAGGCTCCTGCAAAGAGTGAAGTGAAGGCAAGCGTTGAAGGCGGCACAAAGGAAGAGACTATCGTAGCTCCTGTAAAGGGCGAAGCTAAGGCACTTACAGAGATCGCTGATGAGGCATTCTCATCAGAGGCTATGGGCAAGGGTATCGCGATCGTTCCGAGCGAAGGAAAGGTTTATGCTCCTGCAAGCGGAACACTTACAACTTTCTTTAAGACAGGTCACGCAATGGGTATTACAACTGATAATGGTGCAGAAGTACTTATCCACGTTGGTATGGACACAGTAAAGCTTGACGGCAAGGGCTTCAAGCAGATCGCAAAAGAAGGCGACAGAGTAAAGAAGGGTGATCTTCTCCTTGAGTTTGATATAGATTTCATCAAGGGTGAGGGATACTCAGTAGATACACCTATCATCATCACAAATACAGATGAGTATTCAGATGTTATCCCAACATATGCAAAGGCAATCGAGGTTGGCAGCGAGCTCATCACACTTATCTAATATTATCCGTCGAGGTGCGTAATGAATATTCCGGCTTTGCCGGACGCACCTTGCGGGGCGAGCAGGAGGAAAAATACCCTCCTACTCGATTAATTTAAGAATAACAGAAAGCGAGGATACTACTAATGAGAACATTCAGAGAAGATTTCCTTTGGGGCGGTGCTACAGCAGCCAACCAGTTTGAGGGTGCATGGGATGTAGATGGCAAGGGCGCATCAGTTTCAGATATGTGTACAAACGGTACAAAGGATACACCAAAGAGAATTACTACAACTATTGAGCCAAATACACTTTATCCAAGCCACGAGGCAATTGACTTCTATCACCACTATGCTGAGGATATCAAGCTTTTTGCTGAGATGGGATATAAGGTATTCCGTTTTTCAATAGCATGGACAAGAATCTTCCCTACAGGAATGGAAAAAGAGGCTAATAAGGCAGGACTTGATTTCTATGATAAGGTGATCGACGAGTGCCGTAAGTACAACATCGAGCCTCTTATCACAATCTCTCACTATGAGATGCCATACGCACTTGTAGAGAAGTACAACGGCTGGTTTGGCAGAGAGTGTATCGAGTGTTTCGAGAATTACTGCCACGCTATATTTGAGCGCTATAAGGACAAGGTTACATACTGGCTTACATTTAACGAGATCAACGCTGGTACAATGCCTATGGGTAATGTCCTTTCTTTGGGAACTGTTCAAGGATATTCAGGTCCTATCACAGAGGTTAAGGATGATCCAAAGATCCGTTTCCAGGCACTTCATCACCAGTTTGTTGCAAGTGCAAGAGTTGTAAAGTATGCTCATGAGAATTATCCTCAGTTTAAGATGGGTAACATGATCTGCTTCCTTACAACATATCCTGCAACATGCAATCCTGATGATATGATCGCATTCCAGAAGGAAATGAGGATTAAAAACTGGTTCTGCTCAGACGTAATGGTAAGAGGATATTATCCGGAGTATGCTGAGAGATATTTTGAGGAAAACGGCATCGTTATCAAGATGGAAGATGGCGATCTTGATGTGCTTAAGGAAGGCACAGTTGATTTCTATACATTTAGTTACTATATGAGTGCTTGTGCAAGTGCTGCTGAAAATGGAGAAAGAACAGGCGGCAATCTTATAATGGGTCTTAAGAATCCATACCTTGAGTCGAGTGAATGGGGATGGCAGATCGATCCTAAGGGACTGAGATATACTCTTAATGCAATTTATGACAGATATCACATTCCGATGATGGTTGTAGAGAACGGCCTTGGCGCTCGTGATGAGATCGAAGCTGACGGCTCTATCAATGATGACTATAGAATTGACTACCTCAGAAAGCACATCGCTGAGATGAAGGAAGCTGTAAAGGACGGAGTAGACTTAATGGGATATACTCCATGGGGATGTATTGACCTTGTAAGCGCTTCAACAGGCGAGATGGCTAAGAGATATGGTTTCATCTATGTAGAAAAGTATGATGATGGTACAGGTACACTTGCACGTCGCAAGAAGAAGTCCTTTGACTGGTATGCAAAGGTTATAAAATCAAATGGAGAAGATTTAGCATAATAGATTTTTTTGAAACGTGTACTTGAAAGAGTACACGTTTCTTTGGTATCATGGCTCTTAGAGGTGTTTCGAAATACGAGGAGAGTATATATGTTAAACGAACGACAGATAAGTTTGCTGAGCTTTCTGCCGCAGGATGAGTATATCACAGCAGAGATACTCGCGGAAAAGATCGGCTGCAGCAGTAAGACTATCAGAAATACTATTAAAGAGCTTGATGATGTGCTTGTTAAGCATGGAGCAGGGGTAGAGTCAAAGCACCGAGGCGGGTACAGACTTAATGTAAGAGATAATGATGCTTTTAATAAGCTTCTTTTGGAAGACAATACAAGTATTCCTGATACTCAGGATGACAGAGTCCTTTATCTCATGGAGAAGTTTCTCAAAAGCGAAGATTATATAAAGACTGACGATATATGCGAGGAGCTGTATATTGCAAAAAAGACGCTCTGCGCCAATATGAAGATTGTGGAGAAAAACTTTGCAAAGTATGACATTATTTTGGATAGAAAGCCTCACTACGGCATCAGGGCTATCGGAAGTGAATTTAATATAAGGCAGTGCATTTCAAATATTGTAGACAAAAAAGCAAAACTTCAAAGATGCGAAGAAATCGAGGATGAAGATATCGCAAAAATCGCTGATATACTTCTGAAGGCTGTAAATGAAGAAGAATACAGCATTTCTGATATCGCGCTGCACAATCTGGTGAGGCATATTTACATAGCGATACACAGGATAAAATCAGAAAAGCAGATTCCGTCTGAGGTGCCTTATCGCGATAATATTTCGGGAAGCAAGGCGCTTAGGATAGCGGAGAGAAGCGTTGCAGAGATCGAGCAGATCTTTGATGTAAAGTTTGATCCGGTCGAGGTAGAGTACATAGCGATACATCTTGCGGGCAAGCGAAATGGCAATCAGGGCGAAGAGAATATCGTGATAGACGAAGAGGCAGCGGATATCGTGAAAGATATGCTTGAGGAAGTGTATCGCTGCTTCAGGATAGATCTCAGAAATGACCTTGAGCTTTTAGTGGCATTGGGACTTCATATCAGCCCTCTTATGATCAGGCTTAAGTATGGACTTCATATGGAAAATCCGCTGATAGACGAAGTAAAGGAAAAGTATTCTCTTGCATTTGCGATGGCTCTGCAGGCAAGTACTGTGCTCAGGAGACGCTTTGGTAAAAGAGTCGATGAAAATGAGATAGGCTACATTGCATTCTCTTTTGCGCTTGCACTGGAGAGACAGCGTACGAGCATAGCCAAAAAGACAGCACTTTTGATATGTTCATCAGGAGCGTGCAGTGCAAAGCTCTTTGCATATAAGCTTAAGGAGAGCTTTGGCGAATATATTGCGGAGATACGTACCGGAAATTTAAGAACACTTGAGACGACTGACTTTTCAGACATAGACTATATATTTTCAACGGTTGAGATCAAGAAAAGTGTTCCTGTACCAATCTGTAATGTAAGCTATTTTTTAAAGGAAGAGGATATAAAAGAAACCAAAAAGATATTAAAGAGCTGCCACTGTTTTGATGTTAAAAGGTATTATCCTGAGGATCTTTTTCATACGGATCTGAAGATCACTTCAAAGGACGAGCTTCTGAAGTTTATGTGCAGCGATATCGAATCAAAACGAAATGTGAAGGGATGCCTTTTGGATGAAGTTATGCTGAGAGAGTCCCTGGCACCGACTGCTTTTGGCAATAATGTTGCAATGCCTCACCCAAATGAGCCGGTTACGGACGAAAGCTTTGTCTCAGTGGCAGTGCTTCATGATCCGATAAAGTGGAGTGATGAGCAGGAAGTAAGCGTGGTATTTTTGGTAGCTGTCAAGACAACGCCGGACAGCAATATCCAGATGTTTTACGATGCTACAGCACAGGTTATGCTTTCAGAAAAAGATATAAATGAGCTTATCAAGAAAAAGAACTATGAAACTTTGATAGAGCTTATAAAGAGACGTCAGGATTGATTCTGGCGTTTTTTTTTCGATTTTTTTTTACCGTTAATTTAGTGGAAAAAGAGGTGTTTGAATATGTTTTTTTCGTGGTGCTATGATTATACGGAAGGTATTAAAGAGAATGGGAGGAAAATACGGTGGCGATCGCGTTGATTACAGGTAAAAAGCTTTTGGTAATGTTTATCTTGCTTATGATAGGCATTGCAGTTTCTAAGGTTGGAATTGTCAAAGGTGAAGGTAAAACACAGCTCAGTAATATATTACTGATGCTTGTGAGCCCTATGGTCATCATATCTTCTTATCAGACAAAATATGATCCACATCTCGCAGCTAATCTATTGGATTCATTTTTGCTTGCTACGATCGGTTTTGCGATAGTCATAATCTCAAGCAGTTTATTCATCAGAAAAAATAATAGTGAATATACGATAGAGCGCATAAATGTGATCTACTCAAACGGCGGATTTATAGGTATACCACTGGTAGGTGCTGTCCTTGGAAAAGAGGGCGTGTTTTATCTTACGGCATATCTGACGATGTTTAATATTTTGCTTTGGACACATGGCGTGATACTTATGACCGGAAAGGCAAGTATCAAAACGACGATAAAAAATATCTGCACTCCATCAATATTCGCGACCATTTTTGGAATTGGTGCATTTTTGGTGGGATTCACGCTGCCTGAGCTAATTGCTGAGCCTGTGCAGATGATATCTGACTTAAATACACCTCTTGCGATGATAGTTGCCGGAGCGACACTTGCAGAGACAAACGTGATGGAGTGTCTTAAAAACATAAGGATATATTATCTTACTATCCTGAAGCTGATAGTAATGCCTCTGATAGTCTGCGCGGCATTTTCAAAGATCCCGATCGATGGAATGGTAAAGATGGTAATACTTATAGCTACGGCATGCCCGGCAGGAGCAAGCGGAACTATGTTTGCCCTCAGATATAAGAAAAACAGCAGGTATGCCTCCCAGCTTTTTGCATTTACTACGATATTGTCAGTTACTACACTGCCGGTAATGGTACTTCTAATGATGAAGATATTACACATATAGTAAACGAATTAAATAAATTAGTGGATAAATTTTTGCCACTTTATTAGTGGAAATTTAGGTGTTTGAATATTGATACAATCAGATGATATGATAAATGCATAAAAGATAACAACTTTCGGAGGTACTGATGAGCAAAACTAACAAAAGAAATAAACACCATGGTCTCATCGAGAGAGACAGACTTAGTGACAGAAACAGAAGATTATATGATGAGCTTGAAAGAAGTGACGCTGAGTTGTCAGGCAAAGATATGGCAGTCCTCAAGGATACTTTTTCAAGAGAGAGGATACTTACATATCTGGCATTTATCTTTTGTCCACCTGTAGGAATCTACAGACTATGGTACAGGTTTTCAACATTCACTATGGCGGAAAGATATCTTTGGACATTTATGATCGCAGCAGCTATGGCAAAGTTAATAACTATTTTAGTCTAATAAGTATAACAAATTGGAGGGTAATGAAAGATGGATGACGAGAAGTACGCTGCTTCGTTTGACATCATTATGAAGGCAGGAGACGCAAAGTCAAATGCGATGATGGCAGTCGAAGAAGCAAAGAACAGGAATTTCGAGGAGGCGAGAAGGCTTCTTGATGAGGCAAGACAGGAGATGATCGATTCTCATGTATCACAGACAGAGCTGATACAGGCTGAGGCAAATGGCAATCCGGTAGAGATGAATATCATACTTGTACATGCACAGGATCATTTCTCAATGGCAACAACAGCAATTGATTTTGCAGAGCACTTCATTGATCTGTATGAAGAAATGAGCCAGATCGAGGAAACAGTAAACCAGTACAAGACAATGGTAAAGATAGTAGTTTAAGGGGAATAAAGACAGATAAACGTCTTTTATAATAAGGAGGGTAACATGAAAAACATTGTATTATTTTGTGCAGCAGGTATGTCAACATCACTTCTTGTAAAGAAGATGCAGACAGCAGCGGAGAGTGAAAATTATGAGTGCAACATAGCAGCGTATAGCTATGCAGATCTTATGTCAAAGGGACCAGATGCAGACATCATTCTTCTTGGACCACAGGTAAGATTTAACGAGAAGAAAACAAAGGATGCTTTCCCGGAGAAGCCGGTAATGGTAATCCCGATGACAATGTACGGCCGTATGGATGGCAAGGGCGTAATGGGAGAAGTACAGAAACTCATCTGATGGGGCGGATCGAGTTTTAGGATTATTTGAGAAGGTTATGGTAGGGTAAAGGTATTGGAAAAGAAAGGAAAAATATCGTGAAAGAGAAATTTCTTAATGGTCTTTTAGGGGTAGCTACTTTATTGAACAGTCAGCGTCATCTCGCTGCTATTAAAAACGCTTTTACACATTTATTGCCGATTATCATCATCGGTTCGTTCTGTACACTTTTTTCAAACGTAATATGCTCAACAGCTCCGGGATACCTGAGTTTGGCAAATGTACCTGGACTTTCATTTCTTGAAAATCTGAAGCCAATGTTTACCGCAGCCAACTACGGTACAATGACATTTCTGGCTATAGGTCTTGTAATCCTTTTAGCAGATGAGCTCGGTGAGTCTTATGGTATCACGGATAAGAGCCTTCCGGTAATAGCTCTTGGAGCATACATTTCACTTTGTCTTACATCAACTGTTGTTACTTCATCAACCGGTGAAGAGATCACAGTTTCAAACGTACTTTCAAGCAATTTCACAAATGCTCAGGGACTTTTCGTAGCAATGTTTTCAACAATTCTCGCTACAGAAATCTACTGCAGGCTCGTAAAGAGCGGAAAGCTTGCACTTCACATGCCTGAGTCAGTTCCATCAAACGTTGCAAGATCCTTTGAGATACTGTTTCCTGCAACCATCACGATCCTTGCAGTATCATGCATCGGAATGGTATTTGAAGTAACTACAGGAATGACAGTATTTGCAGCAATCACAAAGTTCATCCAGACACCACTTGCACACGTACTTACAGGTCTTCCGGGATATTGCGTACTTATCTGGATGTCAACACTCCTCTGGATCGTCGGAATCCATGGAACACAGACACTTAAGGCAGTTTATGAGGCAATTCTCCTTGCAGCATTTGCTGAAAATGAAGCAGCATACGCAGCAGGTGCAGAGATTCCAAATATCATCAATACACCATTTATGTCATGCTTTGGCACAATTACAGGTGCAGGTATCACAGGCGGACTTCTTATAGCAATCTTCCTCTTCTCAAAGAGAGATGATTACAGAGCTATCGCAAAGCTTGCACTTCCTTGCGGAATATTCAATATCAACGAGCCACTTACCTTTGGTCTTCCTATCGTATTGAATCCGGTACTTGCAATCCCATTTATGATCGCTCCTGTAGTAAGCACAATCTTTGCATATTACATGACAGTAATTGGTTTCTGTGGAAAGATGGTAGTAAATGCACCTTGGACAACACCACCTGGAATCATGGCATTCCTTGCATCTGGTGGAAGTATTGGTGCAGTTGTGACTCAGATCCTCTGCGTAGCAATCTCAGCAGTTATCTACACACCATTCGTACTTGTTACAAACAAGCAGGCTGTAGAAGATGAGAATGAAGTAATGGATGGCGAGATCAATCAGGTTACATCAGGAAAAGTTGAAGTTAATCACTGATCTATTAGGAAAGGCATAAATTATGAGCAATACAAGACATTTTCCTGAAGGCTTTCTCTGGGGCGGCGCTACAGCCGCCAACCAGTTTGAAGGCGGCTGGAAGGAAGGTGGAAAGGGCATATCTGTTTCAGACTGTGCCCGCTCCCATCTTGATGTAGACGTAAAAGACTATGCAAGGCAGAATAAAGTGACTACAGCAGATGTAGAGGCTGCGCTTGCTACGGATGATGAAGTATATTATCCAAAGAGGCACGGATGCGACTTTTACCATCATTACAAGGAAGACATAGCTATGTTTGCGGAAATGGGATTTAAGGTATTCCGCATGTCTATAGCATGGACGAGAATATTCCCAAATGGTGATGATAAAGAGCCAAATGAAGAGGGATTGAAATTTTACGACAATGTATTTGATGAGCTGGCAAAATATAATATTGAGCCGCTTGTAACAATTTCTCACTATGAGCCTCCTGTCAATCTTCTTTTGAATTATCAGGGGTGGTACTCAAGAGAAGTAATAGGGATGTTCACAAGATTTGTAGAGACTATCTGCAAGCGCTATAAAGATAAGGTTAAGTATTGGCTTACCTTTAATGAAGTGGACTCGATGATACGCCATCCTTACACAACGGGCGCACTTATCGAAGACAGATTTGAGGGTAAGAATTTTGAAGAAGTCATCTTCCAGGCAATGCATCATCAGTTTGTAGCATCTGCTCTGGCAACTAAGATCTGCCACGAAATCATACCGGGAAGCAAGGTAGGATGTATGCTTACAAAGCTGACATATTATCCGCTGACATGCAAACCGGAAGATGTACTTAAGGCCCAGCAGGATATGAGAAGCACTTATTGCTACAGTGATACTCAGGTATTTGGCGAGTATCCGGCATATCTTTTGAGCAGATTTAAGAATAACGGAATAAATATCGTCATGGAAAAAGACGATTTGGAAATAATGAAGAAGTATCCGGTAGACTTTGTTTCATTTTCATATTATCATTCATCATGCTCTGCAGCTAATGAAGATGGAAGCATTTTTACAGCAGGCAACTCTACAAATGCTGTTAAAAATCCTTATCTTAAATCTTCTGACTGGGGCTGGCAGATAGATCCGATAGGACTTAGGATCTCGCTCGTAGATCTCTATGACAGATACAGAAAGCCGCTGTTCGTCGTAGAAAACGGTCTTGGAGCAAAAGATGAAGTGCTGCCGGATGGAAGTATTGATGATCAGTACAGGATTGATTACTATGAGGCGCATTTCAAAGCTATGCTGGATGCGATCGAATATGACGGTGTGGATCTGATGGGATATACCACCTGGGGCTGCATTGACATGGTATCTGAGTCCACAAAGCAGATGAGCAAGCGCTACGGATTTATATATGTTGACTGCGATGATTATGGAAAGGGAACATATAAGAGGTCGCGTAAAAAGTCATTCTATTGGTATAGAGATGTAATAAAGAGTAACGGGGAAGTATTGTTTGAGGACAGATCAGACGAAATTATGGATGGCGAGATAAGTGGGGAGGCAGAATATGGTTATTGTTAATACACCTTTTAAGAAGGAAGTGTTTAGAGGAGAGGCTGAGTCAAGAGGTCTCGTATATGAGAAGACAGCAGGCATGAAGATATATTTCAGAAATGATTCTGATGAGCCTGACAGAGCTGTTGCAGATGCACTCAAGAAGCAGTGCAAGAAAAATACAGAGCTTGCAGCTATTTATTTTACAGTAACTGTTGAATAATATGATAAACAGGAGGGCTAAGTCCCTCCTGTTCGACTATAGAGGAGGCAATTATGAAATTTCCAAAGGACTTTATGTGGGGCGGAGCAATCGCTGCAAACCAGTATGAGGGCGCATGGCTTGAGGACGGCAAGCAGCCCAATGTCACTGATGTATTAGTCGGAATAATGTCAAGAGAGCCGGGGATAAAGTGGAATAAAGACACCGGCAAATATGAGATAGCTCTTGATGAAAATAAAGTGTATCTTTCACATGAGGCAGTAGACGGATATCATAGGTATAAAGAAGACTTGAAGTACATGAAAGAGATGGGATTTAATTCATTCCGTACTTCTATCGCATGGGGCAGGATATTCCCGAACGGTGACGAGGAGACTCCAAACGAGGCAGGACTTAAGTTTTATGACGAGATGTTTACCTATATGAATGAGCTTGGACTTGAGCCGGTCATCACCCTTTCACACTATGAAACACCACTTCATCTGCTTACAGAGTATGGCGGATGGTCAAACAGTAAGCTTATTGAATTTTGGAAACGATATGTGAAGACTGTCTTTGAAAGATATAAGGGAAAAGTAAAATATTATCTCACCTTTAATGAAGTAAACGCACTTTTCAGAATGCCGTTTGTAGCAGGCGGAGTGCTTACCATAGACAATCCAAAGGATGTAAATGATCCGATAGGCTCTACAACATTGCAGGATCAATGGAATGCATACCACAATTTCCTTGTGGCAAATGCAGAGACTGTAAAGCTTGCACATGAGATAGACAGCGAGGCAAGAGTGGGATGCATGCTTACATGCTCAAGTGTCGCAACATATCCATATAATTGTCATCCGGCAAATGTGCTCGGTGCGCTTGAGGCTCAGAGACAGAGCGTATTTTATTTTGGAGATCCATTCTGCCTTGGTGTTGTACCTTCCTACTTAAAGAAATGGTGGAAGAAGGATGGCGTTAATGTTGAGTTCACTGATGAGGAGCTTAAGCTCATTAAAGACTATACAGTTGACTTCTTTACATTCAGCTACTATCGCTCAAGTGTATATGAGCAGGAGCAGGCCTTGAAGGCAGATACCGGCGGACTTACAGGAGTTACAAATCCATTCTTGAAGGACGCAGCACCAAAGCCATGGGGATGGTCAGTTGATCCGGATGGACTCAGATATACACTGAACGTTCTCTATGACAGATACAGACTTCCGATGATAATCGTAGAAAATGGCGTAGGTCTTGATGAAAACTTAAATGACAAGGGTACGATCGAAGATGATTTCCGTATCCACTACATAGAAGAGCATATCAAGAATGTAGCTCTTAGCCTCGAGGATGGCGTGGATTGCAGAGGATACCTGTACTGGGGACCAATCGATGTTGTTTCTGCCGGCACAGGTGAGATGAAGAAGAGATACGGCTTTGTATATGTAGATCGTTTTAATGATGGTCATGGCAGCTTGGAGAGAGCAAAGAAAAAGTCTTTCTACAGATATAAGGAGATTATAGAGTCAAACGGTGAGAAACTTTAAGGAACACTGAGAAAACAAGAAAACCACTTATCAGCAGTGATAAGTGGTTTTTATAATGCCGGTGGCGGGACTTGAACCCGCACTTCCTTGCGGAAAACAGATTTTGAGTCTGCCTCGTCTGCCAATTCCGACACACCGGCGCAACAAAGCCATTATAGCAGAGTTATCGCGTATTGGCAAGTTTTATTTTACAAGAAAGTAAAAAAATGCTATAATACTACTTCGTGTAATCATATTTTGAATAGCGATAGATGGTAGACACAGGAGGGATTGTTTTGTCTATTAAGGTTGTAAATTATGCCGGCTGGTTTGGCTGGAACATGCGTAAATATTTTCCAAAGCTTGCTATCTGGGCTTATCTTAAGCTTCAGTATCTTAAGCGTGATAAGGATCAGAAAGATTTCATTGATATGTATCTTTCTCAGAAGGAAGCGCCACATCCAGAGGTTGTAAATATAGAGACAATTAACAGATGCAACAACACATGTGCATTCTGTACAGCAAATAGAAACGAGGAGAAGCGTCCATTTGCAAAGATCAGTGATGAGCTTTACAAGTCAGTCATCGATCAGCTTGCAGACTGGGGATATTCCAATAAGCTTACTCTTTACGGAAACAATGAGCCATGGATGGATACAAGGATCGTTGAGTTCCATAAGTATGCGAGAGAGAAGCTTCCTAATGCATATATCTTCATGTCAACAAACGGAATACTTCTTAATATAGAGAAGCTTGACAGCATCGTTCCTTATGTCAATCAGATCATCATCAACAACTACAGCATGGAGATGAAGCTCTATCCTCATATCCAGGAGATCTACGATCACGTAAAGGCTAATCCTGAGAAGTATAAGAATGTTGAGATACTTATCCAGATGCGTTACCTTAATGAGTATCTTACAAACCGCGCAGGCTCAGCTCCTAACCGTAAGGGTGAGAAGTATAAAGTCATCAAAAAGACCTGTCTCATGCCATTTACAGATATGTGGATCGAGCCAAACGGAAACATGGGACTTTGCTGCTGTGATAACTTTGAGAAGACCAGAATGGGTGATCTTACAAAGGATAAGCTCGTAGACATCTGGAATAACGATATTTACCGCGATGTTCGTAAGAAGATGAGAGAAGGACGCCACAACATCGGCTTCTGTCAGTACTGCGACTTTATCGATGCAGGTCTTCGTGGAAATATTGCCAAAGAGGAACTTGAGAAGAATAAGAACAGATAATAAGCTGTTTGGAACAGGCGAAAAATATGTCAAAAGTTATAGTAGGAATGTCTGGCGGAGTTGACAGTGCAGTTACGGCATATCTCTTGAAAGAGGCGGGATACGAAGTGATCGGAGTGACACTTCGTACATGGCTTGCCGATGATGGAGAAGAAGGCAGATGCTGCGAGATCGACGATGCCCGACGAGTGGCATGGAAACTTGATATCCCTTATCATACGTTCAACTGCACTTCAGACTTTGATGAAAAGGTCATAAAGCCATTTGTAGACAGCTATATCTGCGGTCTTACGCCAAACCCATGCATTGAGTGCAACAGATACGTGAAGTGGGAGAGGATGCTTTATGCGGCAAAGGTGCTTGGAGCAGACTATATCGCTACAGGTCACTATGCCTATATAGAAAGATGCGACAATGGCAGATATGCTGTAAAAAAAGCGCTGCATGATAAGAAGGATCAGACCTACATGCTCTATAAGCTTACGCAGGATCAGCTTGCACATACACTTATGCCTCTTGGAAAGTATTCAAAGGATGAAGTGAGAGAGATCGCGGCAAGGATTGGCTTAAGTGTAGCATCAAAACCTGATTCGCAGGAAATATGCTTTGTTCCGGATGATGACTATGCAGGATTCATTGAGAAAAGCGGTGCTGAGATTCCAAAGGAAGGAAACTTTGTGGACGAAAACGGCAAGGTTTTAGGAAAGCACAAGGGAATCATTCACTACACTGTCGGACAGCGAAAAGGTCTTGGTCTTGCTATGGGCACTCCAGTATTTGTAAAGGAGATCAGAGCAGATAAAGATGAAGTTGTTATAGGCAGTGAGGCGTCGTTGTACAGCGATGTGGTGATCTGCGATGATGTCAATTTCCAGAGCATAGAAAGACCAGAGATTGGCGAAAAAGTAAGATGCAGGGCAAAGATACGCTATCATCATAAGGCAGCTGATGCATATATAGAGATGATAGATGAAAATAGATTAAAGATAACCTTTGACGATCCGGTCAAAGCTGCCACACCTGGACAGTCAGCAGTCTTCTATGATGAAAATGACTGTGTTGTAGGTGGAGGAATAATAAGGAAATAAAAAAGTCATTCTGAATGAGTAAGACCGTTCAGAATGGCTTTTTTTCTTAAAGTGTATTTTTTGCTGCGATGGCAAATACTCTTTCAAATTCGTTTATAAGATCTGTCGAATGCTCGATTCCTACTGAGAGACGCAAGAGTCTGTCTGTTATATTGTTTCTTTCAAGCAGCTCTTTTGGAAGCTCTGCATGTGTCTGGGTGATAGGATATGTAAGGAGTGTTTCTGTACCGCCTAGGCTTTCTGCGAAGTAGAAGAGCTCGAGATTATTGAGGACTTCTACTGCAAATTCCTTTGAAACAACTTCAAAGCTTATCATTGCGCCAAATCCGCGAGCCTGCTTTTTCATGATCTCGTATCCTTCATGAGATTTGAGCCCGGGATAGATTACCTTTGTAACATAAGGAGAATTTGAAAGGTATTCAGCAATCTTGAGCGCATTGCTTTCAGCTCTGTCCATTCGGACTGCCAGAGTTCTGATGCCTCTGAGAATGAGCCAGCTGTCAAAAGGTGCCATTCCGGCTCCGGTGGTTTTGAGTATAGTTCGTATCTTCTCGTCGAGCTCTGCATCATTTACGATGACAAAGCCTCCGATAGTGTCATGATGTCCACCGAGAAACTTTGTGCCGCTGTGTACTACGATGTCAGCGCCCAGGTCAAGGGGATTTTGGAAGTAAGGGGATAAAAATGTATTGTCTATTATAAGTAGGATATTGTGAGATTTTGTAATTTCTGCAAGCTTTGCAATATCCGTTACGTGCATCATTGGATTAGTAGGTGTTTCGAGGTATACAGCACGGGTATTTTCTGTGATATATTCTTCGACATTTTCAGTGCTGCAGTCAACGGTTGAAAAGGTCATGCCATAGCGTTTACAGACATCATTGAAAAGTCTGACAGATCCGCCATACAGATCTGCATCCACAATGATATGATCACCGGGATTAAAAAGATTCATGACTGCTGTGATAGCAGACATCCCACTGGAGAAGGCAACAGCACTTTTTGCGTTTTCCAGTCCTGCGACAATACTTTCAAGCTGGCTTCTTGTAGGATTGGACTGCCTTGTATAGTCAAAACCGGTAGTTTCGCCGAGCTTGGAGCGTGAAAAAGTAGCTGTCTGATAAATAGGGAAGCTTATTGCATGATACTGATCCTGTACATCCCAGTTAATTCCCTGACATTTGGTTTCAATCTGGACATCAAATTTCATCTTGTAAATTCCTCCACGGCTGTTTTTAATCTGTCTAGTGCTTCCTTTAGTGTCTGGCGCGGGCATGCGATATTTATGCGTTCAAAAAGCTCTGAGTTTCCGCCAAATATGCTGCCGGCATCGAGCCATAGACGGGCTCTGTTTATTATCAGCTCTTTGAGCTGCTTTTTATCTTCTACGATCTCACTGAAATCGAGCCAGAGAAGATACGTTCCTTCAGGTTCGGTAAGTTTAACTTTAGGTATATTTTCTTTTATATATGTACGCAAAAAGTCGAGATTACCTTCGAGGTATTCTAAGAGCTCATCAAGCCATTCCTCGCCATAGGTGTATGCCGCCTTTGTTGCCTCAAGTCCGATAACACTAGCCTGACTGTAGCCGTTGGCTCCGTTTTGCTTTCTGAAAGCAGCTCTCATTTGATTGTTTTTGATGATTATATTTGATACCTGAAATCCGGCTGCGTTGAAGGTCTTACTTATGGAAGTGGCAACAACAGTATTTTCTGCATATTTATCTTCAAGAGCAAGAAGTGACGTAAATTTGTTTCCTTTATATATGAAGTCACAGTGAATTTCATCTGAGAAGAGCTTAACTCCATTTTCAAGGCAGAGCAGAGAGATCTTTTCAAGCTCTTCACGAGTGAATACCCTTCCTACGGGATTGTGAGGACTGCTTATGATCATTAGCTTTGTCTTTGGATCTTTTAATTTTTCTTCGAGATCGTCAAAGTCGATTGAGTATTTTCCGTTCTTTTGTATGAGAGTATTTGAAACGCACACCCGGTCATTGTCCTCTATAGTTTCTCTAAATGGATAGTAAACCGGCTCTTGTATGACTACTTTATCAGAAATATCGGTATAGGCTTTGATAGCACATGCTATTGCATATACTATGCCGGGGGTGACAGTGACCCAGTCGCCTGACAGGTGAGTGTTGTATCTTTTGGCGAACCAATTTTTCAACACTTCAAAATAAGAGTCATCTGGATCTGTATATCCAAATATACCGTGAGAGATCCTTGAGTGCAGGACATCAAGTATTTCATCCGGCAGGGAAAAATCCATATCGGCAACCCACATAGGAAGAAGGTCGTCACGTCCCATACGCTTTGAGGCACTGTCATATTTGATGCAGCCGGTATTTCGACGGTCTATTATCTGGTCAAAATTATATTTATTACCCATAGTCGTTATCCTTTCTTCTATATTTAATTAAAAAGTGATATCAGTGAGAGTTTAGCGATTTGGTCTGATATCATACGTTGAATAATAGTATAACCTAAATTCATACTAAGTCAATAGGAATTATACAATTAAATCCCGTTTTTGCAATATATTTTGAAAATAATCATTCTGATTATGAAAAAATGCAATATATCATTAAACTCTATTTACATTTTATCCGATATAGTAGCTAAGAGATATTATGAAGATTACTTTGTATGAAAGCGATGTATAAAATATACAATGTGATTTTTGGAGAATAGGAGGGGGTTTATGACAGATGAATGGAGAACGGCTATTGACAGTTTTATCAATATGTTTGCGTATTTGGATTTTTCAAAAGGACCACTGTTTTATGTTATTGGCATAATTATCGCAGGATATTGCTGCCTGGAGGGCTTCAGATTTTACAAAATGTTTTTGACGGGAATGGGCTTTATCTTTGGATATAGGATAGGGCTGATAATATTCTCAGCTTTGGGATTGCAAGGTGAACAGCTTTTGATGGGAGAGGTGTTTTTGGGACTGATAGGAGGAGCAGTATCGTACAAGGTCTATCTTGCAGGAATCTTCATAGCGGTTTTTCAGTTCGGACAGGAAAATCTACCTGTGTATTTTGAAAACTATTTCAGCAAAAAGCTGAGTAATTTTGGACCTTATATCAGTCTGGTGATAATTACAGTAATTTCGTTTGTGGCTGCACTGGCGGTAGCAAAATTGGCAGTGAATATGAGCCGGTTGGTCGTCGTATGCTTAACGTCGGTAATTGGTGGCTTTGCTGTGATCAACTACTTGCTTGGATTGATACCTCTGTTTCCCTACGAATTGCTGCTCCCGTCAGCATCTTCTGTAATATGGCTTGTAGCAAAAGTATTCCTATCAATGGCAGGAGTTGGCATACAGGGAACTAAAGAATAGGAGTAGTAAGCGCAAAAATATGAAAAATCTTAAAAAGATAGTTTATATTACGGCCGTTGCTGCAGCACTATTGCTGGTGACTGTATGTATATTTAATACTTTAAGGTCCCAAAAGCTGCTGAACGGAGCATTGGAAGATGATGCTCGGGGGGATTTGAGTATCTCAGAAGATAGCACAGATATAGAAGTCGAGGATGGGCTCGTTCGTCTTGCGACAGATGCTGAGCTGGGAAATATGGATATTGCCAAAAACACTGACAGCTATTATATTGCGCTGAATGTTTTTGAAAGACTTGTTGATGTAGAACAGAATGAGGATGGCAGTAGTAAGATTGTACCATCGCTTGCGAAAGAGTGGAAAGTTTCTGATGACGGCAAAAAATACTCATTTACGTTAAAGGATGATGCGTGTTTCTCAGATGGGACACCGCTTACGGCAGAAGATGTTGAGTTTTCGCTTACCAGACTTCTCACGGTTCCGGATAGTGAACAGAAGGCATTTACTGACATGATAGAAGGAGCAGAAGAGCTTCAAAACGGAGAAGAAACAGCACTTAGAGGCATAGAAGTCATAGACGACAGCCACATAGATATTTCGTTAAAAGAAGCATTTCCAAGCTTCGTAAGTATGCTGGGCTCTCCGGCATGCTCGATACTCAGTAAGAAGAGCGTTACTGCGGCAGGTGACTCATATGGTACAGACATAAGATATATTATCGGGAGTGGACCATATATCATAACGGAAAACAGCGATTCGTTTTGCCGCATGGAACTAAACCCTTTTTACAAGGGGGATGAGCCATCTGTCAAAAAAGCTGAGGTAAGAGTAATGGTACCGGCGGTGATGGATAGAGAATTTAGAAAAGGAAGACTTGACATACTCGATCTTGAATATGTAAATCCTGAGGCTGTCAGTTTTTATATTGACAATGAAGTCTATAAAAACAGGCTTGTCGCAAAGGAAAATGTAGAGATAATCAGCCTTATGCTTAATACGAAGACAGCTCCGCTTGACAATATAAAGGTAAGGAAAGCAATACAGTATGCAATTAACCGTGAAAGAATCATAAATGAGGTATATGGAGGATATGCAGAGCTCACCGATGGCATCATACCCAAAGGACTGATGGGATACAATAAGAAATTGCAGGGGTGGCTTAAATATGATCCTGTAAAAGCCAAGGAACTCTTAAAAGAGGCCGGAATCGGGCAAAGAGATGTTATTGAGCTGGCTATATCTTCTACAGCAGATACCGCTTTGCAGAAGTTTACTGCATTGATCCAGGAAGATTTGACAGCAGTAGGATTAAATGCAGTACTGGTCGTTTATGATAAGGAGAGTCGATTGCATTTAAGGCGGACAGGTCAGATCATGGCATATCAGTTTCAGTGGATTGCCGACTATAATGATCCGGACAATTTTTTCTATACGATATTTGGTTCTAAGGATGCTGCAGAGAGGTATTCCAGTAATTATGCTGATGAAGATACCATAAACAGGATAATAAAAGCAAGAAATATCACGGATTTTGAAAAGCGGATGGCAGAGTATAGTACATGATTTTGATTAATAGTATTTGCTAATATTAAGTTATTTTAATAATAATTATTGACTCTCTCTTTCAACAAAGGTAAAATATACTTTGGAAGGAGGGAGTCATTTTGACAGCACAGGAAGTTTTAAGAATTTTACAAATTACACGACCAACACTGACTAAATATGTGAAGACCAATAAGATTAAAGTTACCGTAAAAGGAAACGGCAGATATGACTATGATGCGGACAGTGTGTACCGTATGCTGAATAAGGACATTGAACGCAAAACTTATATCTATGCCAGAGTTTCAACCTCAAAACAAAAGGCAGACCTGGATAACCAGATACAGCTGTTAAAGACATTCTGTTTTCAGAACGGATATATAATCAATGGTGTTTTCAGTGATGTAGCAAGTGGAATAAACTTTGAAAAACGAACGGACTTTTTCACAATGCTTGATGACATACTTGCAGGAAAAGTAAACAAAGTTGTGATTACTTATAAAGACAGGCTTTCGAGGGTGGGTTTTGGACTATTCACATATCTGTTCAAGAAGTTTGGCTGTGAGATAATCGTTATGAGTGAAGTCGGCTCTGAAAAGCTTGACAGTCAGGAAATATTTGAAGAAATAATAAGTCTGCTGCACTGCTATTCCATGAAACTGTATAGTAGCCGCAAAGCAAAAAAAATCAAGGAGATAATCGAGGAAGATGAAGGTTCAAAGAGTTGAAAAACATCTTATAAAACCGAATAATCAGTATTTCTCATTGCTCTGTGATTTTACCCATAAGTCAAAAAATCTTTATAATCATGCTAATTATATCGTGCGTAATGAATTTGTTAAAAATAACAAATGGATTCGTTATGAGGAGCTAGACAAAATATTAAAGGCTGATCTGGAATTTGATGACTATAAGCAGATGCCGACAGCACAGGCGGCACAGCAGACTTTAAGGCTGCTTGATAAGAACTGGAAGTCTTTTTTCAAGGCAATTAAGGAATGGAGTAAAAATAAGGATAAATTCTTAGGCAGACCAAAACTGCCCAAATATAAGTCTAAAGATGGAAATGCAATTCTTATTATGACTAATCAGAACGTTAAGCTTAAAGATAATCTGCTTGTGTTTCCGAAGTCTTTTAAGGGATTTACAATCTGTCCCCAATTTACAGAAAAAGCTAATTTCAGTTCTTTTCAGCAGGTAAGATTTCTGCCACGCTATAAACATATAGTAGTGGAGCTTGTTTATAATGTTGAAGTTCCCGATGTAAAACTTGAAGATAACGGAAAGTATCTGGGTGTTGATATTGGTTTGGATAACTTGGCAACCGTAGTAAACAACTTTGGTTTGAAACCATTTGTAATTAACGGTAAGGGTCTTAAATCGATAAACAAATACTACAACAAGAAACTTTCTCATTTCAGAGAGATTGCAAAGAGAATGAATAATAAAGACTACACTCAAAGGATGGGTAGGATTACAGACAAGAGGAATAACAAGATAGATGACTACATGCACAAGGCAAGCCTTCATCTTGTAAACTATGCTCTTTCTGTGGGAGCTAATACTATAGTAATAGGCAATAACAAAGAGTGGAAACAAGAGAGCCGGATGGGAAAGATTGTAAATCAGTCTTTTGTAGGTATACCACAGATGCGGTTTATTCAGATGGTCCAGTATAAAGCTGAAAATGTAGGATTAAATGTAATTCTTACAGAGGAAAGCTATACGAGCGGAACGAGCTTTCTTGATGGTGAAAAGCCTGTAAAAACCTGCTATGACAAGTCTCGCAGAAAATACAGAGGTTTGTTTGTAAGCAATACAGGGATTAAGATAAATGCTGATGTAAATGGAGCGTATCAGATAACGAAAAAAGTATTCCCTAATGCGTTTGCTGATGGGATAGAGGGTGTAGTGTTACATCCAGTCAGAGTAAATGTTGCGTAATTACAAGCAATATTGAATGATAAATATTTTATTTATTATAAATCTTTAATATTAATAAAGTTAAATAAAAAAATAGTAACATAACGATATAGAAAGCAAGCTTGTAATAGAGGATGCTGTGTGGGTACCGTTCTTTTCTGCAAGGCACATATATGTCAATGGAACAAGGGTAGACTGCGCTGGCACCATGGTTATGGACAGACGGAACGAAGGGTACGCCCAGAAGGGTATAGGGAGGAAATATAAATGTATTATGAGAGTTTAACAAAGCAGTATCCGGTAAGTAAAACAATAAGGAATGAATTGATTCCGATTGGAAAAACGCTAGATAATATTCGTCAGAATAATATATTAGAGTCTGATGTAAAGAGGAAGCAGAATTACGAACATGTTAAAGGGATTCTGGATGAATATCATAAACAGCTTATAAATGAGGCATTGGATAATTGTACGTTACCAAGCCTTAAAATTGCTGCAGAAATATATCTGAAGAATCAAAAAGAAGTAAGTGATAGAGAAGATTTTAACAAAACACAGGATTTGTTAAGAAAAGAAGTGGTCGAAAAATTAAAGGCCCATGAGAATTTTACTAAGATTGGTAAGAAGGATATTTTAGATTTATTAGAGAAATTGCCTTCTATTTCAGAAGATGATTACAACGCTTTGGAGAGTTTTAGGAATTTCTACACTTATTTTACAAGTTACAATAAAGTGAGAGAAAATCTTTATTCAGATAAGGAAAAGTCATCTACTGTTGCCTATAGATTGATTAATGAGAATTTCCCAAAGTTTTTGGATAATGTAAAGAGTTATAGATTTGTAAAAACAGCGGGCATTTTAGCAGATGGTTTAGGGGAAGAAGAGCAAGATAGTCTTTTTATAGTTGAGACTTTCAACAAGACTTTAACGCAGGATGGAATTGATACATATAATTCTCAAGTTGGTAAGATAAATTCAAGCATCAATTTGTATAATCAGAAAAATCAGAAGGCGAATGGATTTAGAAAAATCCCAAAGATGAAGATGCTTTATAAACAGATATTATCTGATAGAGAAGAATCTTTTATTGATGAGTTCCAAAGTGATGAGGTATTGATAGATAATGTTGAATCCTATGGAAGTGTATTGATTGAAAGTCTTAAATCATCCAAGGTTAGTGCATTTTTTGATGCATTAAGAGAATCAAAAGGAAAGAATGTTTATGTAAAGAATGATTTGGCAAAAACAGCGATGTCAAATATTGTTTTTGAAAATTGGAGAACTTTTGATGATTTGTTAAATCAGGAATATGATTTAGCTAATGAGAATAAAAAGAAGGATGATAAGTATTTTGAAAAACGTCAAAAAGAATTAAAGAAGAATAAAAGCTATTCTTTGGAACATCTATGTAATTTATCAGAAGATAGTTGTAATTTGATTGAAAATTACATTCATCAGATTTCTGATGACATAGAAAATATTATTATCAATAATGAAACTTTCTTGAGAATTGTAATTAATGAACATGATAGAAGCAGAAAGTTAGCTAAAAATAGAAAAGCTGTGAAAGCAATTAAAGACTTTTTGGATTCAATTAAGGTATTAGAACGTGAATTAAAACTTATTAATAGTAGCGGACAAGAATTGGAAAAAGATTTAATTGTTTATTCGGCGCATGAAGAATTACTTGTTGAATTAAAGCAGGTGGATTCTTTATATAATATGACAAGAAATTATTTAACGAAAAAGCCATTTTCCACCGAGAAAGTAAAACTAAATTTTAATAGATCCACATTGCTAAATGGATGGGATAGGAATAAAGAAACAGATAACCTGGGAGTTTTGCTTTTAAAAGATGGGAAATATTATTTAGGTATTATGAATACATCTGCTAATAAAGCTTTTGTAAATCCGCCAGTAGCAAAAACAGAAAAAGTATTTAAAAAAGTGGATTACAAGTTGTTGCCTGTACCAAATCAAATGCTTCCGAAAGTCTTTTTCGCGAAATCAAATATTGATTTTTATAATCCATCATCAGAGATTTATTCAAATTATAAGAAAGGTACGCATAAGAAAGGAAACATGTTTTCACTGGAAGACTGTCATAATTTGATAGATTTCTTTAAGGAATCTATTAGTAAGCATGAAGATTGGTCTAAATTTGGATTTAAGTTTTCTGATACAGCATCCTATAATGATATTAGTGAATTTTATCGAGAAGTAGAAAAGCAAGGATATAAGCTTACATATACAGATATTGATGAAACATATATAAATGACTTGATTGAAAGAAATGAATTATATTTGTTTCAGATATATAACAAAGATTTTTCTATGTATAGTAAAGGCAAGCTTAATTTGCATACATTGTATTTCATGATGCTATTTGATCAAAGGAATATTGATGATGTTGTGTATAAGCTAAATGGTGAGGCGGAGGTTTTCTATCGACCTGCTTCAATTTCAGAAGATGAATTAATTATTCATAAGGCTGGAGAAGAGATAAAGAATAAGAATCCAAATAGGGCAAGAACAAAAGAAACAAGCACATTTTCTTATGATATTGTGAAGGATAAAAGGTATAGCAAGGATAAATTTACACTTCATATTCCTATCACTATGAACTTTGGCGTTGATGAAGTAAAACGCTTTAACGATGCTGTAAATAGTGCGATAAGAATTGATGAAAATGTAAATGTAATTGGTATAGATCGTGGAGAGAGGAATCTTTTATATGTAGTTGTCATTGATTCAAAAGGTAATATATTGGAACAAATATCATTAAATTCAATTATTAATAAGGAATATGATATTGAAACAGATTATCATGCATTATTAGATGAGAGGGAAGGCGGTAGAGATAAAGCACGTAAAGATTGGAATACAGTAGAAAATATAAGGGATTTAAAGGCTGGATATTTAAGTCAGGTGGTTAATGTAGTTGCTAAGCTTGTACTTAAATATAATGCAATTATTTGTTTGGAAGATTTAAATTTTGGCTTTAAAAGAGGTAGACAGAAAGTTGAAAAACAGGTGTACCAGAAGTTTGAGAAAATGCTTATAGATAAGTTGAATTATCTTGTAATTGATAAGAGTAGGGAACAAACTTCACCGAAGGAATTAGGCGGAGCACTTAATGCATTGCAATTAACATCTAAGTTTAAAAGTTTTAAGGAATTGGGAAAACAAAGTGGTGTGATTTATTATGTCCCTGCGTATCTCACAAGTAAGATTGATCCAACTACGGGATTTGCGAATTTATTTTACATGAAGTGTGAAAATGTTGAAAAATCAAAAAGATTTTTTGATGGTTTCGACTTTATAAGATTTAATGCCTTAGAGAATGTATTTGAATTTGGATTTGATTATAGGTCATTTACACAGAGAGCGTGCGGTATTAACAGTAAATGGACTGTTTGTACCAATGGTGAAAGAATAATTAAGTACCGTAATCCAGATAAAAATAATATGTTCGATGAAAAAGTTGTTGTAGTTACAGATGAAATGAAAAATTTATTTGAACAGTATAAGATTCCGTATGAAGATGGAAGAAATGTAAAAGACATGATTATATCCAATGAAGAAGCGGAGTTTTATAGAAGATTATATAGATTATTGCAACAAACATTACAAATGAGAAATAGTACTTCAGACGGAACAAGGGATTATATAATTTCACCTGTAAAGAATAAGAGAGAGGCATATTTTAATTCAGAATTGTCGGATGGTTCTGTACCAAAGGATGCGGATGCAAATGGAGCGTATAATATTGCAAGGAAAGGTCTTTGGGTATTAGAGCAAATAAGGCAGAAAAGTGAGGGAGAAAAGATTAATTTAGCAATGACAAATGCTGAATGGCTTGAATATGCGCAAACGCATTTGTTGTAAGGAAAGTGTGTAATATTACGTAATTGCAAACCTCTGATATAATTTAGAAAGAAAAATGTTTTAAGCGCAGAGATTATGGTTTTAATTGTGAAAAATGATAAAAGAAAAATGTTTGAGTGTCGTATTAATTGTTATTTTTGACTATGCACGAGCTTAGAACATTTAAAAAATTTCTACTATTGTAGATGCAAAGTGTACGAACCCTAGTATTTTTTGCTTAGAACATTTAAAGAATTTCTACTATTGTAGATGGGCAAGTCTCAACTATAGTCGTACTGCTTAGAACATTTAAAGAATTTCTACTATTGTAGATGTTATACAAATCTTATTACTCCTCTGATTGCTTAGAACATTTAAAGAATTTCTACTATTGTAGATAGAAAGCACCACATGACGCAAAGCCCTTGCTTAGAACATTTAAAGAATTTCTACTATTGTAGATTTGGTTACTAAGTAAGGAATTGCTGAAATTTCTTAATAATAGGATTGAACAGCACAGGAATAATCAGGGAGAACAGAAGTAAAGTCTGAGATTTAATACGAGAGGTGAAGACATGAGTCGTTTAAGATTGCAGATAGATTCAAAAATATTGCTAATATAAAAAGGACATTTGTAATTTACACTAAATCTAATAAAGCAGAGGATCATAAAAAACATACAAAAAACCGGATGTGGAAAAAATCTACATCCGGTTTTTTACTGCTTTAAAATAATAAACTAAATAAAACCTATTGACATAGTAGGAAATGAGTATTATACTACGTCTAACAACAAAAAACACAGCACCTAACAGATTATGGTTAGGCTTAAATGCTAAATATAGGAGGAGAGAATTATGAGCTACAAGTTTGAGACACTTCAGTTACATGTAGGACAGGAACAGCCGGATCCGGCGACAGATGCAAGAGCAGTTCCAATCTATCAGACTACTTCATATGTATTTAGAAACAGTCAGCATGCAGCAGACAGATTTGGACTTGCAGATGCCGGCAATATATATGGAAGACTCACAAATTCAACTCAGGACGTTTTAGAGAAACGACTTGCAGCCCTCGAAGGCGGAAGTGCAGCACTCGCACTTGCATCAGGTGCAGCAGCTATTACATATACAATTCAGGCTCTTGCAGCAAACGGCGGACATATCGTAGCTCAGAAGACTATCTATGGCGGCAGCTATAATCTTTTAGCTCACACACTTCCTCAGTTTGGAATTACAACAACATTCGTTGATGCTCATGATCTTGCAGAAGTCGAGGAAGCTATCAAGGATAATACAAGAGCTATCTACCTCGAGACACTTGGAAATCCAAACAGTGACATCCCGGATATCGATGCAATAGCAGAGATCGCTCATAAGCATGGACTTCCACTTGTTATCGACAATACTTTCGGAACACCATACCTTATCAGACCAATCGAGCACGGCGCAGATATCGTAGTTCATTCAGCTACAAAGTTCATCGGCGGCCATGGTACTACTCTTGGCGGAATTATCGTTGAGTCCGGCAAGTTTAACTGGAAAGAGAGCGGAAACTATCCTCAGATAGCAGCTCCTAACCCAAGCTATCACGGAGTATCTTTCTATGATGCAGTCGGAGAGGCAGCTTTTGTTACCTATATAAGAGCTATCCTTTTGAGAGATACAGGCGCTACAATTTCACCATTCAATGCATTTCTTCTTTTGCAGGGAGTTGAGACACTTTCACTGAGACTCGATAGACATGCTGAGAATACAAAGAAGGTAGTTGAGTTTCTTAAGAACCATCCAAAGGTTGAGAAGGTAAATCATCCGTCACTCGCAGATCATCCGGATCACGCTCTCTATGAGAAGTATTTCCCAAATGGCGGAGCATCTATCTTCACATTTGAGATCAAGGGCGGAAAAGATGCAGCTTGGAAGTTTATTGACAATCTTGAGATCTTCTCACTTCTTGCAAACGTTGCAGATGTTAAGAGCCTTGTTATTCATCCGGCATCAACTACTCATTCACAGCTTAATGATGAGGAGCTTCTTGATCAGGGAATCACTCAGAGCACAATAAGACTTTCAATCGGTACAGAGCATATCGATGATATTATAGCTGATCTTGAAAAGGGATTTGCTGCAGTGTAAATCTGTAAAACTATATACATTAATTGACCAGACAAACGGAGGTTATATCTGTTCCTGCAATGCCAGGAGCGGTATGACCTCCGCTTTATTGTGCATAGAAATCCTGATGAATAAAGGGAAAATAAAAAATATAAATAATCTATATAAATCCTATTGACATAGTATGAAATGAGTATTATACTACGTCTAACAGTTAAGACAAAACACAAACACACAAACAATCGAGGAAATAAGGAGGAGTAATATTATGAGAAAGATCAGAATATTCGCAGGAACAATTTTAACAGCAGCAATGGCACTTTCACTTACAGCTTGCGGAAGTAAAGCAGCTGCAGCAGGCGCAGACAAAGCGAGTACGACGGCATCCACTTCACAGTCTGAAGAAACCTCAGAGGGTGGAGTAAAGATAGTAGAAGTTGCACATACTAATTACTATAAGCCTTATGACTTCGAGACAGAGGACGGTCAGTCAGACGGATATGAAGTTGCAGTACTTAAGGCAGTAGACGAGTTACTTGAAGATTATGAATTCCACTACACACCAACAACTGACGACGATCTTCTGATAGGTGTTGAGTCAGGAAAGTACGACGTAGGTACTAAGGGAGTATGGTGGACAGAGGCAAGATCAAAGACTTATGTATTCCCTGAAAACTATATAGGAGCAAGCGTGATAGGCATCACTTACAGAGCAGAAGATGCTGATAAATATACAGATCTTGAGGCATTTGCAAAGTCCGGCGGCAAGCTCGTACCGATTGCTCCACAGAATGCTCAGTACAATATCGTTGAGAATTTTAACAACAATCACCCTGACAGCCAGATCCAGCTTGACGCTTCAGATCAGTTTGAGATCTCAGATGCATATCAGTGGATACTCGAAGGCAGATATGATGCATACTTCAATATCAAGACAAGCTTTGAGGCTAATGTAGTAGCTGAGGACGGCGAGTATCATGACCTTGCAGACAAGCTTGGCTACACAGCATATGAAGGCATCCCAACATGGCCGCTCTTTAACAGAGACAATCAGGAGCTTGCAGATAAGTATGATGAAGCTATAGAAAAGCTTAAGGCTGATGGAACACTTGAAAAGCTTTCACAGCAGTACTTTGGAGAGGATATTCTGAAGTATGTTCCGGAAGGATACAAGAAGGGCGATGTTTTGTAATAGAAAGACAGAATGACATAGAACAAAGCAAAATTTCAGGAGGTAAAGGGACATGGGAAAGAGAGAGTTGATTTTTGACGCATTTGATAACAAGGAAACAGAGAGAGTACCGGTTGGATTTTGGTATCATTATCAGCCACATAACTTAAATATTGATAATCCTCATGTATTGGCAGGAAATTTAAGAGGTCATGAAAGGTTCTTCAATGAGTTTGAGCCTGACTTCATAAAGATCATGAGCGACGGATACTTCATCTATCCAAACTCAGCTATCAGAAATGTAAAGAAGGTTGAGGATCTTGAAAGAGTCCACAGCATCGAGCCTAAGGAGTGGATCGAAAAGCAGGTTAATCTTGTAAGGAAGCTTCAGGTAACATTCAGACATGAGATAGCATCATTTTACAATGTGTTTGCACCAGCTACTTATCTTAAGTTGCAGCTGCAGTCTGAGGGGGTTAGTTTCGGTGAGCTGCTTGACGAAAATCCTGAGATCGTAAGAGATGCACTTAACAGGATCGCTGAAGATATCGCCATCCTTGCAAGAGCAGTTATTGAAGATGGCGGAGCAGATGGCATTTATTTCAGCCTTCAGAATATCCAGGATTCTTCTATCACAAAGGAGCAGTATCTTGAGTATATCGCTCCAAGTGAGCTGAAAGTCTTAGAAGCGGCTAACGAGGTGAGCGATTATAACATTCTTCATATCTGCGGCTATGAAGGAGCGACAAACGACCTTACAGTATATGAAAACTATCCGGCAAAAGCTATTAATTATGCAGCAGTAGTTGAGGGTATTCCTCTTTCAGAGGCAAAGAAGATCTTTGGTGGTAGAGCCATCATCGGTGGTTTTGCAAATACTGATGAAGGTGTCCTCTACAAGGGAAGCAAGGAGGAGATCGAAACAGAGACAAGAAGGATACTCGACGATGCAGGAACTCGTGGAATCATCCTTGGAGCAGACTGCACAGTACCTTCCGACATTGATTTTGAGCATCTTAACTGGGTAAGAGAGGCAGCAAGAGAGTATGCTGAAGAGAGAGTAGAGCTGGCAGTATAAGGAGGTATAGAAATGAGACCGTTTCATCCATTGTTTATAATCGAAGCATTTATAAAGATTTTTCCATTTATACCTGTGACATTGGCAACTATGGCTGGGACGGTCTTTTTTGGAGGCTTGATCGGACTGGGATTGGCTGCGGCAAAGCTGACAAAGAAACCGGCATTGGTGGCAGCGGTGGACACTTACATATATATCATCAGATGTATCCCGTCTATAGTCCTTCTATTCATTGTCTACTATGGACTTCCGGAATTACTTAAATCATCCGGTATAGATATAAATGATTCCAGCAAATGGTTTTTCGTAATAACAACCTTTTCTATTTTGTTTTCTGCGACTATGGCAGAAGTGTTTAGGACAGCATATGAAGCTGTAGACAAAGGACAGAGAGAAGCGGCACTTGCAAGCGGTCTTACAGAGTGGCAGTCATTCAGGCGTATAGTTGCACCGCAAGCCCTGGCAGTAGCCCTTCCAAATTTTGCAAATTCACTTGTGAAGCTTATGAAGGAAGGCTCCCTGTCATATACGATAGGAATGATAGATGTAATGGGAAAAGGACAGCTTCTTATCGGTATAAATCATGGCTCCTACGGACTTGAAACTTACATAGCACTTATGGCTATCTACTGGATATTGACAGTTATCCTGGAGCAGATATTTAACCGTACAGAGCAGAGGCTTACAAAAGGCAAGAGAGAAATAGCATTCGGGAGGTGACAGCGATGGAGTTAAATACAGAGTTCATGAGAGAGACTTTTATAACTGCAGCAAAAGCCATACCTGTCACACTTGAGCTTACGATCATTACTATGGTCGTATCATCAATACTTGGTTTTGCTCTGGCACTAAAGAGAATCGGCAAAAAGAAGAACCGCGCGATATCCTTTTATATATCGTTTGTGAGAGGTACTCCGATAGTCCTTCAGATCCTTTTCTTTTACAGCCTTCTTCCTACATTATTGAATTATATATTAAATGTAGTTTTAGGACTTGATGTAAAAGTTTTTGACATTGATCCAATAATATATGCATTTGTAGTTTTCATACTAAATACTACAGCAATCCTTACTGAAGTATTCAGATCTTCACTTTCAGCGATAGGCTTTGGACAGATGGAAGCAGCACTTTCAGTCGGCATGACAACATCACAGGCGCTTAGGCGCATCATCATTCCGCAGAGCCTTGTATCAGCACTTCCAAATATATGCAACACTACAGTAAATACATTAAAGAGTACATCACTTGCATATATGATGACAGTGCAGGATGTGATGGCGGTAGCAAAGAAAGAAGCTGCATTTGGATATAATTATATAGAAGCGTATCTCGTGGTACTGCTCTGGTACATCATACTCTGCACAATAGTTCAGCTGATATTCAGAGAAGTTGAGAGAGTGGTTGCAGCTTATAAAAGTGGACACAAGGTAAAGCGTTTTAATAGATTATGGAGGCCTGATCATGTTGGAATTAAAAAACATACACAAGTCGTTTGGAAATAATAAAATACTTAAGGGAGTAGACCTTTCAGTAAATAAAGGGGATATCATAGTTATCTTAGGACCAAGTGGTTCGGGGAAGACCACTTTGCTCCGCAGCATAAATTTCCTGGATAGAGCAGATGAAGGAACGATCGATTTTGGGGAGATTCACACTTCTCTTTCTAAGGCAAGTAAAAATGAAGTATATAAGATCCGCAAAAAAACTGGATTTGTATTTCAAAATTACAATCTTTTTGCAAATAAGACCGCACTTGAAAACGTTACAGAAGGCCTGATAGTCGCACACGGATACTCAAAAGAAGAGGCTGAGAAGAAGGGACTGGAGGCACTGAGAAAGGTGGGGCTTGAGGACAGAGCAGACTACTATCCTTCACAGCTTTCTGGTGGACAGCAGCAGAGAGTGGGCATTGCAAGAGCGATAGCTCCCGAGCCTGAGGTAGTACTTTTTGATGAGCCTACTTCAGCACTTGATCCGGAGCTTGTAGGAGAAGTGCTGAATGTCATGAAGGATCTTGCCAAATCTGGAATGACGATGATAGTCGTAACTCATGAGATGAGTTTTGCAGAGAGTGTGGCAAATGAAGTGATCTTTATGGATCAGGGTGTGGTTGTAGAGAAAGGCTCACCAAGGGAAATCTTTTCACACCCAAAAGACGCAAGAACAGTGCAGTTTTTGAGACGTATACTTCGTGATGATTTTGAATATGCTATTTAATTATACAAACCCTATGGGATAGTCGATTATCCTATAGGGTTTTTTGAGGTGTTTGATAATATTCTAGAATGTGTTATCATTATCAAATGATTTATTATAAGGAGACCAGCCATGACAGATTATAAATTACTTACAGAGCAGCTTAAATCACTGGCAGAAGACGAGCCTGACTACATGCCGGTACTGGCAAATGCGTCAGCACTTATAAATGAAAATATGGAAGACCTCAATTGGGCAGGATTTTACCTCATGAATAATGGTTCATTGCTTTTAGGACCATTTCAGGGCAAGGTCGCTTGTATCAGGATACCTCTTGGAAGGGGTGTCTGCGGCACAGCAGCTCAGAATGACGAGATACTTAAGGTAGACAATGTTCACGAGTTTTCGGGACATATCGCATGTGACTGTGCGTCAAATTCTGAGATCGTAGTACCTATACATAAGGATGGCAAAGTGATAGGAGTACTCGATATCGACAGCCCAAAGCTCAGCCGCTTTACTGAAGAAGATAAAGAGGGTCTTGCCGGATTTATAGAGGCTCTTGAGCAGGTAACAGATTTTAGCAGAGTTTTTTAATGTTTCAGAGGAATATTTATAATGGAAGATACAAGAGAAAAAAGATCAGTAGACTATTCTAAGATTGAAAATTTTCATGTAATAAGGCATGAAGATATCAACGGTACAGGCAGACTTTACGGCGGAAGGCTGCTTTCATGGATAGATGAAACTGCGGCTACTTGCGCGCAGCGTCATACGAGCCTTGAGATAACAACAGCATCCATTGATAATCTCACATTCAAGCAGGGCGTATACTTAAATGAGATAGTGGTATTGGTTGCCAAAGTCACTTATGTAGGAAAGACATCTATAGAAGTAAGAGTAGACTCATATGTTGAGGACAAGGAAGGTTTCCGCCATCCAATAAACAGAGCATACCTTACTTATGTAGCAATCACAAGAGAAGGTACTCCGGTGCCGATTCCTTATGGCCTCAAAGTAGAAAAAGAGAATGAAAAAATGGAGTGGGAGACAGCACTTCTCCGCAAGAAAAACAGAATAGAGCGCAGCAGAGCGGGATTTTAAGAAACTCAGTACAGAGCTTGGAGACATGCTTGAATCTATTAAACGTTGTGATGATTCTAAAATGTTTGAAAATATGATAGCTGAAAGAAACGGACATTGGATAATAAGCCGAGAGGGAGCTGATCTGCTAAATGTACTTATAAATGCAAAGATAACAGTTCCTGATGGAGAAAGGATGGTAGATATGTGTGTCGCAACAAAAGCATTAATTGAGCAGGGCAAGGTTGAAGGACGTGCAGAGGGCCGTGCCGAGGGAGCTGACAGAGTAACAAAGCTTTATCTTCACTTGATGAATAATGGACAGGACACCGAAATGAAAAAAGCCATGGAAGATCCTGAATATAGAGAGCAATTATTAAAAACCTTAAATTTGTAAAATAAAACCTCCAGCAGAATCAATGATGTCCTGCTGGGGGTATTTCCATCTACAGCCTGCATGCCAGATAAAACAGTACCGCATCCTGGAAGTTTCTTGGATCGTAACCGCTTTGAGAGTATATTCTTTTTAGTCGCTGCTGCACAGTATTTTTGTGTAAGTATAGTTTTTCTGATGTCTTGGTGAGGGACATATTGTTTTCGTAGTAAACTTTCAGAAATTCAATATCCTCTTCATCGATATCTGTAAGTATCTTGTTGCGGTATTCATCTATGTTTCCCGGTGCAAGACCGGATATAAGTATCTCAAGAGTAAGATCATCAAATACAACATAATAACTGTCTTTATTTTTAATAGAAGAAAGTGCTGTCTCGGCACTTTCCCACGATTCATTGCATTTTTCAAGCTTCGTCAGTTTACCGACTGAAATCTTTACGATCCCGCTATGATTTTTAGAAAACTTTTCAAACATATAGCTGTTGTTTTCAAATGTACTTTGACTTATCAGACCAACAAACTGATTGGGATAGATATAAGCGTAAAGGCTTCCTCTTAGTGTGCTGAATAGCGACTCTACATGCTGCTCAAGCAAGGATATATTTACTAAATTATATCTTGTGTTTACTTCCATTTTAACCATGCGGTACTTTTTGCCGCGTTCAATTTTGAAATAATCAAAACATTCGTTAAGATATGCATGATTATCAAACACGCCATCCTGAAGAGATCTTATGATATAAAGTTTCTTTTCGTCTGTATTTCTATGTTCTTCACTTAATTCCTGCTCATGCAGCAAGATATTTGATATCCTTTCAGCAAGATGTGCAAATCTTCTTACTTCAGTCGGTTCACCTGAAATACCTACTACAGCAATTATTCTTTTATGATGATAAATTGGAATGTTTATTCCCTTATTTGTTCCTTCGTAATCATCATCAGAGGTAACTTCTATCGTCTCTCCATAGACGGCAACCCGCCTGCCTATCTCATGAAAAGTCTCTATTCGCTCCGGATTACTTGATGCGTATATTTTCCCTTGAGTGTTTATAAAATTTATATGATAGCCGCATACATCATGTATTGTATCTACTATCTGCTGGGCAAGCTGCTTTGATATGGAATTGACCATTATTCAACCTCTTGTGTTATATATAATATATTTTTGACAATTATATCTTGTTTTTATATTTTGTATAACATAGCATATTGATAAATATTTGTCTATAATCAATTCATCACAAGATTCGTAATAAAAAAGTGAGGTATCCAAATGAAAATAGTAACTGCAATAGATTCTTTTAAGGGAAGTATGACCTCTATTGAGGCCGGAAATGCTGCCGCCGAAGGTTTTAAGCGTGTTATCCCAAATGCAGAGGTTGCAGTAAGACCGCTTGCAGACGGTGGAGAAGGCACAGTGGAAGCTCTTGTAGAAGGAATGAAAGGTCAGCTTGAAAACGTTGAAGTCACAGGACCTTTTGGCAAGAAGGTTACCTGCGCCTATGGCATAATCAAAGATTCAATGACAGCTGTTATAGAAATGAGTGGGGCTGCCGGAATTACTCTTGCACCAAAGAGTGAGTTGAATCCTCTCGAAGCAACAACTTATGGAGTTGGAGAAGTTATCAAAGACGCTATCGCTAAGGGGTGCCGCAGATTTATCGTGGGTATCGGCGGAAGTGCTACAAATGATGGCGGTATCGGTATGCTGCAGGCGCTTGGCTTTGGAATTTTAGACAGCACTGGCAAGCAGGTTTCTCTCGGAGCAAAAGGTCTTAAAGAAATAGACAGCATCACAGATGAATATGTTGTGCCGGAGTTAAAAGAGTGTAAATTCATGGTCGCATGCGATGTTACCAATCCACTTTGTGGAAGTGAAGGCTGCAGTGCTGTGTATGGCCCGCAGAAAGGTGCAACTCCTTCTATGATCATGGATATGGATAAGTGGCTTGGCTACTATGCTGCAGTTGCAAAAGAAAAGTATCCTCATGCAGATGCAAAATATCCGGGAACCGGTGCTGCAGGTGGAATGGGTTTTGCATTTTTGACATTCTTAAATGCCGAGCTTCAGCCGGGTATCGATATAGTTCTCAGAGAAACAAAGCTTGAAGAATATATAAAAGATGCAGACCTTGTAGTTACAGGAGAAGGAATGCTTGATTTTCAGACTGCAATGGGCAAGGCACCTGTCGGTGTCGCAAAGCTTGCAAAGAAATATGGTAAAACTGTAATTGCTTTTGCAGGTGGTGTTACAGCAGATGCCCACGCTTGCAACGAAAAGGGAATTGATGCATTTTTCCCAATCGTAAGGGGTATAACAACTCTTGAAGAGGCAATGGTAAATGAGAATGCCAAAAAGAATTTATCTGATACTGCTGAACAGGTTATGAGATTGTTCTGCTTAAACTACTAAAAATCTGGGAGGAAAAAGATGTACGACTTTACTACAATTGGAGCACTTATAGGAATGGTACTTGCCATAGTACTTATCATAAAGAAATTTCACCCGGCATACAGCCTTATAATAGGCGCTTTGGTGGGTGGTGTAATCGGTTCATACGGTGATCTTGCACTTACTGTCAGCACTATGATGAGCGGTGCGGGAAGTATGATCACATCTGTACTCAGGATCATGACTTCAGGTATCCTGGCTGGCGCACTTATCAAGACCGGGGCGGCCGAAAAGATTGCCCAGGTAATTGTTGAAAAGCTTGGAAACAAAAGAGCGCTGATAGCTGTTGCAATCGCAACCATGGTAATCTGCGCAGTAGGCGTCTTCATTGATATTTCTGTAATTACAGTAGCACCTATCGCACTTGCTATAGGTAAGAAAGCCGGATACAATAAACAGTCATTACTTCTCGCAATGATTGGTGGCGGAAAGGCAGGAAATATAATCTCACCTAACCCAAATACCATTGCTGTTTCAGAATCATTTGAAGTAGACCTTACTTCACTTATCTCTAAAAACATCATTCCTGCTATATTTGCTCTTGTTGTTGCTGTCGTTTTAGCAAATATCCTTTCAAAGAAAGCCGGAAATAGTGTTTCTGATAAAGACCTTGAAAAGAGTGAATCAAAAGAACTTCCATCATTCATTTCTTCTATTTTGGGACCGATAGTTGTTATAACACTTCTTGCACTCAGACCGATCGCTAATATATCTGTTGATCCTATGATAGCTTTGCCTATAGGCGGTCTTGTCTGTACGTTATGCACTGGAAATGCAAAGAAGTTCAGCAATTTTGCAGAGTTTGGTCTTAGCAAAGTTACAGGTGTATCAATACTTCTCCTTGGTACAGGTACGATTGCAGGTATCATCAAAGCTTCCGCACTTCAGGGTGATGTTGTAAATCTTCTGAACTTCTTTAATATGCCTGCATTCCTGCTCGCTCCTATCGCCGGAATACTTATGGCAGGCGCAACAGCATCAACTACAGCCGGTGCAACTGTTGCATCACAGACCTTCTCAAGTGTTCTTCTTTCAGAAGGAGTTAACGCACTTTCAGCCGGAGCAATGATACATGCCGGAGCAACCGTGATCGATTCACTTCCACATGGCTCATTCTTCCATGCAACCGGCGGCGCAGTATACCTTAATATCTCAGAGCGTATGAAACTCATTGCATATGAGGCACTCGTGGGACTTACAAGCACATTGGCAGCAGTTGTTATGTATTTGGTGATTGGATAAATAATAGATGAAACAAAGAACCCCCTGCAGGACATCATTGATCCTGCAGGGGTTTTCAATTACAATATTTCTTCAAAATGGTACATTACATAATCTTCAAATAGCGGCAGTATAAACCTTACTTTGCCATGCTCGCTGCCATCCAGAATTCCTCGTTTTATGAGCCTGTCGCGATAAGGAGTGTATTCTCCATTTTTTAAATTCAGAATGTCTTTAATTTCCTTAGCTTTTCCGGACTCTGACTTAGCTACACCATAGGCGAATTTTTTATCACCGGAGGACATTTCCGACCAGATCTTTTCGTAAACATAATCTTCGAGGTATTGCCTGTAATCCTCTATTGCTTCTTTATATTTTCCGTCTTTAGCCCAAGTAAAATATCCTAAAACCTGGAAAGCAAAAGAATACCCCTTTGTAAGTTTTGCCATTGCCAAAGCATCAGTTTGATCTATGCTGAATGATTTAGCGTAATTGTTAGCAATGGTTTTAATATTTAATGGCTTTAATTCAACCTTTGGCGCTCTATATAAGAATGTCAGATTTTTCTCATTCTGAATATTATTGATGTTCTCATATAATCCTGTCATGAGAAGAAATACCGGAAGATCCTGCCTCACAAATATTTGAAATGCACTTGCAAAACTTCTCATATATTTAGTATTTGTAGCCTCATCTATGCATACAAGCAATTTCTTTTTATGTTTTTTAATACTATCAAGCATTCTGCTTATAGCTACCTGCACATTAGTAATCGGCACACTTCCCTTTACCTCAAGACCAATTCCAAAAAAAGAAAGATTGATACTTGCCTGCTGAAAAATACGTGCAAGGTAATCTTCACTTCCAAGGCTTGCTGCAAGATCAAGTAAAAGATTTTCGGATGAGTTTAATTCAACGATTATCCAATCATCAAGCTCTTTCAGTTTCTTGGAAATTTCTGTCATAAATACAGTTTTTCCACATCCTCTCACACCTGTTATCATATATATTTGCTGAGAAGGTTGTTCTTCATTAAATGACTCAATTATTTCCTGCTGCTGTGCAGCTCTTGAGATTGATAATTTAGGTTCTTTACCAAATAACAATGAATATGGGTTCTTTTTCATATATACCCCCTATAGTTATACTTTTTATCATTCTTTATCATTTAAAAGTACTTTTATCATTCTTTATCAATTTTTATTATTTTATCATTCTTTATCATTTTCTGCAATTACATCACATTCAAAAACTTGGCGATGATAAAATTATAGATAATAGTGCATAAAAAAGCCCTAGAGACCGCCATCTCTAGGGCTTTTGCCATGGAACCTATTTTCGCATCAATTCCTTATATATCCACTCGTATAGCAGATATATGGTAAATGTCAAATTTAAGCATTACATTAACGCAGAATAAATTTTTCAGGGTTTTACAACTATTCAATGGTATCAAGAAATGCTAAAAGAGCAGCCCGTGGCTTTAAATAATTACAGCTTTTCAACTCACGCTGGATATTCAACCTTATAATCTGACCACTCAGGCTTTTCTACAGCGCCTGAGGTATCTACGTTTTCGCTGTAAGTCTCAACAGTTATCACATATTCACTATCGCCTTCAACATAGACCTTTCCGTCGCTGCCTTTTATAGTAACGCTCTTGCCGTCTGCGTCTTCGATAGTTCCGGCATTGTAGAGATTAGTAACAGTGCTGTCGCCGGTCACGGTCCATTTTGAAGATGCATCGATGTAAAGATTTGCATATCCTTCATCACTTCCGGAGCCTGCAGCTGACTCGTCATCGATCACTGCACCCTTAAGAGTTGATCCGTTGAGCATATAAAAATCAAGTTTACTTATAGAATCCCATATCACATCGCCATTCATTTTTTGATTATCTGCGGTGAAATTGCAGTCTGCGCCGTTTTCTCCACTGGTTCCCCATCCACGCTGATTATCATTTCCGGTGGCCCTCAGGAAAAATTCACAGTCGTCTGCCTGGGTTATATCAACATCATTTAAGTAGAATTTACTCTCAGTGTTTGTTGTGTAGAAAAGACCGCCATTTTTGGAAGTGAGAGAGCCTCCTACCATCTCAAAGCTGCCTTCGCCAACTTCAGAGTCACCCGACATGCTCTGATATACTATGACAGACCATGTGAGTCCGTTGTTCTGATCGAGATCAGGCATGTTAGAAGTGAGATCAGTATTGAAAAGTCTTGTAGTATTCAATCCTTCTAAGCAAATACCTTCAGAACCAGTCGCGTTAAGTGTAGCATTATTTACGGATATATCTGCAGTACAGTACAGTGCCGGTGAGCCTGATCCGTTTGCTGTATAAGTACCTCCATCAATGACCATTTCACCGCCGCCTCTGTCAGAGCGGATAGCGGCAGAGGAGCCTCCGTTTGTCGTTATATCAAGATCCCATGCATAGAGCTTTCCGCCGCCGGCTACGTGTACACCTCCGGAAGTATCCTGCTGGGTGTTTATCTTTGTTCCCTTTGCATAAACTATTCCGTCGCCGTAAGCATAGAGACCTGCGCCACCATTTGAATCAGAAGTTATCTCACCACCGTTTACGATAGCAGTACCGTCTGTAGCAAGAAGTGATGCGCCGACTCCATAGAAGCTTGCGGCATCTCCTCCCGATGAATCATCGCTGTTTCGGGTGATCATGAGATTGTTGAATATGACCTGTGCGCCTTTTAATACGTGGACTGCGTTTTCATCTGTTCCGGTAGATGTAACTTCTAGGGAATCTACAGTTTCATCTGAAGAGTATTCATTTACAGCATCCCACTCAGTAACAGCGGCTGACTGTCCGCCTGGAGCGCCGCCGGGACCTCCGGGGCCGCCCTGCCCGCCATCAGGTGGATTGCCGGGAGTTTCTCCATTATTTCCGTCCGGTGGGGTACCTGGAGCCTCTCCATTATTTCCGTCCGGTGGATTATCAGGTGCATCTCCATTGTCACCTTCAGGTTTCTCCGTTTTTTCTGTGGATTTATCATCTGTTTCTGTCTTTTCTTCAGTTGAAGGCTCAGTTTTTTCTACAGTGGTCTCAGCGCCTGTAACAGAAGATGCATTAGCCGTGGATGCAGCGGAACCGCATGCAGTGAGCATTGCTATTGATAAAAATGCAGCAAGTGCGGCTGCACCCATTTTTCTGATAAGATTTCTTTTAAGCATCAGTGTACCTCCATATAATTGTCGCTGCAGAATTAAAACGCCGTTCTGAGAGAAGTTGTCATTCTGAGCGAAGCGAAGAATCTATGTTGGGGTTCATTATATGTGAAATTTTCAATCAGATTGTGTACAGTTTTCGAAGAAAGTGTGTCTTATGCCTGTTTCTGGCTGTTTTTGAACAATTCTGAAAAGAGCTGGGGCTTTTAGTTGTATAAACGCTCAAATAGTGTTAAAATTTAGTGGTTAAAAGATGTAACATTACCCGTGTTCATTTAACAATATATTATTCCGAAAAAAGAAAGGAACGGTAACACGTATGAGATTAGGAGCACTTGAAGCTGGTGGAACAAAAATGGTATGCGCAATCTGTGATGAGGCAGGAAACGTAAGCGAGCGAGTATCAATACCTACAACCACACCTGCTGAGACAATGCCAAAGCTTGTTGAGTATTTCAAGGATAAGGAGATCGATTGTCTTGGAATCGCCTGCTTTGGACCTATAGATCTGCGCGAGGATTCAGATACATATGGCTATATTACAACAACTCCAAAGGCAGGTTGGGCAAATGTTGATGTAGTTGGTGCTTTTAAGGAGCTTGGAGTACCTATCGGATTTGATGTTGATGTTAACGGCTCAGTACTTGGCGAGGTAACATTTGGTATCGGTAAGGGAAAGAGCCACGTAATATATATAACGATCGGAACAGGCATCGGTGTCGGCGTATATCAGGAAGGCAAGCTTCTTCACGGTATGCAGCATCCGGAGGGAGGACATATTCTTCTTCCTATCCATCCTGATGATCCTATGAAGAAGGCAATCTGCCCATTCCATCCAAACTGCTTTGAAGGACTTGCATCAGGCTCTGCAGTAAAGGCACGTTGGGGCATGGGTGGTCTTGAGCTCATCGACAGAGATGAGGTTTGGGATCTTGAAGCATACTATGTAGCTTCAGCACTTGTAAACTATACTGCTACACTTTCACCTGAGCTTATCATTCTTGGCGGCGGACTTATGCATCAGCATGAGCAGCTTCTTCCAAGAGTTCACAAGAAGTATGCAGAGCTCTTGAATGGCTATATCAAGACAGAGCAGACAATGCACCCTGAAAATTATATCGTATGTCAGAGTCTTAATGACAATCAGGGAATCCTTGGTGCAGCTATGCTTGGTCTTAATGCACTTAAAAAATGAAAGGCTGGTAGTTTTAAGAAATGAATATTATTATTGCAGGAGTCGGTAAGGTGGGAATGACACTTGCCCGCCAGCTTTCAGCAGAAGACCACGACCTTACAATAATAGACCATAGAACAGAAGTCCTCGAAAGTTGTGTCGAGGACTTCGACGTTATGGCTTATGAAGGTAATTGCGCTACTATGGAAGTATTGAGGGAAGCGGGTATAGAGAGTACTGACCTGTTGCTTGCAATGACAAATGCCGACGAGGTCAATCTTCTCTGCTGCATGACAGCGCATATAATGAATCCAAAGATCCATACGATAGCACGTATACGAGATCCTGAGTATGCAAAGCAGGCAATAGCCATGAGAAGTGCATTTGCGCTTTCAATGGTGGTCAACCCTGACAACAGCGCGGCACGTGAGATAGGACGTCTCATTAAGTATCCTGGATTTTTAAAGCGTGACACTTTTACAAAAGGAATGGTAGAGATTGTTGAGCTGAGAGTAGATGCAGATAGTAAGCTCAATGGCATTCCTATGTACAAGATGAGCAGTATAGCTAACTGCCAGGTACTTGTGTGTGCGGTGCTTAGAAACGGAACGACTCAGATACCTAGCGGTAATTTTGAATTAAAAGAGGGCGACAGGATATTTGTTACTGCACCTTCCGGCAATCTTGCGATACTCTTAAAGAGCCTTGGCATCATCACACACAAGGCAAGAAAAGTACTTATCGCAGGTGGAAGCCGTATATCCTATTATCTTGCAAAGAATCTCTTGAATCAGGGAATGGATGTGCAGATCATCGAGCGGGATGAGGCAAGATGCCATCATCTTGCATGCCTTTTACCTGAGGCAAGTATCATACATGGTGACGCAAGTAATCAGTATGTGCTTAATCGTGAAGGACTTGAGCAGTGCGATGCTTTCGTAACGATGACAGGTGTTGATGAGACCAATCTCATCATGTCGCTTTATGCGTCAAAGAAGAAAGTGCCTCAGATCATCACCAAGCTCAGTAGAGCAGAGAATCTGCAGATACTTGACGAGCTTACTGTAGGAAGTACGATATGTCCAAAGGAGCTCTGTGCTTCGCAGGTTGTAAGATATGTGCGCGCCATGCAAAACCAGGTGGGAGCGGCTGTCACTGTCCATGCGATCGCAGACGGTCAGGCAGAAGCGCTTGAATTTGTGGTAGATGATAATACACTCCACTGCGGAGAGATGCTCAAGAACGTCAAGCTTAAGAAAAATATCCTTATTGCATGCATCATGCATAAGGGGGCAATAGACATACCGACAGGTGATTCATTCTACATGCCTGGTGATACACTGGTCGTTGTGGAGGGCGGACAGGGAGAAGTTCGTCAGCTCAATGATATCTTTGAGGTATAAGGGGGCATGGTATGAATTATAAGATAATTGGCAGGATCATAGCAGAGATTCTGTGGATTGAAGCAATATTCATGTTTCCTGGGCTTGTGATAAGCTTTTACTATAATGAACTTGTAGCTGCCAGGGCTTTTGGTATTTCAGAGCTGATAATACTGGCAGTGTCGGGAGCGTTTTACTGGATAACACGTAAGGCAAAGCGGATGCTCTATGCAAAAGAGGGTTTCGTGTGTGTAGGACTTGCATGGCTTGTCATGAGTATACTTGGCTGTCTGCCGTTTTATATATCGCGTGAGATACCAAGATATATAGACTGCCTTTTTGAGATGGTGTCCGGGTTTACTACTACCGGAGCTTCTATAGTGCCGGATGTTGAGAAGCTTTCAAAGGGAATACTGTACTGGAGGAGCTTCAGCCACTGGATAGGAGGTATGGGAGTTCTCGTATTCCTGCTTGCGCTTGCTCCGCCTGATGGAAATAAGGGTGGTTTTTCCATGCATCTGCTTCGAGCAGAGAGCCCGGGTCCGAGTGTCGGAAAGATAGTGCCAAAGATGCGTCAGACAGCAATGATACTTTATGTTATGTACATTGTTCTGACAATCCTTGATGTAATATTTTTGGCGATAGGCGGCATGCCATTATTTGAAGCGTTCTGCCATGCTTTTGGTACAGCAGGTACGGGCGGCTTCGGTGTTAAGGGTGACAGCTATGCGAGCTATAGTCCATATCTTCAAAATGTGACTACGATCTTCATGATACTGTTTGGCGTAAACTTCACCTGCTATTATTTATTGCTGATGAAGCAGTTTAAGTCAGTATTTACAGACGAAGAGATCAGGCTTTATTTTGGAATAATAATAGGAAGTACAGCGCTTATAGCTATCAATATCAGAAATCAGTATGAAACGATCGAGGAGACGATCAGGCATGCGGCTTTTCAGGTAGCAAGTATCATTACTACTACGGGTTACTGCACTACGGATTTTGACAGATGGCCAGCTTTTTCCAAGACTATAATACTCATGCTGATGGTGATCGGTGCATGTGCAGGAAGTACCGGCGGTGGACTTAAGTGTTCAAGATTTTTACTTCTTACAAAGGGACTTAGAAGAAATATCCACTATGTACTTAAGCCTCATCAGGTACAGGTAGTAAGGATCAATAAAAGGACAGTAGGAGAGAATGTACTTGCAAATACAAATGCATATCTTTCTGCTTACATCCTTATAATCATGACGAGTGTACTTGTACTTTCGCTTGATAATTTTTCTGTTGAAGCCAATCTTTCAGCGGTATTGGCTACATTCAACAATATTGGACCGGGACTTGCAGAAGTTGGTCCTACATGTAATTTTGCCGGTTACGGTGTTCTTTCCAAGCTTGTAATGATATTGGGAATGCTGCTGGGAAGACTTGAGATATTCCCAATACTCATATTATTCTCACCAAGCACTTGGAAGTGATCTAAGGGGGGATAAAACTATATGTCAAAGGGTAGAAACAATGAAGTTTCAAGAGTGTCATTGTGCGCATTAGCAGGTCTTATCATGGCTATTAATGTGCAGACCTTTGTTCATACAGGAGGGCTGCTGCCTGGCGGATTTGCCGGCGTGGCCCTCCTTTTTCAGAACATAGCGAAAACTTTTTGGGGCGTTAAACTGTCCTATGGTACTCTTTATTTCTTCTTAAACCTGATTCCTATAATCATAAGTTATAAAAAGATAGGAAAAAAATTTACGATCTTTTCATGTGTTACCATCATGCTGAATGCATTTCTGACTGATGTTATACCATATAAGATAATTACCTATGATATTCTGCTGATTAGTATTTTTGGTGGTATCATAAATGGATTTGCAGTGTCGCTGTGCCTCATAGCTGGAGCGACGAGCGGAGGAACAGACTTTATCGCGATATATATATCCGAGAAATTTGGAGTTGATGCATTTAACTATGTACTTGGGTTCAATGCATGTGTGCTTATATGTGATGGTTTGCTGTTTGGATGGAGCAAGGCGCTGTATTCTATCCTTTTCCAATATGCATCTACGCAGGTTATACATATCATGTATAAACGTTATCAGAAAAACACGCTTCTCATTGTAACGGATAAGCCTGCAGAAGTTGCTGGATTGATATCAAATATGACAGGACATGGAGCAACAGACATTCATGCTTTTGGATCATATGAAAATACGCCCCGCTCAATGCTGTACTCAGTTATTTCTAGAGAAGAAACAGCGCAGGTTATCTCCGAAGTAAAGAAGATAGATACCTGCGCCTTCATAAATGTCATCAAGACAGAAAATGTTTATGGAAAATTCTGGATGCGACCTAATGACTAAAAAAGTGCCGGAGGCACTTTTTTAGTCATTTCTCTTATATATCGCCTCCGGATACTCATAAATATCATTTTCCTGATGAAGTATGATCATATTGTTGCGGCCTGTGCGCTTTGCGATGTAGAGCGCCTTGTCCGCAAGCGATGTGAAATCCCATATCCTGTTGTAGAATACAGGAACACGGTTGCATATTCCCTGAGAGATAGTAAACTCAGGAAGATTTCTAGAGCTTGTGTATTCCACAAGCTTTTTTCTTAACTGTTCTGTGGTCTGGCGGATGTCTCCGTCACTAAGATTCTGGAAAAGGATGATAAACTCATCGCCGCCATATCTTGCACAGAATATATCGTGATCCTCGATAGCCTTCATTGCATCTGCAAGAGCACAGAGACACAGATCACCGACCTGATGACCGTAAGTGTCATTGATCTGCTTAAAGTTGTCTATATCGAGCATTTCAACTCCGAGATAGAGTCTGTTTTCAAGTGCAGAATCGAAGAACTTATCAGAAATATCATTCAGTCGCTGCCTGTTGGCTATGTTGGTCAGCTCATCAGTACCAAGTCGCTCCTGAAGCATGAAATTAGTCTTTTCTGACTCAGTAAGAGTGTAGCGCATGTCCATCATAACCTTTGTTACATTATAGACCTGACGCTTATGCTTAAGCGACATGGAGTGGTATTTTCTAAGCTCATCTAAAAGAGCACCCCATCTGCCTTCATGCTGCAGGATGGCAATCTTGTAATCCTGAATGTTCATCAGAGTATCAGTAAAATCATTGGAAGTAGTTGAATATTCCATTTCTTTTACCAATTCCTTGAGAAGTACATAATTACCTTTACGCTTGAGATATCTCATAAACTCAATGCAGTCATCAAGATAATCAACCTTGTACTCACAGTTGTGGAAAGCACGGATGGTCTTCTCTAATGCAAGTGACTCATTATCAGCATCGTGACAAAGGTCAAAATATGAAAGATATAAAAGATAGTAGTCAAAATCTTTTGTTTGCTCCGGTTTGGAATCAAACATCTTTTCAAGGAGCTGAAGCTCCTCTGCAACCTTATCTTTCTGCTTTAAGTAGACATATGTACGGGCAATGTTGATCTGTATCTGTATAGGAAGATAGTCGTAGCGATCATCTTCTGTGATCCTGGCAAGATACTTGCGGCACTCAAGCACTTCTTTAAGTGCGGTCTCATTGTCGCCGCCCTTATGAAGAAGGTTGGAAAGATTAGCATGTACCATAGTACCAAGAACATTTAAGTGATGGTTCTCTACAAGCAGTATAGCCTGTGAGTAGCTTTCGATAGCGTCTGACACATTTCCCTGATGCTCGCAGAGTATTCCAAAGAGATTATAGCATTCTCCTAAAAGCTGCCATTCAGAAGCACTGTGCAGCTCCTGGATGGCAGCGTTGATATATCTCATGCAATCCTCTGAATCGCATTTGGTGAAATATGCATCACCAATGCAAAAATCAGAGTAACCCGCAAGTGCAGTATCACAGATCTCATCAGCATAGCTGTGGATCTTTTCTGCTGACTCAATGACTGTAGCAGGATCAGAAAAACGCTCAGATTCACATATACATATTAAGTTTTGTATTTCTTGCGGATAGCTTGTTCTATTCATAGTTTTATCATCTGCCGGCTCTAAGATTATTTCTTGAAGCCTGCTCTCTTTCTCTTAATAGGATCAAGGATACGCTTACGTATACGAAGAGTTACAGGAGTAACCTCCAGGAGCTCATCTGTATCGATGAAGTCAAGTGCCTGCTCAAGTGAAAGCACTACCGGAGGAACGAGTCTCAAAGCTTCATCTGATGAAGATGTACGTGTATTGGTAAGGTGCTTTGTCTTGCAGACATTAACCTCGATATCCTCACTTCTTGGGTTAGAGCCGATGACCATACCTGAGTAAACCTTTGTGCCAGGTCCGATAAAGAGACTTCCTCTCTCCTGAGCATTGAAAAGACCGTATGTAACAGCTTCGCCTGCTTCAAAAGCGATAAGAGAACCAGTCTTACGGTAAGAGATATCTCCCTTATATGGACCATAGCCGGTAAATGTTGTATTGATGATACCGTTACCCTTTGTCATTGTCATGAAAGGTCCACGGAATCCGATAAGTCCTCTTGAAGGAATGTTGAACTCAAGTCTTGTGTAACCGCCTGCGATTGAGCCCATGTTAAGAAGCTCACCCTTACGCTGTGAAAGATCCTGGATGACAGAACCTGAGAACTCGTCCGGAACATCAACATAAGCTGTCTCCATAGGCTCTAAAGTCTTGCCATTCTCATCCTTCTGATAGATAACCTCAGCCTTACTTACAGCGAACTCATAGCCTTCACGACGCATTGACTCGATAAGTACTGAAAGGTGAAGCTCACCACGTCCTGAAACCTTGAATGTATCTGTAGAATCTGTTTCCTCAACACGGAGTGATACGTCTGTATTAAGTTCCTTGAAAAGTCTGTCCTTGAGGTGACGGCTTGTAACGAACTTACCTTCCTGACCTGCAAGTGGAGAGTCATTTACTATGAAGTTCATAGAAATTGTAGGATCAGAAATCTTCTGGAAAGCGATAGCTTCAGGATCAGCAGCTGTACCGCAAACTGTATCACCGATCTTGAGGTCTGCGATACCGGAAATAGCTACGATAGAACCTACGCCTGCTTCCTGTACATCAACCTTATTAAGTCCTTCAAACTCATAGAGCTTGCTGATCTTAACCTTCTCTACACGGCTTGGATCATGGTGGTTTACGATTATTGCATCCTGATTAACTCTTACAGAACCGTTCTCAATCTTACCAACACCGATACGTCCAACATACTCATTGTAGTCGATAGTACTGATGAGCATCTGGAAGTTTGCATCCGGATCACCCTTTGGAGCAGGCATGTAGTCGATGATAGTATCGAAAAGTGGCTGCATGTCCTTACCCTCAACATCAGGATCGAGAGAAGCGATACCAGCCTTTGCTGATGCAAAGATGAATGGGCAGTCAAGCTGCTCGTCGCTTGCACCGAGGTCCATGAAGAGCTCAAGTACTTCGTCAACAACTTCCTTAGGACGAGCGCCTGGACGGTCGATCTTGTTGATACATACTACAACAGGAAGACCAAGGCCAAGAGCCTTCATAAGAACGAACTTTGTCTGAGGCATAACACCTTCAAAAGCGTCAACAAGGAGGACAACTCCGTTAACAAGCTTAAGGATACGCTCAACCTCACCACCGAAGTCTGCGTGACCTGGTGTGTCGATGATGTTGATTCTTGTGTCCTTGTACTTTACAGCAGTGTTCTTAGACAAAATGGTAATTCCACGCTCACGCTCGAGGTCATTGGAATCCATTACACGTTCCTGTACTTCCTGATTTTCACGAAAAACACCGCTCTGACGAAGAAGTGCATCAACGAGTGTGGTCTTACCGTGGTCAACGTGGGCAATAATAGCAACGTTACGGATGTCCTCTCTTGAAGTAATCATTATAAAATCTCCTTTAAAAAACTAAACATACTTAAATATAGAAGTAATACATATTTCTTGTCTGTAACTGAAATATTCTAGCACAGTTCATTTATAATCGCAAGGTAAATTGAGCATGCACGATATTAAAAGAGTATAAAGATTTTTGGCTTTCAGTGTTATTCGATAATATTATCAATTGAAAAAATGGGCTTTGTATGATATTATAAGCTGAATCGTTGACGTTTTGTATGTGATTTCAAACAGATAAGTAGTGCTTGCAAAGAATGTATACAGGTACAAATATTTTACGAGAGGGAAGACGATGGAACAGGGACTTATTCAGATATATGCCGGAGATGGACGAGGAAAGACAAGCGCGGCTATAGGACAGGGCATTAAGGCAGCAGGAGCTGGCAGATCAGTTGTGATCATTCAGTTTTTAAAAGGAAATGCTGCGGGTGAGTTTGATATAATCAAACGCCTTGAGCCTGAGATGAAGCTTTTCAGCTTTGAAAAATCTGACAAGTGTTTTATTGACCTTACAGATGAAGAAAAACTGGAAGAGATCCAGAATATCCGCAATGGCTTTAATTTTGCCAAGAAGGTGCTCAGCACAGGGGAATGTGACCTTCTTATACTGGATGAGTTTTTGGGATTATTTGACAACGAGATAATGACAATTGAAGATTTGAAAGAACTTCTAGCGGCTAAGAGCGAGGATGTTGGCATAATCATGACAGGCATACACGTTTCAGATGATGTGTGCAGATGTGTTGACGAGGTCACAAAGCTTGAGACCACAAGGTTCATGAAAGGAGAGTCAAATGGCAGTTTTTAAAGGTGCAGGTGTAGCTATTGTCACACCATTTCAGGCTAATGGAGATGTAAATTACGAAAAGTTTGCAGAGATCATTGAGCTTCAGATTCAGAACGGCACAGATGCTATCATTGTATGCGGTACAACAGGCGAGGCAGCAACACTTACAGAGGAAGAGCATCTTGAGTGCATCAAGTTTGTGGTTGACAAAGTACAGAGACGTGTTCCTGTAATTGCCGGTACAGGCTCTAATTGCACACGTACAGCAGTATACCTTTCAGAAGAAGCAGAGAAGCTTGGCGCTGATGCGCTTCTCATGGTTACACCATATTATAATAAGACCACTCAGGCAGGTCTTATAGATCATTTTACAACTGTTGCACAGTCAGTACATCTCCCTATCATTCTTTACAGCGTAAAGTCCAGAACAGGTGTTAATATTGCTCCTGAGACAGTTGCAAAGCTTGTTAAGAACGTACCAAATATCGTTGGTATCAAGGAAGCATCAGGAGATATCTCACAGGTTGCAAAGATTATGCAGCTCTGTCCTGAGTGTGAGCTTTACTCAGGTAATGATGACCAGACTATCCCTATGCTCTCACTTGGCGGAATAGGTGTTATCTCAGTAGTATCAAACGTAGCTCCAAGATATGTTCATGATATGGTTATGAAGTATCTTAATGGCGATGTAAACGGTGCAAGAAAGATGCAGCTCGATGAGATCGATCTCGTTGAGGCACTTTTCTGCGAGACAAATCCTATCCCTGTAAAGCATGCAATGAACCTTATGGGTATGCAGGTAGGACCACTTAGAAAGCCACTCGTAAGCATGGAGAGCGGCAATCTTGAAAAGCTTAGAAACTCACTTAAGGCATTCGGACTTATACAGTAAGACATACTGAGAGGTAGATACCATGACAAAGATGATAATGAACGGCTGTAATGGACGAATGGGCAGAGTCATTACAGGTCTCGTTGAAAAAGACGCTGATATAGAGATAGTTGCTGGAGTTGACAGAAGAAATGATGTTGACAATTCTTATCCGGTATTTGATTCTTTGGATAAGTGTGATATTGCAGCAGATGTTATTGTAGATTTTTCACTTCCTACAGGCACAGATGCACTTCTTGAGTATGCAGTAGAAAAGGGCATACCGGTAGTACTTTGCACAACTGGTCTTTCTGATGCTCAGCTCAAGGCAGTGGATGAGGCTTCAAAGAAGATCGCCATCCTCAGAAGTGCAAATATGTCAGTTGGAGTTAGTGCACTTCTTAACGTGCTTGCAGAGATTTCTCCAAAGCTTGCAGCAGCCGGCTTTGATATTGAGATCGTAGAGAAGCACCACAATCAGAAGAAAGATGCTCCAAGCGGTACAGCCATCGCTCTTGCGGATGCTATCAATGGCTCTATGGATAATGCTTACAGCTATGTATATGACAGAAGTACACGCAGTGAGGCAAGACCTGAGAAGGAGATCGGTATTTCTGCAGTTCGCGGCGGAACTATCCCTGGAGACCATGATGTGATATTTGCCGGTGAAGATGAAGTTATTACATTCTCTCACAGAGCATACTCACGTGCTATCTTTGCAAAGGGCGCTATATCAGCTGCAAAGTATCTCAGCGGTAAGGGCGCAGGAAAATACAATATGCAGGATGTTCTTGCATAAATATATAGGAGGCTACAATGCAGTTCAGACCATGTATTGACATACACAATGGAAAAGTCAAGCAGATAGTCGGTGCTTCATTGAAGGATATGGGCGACTCAGCTACGGAAAATTTCGTAGCGAGCCGCCCTGCTTCGTATTATGCATCGCTTTATAAAGAAAAAGCTTTGAGCGGAGGTCATGTCATACTGCTCAATTCAAAAGATTCAGAGTACTATAAGGCTACTAAGGAAGCTGCATTTGATGCTCTTGGAGCTTATAGTGGCGGTATGCAGGTTGGCGGAGGTATCGATGATTCAAATGCGGCAGAGTTTTTGGATGCGGGTGCATCACATGTGATAGTTACATCATTCGTATTTAAAGATGGAAGATTAAATGAAGATAACCTCAGAAGGATTCAGCGTGAGATTGGCAAAGAAAGGCTTGTTATAGATCTTTCCTGCAGGAGAAAAGGTGATGATTACTATGTTGTGACAGACAGGTGGCAGAAGTTTACTGATATGACAGTCACATCAGAGCTGTTATCGCAATTCTCAAATGAGTGCGCTGAGATACTTATTCATGCAGTAGATGTTGAAGGACATGCTGCCGGCATAGATGAGAGAATCGTCTCCATGATGTCTGAGGTAGATACACTTCCTGTCACCTATGCGGGCGGAGTCAGAAGCCTTGAAGATGTATCAAAGATTAAGGCGCTGGGAAAAAACAGAGTAAACTTTACGGTTGGCAGTGCTCTTAAGCTTTTTGGCGGAAGTCTTGATATTGATGATATAGTTCAAGAGCTCGTCTGAGGTCAGATGCATTCATCTGTCCCGGAGCGGAGGCCTTTCCGGCAGAGCCAAATGTCATTGCGGAGCCAAAAGCTTCACCTGACAGGCGGCTGATAAGGCCCGTGCCAGCCATCGACATAGTTATGATCGGGCGGTCAGACAGATCTTCTGACATCTCGGCTGTGGCAGCTATAAGTACAGCAACATCCTTTTTGCTTGTTGGCATTACAGCAATCTTTGGGATATCTGCACCAAGCTCCTGCATCTTTACAAGACGCCTGATTATTTCGTCTTTGGCAGGAGTTTTATTAAAGTCATGATTGGAAGCGATGACCTTTACACCGCTTTTGTGGGCTGATTCAACAATATCTTTTACGATCTCGTCGCCTGTGAATAATTCGACATCGACAAGATCTATGAGACCTGTTGAAGCAGCTTTTTTATTTAGCTCTGCGTATGTGTTTTTATCTATATTTTTTTCTCCGCCTTCGTTAGAAGTCCTGAAAGTAAAAAGGAGAGGTGTGTTGCCGAGGATTTCACGGAGACTTTTAAGCACATTGACAAGTTTTTCAAATTCAAAGACATCATCAAACCAGTCAACACGCCATTCTACGACATCGTGAGGTACTTCGCTTAAAGCAGCGGCATCTTTAAGTATTTCTTCTTTGGTTTTTCCGACTATCGGGACACATATCTTAGGTATCCCTTCACCAATCTTAATTCCGCGCACATCAATGTAGTTATTCATCGTTAAACCTTCACCTTTTCTGTTTTTTAGGGCAATTATATCATAAATTCTTTTCTATATAACTGTACATAGGCACCAATTTGTTGTAGAATTAAAAAAATTTATCTATTTAAAGTGCTAAAAGGAGAGAAAAAACGATGGAGCAGAAGCTTCTTAATTATAATATTGTACTGATCGGATTCATGGGCTCAGGAAAATCAACTGTAGCATCGTGCCTATGCAGGAACTATGGTATGGAAACTGTCGATATGGACCAGGTGATCGCAGAGCGCGAGGGCATGAGCATATCAGATATATTTGAAAAACACGGCGAGGAGTATTTCAGAAATCTTGAAACAGCACTTCTTGTAGAGCTGCAGGATAGAAAAAATGTCGTTATATCATGTGGAGGAGGAACTCCGCTGAGAGAATGTAACGTTGCTGAAATGAAAAAAAATGGAAAAGTTGTATTACTTACTGCGAAACCTGAGACAATTTTAGACAGAGTTAAGAATAATCATGACAGACCACTGCTTGAAAATAACAAAAATGTTGATTTTATAAGTGAGCTTATGGCTAAAAGACGCGATAAATACAAGGCAGCAGCTGATTTGATAATATCGACGGATGACCGCTCAGAAAGGGAAATCTGCGAAGAAATAATGGACACTCTGAGGAATATGTGATGAATTGTAAACATTTCGGTTTTATACAAGTTCTTTGCATACTGTACACCTCGAAAACGTTTTACGTATTTTTTTGGTGACAAAATAACCAAAATTTAAAGAATCAAAAATTGTATTATTATTAAGACAATTGGTGATTTAGCTGATATATATCAACCGAATGACATGGGGTTTTTGTTGAAAACACACAAGCGAAATTGTCCTCTATTGCATACGATTCATAAATATATAGAATATCGTGTGAAAACGAGCTTTTGCTCAAAAATTTACACATTGACTTGAAATCAGAGTATGGTAAAATAGTCTTCAATAGGAAACGGATTGTACAGAAAAAAGTACTGTGTACAGTTTCGTCCAAAGGGAATAGAATAAAGGGAATTTTTGAAGGGCGTTTTTTAGTTTTCATGGAAGAAGGTGCATGTTATGCGTAAACGTCACATTAAGTTAACTCCTCAGCTTGCTAAAGAGTTTGTTTCAATTAGTTCCAAATGCGATTTTGATATCGATGTTTTCTATAACAGAGTTATCATTGATGCAAAGTCAATGCTTGGTGTTTTAGGTCTTGATTTTACAAAGACACTTACAGTTCAGTATCAGGGCTATGATCAGGTATTCGAGCAGATGATCGATCGTTTGGCAGTAGCGTAAGTTGTTAATGGACAAAACAATTTCCTATGTAAATCCAGATAAGTAGCAGATTCCCCCTGCCATGCTTATCTGGATTTTCTCTTTTGACCATTTTATCTAATAGTCATATAATTAATCCCATGAAAGAATTGATAGAAATCTCTGTCCGCTCACTGGTGGAGTTTATCCTCAGAAGTGGTGATATAAACCGAAAGAAGCGAACATCTCCGGAAAATGCGATGCTTGAAGGAAGCCGTATCCATAAAATGATACAGCGCCGCATGGGTCCGGACTATCGTGCTGAAGTAATGCTTGCCCATAAGATATCGTTTGATGATTTTGAGCTTCTGATCGAGGGAAGAGCTGATGGCATCATAGAGGATGGCAGCGGCGTAACGATCGACGAGATCAAGGGGGTGTATCAAAACCTAAAATATCTCGAAGAGCCGGTAGGTGTTCATCTTGCTCAAGCAAAGGTCTACGCGGCTATATATGCAGTGCAAAATCAGCTTGAAACAGTAAATGTGCGTATGACATACTGCAATCTGGATACAGAAGAACTCAAGTATTTTCACTATTCTTATACTGCAGGCGAGCTGGCAAAGTGGTTTGGCGAGCTTCTGGATGAGTATGCCAAGTGGGCACAGTTTAGTATAGAGTGGGCACGAAAGCGTGATCAGAGCATAAAGACGCTTGAGTTTCCATACCAGTATCGCGATGGTCAAAAGGAGCTGGCTGCCGGAGTGTATCGCACGATCTATCATTCGCGAAGACTTTTTTTAGAGGCTCCTACGGGTGTCGGCAAGACACTTGCTGTGCTATTTCCTACGATTAAGGCAATGGGAGAGGGACTTACGGAGAAGATCTTTTATCTCACAGCCAAGACGATAACGGCATCTGTCGCGGTTGATACTTTTGAGCTCCTGCGGGAGAGTGGCCTTGTTATGAAGGCAGTAAATATAGTTGCCCGCGAGAAAATGTGCCTCCTTGATGAAGTGGCATGCAATCCTGAGTCATGTCCCTATGCAAAGGGACATTTTGACAGGGTGAATGATGCTCTTTTTGAAATGCTTAATAAAGAAGATTCATGTACACGTTCTTCGATAATGGATTTTGCACGTGAAAGATGTGTCTGCCCGTTTGAATTTGCTTTGGACCTTTCCAATTTTGCAGATGCTGTAGTGTGTGATTATAATTACTGCTTCGATCCGGATGTCAGTCTGAAAAGGTTTTTCAGCGACGGAGTTAAGCATAATTATGTATTTCTGATAGATGAGTCACACAATCTCGTAGAGCGTGCGAGAGAAATGTACAGTGCAGAGCTTATAAAAGAGGATTTCCTTAAGATCAAAAGAATTCTGAAAGAAAAAGAACCACGTGTGGCTTCGGCAATGAGCAGGTGCAGTACAAAGCTTTTAGAATTAAAGAAGTCCGGAGGAGAGTTTAATGTAAATGTGAATCTGGATGGTTTTTTTGAAACGCTGAGGCGTGCAGCTTCGCTTTATTCTGATATGTTTGAAGAGTGGAATAAGCAGAGGATCTCTATAGATGACGAGCTTTTGGAGTTTTACTTTCAGATCAGAAGCTTTTTGAACATGGCGGAGCGTTTTGACGAGCACTATGTGAATTATACAGAGCTTTTAGAAGATGATACATTCAAGGTAAAGCTGTTTTGCGTGGATCCAAGCAAGAACCTGCGTGAGTGTCTTGATATGGGGCGCAGCGCTGTCTTCTTTTCGGCAACCTTGCTTCCGGTACAGTATTATATAGATCTTTTGTCAGGAGACAGGTCTGATTACACAGTTTACGCACCGTCAACCTTTGATCCGTCAAAACGCGGAGTATTTGTGGCGACGGATGTGAGCTCAAAGTACACACGGCGTACAAAAAGTGAGTACTATAACATTGCATCTTATATTTATAAGGCTGTTTCTGCAAAAAGAGGCAATTATATGGTATTTTTCCCAAGTTACTCTTTTATGAGTGAAGTGTGGGATCTTTATCAGTCTAATTTTGCCCTTGATGAAATAGAGTGTATCATGCAGGATTCGCGCATGAATGAAGAGGAAAGAGAGGACTTCTTAGGTCATTTCCTGTCTGCCAATACGGCAGTTTCTGAAGAAGAAGCGAGTTCGCTCATAAAGATGGAGTTTGAAATAATTCCGGATAAAACGCTTGTTGGATTTTGCGTTTTAGGCGGCATTTTTTCAGAGGGTATAGACTTGAAAAATGACAGCCTTATAGGAGCTGTCATAGTCGGAACAGGGCTTCCGCTTGTGTGCCATGAAAGAGAGATATTAAAAAAATACTTTGATGAAAAGGGTCAGGATGGCTTTGATTATGCATACAGATATCCTGGGATGAATAAGGTTCTGCAGGCCGCAGGGAGAGTTATCCGGACAGAAGAAGATATAGGGATCGTGATGCTTTTGGATGAAAGGTTTAATGAAATGAGATACCATAAGCTTTTTCCAAGAGAATGGGATTCTATAAAAAGAGTAACTACTGACAATGTATATGCTAGTGTGAATAAATTCTGGGAAGGAAGATAACATGAAGAAGAATATAGTTTTGATAGGAATGCCGGCATCTGGAAAAAGTACCGTTGGAGTAATACTTGCCAAGGTTCTTGGAATGGACTTTATCGATGCTGATCTTGTAATACAGAAAAAGACAGGCAAGCTTCTGAGCGAGATAATTGCAGATAAGGGTGTTGATGGCTTCATACAGACGGAGAACGAAATAAATTCACAGATCGAAGCTGAAAATGCTGTAATAGCAACCGGCGGAAGTGCTGTATATGGAAAAGAAGAAATGGAGCATCTTGGGAAAGATGGAATAATCTTTTACCTGAAAGTTGCTTTTGAAGAGCTCTCGGAGCGCCTTGGAAACATCAAAGAACGTGGTGTAGTCGTAAGGGAAGGTCAGACATTAAAGGATCTGTATGATGAAAGAGTAGTTCTTTATGAGAAGTATGCGGATGCCACCATCGATGAGCAGGGAAAGAATGTAGAGCAGATAGTGATAGATGTGGCTGCAAAGTGGCAGGAGATGTCATAAATATAGATTTTTGACAGGATTGTGTAAATGCGTAGCACGGAGCAATCCATTGGTATCTTTTTGCCTATATTTATGGTAAAATATAGAGTAATGAAAAAAAATATTACATGTAAGGATGTGGAAAATCTTTTACAGCCTTATTTGGAAGGCAAACTTAGCGTTGATGAGATGAAGCTGCTGCTTGGACACATCAAGACCTGTCATGACTGCTATGATGAGCTGGAGATAAGATTTCTTCTGATGGAAGGTCTCAGACGGTTGGAGGACGGAGAGACTTTAGATATGAAGAAGGAGCTTGATGACAGGATCTGGTTGACTTCGCAGAGAGTTCTGTGGGCTGAAAGGATGCAGGCCGGAGTTTTCCTGCTTGAGGGACTGGCTGTACTTCTGACGCTGGTTAACGTTATTATATTTTTTCTATCATAAATTAGTTAATTAAGGAAATACGGGAAATGAGTGATAAGCTGCTTCTGATCGACGGGCACAGTATGATGAACAGGGCCTTTTATGGCGTTCCGGATCTTACAAATTCATCCGGAGTACATACCGGTGCTATCTATGGTTTTTTCAACATAATACTTAAAATTTTAAATGAAGAGGCACCACAGTACTTTGCGGTGGCTTTTGATGAGCATGCGCCGACATTTCGCCATGAGATCTATGCAGAGTATAAGGGTACAAGAAAGCCTATGCCTGAAGAGCTGCGTTCACAGATACCTCTTGTGAAAGAGCTTTTGGGGAAAATGGGTGTTCCTGTGATGTCAAAGCCGGGGCTTGAGGCAGATGATATCCTTGGCACAGTTGCATCAAGGGCTGAGGCACTCGGCAAGGATGCTGTTATTGTATCAGGAGACAGAGACCTTTTGCAGCTTGTAACGGAGCATATCACACTGCTGCTTCCACGTACTACAAAGGGACAGACTACAGTGGAGCGCTTTACACCTGATGCTGTAAAGGCTGAGTACAGTGTTGAGCCAAAGGGCATAATTGATCTGAAGGCCCTGATGGGCGACTCATCAGACAATATCCCTGGCTGTCCTAAGGTCGGACCAAAGACAGCGACCGAGCTTTTGGTGAAGTATGGCGATATTGACGGGGTTGAAGCGCATATTCAGGATATCACAAAGAAAAGTATAAGAGAGTCGCTTGAGCAGAATTTTGATCTTGTCCGCCTGAGCCAGACTCTTGCAACTATAAATATAAAGTCGGATATAGATTTTGATCTTGAAGCTGCATCATATACCACACTTGGAACTGATGAAGCTTTTGAGATGCTAAAAGGTCTTGAGCTTAAAAACCTTATAGAAAGGCTTGGTGGCTCAGCAGAAGATGTAAAAGAAGATACTGTAAATTTTGAAGAGGTAAGTGACCTTGGAGAAGTAGAGAATCTTTTTAATTCGCTTAAAAATGAAAAGACTCTCGGTTTTGGCGTCGACATTTCGGATGGCTCTGTAAAAGCAGTTGCATTTGCTTTACCAGATAAGGCATATCTGATCGGGAAAGCTGGATTTGTTACGAGCGAGTATCTTGCTTCACACCTTTCTGATCTTGTAAAAGAGGCAAAGGGCGATATTTTTACGTCCGGCCTTAAAGAGACACTTAAGAGTGTAAGACTGGAAAATACAGGTAATCTTGTAGATATAGAGCTTGCTTTTTATCTGCTCGATCCTCAGCGAAATGACTACGGCATGGCAGAGGATGCAAAAAGTATTGCACTGCAGGCAGTAAAGAGCGGCCCTTCATATATCGAGAGACTTAAGGAGCAGGATATGCTCGCGCTTCTTAAGAATATAGAGATGCCGCTTTGCTTCGTGCTGGCCGATATGGAAAAAGAAGGTATAGCAATACGCAAAGATATCTTAGATAAGTTCAGCGCTGAGCTTGGAGAGAGGATAGCAGATCTTGAAACAAAGATACATGCAGCGGCAGGTGAGGAGTTTAACATAAATTCACCTAAGCAGCTTGGCGTGATTTTGTTTGAAAAGATGGGTCTGAAGGGCGGAAAGAAGACAAAGACGGGTTATTCTACTGCAGCGGATGTCCTTGAAAAGCTTGCTCCGGAAGTACCGTTTGTGCAGGATATCCTTGAGTACAGAACCCTTGCGAAACTTAAGGCAACTTATGCAGATGGGCTTGCACCATTTATTGATGCTACCGGAAGGATACATTCTACCTTCAATCAGACCATCACTGCTACCGGAAGGATAAGCTCAGCAGATCCTAACCTTCAGAATATACCGGTACGTACAGAGCTTGGAAGAGAGCTGAGGCGTGCATTTGTGCCGCGTGAAGGCTGGAGTTTCATAGATGCAGACTACTCTCAGATAGAGCTTAGGATACTTGCATCTATGTCAGGCGACGAGAAGCTTATAAATGCTTACAGACAGGAAGAGGATATACATGCGATAACTGCATCAGAGGTTTTCCATGTTCCTTTTGCAGAAGTGACACCTGAGCTTAGACGTAATGCGAAGGCTGTCAACTTTGGTATCGTGTATGGTATAAGCTCTTTCGGACTTAGTCAGGGACTTTCTATATCGAGGAAAGAGGCATCAGAGTACATTGACAAATATTTTGAAACTTACCCGGGCGTAAAGCACTTTTTGGATGGACTCGTTGAAAGCGCAAAAGAAAAGGGATATGCTGAGACGCTGTTTTCAAGAAAGAGACCGGTGGGAGAGCTCAAGTCATCAAACTTCATGCAGAGAGCGTTTGGTGAAAGAGTTGCCATGAATGCGCCTATACAGGGCACGGCAGCGGATATCATCAAGATCGCAATGATAAAAGTTAAGGCAAGACTTGAAAAAGAGGGACTCAGGTCAAAACTAGTGCTTCAGGTGCATGATGAGCTTCTGATAGAGACAGCACCGGGCGAGGAGAGTCAGGTAAAGTCAATACTTAAAGAAGAGATGATGGCTTCAGCAGATATAGCAGTACCGCTTGAAGTTGATGTAAATGCAGGAGCAAACTGGGACGAGGCACACTAATTTAAGGAGATGAGGGCTTTGAAGATAGTTGGTATTACCGGAGGAGTCGGAGCAGGCAAGTCTGAGATAATGTCTTTTTTGGCGCGGCAATACAAGGCAAAAGTAGTAAGGGCAGACGAAGTCGGTCACCTTGTAATGCAGCCGGGCAAAGCGTGTTATATGCGTCTTTTAAGTCTTTTGAATGACGATATCTTAAGTGAAGACGGGACTATCGACAGACGAAGGATGGCAGAAAAGATCTTTGATGATCCGGGGCTTTTGAATTCAGTAAATTCCATAATTCATCCGGCAGTAAAAGAATATGTGCTGGAGGATATGGCGGCAGCAAGAGATTCGGGACGATATGATTTTTATTTTCTGGAAGCTGCACTTCTTATCGAAGAGGGTTATGATAAGATATGTGATGAATTGTGGTATATATACGCATCAAATGATGTGAGGAGACAGAGATTAAGGGAGTCGCGCGGCTATTCTGATGAAAAGATAAACAGTATCATGGCAAATCAGCTTACGGATGATATGTTTAGAAGATATGCAGCGCATATTATTGACAATTCGGGGACTATAGAAGAAAGCTACAGACAGATTGAAGAGGTTATCCATGGTTAAAGAGAAGGAAAAGATTACAGAGCCATTGGTTTTTGGCCTGGATATTGGCACAAGAAGCATAGTTGGTACTGTCGGATATGAAAAGAATAAAAAATTCCATGTTATCGCTATGCAGTCAAGAGAGCATAATGACCGTGTTATGCTTGATGGCCAGATCCACAAGATCGAGGGAGTTGCAGAGGAGATCAAGGAGGTCACACAGGTACTTGAGGAAAAGCTTGGGCGACCGCTTGACGATGTATGTATAGCTGCAGCAGGACGTGTGCTGAGGACAGTAAATGTACACGTTGACAAGGTGTTCACTGAGGAGAGGGACGTCACAAGTGAGGATATCTATTCACTTGAGCTGCAGGGTGTGCAGAAGGCTTATGCTGAGTTTGAAAAGGACAAAAACTCACGCTTACATTTTTACTGTGTAGGATATTCGGTTGAGCACTATTTCCTCAATGAGTATCAGATGAGCAGCCTTGAAAACCACAAGGCGCAGGAGATAGGAGCTGATATAATCGCAACTTTCCTGCCGGATGAGGTAGTAGATGGTCTTTACAAGGCGGTAGGAATGGCAGGTTTAAGGGTAGCTAATCTTACTCTCGAGCCTATTGCGGCTATGGAGCTCGCTATACCGCCATCATACAGAATGCTCAATATTGCGCTTGTTGACGTGGGAGCAGGTACAAGTGATATCTGTATCACACAGGATGAGGCTATCATAGCTTATGGCATGATACCGAGCGCAGGTGATGAGATCACAGAGGTCATTGCAAAAGAGTGCCTTGTGGAGTTCTCTGTTGCAGAGCATATCAAGAGGGAGTCTTCCGGTGAAGAGCCTATAAACTTCCGTGATATCATGGGACTTGAGCAGATCATCACGCCTGATGAGGTAAAGCAGCTCATAGATCCATGTGTCCGCGCTATGACAAAAGATATTTCTGACAAGATAAAGAGCCTGAATGGCGATAAGCCGGTAAGTGCTGTATTTGTCGTTGGAGGCGGTGGAAAGGCTCCGGGCTTTACGCAGTGCCTTGCAGAGCACCTTGGCATCAACCCTCAGAGAGTAGCTGTCAGAGGAGAAGAGGTGCTTAAGACAGTTGACTTTAAGATAAACGGTGTAAAGAAGGATTCACTTTTAGTTACACCTATCGGCATCTGTCTGAATTTCTACAATATGAAAAATAACTTTATCTTCCTTAGTTTCAATGGTGAGCAGATCAAGCTTTATGATAATTCTAACCTTAGAGTATCTGATGCTGCAATGCAGGCAGGGTTTGCAAACGAGGATCTTTTCCCTAAGCGTGGAAATGAGATAAAGTTTACCATAAACGGAAGGACTGAGGTTCACAGGGGAGATCCGGGTGAGCCTGCTGTTGTCAAGCTCAATGGTAAGGAAGTGTCACTTACAGAGAAGGTAAAGGCAGGAGACGATATACAGATAACACCGTCTACTGCAGGTACTCCTGTAGTGGTCACACTCGATAAGCTTGCAGAGTTTAAGGAATCTATTTCTGTTGATATAAATGAAAAGAGAGTTACTCTTCCTAAGTTTGCTATGGTAAATGGTGAGCTTAAGCCGGGCTTTTATGAGATACAGGATGGCGATGAGATTGAGATGCGCCGCTACTACACTGTAGAGCAGATCCTGGACTTTATGGATGTTGATCTCGAAGATGATACAGAAATTTATGTAAATAATCAGATTGCATCTCCGCTCACAGAGGTGTATGATAATTTCACTGTGGAATGGACTTTCCGCGAGAATCTGATTTCAAATATCGACAGCGATGAAGATGAAGAAGCTGAAGAAGAGACTACTGAGTCTGAGGATAAGGAAAGAGTTGAGGCTTTGATCCGCTCGACTAATATAAGTGAAGCGGTAGAAAGCGACACTGCCAATGCTATGTCAAAAGAGGAGCAGGAAGCATCAGTTCAGAGGATGCTCGAAGCTGTAAGGAAAGCAGAGTCGGCACTCGCTTCTTCTGAAAGTGTAAAGCGGGCAGCAAGCATACCTGCACCGGAGAAGAAGGAAGCAGAAAGCAACACAGAAAAAGACGAGAAGGCAGCACAAGAAGCAGCAAGAAAAGAAAGAGCTGAAGCTTCTATCGAAAAGCTTAAGGAAAAGATCGCCGGAAAACTTGAGGAAAAGCCAGTTGCAACCGGCGATATAGAAGTTATCGTAAATAACCAGCCTGTACGTATGACAGGTAAAGACAGCTATATTTATGTTGATGTTTTCAACTATATAGATTTTGACCGCAGTAAACCACATGGTACTTCGGTAGCAACAAAGATAAATGGACGTGATGCTGAGTTTGTAGAGCAGCTTCACAATGGCGACAGGCTTGAGATTTATTGGAGGAATGATTGATGAAGCTATGCAGTATCGCTTCAGGAAGCTCCGGAAACTGTATCTATGTAGGCAATGAGACCACCAATCTCATTGTTGATGCAGGCATATCCGGAAAGCGTATAGAAAATGGTCTATCTGAGCTGGAGGTGAGTGCGGCGCAGCTGGACGGTATATTAGTGACACACGAGCATCTTGATCACGTAAAAGGACTTGGAGTGATGACAAGGCGCTATGGATTGCCTATATATGCTACACGCGGGACGATAGAGGCCCTCATGAGAACTAAAGACATGGCGGCTACACCGGAGCAGCTTTTGCATGAGATCAAACCTGATGAGCCATTTAAGCTCAAAGATGTTGAAGTGCATCCTATACATATTTCCCATGATGCGGCAGATCCTGTCGCATACCGATTTTCTGCTGATGGAAAGTCGGTGGCGGTAATGACTGACCTTGGGATGTATGATGACTATATATTGAGGTCTCTAAGGGGCGTGTCAGCGCTTCTTTTGGAGGCAAACCATGATGTAAACATGCTTCAGGTAGGTAAGTATCCATACTATCTGAAGCAGAGGATATTGTCTGAGAGAGGTCATCTCTCTAATGATACAGCAGGCAGATTGACGCTGGATCTTTTAGGACAGGGAGACGAGCTGAGGACAGTTCTTTTGGGACACCTCAGCCATGAGAATAATTATGAGGAGCTTGCATACGAGACTGTCAGAAGCGAGATAAAGCTTCAGGGCGGGAAAGCTGTACCGGAGGGCTTCACCCTCATGGTAGCTTCGCGTGAAAGACGTAGTGAGTGTGTCAGTGCCTGAATATGGGCATTTGCATAAATGTTACTTGATAGTTTTTCAATGGAGGACACGATGAACAAAGCAATCATTACTGTAGTTGGTAAAGACACTGTAGGCATCATCGCCAAAGTGTGCACGTATCTCGCAAATAACAAGATCAATATCCTTGATATTTCCCAGACTATCGTCAGTGGGTATTTCAACATGATGATGATAGTTGATATTGATTCAAGTACAAAGCCTTTTAACGATGTATCCGAGGAACTTGAGCAGGTAGGAAAGGAAATCGGAGTAGTAGTTAAGTGTCAGCTTGAGGATATATTTGATTCAATGCACCGCATCTGAAATAGGGAAATGAGGAATTATGATCAACATCTACGAAGTTAAAGAAACCAACGATATGATTGAAAAGGCTAATCTTGATGTGAGAACTATCACTTTGGGCATAAGCCTTCTCGACTGCATAGACTCAGATTTGGATACACTTCTCAAAAATATTGATGAGAAGATCTGCAGAGTTGCAAAAGATCTTGTTTCTACAGGTAAAGAGATCGAGCGCGAGTTCGGTATCCCTATCGTAAATAAGCGAATCTCGGTAACTCCTATCGCGCTTGTGGGTGGTTCAGCCTGCAAGAGTTCATCTGATTTTGTAAAGATCGCAAAGACACTCGACAATGCGGCAAAGAAGATGGGTGTCAATTTCATCGGAGGATATTCTGCACTTGTTTCAAAAAGCATGACAAAGGCTGATGAGCTGCTTATTCGCTCTATTCCTGAGGCTTTGGCAAATACAGAAATGGTATGCTCAAGCGTTAATCTCGGCTCTACAAAGACCGGTATCGATATGGATGCTGTACGTCTTATGGGTGAGGTTATCAAGGATACCGCAGAGCTTACTAAGGATAGCGATTCTCTTGGATGTGCAAAGCTTGTTGTATTTTGTAATGCACCGGATGACAACCCGTTCATGGCAGGTGCTTTCCATGGCGTGACTGAGGGTGATGCTGTGATCAATGTTGGCGTAAGCGGCCCTGGCGTTGTAAAGATCGCGCTTGAGAAGGTCAGAGGAGAGAGCTTTGAGGTTCTCTGTGAGACTATCAAAAAGACAGCATTCAAGGTTACAAGAGTGGGACAGCTTGTGGCAAGAGAAGCTTCAAAGAGACTTGGTGTTCCATTTGGCATCATAGATCTTTCACTTGCTCCTACACCTGCTATTGGTGACTCTGTTGCTGATATCTTAGAGGAGATCGGCCTTGAATATGCCGGAGCTCCGGGTACTACAGCTGCACTTGCACTTCTTAATGATCAGGTTAAGAAGGGCGGAGTAATGGCGTCAAGCTATGTAGGGGGACTTTCAGGTGCATTTATTCCTGTCAGTGAGGATCAGGGTATGATAAATGCAGTAGAAGCAGGAGCACTTACCATAGAAAAGCTCGAGGCCATGACATGCGTATGTTCTGTAGGTCTTGATATGATCGCTATACCGGGAGATACAAAGGCTACCACAATTTCCGGAATGATCGCTGACGAGATGGCTCTTGGAATGGTAAACCAGAAGACGACTGCTGTAAGAGTTATCCCTGTTGTAGGAAAGGGAGTTGGAGAGACAGTAGAGTTTGGTGGACTTTTGGGACATGCACCGATAATGCCGGTAAATCCATTTGACTGTTCTAATTTCATAAACAGAAAAGGACGTATACCGGCACCGATACATTCATTTAAGAATTAATTATTGAGTCAGATCTTTACGATCTTTCTTCGATATTCATTTTTGAATGGCTGACCTGATCTAAGGGCAGCAACACTTTGATAAATATGGGCACTGCGTATTTCTTCATTGAAGGAGCGCAGTGCTTTTTGGTTTAGCATTTTTGATGCCTCAGCAGCATTTATGATGAGAGGGATATTGGTATTGCTCTTTATTTTGCCTAAGATATCTGAGTGGGCGCTGTTAAATCCAAGTATGCGGGCATAGTGAGGCTTTACAGTATCAGACATTTCTGTTTCTGTATTTTTTAAATTTAATAGTATGTGTATCAGTGCCCGGCTTATGGAAGTATAGGTACGGTCTTTGGTTTTTAATAAAGCACAAAAATCATCAAAGTTTTTGAAGTTATCAATATTGTTCTTTATACGGTCTGCAAGCTCTGCTGGCATATCATAAAATTCATCAAGAATTTCAAGATTCATCCTTAAGGCATATATGAGCTCTCGCGAAAAGTCATTGCTGTCAAGCAGTGCAGCAGAGCTGAGGATTGAAAGAGAGTTATCACTCAAATATTTAGATAGATTTTTATTATTTTTAAGTAATTCTACACGCAAGGCACTGGCTGAGGCGAAGTCTGTATCTATAGTATCATCATGGTAAGCACTGCCTTTGCGAGTGATAGTGATAGGAACTACGCGGCTATTATGCCTTTTAAGTGCAGATAGATACTCTATTGCAAGTATGTTGTTTGGGCTGCCTATTGCATCAGCGTCACAGAGTTTTTCAAGAGCTTTCTGCCTTGCGACAGGAAAAGACAGACCTTGAGAAAGTCCATCGTTAAGTTCGATTTTGTATTCTTCCGGTTCATTTATCAGTATACTTGCAATAGCATCCAGCCCTTCAATATCTCCACTTTCACTGCCAAATGCAAGATAGTCCACGCATCCAAGATTATCAAGAAGCTGCACTGCTCCATCTGCAAAATATGCGGCACTTCCGGTAGATACATAAGGATTTAATGACAAAACTGCAGACGCACCGCCTGAGAGTGCCATTTCAGCGCGGGTATGGCAGTCTATTATGGCAGGAGCACCGCGCTGCACAAAATCCCCGCTCATAACAACTATACATCTGTCAGCTCCACATTTCTGCATAGCTGTCTCTATCAAATATCTGTGCCCTGAATGAAAAGGGTTAAATTCAGCAATGATTCCGAGAGTTTTCATGTTTTATCTACCTCGTTTCTGTTAATAAAATAACATATATCAATAGCTATTGAAAATAGAAAAAAATTCGTTTATGATGTTATTCATTACTGAATTAAGAGGTTGGTTAAGCTGATGAGTAACATTAGATTTGAGTCGGAGATGGCACATGAATTGTATATAGAAGTTTCAGCGATAGCGGATACTTCAAAGATCAGAAGAAAATACATTTCAAATAATTATATATGGAAGCTGTGGCAGAAGGTCTATAAGTCCAGATGCGGCTGTACACGCTACTATCTGCTGCCGGCTACAGAAGATTAAAGGTTAATGATGGTGTCAATTTTTGGTGTTGACAAAGTAGATGTGTGTGTGTATAATTGCAAGGTATGATTAATTGCAGTGAAGACTGATTGCAGTAATAACTGATGTTTGTTAGGAGGTGTAAATAGATGTCTATCTGTCCAAAGAACAAATCCTCTAAGGGACATAGAGATCAGAGAAGAGCTAATTGGAAAATGGCTTCTCTTAATCTTGTAAAGTGCCCTAAGTGTGGCGAGTTGATGTTCCCTCACAGAGTTTGCAAGAGCTGTGGCTCTTATAATAAGAAGGAGATCATCGCTCAGGCATAATGAGGTTGATAATCATCGAATAGATACGCACTGTTCAGCAATGAATAGTGCGTTCTTTTCTTTTAAAATTAAAAATAAAAATGTATAATGAACTTCGTGTTGTGTAATAAACAAAAAACTAGAAACTATCTATATTTTAGACTTGATTTTTATATATCACTCTTGTATAGTAATATTGCGTTGCGGTTGCGCAATGACCAAAGTAAAAGATATGGGAGTTATTATGGCAGAAGTCGTTAAGGTTGCACTTGACGCCATGGGAGGAGATAATGCTCCTGTTGAAACAGTCAAGGGTGCAGTTGATGCAGTCAACCTCAGAGATAATATTATAGTTTATCTGGTAGGGACTGAGGAAGCATTAAATACAGAGCTTGCTAAGTATTCGTATCCTAAAGAAAGGATAGTACCTGTAGCAGCGACAGAGATCATAGAAACAGGTGAGCCGCCTGTGATGGCTATCAGAAAGAAAAAAGATTCTTCGATAGTGGTAGGCATGAAGCTTGTACATGACGGGACATGCGACGCATTCGTTTCGGCAGGAAGCTCAGGGGCTATTTTAGTAGGCGGCCAGTTTATCGTAGGGCGCATAAAGGGTGTGGAGAGACCTCCGCTTGCCCCGCTTTTCCCGACAACAAAGGGAGCGTCAATACTTATAGATTGTGGAGCAAATGTTGATGCACGACCTGACCATTTATTGCAGTTTGCAAAGATGGGCTCGGTATACATGGAAAATATCATGGATATAAAGAGTCCGAGAGTTGCAATACTCAATATCGGTGCAGAAGAAGAAAAAGGAAATGCTCTTGTTAAAGAGACATATCCGCTTCTTAAGAATTGTCCGGATATCAATTTTATCGGAAGTATCGAAGCAAGAGACCTTCCGACTGGTGCGGCAGACGTTGTTGTATGCGAAGCATTTGCTGGCAATATAGCCCTTAAGATGTATGAGGGCGTTGGTCTTACCATGATAAAGGAAATTAAAGCTGGACTTATGTCCTCACTTCGTGGTAAGATAGGTGGACTTCTTATAAAGCCTTCTTTGAAAGGTGTACTTAAGAAGTTTGATGTAAGTGAGTATGGCGGAGCGCCATTGCTCGGGCTGAATGGCCTTGTAGTCAAAACCCACGGCAGTTCCAAGCACAAGGAGATAACAAACTCCATAGTGCAGTGTATCGCATTCAAAGAAAATAAGATCAATGAAAAGATACAGGACAGGGTCTGCCTGAAGGATGCCTGAAAAGGCTCATAAAATTAAAGTTTTCTAATAAGAAAGGATCACAAAAATGGAATTTGAAAAGTTAAAAGACATTATTGCAGAAGTATTGAATGTTGATAAGGATGAGATCACAATGGAGACAACTTTCACTGATGATCTTGGCGCTGATTCTCTTGATGTTTTCCAGATCATCATGGGTATCGAGCAGGAGTTTGATATCGTTATCGATACAGACGCAGCTGAGAAGATCGTTACAGTTGCTGATGCTGTAGCTCAGATCAAGAACGCTTCAGAGAAGTAATATCCTAAACGATAAATAAGATGGGCTCCTTTGTATAAAGGAGTCCTTTTTAACATATATTTGGAGGAAATTGATGAATAACAAATATCCGGTATCACAGCTTGAGGAAAGAATAGGCTATGAGTTTAAGGATAAATCGCTGCTTAAGTCAGCATTGTCACACAGCTCTTATGTTAATGAGCTTACAGTAAATAAGTACCCTGATTATCAGAGGCTTGAGTTTTTGGGCGATGCAGTTTTAGAGCTTTCAGTAAGCGATTTTTTATACAAAAATAAAAAGGAAATGCACGAGGGAGATATGACGCAGCTCAGAGCAGCACTTGTATGTGAGCCGACGCTTGCTTTCTGTGCACAGGAGATACACCTTTCAGATTTCATTCTTCTTGGAAAAGGTGAAGATGCGCAAGGCTCAAGATATCACGATTCTATAGTATCTGATATTTTTGAAGCGCTTATTGGAGCGATATATCTCGATGCTGGTGATGACGGCTTTGCCAAGGCAGCAGGCTTTATAAACAGATTCGTCATCACTGATATGGAGAAAAAGAGACTCTTTTATGATGCTAAGTCAAACTTGCAGAACTATGTCCAGAAGCGTTCTGTTACACTTGAGTATAAGCTCGTAGAAGAAACCGGTCCTGAGCACAATAGGAGATTTGCTGTTGCTGCATGGATAAATGGAAAAGAAATATCTAAGGGCATGGGCAGCTCAAAGAAGGCTGCAGAGCAGAGAGCAGCATATGAAGCACTTGTCATATTGAATGGTGAGCGGGAAAAGTAATGTATTTAAAAAGTATTGAGATTCAGGGGTTTAAGTCCTTTGCAAATAAGCTGGACTTTAATTTCAAGGGTGGAATAACGGGTATAGTAGGACCTAATGGCTCCGGCAAAAGTAATGTAGCGGATGCTGTAAGATGGGTACTTGGTGAGCAGAGTGCTAAAGAGCTCAGAGGCTCATCCATGCAGGATGTCATTTTTTCGGGTACCGAGACCAGAAAGCCTATGGGCTACGCTTATGTGGCAATATGTCTTGATAATGCAGATCATGCCCTGCAGATAGAGTATGACGAAGTTACTGTTGCGAGACGTGTTTACCGCTCGGGAGAGAGTGAATATCTGATAAATGGCAATACCTGCAGGCTGCGTGATATAGAGGAGTTGTTTGCAGATACAGGTATCGGTCAGGAGGGCTACTCGATCATCGGACAGGGTCAGATCGATAAGATTCTTTCGGGCAAAGCTGATGAAAGACGTGAGCTTTTTGATGAAGCAGCCGGTATCGTTAAGTTTAAGAGAAGAAAAAATTCTGCTTTAAAAAAGCTTGCAGATGAGCAGAATAATCTCGTGCGAGTAAATGATATCATATCAGAGCTTGAGAAGCAGGTTGAGCCATTAGAGGAACAGTCTGAGAAAGCTAAGGTATATCTTTCCAAGAAAGAGGAGCTTAAAGAGCTTGATATCAATGTTTTCCTTCTTGAGACAGACAGACTTAATGAGCAGATCTCTGATACTGTCAAGAAGCAGGAAGTTGCTGAAAATGACTTAAATGAGATCACAAAGCAGTATGAGGAAAGCCGTATAGGCTATGAAAAGATCGCTCAGGATATCGAAGACATGGAAAAGAAAATTGAGGAGAAGCGAGAAGAAATCGCTAATGCCACAGTTTTCAGAGGTCAGATCGAAGGTCAGATCAACGTACTTCGAGAGCAGATAAATACAATTAAAGTAACGGATGAGCATTTTGCTGATCGTATAAAGTCGATAGAGACTGACAAGGCAGGATACGAGTCAGAGCTTGAAGCTGTAAGGGAAAGGAAGGCTTCAGCTGATGAGAAAGTGAAGCTTGGAAGTGCAGGACTTGATGAGGACAGGGAAAAGCTCATAGAGATGGATAGAGAGATCAGTGAACTTAATGCCAAAAGTGATTCTGAAAAGGCAAGGATCATTGATACACTTAATTCCCGTTCGACAATTAAGACAAATATCGGACGTTACGATACCATGCTTGAGCAGGCTGAGATACGAAAAAGTGAGCTCAATGCAAGGTTTTTGCGTTCGAAGACTGATGAGGAAACACTTGATCATCAGATAAGGGATGCTGCAGCGGCACTTGATGAGGCCAATGCAAAGGTTGGAGCTCTTGAAGAACAGAAAGAAGCTACTACTGCAAGGCTTGAAGAAATAAATCAGAAGCTTGAAGAGTGTAATCGTGAGAGGCATAATCTTGATATAAGCTATCACGAGAAGAAATCAAGACTTGAGTCTATGAAGAACATGGCTGAGCGTTACGAGGGATATGGCGGCGCTATCAAGAAAGCCATGGAGATGCGTTCAAAGGAGAAGGGTATATGCGGAGTAGTTGCAGATCTTTTCACTGTTGATGCAAAGTACGAGGTTGCGATAGAGACAGCACTCGGCGGTGCCATGCAGAATATCGTCACTAAAGACGATGGTACAGCAAAGCGCATTATTCAGGTTTTGAAGCAGGAGAGAGCGGGAAGGGCGACATTCCTTCCTCTTACATCACTTCAGCCAAGAAGTATACTTATACCGGAGGCTCTCGGTGAAAATGGAGTGATCGGTGCTGCGAATACCCTTGTACATGTTGAGAAGCAGTATGAGATAGTTGCATCCAATCTTCTCGGTGCGATACTTGTGGTTGACAATATGGACAACGCACTTGTTATCGCAAAGAAGTATCGCTACAAGATGAGGATAGTGACGGTCGGTGGAGAAGTGCTCAATCCGGGAGGTTCTATTTCGGGTGGTGCCTACAGGTCTAACAATGCAGGTCTTTTGGGAAGACAGCGCGAGATCGAAGCACTCACAAAAGAAGGAAAAGAAATCCTTAAGAGAATCGACGCTGTGCTTAGCAGTGTTGAGGAAATGCGCGATACGCAAAGGGAAGACAGGATGGCTTTAGAGGAGCTCAGAAAGTCGATCCAGGATGCAGAGATCGTTAGAAATACCTGTGCGCTCAAGCTTAAAGGACTTGAGGACAGGAAAAAAGAGCGCGAAGAAGGCGCGGGCGGTATTGAGCGTGAAAACGCTGAGATAGAGAAGCAGATCACTGAGATCAAAGAGTCAAAGGCTCGGGTAGAAGCAGAGCTTGCAGAGTCGGAAAGACTTGAAGTAGAGATCACAGAGACTGTACAGCGTCTTACTGCTGAAAGTGTTGAAAAGACAGCGATCGCTGACGGACTTAGAGAAAAGATAAATGAGGCTGACAAGGCAAATGCTTCACTCATACAGGAGCAGAATTACGCTGAGCAGGAGCTTGAGAGAATCCTTACATCTATCAGAAGATGTGAAAAGGATCTCGAAGTGAATAAGCGCAATATGGCTGAAAATGCTTCAGAAGCTGAGGAGAAGCGCAAGGCTATCGAAAGACTTACAGACCAGCTCAATAATGATGGGGCCGAGAGCGATGGCAGGAGCAAAGAACTTGAAGAGCTCATACAGCAAAAAGAGGACTTTGCAAAGCAGCAGAATGAAATCTTTACTTCACGCGAAGGACTTGCAGAGCGTAAGGGAAGTATAGAGAAGGAAATATATCGTCTCACTTCTGCAAAGGAAAAGTTTGAGCTTAACACAGAAAGCCTGACAAGCTACATGTGGGATGAATATGCCATGACGCCATCTGATGCTGAAGCTTTGAGAAATGAAGAGAAAACTGATCTTGCCGGGATGAAAAAGACTATTGTTTCTCTTAAAAATGCGATCAGATCACTTGGTTCTGTAAATGTAAATGCCATTGAAGATTACAAAAATCTCATGGAGAGATACACATTTATGGACAATCAGAGAAATGATCTGGTGCAGGCGGCTGAGGATCTTGAGAAGGTCATCGCAGAGCTTGATGAAAATATGAAGAAGCAGTTTTCTGAGAAGTTTTCTGAGATTGGTAAGCAGTATGATATTGTGTTTAAGGAGCTGTTTGGCGGAGGAAAGGGCACTCTTGAGCTTGTAAACAGTGATAATCTTTTGGAAACAGATATTAAGATAATAGCGCAGCCGCCGGGAAAGAAGCTTCAGAACATGATGCAGCTATCCGGTGGAGAGAAGGCTCTTTCGGCTATAGCGCTGCTCTTTGCGATACAGAACCTTAAGCCATCTCCGTTCTGTCTGCTCGACGAGATCGAGGCGGCGCTTGATGAGGCAAACGTTGACCGTTTCGCTTCATATCTTTCAAAGCTTACAGAGCATACACAGTTCATAGTTATTACGCACAGACGTGGTACTATGGTTAAAGCTGACAGATTATACGGTATCACAATGCAGGAAAAGGGAGTTTCGACACAGGTAAATGTCGACCTTTCTGATGAAGCATATACGAAATAAGAGGTAAATATATGGGATTTTTTTCTAAATTAGCCAGTTTTTTCAAGGGCTATACAGAAATAGACGAGGATTTCTACGAGGAGCTTGAGGAAACTCTTGTCATGGGAGATCTTGGTATAGCTACTACTGAGAGACTTCTTGAGGATCTGAGAAAAAAGGTCAAGGAGCGCAAGATAGGCGATCCTTCAGAGTGCAGAGAGCTCTTAAAGGATAGCATGAAGGAAATGCTCAGATCTGTAAGGTCTGATGATATGTACGATTTTGAAAATGGAAAATCGGTTGTGCTCGTGGTGGGTGTAAACGGTGTGGGCAAGACCACTACAGTCGGAAAGCTTGCGGCAATCTACAAAGCTGAGGGCAAGAAGGTCCTTCTTTCAGCTGCTGATACATTTAGAGCGGCAGCGATCGAGCAGCTTGATATCTGGGCTGAGAGAGCCGGAGTTGATATCATTAACGGAGTAGAGGGCGGTGATCCGGGCTCTGTTATATATGATTCTATCCAGGCTTCAAAGGCAAGAGGAGTGGATATGCTTATCTGCGATACCGCAGGAAGACTCCATAACAAAAAGAACCTTATGAACGAGCTCAAAAAAATAAATACGATCATTGAGACAGGATATTCCGAGGCGAAGAAAGAGACCCTGGTAGTTGTTGACGGTACTACCGGCCAGAATGCGCTCAGCCAGGCAAAGGAATTCCTTGAAGTTACAAATGTGACAGGACTTGTGCTCACTAAGCTTGACGGAAGTGCAAAGGGCGGAATAGCTGTTTCAATCCAGAATGAACTTGGTATCCCGGTTAAGTACATTGGACTTGGTGAGAAGCTTACAGATCTTGAAAAATTCGATCCGGATAAATTTGTAGATTCACTTTTTGCATAAGCTGTTTGGAAAAATAAACATTACTTTTTGACAGTGAAGCTTCAGAGTGATAAACTTATAATAATTTTTACTGAGAAAGAAGGATACCTAAATGAGCGAATATTTTTTGACATTGCCGGCATTTGAAGAAGCTTCTGAAAAAGTGAGGGAGGTCACACTCGAGACCAAGCTCATACAGAGCGATTATTTTTCACAGCAGTGCGGAAACAATGTGTACTTGAAGCCAGAAAACCTGCAGCGTACAGGTGCTTATAAGATCCGTGGCGCATATTACAGGATCAGCAAGCTTACAGATGAAGAGCGTGCTAAGGGCGTTATCACGGCATCAGCGGGCAACCACGCGCAGGGTGTTGCGTATGCGGCAAAAGTATATGGCTGCAGGGCAGTCATTGTAATGCCTACAACTACACCGCTCATTAAGGTTAATCGTACAAAGGCGCTTGGAGCAGAAGTAGTGCTCCATGGCGACGTATATGATGATGCAGCAGAGGAAGCACTTCGCCTTGCAAAGGAAGAAGGTCTCACATTTGTTCATCCTTTTGATGATCCGGGTGTTGCAACAGGTCAGGGATCTATAGCAATGGAGATCTTTAAAGAGCTTCCGACAGTTGACTATATCCTCGTACCGATCGGAGGAGGCGGACTTGCAACAGGTGTATCCACACTTACAAAGCTTCTTCATCCTGACACAAAGGTGATCGGTGTTGAGCCTGAGGGTGCTGCATGTCTTACAGCTTCACTTAAGAATGGTAAGGTTACAACTCTTAAGACAGCTTCAACTATTGCCGATGGTACAGCAGTTAAGACTCCGGGAACAAAGATATTCCCTTATCTTCAGAAGAATCTTGACGATGTCATCACAGTTCCGGATGCAGATCTCGTAGCTGCTTTCCTTGATATGGTCGAAAATCACAAGATGGTAGTTGAGAATTCCGGTCTCCTTACAGTTGCAGCTCTTAAGCAGCTTGACTGCAAGGGCAAGAAGGTAGTATCGATCCTCTCAGGTGGAAATATGGATGTCATCACAATGTCATCTGTAGTGCAGAACGGACTTATCCAGCGTGACAGGATCTTCACTGTATCAGTCCTTCTTCCGGATAAGCCGGGTGAGCTTGAGAGAGTGGCAGGTCTTATCGCCCGTCAGAATGGTAATGTTATCAAGCTTGAGCACAATCAGTTCGTTACAACAAACAGAACTGAGGCGGTTGAGCTCAGGATCACACTTGAAGCATTTGGAACAGACCATAAGAATGAGATAATCAAAGTTCTTGATAAGAACGGACTTCGCCCAAGGGTAGTAAGACCTGTGCTTTGATTATCTACAGAGCCGCTGAAGGATTATATAAGTATTTTTAAGAGGTGTTAACATTTGGTGTTGACACCTCTGTTTTTATGTGGTAGTATGATGTAGTTTGTAGTAGACATATAGGAGGGCACATGGAAGATTTGGCAAAGACGGCGCTTCTCTTTGACTTTTATGGAGAGCTCCTGAGTGATCATCAGAGACAGATATTCGAAGCCTACACCATGGAGGACCTTTCGCTTGCTGAGATCTCATCACAGTATGGTATCAGCCGTCAGGCAGTGTCTACTATGGTAAGGAGATGCAGAAAGGCATTATCTGATTATGAGGATAAGATGCATCTCGTAGCAAAATTTGAAAATATCAAATCCGTAGTAAGTGAGATCAATGTCCTTGCTGGTGTCATAGAGGCACCGGAGGCAGCGAAGATCGAGAAGCTTGCCGGGGAAATATTAGGTGATTTATAGATGGCATTTGAAAGCCTTACAGAAAAACTTCAGAATGTATTTAAGAATCTGCGATCAAAGGGCAGACTTACAGAAGATGATGTTAAAAAATCATTAAAAGAAGTCAAGATGGCTCTTCTTGAAGCAGATGTTAACTTCAAGGTAGTAAAGCAGTTCACTTCAGCTATTCAGGAGAAGGCAGTAGGAGCCGATGTTCTTGATGGTCTTAATCCAGCCCAGACAGTCATCAAGATTGTTAATGAGGAAATGATCTCCCTCATGGGTTCGGATACCACTGAGTTGAATTTTGCACCGGGCAAAAGCATCACTACTATAATGATGTGTGGTCTTAACGGTGCAGGTAAGACAACTACTACTGCAAAGCTTGCAGCTCTCCTTAAGAAAAAGGGCAAAAAGAGCCTGCTTGTTGCCTGTGACGTTTATCGTCCGGCAGCGGTTAAACAGCTCGAAGTCAACGGAGCAAAGGTAGGGACTGAAGTTTTCAAAATGGAAGATTGCAAGGACCCTGTAGTCATAGCAAAAGAAGCAATCGCTTATGCTGAGAAAAAGGGTCATACAGTAGTTATCTTTGATACCGCAGGTCGTCAGCAGATCGATGAAGAGCTGATGGATGAGCTCGTAAGAATCCGTGAAAATGTTGAGATACTAAATACTCTGCTTGTTGTCGATGGAAGTACCGGTCAGGCGGCAGTTGATGTTGCAAAGGGCTTCGATGAAAAAGTCGGCATTGATGGCGTAGTACTCAGTAAGATGGATTCTGATGCACGAGGCGGTGCTGCTCTCTCTATCAGAGCTGTTACAGGTAAGCCGATACTCTTTGTGGGTATGGGTGAGAAGCTCACAGACATGGAGCAGTTTTATCCTAGCCGTATGGCATCAAGGATACTTGGAATGGGCGACGTTCTTTCTCTTATCGAGAAGGCAACTGAGACTGTTGATATAGAAAAAGCTCAGGACATGCAGGAAAAGATGAAGAAGGGCAAGTTTGACTTCGATGATTATCTTACCAGCATGGAGCAGATGAAGAAAATGGGTGGTCTCAGCTCTATTATGAGCATGCTCCCAGGACTTACAGGCGGCAAGGATATAAGTTCTATGGTTAATGAAGGTGTCCTCAGAAGAAATGAGGCGATCATTCGATCCATGACAAAAGAGGAAAGAGCAAATCCTGCAATCCTCAATCCGCGTCGTAAGCACAGAATTGCCAAAGGTGCAGGCGTTGACATCATGTATGTAAACCGACTCGTTAAAGAGTTTAATGAGATGCAGAAGATGATGAAAAAGCTTCCGGGCATGATGAAAAACAAGCATGGCTTTGGCGGAATGAATGCTCTTAAGAATTTAATGAAGGGCATGAGATAATGGGTTTCATTCTGCAGTATAGATGCAGTTGAAATATAGATAACGAAATATGTTCGTTTGTAAATTGATCAAGTTTTATATTAGCTAAGGAGATTTAAGAAATGGTAAAGATCAGACTTAAGAGAATCGGTAAGAAGAAGGCTCCATTCTACAGAATAGTTGTTACAGATGCAGCTGCATCATGCAGAACACCTAACGCTATCGAGAACATCGGAACATACGATCCACTTCAGGAGCCAGCAGCAGTAAAGATCGACGAAGAGCTCGCTAAGAAGTGGCTCAAGAACGGCGCTCAGCCAACAGAGACTGTTACAAGACTCTTCAAGAACGCTGGTATTCTTCAGAAGTAATTAAGAGGTAACCACCGTCTAAACATAGGAAAGGGAGGTACCGATGAAAGAACTAGTGGAAGTCATTGCCAAAGCTCTTGTTGACAGCCCTTCTGAAGTGGTCGTTACAGAGACAGAGGATGATAGCACAATTAACGTTGAGTTGCGTGTTGCTCCCGGCGACATGGGTAAAGTCATCGGAAAACAGGGCAGGATCGCTAAGGCTATCCGCTCAGTTGTAAAGGCAGCATCATCGAAAGAAAATAAGAGGGTCAATGTCGAAATTATACAGTGATGAGCGTATCACGGTAGGTAAGATTACTTCGACACATGGATTAAGAGGAGAGGTCAAGGTTTATCCATTACTGGATGACCCTGACCGCTTTTCTGATTTTACGAAAGTAATTTTAGATACCGGACGTAAGAAAATAGAGCAGGAAATAGAGAGAGTAAAGTTTTTCAAGAACATGGTCATTGTCAAGTTCAAGGGAATCGATGACATCAATGATGTGACGATGTACAGAGGTGCCGAGATCCGCGTGTTCAAGGAGGAGGCAGCCGACCTTGGAGAAGACCAGTATTTTGAAGTAGATCTCATTGGTATGACTGTTTATACAGACGAGGATAGGGTTCTTGGTATCCTTGACAAGATAATGCACACAGGGGCAAATGATGTGTATGTTGTCAAGATGGAGGATGGCAAGGAAGTGCTTATACCAGCTATCAAGCAGTGCATACTTGATGTTGATATCGAAGAAGGCACCATGAGAGTACATTTGCTTGGAGGAATGCTCTGATGCATTTTCATGTTATTACTTTATTTCCGGATATGATCGAGTCAGCTATGAATACAAGTATCATAGGCAGGGCTGTTGGAAACGGGATTGTAGGATTAGACACTGTCAATTTAAAAGAGTTTTCACAGAACAGTTATGGCTCAGTAGATGACTACACATATGGCGGAGGAGCTGGCATGCTTATGCAGTGCGAGCCTGTATGGCAGGCATATCACGCAGCATTGGAAAGGCTTTCATCTCCTGATAAGCCTCCCAGGGTGGTATATACGACTCCTCAGGGAAGTGTGTTTGATGAAAAAATTGCAGCTGATCTTGCAACAGCTGATGATGTAATATTTTTGTGCGGACATTATGAAGGCATAGACGAGCGTGTGCTTGAGGAGATAGTCACAGATAATCTTTCTATAGGTGACTACGTTCTTACAGGTGGTGAGCTTCCGTCTTTGGTCATGATGGATGCAGTTTCGCGTCTTGTACCGGGAGTTCTTAATAATAAGGAGTCTGCAGAGACAGAGTCTTTTAATAATGGACTTCTTGAATATCCTCAGTATACAAGACCTTCAGAGTGGAATGGAAAGAAAGTTCCACCTATACTTCTTTCCGGTGACCATAAAAAGATAGATAAGTGGCGCATGAAAGAGTCTATAAAACGTACAAGAGAGCGCAGGAGCGACCTGTATAGAGACTGGCTCGCTGAGCGCGGTATATATTAAAGCTTTTATGTGTATTTTTGGGAACAAAGAGTCAAATTTTCTATTGAGTAAAAAAATGTCTTGAAATATAATTCTTGATATGATAAAATTTTTCTTTGTGAGACTCGAATAGGCGGGTCTTTAGGAGATGGTCCTCTGTTGCCGCATAAGGCATTAAGAACGTCAAATAACGGTATTATCGTAGAGTCATTATGGGTTACAAAGCGATATAACCGTACAGATATTATGGAGGTTCAAAATGAACAACGAAGCAATTATCAGAGAAATCGAAGCAGCAGAGCTTAAGAAGGAGATGCCTGAGCTCAGAGTCGGTGATACAGTACGTGTATCAAACAGAATCACTGAGGGTGACAAGTCTCGTATCCAGATCTTCGAGGGTGTTATCATCAAGGTTCAGGGTGGAAGCAACAGAGCAACTTTCACTGTAAGAAAGAACTCAAACGGCGTAGGCGTTGAGAAGACTTTCCCTGTACACTCACCTAACGTAGAAGGTGTTGAGGTAGTTCGTTCAGGTAAGGCTAGAAGAGCTAAGCTGTTCTATCTTAGAAAGCTTACAGGTAAAAAGGCTAAGCTTAAGGAGATCCAGAAGTAATTTCCGGAAGGCTTATGAAGGCAGGGGCAGTTGCTCCTGCCTTCTTTGTATATTGTATTTGTTTATGTTTTTGATTTATCTGTTTTTTTGATGTAAAATACAATAGGAGGCTGGTACGATGCGAAGAAGACGGAATGGACTTTCATTCTATCAGAGAAAAAAGAAGATGTCTCAGGAGCATATAACTGAGGCTATATCGTGGATATTTGTAGTTGTGCTGGCGGTTGTTTTAGCTTTTTTCTTTGTGTATACATTAGGAATGAAAACGACTGTTATAGGTAGTTCTATGGAAGAAAGCCTTCATAATGGTCAGATAATATATATGAACAGGCTTGTTTACAGCTTTGTAGCGCCGTCAAGAGGCGATGTTGTTGTATTTAAGCCAAATGGTAATGAAAATGCTCATTATTCAATTAAAAGGGTAGTTGGTGTGCCTGGCGACAGGATCGTCATAGAAGATGGTCAGTTGGTCGTAAATGGAGAAGTTCAGGAAGACATGTTTGAAGATAAGATCGCTGAAGCGGGAATTGCTGACAGCGAGGTAGTGCTGGGCGATGATGAGTTTTTTGTTATGGGAGATAATGTAAATAATTCTGAAGATTCACGAAGTGCCAATCTTGGAAAGGTGATGCGAGGTCATATAATAGGCAAAGCATGGCTTCATATGGCGATGGGTGAAGAAGGAATAGGAAAGATTAAATAAATTGAGGTAAAAATGGCAAATGTAACTTACAACTGGTATCCGGGACATATGACAAAGGCAAGAAGAGCTATGGAGGAAGATATCAAGCTTGTAGATCTTCTTATAGAGCTTTTGGATGCCCGTTGCCCATTGGCTACCAGAAATCCTGATATAGATAAGCTTGGAGCGGGAAAGGCGCGACTTGTTCTGTTAAACAAATCTGACCTTGCTGATGCGAGATCAAATGACGAGTGGAAAGAGTATTTTAAAAGTCAGGGCATCACTGCCGTAATACTCAACGCACAGCGCGGCGAGGGCATGAAGCAGATAAATGCAGCAGTTCAGACAGCATGCCAGGAAAAGATAGAGAGAAATCGTAAAAAGGGAATACTTAACCGTCCTATGAGGGCGATGGTTGTAGGTATTCCAAACGTTGGAAAATCTACCTTTATCAATTCCTATGCAAAAAGAGCGGTTGCTAAGACAGGCAACAAGCCGGGAGTTACAAAGGGTAAGCAGTGGATAAGGCTTTCCAAGCAGCTTGAGCTCTTAGATACACCGGGTATTTTGTGGCCTAAGATCGATGACCGTCAGGCCGGTTTTTCACTGGCAATGATCGGCTCAATGAATGATGAGATACTGAATATCGATGAGATGTGCCGTGAGTTCCTTGATATGATGAAGCAAAAGCATCCGGATATTCTTTTTGAGAAGTATGATATTACGGAGGAGATGGGGCTCGAGGAGTCTTTGATGGCAGTAGCTAAAAGAAGAAATGCACTTAAGAGCGGGGGAGTTGCAGATCTTGATAAGGCTGTGAGATTTCTCATTGATGATTTCAGAAGTGGAAAATTAGGAAGGATTACCTTAGAAAATCCACAATTTTAAAGTTTTTAGGGGGCTTTTGGGGTGAAAAAAGTTATAAAGGTTAGTGTTTATTTATTACTTGTATTACTTCTTACATGGGCTGTAAAGAATTATGGCTTTCAGAGAACTATTGTTGATGGGGATTCTATGGAGAATTCGCTTCATAATGGGGATAATCTCATTGTGGAGGAGTTTACAGGTAGGACAAGCGGATATCATAGGTTTGATATTGTTGTTTTTCCATTTAGGTATGAAGAAGGTGTCTACTACATCAAACGTATCATCGGACTTCCGGGCGAGACGATACAGATAAAGGATGGCGCTGTTTATATCAATGGAAATAAACTCAATGAAAGCTATGGCAAAGAAATGATAATGGACGGTGGTATCGCTTCAGAGACAATGATACTTGGAAAAGATGAGTACTTTGTTCTTGGCGACAACCGTAATGACAGCATGGATTCCCGCACGGAGGCTGTCGGAAACATAAAAGAGAAAGACATTGTTGGAAAAGCGGTTCTGAGGATATTGCCGCTTGACGATTTTGGAACGGTAAAATAATGGCAGAGACATTAAAAGAAGCACGCGAGCGCAGGAAGGCTGAAAAACTCGAAGCTGAGAAGCAGAGAATGTATCAGATGTTTGCGTACGAGAGAGAATGCGGAGAAGATTTGCTTATATGCGGTATCGATGAAGTTGGACGAGGTCCGCTGGCAGGTCCTGTCGTCGCAGGAGCAGTGATACTTCCTAAAGATTGTGATATTTTATATATTAATGATTCAAAGAAACTCTCGGAGAAAAAAAGAGAGATAATTGCAGAGGAAATTAAAGAAAAATGTGTTGCATATGCGCTCGGAAGATCAGAGGTTGAGCTCATTGACGAGATAAATATTTTGCAGGCAACATATTCTGCAATGCGAGAAGCTATAAAGAATTTGGGAATAAAACCCGATATATTATTGAATGATGCAGTTACCATCCCCGCGGTAGATATAAAGCAGATTCCGATAATTAAGGGTGACGCAAAGAGTGCTTCGATAGCGGCTGCAAGTATTGTGGCCAAGGTTACTCGAGATAAACTCATGGTTGAGTATGACAGTATCTATCCGGGATATGGATTTGCAAAAAATAAGGGTTACGGTACGGCAGAGCATATTGCTGCGCTTAAAACACTGGGACCTACACCTATCCATAGACGAACATTTATAGGAAAGATACTGGGTGAAGTATGAATATTTCGGTTAATCCTAATTCGGGTATCTACAGTGCAGACAATCAGATAAATATGAGTGGCAGGCAGGTAATCTCTGAGGCTTCAGAGGTTTCCCGCAATGTGCTCGTTGATCAGGATAAGGTAGTTTATGTAAAGGCGGGAGATATTATTTCGGGCCAGATCACAGAATTGGAAGATGATGGGGCTCTGACTCTCCTGCTTGGTAATAATGCGACTATAAAAGCGCAGGTTTCTTCAGATCTATCAGTTAATATTGGGCAGATGCTTTCTTTTCAGGTTAAGGGGGCATCCAGTTCGTCTATAACTTTGATTCCACTTTATGCAAATTTAGATAATAATTCTCCGGTAGCGAAGGCGTTGACGGCAGCAAATCTTCCTATTACGGCGGAAACTGCAAAAATGGTAGGCGCCATGATGGAAAGAGGTCTTCCTATAGATATTGGCTCGCTTCAGGCTATGTCTCAAAAGGCGGCTTCATATCCGCTTGCAGATCCGGTTACGATAGTGCAGATGACTGAGATCGGCATTCCGCTTACTGAAGATAATGTTATGCAGTTTGAGGCATACAAAGAAGGGCAGTATCAGATAGCTGAAAGTGCAGGCTCTTTGGCTGAAGGTTTTGTGAGTATAGCTGGAGAATCGCCTGAGGCTAATCAAAACGTGATAAATACTTTTTTAGGAGAAGTTTCAACAGATACTTCAACGGCTGTCGGACAGGCCCTTAATGGCAATTCTGCGCAATTGATGACTTTGCTCGGAGTTCAGGAAAGTGCAAGACCTGAAATTCCAAATGTGATGCCGCAGGCAGAAGTGATCCCGGATGTAAATGCTTCAGCACGTATATCCCCGGAGCCAGAGATGCTTGAAGGGGGCTCTGGGGGCAAGGATGCCGGAACCGGACTTGGACAGAATGCTGATGAAAAAGAGCCTATGTCATTTGAGAATTCCGATAAGGATATTATTGCGGATGGAAAATCCGGAGCAGGTGAAGGAAAAAATGTAAACACTGATAGTGCTAAAGATAGAGCTGTAGCCGACGAAAGGCAGGCTTCTCCAAAGGGAGACCAGTTGTTTAGAGCAGCTTCTTTTGGAAAAAGTGCAGAATCGATCATTTCTGAAAGCGAGGGTGGCATCAAGGCTACTAATCCGTTGCCTGACAGTTCTATGTTGCGCCCGGGTGCGGTTACAGATGATTTGATCAAGCTGCTTGGGACAGAAGGGACAAAGAAAATCGCAGATGCCTTGAAAAATGCAGGGATTCCGGAAGAAGTTACAGAAAAGATCGCTTCTGGAGATACGACGACCAAGCAGGTGATGGATGTGATACGTTCAGTCATTAGAGAGGCAAATTCCGGAAATATTCAAAATGAAGCGATGAGAGCAGCTGTTGATGAGCTGATCAAGTCTGAGCCGTACAGTTTTCTTTTACGAAATGAAATTACAAGACAGTTTTTGCTTGAGCCATCCAATGTGGCTGATGCAGATAAAGTTAAGGAATACTATGAGAGAATAGTGAAGCAGGCTGACAATGCGTTGGAAATGCTGAAATCCATGGGAAAGAGTGATACGCCATTAGCAGAAGGCATGCAAAGCTTAAAGTCAAATATTGATTTCATGAATGGAATGAATAATGTCATGACTTATGTACAGCTTCCGCTTAAGCTTAATGATTCTGCGGCACATGGGGATCTATATGTCTATACCAATAAAAAGAAGCTTGCAAAAAAAGATGGAAATTGTACAGCGTTGCTTCACCTTGATATGGAGCATCTGGGGCCGGTTGATATACATGTGACAATGCGTGATTATGACAAGATAAGTACACATTTTATCCTGCAGAGTGAAGAACTTCTTGATTTTATTGCAGCTCACCTGCCGGAGCTTGATTCAAACCTTGAAAGACGGGGATATCACATGCATTCGGATGTGTCATTAAATAAAGAGCCTAAATCAGTTCCTGAGATAATGTTTAATCAGGGAAGTAATGCAAAACTTATCCAAAAGACTTCGTTTGATGTGCGTGCATAGCGCAGGAGAGCAGTATGGCGAAGAACGATAAAGAAAAGACCAAGACCGCGGTCGCAATAGCTTATGATCCAAAGGATGCGGCGCCTACAGTGCTTGCATCCGGAAAAGGAAAAGTCGCCGAAAAGATAATAGAGACTGCTAAAGAAGCAGACGTACCTGTCCATGTAGATGACAAGCTTGCAGAGACACTTTCAAAACTGGAGATAGGGGAGCTTATTCCTCCGGATCTCTACGAGGTTGTAGCTGAAATTCTTGTATTTGTTGACAGGATGGATAAGCTGCGGGCAAAAATGGAAGGAGCAGAAAAGATAAGTGCAAAGAAACAACACAAGAAAACTGGGCGGTGAGGAGGAGAGACTTGCCGCCTCTTATCTTAAGAAAAATGGATGCCGTATTGTTGAGATGAATTACAGAGTAAGATATGGCGAGATAGATATTATATATACTGATGGTGGGACTATATGTTTTGGTGAAGTAAAATACAGAAAAAGTGAAGCGCATGGACTTGCCTGTCAGGCAGTCAATTTCAAAAAGCAGCGAAAAATAAGCAGAGTTTCAGATTATTTCAGGGCTGCAAACAGCCTTTCAGAAGATCATCTATACAGATTTGATGTCATAGCCATTTCCGGCAAAAATATCCAGTGGATAAAAAATGCATTTAACTATATAAGATAAAAGGACATATCCGTTTGAGTGGATATGCCCTAAATTTTAAACTTATTCTTCTACAAGTTTAAGCGTGCTTATGTCAGAGTCGATAGCCATTGAGTAGTTTGTGTAGTAGACCACAAAGCCGGGTTTACTGCCTGCAGGCTTTTTGACTTCTTTTTTAAGCACATAGTCAATCTCTACTTTTGACTGACCACGCCCTTTAGAATAGTAGGCTGCAAGAGCACCGGCTTCATTAAAGGCTCTGTCCGGGATCTTATCACTTTCAACGCCACCGGTTTTCATGATGACGTGTGATCCCGGGAACTTCTTTGAGTGGAACCACCAGTCATTTCCGTTTGCAAACTTGAAAGTGAGCTCATCATTCTGATAATTGTTTTTGCCGACATAGAGGTCAAATCCGTCACTTGAAACGTAGTGAAGTGGATGACTTGTCATTTTGCGTTCGCCCTTTTTCTTGCCAACATGCTTTTTTACGTATCCGCTGTCGGCAAGCTCGTCACGTATCTGCTTGAGATCTGCCTCGTCAGATGCGATATCGAGAGAATTCTGTATGGACTCAAGGTGAGCGATATCATCCTCAGTTTCCTTCATCTGTACAGAGACAGCTTCTTCGGTACGCTTGAGCTTTTGGTAACGGTCAAAATATTTTTTGGCATTATCTGTTGCCGAAAGCTGAGGATCGAGAGGGATTGTTATCTCCTCATTTGTATAGTAGTTATCACATGTGATGGACTTTGCACCTTCTGGAGCACTGTAGCCATAAGTGTTTAAGAGCTCGCCATATACTCTGAATTTATCTTTTTTCTCAGTATCGCTAAGCTGCTTGCGCTGTATATTAAGTTTCTTATAATCACGCTCAAGGATAGTTGAAACTATCTTCCTGAGGTCGGCAGAGCGCTGACGGATACGTGTAACACTGTTCTTTTTTGCATAGTAGTTTTCAAGCACTTCTGACATTGTTTCATATTTTTCTATCTCAAGGTCAGAATACTGGCTTAACTCTACAGAGGCAAACTCACGCGGAACAGCATCTTCATATATGATCTCTGGTGAGAAACTGCCGGTCTTTATGTCATTCATAAGGCGGCAGAACTCATTATAGAGTTTTTTGTAATCTTCATCGCTATTGGCAGCGATAGAAGCGTTACCATCTATCTCGGCTCTGTGGCAGAGCTCTGAAGCCATCACTGGTGAAAAACCTGTAAATGTGTTGTAGATCGCTTTGATGTTTTCCTGGGCTGTCTTTGAAACAGCTGCCTTGAATGAATCGAAATCAATATCTGATGTAGGATCGAGCTTGTCCTGAGTTTCAGGGATAAAGTATTTTCTTCCGGGAAGTACCTCGCGGACTGAGCTGACTGTGAGACCTACGTGTTTGATAGAATCAATGATATTGTCGTTGTCATCACAGAATATGATGTTTGAGTGCTTGCCCATTATCTCTATTACGAGAACTTTGCGGCAAAGATCACCCATTTCATCGAGATGCTCCACATATATTCTTATGATACGCTCAAGCCCCGGCTGTGAGATCTCAGTGATGCGGCCATTCTGCAGGTGCTTACGGAGCAGCATGCAGAAGTTTGGCGCAGTCATGGGACTTGGCTTATTAGTTTCTGTGAAATAAATAAATGGAAGAGAAGCTCCGGCTGAAATTAAGAGCCTTTCGGTCTTTCCATTAGTGGTCTTGATAGTAAAGAGAAGCTCATCTGCTTCCGGCTGGGCAATTTTATATAGCCTGCCGCCGTTTATTCTTTTATTTAACTCTGCTGCCATGGCGGCAGTAGTAACTCCGTCAAATGCCATAGTGTTTCACCTCTGTAATGCTAGTAATATTATATGATTCTATCATAAAAAGTGGATTCTTAAAACGAATTTGTTTTTAAAAGGAGAAGGACCTGTGAGGGGTGACTCACAGGTCCTATACTTATGAGGGGGAGATAGTGAACTAATCAACTATCTTGATGCCTATTATAAAAAGATTATGTGTTTAAATTGTGTTTAAAATATAAATTTTGTACCTATAAAAAAACAAACTTTGATTTACCTTGACTATTTGCACTTTAGTGTGCTACCATAACAGAGCAAACAGAGTAAAATTGGTCAATTTTTGGAGGGAGATTATGAAAAGAAGAATTATCACAGCTATTTCTATGGCAGCAGTAATGGCTTTTTCACTTACAGCATGCGGAAGTGCATCTTCTGAAAAGGCAGGTGCTTCCAGTGAAGCAGCTGCAGAGAGCACACAGGCAAGCGAAAGCGCTTCAGAAGCACCTGCTGCTGATACAAATTCAGCTACATTTACAGTAGGCTTTGATCAGGACTTCCCACCTATGGGATTTAAGGGAGAGGATGGAAGTTTTACAGGATTTGATCTTGACCTTGCAGCTGAGGCAGCAAAAAGACTTGGTCTTGAAGTTGTATATCAGCCTATAGCATGGGATTCAAAGGATGCTGAGCTTGATGCCGGTACGATCGACTGTATCTGGAACGGCTTTACAATGACAGGTCGTGAGGATGGATATGAGTGGTCAAGCCCATACCTTGATAACAGCCAGGTATTTGTAGTAAGAGACGATTCTGATATCAATTCAGCAGCTGATCTTGCAGGAAAGACAGTAGAAGTTCAGGCTGATTCTTCTGCTGAGGCAGCACTTAAAGATGATGCAAACAAGGCACTTGCTGATTCATTTGGCACACTTCAGACAACACCTGACTACAACACAGCTTTGATGGATCTTGACATGGGCGCTGTTGATGCGATCGCCATGGATAGCACTGTTGCTGAGTACAAGATCACAACAGGCGGACTTAACCTCAGAACTCTTGATGAGCCATTTGCTTCAGAAGAGTACGGTGTTGGTTTTAAGAAAGGCAACACAGAGCTCAGGGATAAAGTCGATGCAGTGCTTAAGGAGATGGCAGCTGACGGCAAGATGGCAGAAATCTCAACAAAGTGGTTCGGCAAAGATATAACTACTATTAAATAATCATAGAAAGAATAACAAACATGAATCTCGTATCTATTATATCTCAGCTCACATCCGGAATGGGTGTGAGCATATACATATTTGTAGTAACATTGCTTTTTTCACTTCCGCTCGGGTTGGTGATAGCTTTTGCAAGGATGAGCAAAAATCCGCTCATATCGGGTATCAGTAAGGTATACATATCTATCATGCGAGGCACACCGCTTATGCTTCAGCTTATGGTAGTCTATTTTGGACCTTATTATATTTTTGGAATAAGGGTGTCAAATGGCTACAGACTTTGGGCAGCAATGATAGGATTTGTAATAAATTATGCAGCTTATTTTGCTGAGATCTACAGAAGCGGAATCCAGTCAATGCCTGTGGGACAGTATGAAGCAGCACAGCTCCTTGGATATTCCAAGAGCCAGACATTTTTTGTGATAATTCTGCCGCAGGTTATCAAGCGTATCGTGCCATCAGTGGCAAATGAAGTTATCACACTTGTTAAGGATACCTCACTTGCATTTACGATAAGCGTGGCGGAAATGTTTTCTACAGCAAAGGCACTTGCAAGCTCACAGACCAGCATGATGCCATTTGTTGCAGCGGCATTATTCTACTATGTCTTCAACTTTATTGTTGCAGCGGCAATGGATGCAATAGAGAAAAAACTTGATTATTACAGATAAAGGGAAAATAGATATGGCATTACTTGAAATGAAAAATATCCATAAGTCATTTGACGGAATGGAAGTATTGAAGGGCATTTCTATAAGTGTGGATAAGGGCGAGATCTTATCGATAATCGGCAGATCGGGCTCAGGCAAGTCTACACTTCTCAGATGTGCAACTAATCTTGAAAAAGTAGATAATGGCGAAATTTTATACGATGGCAGGAAGCTGTCGAAGGATACATCCTGTTTTGGACTTGTATTTCAGAGTTTTAACCTCTTTCCACACATGTCAGTGCTGCAGAATATAATGGATGCTCCGGTAAGAGTGCAGAAGAGGAAGAAAGACGAAGTGAAAAAAGAAGCTATGGAGCTTCTTGAAAAGATGGGGCTTGCTGACAGGGCAGATGCCTATCCGTGTCAGCTGTCCGGCGGACAGTCCCAGAGAGTTGCCATTGCAAGAGCACTGGCACTTAATCCTGAAATACTTTTCTTTGATGAGCCGACATCAGCACTCGATCCTGAGCTTACAGGAGAAGTGCTGAAGGTCATCAAGTCACTTGCGGATCTGCATATCGCAATGGTCATCGTTACGCATGAGATGGCTTTTGCGCATGATATCAGCGACCATGTCATCTTTATGGAAAACGGAGTGATCGCAGCGAGCGGTACGCCGGAGGAAATCTTCTCATCAGATAATGAAAGGATGAAGAGTTTCTTGGGAAGGTATGGGATGTAAATTAGTATCCTCTCACCCCAAAATTTCTTTCCCCCTCGACGAGGGGGATATTTTTTTCGTCTATATTATCGATAAGTACAAATCTTGCTTTATATAGTGCCTTTAGCATCATTGCTATAGCAGTGGTTTCGCCCTGGACCTCCATCTCAACACGTCCGTCATAGAGGTTTTCTACCCAGCCGGTGAGATTGTAAGTGGATGCAGCGTACTGGGCATGCCAGCGGAAACCTACGCCCTGCACACGTCCTGAAAAAAAGAAATGTTTTCTGATAACCATTTTTATTTACTCTCCCCATTTTTCAATATAGCTGTCGCCTTCGAAATCTTCCTGCGCGATCTCAAGCATCTGCCTTGCACTCAGTTTGGACTGATATTCCTTGTTATCAAAGAGATTTTTATGATCTTCACGTACAGTCTGATTTTTTTCAAAGGTAATAGCGCCAAAGTCTTTGCTGAGCCATTCGTAGTCACTATCAGATATTTTCTTAGGATCAAAGAAGGATGCTCCATATCTGAAAGAGTGCCATTCGTGAGGCTTGTAGAAATTTACATGTCGCAAGGAAACAAAAGTACCATAAGTCTCAAATTCACTAAATGCAGAGTTCTGTATGTCTTCCGGCGGAATAGCATTCAGTATCTTTTCCCAAAATAAAGTGCCTTCTATATTTGTATTTCCCTCTATTGCATCGACAAGCTCTTTCATAAATTCACACTTAAAAATCATGTGCTCAGAGATAAAAGACTGCTCGATGATCTTGCTCATACCCGGCAAGATCACAGAAAGCGTTTCAAAATAGGGCTTGTGATGCTCATGCTTTAGGTCAAAGTATGGCTGATCGGTAATAGGATCAAACATCTCCACCTTTTTGCATGGAATCGTATCTCCATCCCACGTCATGTAGTATTCATTATCACAGATGTAGGCATACTTCATTTTTAAGAACTGCTGATAATACCAGCCGGTGAGGCGCCTCGGTATTTCCTGTCCCTGAGCTATGCTTTCGAGGCGTTTGCAAAAGAGAGCGTGGACATCATCAAAGGGGACTATTTCATTTTCGTTTATAAAACTAAATTTGGAACTGTCAAGATTATCCCGCACTAATGAGCCCACTTCAGAGCGTCCGATAAAAATAAGCCTGCCATTTGTTATGTTAGCAGAGATACGCGGAAGATGTATGGAAACCCTGCGAAAATCATCAGGGGTAGTTACGATAAGTGTATCAAAAACGTGCTTGTCAGACATATAAAGCCTCGCTTTCTGAATTGTTTATCTATATTATTAGAATATCACAAAATTAGGGTAAAGTCATAAAATGTTGTGAGATATAGCCACTTGCACATTTTAAAAGAATATGGTAGTATAACATAGTTATTTTTATGTATGATAGACCGCGGGTTAGAAATCTACGGTAAGAGAAAGGAACATGATCATGAGAGAAGAAATCCAGCCAAAGTATTATCAGGCAAAGGTAACTTGCAACTGCGGTAACACATTTGTTACAGGTTCTACTAAGGAAGAGATCCGTGTAGAAATCTGCTCAAAGTGCCACCCATTCTATACAGGCCAGCAGAAGGCTACTCGTGCTGATGGACGTATTGATAAGTTCAACAAGAAGTACGGCATGAACAAGTAATCATTATGAGACGCCGCTTGGAGCTCGTACGAGTTCCGGCGGCTTTCTTTTTGCTGAAAGGGAAGATAAATGAGTCAGAATAACCAATGCGCGATCAAATACTCAGGAATAGGCGGACAGGCAGTCATGGAAGGTGTCATGATGCGAAATGGCGATAAATATGCCGTCGCAGTCCGTAAACCCAATAAGGAAATAGCAGTGGTTCAGGATGAATATAAGGGCGTGGCTCCAAAGGCAGTATATAAGATACCGTTTGTACGCGGAGTTTTTAGTTTCGTAGATTCTCTTGTTCTGGGAATGAAGACTCTTAATATATCTACTGAATACTATATGGAAGATGAGCAGGGCAAGAAAGAGGAAAAATCTGCAGGCGACTCGATCATGACAGGAGTGATAATGGTCATTTCTATGGCAATGGCGATCGGTCTTTTTACAGTACTTCCTTATTTCGCCTCTCAGATTTTTAATAAGATCATAACAAATCAGCATCTTTTGGCTCTGGTCGAAGGATTGATAAGGATGCTCGTGTTTGTATTATATATATTGGCTATCTCTCAGATGCAGGATATCAAGAGAGTGTTTATGTATCATGGTGCAGAGCATAAGTGCATCAACTGTTTAGAGAGCGGTATGCCGCTTACAGTTGAGAATGTCAGAAAGGCTTCAAGAGAGCACAGACGCTGCGGTACAAGCTTTTTGCTTTATGTCATGGTGATATCAGTTCTGTTTTTTGCTATGATATCTTCACCAAATCCTGTAATGAAGGTAGTGATGAGACTTGTTCTCGTGCCGGTCATAGCAGGAGTGTCGTTTGAGTTCATCAGGCTTGCTGGTAAGAGCAACAATGCTTTAATAAGAGCATTCTCTATTCCGGGACTTTTGATGCAGAAGCTTACAACAAGTGAGCCGGATGATGAGATGATCGAGATTGGGATAGCATCAGTTGAAGCAATATTTGACTGGAAGAAATATTTGGAGGAAAACTTTTGATATATTCAGTATGTTATCAGAATGCCAAGAGAAGACTCGAAGAAGCAGGAATCACCGATGCCGAGTCTGACACAAGGCTTTTGTTGATGCACACCACAGGTAAGGACAGAAGCTTTATCTTTGCTCATGGAGAGGATGAGATGAGCGAAGAGGATGTGGCTGCATTTGAGGCTGCTATCCAGCAAAGGCTTGAGCATATACCGGTACAGCACATTACTCATGTTGCAGATTTTATGGGGCTTGAGTTTAAAACAAGCGAGGGTGTACTTATCCCAAGGATAGATACAGAGTTCCTGGTTGAGGAAGCTATGCGATTTATTCCGGATGGTGCGAGAGTGCTTGACATGTGTACTGGCTCCGGATGTATACTTCTTTCTATCATGAAGTATAAAAATGATATTGAAGGTACGGCAGTCGATATCTCAGATGCGGCATTGGAGCTTACAAAGGCCAATGCAGATAAACTGGGGCTTACTCCGACTATAATCAAGAGTGATCTTTTTGAAAATGTTGAAGGTACATTTGATTATATAATTTCAAATCCTCCGTATATCAGAAAGTCTGATATACTGGGACTTATGGAGGAGGTAAAAGATCATGATCCGCATCTTGCACTTGATGGCGGGGATGATGGACTTGATTTTTACCGCATTTTGGCTAAGGAGTCAAAAAAATACCTTATCAGCGAGGGAATGGTCTTGGTTGAGATAGGATATGATCAGGGTAGCGACGTTAAGGCTATATTCGAAGCTGAGGGTTATATAGATGTTACAGTTTTAAGTGATTATGCAGGAAATGAAAGGGTCGTTCGATGTTCGAAAGATTGGAAGACACCGTAATGAAATACGAGGAGCTCACAAGGCTCCTTGCAGATCCGGCTACAGCAGAAGACTCTAAAAGATATATGGAGCTTATGAAGGAGCACAGTGCTCTGACTGATGTAGTAGAGGCTTATAAAGAATATAAGCAGAATGAAGCTGATATAGCGGAAGCGCTTGAGATAATAGATAATGAATCAGATCCTGAAATGAAGGAGATGGCAAGAGAAGAGCTTAGTGATGCCAAGAAACGGATGCCTGAGCTAGAGCATAATCTGAAGCTTTTACTTATCCCTAAGGATGCTGATGATGATAAAAATATAGTCGTAGAGATACGAGCCGGTGCCGGGGGAGACGAGGCGGCACTTTTTGCAGCATCTCTTTACAGAATGTATGTAAGATATGCTGAAAGACATGGCTTCAAAGTTGAGACCACAGATATCGAGTCTATCGGCATCGGTGGTATGAAGTACGTAAGCTTCAATGTAAATGGAATGGGAGCATACGCTCGTCTTAAGTATGAAAGCGGAGTTCACAGAGTGCAGAGAGTACCTGCGACTGAGTCCGGTGGGCGTATCCATACTTCAACTGCTACAGTAGCGATCATGCCTGAGGCAAGTGAGGTTGAAGTAAATATAGATCCTAAGGATTGCAGGATCGACATATTTAGAGCATCCGGAAATGGTGGACAGTGTGTTAATACTACTGATTCGGCTGTAAGACTTACTCATATTCCTACAGGTATAGTTATCTCATGTCAGGATGAAAAGTCTCAGATACAAAACAAGGCAAAGGCATTTCAGGTACTGAGAGCTAAGCTTTACTATCTCGAGAAGACTCGTCTTCACGAGGAGGAGGCTTCACTCAGAAAGAGCCAGGTCGGTACAGGTGACAGATCGGAAAAAATCCGTACATACAATTTTCCACAGTCAAGACTTACCGATCACAGGATAAATCTCACAGTTTATTCTCTTGATAAATTTATTGATGGCGATATGGATGGCGTGATCGATGCACTTACTGCTGCAGAGCAGGCAGAAAAGCTTGCGGCTATGGAAGACAACAACTGATGTTGGTTGACAGTGGTAAGGTTTTTAGATTAAAATCATAGTAGGGTGGTTTACTTTTTTCAAAATTTAGGAGAATGCTTATGGATGTGAGGTTGAAGCGTGAGCTAATGCTTAAGGGATTCGATTATGACGGAGCTCTTGAGAGAATGATGGAGGATGAAGACCTTTTAGGAGAACTTATTTTTGAACTGCCGGAAGATGAAAATTTTGATGAATTTAAAAATAAGCATAGTTCAAAAGAGTACAAAGATGCATTCGCCAACATACATGCTATCAAAGGTGTCATGAAGAACCTTGGACTTGCGGATACAGTTCCACATCTTGTAGAGCTCAGCGACATGTACAGAGCAGAGCAGTATGAAGATGCTGAGCCGCTTGTGGAGATTTTTTATAAAGAATACGAGGAAGTACTTAGCCTCATTAATAAATACAGGGAAATTACACAATGAAGATCAGTTTACGGAATTTCAGAAGCAGCCTTGCTTTTACCATTCTGGCAGGTGTTTATATTTTATGCGGTTGTTCTTTTGGCAGTACGGCAAATATTGATGCCGGTATGAAAGCGATTGCTGAAAGTGACTATGAAACTGCTATTGCCAGTTTTGATAAAGCAGAGAAAAATGGTGAGGACAGTCAGCTTTTATGGCGTGGCAAAGGTATAGCGAGCATGGGGCTTTCTGACTATCCGGAGGCAATAAAAGATCTTAAAAAGGCACTTTCTTTTTCTGATGGACGTGTTACTTCGCTGGAGTATGATATATGTCAGTATCTTGCAGTAGCACAGTATAAGTCAGGTGACAAGAAAGGTGCTGTTGAAACATATACTTCTATCCTTAGTCTTGAACCTAAGAATTCAGATGCGCTGTATCTTAGGGGCAAGACTTATCTTGGACTGGGCGAAACTGACGCAGCGATTGATGATTTCAATGCTGCGGTCAAGTTTGATGCCAAAAATCCCGATTTATACATAAATATATATGAGAGTCTTTCGGATGCAGGTTTTGCTGAGCAGGGCGATACCTATCTTAAGTCTGCTATGGAGCTTACGGAGCTGAGCGAATTTCAAAAAGGAAAGCTGTATTTTTGGAGAAAAGAGTATGAAAATGCTCGGGACAGTTTTGAGTCTGCAGGTAAGTCAGATGCAAGCCCGGACATAATCCTTTATCTTGGGCGTACATACGAGGCATTAGGTGATATTTCCTATGCGGCATCGATGTACAAAGATTATCTGAAAAAGAATCCTGGCGATGTAAGTATCTGCAATCAGCTTGGCGTCTGCGAAATGACTAATGGTGATTATAAAGAAGCGCTTGCGGCTTTTGAGCAGGGGATAGCCGTTAATGATAATGAGATAATGCAGTCATTGAAGTACAATCAGATCGTAGCTTATGAATATCTTTCAGATTTCAAAAAAGCGTCTGTTCTGATGGAGGCATATCTTAAAGATTATCCCGATGATGAAAAAGCAAAGCGTGAGTATACGTTTCTTTCAACACGATAAATAGAGGAGTCATTACATGATCAAGAAGCTGATTGAGAAGATCCAAAAAACTGATGCACCTATTGTTGTGGGACTTGATCCTAATCTTTCATTTGTACCTAAAGCACTGCTTGACAGGGCATTTGAGGAGCACGGCGAGACGCTGGAAGGTGCTGCGGAGGCTATTTGGCAGTTTAATAAGGCAATAGTAGATACGACTTTTGACCTCATACCTGCTGTAAAGCCACAGATTGCTATGTACGAGCAGTTTGGCGTGCCGGGCCTTGTGGCATATAAAAAGACTGTGGATTATTGCCATGAGAAAGGCCTTTTGGTGATCGGTGATGTAAAGCGTGGTGATATCGGCTCTACATCAGCTTCATATGCAAAAGCACATATCGGAAAGATCAAGGTTGGTTCAAAGGAATATGAGCCTTTCGCAGAGGATTTCTGCACAGTTAATCCTTACCTTGGATCAGATGGTATTGATCCTTTTGTTGAGGTCTGCAATGAAAATGACAGAGGTATATTTATTCTTGTAAAGACATCAAATCCGTCGAGCGGAGAGTTTCAGGACAGGATTATAGATGGCAAGCCGCTCTATGAGCATGTTGCGGATAAAGTAAACGAATGGGGCGTGTCATCAATGGATGGAGACTACAGTAATGTAGGATGCGTAGTAGGTGCGACTTATCCTGAGATGGGAGCAGCGCTCAGAAAGCTCATGCCGCATGCATATATCCTTGTTCCGGGATATGGTGCACAGGGTGGTAAGGGCAAAGATCTTGTAAATTTCTTTAATAAAGATGGACTTGGTGCTATAGTGAATTCTTCACGAGGCATCATTGCAGCATATAAAAATGAGCAGTATGCTTCGTTTGGCGAGGAAAACTTTGCAGATGCTTCTCGCAAGGCGGTAGAGGATATGATAAAAGACATCAGGGAGGCTTTGGTATAATGGAGAGATATAAAGAAGAATTTATAGAATTCATGCTTGAGTGCAACGTACTTAAGTTTGGCGATTTTGTGACAAAGAGCGGAAGAAAGACTCCTTTCTTTGTTAATACGGGATTTTATCGTACAGGCAGTCAGCTTACAAGGCTTGGACAGTACTATGCCAAGGCAATATCCAATAAATTTGGAACTGATTTTGATGTGTTATTCGGACCTGCATATAAGGGAATCCCTCTCAGTGTAGCAGCTACAATGGCGCTTAGTGCTGAGTATGGCAAGGATATCCGCTATTGCAGCAATCGTAAAGAGATAAAGGATCATGGTGATAAAGGTATCCTTCTCGGAAGTCCTATTGAAAATGGCGACAAAGTCGTTATAATTGAGGATGTTACTACAGCAGGTACTTCTATTGCAGAGACTCTTCCTATCATCAAGGAGCAGGGCGATGTAGAAGTCCTTGGAATGTGTGTCTCAGTTGACAGACAGGAGAGAGGAACAGGCTCAAAGTCAGCACTTGCTGAGATTGAAGAAAAATATGGCATAAAGACAACTGCTATAGTTACAATGAGTGATGTTATCGAGTATCTTACAACTCATGAAGTAAATGGCAAAAAGGTTATCGATGATACATTAAAGGCTGCAATCGATGCATATTATGAACAGTATGGTGCAGAGAGGTAATCAATATGAATAGCGATAATGAGCAGATTTATAATAGTATGAAGTTTTCAGCTGTACTTAATATTATCATAGGTGTGATACTTATAGTTTTTGGTGTCACAGCCGGTGTTTTGATGCTTGTGTCAGGTGGAAAGCTTATCAATAATAAATCAAAGATACTTTTTTAAACAGGAGTTTTAATGTGTTTAGATTTGGAAGAAGACGATATTTATTTACAAGCAGTACAAGGTCGGATAAGGGTATTATGGCTTCAGTGTGCAGCGGCCTTTCGTTTCTTGCTTTTGCCATGGTCATCAGTGAGGTGATAAAGGCTGGAGGCGGAGCCGGCGCTCGTTTTGGTGCAGTCGGATTTGTATCATGCCTTTTTAGTATTGCCGGGCTGGTCCTTGGTATTATTGCCGTTTTAGAAAAGGACACATATCGCTTTTTTCCAAGATTTGGTCTTATACTTTCGATAATTACTATATTACTTTGGGGAGGCATATTGTATGCTGGATTCATGCTCATCTGAGATGATGGAGAGCCTTGTGGAACGCCATGAGCTGGCTAAAGGCAGACTTGAGGAAATTAGCTCAGAGAACATTATAAGAGAACCATTCAATAAATATTTTTGTGATATGGCAGGATTTTTACGCAATCCTGCATATGATATTGCGTTGCCCGAAAAATATGATACAAGCTGGCTTAATCCTGTGTATGCAGTATCTCAGCTTGGCAGGGGATATGGAAGGCCTCTTTCATTCCTTGCATATGAGCTTTTGGGTGTGATCGCATATGGAGTAGAGGGAAAGTTGTTTGATGTAGTCATACTTGAAGAAGTCTTTCTTGAAGTATATGGTGCGTTTGCAGCGGCTGAAAATGATGATAAAGCACTTCCTGAGGAAGATGCTGTCCACTCTATTCTTTATTCTTTTGTAAGTGATTATACAGATCATACCGTTGCTGACAGGGTAAGAGAGCAGGTTGATGCTTCATATGATTTTGCAAGAAAGATCATTATGGAGTCTGATCTTAATGACCTTTCATATCTTGATAAGTTTGGCGAGTATATTGATGATGATGTAAGAAAGATAGCTGATTTTCTTAATCATATGGATGAAAAAGAGATCCAGTCAATGGCCGACACATTTACAGAAGGCTACAGGATCGGTTTCTTAAACACCGGCAAGGATCTTTCAAAGAAAAAGACAGTAAGTATAAGATATCCTTTAGGTTTTGAAAGAGTTGTAAAAGCTTCAATTCTTAATTTCAAGAAAATGGGGCTTGATACGACTATCTATAGAAGAGCTTATCATGCGGCTACACGTGCAGGAATGTCTCTTAATGGTTTTTTTGGTGCAAGGATAAACAAGCAGCTTGAGTTTGACCATAGAGAGGACAGCGCCCTTTTCCTTGATAAAGCTTATGTTATGCGCAAGCTCGAAGTTATGCATACAGCATATGAAGAGCTTAAGGATAAGGCAAGAGTATTTGCAGGTCCTGCAGTAATGGAGATATTTGGAGAGACTCCATTTTTGCCGGTTTCTCATGATGAATCATATGCTCTTTCGTCAGAGCAGCAGAAGCTTGCCATAGAGCTTAGCTCAAAGGCCGGAACTATGACCAATCAGTATATTCCGGGTGATGAGAGAAGCTTCACGATCATTTCATATCCAGTGCCTGCGATTGGAGATAATTTCAAAGAAATATTTGCTGAGACAGTCAAGCTTAATACGCTTGATTACGAAAAGTACAAGACTATGCAGCAGCATATCATAGATGTACTTGAGATGGGCACTAAAGTTGAGATAAAGGGCAAGGGAAGCAATAAGACTGATATAACAGTCTGTCTTCACGAGCTACCAGACAAGAAGACACAGACAGTTTTTGAAAACTGTGTTGCAGATGTTAATATACCGGTTGGAGAAGTATTTACTTCACCTCGTCTTACGGGAACTGACGGAACACTTTTTGTTTCTGAGGTTTACCTTAATGGACTCAGATATGAAAATCTTGAGTTTGTTTTTGAAAACGGTTTTGTAAAAGATTATAATTGCACAAACTTCCCAAATGAAGCTGAAAACATGAAGTATATTAAAGACAATATACTTCATCACCATGATTCGCTTCCATTGGGCGAGTTTGCTATTGGAACGAATACTACAGCTTATGCAATGGCAAAGAGATATGATATCTTCTCGCGACTTGAGATACTTATAGCTGAGAAGACAGGACCTCACTTTGCGCTTGGTGATACATGCTATGACAGGGCTGAGGATGTTACCGTCTTTAACCCGGATGGCAGAGAGATAATTGCTAAAGATAATGAATATACAATAAAAAGGAAGAGTGATACAGACTTTACATATTTTGAATGTCACACGGATGTGACGATCCCTTATGATGAGCTAGATACTATCACTGCAATAGATGACGAGGGCAACAGATACCCTATAATCAGTGATGGAAGGTTCGTAGTTGAAGGGACTGAAGAACTGAATATACCATTGGCAGACATCTGAGAGCTACATGAATTACTTAACGGAAGTCCAGCGCACAGCGCTATGATTTCATAGACTATCTACATTGTATTTTTAAGAGGAGAATCAACGATGGCAAAAGTAGGAATTGTGATGGGTTCTGATTCGGACATGCCTGTAATGTCAAAGGCAGCTGAAATCCTGGAAGAGTTTGGTATTGATTATGAGATGAATATCATCTCAGCCCATAGGGAACCGGATATCTTCTTTGACTGGGCAAAAAATGCCGAGGCAAACGGGATCAAGGTCATAATTGCAGGTGCAGGCATGGCAGCACATTTACCAGGAATGTGTGCAGCTCTATTTCCGATGCCGGTAATAGGCATACCTATGTACTCAAAGGCACTAAATGGAAACGATGCACTTTATTCTATCTTACAAATGCCATCTGGAATACCAGTTGCAACAGTTGCAATTGATGGCGCTAAGAATGCAGCTCTTCTTGCTGCAAAGATCCTTGCAGTCTCAGATGAGACACTTCTTGAGAAGGTTAAGTCATATTCCGACAAGCTTAAGGAAGAAGTAAAGGCAAAGGACAAGAAGCTTAAGGAAGTAGGCTACAAGGCTTACATGGAGAAGTAAACTGATTTTATGTAGATGCCATTGACTAAATGGCTTTTTGCTTGAAGACATTGCAGATATTTTGGAGGATAAAATGGATTACAAGAGCGCTGGAGTTGATGTTGAAGCTGGATACAAGGCAGTTGAGCTGATGAAAAAGCATGTCAAGGAGACCATGAGACCTGAAGTACTTGGTGGACTTGGCGGATTTGCAGGTGCTTTTTCACTTAAGAACTTCATGACAATGAAGAATCCTACATTGGTTTCAGGAACAGACGGTGTAGGTACAAAGCTTAAGCTTGCTTTCGTTATGGATAAGCATGATACAGTTGGTATCGACTGTGTAGCTATGTGTGTCAATGATATAGCATGTGCAGGTGGTGAGCCACTGTTTTTCCTTGATTATATAGCATGCGGAAAAAATATTCCTGAGAAGATCGCAACTATCGTTAAGGGTGTTGCTGATGGATGTAAGCAGAGCAGCGCTGCACTTATCGGTGGTGAGACTGCTGAAATGCCTGGATTCTATCCTGTTGATGAGTATGACCTTGCCGGATTTGCGGTAGGAATCGTAGATCAGGACAATATGATCGACGGATCTACAATAGCTGATGGTGATGTACTTGTCGGCATATCTTCATCAGGTGTACATTCAAATGGTTTCTCTCTTGTAAGAAAAGTGTTCAGCATCGATGAGGCTACACTTTCAAGGCATCATGATTCATTGGGCGAGACTTTGGGTGAGGCTCTTATCAGACCTACGAAGATATATGTAAAGGCTATGAGAGAAGTTCGTGAAGCAGGTGTGATCGTAAAGGGCTGCTCACATATTACAGGCGGCGGATTCTATGAGAATATTCCAAGAATGCTTCCGGAAGGAATCGAAGCTGTTGTAAATAAGGGCTCATATCCAATTCCTCCTATTTTTGAAATGATTCAAAAGACAGGAGCAATTGAAGAGCATATGATGTATAATACTTATAACATGGGTATAGGTATGCTTCTTGCAGTAAGACCTGAAGATGCAGATAAGACTATCGCAGCTGTAGAAAAGGCTGGAGAGAAGGCATTTATCGTAGGACAGACAAGAAAGGCTGACAAGAAGGGAGTTTGCTTATGCTGAGGCTCGTAGTCCTGGTTTCAGGCGGTGGTACAAACCTGCAGGCTATTATTGATGCAATAGATGCAGGAGATATTACCAATACAGAGCTTGTAAAGGTGATAAGCAACAAAGAAGGCGTAAAAGCTCTTGAAAGAGCTGAGAAAGCCGGAGTTGCCCATGAAGTTGTATCTAAGAAAAATTTTGAAAGCGTAGAAGAGTTTAACAAAGCTCTTCTCGCTTCTATAGATGAAGCTAAGCCGGATCTTATAGTACTGGCCGGATTTTTGGTAGTACTTCCGTCAGAGCTTGTTTCAAAATATACAAATAAGATAATCAATGTACATCCGTCACTTATCCCATCATTTTGCGGAGTGGGTTACTATGGATTAAAGGTTCATGAAGAAGCTCTTAAGCGTGGAGTAAAAGTGACAGGTGCTACAGTTCATTTTGTGGATGAAGGATGCGATTCCGGTCCTATAATACTACAGAAGGCAGTAGAAACAAAGTTTGATGATACGCCGGAAACACTGCAGCGACGCGTGATGGAGGAGGCAGAATGGAAGATTTTGCCTCACGCGATAGATTTGATTGCAAATGGCAGAGTTACGGTAAATGAGAGAAAGGTGGAAATCAGATGAATGTACTTATTGTCGGAAGCGGTGGAAGAGAGCATGCTATTGCTACATGTGTAGCAAAAAGTGAAAAAGTTGACAAGATTTATTGCGCTCCGGGCAATGCAGGTATTGCGGAAATAGCAGAATGTGTCGATATAAAAGTAATGGAGTTTGACCGTATCGTTAAGTTTGCAAAGAATCATGATATCGATCTCACCATAGTAGGACCTGATGATCCGCTTGTAGGCGGACTTGTTGATGCGCTCGAAGAGGCTGGTCTCAGAGCATTTGGTCCGAGAAAAAATGCTGCTATAATTGAGGGCTCAAAGGCATTTTCAAAAGACCTCATGAAGAAGTATAATATACCTACAGCATCCTATGAAGTTTTTACAGATGCTGCAAAGGCGCTTGAATATCTTGATACAGCAAAGATGCCTATAGTACTTAAAGCAGACGGACTTGCACTTGGTAAGGGTGTACTTATCTGCAACACTCTCGAGGAGGCAAGAAACGGCGTCAAGGAGATAATGCTTGACAAGAAGTTTGGTACCGCCGGCAATACAATGGTTATTGAGGAGTTTATGACAGGACGTGAGGTTTCTGTACTTACATTCTGTGATGGCAAGACTGTAAAGGTCATGTCCAGCGCTCAGGATCACAAGAGAGCAGGAGATGGTGATACAGGCTTAAATACAGGCGGAATGGGAACATTTTCTCCTTCTCCTTTCTATACAAAAAAGATCGAGGAGTACTGCAAAAAGAACATTTTCCAGCCTACAGTTGATGCGATGGCTGCAGAGGGCAGAGAGTTTAAGGGTGTGATATTCTTTGGACTTATGCTTACTGAGGACGGACCAAAGGTGCTTGAGTATAATGCACGTTTTGGAGATCCTGAGGCTCAGGTAGTGCTAGTTCGCATGAAAAATGATATTATAGATGTGATGGAAGCTTGTATCGATGGCAAGCTTGGAAAGATCAAGCTTGAGTTTGAAGATAATGCAGCTGTTTGTGTTGTATTAGCATCAGAGGGTTATCCGTTGCAGTATACAAAGGGACATGTTATAAATGGTCTTGAAAGATTTGAGCATGAAGACGGATACTATTGTTTCCATGCCGGAACAAGGAAGAGTTCAAAAGGCATAGTAACAAATGGCGGAAGAGTGCTGGGTGTGACAGCAGTTGGACCTGATCTGCGTCAGGCACGTGCTAATGCTTATGAGGCTGCTAGTTGGATTGACTTCGAAAATAAGTATTGCAGAAAGGATATCGGCAAGGCTATCGACGAAGCGTAAAGCTATAAAGGGGGATACTTATGGGTATTGAGGATTTGTTTGGTGATCACTATCATAAGCCGACTAACTGCGATGAATGTGCTGCCCCACTGGACTTTAAGGGGTTGGGTACTTACAAGTGTCGTAAATGCGGTAAGATTTTTTATGATGATTTTGGCAAGGTGAGGAAGTATCTTGACGAGCATCATCAGGCCAATATTGCACAGATTCACGCCGAAACAGGTGTAGATGAAGACAGCATCAGAAGGATGCTGAAAGAAGAGCGCCTCGAAGTAACAAAAGAGTCTAAAACCTATCTGACCTGTGAAGGTTGCGGCAAGCCGATAAGGTATGGTTTGTTCTGTGAAAGCTGTGCAAAACTGCATGAGGCAGCTAAGGAAAAGAGGAAGAAGGAAAAGCAGATGATGGATAAGAAAGATCTTATCCACGTGCTTGGCAAGGCCATGGAAGAGGGAGGCGACGGTAAACGTCGTTTCGACAGATAGTAGTTATACTATCATTAAAGAAAAGGCTTTTATAGTCTTTTCAAAATATAACAGATATAGTTGAGAGGACATTATGAAACTTACAGCAATACTTAAAAAGACAATGCTTACAATGTTAACTGCATCTATGCTTATAGGTGCAGTACCTGTAGGTACTTTTGCAGATGAAGTGACATCAGAAGAGACAGATGCAGCTCTTACAGAAGAGGGTGCAGGCAATACTGAGGTAACACCAAGTTCTATAGCGACCAATATCAAGGGAAAGTTTATTGCACTTACATTCCCTGATGCAGAGGTTCCATTGGGATTTTCAACATATACAGTTGATTACGAGGGTGAACAGGTAGAGCTTGCTCAGATGAAGACAAAGAGCGCTACACTCGGAGCAGAAGGACTTACAGTAACATTGGCATATCTTACGGATGCTGATGGTTCTAACGGAGAGTTCTATATCTGTGATACAACTAATAATGCAGAAATGTCCGATATGATCAAGATTGATGGTATAAATGGTCATTATATCATCGTTCTTGATCCAAAGGACAACATTGTTGGACCTGATGGATTTACAAAAAAAGATCTTAAATGGGGATCAAAGAAGGCTACAGCCTGGTCATTGCCTGCTGAAGTAAGCACTGATGAGGATTCATCAGAGGAGTCAATAGAAAACAAAAAAGAAAAATCAAAGAAAAAATCAAAAGATTCTTCAGAGGAAGAAGGATCATCAGAAAGTGAAGCATCTGTATTCAGCTTTACACAAAAAGTGTATGCAGCAGAAGATGTTTTGAATGAAACTACAGAAGCAGCTTCTACTGAGGCAGCTTCGGCAGAGGCTTCAAGTACACTTGATGAGTCTGCACAGGAAGCAGCTATGCTTGCACTTGAGGAGATCGCTCATACTAATGCGGCAGGACTTGTTGCAGCACAGACTACAGATTTCTGTCTTTTGTATGCACTTGATGATCAGTGTAATCTTGGTTTTTATCTTTATGATATAAAGAATGGCACATATCAGAGATATGTAGACGTTCCTCATGGTGAGACAGATACTACAAAGAAATATCGTAAGCTTTCAAGAACCAGACTTTTCATTATCGTAGTACTTGTAGTTGTAGTAGTTATCCTGATGTTTGTTCTTGTTAACCTTCTTTTAGGTGGAGCAAGATTTGGAGTACCAAGAAAAGACAGCTATGAAGATGATGAAGATGACGAAGAAGATGAGATCGAGGCTATAAGAAGTCGCGTTGCTAAAAAAGAAAAGGCTCGTATTCAGGGAAGAAATCCAAGAGAAGTCGAGGGTGTCAAGGCTTCCAGAAGCAGTAAGGCTTCAAAGCCTTCAAGACCTGCAAAGAGCAAGAAATTTGATGAACGTGAATATGAAGATGACGTTCCAATGGAGCGTAATCGCGCTGCAGAAGAGGTAGACTGGGAGAATATGGAGATCACAGCCGGTATACCTACAAAGACAGTAAGAAAAGCTACTGAGAAGAAGCAGTCAAGAAACTCAGGATTTGACTTTGAGGATGATGAGATCAGACCAAAGAAGACAAGAAAGCGTCAGGATTACGATTTTGATGAAGACTTTGATTTTGAGTTCCTTGATATAAAAAAATAAAAGGAATGATAACGGATGGAATATACTGAAAAGGCTCAGCGAGTGATAGAACTCGCAAAAAAATGTGCGAAAGAGCTGAAACAGAATTATGTCGGTACAGAGCATGTTTTAGTTGCACTTATAAGGGAGAGGACAGGTGTTGCAGCTCTCGTATTGAGCGAAAACGGAGTGCAGGAGTCGCAGATTCTCGATCTTATAGAGCAGCTTATAGCTCCGGGAGCAGAAGTCATGCTTAAAGAGCATGACGGATTTACTCCGCGTACGGACAAGATATTAGAGTATTCTGAGGAGATTGCAAGACGCTTTGATGCAGAAAAGATCGGCACAGAGCATATCCTTATGGCACTCATCAGAGAGGGTGACAGTACGGCACTCCGTCTTCTGAATACTTTAAATATCAACGTGATGAAGGTCTATGCAGATATCCTTCAGGCTATCGGTGAAGATCCAAATCTCGCAAAAGAGGACCTGAGGACATCAAGACAGTCACGCAGCAGGGGAGCAGCAAGCACTACTCCAATGCTTGACAAGTACAGTCGTGATCTTACAGAGCTTGCACGTATGGAAAAGCTCGATCCTGTAGTTGGCAGGGATGATGAGATCAAGAGAGTTATACAGATCCTTTCAAGAAGGACCAAGAACAATCCTTGTCTTGTCGGAGAGCCGGGTGTAGGTAAGACTGCGATTGCTGAAGGATTAGCCATTAGGATAGTTAACGGCGATGTGCCTCCAACTATAGAAAACAAGAGAGTAGTTTCTCTTGATATGTCTGGAATGGTTGCGGGAAGTAAGTACCGTGGAGAGTTTGAAGAACGTATCAAACGTACTATAGCTGAAGTAGAGAGTGATGGAGATATACTCCTCTTTATGGATGAGATACATACTCTGATAGGTGCCGGAGGAGCAGAGGGAGCTATTGATGCTGCCAATATCCTTAAGCCTTCACTTGCAAGAGGTGATATCCAGCTTATTGGAGCAACAACTCATGAAGAGTATAGAAAGTATATCGAAAAGGATGCAGCGCTTGAAAGAAGATTTCAGCCGGTCACTGTAGAAGAGCCGTCTGAAGAAGAAGCAATAAGCATACTTATGGGTATCAAGAATAAGTATGAGGAGCACCACGGTATCACTATTTCACCGGAGGCTGTTGAGGCTGCAGTACGTCTTTCTTCAAGATACATAAGTGACAGATTCCTGCCGGATAAGGCAATCGATGTTATGGATGAAGCATCAAGCCACCTTCGTTTAGAGAACATGTCAGTTTCTCCTGCAATAGCAGAGCTTAGACGTGAGATCAGCGATATGGAAGAGATGAAGGAACGTGCTATTAAAGAAAAAGACTTCATCACAGCAAAAGAGATAAGACTTGAGCAGCAAAAGAAGATCGTACGATGTGAGCGGATGGAGAAGCGCCATAAGAAAAAGATCGAAGAAAATAACATGGTGCTTACACCGGATGCGATAGCTGATGTTGTTTCTATATGGACAAAGATACCAACCGGTAAGCTTACTGAGAAGGAGAATGACCGTCTCCTTAAGCTTGAAAGTATCCTTCATAAGAGAGTTATCGCACAGGATGAAGCTGTTACAACTATTTCAAAAGCTATCAGAAGAGGAAGAGTAGGACTTAAGGATCCAAAGAGACCTGTTGGTTCATTCCTTTTCCTCGGACCTACAGGTGTAGGTAAGACCGAGCTTTCAAAAGCTTTGGCGGAGGCTATGTTTGGCTCAGAAAATTCACTTATCAGAGTTGATATGTCTGAGTTTATGGAGTCTCACTCGGTAGCAAAGATGATAGGCTCACCTCCAGGATATGTTGGACATGATGAAGGTGGACAGCTTGCAGAAAAGATCAGGAGAAATCCATACTCGGTAGTGCTTTTTGATGAGATAGAAAAAGCCCATCCGGATGTATTTAATGTCCTTTTGCAGGTGCTTGATGATGGTCATATCACCGATTCAAAGGGACGTAAGGTAAGCTTTAAGAATGCTATCATCATCATGACAAGTAATGCAGGAGCGCAGGCTATAGTAGATCCAAAGCATCTCGGATTTGGCGCAGGTGATGATCCAAAGACTGAGTATCGTGACATGAAGGGAAATGTCATGGCTGAGGTAAAGAGGATTTTTAAGCCTGAGTTTATCAATAGAATTGATGATATTATCGTGTTCCATTCTCTTACAAAAGAGCACATGAAAGATATCGTTACACTTCTTTCAAAGAATCTGATTGCAAGAGCAAAAGACCAAATGGATATCACTCTTAAGATATCAGGTAAGGTCAAGGAGCATATCATAGAAAAGGGTATAGATCAGAAGTATGGCGCTCGTCCGCTCAGAAGAGCTATACAGAATATGATTGAAGATCCGCTGGCAGAAGAACTCCTTTCTGGCAGATGTCAGACGGGAGATGTGGTTCATGTGAACCTTAAAGATGGAAAAATCGTCTTCAAGACGGAGTAATGTTATAGGCTAAAAGCCCAGAAAGAAACAGGAGGAAACAAGATGTCAGCAGTGAAGGAATTGCTACGCAGCGAAGCAAATGGTCTTATCAGCTTTGGAGATCACACACTAGATAAGAAGGCAAAACTTGAAGATTTTAAGCACGTTGGTGACCTGTACAAGGTAAAGACATTTGCAGAAATGACTAAGCTTGAGAAAAACGGTATGTTCATGTATGAGTCAGTGCCAGGTACAAGCGTAAACAATTTCAAGGAAACAGAAACGGGTGTTGCATTTGAAGTGGAAGGAAATGAAGATGCACAGATAACACTCGGCCTCGCAGATGAAACTGAGTATGAGGTTTTTGTTGGTGGTAATAGTGTTGGCAGGATGAAGACTAATCTTGGCGGTAAGCTTTCAGTTAGTGTGGAGCTTGCAGGTGCCGGAAAAGTCAGCGTAGAAGCAAAGAGAGCATGAAAAAGAAAACAGCATTTTTTTGTCAGAGCTGCGGATATGAGTCATCTAAATGGATGGGACAGTGCCCGGCCTGTCATGAATGGAATACTATGGTCGAGGAGACCGTAACAAAGTCGTCGGGAAGCACAAATGATCGCATCAAAAACAGCATTGATGCACCAAGAGTCCGCCCGGCGACTCTTGCGTCTATAGAGATGGTTTCTGAGGACAAGATCACAAGCGGCATAGGTGAGCTTGACAGAGTATTGGGCGGTGGGATAGTAAAAGGCTCAATGCTATTGGTAGGTGGAGATCCGGGTATCGGTAAATCAACATTGCTTTTGCAGGTGTGCAGAAATGTAAGCGGTGCAGGGCATGAAATATTGTATGTGTCAGGCGAGGAATCGCTAAAGCAGATCAAGATGAGAGCAGTTAGACTCGGGGATTTTACGGATAATCTTAAGCTCGTTTCAGAGACTAACCTTGATACGATCACGGACATTATCATTAATACGAAGCCTGAGATGGTCGTCATTGACTCGATTCAGACTATGTTCAACGAAACGATCCAGGGAGCCCCTGGGTCTGTAGCACAGGTCAGAGAGACTACCGGAGTGCTTTTAAAGATTGCAAAGACGCTGGGCATAAGCATTTTTATAATTGGTCATGTGACAAAGGAAGGTGCTGTCGCCGGACCAAGAGTGCTTGAGCACATGGTAGATACAGTGCTTTATTTTGAAGGTGACACAAAGGGTGCATACCGTATTCTCAGAGGTGTTAAGAACCGATTTGGATCAACTGATGAGATCGGTGTTTTTGAAATGAACGAGCAGGGACTCAGAGAAGTCAAAAATCCGTCAGAGTTCATGCTGTCAGGCAGACCTGAGAATGCATCGGGAAGCGTAGTCACATGCTGCATGGAAGGATCAAGACCGCTTCTTGTAGAGATCCAGGCGCTTGTATGCGATACAAACTTCGGATTTCCGAGGCGTCAGGCGACGGGAACAGATTACAACAGAGTGAATCTATTGATGGCTGTGCTCGAAAAAAGAGTGGGTATGCGTCTTTCAAACTCCGATGCATATGTGAATATAGCGGGAGGAATGAAGATAAATGAGCCTTCTTTGGATTTAGGTATAGTAATGGCAGTAGCTTCGTCGTTTAGAAACAGACCTATTGATGAGTCGATGATATGCTTTGGAGAAGTTGGTTTGTCAGGTGAGGTAAGAGCTGTGAGTCAGGTAGCGCAAAGAGTAAGCGAAGCTGAAAGACTCGGCTTTAAGACGGTCGTGCTGCCGGAGGCATCGCTTTCATCAGTGAAAGCATCAGATAAGATAAAGCTGATAGGTGTAAAAAATCTCGTTGATGCCATGGAGCTTATATAATATTACGGATAAAAGGCATTGGTGAAAACTGATGCCTTTTTTGCTTTAACGGTAATATTGCACAAAAATGACTATTTTTGAACGTTTTTAAACAAAAACATGGAGTTTGATTCTTTAATGTGATAAAATTATATTGACATAAAATTATCATAACTAGATGGAGGGAGTTAGATGGGGAATAAGATAATATTTGTAGATATTGATGGTACTTTGGTTGCACCTGGCACAAATGTCCCGCCGGAGAGTGCACTCAAAGCTATAAAATCTGCACAAAAAAAAGGTAACAAGGTATTTTTATGTTCTGGAAGAAATTATGACATGCTAAAGCCACTTCTGAAGTATGGTTTTGACGGCATTGTTGCGAGTGCCGGCGGTTATGTCATGATCGGAGATGAGCTTATCTATGACTGCCCGATGACGAACGAGCAGAGAGATATAGCTATCAAAGCACTTCATAAGCATGGAGTGTTCTGCACTCTTGAAGCAGCATCAGGATCGTGGGGTGATTCTGACTTAAAGGACTTCATAGCTGAGCAGGGTGAGGGCAATTCAGAAATCGAAAGATGGAGAAAAGCACTCGCTGAGGATCTGCATATTAGACCATTTGAGGAGTACGATGGCACTCCTGTTTACAAGATCGTCGTTATGTGCAGGGAGATGTCACAGCTTGATGAAGCAAAAGAGCTTTTGAAGGATGACTTTAATTTCGTCATGCAGATTGTTCCGCTTCACGGAAACTGTGTAAATGGAGAGCTTATAAACTATAAGTTCAACAAAGGTACAGGTGTGAAGCTTGTAGCTGAAAAACTTGGTATTCCGATTGAGGATACATACGGATTCGGCGACAGTATGAATGATCTGGAAATGATCGAAGCAGTAGGTACAAGTGTCTGCATGGAAAATGGTGCAGCACCGCTTAAGGAGATAAGCGATATAGTATGTCCTGCTGTAGATGATGACGGTTTAGCTGCCGCGTTTGAGCAGCTTAATCTATCATAAAACAATTTATATTTTAAGACTATACACCTATAGTCTTGTTTAAACGGAGGAAGAAAAATGGCACTGGATTATCGTAAGTGTGCAGAAGAGATTGTCAACAACATAGGTGGACGTGACAATATCGCACAGGCAGCGCATTGCGCTACAAGACTCAGACTTGTTATCAAGGATAACAGCAAAGTCAACAAGGCAGCACTTGAAAATGTGGATGGAGTTAAGGGTATGTTTGAAAACCAGGGACAGCTCCAGCTCATTATCGGAACAGGTACTGTTAATAAAGTCTATGACGAGTTCCTTTCTGTTACCGGTATGTCTGCTGCAACAAAGGATGATGTAAAGGCAGCGGCAGCAGCAAAGGCTCCTGTATGGAGAAGACTTATCAAGGCACTTGGTGATGTATTTGTACCTATCCTTCCTGCAATCGTTGCATCAGGTCTTATGATGGGACTTGTAGAGGCATTAGGTAAGGCAATCCCGGGATTTGCTGATACAAGCTGGTACGGATTCCTTGATATGGTTTCTAATACGGCATTTGCTTATCTGCCGGTTATTGTTGCGGTTTCTGCAGCAAGAGTATTTGGCGGCAACATTTTCCTTGGCGGTGTAATCGGTCTTTGCATGATCCATTCATCTCTTGTAAATGCATGGTCAGTTGCAGGTGCGGAAATCGAGTATTGGGATCTTTTCTTCTTCCATGTAAGAAAGGTTGGATATCAGGGACATGTAATACCGGTTATCATAGCAATATTCCTGATGTGTCAGATAGAAAAATGGCTGCATAAGCATGTGCCTGAGATGATCGATCTTTTCGTAACACCTCTTTGCACAGTACTTTCAACAGCATTTATTACATTTACAATCCTCGGACCTATCTTTGCTCAGCTTGAGACATGGGTTCTTGCAGGCGCACGTATTATCGTTCACAACCCTCTTGGAGCTATGGTTATGGGTGCTGTATATCCTGTTACCGTTGTTATGGGTCTTCACCATATGTACAACGTTATCGAGGCAGGCATGCTTGCCGAGACAGGACTTAATACATGGATGCCTATCGCGTCAGCTGCTAACTTTGCACAGTTTGGTGCATGTCTTGCAGTTGGTATCAAGACAGCAAGCATGAAGAATAAGACTGTTGCTATCCCATCATCAATGTCAGCAGCGCTTGGTATCACAGAGCCAGCTATCTTTGGTGTAAATATGCGTTTCATGAAGCCATTTGTAGCAGGTATGATCGGTGGTGCGATCGGTTCTGTATTTGGAGCTATCTCAGGAATCGGTGCTACAGCTTATGGCGTTACAGGTATCCCGGGATATCTTACAATTGACAAGCCGCTTCAGTACACATTACTTCTTCTTATATCTGGTGGTGTTGCATTTGCAATTGCATTTACAATTTATAAGGATGAGGAGCCGGCAGCAGCTACAGCAGGCGCTCCTGCTCAGGCAGTTCCAGCATCAGCTCCTGTAGCTCTTGATAAGGCTGTTATCAGCTGCTCAGCAGGCAAAATCGATATGCCTATAGGTGGTAAGGTTATCGACTATACAGAGATCAAGGATCAGACATTTGCATCAGGCGCTCTTGGCGTTGGTGTTGGTATCGAGCCTGATGGTGATGTGATCTATGCTCCTGTAGATGGTACTATCTCAATGGTAGCAGAGAGTAAGCATGCAGTAGGCGTTACAGGCGATAAGAACATGGAGATCCTCATTCATGTAGGTATTGATACTGTTGCCATGAATGGTGAGGGATTTGAGCCACTTGTAAAAGAAGGCGATGTTGTTAAGAAAGGACAGCAGCTTCTTAAGTTTGACAGAAAGAAGATCGCTGCAGCAGGACATCCTGAGACAGTAGTTGTTCTTTTGACAAATTCTGATGACTATGATGATGTAAAGTTTGGTGAGAACATCTGATAGACATGATGGACAGGCAGAGGGTTTAATCTCTCTGCCTGTTTTATACTTTTTTTATTTTTTTGCAAATAAATACTTGCAAAAAATATTATAACGTGGTATTATAACATTCGTGTTCACGATTGAGTACAAAACACAAAACCACACATAGGGGAATCATACAGCGGCAGTATCACGGTCTCCAAAACCGTTCACGGGGGTTCGAATCCCTCTTCCCCTGCTAAAGCTTCAGATAAAGCAGAGTTGCTGATGTCTGAAGCTTTTTTCTTACTATTCTTTGCTGCATTTTAGCAAGTTACCATATAAAAGCGTTGAAGTATTGATAAAAAATGTTTATAATTCAGATAAGATAAACTTAAATTAAGGAGCTTGATACCGTTCGAAGTTGCGAAGCAGCGAGATTACGGGATCGGCCCCGTACGGATTTAGTCAGCTAATAAAATAGTGATATATAAGGAGAGAAGATTATGGAGAGTTCAATGTTTATCGGTACCTGGTTTGCACTATTGCCGCCAGTCATTGCTATTATACTTGCTTTCATCACAAAAGAAGTATATAGCTCTTTATTTGTAGGCATATTATCAGGAGCACTTCTGTATGCCAATTTTAGTCCATGGGGAACATTTGAAGCTATTTTCAGTGTTATGCAGGAGAATATCGATATGCAGATATTGATCTTCCTTTGCATGCTTGGAATGATCGTAATTCTTATGGAAAGATCCGGAGGCTCTGCTGCTTACGGCAGATGGGCTGCAAAGAGGATCAAGAGCAGGAGATCAGCTCTTCTCGCAACAACTTTTCTTGGAGTACTTATTTTCGTTGATGATTACTTTAACTGTCTTACAGTAGGCTCTGTTATGAGACCTATCACTGACAGACATAAAGTTTCAAGAGCTAAGCTTGCATATATTATAGATGCAACAGCAGCACCTATATGTATCATAGCTCCTATCTCAAGCTGGGCAGCGGCTGTTAATTCATATGTGCCGGAGGATGCATCTATAACAGGATTTCAGCTTTTTGTCGGTACTATCCCATTCAATCTCTATGCCCTTTTGACATTGTTCATGGTCATCTACCTGTCAATTACAGGTTTTGAGTTTGGACTTATGCGTAAGCATGAGAAAAATGCTGCTGCCGGAGATCTTTTCACAGACCATGCGGGTGATTTCGAAGAGTCTGAGAAGATCACAGAAAATGAGCATGGTCACGTACTTGATCTTATTCTTCCTACACTTGTGCTTATATTCAGCGCAGTTGGATCTATGATCTATACAGGTTTTGTAAATGGCGGAGTTAATATTCAGGATGCGTTTGCAAACTGCAGCTCATCAGAAAGCCTTATATTCTCTACATTTATAACTCTTATATTCATGCTTGTATTATATGTGCCACGTAAGGTTGTAAGCTTTAAGGAGTACACAGCAAGCTTTGTAGATGGCTTCAAGCTTATGATCCCGGCTATCGCTATCCTTACATTTGCGTGGACCTTAAAGGGTATGACATCAGCCCTTGGAATTACAGATTATGTTAGTTCCATTGTTGGTGGTGGTGCATTCGTTACAACCTTTGTTCCTGTTATCATGTTTGTAATTGCTATATTTATTGCTTTTTCAACAGGAACATCATGGGGAACATTTGCTATCCTTGTACCTATCGTTGTTTCAGTATTCAGCAGCCCGGATCAGCTTCAGATGATGATCATTTCAGTATCAGCAGTACTTGCAGGTTCTGTATGCGGAGATCATATTTCACCTATCTCTGATACGACAATAATGTCATCAGCCGGTGCACAGTGTTATCACATGAATCACGTTTCAACTCAGATGCAGTATGCATCAGTGCCTGTTGTAGCATGTATTATTGGCTATATAGTAGCCGGTATCACACACAACTGGGTAATTACTTTAGCTGTTGCTCTTATTATTGTGATCGTTGAGATCGAGATACTTAAGAGAATGGTTGCAAAAGCGGAAAAAACAGCATAAACAGGTTAATATCATACAAAGAAGGTGTCTGACTATTATAGTCAGACACCTTTGCTGTATACATGAAAAATGTATATAAAAAATATTGTCACGCTTGTTTTAAAAAGCTATTATAGTAATAAGGCGAGTTTTAAATATCTATAAAATGTGAGGGTATACTTATGGGCAAAATTGTGGTTCAGAAGGGTGAAAAAGTGCATGCTGCAGGCGAAGAAGTTTCTACAATTGATATCCTCCTCAAGGGGAAGATTATGCTTGTAAGCAGCGATGGAATCAAGATTCCGGTAGGAAATGGAACAATACTGGGGGTGTTTCATAATCCTAATGAAACGTACCTTTATGATTATATTGCAGAGGAAGACAGTGCAATATATCAGTACGATTATTCGAGTGAAACGGATATCGTCAACACTATCAAAAACAATCCCAATATTGCAACAGCAGTAAGCGTGGCGACTGTAAGGCTTACAAAGTATTTTTTTGATGTCCTGAATGCATGTCATGCCAGATCTAAGAAGGTCTATGACAGCATGCAAAGTGATTATCTCCAATATCAGAAAAACTGTGCCATGGTTGGTGAAGAGCCAATATTATTTGAGTCTATCACAAGACTTAAAGAGCCTGTTGAGCCAACTGAAGGTAAAGGATGGGAAGCGGAGTACTGTAAGGCGCTTCTCAATAATGATGCTGTGCTCAGACAGGGCTTTTATGGTGCAGACATTAATTTCTGTGTAGGTACTGTAATGATGTGCAGATCGATGATAAGCCGTGTACAGAAGCAGGTTGAAAAGTCATCAATTTATATAGAGCTTGTCAAGGAATCTACACATGACTTTACAATGGCTAAAAATTCTATCAAGGCAAAGGCTGATGAGATCAAGAGGCAGAATGCGCTCAGCAGCGGTAATGGAGAAGTGCCTGCGATAGAAAATGCAATAGATACGATCCTCAGCTATTCCGGAGTGGATGCTGGTACAGCCACCACGTTTAAAGATCAGGTGGAAATGTTCAAAGCTGCAGATGACAGGCTTGATTCTTCTGATGAGATGCGCAGACTGAGGCGTGACATAGCCAAGAGCTTTTATGAAGTCTATGAGTCGGCATTCTTTAAGAGTATGGAAGGAAATCCAGTCCCACCGGAAGTCAGAATGTTCTTTATGTTTGGCTTTGTTGATGAGAATCTGGCTGGAAAAGAGAATACGGAGCAGCTCTATAAGCTTGCTATGAGCTGGATCGCTGATCCAAAGAAAAAAGTTATTTCGGCCTATGAATGGCTTAAGAAAATATATAATAAAGAGAATCCGCCATCAAAGAACGAGTTTGATAATGACTGGCCGGGCTATTTGAAAGAGCAGAGAAGAAATGGCGATATAACGGAAGAAGAAGAAAATGCTATGCTCAATGATCCAAAGGCCATGACAAGCTTTGAGCTTAACAATATGCTCGCAACTGCTAACAGGATGACCTTTGGAACAATAAGTACGTTTGTGCCGATATTCTTTAAAGAAGCGGCTCTTAGACCACTTGAGACATGTCTTGTAACTCCGGCAAGGGCGCATGCGGCTATCGATGCGGTAAGAGATATCGACTATTCATGCTTTTACAGAGAAACAGTGGCTTCTTTCCCGGAACTTGGCATCAATCAGTTTGTACATAATGTTGAAGTTGAGCCATTTATCATACTTTTGCCAAATGTAGGAAGCAGAGCTTCACTGTGGCAGGAGATAGAGGGAAGAAAGAGGACGACTGCCGCAAGAATGGTAATGTCGATCTTCCATACAGAAGATGTAAATGACAGCATGGTAAAGATATGCGGTGAGTTCAGATGGGAGATGTGCAGACGTATCCAGGGTGTTCACTGGAATGATGTTACAGATCCTTCGCTTACTTCAGAGTACAGTGATTATCTGCAGTTCTATCGCAAGAATCACGAGATATCACCGGATACACGAGAAAAGATAAAGAACGCTCTTCAGAAAGCAAGAAATAATTACAGGGGTGTATTTGTGGCTGATTATGAAGCTTATATAAAAAATGAAGCTTTGGGACAGTCAAAGCTTAATAAAGTTGCACGTGAAATGGTATTTAAGTACTGCACTTTCAGTAAAAAGTACAGAGAAGCACTTGGCAGCAACCCGCAGTATCAGACACTTATTGAGAGATTTAATATCAAGCAGCAGTCCAAGGAACACTCTCTTGGTCTTATAGTGAGAAAGGTAACTTCTGTGCAGGAAGAATTGCCTGAAGAGATGCAGAACGAAGTAGCTTTTATAAAAATGTAAAAAAGTCGTGCGAAAGTACACTAAAGTGTGCTATACTGTTTCTCAGTGCGTATAATCCTATGGAGGAATGATCTATGGAATCTGAAAATACACTTGCCGACAGTTTTATTCATGAGTTCGGTGATGATGTACTGGCACTTGCAACATACATCCCTTACTTTACGTCAAAGGGAGGAAAGGATGTTGCCAAAGACTATGATGGTGAATATGGAAAGTCTACATTGAAGTTTCCGGTTTTTGACAGCATGCTTTTAACGTTTGTTAAAAGAGCCGCAGGGACAAAGCTTATGGATAGAAATTATCCGTATGTCTATACCAGAAATCGTATCCGCACACATGACGATGAGCGACGCTTGATTGAGATGGCTACAATCCGTGATATAGGTATCCTCAGGGGCATACTCAGCAGGTATGTCCTTGAAGGACAGAGGATCGCGAGTCGCTGGTCAGAAGGCGCTGAGGAAAGGATTTATCTCATGACGCTGGAAAAATTAAAAGGCCTAATGGATTTCTACAGAACCACTATATGATTCAAAGAGGAGAATTTGCAAAATGGTCAGACGTATCTATGTTGAGAAAAAGGCACCGTTCGCTACGAAAGCTGCAGAGCTTGCAGACGAGATCAAAAACTATATCGGTGTCAAAGGCGACATTAAGGTGAGGCATCTTATCCGCTATGATGTTGAGAATATCAGCGATGATATTTTCAAGAAAGCCGAAAAAAGTGTTTTCTCGGAGCCGCCGGTAGATGTTTTGTATGAGGAAGACTTTGAGAGAGAAGCAGACGATGTTGTTTTCTCTGTGGAGTTTTTGCCGGGACAATTCGACCAAAGAGCAGATTCTGCTGAGCAGTGTATAAGGTTTTTGCGTGACAGTGAAGAGCCTATCATTCACACTGCGGAAGTTTACTGTCTTTCCGGAAGATTAACAAAAAAGGAAATTGAAGCTATCAAGTCTTACGTTGTGAATCCTGTTGATTCACGTCTTATTGGTTTGGAAAAACCGTCAACTCTTGTAACAAATTATGAAGAGCCGGCTGATATCACATATTTTGATGGATTTATCAGTCTTAGCGAAGCAGCCCTTAAAAAGCTCTACAGCTCTCTTGGGTTAGCTATGACATTCAAAGATTTCAAACATATCCAGAAGTATTTTAAAACTGAAGAGAAGCGCGATCCTTCTATGACAGAGATCCGTGTACTTGATACATACTGGTCAGATCATTGCCGTCATACTACTTTCCTTACAGAGCTTACAGATGTTAAGTTTAGCGATGGTTTTTACAAAAAGCCTATCGAAGAAGCATGGAAGGGATATCTTTCTGCAAGAGATGAGGTTTATGGTGACAGAGTAAGTGAGAAGGGCGGAGATAAGTTCGTAAGCCTTATGGACGTTGCTCTCATGGGTATGAAGTCACTTAAAAAGTCCGGAAAGCTCAATGACCTTGAGAAATCAGATGAAATAAATGCATGCTCTATCGTAGTACCTATCGAGGTAAAGGACGAGAAGGGCAATGTTATAAAGGAAAACTGGCTTGTGATGTTCAAAAATGAGACACACAACCATCCTACAGAGATAGAGCCTTTTGGTGGTGCTGCTACATGTCTTGGCGGTGCTATCAGAGATCCGCTTTCAGGAAGAGCTTATGTATATCAGGCAATGCGTGTTACAGGTGCTGCAGATCCTACTGTGCCGGTAGCAGATACTATAGAAGGAAAGCTTCCTCAGAAGAAGCTTGTCAGAGAGGCAGCTCACGGCTATTCTTCATATGGTAATCAGATCGGTCTTGCTACAGGTTTTGTACATGAGATCTATCATCCAAATTATGCGGCTAAGAGAATGGAGATCGGAGCTGTTATGGCAGCTGCACCTGAGGCAAACGTAGTAAGAGAGCATGCAGATCCGGGTGATATCATCATCCTTCTCGGAGGACGTACAGGACGTGATGGTATCGGTGGAGCTACAGGTTCTTCAAAGGTACATACTACTGAGTCTATAGAGACATGCGGAGCAGAGGTTCAGAAGGGTAATGCACCTACTGAGAGAAAGCTCCAGAGATTATTCAGGAGAAAGGAAGTAAGTCTTCTTGTTAAAGTATGCAATGATTTTGGTGCTGGTGGAGTTTCTGTTGCTATTGGCGAGCTTGCAGATGGTCTAGACATCAATCTTGACAAGGTGCCAAAGAAATATGCAGGACTTGATGGTACTGAGCTTGCAATTTCAGAGTCACAGGAGAGAATGGCAGTTGTTGTTGCCAAGAAAAATGTAAAGAAATTCCTTAAGTATGCAGCAGAGGAAAACCTTGAAGCTACAGAAGTTGCTGTAGTTACTGAGGAGCCAAGGCTTGTGCTTAGATGGAGAGGAAAGGCTATAGTTGATATCAGCCGTGATTTCCTCAATACAAATGGTGCACATCAGGAAACAGAAGTCGAAGTAAAAGTTCCTACTGATAAGGACGCTTATTTCGATGAGATGATAGAAATAAAGGACGAGAGAAAGGCATGGCTTGATACACTTTCTGACCTCAATGAGTGTTCACAGAAAGGTCTTGTAGAGAGATTTGATGCTTCTATCGGCGCAGGCACAGTCCTTATGCCATACGGTGGAAGAAATCAGGCTACACCTATTCAGACAATGGTAGCAAAGATACCAATGCTCAAGGGTTCAAGTGATGCTGTTTCGATGATGAGCTATGGATTTGATCCATTTATCTCATCATGGTCACCTTTCCATGGTGCAGTCTACGCTGTTACAGAGTCTATCGCAAAGATCGTTGCAGCAGGCGGTGACATGGATAAGATCCACTTTACATTCCAGGAGTACTTCCAGAGAATGTCTGAGGATAAGTCCGGATGGGGTATCCCGCTTATGGCACTTCTCGGAGCTTTCGAAGCTCAGATGAAGTATGGCCTTGCATCTATCGGTGGTAAGGATTCAATGTCAGGAACTTTTGAAAATATCAATGTTCCTCCAACACTCGTTTCCTTTGCGGTTGATGTTGAGAATGTAAAGAATATCATAACTCCTGAGTTTAAGCAGGCTGGAGATGTTATCGTTAAGTTCACCATACCTACAGACGATTACGATCTTCCAATTTACGATAAGACGATTGAGCTTTATCATCAGATACATGATGCGATCAAGGAAGGCTACATCGTTTCAGCTTATGCGCTCGATGAAAAGGGTATCGCTCCTGCAGTTGCAAAGATGAGCTTTGGTAATGGTGTTGGTGCAGAGCTTTCAGATTACTTCAGCCCTGAGCAGATGTTCCTTTCAGAGACAGGTAACATCCTTGCAGAAGTTTCGGATATCGTTACATTCAGCTCACTTGGAATTCCATATGAGATCGTAGGTCAGGTTTCTGCTGATTCCTGCATCACACATGGAAATATGAGACTTTATGTAAGTGATCTTTTGGATGCTTACAATAGCACACTTGAGGGTGTATTCCCTACAAAGTCATCCGAGGATAAATCAATAGTTCCTTCTTTGATCTACAACGAGAAGAAACTCTATGTGTGCAAGAATAAGATTGCAAAGCCAAAGGTATTTATACCTGTATTCCCAGGTACAAACTGCGAGTACGATACTGCAAGAGCCTTTGAGAAGGCAGGAGCAGAGACAGATGTAAGAGTATTTACAAACCTTGATGCAAAATCTATCAGGGATTCTGTAAAGAGCTTCACATCAGCTATAAAGGATGCACAGATCGTTATGTTCCCAGGCGGTTTCTCAGCCGGTGACGAGCCTGATGGATCAGCTAAGTTCTTTGCAACAGCATTCCGCGATGCAAAGATCAAGGAAGCTATGATGGACCTCCTCAATAAGAGAGATGGTCTTGTACTTGGTATCTGTAATGGATTTCAGGCACTTGTTAAGCTTGGACTTCTTCCTTACGGTGAGATCATTGATGCTCAGAAGGATGACAGCCCGACACTTACATTTAATACTATAAACCGTCATATATCTAAGATGGTTTATACAAAGGTTGTTTCAAACAAGTCTCCATGGCTTAGGGAGGCAGCACTTGGAGGAGTTTATACAAATCCGGCATCACATGGTGAGGGTAGATTTGTTGCTTCTTCCGACTGGATCAAGAAGCTCTTTGATAAGGGGCAGATTGCTACACAGTACTGTGATCCGGATGGAAATGTTTCTATGGATGAGACATGGAATGTCAATGGTTCATACTGCGCTATAGAGGGTATTACAAGCGAAGATGGTCGTGTTTATGGTAAGATGGCTCATGCAGAGCGTCAGGGAGAGTACGTAAACATCAATATCTATGGTATGCAGGACATGAAGCTGTTTGAATCAGGCGTAAAATATTTTAAGTAATAAGATGCCCGCGTATCACAAGGTACGCGGGCAAAGCATAAGCATAGACATAGGCATCAATTAACTTTGCAAAATAAAAGTAGGAGAATTACATGCAGGCATTTTTGATACTTGAAGATGGTACAGTTTTTAAGGGAAATGCAATAGGAGCTGACAAAGAGATAATCAGCGAAATTGTATTTAACACTTCTATGACAGGATACCTTGAGGTGCTCACAGATCCATCCTATGCAGGACAGGCAGTGTGCATGACATATCCATTGATCGGTAATTACGGCATTTGCAGCGATGATATGGAGTCACTTAAGGCATGGCCAGACGGATACATTGTTCATGAGCTTTCAAGAGTTGAGAGCAATTTCCGTTCAGAGGGAACTATCCAGGATTTTCTCCTGAAAAATGATATACCGGGCATAGCAGGTATAGATACACGTGCTCTTACTAAGATTCTTAGAGAAAAGGGTACTATGAATGGAATGATCACAAGAAATGAGAATTATGATCTTGATGAGATAATTCCAAGACTTAAGGAGTATAGGACGGGGGATGTAGTATCAAAGGTTACATGTAAGGAAAAGTACAGAGTTGCACCTTCACTTACACTTGAAGATAATGGTGTTATGGCAGGAATGGTGACAACTCAGGCTTCTATAACAAAAAAGCCGGAAAAAGCAGAAAAAGTTCCGAGCATTATAAAGAGTCTGAATGGTATAGGTCTCAAGGTTGCCATTCTTGATGTGGGAATGAAGAAGGATATCGCGCTTAATCTTGCAAGACGTGGATGCGATGTTACAGTATTCCCTGCTTCTACTCCTGCAGAGACCATTATGGACTTTAAGCCGGATGGCATAATGATATCAAACGGCCCTGGAGATCCTAAGGATTGCGGCTCGGTAATATATGAGGTAAGAAAGCTCTACGATTCAAATATCCCGATATTTGCAATTTGCCTTGGACATCAGCTCATGGCACTTGCTACAGGTGCGGATACACATAAGATGAAGTATGGTCACCGTGGCGCAAACCACCCGGTAAAGGATCTGGCTACCGGAAGAGTGTACATTTCTTCACAGAACCACGGCTATGTGGTAGATGCGGATAAGATGGACTCAAACATTGCGGTACCTGCATTTATAAATGTAAATGATGGTACAAATGAAGGTATGAAGTATGTAAATAAGAATATCTTCACAGTTCAGTTCCATCCGGAGGCCTGCGCAGGTCCTAACGACACAGCTTACTTGTTTGACAGATTTATCGATATGATGAGAAAGGACAGAGTTTAATAATGCCAAAGAATAATGAAATCCAGAAGGTCTTAGTAATTGGTTCAGGCCCGATAGTTATCGGACAGGCTGCTGAGTTTGACTACGCCGGCACACAGGCCTGCCGTTCATTAAAGGAAGAGGGCATAGAAGTCTGTCTTGTTAATTCAAATCCTGCAACTATCATGACGGATAAGGAAATTGCTGATGAAGTGTACATCGAGCCGCTTTCAGCAAAGATGCTTGAAGAGATAATTCTTAAGGAAAAGCCTGACAGTATCCTCCCGACACTTGGAGGTCAGGCAGGTCTTAACCTTGGTATGGAGCTTGCTGAGTCCGGTTTCTTAGCTGAGCATGGCGTAAAGCTTATCGGTACTACTGCAGAGACTATCCGTAAGGCTGAGGATCGTCTTGAGTTTAAGGAAACAATGGAAAAGATCGGTGAGCCGGTCGCTCCATCACTTGTTGTAGAAAACATTGAGGATGGTGTTGAGTTCTCAAGAAAGATCGGCTATCCGGTAGTTTTGAGACCTGCATATACACTTGGAGGCTCAGGCGGTGGTATCGCTAATAACGAGGCTGAGCTTCGCGAGATCCTTGCTAATGGTCTCAGACTTTCACGTGTGGGCCAGGTTTTGGTAGAGAGATGTATTTCCGGATGGAAAGAGATCGAGTATGAGGTAATGCGAGATGCAGCGGGCAACTGTATTACCGTTTGTAACATGGAAAACATCGATCCTGTCGGAGTACATACAGGAGACTCTATCGTAGTAGCACCTAGCCAGACACTTTCTGATAAAGAATATCAGATGCTTCGTTCATCAGCTCTCAACATAATTGATGAGCTTAAGATAACAGGTGGATGTAACGTGCAGTTTGCACTTCATCCAAATTCATTTGAGTACTGCGTAATCGAGGTAAACCCACGAGTTTCAAGATCTTCAGCTCTCGCTTCCAAGGCTACAGGTTATCCTATCGCTAAGGTTGCTGCAAAGATCGCGCTTGGATATACACTTGACGAGATCAAGAATGCTATCACAAAGAAGACATGTGCATGCTTCGAGCCTACACTTGACTACTGTGTAGTAAAGATACCACGTCTTCCATTTGATAAGTTCATGACAGCGAAGAGAACTCTTACAACCCAGATGAAAGCAACTGGTGAGGTAATGGCAATCTGCAACAGCTTTGAGGGTGCTCTTATGAAGGCTATCCGTTCACTTGAGCAGAATGTTGACAGTCTTACAAGCTATGATTTCTCATCACTTACAGCAGAGCAGCTTGAGAAGCGCCTTGCCATAGTTGACGACCAGAGAATATATGTGATCGCAGAGGCAATCCGCAAGAATCTCTCAAGAGACCTTATCCATGAGATAACAAAGGTAGACCTTTGGTTCATCGACAAGATCGCAATACTTGTTGAGATGGAGCATCGTCTTAAGACTGAGAGCCTTACAGAGGAGCTTTTAAGAGAGGCTAAGAGAATCGAGTTCTCAGATAAGGTGATTGCTGAATATACAGGTATGACAGTACAGGAGATCATGGCACTCAGATCTAAGCACAATATCCATGCGTCATTTAAGATGGTTGATACATGTGCTGCAGAGTTTAAGGCTTCAACACCATACTTCTACTCGGTATATGGCGGAGAGGATGAGAGCACTGAGGTAGAGCCTACAGGTAAGCGCAAGAAGATCCTGGTACTTGGTTCAGGTCCTATCAGAATCGGTCAGGGTATCGAGTTTGACTTCTGTTCAGTACATGCAACATGGGCATTTTCAAAGGCCGGATATGAGACAGTCATAATCAATAATAACCCTGAGACTGTTTCAACTGACTTCGACATTGCTGACAAGCTCTATTTTGAGCCGCTTACACCGGAAGATGTTGCAAACGTAGTAAATGTTGAGCGTCCGGATGGTGCGGTAGTACAGTTTGGCGGCCAGACAGCTATCAAGCTTACAGAGGCACTTATGAAGATGGGCGTGCCGATCCTTGGCACATCTGCGGAGAATGTTGACAGGGCAGAGGACAGAGAGCTCTTTGATCAGGTACTTGAAAATACAGGCATCCGCCGTCCTGCAGGTCACACTGTATTTACTGCTGAGGAGGCTGTAAAGGCAGCAAATGACCTTGGCTATCCGGTGCTTGTGCGTCCTTCATACGTACTTGGCGGACAGGGCATGAGGATCGCTTTCAATGACGAAGAGATAAATGAGTTCATCGGCATCATCAATCAGATAACACAGGATCACCCAATCCTTGTAGATAAGTACATGATGGGTAAAGAAGTCGAGGTTGATGCTGTATGTGATGGCAATGACATACTTATCCCTGGTATAATGGAGCACGTAGAGAGAGCAGGTATCCACTCCGGTGACTCTATCTCAGTTTATCCTGCACAGACTATATCTGATAAGGTCAAGGAGACTATCGCAGAGTACACACGCCGTCTTGCAAAAGAGCTTCATGTTGTAGGTATGATCAATATCCAGTTCATAGCTATGGGTGATGACGTTTACTGTATCGAGGTAAATCCAAGATCTTCAAGAACTGTGCCATATATCAGCAAGGTTACAGGTATTCCGATCGTAGATCTTGCTACAAGAGTTATAATCGGTGATACTATCAAGTCACTTGGTTATGAGCCTGGACTTCAGAAGGAAGGCGATTACTTCGCCATCAAGATGCCGGTATTCTCATTTGAGAAGGTATACGGAGCAGAGATAAGCCTTGGACCTGAGATGAAGTCAACAGGTGAGTGTCTTGGTATCGCAAAGGACTACAATGAGGCACTTTATAAGGCATTTGTAGGTGCCGGCGTAAGACTTCCTAAGTACAAGCAGGTTATCATCACTGTTAAGGATTCTGATAAGCATGAGGTTATCGATATAGGCAGAAGATTTGAAAAGCTTGGCTATACGATCTATGCTACACGTTCGACAGCTAATGTGCTTAAAGAGAATGGTGTAAATGCCCGTAAGGTAAATAAGGTAACTCAGGAAAGTCCTACGGTCATGGACCTTATCCTTGGACACAAGATCGATCTTGTCATCGATACACCAACTCAAGGATTTGATAAGAGAAGAGATGGATTCCTTATCAGAAGAACTGCCATCGAGACAGGTATAAATGTCATTACAGCACTCGATACAGCTGATGCATTGCTTACAAGCATGGAGAGCGAGAATGCAAATGGCAAGCTTACACCTATAGATATTGCAAAGGTTGACAGAAGAGGAAATGCATAACCGATTCTGAATTAGAATTATATGAATAAGAGAAATTATAGTAAGGAACTTGAGGCTATAATAGCGGGGCTGGATAAGTCAGCCCCGAAGCCTAAATTACTGCTGCATGTATGCTGTGCGCCATGCTCAAGCTATTGTCTTGAGTATCTGGCGCCGCATTTTGATATTACAGTATTTTTCTACAATCCAAACATGGATTCGGCAGAGGAATATGCAAAGCGTGCCGCAGAGCTGAGAAGATTTGTAAAAGAGGCAGATCTATCGGTAGATATCGTTATCAGAGAGTATGACTCAAAGCCATTTTATGACATGGCCCGTGGTCTTGAAAACGTCCCGGAAGGCGGCGTACGCTGCTTTAAGTGCTATGAGCTGAGACTTAAAGAGGCAGCGAAGTTTGCCAGAGATTATGGATTTGACTATTTTACAACAACTCTCAGTATCAGTCCTTTGAAAAATTCGCAGAAGATAAATGAGATTGGTGAGATGATAGGAAGATTTTATCATGTAGACCATCTTCCGTCGGATTTTAAGAAGAAAGATGGGTATAAACGTTCAATAGAATTGTCTCATGAGTATAATCTCTATAGACAAAACTACTGTGGATGCGTATACTCTAAGAGTAATGAACTTGCCTAACATTATCAAGTTAGTACTTTTATATTATAAGATTTAAGGATTTATTAGTTATGAAAAATTTAATTGATCTATTGACAGAAGAAGTCAGCAAGGCATTTGCTGACGCAGGCTTTGATGCTGAGCTTGGACGTGTAGGTATTTCAAACCGTCCGGATCTTTGTGAGTTTCAGTGTAACGGCGCTATGGCCGGTGCAAAGAAGCTTCATAAAAATCCATTTGATATAGCTGAAGCTGTAGCAGCAAAACTCGCAGACTCAAAGCTTTTTTCAGAAGTAAGTGCTGTAAGACCTGGATTTCTTAATTTAAAGATCGCATCAGAGTTTCTTGCAGACTATCTTAGAAAGATGGATTCTTCAGATAAGCTTGGTCTTGAAGAACCGGCTAAGAAAAAGAAGATAATGATCGACTACGGCGGACCAAACGTGGCTAAGCCGCTTCATATCGGACATCTTCGTTCAGCTATCATCGGTGAGAGCGTAAAGAGGATGGCAAGACTTCTAGGTCATGATGTTACAGGTGATGTGCATCTTGGAGACTGGGGTCTTCAGATGGGACTTATCATCACAGAGCTCAAGGTAAGAAAGCCGGAGCTTCCATATTTTGATGAAAGCTTTGAAGGCGAATATCCTGCTGAGGCTCCGTTCACACTTTCTGAGCTCGAGGAGATCTACCCTTGCGCATCAGGAAAGTCAAAAGAAGATGAAGCATTTAAGAATGAGGCTATGGAGGCTACATTCAAGCTTCAGCACGGTGACAGAGGCTACACAGCTATCTGGAAGCATATCATTGCTCTTTCCGTAGCAGACCTTAAGAAGAACTATGAAAATCTTGATGTAACCTTTGATCTTTGGAAGGGTGAGTCTGATGCTGATCCATACATCAAAGATATGGTTGAAAAGATGAAGGCTGATGGCTTCGCTTATGAAAGCCAGGGTGCATTGGTAGTAGATGTTTCAGAAGAGACTGATTCAAAGGAAATACCACCATGTATGATCCTTAAGTCAGACGGAGCAGCACTTTATACTACAACAGATCTTGCAACACTCGTTGAAAGAGAAAAGGATTATGATCCTGATCAGATCATCTATGTTGTTGATAAGAGACAGAGCCTTCACTTTGAGCAGGTATTCAGATGTGCTAAAAAGACAGGCATTGTTCCTAAGGATGTAAAGCTTGATTTCCTTGGTTTTGGAACAATGAACGGCAAGGATGGCAAGCCTTTCAAGACAAGAGAAGGCGGAGTAATGCGTCTGGAGTCACTTATCTCAGATGTAAATGATGAGATGTATCAGAAGATGACAGACAATGACTCTATCGATCTTTCTGAAGAGGAAGCAAAGAAGACAGCCAGGATGGTAGCGGTTTCAGCTATCAAGTATGGAGACCTTTCCAACCAGGCTTCAAAGGACTATGTATTTGATATTGATAAGTTTACTTCATTTGAAGGAAATACAGGTCCATATATCATGTATACCATGGTAAGGATTAAGTCTATCCTGCGTAAGTATAGGGAGAGTAACGCTGAGATAGACGGACTTGAGATTCGTGAGAGCGAAAATGCCGAGGAGAGGGCATTGATGCTTGGACTGGCTCAGTATAATGCAATGATGGAGGGCGCATTTGAAGAGCTGGCTCCACACAGAGTTTGCGCATTTATTTATGATATAGCAAATGCATTTAACCGTTTTTATCACGGAACTAAGATCCTCACAGAGTCAGATGAGGAGAAGAGAAGGGGATGGATTGCACTTCTTAAGTTCACACTTCGTGTACTCGAGCAGAGCATTAGCGTATTGGGTATGGAAGCACCTGAAAGAATGTAAGGTGTTTTAAAGGCGGCATGCAGTTTTGTATGCTGCCTTTTTGTTTAATTTCATGATTTTCTATTATTCATCATCTTCTTTTATTTCACATTTTAATCACCTAATTTTCATCAGCTTCACAAATTTTTTGAATATCATTAACTACGTTCGTATTTACGTGAAATTTTGTTATATGGAGGAGGACATGCAGTGAAACTGAAAGCAAATGACAACAACATCGGACTTTCAGACGGAAAATTGGCCGTAAAAAAGCCAAATCCGGTCGGAACATTTTTTAAGAAACATGGAAAGAAGCTTATAGCATTGATCGTAGTGGTGGCTTTAGCCGGTGGTGGTTTTAAGTTCTATCAGGTCAAGCAGGCTGAAAAGATGCTTGCAAATCAGCCAAAGCAGACTTTCCAGACTGTCACAAAGATGGACATAAGTAATTCAATAGCAGTAACAGGTACTATTGAGTCAAACGAAAGCAGGACTGTGACCACTCTTGTGACAGATACAAAAGTACTTTCAGTTTCAGTTAATGTAGGTGATTATGTACAGGCTGGTGATCCTATCTGTACATTTGATACTACAAGTATAAAGGACAAGATATCAAGGCTTGAGAAAAAGATAAAGGTAGCTGAACAGCAGGCGGCATTGGAAGAGCAGAATGCTGCAAATAACCTCTCAGATGCTCAGTATGATGCATTAGTAAATGTCTCGGAAAACCAGATTGATGTAGATGCTGCTATACGTGACTATCAGGATCAGGAGAGAAAGGTAGGAGAGGCAGAGCAGGACGTTGCAGACGCTCAGCAGGACTACGAAGATAATAAAAGTGACTATGAAAAATATAAGAAGAAGGCTAAGAAACTAAAGGAACTGATAGAAGAGTACTATGCCCAGGCTGATGATGAGCAGAGAAATAATGTACTCTCCGGCTCAGGATATAGCTCGATTAGTGAGGCTGAGAGCAAGTATGAAAGCTTTTGTGATAAGAGGGACAGCTATAAGGACAAGATGGAGTCATCTGAAGATACGATAGCTGACAGACAGAGCGCACTTAAGGATGCACAGAGCACTCTTACAGACAGACTTGACTCATACAATAAGGCTGTTAATAATGCCACAGATTCTGCCTTAAAGGATCAGAGAACTATACGAGACAAGGAGAGCAGTGCAACATCAACAGAGCTTGATAATTCGATAAAAACAGATGACAGCTATACTACTTTGGATGATTACTATGAAGAGCTTGATGACTGCAATGTAGTAGCTCCTATATCAGGTCTTATTACAAGCCTTTCTGTAGAAGAAGGACAAAAGTATAAAGGGGACAACTCACAGCAGGTTTGCGTGATCCAGGATGATACTTCATACAAAGTTACAGGCACGGTAGATCAGTATGATATAGCTTCTGTTTCAGAAAATATGACTGCTGTAGTAAAGACCGATGCTACAGGCGATGACGAACTTGAGGGTGTTGTAACGTTTGTTTCACCTGTTCCGAAGTCATCAGACAGCACTGAGTATGAGATAGAGATCTCGCTTAAAGAAAGAGATTCAAGACTTCGTCTTGGTATGACAGCGGAGACATCTGTACTTGTTGAGGCAAGGAAAGATGTGCTTGCTGTACCATATGACTGTATAGAAGATGACAGCGACGGCAACTCATATATTTATCTTGCATCTGGAGCACCATCATTTGATAAGAGTGCTTCGACATCAGCAAATATGCCGGAAGGCTTTGATAAATCAAAGAAATCGGATGTAAAGAGTAAGAAGTCTACAGACAGCTCTGAAAGCACTGAGACGGCAACCAAGAAAGTGCAGGTACAAAAGGGACTTGAGACAGATTATTACACAGAGATAATATCTGATGCTGTAAAAGAAGGAGACAGCGTTCTTGTGCCAAACTCAATATCTGACTCTGAAAGTGATGACAGCTCCGGCGGAATGGGCGGCCCATTCGGCGGAGGCGGCGGTGACGGCCCGCAGGGCGGCGGCCCAGGCGGCGGTGGCGGTCCAAGGTAAGTAAATAAAAGAAAGGCGATTATTTATGGTAAACAGAGATGAGAAAGACGTCATAATCGACGCTCAGGACATATATAAGCGCTTCTATATCGGACAGCCAAATGAGCTAGAGATACTTCATGGTATCGATCTGAAAGTATATAGGGGTGAATTTGTTGCGATAGTCGGGGCTTCGGGCTCCGGCAAGTCAACACTTATGAATATCATAGGCGTACTTGACAAACCTACAGAGGGAAAATACCATCTGGATGGTGTAGATATCATGGCGGCAAAGGACAATGAACTGTCACACATCAGAAATAAAAAGATAGGTTTCGTATTTCAGACCTATAATCTTATATCGAGAACATCAGCACTCAAAAATGTAGAGCTGCCTATGCTTTATGCAGGAGCTTCAAGGAAGCAGAGAAATGAAAGAGCAAAAGAGCTCATGGCTATGGTCGGGATGGAAGAGAGAATGCACCATACACCAGATGAACTTTCCGGAGGTCAGAAACAGAGAGTGGCTATAGCGCGCTCTATGGTAAATGATCCGGCGATACTTCTCTGCGATGAGCCTACCGGTGCTTTGGACACAAAGACGGGACGTACAGTAATGGATATATTCCATAAGCTCAACGAAGAACAGGGCAAGACGATCGTATTTATCACACATTCACCTGAGCTTGCGGATGAATGTCAGAGGGTACTGACTCTCTCGGATGGAGTATTTGTAGGAGAAAGAGAGGGCAGAGGACATGCTGCTACTTGAAAATATATTTCTTGCCCTCGCCGGGCTTAAAGCAAATAAAATGCGCTCTTTCCTTACCATGCTAGGTATCATCATCGGTATAGCGTCGGTTATAGCGATCATGACCGTCGGTAATTCCATGACAAGCTCGATCTCAAGTGAGATGTCGAGTATGGGCGCGACAAATGTTACTATAGGTGTATCACAGAAATCAAGCAAGACCGAGAGAAGTGAATCCGGTATGATGTTTAATTTTGGTCCGAGGAGCACTAAGCTCGGAGACGATGATTATCTCACCGATGAAATGCTCGAGGATATAGCAGCAAAATGGCCTGAAGATATAGAAAGTATCGAAAAGACAGAGGAAATCGGAAAAGGTGAGGCAAAGGATGGAGATCTGACAGCAAATGTAACTGTCGAAGGTTACAATGATACTGCACTTGAGAATGAGGATCTTACGATCCTGAAGGGCAGAGTATTTACTGACAGAGATTACAGTGAGTCAAAAAAGGTATGTATCGTATCCGACTATTTCTGCAACAACATGTTCAATGGTGATACGGACAAGGCATTGGGACAAAAGATAACAGTGGTTATAGATAAAAAGTTTTATCATTACACAGTTGTCGGAGTATACGAGTATGATGAAAGCTCAAACTGGACTCAGGAGTCAGCAGATGAAGTTGCTACGACTCTTTACCTTCCTTTAGGAGCGGCTTTTTATCAGGAGCATAAGGATCCTCAGTACCAGAACGTCACACTTGTGACATCAACCACTACAGACGTTGAAACATTTATGGATGAAGTGGAAGACTATATGAATGGCAGATATTATCGCAATAATGACGACTTTGAGATTTCATGTTCAAGTATGTCATCTATGCTTGAGTCCATGACTTCCATGCTTTCAACGATATCAGTAGCAATCTCGATAATTGCAGGTATCTCACTTCTGGTAGGCGGTATAGGTGTAATGAATATCATGCTTGTATCAATTCAGGAGCGTACCCGTGAGATCGGTACCCGTAAGGCACTGGGAGCGACAAACGGCTCGATACGTACTCAGTTTATCGTAGAGGCGATAGTATTGTGTCTGGTAGGTGGTATCATAGGAATCCTTTTGGGAATAGTGATAGGTGGCGTGGCGGCTCATCAGATGGGATACGACGCAGCACCTTCGACATCAGGTATAATCTTCTCAGTAGCATTTTCTATGGCTATCGGTATATTCTTCGGATATTATCCGGCAAACAAAGCGGCAAAGATGAACCCGATCGATGCTTTGAGATACGAATAAAACACCCATTTATTGGTTTTTACCGCAGGTTTTCTTTAAAAGAAAGCTTGCGGTAAAGCCGATTTATGAGGTGTTTTTTTGATGTTTTTTAATATCTGACAAAAGTTGATATATTTTATCTACTTGATATAAATTATTCTTATTTCGTTGACAAACGCAATCTATGAGGCTAAAATTTAACTAAATTTAAGGAATGTACGGCTGTATGCAAGTATCTGTATACACAAAAACTGTCCGTGACACGGAGACGTCAGACAGAGTTTCTTAATAAACTAACGGGAGGATTGAGGAATGAGAGTATTAAAAAAAGTAGTAAGCGTTATGACAGCATCAGCTATGGCAATGTCACTTTTGGCTGGTTGCGGCGGAGCAAAGGCATCAAGCGACACATTTAAGATTGGTTCTATCGGACCTGCAACAGGCGGTGGTGCTGCTTACGGACTTGCTGTAAAGAACGCTATCCAGCTTGCAGTTGATGAGATTAACGAAGCAGGCGGTATTTCAGGCAAGCAGGTCGAGTATAAGTTTGAAGACGACGAGCTTAATGCTGAGAAGTCTGTAAATGCTTACAATACACTTAAGGACTGGGGAATGCAGTTCCTTATCGGTTCTGTAACAAGTGCATGCTCAATTGCAGTATCAGATAAGACAAAGCAGGACAACATGTTCCAGCTTACACCATCAGGATCAGCTGAGGATTGCACAAAGTATGAGAACGTATTCCGTGTATGTTTCTCAGATCCTAACCAGGGACTTAAGTCAGCTGACTACATTGCGGACAACAACCTTGGTACAAAGATCGGAGTTATCTACGACAGTTCTGATGTATATTCATCAGGTATCTATCAGAAGTTTGCTGAAGAGGCAGCAGTAAAGGGTCTTGAGATCGTCTCAGCTGAGGCATTCAACGCTGACAACAAGACAGACTTCTCAGTGCAGATCCAGAAAGCAAAGGATGGCGGCGCAGACCTCATCTTCCTTCCAATCTACTATACAGAGGCATCACTTATCCTTCAGCAGGCAGCAAGAGACGGTTATGCACCTAAGTTCTTCGGATGCGACGGTCTTGACGGTCTTACAGCAGTTGAGAACTTTGATGCAAGCCTTGCAGAGGGCGTAATGCTCCTTACACCATTCGCAGCAGATGCTACAGATGATCTTACAGTTAAGTTTGTAACATCATATAAGGAGAAGTTTGGTGAGACTCCTAACCAGTTTGCAGCAGATGCTTATGATGCTGTATATGCAATCAAGGCTTCCATCGAAAAAGAGGGTATCACACCTGATATGAAGGTATCAGATATCTGCGACAAGATGAAGACAGCTATGACAGAGATCGAGGTTGCAGGTCTTACAGGTACTATCACATGGGATGCATCCGGTGAGCCAAACAAGGAGCCTAAGGGTGTAATTATTGAAAACGGTGCTTATAAGTCAATGGAATGATAAGTTTCAGAACTTGATTATGTGATGTTGTGGCAATGGCGCTGTACAGCTCAAGGGCTGTGCATCGCCTATTGTCATTATATATGAATTATGATGAATTATTGAATCGAGGAAAAGTTTTATGAGCTTTTTAACTTATTTTATCAATGGATTGAGTCTTGGCAGCATATATGCAATCATCGCCCTGGGCTACACAATGGTATACGGAATTGCAAAGATGCTTAACTTTGCACACGGTGACTTCATCATGGTGGGATGCTATGTGATATTCACAATAGTCGCAACAATGGGACTTCCACCGGTCGCAGGAATTGTGGTAGCTATCATACTTTGCACGCTCTTAGGCGTGACTACGGAGAAGGTTGCATATAAGCCGCTGAGAAATGCAGGCTCACCTCTTGCAGTACTTATCACTGCTATCGGTGTCAGCTATCTTTTGCAGAATGCAGCACTCCTTATCTTTGGTGCAGATACAAAGGCTTTCACACCTGTAATTACATGGCAGGGCATCGTGCTTGCAGACGGCGCACTTAAGATACAGGGTGTTACGATAATTACTATAGTAGTGAGCGTACTCATACTTGTGTGCCTCCAGACTTTCATCAATAAGACTAAGGCAGGACAGGCTATGCTTGCTGTTGCAGAGGATAAGGGCGCAGCATCACTTATGGGTATCGACGTAAACAAGACCATATCACTTACGTTTGCGATCGGCTCAGCCCTTGCAGCAATCGCAGGAGCACTTATGTGCTCAGCATATCCGTCACTTACTCCATACACGGGAGCTATGCCTGGTATTAAGGCATTCGTAGCTGCAGTACTTGGAGGTATCGGATCTATCCCAGGCGCGATGATAGGTGGTCTGATACTTGGAATTATCGAAATCTTAGGAAAGACTTATGTTTCATCACAGCTTTCCGATGCAATCGTATTTGGAATTCTTGTAGTTGTGCTTTTGGTCAAGCCTACAGGTATCCTTGGCAAAAATATACAGGAAAAAGTCTGAGGGAGGTCCGGGCAGAAATGAAAGCAGGCAGATTTTCAAAAAAGGAGCTGACGACTTATGCAATAGTCGTTGCAGCATATATCATATGTGAGATACTGATGCTCACAGGCATAATGTCAAGCCACATGAAGGGATTGCTTGTCCCGATCTGTTACTATGCGATAGTTGCAGTAGGATTAAATCTCTGTGTAGGTATCTTAGGTGAACTTAGTTTAGGACATGCAGGTTTTATGTGTGTCGGTGCGTATTCAAGTGCTCTTTTCTCTTATGTGACAGAGAGTGCGATTCCTACAGCACCAAGATTTATCATTGCACTTGTAATAGGTGTAGTAATGGCAGCGCTCGCAGGTTTCCTCATCGGTATACCGGTACTGAGACTTAAAGGTGACTATCTTGCAATCGTTACACTTGCATTTGGCGAGATCATTAAAAATATCTTTAATGCAATCTATCTTGGAACTGATAGTACAGGACTTCATTTTTCACTTAAGGATATGGCATCAATGGGGATGGAGCCTGGTGGAAAGATAATTATCAATGGTGCGCAGGGTATCACAGGTACACCGTCTGATTCTAATTTTACGATTGCGATAGTTATTCTTTTAGTATCACTTTTTGTAGTACAGAATCTTGTCAGCTCGAGGGATGGTCGTGCAATCATGGCAATCCGCGATAACCGTATTGCAGCCGAGTCAAATGGAATCAATATCACAAAGTACAAGATGCTTGCGTTCACTATTTCAGCAGCGATCGCAGGTGCTTCAGGAGTACTTTTTGCCCACAATATTTCTTCACTTACAGCAACAAGCCAGTACTTCGGATATAACGCATCTATCATGTTCTTGGTATATGTAGTGCTTGGTGGTATCGGAAATATCAGAGGCTCAATGATAGCTGCAGTTATCCTCTACATGCTCCCAGAGCTCCTCAGAGGACTTTCTGATTACCGTATGCTCATTTATTCAGTTGTTCTTATAGTTATGATGCTTGTAAACTGGTCTCCTAAGGCAAGAGAGTTCCGAGAAAAGCATTTGAGCTTTCTTAAGATTAAAAAGGAGGCAAAGTGATGGCATTATTAGAGGCAAAAAATCTTTCAATATCTTTTGGTGGACTTAGAGCGGTTGACGGCTTTTCGATAGAAGTAGAAAAGGGCGAGCTCTACGGACTTATAGGACCAAATGGAGCAGGTAAGACTACGGTATTTAATCTTTTGACCGGAGTATATCAGGCAGATGAAGGACGTATAATCCTTGATGGAAAGGACATTACAAGGCTCGATCCTGTACATAAAAATCAGAATGGTATCGCACGTACTTTTCAGAATATCAGACTTTACTCACATCTTTCCGTAATAGATAACGTTAAAGTCGGGCTGCACAATCATTTTCACTATAGTACACTTGCAGGACTTCTTCGCCTTCCTTCATACTATAAGGTAGAAAAGGAAATCGAGGAAAGAGCGCGAGAGCTTTTAAGTGTCTTTAACATGGAAAATGAGGCAGATGTCATGTCGTCTAATCTTCCTTATGGTAAGCAGCGTAAGCTTGAGATTGCGAGAGCTCTTGCTACTGATCCAAAGCTGCTTTTGCTCGATGAGCCGGCTGCCGGCATGAACCCTAATGAGACAGCGGAGCTCATGGAAACAATTCAGTTTATACGAGAGAAGTTTGGCATGACAATACTTCTCATAGAGCATGATATGAAGCTTGTTTCGGGAATCTGTGAAAGACTGACAGTACTTAATTTTGGACGTATGCTTGCAATGGGCGAGACAAAAGAAGTACTTAAAAATCCAGAGGTTGTAAAGGCATATTTAGGAGAGTGACGATGGCATTACTAGAGGTTAAAGATCTGAATGTATATTATGGGGTTATCCAGGCGCTCCATAATGTTTCATTCCAGGTAAATAAAGGTGAGGTCGTAGCACTTATCGGTGCTAACGGCGCAGGAAAGACTACTATACTGCATACACTTACAGGACTTGTTGATTCTGAGTCGGGAAGTGTCATGTATAACGGTGAGGAGATCACAAAGGTACCCGGACATAAGATAGTTTCAAAGGGAATGGCGCATGTGCCGGAGGGCAGACGTGTCTTTGCAAACATGTCTGTGTATCAGAACTTAAAGCTTGGCGCATATACCCGCCAGGATCAGAAAGAGATCGCTGATACTCTGGCAAGTGTCTATGACCGTTTTCCAAGATTAAAGGAGCGTAGAAACCAGCTTGCAGGTACTTTGTCGGGCGGTGAGCAGCAGATGCTTGCAATGGGAAGGGCGCTTATGTCACATCCGGATATTATTTTAATGGATGAGCCATCAATGGGACTTTCCCCGCTGCTTGTTAACGAAATTTTTGATATAATAAATGATGTACATGCAAATGGTACTACAGTACTCCTGGTTGAGCAGAATGCAAAGAAGGCATTGTCCATAGCGGACAGGGCTTATGTACTTGAGACAGGCAAGATAGTTCTTGAGGGTAAGGCTTCTGAGCTTTTGGACAATGATGATATCAAGAAAGCTTACCTGGGAGAATAAAGGGTTATCCGAGGAGGCGGTTATGAAACAGAAGATAGTTATTACTATCGCGCGTCAGTATGGCAGCGGCGGTAGGACTGTCGGTGAGATGCTCGCAAATGAGCTGGGGATTCATTATTACAATAATGAGCTTGTGGTGCTGGCATCTGAAAAGAGTGGGATAAGTGAGGAGCTTTTCAGAAAGGCCGATGAGCGTATAGCGAAGCGTGCTACCGGTATTTTTGGAAAGATGAAAGACATCTATAATGGTGGCCTCATTTCACCGGAGGATGAAAACTTTGTTTCCGACAAAAATCTCTTTAACTATCAGGCGGATGTCATTAAGGAGATCGCCGATAGGGAGAGTTGTGTAATTATTGGCAGAGCAGCAGATTTTGTGCTAAAGGACCGAGATGATGTTGTGAGCGTATTTGTGCACGCTCCGTTGGATTTTCTTATGGAGCAGGCAGCTAAAAAACAGCCATTTACGGGTAAAGAGCTCGAAAAGTACATCGAAAAGACGGATCTTCAGAAGGCAGCTTATTACAATTACTATACGGGGCAGATATGGTCTGATGCAAGAAACTATGATCTTTGTCTGAATAGCGGAAAGCTTGGCTTTGAAAAGTGTGTTGAAGAAATAAAAGCATACATGAAAGTTAGATTTGGAGAGGATTGTCTGGATTGAGCTTTTTGCAGTATAATACACTATAGTTTGGAGAGAAACTTATTGAAGGGAAAGAAGGTACTATAACTATGAAAAACAGAATTATCGCTTTGTTTATGGCATCTATGGTAATTGTTTCTGCATCAGCATGTGGAAATCAGGCTGCAGATAGTGCAGCTGAGCAGAAGGTGAGTGAAAGTGCTTCTGAAGTTGTATCAGAGGCTGCTCCGGAAACTTCTGGTGAAACTTCCGCAGAAGTAAAAGAAGAAGCATCTTCAGAAGCTCCTTCAGAGCAAGTGGGGACAGAGGTATCAGAGGCATCTGATGAGTTTTTGAAGCAAATTTCTGAAGAAAGTGCACCAAGCATCGATATTTCGGGATGCGATACATTTACCCAGATAGTTGACCAAAAGCTTTCTGATGGTATGGGATATGCAAATGCAACAATTGGTGATACTGATGTACTTTTGGTGAGCAGCGGCACTTATGACAATCTCGATGGAAATATGGCTGCAATAGATGCGGTAATATTTGATTACAAGGATGGAGTTCCTTATGAAGTAGGCAAGGTATGCGCAGGCGGAACCGCTTATCCACTGGCAGTCAAGGACGGTGTTTTGTATGCCGGAAGTAATCACTGGGGCATCAAATATACTATCAAGGATGATGAGCTTGTCATATCTGAAAAGGTTTATGTAGAGTATGGTGGAGATGAAGCAGAAAGCTATACTTACGAGCGCAAAGATGAGACCTTTGGAGATGCTGAGGCAGAAACAAAGTTCCATGAATTTTTTGAAGAATTGGCAGATGCAACAATTATTAATTTCCAACCGGTAGGAGGTGCAGTAAGTGAAGATAAGGCTGCAGAAGCCGTATCTCTTCCTGCCTATGAGTATCCGGGACCGGAGCTTTTCTACTCCGTACTCTATAAGTACATGGTAGATGAGTTTTCAAAAAACTATGCTTATGATGATGTTACTGTAGGTATACCATGCCCTATTATAATTGCAGAGGATGAAAGCGATAAGAGCGACATCAAGGTTTGGGGTAATTTTTGGCTTTACAACTATACATTGAATGGTGATACGCTTGAAACCTCATCGGGCGGTTCATATCCTGGATGCATTCACCTCAAGAGTACAGACGATGGTTATGAAGTTACCAAGATGGAGCAGGTTGAAGACGGCTCTAACTATGATCCAAGTGCAAAAAAGATATTTGGAGAGCACTATGACAAATTTATAAAGTCTGGTGAAAATGAAAAAGAAAATGAGGCAACAAGAGCTCAGATAATAGCAAATTATGTTGCAGCAAACAATCTTTCTATTACTTCATATAAGGACTATGGCGCAGATCCTATAGAATTGCCAAAGGAGAATATTGACTCATTTTACAGTCAGTTGGATTGATTTATGAGCGTACATAAAAAATATCAAGTAACTTTGATAATTTAATGCATTGACACGCTAAAGTAATAGTGCTATGATGTTTGACAATTAAATAATTCTTAAAACTGATGAAGCGGAGATAACGGTGGTGAGGATACGTTACAGAGAGTTCCGGAAGGTGAGAGCGGAGCAAGGGATACATCATCAAATGGACCGCTGAGGGCATGGTCAAAGTAGATTTTCTATGAGTATTCCATGACGTGAGACTGGCGTTAGAAGTCAGAGGTATGATAGTACCTTGTTAAGAGTGCAGTATTTTACTGCAAACCGGGGTGGCACCGCGGATTCTGTGTGATAATTCGTCCCCGACAGAGTATATGTTTTATATATTCTGTCGGGGACTTTTTATATTTATGTGGGATTGTGGAAGTACGAAGTACGGAACAATCCCTGACATAACTGAAGGACTAAATATCATATCTATTGGAAAGGGAGGCATCATGAAACCAACACTTGAAGAGGTAAAGGCAATAGCGGCAACTGGCAAGTACAGCTCTGTACCGCTGAGTATGGAAATGTTTTCAGATGTAAGGACACCTATAGGGGTGCTCAAAGTGCTGAAGAATGTATCGGGACACTGCTACATGCTTGAGTCAGCTGAGGCACATGAACGATGGGGACGCTACACCTTTCTGGGATATGAGCCAAAGCTGCTTATCACTTGCAGGAGCGGTGAGATGCAGATAGGCGAAAGAAAGTTTCACACTGACAGTCCGGAAGAAGAGATCAGAAAAATACTTAGGGAATACAGAAGTCCTGAGATTGATCATCTGCCGACATTTACCGGAGGGCTTGTAGGATATTTCGCCTACGACTACATGAAGTACAGTGAAAAGTCACTTGTACTTGATGCAGAGGATGATGAGAATTTTAATGATCTGGACCTTATGCTTTTTGACAAAGTAATAGCTTTTGATCATTACAAACAGAAGATAATCCTCATGGCAAACATTAAGCTTGACGATATCGAGGCGGAATACAGCAGGGCCGAAAAAGAATTAACTGAGCTAAAAGTGCTCATTGAGACAGGCAAAGAGGTAGAAGATACTTCAGGAAAGCTCTTAAGTGAAGTAAAGCCGATGTTTGAAAAAGAAGCATTTTGCCAGATGGTCGAGAAAGCAAAGCACCATATCAAGGAGGGAGATATCTTTCAGATAGTGCTTTCAAACAGACTTGAGGCAAAGTTTGAAGGAAGTCTTTTAGATACCTACAGAGTTTTGAGGACATTAAATCCTTCTCCTTATATGTTTTATTTTTCGGGAAGTGACATGGAGGCGGCAGGAGCGTCTCCGGAAACTCTTGTAAAGCTCGAGAGCGGAGTACTTCATACCTTCCCGCTTGCAGGGACAAGACCCAGAGGCAAAGACGAGGCAGAGGATGAGGCACTTGAAAAAGAGCTTTTAGCTGACGAAAAGGAACTTGCTGAGCACAGCATGCTTGTAGATCTTGGAAGAAATGATCTCGGCAAGATAAGTGAGTTTGGAAGCGTTGAGGTTGAAGAGGCTTTTACAGTACAGAGATATTCGCACGTGATGCATATAGGCTCGACAGTCAGAGGACAGATAAAAAAAGAGTATGATGCGCTAGATGCGTTATCTGCTGTACTTCCGGCAGGCACGCTTAGCGGAGCGCCAAAGATCAGAGCTTGTCAGCTTATTAACGAGCTTGAAAACTGCAAGAGGGGCATATATGGCGGCGCTTTTGGATATATAAGCTTTACAGGTAATCTTGATACCTGTATCGGAATAAGACTTGCTTATAAGAAAAACGGAAAAGTCTTCGTGAGAAGCGGAGCCGGCATAGTTGCAGACTCTGTAGCAGAAAAAGAGCATCAGGAGTGCATAAATAAAGCTGCAGCTGTAGTTAAAGCACTGGAAAGGTCAGGTGAGATGAAGTGATATTACTGATTGATAATTATGACAGCTTTTCATATAACCTTTTCCAGATGGTGGGAGCGATCGATCCTGATCTGAAAGTGGTCAGAAATGATGAGCTGACGATTGATGATATAAGAAAGCTGAACCCGAAGGGCATCATACTTTCGCCGGGACCCGGAAGACCGTCTGACGCAGGAATATGCGAGGAGGTTGTAAAGGAATTAAAGGGAGAATATCCGATACTTGGCGTATGTTTGGGACATCAGGCCATCTGCGAGAGCTTTGGTGCAACAGTTACTTATGCAAAAGAGCTCATGCATGGCAAAAAATCTATGACAAGCCTGGATGAAAATGCAGATATTTTCAAAGGTCTGGGCGGCAAGACAGAGGTGGGAAGATATCATTCACTTGCAGCGGATGATGCGACGCTTCCATCAGAGCTGAAGGTCATCGCCCGCACTGATGATGGCGAGGTAATGGCAGTTAAGCATGAGAAGTACAACATAGTAGGACTTCAGTTTCATCCGGAGTCTATTCTCACACCAAGAGGAAACGAGATGCTTGCAAATTGGTATAGATCATTGATTTTTATCAAAAAATCAATGATCGTATTGGACTAGCAACTCTGTTTAAGAGTTGCGTATCCGCCAAAGGCGGATTTTTGCGGATATTTCCGATATTATCCGCAAAAAGTCATGAAAGCTTATAAAACAAAAAGGAGAGTACAACAATGATCAAAGAAGCAATCATGAAACTAGTAGCAAAAGAAGATCTTACTTACGATGAAGCTTATCAGGTAATGAATGAGATCATGAGCGGAGAGACTTCACAGACTCAGAATGCGGCATTTTTGGCAGCGCTTTCAACCAAGAGTGCAAGAGCGGAGACGGTTGATGAGATACTTGGATGTGCAACGGCGATGAGAGAGCATGCTACACCGGTAGAGCATGGCTTCGAGACACTTGAGATAGTTGGTACGGGCGGAGACCATTCCAACAGCTTCAATATCTCCACAACATCAGCTTTCGTAATCGCAGCATCCGGCATCAAAGTATCTAAGCACGGCAACCGCGCAGCATCTTCAAAGTCGGGTACAGCAGACTGCCTTGAGGCACTTGGCGTAAATATAGATGAGAGCCCTGAGCTTTGCAAGAAACTCCTTACTGAAGTCGGCATGTGTTTCCTCTTTGCACAGAAGTATCACACTTCAATGAAGTATGTCGGAGCTATAAGAAGAGAGCTTGGAGTAAGGACAGTTTTCAACATTTTAGGACCTCTTACCAATCCGGCAAATCCTACATATATGCTTCTCGGAGTATATGATGACTATCTTGCAAAGCCACTTGCAGAAGTAATGATGAGCCTTGGGGTAAAGCGCGGCATGGTCGTATACGGACAGGATAAGCTCGATGAGATAAGCCTCAGCGCGCCGACAAGCGTATGTGAGTTCAGAGATGGATGGTATAAGTCTTACGTGATCACTCCTGAGGAGTTTGGCTTAAATCGCTGCACAAAAGAGGATCTGGTAGGCGGTACTCCGGAGGAAAATGCGGCTATCACAAGAGATATCCTGAGCGGAAAACTCCACGGACCAAAGAGAGATACAGTACTTATGAATGCTGGTGCTGCAATATATATCGGAGGACAGGCACCTACACTTGCTGACGGAATAAAGAAAGCGGCAGAGCTCATCGATTCCGGTGAGGCACTTAAAAAGCTTGAGGCTTTTGCAAAAGTATCTAATGAAGCATGACAGTAACATCTAGAGGAGTGACAATTATGAGCAGATCAAGAGGAAGATTTGGTGTCCACGGAGGACAGTACATACCTGAGACACTTATGAATGCTGTGATAGAGCTGGAAGAAGCCTATAATAAGTATAAAGACGATCCTGAGTTCAATCGTGAGCTTACAGAGCTTTTTAATGACTATGCCGGCAGACCTAGCAGACTTTACTATGCAGAGAAGATGACAAAAGATCTTGGCGGGGCGAAGATATACCTTAAGAGAGAAGATCTTAATCATACAGGAGCACACAAGATCAACAACGTGCTTGGACAGGCTCTCCTTGCAAAGAAAATGGGCAAGACAAGACTTATTGCGGAAACAGGAGCAGGTCAGCATGGCGTGGCGACTGCGACTGCGGCGGCTCTTTTTGGCATGGAGTGCGTAGTATTCATGGGTGAAGAGGATACAAAGAGGCAGGCATTAAATGTCTACAAAATGAGACTTTTAGGATCAGAGGTAATTCCGGTAAAGACAGGCACTGCCACACTTAAGGATGCTGTTTCTGAGGCGATGAGAGAGTGGACAAACCGCATCTCCGATACTCACTATTGTCTCGGCTCAGTTATGGGACCTCATCCATTCCCGACTATCGTGCGTGACTTTCAGGCTGTCATTTCAAAAGAGATCAAGCAGCAGATGCTTGAAAAAGAAGGCAGACTTCCGGATGTTGTCATGGCTTGTGTAGGCGGCGGAAGTAACGCTATAGGAAGCTTCTATCATTTTATCGAAGATGAAGGTGTGGAGCTCATAGGATGCGAAGCAGCAGGCAGAGGCGTCGATACTGCTGAGACTGCGGCAACGATCGCAACTGGAAAGCTCGGTATCTTCCATGGTATGAAGTCATATTTCTGTCAGGATGAATATGGTCAGATCGCGCCGGTTTATTCTATCTCTGCAGGACTTGATTATCCGGGAGTAGGCCCTGAGCATGCAGATCTCTATGACAGGGGCAGGGCAAAGTATGTGCCTGTTACTGATGACGAGGCTGTAGATGCTTTTGAGTACCTGAGCCGCACTGAGGGAATTATCCCGGCTATCGAATCTTCTCACGCGATAGCACATGCTATCAAGCTTGCACCTACTATGGATAAGGACAAGATCATTGTTGTGACAGTATCGGGACGTGGAGATAAGGACTGTGCAGCAATTGCAAGATACAGAGGGGAGGATATATCAGAATGAGCAGGATAAGTGAGGCATTTAAGAACGGCAAGGCTTTCATACCATTTATCACATGTGGATATCCGAGCCTTGAGGCAACTAAGGAAATTGTAAAGAGTGCAGCGGCAAACGGAGCTGATCTGATAGAGCTTGGTATACCTTTTTCTGATCCTACAGCAGAGGGTCCGGTCATTCAGGAGGCAAATCTGGTTGCATTAGAAAATGGTGTGACTACAGATAAGATTTTTGACATGGTAAAAGAGCTCCGTGAAGAAGTTTCAGTTCCCTTTGTATTTATGACTTATGCAAATGTAGTTTTTTCTTATGGAACAGAGAGATTTTGCCAGAAGTGTCAGGAAATCGGAGTTGATGGAATGATACTTCCGGATGTACCTTTTGAGGAAAAAGAGGATTTTGTTCCTACATGCGATAAGTATGATCTTGATTTTATTTCACTGATAGCTCCGACCTCAGAGGACAGGATAGCTATGATCGCAAAAGAGGCTAAGGGATTTATCTATATCGTATCCAGTCTTGGCGTAACAGGAGTAAGAAGTGAGATAACTACTGACGTGGGTGCTCTTGCCGCAAAGGTAAAGGAAAACACGGATGTGCCATGTGCGATAGGCTTTGGCATATCGAAGCCTGAGCAGGCAGAGAAAATGTCACAATATGCAGATGGCGTAATAGTCGGCTCAGCAATCATCAAGCTTATTGGACAGCATAAGGATGCTTCTGCGACTGCTGTTGGAGAGTATGTGAGCTGCATGAAAAAAGCAATTTTATGAAATACCATAAAGCCTATTGACATAGTAGGAAATAAAGTGTAAAATCCTATCTATCAACTAGGAAATGAATTTTAGTGAGGGTTGACAGGAGGAGATGCACTATGAAAAAAAATATTTTTAGGACAATCGGTACTTTAGGACTTACAGCAGTTACAGCATTGGGACTTCTTTCAGGATGCGGCAGCAAGTCTGCAGATACAGCATCGGCTAAGGCTGCTGATACCAAAGATGGATCTGCTGATGCAGTCTATAGGACTCTTGATGAGATAAAGGAGTCAGGTACTATAAATATAGGAGTTTTTTCTGATAAATCTCCATTTGGATATGTAGATGAAAATGGTGAATATCAGGGATATGATGTATATTTTGCAAATAAAATAGGAGAAGACCTTGGTGTTGATATCAATTATGTATCAACTGAGGCTGCAAGCCGTATCGAGTACCTCCAGACAGGAAAGGTAGATATCATACTTGCAAACTTCACAGTTACACCTGAGAGAGCCGAAGAAGTTGATTTTGCACTTCCTTATATGAATGTTGCACTCGGTGTTGTATCTCATGATGATAAGGTTATCAAGGACCTTTCTGAAATCGGAGCAGACGAGCAGGTTATAGTTATTTCAGGTACTACAGCAGAGACATATCTCACAAAGAATTATCCTGATATCAAGCTTCAGAAGTTTGACACTTATGCAGCAGCAAAGAGTGCTTTTGAGAATGGTACAGGTGTAGCATGGGCAAATGATAATACTGAGGTAATCGCATTTGCAGCAGAGAATGAGGGTTATACAGTTGGTATTGACTCTCTTGGAAGTGCTGATACGATTGCACCGGCTGTATCAAAGGGAAATGAGACACTTTTGAAGTGGATCAATGACGAGATAGTTACAATAGGTAAGGACAATTTCTTCCATAAGGACTATGAGGAAACACTTGTTGACACTTATGGTACTGAGTTTGAGGAAACACTCGTAGTAGAGAGTGGTGAAGTTAAATAATATAGTAAACATCAGGTTATTATTGACATTTACTATAGCTACAGATAATAATAGGTAGGAAGAAACCTCAGATTGCTCGACAGTCTGAGGTTTTACTATTGGTGAGGAACTATTGTTATGAATTTTGAAATCATGAAATCATATCTTCCTTTGTATAAGGATGCAATGCTTTTAACGTTAAAAATTGGCTGGCTTGGCATATTCTTTTCTATAGTGATAGGATTTGTGTGTGCGCTTATAAGGTACAATAGGATACCTCTCTTGCAGAGAGTGGTAGGCGCATACATAGAGCTGTTTAGAAACACACCTTTACTTGTACAGCTGTTTTTCCTGTATTTTGGCCTTCCTAATATTGGGATATCCATAGATGCTCAGAGTTGCGGTGTTTTGGGACTGGCGCTGATCGGTGGTGCGTATATGGCAGAAACATTTAGAAGTGGTCTTGAAGCAATTGATAAAATTCAGACAGAAAGTGCGCTTTCTCTGGGGATGAATGGCTGGCAGATATTTATACATATAATAGTGCCTCAGGCGGTTGCAGTAAGTATTCCGGCATTCGTCGCAAATATTATATTTTTGCTTAAGGAGACAAGTGTATTCTCAGCAATAAGTCTTATGGATCTTATGTTTACAGCAAAAGACCTTATAGGACTTTATTATAAGACAATAGAGTGCCTTACACTTTTAGTTGTATTTTACATGATCATATTGATACCGGTTTCCATTTTGGGAAGTATCGTGGAGAGGAAGGTGCGCTATGCAAGCTTTGGGGATTGATGTACTTTTCAAAGGTACTAATATGGAGCGAATAATAGAAGGATTATGGGTTTCTGTAAGGATCAGCCTGATAGCCGTAGTGATAAGCATTGTGCTGGGACTGGCAGTAGGCGCATTGATGACACGTGAAAACATTGTTATCAAGGCAGTGACTCGTGCTTATCTTGAGGTTGTACGTTTTATGCCTCAGATGGTATTATTATTTATAGTTTTTTTCGGAAGTACCAGAGTATTTGGATGGAATATAGAAGCGGAGATAGCCTCAATAATAGTGTTTTCGTTTTGGGGCACTGCAGAGATGGCAGATCTGGTGAGAGGAGCATTGATAAGTATCCCAAAGCACCAGTATGAAAGCGCAGAAGCGCTTGGTATGAGTGATGCACAGACATATTTTTATATTATTATTCCGCAGGCAGTCAGACGCCTTATACCATTGTCGATAAATCTTATCACCAGGATGATCAAGACAACAAGTCTTGTGATGATGATAGGTGTGGTGGAAGTGCTGAAAGTCGGACAGCAGATAATAGAAGCAAACAGGAAATCTTCGCCAAATGCGGCGTTTGGAATATATGCAGTTGTATTTTTGATGTATTTTGTGGCATGCTGGCCTATAAGTATGTTTTCTAAGTATCTTGAAAGGAAGTGGAATTAATGGCAGGAAAAGAGCTGTTAAAAATAGAGCATTTGAAAAAGCAGTATGATGAAAATGTTGTTTTGAAAGATATTTCCATCACTGTGAAGCAGGGGGAGGTTGTCGTGATAGTCGGTCCTTCCGGATGTGGTAAGAGCACTTTTCTGAGATGCTTAAACGGTCTTGAGACTATACAGGGCGGCACCATTACATACGAAGGGGAGAGTGTTGAGGTTAAGTCAAAAAATATCACTAAGATACGTCAAAAGATAGGTATGGTTTTTCAGAGCTACGAATTGTTTCCGCACAAGACAATTTTGGAAAATGTAATGCTTTCACCTATCCTTGTGCAGAAAAGGGAAAAAAATGAGGTAAGAAAAGAAGCACTAGAATTATTGGAAAGAGTTGGGCTTGCAGATAAGAAAGACAGCTATCCAAGACAGCTTTCAGGTGGACAGAAGCAGAGAGTGGCTATAGTCAGGGCACTTTGCATGCATCCTGAAGTGATGCTTTTTGATGAGGTGACAGCGGCCCTTGATCCTGAGATGGTGAGGGAAGTTCTGGATGTTTTGCTGTCGCTTGCAAAACAGGGCAGGACTATGCTGATAGTGACACATGAGATGTCGTTTGCAAAGGCTATTGCAGACAGAATTGTTTTTCTCGATAAAGGCTTGATAGTAGAAGAGGCATCACCTGCAGAATTTTTTGAAAATCCAAAAACAGAGAGGGCAAAGCAGTTTTTGAGTACATTCACTTTTGACAAAGTAGAGAAAAGTAGGTCAGTCGATGATGTTAAGGCTGTAGAGGCATATGTATGATTTGCTTTAAATATGTTACAATGGATTTGATAATAAGAATATAATAAAAAGTCTGTGCCATTAAATTAGTGACAATTAGAAGAATATGTTATACGATGCATTTAGTATTCTTTTTAATTAGGAAGGGCAATTATGTGTTCAGTAAAAACTATAAATAGTATTTCGAATAAAATAGTTGAAGCATATAGAAATGCATATGGATCAAATATTAAAAGTATTCTTTTATATGGCTCTTATGCAAGAGGCGACTATGATAACCAGTCTGATATTGATATAGTTGCAATTGTCATAGGAGAAAGAATTGAGCTACAGAATAAGTTAAAGCAGGTATGGGATGAGGCAGCTGAAGTTGGATTGGATAATGATGTTATTATTTCTCCTGCTGTAATTCCATACGATGATTATGAAAAGTATAAAAGGATTCTTCCTTATTATATTAATATTTCGAAAGAAGGAAAAGTAATTGGATAATTTGGTTCACTATAGATTGGATTCAGCTAAAGAGCGTTTGACTTCAGCAAAATTATTGTTGGATGCAGGTCAATACAAAGATTCTATAGGTCGCTCTTATTATGCTATTTTCTCAGCAGTTAGAGCTGTACTTGCTCTTGATAAAGTTGATTTTTCAAAACATTCAGGAGTTATATCTTATTTTCAAAAAGAATATATAAAAACTGGAAAGTTTGATAAGAAGTATTCTAAATACATTCAAAATGCATTTCAAATAAGGAATACATGTGATTATGATGATTTTTATATAGTTTCAGTAAATGATGCTAAGGAACAGTATAATAATGCTGTTGAGATGGTTGCTATAATTGAACAATTTATAATGGAACTTGGCTGATAATTAATTCCGGTATTTTTCTAGTATTCAAATCTTATATGTATGATGCTAGAGGAGTGCCGGTTTTTTAGATTACAATTATTTTTTACATTCTTAAAATTATAGTTTTTTTCTCAAGGGAGAAGGTGACGCTTTTCGCCCACCCCATTTACTTATCGGGCAAGCGAAAATTACGGCCCCACCCCAGCTCAAAGCGGCACTTTTATATTGACATGATTTGGTAATAAAAAGTGGTGGCAGAGTTGACACGGCCTTAAAGGTAGATAAGGTATAGATTATGAATAATGAAGGATTAGAAAAATGGAATAAAATAGAAGTCTATAGAGGATTTGATGTTATTAAGCAATGTTATTTTGTCAAGGAACATGAAGTTTGTAGTGATGGGAAAATAGGAATAGGTCACATAAAAGAATTTCGCGATTTTGATGATTATTATAATTATTTGGATGGTGATATTTATGTTAATGCATGCTATTATCAATGCGATTTTAGCGGTATAGATAAAGAAATTGATAAAAGCAAACTATTAAAATTAGATGCTTTTACGGAGGATAGTATTGATAAGTATAAGCCGAAACTATATTCAGATATAGAAGAATTAAACTATGAAGAGGCTGAGAAAGATAAGAGGGAATTAAAAAAATGGACTAAAGTATTCATTTCATGTAATTCGTGTGAAGAACTTAAGCAAATAGCAGATGCTTTTACTAAGTCAGAATATTATATTAAAACGTCGAAGTTTTATAATAGGCATTATAAGTGGATTGATTTTTTCCTTTGGCAGTATATATTCCTTGATGTACATGATATACATCGTCTGAACGTGATAATGCGTTATATTTCTAAAGTAAAAGGGAAAGCATCTTCTGGAATAAAAGTACGTTCGTTGTGCCATGCTTGGGAAAATCCTATAGAAGTTCTAAATACATTTGATTTTTCAGTTTATGCTGATTCTACTAGAAATAGACATATAAGAGAATTGAAAAAATATATAGAAGGCATAGAAGAAGATAATATAAAAATAACTTCGACAGTTTATTTTGATAGTAGAACACATTATTATTGTGAGGCAGATTCGGTTGGTGTAATAAGATATTTTGAAACAATCGATGAATTATTGTTATATAGAAATTATGATTTAAGAAATGCTGATTTAACAAATGATATAAAATTAATTTGTGATTATTCAAAATGTGTTATTGATGAAACTACAAAGCTGCCAAAGAATAACGTTGATGATTATCAGCATAGTGTAGAAAAATCGTATTCAAATGGATATTATTATGTTCATCAAAAATGGTTAAACAGCTTTGGATACTGTGTGGATGAGGACATACATAGATTTGAGTGGTTCTTTGATTTTGTGAAGTATCTTAATGGAGATTTATCAAAGGCAGATTTGTTTTTTTGTGATGGATTACAGTATCTTAAAGATTTAACTAAATTGGATTTGACTGATGCTATAATTTCAAGCTTTGTCAAAGATAAATTAGGAATTGAGTATAGAAAGTATAATATTGATGAAAAGAAGATGGTTTCTTTTGATATACCTGAAGAAAACGAAAATAGTACTGTTTATGCATTGAAAGACAATCGTGATGTAAAAGAACCGCAGGTAAAACCTGATCTAGTACAAGAGTTTTCAAAATATAATCAGCGTATTTATTATGTATCAGATATTCATCTGTTGCATATATTAAAGCATTATAGGGTTAATTCAAAATCTGATATTGAATATGTTATAAATTTCGTTGTTAAAAAATTAGTAAGTGAAATAGCATATTATTATATAGAAGAGTCGAGTACAATACTTTTGATAGGTGGTGATGTTTCATCAGACTTTTCGATATTTGAAGCTTTTGTCAAAGAGCTAAGAAATGAGCTTGATATACAGAAAAAAAACTATGCTCAAGTCATTTTTGTATTGGGAAATCATGAATTATGGGATTTTGCAGAGATAGAGTTTGATGGAATAGTGCATAAATATGAAAAAATTATAAATAGTTATGGGATGCACCTACTTCAAAATAGTATTCTGTATGAAGAATCAAAAAATAAATTATGTCTTATACCATCTTATAAATTGGTAGAATCGACAATAGAAGATATACGTGAAAAGCTTAGATCAGCAAAAATTATTTTCTTTGGTGGTATTGCTTTTTCAGGATATGATGAAAGTTTTAATGCAAATAATGGTATTTATAGAGGGGCAATAGATAGGAAAAAAGAAATTGAAGAGACCAATAAATTTGAATATTTGTATAATAAGATGATTGAGGCTATACCGGATAGACAACTTGTAGTATTTACGCATACACCTATGGAATGTTGGAAGAAAAAAGTTGAATATCATAATGAGTATGTTTATGTTAGTGGACATACTCATAGAAATTTGTTTTACGATGATGGGGAAAATAGAATTTATGCTGATAATCAAATTGGCTATAATAATGCTAATCCTCATTTAAAGTATTTTGAGATTGATGCGGAGTATGATTATTTCAAAGACTATGGTGATGGAATATATAAAATAACTGTTGATGAATATAGGCAATTTTATAGGGGAAAAAATATAAGGCTTAATTTTAATAGTAATATAAATATTCTTTATATGCTAAAGAAAAGAGGGTATTATTGCTTTATTCATGAATCAGCAGGTGGTTCACTTACAATTTTAAATGGTGGTGCAAGGAAAAAACTAATTGAAAGTGATTTGGTTGAGTATTATTACAATAACATGGATCTGATGATATCAAAGATTAAAGTTCCACTTGATAAGTATACTGCAGTTCAAGAAAAAATAGCTTCAGAAATCCGTAGAATTGGAGGAGATGGACATATTCATGGCTGTATAATAGATATTGACTATTATAATCATATATACTTGAATCCGATAGATATGAAAGTTACAGGATACTGGGCTGAAAGTATAGTTAATAAGGTAGTATATCCAAGTATTCCATTATTACTTAAAGAAGAATGTCCATTATTATATGTAAAATATATGCAAATGTTGGCAGATAATAAAGATAAGGTAAACATTATTTCAAAAGATGAGTATAATAAACTAGAAATATTGGAGCAAAAATATTATCTTTCAACTGATATATATAGAGTTTCAAGAGAGGTAAAAAAGATACAGAAGCTAAGTTCTAATATTCTTACTGCGTGGTATGAAAATGATTCTGTTGGAATGATAGAATAAAACATAAGACAGAGATTGAATATTTACTATATGCAATAAGCTATATTAGAAATTTAGTAATATAGTAATAACCTAATTGGAAGAGTTACAAAGGAATTAAACAATGAACACAATCAAGGTAGACAAAATAAACGATGCTAAAGTTCAGATTTTTACAGCCCTCAACGAAAAGCAGGTCAAAAAGATTTACGAGCCGGATTTGGGGCTTTTTATCTGTGAAAGTGAAAAGGTTATTGCGCGTGCATTGGATGCAGGGTATGAGGCTGAAGTATTTTTTGTTGATGAGGAAAGATTAGATGCTGTGGGCAGGCTCATTGGTGATGATAGCAATGTTCCTGTATATACTGCTCCGGCAGAAGTTATGAAGAATCTGACAGGTTATGCATTGACCGGCGGCGTACTTGCGGCAATGAAGAGAAAAGCTTTAGAGAGCGTCGATGACGTTTTGAAGAGGTGCCGCAATATCGTAGTACTTGATGATGTGGAAAATCCTACCAATATTGGCGCTATATTTCGCTCGGCAGCAGCTCTCGGTGCAGACTGTGTGCTCCTTACAGCAGGTTGCGCTGATCCACTTTACAGGCGTGCTGCTAGAGTAAGCATGGGTACGGTTTTTCAGGTTGACTGGACATATGCAGGCTATGATGTTATAGCAAAATTAAAGGAAAATGGTTTTCATACGATGGCACTTGCTCTTTCGGATGATTCTATAGATTTGGGCTCGGTTCCCATAAATGCCTATGAGCGAAAGGCTGTAGTTATGGGAAATGAGGATCATGGAATATCAAAAGAGATATTAGAAGAATGTGACAGTGTGATTAAAATTCCAATGAAAGCCGGAGTTGATTCACTCAATGTTGCGGCAGCAAGTGCAGTAGCATTTTGGGAAGCATTTAAGTAAGAAAAAGGATTACCGATCTGACATTTTGAATCGGTAATCCTTTTTAATTTGAATTAAAACATCATGGCTATGTGATATACAACAAATGAAGCGCACCATGCAATGAAACACTGCCAAAGAACTACAGCAACTGCCAATTTCCTGCCGAGCTCTCTGTCAACGGAGGCTATAGCAGCTACACAAGGTGTGTAGAGGAGTGAAAATACAAGCAGTGATGCGGCAGCGGCATGCGTAAGCATTGATGAAACGTTCTGCCCGTATAAAATCTCAAGAGTAGATACAACACTTTCTTTTGCCATGAAACCGCTCACAAGAGAAGTGCAGATTCTCCAGTCCCCAAGACCGATAGGCTTAAGGAAAGGTGCAAATGCGCCTGCGATTATCGCAAGTATACTTTGCTGCTGGTCTGCCACAAGATTAAATCTTGGGTCAAAGCTCTGCAGAAGCCAAATGACAATAGTAGCAATAAGTATGATAGTGAATGCTCTTTCAAGGAAATCCTTTGCTTTCTCCCAAAGGAGCTGACGTACATTTTTAAAACCGGGCATACGATAATTTGGAAGCTCCATTACAAAAGGTACAGCCTCGCCCTTAAACAAGGTCCTGCGATATATAAATGCTATCAGTATTCCGATAAGTATTCCTGTGAAATACAAAGCTACCATGATAAGGGCTTTGTGCTCAGGGAAAAATACGTCAACGAAAAACGCATATATAGGCAGCTTTGCGGTACAACTCATGAAAGGTGTCAAAAGTATTGTCATTTTGCGGTCTCTCTCACTTGGAAGAGTACGTGTAGACATTACTGCCGGAACGGTACATCCAAAGCCTATGAGCAGCGGCACTATGCTTCGGCCTGAAAGACCTATCTTTCTTAAGAGCTTATCCATAAAGAAAGCAACTCGTGCGATATATCCACTGTCCTCGAGGAGTGAGAGAAAGAAAAACAGAGTGACGATTACCGGAAGGAAACTGAGTACACTTCCAACTCCTGCAAAAATTCCATCAATTATGAGCCCGTGGAGGACTTCATTAACTCCGCCAATGGTCAGTATGCGATCTACCTGCGTTGTAGCGTATCCAACCAGATTTTCAAGCCAGCCCTGCATAGTTCCGCCTATTACTTCAAAAGTGAGGTAGAATACCAGGGCCATTATAAGAACGAATAGTGGTATGGCAGTAAATTTTCCTGTAAGTACACGGTCTATTTTTTCACTTCTGAGGCTCTCTTTACTCTGCGCAGGTTTCTTTACGCATGAGTCGCATACCTTATATATGAAAGAAAAACGCATATCTGCTATAGATGCACTCCGATCGAGCTCGCGCTCTTTTTCCATCTGACCAACGATGTGCTCGATAGTCTCAATCTCGTTGTAATCAAGATTAAGCTGCTGCATTATGAGAGAGTCTCCCTCAATTACTTTGCTTGCGGCAAATCTCAGCGGTAAAGCTGATTTTGCAGCATGGTCCTCTATCAGATGGCAGATACTGTGGATGCATCTGTGAACTGCTCCGCCGTGATCATTTTCTCCGCAAAAGTCCTGTCTGAGAGGGCGTTCCTGATAGTGCGCAACATGGATAGCGTGGGCAATAAGCTCATCAATACCTTTATTCTTGGCGGCAGATATAGGGACAACAGGAACACCAAGTAAAGACTCCATTTCATTGATATCGATAGTGCCACCGTTTGATGAGATCTCATCCATCATATTGAGTGCAACTACCATTGGGATGTTCATTTCAATGAGCTGCATCGTCAGATAGAGATTTCTCTCAATATTAGTCGCATCTACAATATTAATGATAGCCTTTGGTTTTTCATTCAGTACGAAGTTACGTGAAACAATTTCTTCGCTGCTGTAAGGTGACATTGAGTAAATGCCCGGAAGGTCAGTCACAAGTGAATGTGGATTTCCTTTTATCACGCCATCCTTACGGTCAACTGTAACACCCGGGAAATTTCCTACGTGCTGATTGGAGCCTGTAAGCTGATTGAAAAGCGTGGTTTTTCCACAGTTCTGATTTCCTACCAGCGCAAATGTGAGAGTAGTATCGGCAGGAAGTGGATCGCCGCTGCCCTTTTTGTGATATTTACCGCCCTCACCAAGTCCCGGATGTGAGGTTTTCTTGGAAAGAGGCTTCACATTTGGGAGTTTTTCGTGATCAGAGGCGTGGATCACTTCTATTTTTGCTGCATCATCGAGCCTCAGAGTAAGCTCGTAGCCATGTATCATAAGCTCAACGGGATCGCCCATTGGAGCGTATTTAACAATAGTAACCTCGGCGCCGGGTATCATGCCCATATCAAGAAAATGCTGGCGCAATGCACCCTCACCGCCGACCTTTGTGATCAGGGCGGTCTGTCCGATTTCAATATCTCTTAAAGTCATAGTGTTTCTCCATTAAAGTTGATATACAAAGTCATTATACACTATACAGGCAGAAAAAGGCACCCGACTTTGTTATAAAAGCCGGATGCCTTTGATTTAGAACTATTTAGTTATGAATTTATGCTGTTTTATGCATTCTTACATTATTCTGGCTGTGCTTTTTTGTAGCTCTGATAAACAGACCGAGGAACAATGCTGCAAGTATTATACCTACAGGATAAGCAACTGTTGTTGTGAGACCAAATGCTCCAAGGCACTCAGGTGCGCAGAAGAAATATGTCATTGAAACAGCGCTCATGAATGTTGCAGGAACTGCTGCTACCCAGTAATTCTTGCCTTCCTGATAGAGATCCATTGCTGCTGCCCAAAGAACTATCATAGCGAGAGTCTGGTTTGTCCAGCTGAAGTATCTCCATACCATACTGTAATCGAGCTGTGAAATGATCACGCCTGCGCCAAGTACAGGTATTGTAAGAAGAAGTCTGTTCTTAAGGTTGTTCTGATCGATCTTAAACCAGTCAGCAAGTGTAAGTCTTGCAGAACGGAATGCTGTATCACCGGATGTTATAGGACATGCGATAACGCCAAGCATTGCAAGGATAACACCTACGCCGCCCATTGTCTTTGTGCAGATGTCGTAAACTGTTGTAGAGTTTCCGCCGTTTGCTGCGAGGAGAGCGTCAGAGCCATAGATTGCGCATCCGGCTGCTGCCCAGATAAGAGCGATGATACCTTCGGCTACCATTGCGCCGTAGAATACGCGTCTGCCCTGTCTTTCACTCTTGATACATCTTGCCATCATTGGTGACTGAGTTGAATGGAAACCGGAAATGGCGCCGCATGCAACTGTGATGAACATGAATGACCAGATAGGAAGCTTTGTTGGATGATTGTTGCTGAAGTTATTCCAAAGCTCAGGCATCTGATATCCGCCTGTCATTGTTCCGAAGGCAACACCTACGGCCATGATGATAAGGCAGATGCCAAATACAGGGTATATCTTTCCGATAACCTTATCAATAGGAAGGAAGGTAGCTATGATGTAGTAAATAAATACAATAGCGAGCCAGAACTTTACATTAGTAAATAGACCGCTGCCGCCGGCACCTGAGATAAGATTGCAGATAAGACCTGCAGGGCCTACTGCAAATACTGTACCTACCATAACAAGAAGAACAACTGAGAAAACTCTCATTACATTCTTCATGTTGTTGCCGAGATATTTGCCGGTTACCTCAGAAATAGACGCACCATTATTTCTCTCGCTGAGCATACCTGAGAAGTAATCGTGTACACCACCTGCAAAGATAGTTCCTAAGGTTATCCAAAGAAATACTACAGGTCCCCACTCTGCACCGGTAAGCGCTCCGAAGATAGGACCAAGTCCTGCGATGTTCAGAAGCTGGATGAGGAAGATCTTCCAGCCAGGCATGACAACGTAATCTACGCCGTCATTGATTTTAACGGCAGGCGTCGTCCTGTCATCGGGACCCAAGGTCTTTTCAACGAATTTACCATAAGTAAAGTATCCGCCTATAAGTAACAGAAGACAAATAAAAAAGCTAATCATACCCTTCACCTCCGAATTTGTTTATTTGATGATACAAGCTTTTCTATTTATAAATATAAAATGAAAAAATTGTTAAATCAATCTTAAAAATGACGGTATTTAACTTTTTTTTTGTGCATAATCACTATAATGGTTGATGCAATATAATCGGGTAATAGGAGCAGAAATCTGCACATGTTTATAATAGGAAATTAATCAATTATGTGTTATACTAAAGGGTACTTTTGTGAAATCGTATAAATGGAGGACTTATGAAACCATTAAAAGAATTGCTTGAAGGGCTTGACTACGAAGTAGTAAGCGGAAATATAGAAAAAAATGTAGAGTCAGTTGTGTATGACTCAAGAAAAGCTGCTGAGGGCAGTCTGTTTGTATGCATAGTAGGTGCAAATTTTGACGGACACAGTGCAGCAGAGGAAGTTGCAGAAAAGGGTGCTGGTGTCCTTGTAGTTGAAAAAGATGTAGAGGTAAAAGGCGACGTTACTGTAATTAAAGTAAAAGATACCCGTTATGCCCTTGCATTTATCTCGGCAGCATGGTTTGGACATCCGGCTGAGTCAATGAAGATCATAGGCCTTACCGGTACAAAGGGAAAGACCACGACAACATTCCTTATCAAGTCAATTCTTGAAAAGGCAGGACACAAGGTAGGTCTTATCGGTACGATCGAGACTATCATCGGTGATAAGCATATCCCTGCAAAAAATACTACTCCGGAGTCATATATTCTTCAAGAGACATTTGCCGAGATGCGTGATGAGGGCTGCGATACGGTAGTTATGGAAGTTTCAAGTCAGGCCTTGATGATGCACCGTACACAGGGATTTGTATTTGATTATGGCGTGTTTACAAATATCGAGCCTGATCACATCGGTCCAAACGAGCATAAGGACTTTGAGGATTATCTTCATTGCAAGGGACTTCTTTTTAAGCAGTGCAAAGTCGGTATAGTTAATGGTGATGACGAGCATGTTGATGCGCTTTTAGATGGCCACACATGCGAGGTTCGTAAGTTTGGACTCAATGACACTTCTGATATAAAGGCTTCAAACATGGAGCTCGTAAATATTCCGGGTGAGCTCGGGGTTAAGTTCCATATCAGTGGAGATGTGGACATGGATGTTGAAGTGGGAACACCGGGTCTTTTCAGTGTTTACAACGCACTCTGCGCAGCATCAGTCTGTCAGGCATTTGGTGCGGGCGAGGATGCTATAAAGGATGCACTCAAGAACGCGCATGTAAAGGGACGTATTGAGTCAGTAAAAGTGTCAGATAAATTTTCACTTGTTATTGATTACGCCCATAATGCAATGGCACTTGAGAGCCTTTTGACTTCACTTAGAAAGTATGAGCCTAAGCGCCTCGTATGCGTATTTGGATGTGGCGGAAACCGTTCAAAGCTCAGAAGATTTGAAATGGGAGAAGTTTCCGGAAAGCTTGCAGATTTCACTATCATTACTTCAGACAATCCGAGATTTGAAGAGCCTGAGGCTATAATGGACGATATCGAGACAGGTATCAAAAAGACTACGGGTGAGTATATCAGGATCGCTGACCGTAAGGAGGCTATCGCCTATGCCATCAACAATGGCAAAGAGGGTGATCTTATCATCCTTGCAGGCAAAGGTCACGAGGATTACCAGGAGATAAAGGGTGTTAAGTATCCGATGGATGAAAGGGTACTTATAGCGGAAATTTTATCGGAAAAGGCATAAATGGCAAATTTATATGCAGATGTAATAATTGAAATATCGCATGAAAAGCTTGATCGACCATTCCAGTACAGGATACCCGATCACCTTAGAGAGAGTATCGCACCGGGCGCGCGTGTGCTGATCCCCTTTGGAAACGGTGGTCGTACCATAAAGGGCTATGTGGTTTCTGTATCTGATACACCTGCTATAGAGGAGTATCGCATCAAGTCGATAATCGAGCAGGTGATACCAGATTATGCTCATGAGCCTGAGGCGCAGCTTGTAGCGCTGGCTGTATGGATGAAACATCATTACGGCGGCACGCTTATACAGTCGCTGAAAGTGGTGCTGCCGGTAAGAGCGACGATCAAGCAAAAAGAGAAAAAAACAATTCGTCTGACAGTTGGCAAAGATGAGCTTTTGAGTACAATTGATCAATGTAATAAAAAACATCAAAAAGCTCGCGCGCGACTTTTAGAGGCGCTGCTTGAATGTCCGGAAATTGATTATTCACTTGCTGCAAGCCGGCTTAATATTACAATGGCGACACTTAAGCCGCTTGCAGAGAAAAATATCATTGCCGTAGACAGTGAGGTGGCATATCGAAATCCAAAGATGCTCATCGAGGCGGACGGTAATAAAAAAAATCTCACAGAGGCCCAGCAGAAGATCGTCAACAGCTTTATAGCAGACTATGACATGGGATTTACACAGCCATGCCTTATACATGGCGTCACAGGCTCCGGTAAGACGGAAGTTTACATGGAGCTCATGGATCATGTGATAAAAAAGGGCAGACAGGCTATCATGCTGATACCGGAAATCGCGCTTACTTTTCAGACAGTCATGCGTCTTTCAAAGAGATTTGGCAGCAGGGTTTCCTATCTTCACTCAAAGCTTTCCGCAGGCGAGAAATATGATCAGTTTGAAAGGGCAGCAAAGGGCGAGATAGATATCATGATAGGTCCCCGTTCTGCGCTTTTTACACCTTTTGCAAGACTTGGGTTAATTATCATTGATGAAGAACATGAAACAAGCTATAAGGCTGAAAACATGCCTAAGTATCATGCCAGGGAGACGGCTATCGAAAGGGCAAATCTGGCAGGAGCAACTGTAGTTATGGGTTCTGCGACGCCTTCAATAGATTCGTATTTTGCTGCAAAACGCGGCGAGTTCAGATTATATGAGCTAAAAGAACGTATAAGCAACAACGGGCTTCCTACAGTTCATGTAGTGGATCTGCGAGAAGAGCTCAGACGAGGCAATCTTACGATCTTTTCGGATAAGCTTCGTTCACTTATGGAGGACAGGCTTTCGAAACATGAGCAGATAATGCTGTTTTTGAATCGTCGCGGCATGGCGGGTTTTGTAAGCTGCCGAAAGTGCGGGCATGTGTGTAAGTGCCCTCATTGCGAGGTCTCACTCAGTCTGCATAGAAACGGTTCATTAGTGTGTCACTATTGCGGATACGAGGAGAAATTCACACATATATGTCCGAAGTGCGGTTCAAAATATATAGGTACGATGAAAGCCGGTACGGAGCAGATCGAAGAAGCTGTCAGGAAAGCATTTCCAAATGCGAGAGTACTTAGGATGGATGCCGATACAACAAAGAAAAAAGACGATTATCAGAAGATACTGTCTACCTTTGCTGACGGAGAGGCAGATATACTTATAGGTACACAGATGATAGTCAAGGGACATGACTTTGCAAATGTTACGCTTGTTGGTATACTTGCGGCTGATCTATCCCTTCATATAAATGATTACAGAAGTGCGGAGCGCACATTTGCACTTCTCACTCAGGCGGCAGGCAGAGCGGGAAGGGCTGACAGACCGGGTGAAGTAGTTATACAGACATATTCGCCTGAGCATTATGGAGTTGCGACTTCTGCGGCACAAGATTATAATAAATTTTACGAGGAAGAAATAGGATACAGGAGACTGGGGGGATATCCGCCGATTTCGCATATGTTGAAGATCCTTGTTGAGGATGCGGATGCGCGAGAGGGCAAGACAGTGGCAACTTATATGGCAAAGCTTGCAGAATATTACAAGCCGAAGTCAACGATTGGTCCTGCACCGGATTCTATTTCAAAAATAAAGGATGTCTACAGGTATGTGATCTACATAAAAGATGATGATTACGAAAAGCTTGTAGATATCAAAGATAAGATGGAACAGTGGCGTCAGGTCAATAATGTAGGTAAAAGTACAGTGCAATTTGACTTTGATGCATAAAAATGAGATTATTAATGTTCAGATTAATTTAAAAATTGTCGTTTACGATGTATTAGTTTTTAGGAGGATATAATGGCAATAAGACAGGTTAGAGAAATGGGCGACGAGATTCTTTCAAAGGTGAGTAAGGAAGTTACAGCAATGACTCCAAGGACTCGTGAGCTTATTGATGATATGATAGAGACAATGTATGCATCAAACGGAGTAGGTCTTGCGGCAGTTCAGGTTGGAGTGCTCAAGAGGATAGTTGTAATGGATACAACAGGTGAGGATCTTCACGTTCTCATCAATCCAAAGATCGTTGAGACTTCCGGAGAGCAGACAGGCTCAGAAGGATGTCTTTCAGTTCCTGGCAAAATGGGACAGGTTACAAGACCAAACTATGCAAAGGTAGTTTATCTTGATGAGAATATGCAGCTGGCAGAGCTTGAGGGAACAGAGCTTTTGGCACGCTGCATCTGCCATGAGTGTGACCATCTTGATGGTAAGCTCTATGTGGAAAAGGTAGAGGGAGACCTTGTTGATGTTCCTACGGAGGAAGAAGATTGAGAATAATTTTTATGGGCACGCCGGATTTTGCAGTAGGCACATTGAAGGCACTGCATAAAGCCGGTCATGAAATTGTACTGGTAGTATCACAGCCTGACAGGGTAAAAGGCAGGGGAAAGAGTGTTTCCATGCCTCCTGTAAAGGAGTGCGCGCTTGAGCTTGGTCTTGAGGTTTTCCAGCCTGAGAAGATCAAGACAGAAGATGCGATAGCAGAGCTCAGAAAATATGAGCCCGATCTTATGGTAGTGGCAGCTTTTGGTCAGATTCTTTCAAAAGAGATACTTGAGATGCCCAAATATGGATGCATAAATGTGCATGCTTCACTTTTGCCAAAGTATAGAGGAGCAGCACCTATTCAGTGGTCTATAATCGATGGCGAAGAAAAGACCGGTGTTACCATCATGCAGATGGATGAAGGACTTGATACAGGTGATATGATCATCAGCCGAGAGGTTTTGATCGGTGATGAGGAGACAGGCGGAAGCCTTTTTGATAAGCTTGCTGAGACAGGAGCAGATCTCTGTGTAGAGGCAGTTAAGCTCATAGAAGATGGCAAAGCTGAGCGTACACCTCAGGATCACAGCAAGTCCACATACGCAAAGATGCTCAAAAAAGATCTTGGCGACATAGATTTTAGTAAGTCTGCTGCTGAGATCGAGAGGCTTATAAGAGCGCTTAACCCATGGCCAAGTGCTTACACACATCTTGAGGGTAAGCTTCTTAAGATATGGAAGGCAAAAGTTTCCATGCGGAGCTTTGAGGTGGAAACGGGCTCGGTAGCTTTTGTGGGAAATGATTCTTTCTTTATTCAGTGCGGAGAGGACAGTCTTGAGGTATTTGATATTCAGCTCGAAGGAAAGAGACGCATGAGCGTACATGATTTCCTTTTGGGACAGAAACTTGAAGTGGGAATGACGTTAGGAAAGTGAGGCTTATAATATGTATTATCCATTTTACTATGACAGCACATACATTCTGGTACTTATAGGTGCAGTCCTTTCTATGTTGGCTTCGGCACATGTCCAGAGCACATTTAACAAGTATTCAAAAGTGCGTTCAAGACTTGGATATGCAGGAAAAGATGTTGCACAGCGTATGCTTCAGATGAATGGCATAAATGATGTTACTGTAAGGCATACTCCGGGCAATCTTTCGGACAATTATAATCCTATGAGCCATACAGTGAATCTTTCTGATACAGTGTATGACTCGGTTTCCGTTGCGGCACTTGGTGTTGCGGCGCATGAGTGTGGTCATGCAATGCAGCATCATAATGGATATTTGCCGCTTTCCATCAGAGCAGCAATACTTCCGGCAGCTAATCTTGGATCAAAGCTTGGTCTGCCGATATGTATTATTGGTCTTTTTATGGGACGCATGGGTACAACAGTAGCAACAATAGGTCTCTGGCTTTTTGCATTTGCAGTTCTTTTCCAGATAGTTACACTTCCGGTAGAGTTCAATGCATCACACAGAGCAGTTTTATGGCTTGAGCAGGCAGGTATCTTAGATGATCAGGAGTTAAAGGCTGCAAGGGCAGTACTTACTGCAGCAGCACTTACTTATGTTGCAGCGGCAGCAGCTTCTGTACTGCAGCTTTTAAGGCTTTTTTTGATAGTGAGCGGAGGAAGGCGACGTGACTGATAGACCGGCGCAGAAGATAAATTTAAGAGCAATAGTACTTGAGATTCTTTTAGAGTCATCTAAGGGAAATATGCTTACAGGAGTTTTGATACATGATGTTTTGGCTCAGTACGCATATCTTGATGCCCGCGACAGGGCTTTTATAAAGAGCCTTGCGGAAGGTACTATTGAAAGAAGGATCACGCTTGACTATGTGATAAACTCATTTTCAAAGGTGAAGACTGAGAAAATGAAGGGCGTAGTCCGTGAGGTCCTCAGAATGAGTACTTATCAGCTTTATTACATGAGCCGTGTACCGGCATCTGCAGTGTGTAATGAGGCTGTAAAGCTCATCAAAAAGAAGCATATGAATGGACTTGTAGGGTTTGTAAATGGTGTGCTTCGTTCCATATCAGCAAATCCTATTGATATAAACAGCATAGAGGATCTGTCTGTGCGCTATTCAATGCCTGAATGGATCATAGACAGATTTGCGGATGAATATGGCAAAGAAGAGGCTGAGAAGATTCTTGAAGCTTCGATCGGTACAAGGCCGGTATATATAAGGACTAATCTTACAAGGATTTCTCCATCTGAGCTGAAAGCCATGCTTGAGGATGAAGGAGTCAGCGTTAAGAGCACAAATGGACCTGAGTATTCTTTTGAGATATCCGGGTTTGACAGACTTGGCAGTCTGCCATCATTCAATGATGGACTTTTTTCAGTACAGGATCTGAGCTCTATGAGCGTTGGAGAGCTTGCATCACCAGAAAAAGGCATGAATGTTATCGACGTTTGCGCTGCTCCCGGAGGTAAGTCCTGCCATGTTGCTGAGCTTTTGGACGGAACAGGGCATGTTGAAGCCCGAGACGTTTCCGACAAGAAGGCGGCACTTATAATAGAAAACAAGGACAGACTTGTGCTTACCAATCTTGATGTGAAAGTCCACGATGCGACTGTTTTTGATGAGCAGGCAGAGGAGACAGCGGACATAGTCATAGCCGATCTTCCATGTTCAGGACTTGGCGTGATAGGACGTAAAAATGACCTTAAGTACAGGGTGAAGCCAGAGGATATTGGTGAGCTTGCGTCTTTACAAAGAGATATCCTTCGTAATGCTGTAAGATATGTAAAGCATGGCGGAAAACTTGTTTTTTCGACTTGTACGATCACAAGAGAGGAAACTACAGAGCAGAGAGATTTCATCAAAGATGAGCTTGGGCTCGAGATCATAGAAGAAAGAAGATTTTTACCTGAGTCAACTGGTTCGGACGGATTTTATGCGGTAAGTTATAGGAAGCCGTAATTAACTATGAAAGAAAATATAAGAACACTTACAAAAGAAGAATTAAAAGAAAAAATTGTCGAATACGGTGAGAAGCCTTTCAGGGCCGGTCAGATATATGACTGGCTTCATGTGAAGCTTGCCAGAAGTCTTGATGATATGAGCAATGTCTCAAAGGCCTTGAAAGCAAGCCTTGCAGAAGATTATCACTGTGACGGACTTAAGATAGTAGAGGTACAGACTTCAGCCATTGACGGTACAAAGAAGTTTCTTTTTGGACTTCCGGATGGAAATGTCATAGAGAGTGTATGGATGAAGTATAAGAGCTGGGATTCTGTTTGCATCTCATCGCAGGTAGGATGTAAGATGGGATGCAAATTTTGTGCCTCAACACTTGATGGCTGTGTGAGAAGTCTTACAGCAGGTGAAATGCTTGATGAGGTATATACTATCCAAAAGTACACGGGTGAGAGAGTGTCCAATATAGTAGTCATGGGCAGCGGCGAGCCGATGGATAATTATGACAATATCGTAAAGTTTGTAAGAATGATATCAAATGAAGATGGACTTCACATAAGTCAGAGAAATATCACAGTATCAACTTGTGGTCTTGTACCTCAGATGTACAAGCTTGCGGAAGAAAAACTGGAGATAACGCTTGCACTTTCACTTCATGCACCTAATGATGAGAAGCGAAAGGCTCTTATGCCTATAGCAAATAAATATAGTCTTAAAGAAGTAATTGCGGCCTGCAAAAATTATTTTGAAAAAACAGGACGCCGCCTTACATTCGAGTATGCACTTGTAGCAGGAAATAATGACTCTGATAAGGATGCAGCAGAGCTTGCAGAGCTTATCAAAGGTATAAATGCTCATGTAAATCTGATCCCAGTAAACCCTATAAAGGAGTGTAATTTCAAGCGTTCTGACATGGGAGCTGTGAACAGATTTAAAAACAAACTTGAAAAAATGAGAATAAATGTTACTATTAGAAGGGAAATGGGCAGCGATATAGATGGTGCCTGTGGACAACTTAGGAGAAAGCACATGGAGGAGAGTTCCGGATGTTAAAAACCTTTTCCGCGACAGATGTGGGAAGAAAAAGACAACTTAATCAGGATTATGTCTTTACATCTGATACGGCAGTTGGAAATCTTCCCAACTTATTCATTGTGGCTGATGGAATGGGTGGACACAATGCTGGGGATTTTGCCTCGTCTTTTACGACACAGTATGTCGTTCGTGAGATTACAAGCTCAGATCTGACAAATCCTATTAAGATAATCAGAAATGCAATAGAGAAAGCCAATCTTGCTCTTATTGATGAGGCGGGCGAGGATTCCGGCAAAAAGGGGATGGGAACAACTATCGTTGTTGCCACTATTATTGATGACTGTCTTTGTGTGGCAAATGTCGGAGACAGCAGGCTTTATCTGGTCAACGATGACATAGTACAGATCACCAGGGATCATTCACTGGTAGAAGAAATGGTGCTTACCGGCAAGATAGACAGGGAAGAGGCTAGGACTCACCCTGATAAAAATATAATTACCCGCGCTATAGGTGCGACTGCTGACCTTAAGGTGGATTTCTTTGATATGAAGCTTAGGGAAGGTGATGAGATACTTATGTGTACGGATGGTCTTTCGAATATGGTAGAGGATCAGGAGATCCGTATGATAATGGAGCGCGAGGACGATGTGGCTGGACAGGTCAGCGCATTGATAAATGAGGCGAATGAAAATGGCGGCAAGGATAATATTGCGGTCATTGTAATTAAGCCATTTGCATAATACCCTTTTGAGGAGCTTAAATACATGGTAAGAGAAGGAATGATGCTCGCAGAGCGTTACGAGATTATCAGTAAAATAGGCGCTGGCGGAATGAGCGATGTTTACAAGGCAAAGGATTATAAGCTTAATCGTTTTGTTGCAGTAAAGGTTTTGAAGTCGGAGTTCTCAGAAAACAAGAGCTTTGTCTCAAAGTTTAGGCAGGAAGCTCAGTCAGCAGCAGCGCTGATGCATCCAAATATAGTAAATGTATATGATGTTGGCGATGAATACGGTCTTCACTATATTGTCATGGAGCTTGTTGAGGGTATTACTCTCAAGCATTATATTGAGAAGAAGTTAAGACTTTCTGTAAAGGAAGCAATAAGTATAGCTATACAGGTGTCGATGGGACTTGAGGCTGCTCACGATAATCATGTTATTCATAGAGATGTAAAGCCTCAAAATATCATTATTTCTAAAGAAGGAAAAGTTAAAGTAACAGACTTTGGAATTGCCAGAGCTGCAACTTCCGACACAATTACTTCAAACGTGATGGGTTCAGTGCACTACACATCACCGGAGCAGGCACGTGGAGGATATTCAGACGAAAAGAGTGACATTTATTCACTGGGTATAGTTCTTTTTGAGATGCTTACAGGCAGAGTACCATTCGATGGAGATACTACTGTTTCTATCGCAATAAAGCAGATACAGGAGCCTATGCCAAACCCAAGGGATTATGTGGATGATATACCGGTAAGTGTTGAGCATATAATATATAAGTGTACAGAGAAAAATTCTGACAGAAGATACAGCTCTATGAGAGAGCTTATTGCTGATCTTAAGCAGTCACTTCTTACACCAGATGAAAACTTTGTCAAGCTTATCCCGATGGGCGGCTTAAACGGAGCTACAAAGCTTATTGAGGATGATGATGTACATGCTATTAAGCACAATACAGAAAATATCGATATTAATGAAGATGTCCTCAAGGCTTATAGCTCATCCAACAGGTCAAAGCGACACCGTTTTGACGAGTATGAAGATGAGCAGGAATGGGAAGATGAAGATGTGAGGGTTGCGAAGGTTCGCCACCGCATCGATAGAGAAGAAGAGGATGAAAGACCTATCCGTAAGAGGACTTCTTCAGCGTCTGAACGTTCTTCAAGATCTGTCTCTGACAGAAGCAGAGATAGAGAAGCTGATGAGGATATAAGAGATAGAAGACGTTCATCACGAGACAGAGAAGAAGAGAGGGCCCGCAGCAGAAGAAATGCCGCAGCGGCAAGAAGATCATCACGCGACAGATATGAAGAAGATGATGACGATGATGATGAAGATGACATCGATCCGCAGATGCAGAAGCTTATGACAATACTTGCTGTTGTTGTAGCTGTGATAATCGTGGTAATAATAGTGACTCTTGGAAAGAAGCTTCTTAAAAGATCTTCTTCATCAGGCACGGATGTTTCTGAGAGTACAGTTACTTCTAGCGAATCTGGCTCAGTAGAGATTGAAAGTGTTGTTGGTCTGACTTTTACTGAGGCAAAGAAAAAGCTTACAGATCAGGGATTTACAGTTCAGAGTACTACTGTAGCGTCTGATGCGGACGGCAAGGACAAGGTTATAGCGGTTGCTGATGCAGAGGGCAATGCGATAACTGATGGTGCATCAGTAGCACCGGGAAGTACTGTTGTATTGCAGGTTGGCTCAGGCCAGAGCGGTGCAAGTGAAAAAGAAGTGCCAAATGTTACAGGTTCTACAAAAGCTGAGGCAAAGGTAAAACTTGATAATGCAGGTTTCGTGATGGAAGCATCTGAAGCGGCAAGCAAAGATGTTCCTAAAGGAAAGGTAATATCGCAGACGCCTGAAGGTGGTACTACTGCAGAGAGTGGAAGTACTGTGCAGATAGTTGTAAGTACTGGTCCGGACAGCTCGGTAGCTGACGAAGAGCCTGAAAAAACTGAGGAAGAGAAAAAAGAGGAAGAAAAGAAGGAAGAGGAGAAGCCTGAAGAGGTCAAGAGGACAGTACCCGGTATTGTCGGAATGACTGAAACAGCAGCCAAGACAGCCCTTACAGCTTCCGGTCTTTCTTTTGAAAGTGTTACAGAGCAGTATTCAGATACTGTTACGCAGGGACTTGTAATATCACAGTCACCGCAGGCTGGCGCATCTGTGGCAGATGGCTCGGCGGTAAGTTTTGTAATAAGCCTTGGACCGGAAAAGCATACTTATGGCGGAAGCTTTAGTATTTCAGCTCCTCCTGGATACGTAAGCGGCTCTTCAGCAGAGCTTGTTGTTACGACTACGGGCGGCAGCGTGCTTGCAAGTACAAATGTAACTTCATTCCCTGCTACCATTTCAGTAGCGGGAGTTGCGGTAGACAGCGGTACTCTTACGGTTACATACAAAAAAGAAGTAGAAGTAGAATATGAGGATGATGACGGAGATATAGTTTCCAAGAAGAGTCAGGAGACAACTGCCGTTTATCAGAGCCTTACATTTACAAAGGAATGATGGTGAAAGATGCAAGGTAGGATATTAAAGGGTATTGCAGGTTTTTACTACATTCAGCCGGAAAATTCAGAGGATATCTATGAATGTAAGGCTAAAGGTATTTTTAGAAAACGCCAGCAGAAGCCACTAGTTGGTGATCTGGTCGAAATAGAGGTCATAGACAGTGAAAATCTAAAGGGCAATATAGTCAAGCTCTGCCCAAGGAAAAACAGTCTGATAAGACCTGCAGTTGCAAACGTGGATCAGGCCGTGGTCATTTTTGCTATGAAGAGACCTGATCCTCTCTTTACGCTGCTCGACAGTTTCCTTATAATGATGAGGAAGGCGGGACTTCCTGTTGTCCTTGTTTTTAATAAGGCAGATCTGGCGGATGAAAGTGAAAAAGAAGAGTTCAGAAAAGTCTATGCAGGTGCCGATGTCAAGATTCTTTTTACTTCAGCTGCAAAGGGAATAGGTGTTGGTGAGGTCAGAGATGCCTTAAGAGGAAAGGTTTCTACTGTGGCAGGACCTTCCGGAGCTGGAAAGTCAACACTTATTAACATGTTGTGCGGAAGTGAGCGGATGGAAACCGGCGCGGTGAGCGAAAAGATTGGCAGAGGAAAGCAGACTACAAGACATACTGAGCTGCTTGAAATAGAAAGCAATTCATTTATTATGGATACTCCCGGATTTTCTTCATTGGAGTTACCGGAGATGGAGAAAGAGGATCTGGAGCAATACTATCCGGAGTTTGACAGATATCGCGGTAATTGTTATTTTAAACGTTGTGTCCATATACATGAGCCGGGATGCTCTGTAAGGGATGCGCTGGAAGAAGGCGATATAAACATAAAACGTTACGAATCCTATAAGAGCCTTTATGAGACTCTGGATGGACGAAGGAGATATTAGTAGTTATGAAAAAATCATTGATAATCGGTGCGGGTCCTGCAGGACTTACCGCGGCTTATGAGCTATTGGCAAGAGGAAACGGTGAGTATGAAGTCATTGTTTTTGAAGAAGATAGCCGAATGGGCGGTATTTCCAAAACAGTAGAGTACAATGGAAACCGCATGGATATGGGTGGACACAGATTCTTTTCTAAAGTTAAGAGAGTAAATGACTGGTGGGAAAAGATGCTTCCGATGCAGGGACGTCCAGCTTATGATGATATCGTACTTGGAGCAAAGAAAGAGCTTAAAAAGGGTGGCCCTGATCCTGAGAAAGAAGACAGAGTAATGCTCAATAGAAACAGAGTCTCAAGAATCCTTTTTGATTCCCGTTTCTATGATTATCCAATAAGCTTAAAGCCTGAGACGTTCCTTAATATGGGACTCATGACTACTATAGAGGTTGGATTTTCGTATATTGCATCTGTTATTCACAAGCGTCCGGAAAAGTCACTTGAAGACTTCTATATAAATCGTTTTGGAAAAAAGCTTTACTCAATGTTTTTTGAGCATTATACAGAAAATCTCTGGGGACGTCATCCGCGTGATATCGATCCTTCTTGGGGAGCACAGCGAGTAAAGGGTCTTTCGATAGTTGCAATATTGGCTGATGTATTTTCAAAGATGCTTCCTAATAAGAAGAATCGTCATGTGGAGACATCGCTTATCGAGTCATTCTCGTATCCAAAGCTTGGACCAGGACAGCTCTGGGATGTAACAGCAGAGGAAATTGAGAAGATGGGCGGACGTATTATCAGAAATGCTAAGGTTGTAGGTGTTAAGACTGATGCCGAAACTCATAAGGCAACTGCAGTTCGCTATATTGAGAATGGTGTTGAGAAAGAGGAAGAAGGAGATATCGTTATTTCCTCAATGCCTATAAAGGATCTTGTTGGCGGCATGAATGATGTTCCAAGAGCCATTGCCGAGGTTGCATCCGGATTGCCATACAGAGATTATATGACACTTGGAATACTTGTTCCAAAGATCAATCTTAAGAATCAGACCAAGATAAAGACGGTTTCAAATATAGTACCGGACAACTGGGTTTATGTTCATGAGCGTTCAGTTAAGCTTGGCCGCTTTCAGGTATATAATAACTGGTCTCCTTATCTTGTAAAGGATTTAAAGAATACCATCTGGATAGGTCTTGAGTACTTTGCAAATGAAGGTGATAAGCTGTGGAGTCTCACTGATGAGCAGTTTACAAGATTTGCAATCGGTGAAGTCGTAAAGATGGGTATCATCAATAGTCCGGATGAAGTGCTTGATTCACATGTTGAGAGAGTAAAGAAGGCATATCCGGCATATTTCGATACTTATGACAGTATTGACGAAGTTATTAATTATATAAATGAATTTGATAACCTATATTGTGTTGGCAGAAACGGTCAGCACAGGTATAATAATATTGACCACTCAATGATGACATCATTCCTGACAGTTGATAACATTCTATCTGGAAGGGTTGATAAGTCCAATATATGGAACGTGAATACTGAAAAAGAGTATCACGAAGCAGGTAAATAACTAGGTTTTATGCACGTATGTGCAGAGGAGGAACAGACACAATGGGAAAAAAGCCAGCAGTTTTATTGATCATGGACGGCCTTGGACTCAATGAGAAGCATGAGCACAATGCAGTATATGCTGCAAAGACACCAGTACTTGATGGACTTATGAAGGATTATCCTTGCGTACCAGGTTTCGCAAGCGGAATGGCAGTTGGACTTCCTGATGGCCAGATGGGTAACTCTGAAGTTGGACATATGAACATGGGCGCAGGAAGAATTATTTATCAGGAGCTTACAAGAATCACTAAAGAAATCGAAGATGGTGATTTCTTCAAGAACGAGGCTCTTTTAGGCGCAGTTGAGAACTGCAAGGCAAATGACAGTGCACTTCACCTCTTTGGTCTTGTATCAGACGGTGGTGTACACAGCCATAATTCACACATCTATGGAATCCTTGAGCTCGCTAAGAGAGAGGGACTCAGCAAGGTTTATGTTCATTGCTTCCTTGATGGACGTGATACTCCACCAGAGTCAGCAAAGGATTTTGTTGCACAGCTTGAGTCAAAGATGGCTGAGATCGGCGTAGGTGAGGTTGCTACAGTAGCAGGACGTTACTATGCAATGGACAGAGATAACAACTATGATCGTGTAGAGAAGGCTTATCGCTGCATGACAGAAGGTGTTGGTGAAGAAGCTGAGTCTGCTACAGCAGGTATTCAGGCTTCATACGATGCTGGAAAGTCTGATGAGTTCGTAGTTCCATTTGCAGTTAAGAAGAATGGTGCACCTGTTGCTACTATCAAGAGCGGAGACAGCGTTGTATTCTTCAACTTCAGACCAGACAGAGCTCGTGAGATCACTCACTGCTTCTGTGACGATGAGTTTGATAAGTTTGACAGACCTGAGAGAGTAGCTACAAAGTTTGTTTGCTTCGTAGACTATGATCCGCTTATCCCAAATAAGGATGTGGCATTCAAGAAGGTTGAGATTACTAATACATTTGGTGAGTGGCTTGCAGCACGCGGAATGAAGCAGGCTCGTATCGCTGAGACAGAGAAGTATGCTCACGTTACATTCTTCTTCAATGGCGGTGTTGAGAAGCCAAACGAGGGCGAAGAGAGAGTACTTGTAAATTCACCTAAGGATGTTCCAACATACGATCTTAAGCCTCAGATGAGTGCTCCTGAAGTATGTGATAAGCTTTGTGCAGCTATCCGTTCAGGTGAGTATGACGTTATCGTTATCAATTTTGCTAACCCTGACATGGTAGGACACACAGGTGTTGAAGAAGCTGCTATCAAGGCAGTTGAGACTGTTGATGAGTGCGTAGGCAAGGCTGTAGAAGCTTTGAAGGAGATGGATGGAGTAATGTTCATCTGTGCTGATCACGGTAATGCAGAGCAGATGGTTGATTATGAGACAGGTGAGCCATGGACAGCTCATACAACAAATCCTGTTCCATTCATCCTTGTAAACTATGATCCTGCATATACTCTTAAGGAGAACGGACGTCTCTGTGACATCGTTCCTACACTTATCGAGTGCATGGGACTTGAGAAGCCTGCAGAGATGACAGGAGAGTCTCTTCTTATCAAAAAGTAATTGATAAGTTTACATTTTTGTGATAAAGTATTAGTGTTTGTGAACCACATTTTAAACGGAGGATTTAACAAATGAGAATAGCAGTAGCAATAGTATTCATGCTGGTTTGTGTGGCACTTACAGCACTTGTACTTATGCAGGAAGGAAAGTCCGCTGGACTTGGAGCAATCCAGGGCGCGGCTGATACATATTGGGGAAAGAACAAGGGACGTTCCATGGAGGGCGCAATGATTAAGGCTACAAAGATTTTAGGTGTAGTTTTCCTTGTGCTTTCAGTACTTCTCAATATGAAACTGTTTTAAGTATGACATTAGGCCCCACCGGCATAGTCTGGTGGGGCTTTTACATTTTATCGATAGTTAGGATTATATGAAGAGAGAAGAAATAGAAAAAAAGAAGAAGTTAATAAAAGAATTATTAAATAGTGACCTCTATACTCCGATGAAGATCAAAGAGCTGTCAATGTTTATGCAGGTCTCAAAAAAGGATAAGCTTGCATTTCAGGAGATCATAGAGGACATGATCCGAGAAGGAGACATAGAAGTTACCAAAAAAGGTAAGCTTTTGCCTGCTGAGCAGGGGATGATAGGAACTTATGAGGCACATTCCGGAGGATTTGGTTTTGTCCTTGTAGAAGGGGCCGAAGAAGATTACTATATTTCAGAGTTTGATTCTAAGGGAGCTATGAATGGTGATACTGTAGAGATCAAGCAGATCGATACTGGACACAAGGCTCGACATAAAGAAGCTGCAGTCGTAAAGATCATAAAGCGTGGAACTGAGAGTCTTGTAGGATTGTTTACGAAAAAGTCAGAAGGTAAGAGTTTTGGCTTTGTCATTCCGGATAATGATCGCTTTACAAAGGACATTTTTGTACCTGTTGAGCGCTCAAAAGGTGCAAAAGATGGTGACAAGGTTGTCGTTAAGTTTACAAGCTATGGTGACGACAGGCATAAGCCGGAAGGTATCGTCACTGAGATACTGGGAGCCAAGAATGCACCGCGTGTAGATATTGAGTCAATTGTAAAAGCTCATAATCTGCCGGAAAGCTTCGGTGAGCGTCAGCTCAATCAGGCTGAAAGAGTTGCAAAGCCGGTTTCTGAAGCTGATATGTTTGGAAGAAAAGATCTTAGAGATGTAATGATGGTTACCATCGATGGTGAAGATGCAAAAGATCTTGATGATGCAGTCAGCCTGAGCATGGATGGCGATAATTATAAGCTTGGCGTTCATATAGCTGATGTAACAAATTATGTGCAGGAAAACTCTGCACTCGACAGGGAAGCGCTCAACCGTGGAACCAGTGTTTACCTTGTAGACAGAGTTATTCCGATGCTTCCGACAGCACTTTCAAATGGTATCTGCTCACTTAACCAAAAAGAAGACAGACTTGCTTTGAGCTGCCTGATGACTATAGATCCAAAGGGCTCTATCATTGACTCTGAGATAGCTGAGACAGTAATAAATGTTGATCGCCGAATGTCATATAATGAGGTACAGTCATTTTTTGATGATACAGCATCAGATGAGTTAAAAGAAGAGTGCAAAGATCTTCTTCCTATGTTTGAAAAGATGCATGAACTTTCAAAGCTTTTGAGAGAAAAGCGTAGGAAAAGAGGAGGAATAGATTTCGATTTTCCTGAGACGAAAGTAGTTCTTGATGAAAACTATAAGGCAATCGATCTTAAAGCAAGGATGAGAAATGATGCTACAATGCTTATAGAAGATTTCATGCTTGCAGCTAATGAAACAGTTGCTGAAACCTGCTTCTATCAGGAGCTTCCATTTGTTTACAGGACACACGAGACACCGGATCTTGAAAAAATCGAGAATCTGAGGCAGTTTGTTATCAATCTTGGTTTCCATTTTAAAGCTTCACATGATGAGGTACATCCAAAGGAAGTGCAAAAGCTCCTTAAGCAGGTTGAGGGCACAGATGAGGAAGCACTTGTGAGCCGACTGACATTGCGTTCAATGAAACAGGCTAAGTACACAACAGAGCCGATAGGTCACTTTGGACTTGCGTGTAAGTACTACTGCCACTTTACGTCTCCAATAAGACGTTATCCTGATCTGCAGATACACCGTATCATAAAGGATCAGCTTCGTGGAAAGCTTAATGAAAGAAAATACGCACATTATCAGAGTATACTTGAGGATGTAGCAAAGCATTCAAGTGAGATGGAGCGTCGCGCTGATGAGGCTGAGCGAGAGACAGTGAAGCTTAAAAAGGCAGAATACATGCTTGAGCACATTGGATCAGAGTTTGATGGAGTCGTATCCGGTGTTACGGCATGGGGTATCTATGTAGAGCTTGAAAATACTGTAGAAGGTATGATAAGACTTTCGGATATCCATGATGACTATTATAGCTATGATGAAGCCATGCACTGCGTAATAGGAGAGCGTAGTGGTAAAAAGTACAAGCTTGGACAGAAGATAAGAGTAGTTGTTGTAGACGTTTATAAAGACGCTGGTGAGATTGATATGATGCCGGCAGAAGGTGGAGAAAACGATGCCTGAAAAGCATAATGATGGCAGAAAAATTGTTGCCAACAATAAAAAAGCGTATTTTGATTACTTTATAGAAGAAAAGTTGGAAGTGGGCATAGAGCTTGCGGGTACTGAGGTAAAGTCCATAAGACAGGGTAAGGTAAGTGTTAAAGAAGCATATGTTTCAATACACGCAGGCGAGCTCTGGATCGATGGTATGAATATCACACCTTATGAAAAAGGAAATATATTCAATAAAGATCCTCTTAGAACCAGAAGGCTCCTTGCTCACAAAAATGAGATTTTAAAGCTTGACCAGAAACTCAGAGTCAAAGGCTACACGATCCTTCCTCTCGAAGTATACTTCAAAGGCGGAAGAGTAAAGCTTGAGATTGGACTCGGCAAAGGTAAAAAACTCTATGATAAGCGTGACAGCATTGCAAAGAAAGATGCGGTACGCGAGGCAGAAAAGGATTTTAAGCTTAAACTTAGATAATACTTGATTTTTGATAAATAATGGGGTACAATTAAATACCACCTAAGTGGTGTACCCTTTATTTAAGGGGTAGTAATGGTTTCGACAGGGCTCTTGCAGCTGGAGAAGCGAGTCGTATGGTAATGCGTCAAATGGCCAAATTAAAATTAAACGCTAACGATAATTTAGCAATCGCTGCCTAATGGCAGCAGTCGGCTCTAAGGCACTCACACTTTAGAATCCCGGCTTCAAATCTGTGAGAAACGACACTGTCAAAGCTTTGAGGCAGTGGGCGTATTATGAAGCTACTGAAACGTCAAGGATGTTTATTTCCGTGTCGCAGAGGGAATGTAAAATAATAAACTACACTCGTAGAAGGACAGGGAATGGGGTTTTGGACACGGGTTCGACTCCCGTCTACTCCACTAATGCTATCAGATGATTCTGATGGCATTTTTTTTTGTACTTTCTCCACTTTGCTTGTAAGTACAAGTTTATTTAATTATAATTATCATAGATTATTGATTTATATCGAAAAATCAATAATCGTATTGGACTAGCAATTCTGTTTAAGAATTGCGAATCCGCTAAAGGCGGATTTTTGCGGATGTTTACCTAAATTATCTGCAAAAAGTCATAGATATTGCTGAAATTTGGGATTTATCTATAAAAATTTGTATACAAATTGGAGAACTTGGGGATGAATGATAGCGATTTAACTGTGGAAGGGTACCGCTTTAATTCTGCCTCCGATGCGACTGCTGCCAGAGAAGAGCTTAAACGAATAGCATATATAGAGGCACATATTAATTTTGATGATCCTGAGAACGTCCTGACAATATACGATAAAGTCATTATAAATAGGATATTTGTAACACCTATTGGATATGATTTTATGAAAAAAATCCAAAAGTTTCTTATGGACTCTCCGGCGATTGAAAAAGACAGGATACGTGCGCTTCCGTTAAGTAATATGTATACCTTAGAGCAGCAAATGAAAGAAACACCTGTGCCGCAGCCTAAGGTCATACCTCAGAAAAAGAGGGAGCAGCTTAAGGATAAGCTGTTTGTTTCTGTTGTTTTAAATGTTGTACTTATTATAGCGATGATCGCTATGTTTGTAATAGTAAAGAGTTCTGACAACCCAAACATATTGAATTATAAAACAGCGATAGAAAATAAGTACGCTTCATGGGAGGAGGAACTTAAGGCAAGGGAGCAGACTGTGCGGGAAAAAGAACAGGAATTAAATATCTATTCTGAATAATTTTCACAGAAATAACATACGAATTAAATATCATTATAGGAACGACATAATAGTTAAAGAAGAGGTATTTAGCAATGGATAAGATTAAAATTCTTGTAGTTGATGATGAGAGCAGGATGCGTAAGCTTGTAAAGGACTTTCTTAATAAAAAGAACTATACAGTATTGGAGGCGGCTGATGGCGTAGAAGCGCTTGACAGATTTTTTGAGGAAAAAGATATCTCACTTGTGATTCTTGATGTCATGATGCCAAAGATGGATGGATGGCAGGTCTGCAAGGAGATAAGGGCATATTCAAAGGTGCCGATCATTATGCTCACAGCCAAGGCAGAGGAAAGAGATGAGCTGCAGGGCTTTGAAGCTGGTGCAGATGAATATATTTCAAAACCATTTTCCCCCAAAATTCTTGTTGCAAGAGTTGATGCCTTACTTAGAAGGTCAAATGCTCTTGGAGAAGATGAGCGCATAGAGTCAGGCGGAATACTGATTGATAAGGCAGCACATTCTGTTACTATCGACAACAAGAATATTGAGCTTTCTTTCAAAGAATTTGAGCTTTTAGCCTATTTCATGGAGAACGAAGGAATAGCACTTTCAAGAGAAAAAATCCTGAATAATGTATGGAATTATGATTATTTTGGTGACGCAAGGACAATCGATACACATGTAAAAAAGTTGCGTGCCAAGATGGGTGAGCGTGGCGAGTGCATAAAGACAATTTGGGGCATGGGCTATAAGTTCGAGGCTAAAAAGCATGAATAAAACTGTAAAAGGTATTCATTCCATAAGATTGCAGATTGCTCTGGCATTCATATTGATGATGACCTGCACTATGGTAATGTACCTTGTTATCAATAATCTTTTCCTTGAGAAGTTTTACATACAGAATAAGCAGAGAGGACTGGTATCTTCATACTATGCGATAGATCAGCTTTTTAATTCTGATGGATCGATATCCGATAGCGCATTGGTAGATTTTAGAAAAGTATGTAATACCAGTGGAATGGAGGTTGCGGTAGTATCACCTTCTATTCAGACGATCATTTCTTCGTCGGGAAAAGATGATCTAATGGTAATGAGACTTTTGGATCATGTGTTTGGGTTTGATGATTTTACTGAAAAGCCGGCGCCGAGTTCGAATGAAACATCTAAAAATGGAATATTTAAAAAAGACGTACCGAAAGGTGAAAAAAAGTCGTTTGGCGAGAAGGCGATGATTCAAAATGATGATTTTGAAGTATTGATATCTGCTGATCCCAGAATGGGAATGGACTATCTGGAGCTATGGGGAACACTTTCGAATGGAAATTTCATTATAATGAGAACGGCTGTTTCGAATATTAAAGCCAGTGTAAAAGTCTCCAATAAGTTTTTGTGGAATATTGGAATACTCATGATACTTGTAGGAGGTATCATTGGTTGGATAATTACTTCAAAAATATCAAGACCTATAATGGAACTTGCAGATATTTCTGAAAAAATGGCTCATTTGGATTTCAATGCAAAATATAAATGTGGTGGAAAAAATGAGATTGCAGTACTTGGAAATCACATGAATGAGCTATCCGAAACGTTGGAAAAGACGATTTCTGAGCTTAAGACTGCAAATAATGAGCTTAAGCGAGATATAGAGAATAAAGAGCAGTTAAATGGAATGAGGTTGGATTTCCTCTCAAATGTAGCTCATGAATTAAAAACTCCAATAGCGCTTATACAGGGCTATGCGGAGGGACTTAGAGATAATATCAACGATGATGAGGAGAGCCGAAACTTTTATTGTGATGTCATTATAGATGAGTCAGATAAAATGAATAAGATGGTTAAAAATCTTATGACATTAAATCAGCTTGAATTTGGTGATGAGATCACGCTTGAAAGATTCGATATAGTTGAATTGATCAAAAACTGTATGCAGTCCTCTGATATTATGCTTAAGCAAAACGGGATAATTGCAGATTTTTGCGTCGATGAACCAATTTATGTCTGGGCTGATGAGTTCAAAATGGAGGAAGTGTTTACTAATTATTTCAGTAATGCTATTCATTATTGTACTTATCCTGCAAATGCGCGCTCTGATAATCGTCAAAAGCGGATAGAAGTAACGATAGAGCAAAAAATCGATACTGTAAGAGTTTCGGTATTTAACACAGGAAATCCTATTCCTGAGGAATCTATTGATCATCTTTGGGATAAGTTTTACAAAGTTGATAAGGCAAGGACGCATGAATATGGCGGCTCTGGTATTGGATTGTCTATAGTAAAGGCTATAATGAACTCACATAATAAGTCTTTCGGGGCTACCAATTATGAAAATGGAGTTGCTTTTTGGTTTGAATTGGACAGTAAGGGTGATTGACTGACAATTTGAACTGTAGCTAGGAGGAACTTATGGTAAAGAGGGGTATGATGTTATTGATGCTTTTGACCTGTGCACTTGGTCTATGCGCGTGTTCGAGTGAGCAGGTAAGCATTTCAGAAGAAAATGAGCAGAAAGTTGTAGACTATGCTTCAAACGTATTAGTAGAGCATGATGCAAATCATGAGGCTACTATCAGAAGTTTTTCGGAAAAAGAGCTTAACAGGATAGTAAAGCTTGATCTTCTGGCAGCGGTTGAGAAAGCGGGTCTTAATGAAGAGCCGACAGAAGAAGCCGAAGCATCAGATGAAAATACAGATGGCTCATCAGGTTCATCAGGAGAAGGAAGTCAGGATTCTGAAGAACCGAGTAAGACCATAGCGGAGGCGCTTAGCCTTAATGATTTCGACATTTCATTTACCGGATATGATGTAGTAGATCAGTATCCGGAAGAAGCGAATCAGGATATTGGTACGTTTATAATAAGTCCGGGCTCATCAGAGGATAAGCTTCTGGTGCTTCATTTTAATGTTTTTAATGCCGGAGCAGATAAAGCAGTTTGCGATATACTTAATATTCGTCCACAGTTTAGACTGGTTTTAAATGATAAAAAGCATAGTTTCCTGAATACTTTATTGCTGAATGATCTGACGATATTTGATTCTGAGATAGAAGCCGGTGCATCAGATGAGGCAGTTCTGATAGCTGAGATAAGCAATGAAAAAGCTGAAAATATTTCATCGATAGGTATGATAGTAAAGACTAACGGTGAGAATATTAAAGTTTCTTTGGAATAGCTGAAAGCCCGTAAAATGCGGGTTTTCTAAAATTTTGAATGCAAAATACAAAAAAGTTTAAAAAAGGTGTTGACAGAAGTATTGTGGGGTGATATTATATCACTTGTCGCCGCGACAGAGCGGCAGACACAAAACCTCTTGAAGCCAGTAAACACAAGGCTTCGAAGGTGATTGAACATTGACAAACAAACAGCAATGCAACCCTGAAAATCCATTTGAGATTTGATAAAAATCACAAAGGTTTCAGAGAATGAAAACCAACAGTAAACGGTTTTGAGAAAACGCAAGCGAATTTAATTAGCTAGCTAATCTTGAAACAGGACAAACTTTAATCGAGAGTTCGATCCTGGCTCAGGATGAACGCTGGCGGCGTGCCTAACACAT
>JQKK01000007.1 GCA_000746015.1 Lachnospiraceae bacterium MA2020 | reverse complement strand
GAAACACTGAGATTGTTTGGAACTTCGATGCTGAGAAAAGGTGCAATATCAGCTAAGAAGGATGAAAAGGTTATTATTCCGATAAATATGCGTGATGGAATCATACTTGCAACCGGGCTTGGAAATGAAGAATGGAATACATCAGCTCCGCATGGCTCAGGAAGGATCATGAAGCGTGAAGATGTGAAGTCACACTTTACAGTATCGTCTTATAAATCCGAGATGAAAGGGATTTATACAAGCTGCGTTTGCAAAGAAACATTGGATGAAGCTCCGTTTGCTTACAGGGCAATAGATGAGATTGTTGAGGTAATCGGAGATACAGTACATATAGATAAGGTTATCAGACCTATTTACAATTATAAGGACAAAGGAGAAAAAAGTTGATAGTACAGTTAAGTTCGGGACAGGGACCGGCAGAATGCGAGCTTGCGGTAGTCAAGCTCTATGAATCCCTGAGATTAGAATATGGAGATATAGAACTAATTCATAAGCATGAGGCAAAGACTGCAGGATGCTGCGTTTCGATAATGTTCAGCACGGATGAAGACTTATCAGAGCTTGAAGGAACGGTGCAGTGGATATGCGAGAGTCCATTCAGACCGCATCACAAGAGAAAAAACTGGTTTGTGGATGTCAGCATTATTCCGGAGGCAGATGAAGTGCCTAAATTTAATGAAAAGGATATCAGATGGGAGCGATTTCACTGTGGAGGAAATGGCGGTCAGAACGTAAATAAGGTTGAGACCGGCATGAGGCTGATACACATTCCAACAGGAATTACAGTAACTTCTACAGAAGAACGCTCTCAGTTCCACAATAAAAATAAGGCACTGAAGAAGCTCGCAGCATTGCTTAAAGAACAGGAATCAGCAAGTCAGGCAAAGCAGACAAATGATGCCTGGCGGGAACACAATAGGATAGTAAGAGGCAATCCTGTAAGGGTTTACAAGGGAATGGAATTTCTGAAAAAGAAAAAGTGAGGTTGGGATTATGTATAAGGGTTATCTTGACAAATGCATGCCGTCTGAACTTATGAGGGGTTATCTGAAAAATATAGATCTTGATGCATGGAGAGTTGTAGATATAATCATGTATTCTTCGGCATCGATTGACATTAAACATGAGGAATTGCTCAGGGTTAAAGAAGATGCAGAGGCACGAAATGACTCGGAGCTTATTGACGAATGTGAAGTTGGAATAAAGAATATTGAACTTGCAAAATCGTATTTGGATGCAGATGGTGTGTTCTCAGTTGAAATATTTGAATTTGATGATGAAAAGAAAGACAATGATGGATATTTTGAGTGTATATGTGGCAGTTACGATGATGTAAAGGAATGCATTAAGGCGGACCTGGAATCATCTGAAGCGAAGCCGGAGGATCTTAGATGGTACAGTATTTCTAAGTGGATTAAGAATTCTGAAGGAAAATACATAGAGGCATGTTCTTATCTGATTGCAAGAGATGAGATAATTTATTTTATGATTGACAGGAATATTGATACCGGTGAATTTGATACATTCGATTATTATTGGTCGGAGAATCTCAATTTGCCTGTACCGTACACGCCGGGAGATATTCTGGAGTGTGATGGATTTCCATTTGGACCTAAATTCCGTATGCTTATAGTTGATATAGGAGATAATCATGATTGCTGCTGTGTTCAGGGGCTTGCATTAAATGAAGAAGGTTTGTGGGAATGCGGAGCTGTAAAGCATGGGATGGTGTCATACAGCTATTCACCTAAAATATCATATCTTTACACAGCTAAGATTTATCAGGGGCAGCTTTCGGGAAGGGAAAAGGTGCTTAAGGAGTTGAGCGATTACATAGAAGGTGATGCAAAACGAGGAGAGGAAGTATATGATAAAGTATGTTGTAAAGCTTTGAGTGATGATGAACTTATGCACATTTTATATATAGAGCAAAAGCTAAAGTAAAAGTAGAAGTAGAAGTGCCAGTCACTGTGAATGGAGTTCAAGGTGACTGGCACCAAATGGTTTAAAGCAATCGGTATCATCATCAGAAACCCTGAGTTTGCTGATGTCCGCTCACCTGAGGGCGTTGCACCTACAAAGAATCCTTGTGTACCTATCATTGCAGTTCCGACAACAGCAGGAACTGCAGCTGAGGTTACTATCAACTACGTTATCACTGATGTAGAAAAGGAAAGAAAATTTGTATGTGTTGATCCACATGACATGCCTATAGTAGCCGTAGTAGATCCTGAAATGATGTCTTCAATGCCAAAGGGTCTTACAGCTTCTACAGGTATGGATGCACTTACACATGCGATTGAGGGATATACCACAAAGGCTGCTTGGGAAATGACAGATATGTTCCACCTTGAAGCTATTCGTCTCATCTCTAAGAATCTCAGAGGTGCTGTAGAGAATACAAAGGAAGGTCGAGAGGGCATGGCTCTTTGACACTACCGGAAGTTTTTTATTTAAATTAAGCATGTAAAGGTATTATATAAAGCTTCCCAGTTCGTAGAGACTTTCCTTGGGATAACGTGTCTGAGTTTTCCTGTCTACACCAATCAGACCAAAGGTCATGGAATAACCTTTCTGCCATTCAAAATTATCCAAAAGCGACCAGTAAATATAGCCTTTAACCGGTATTCCGTCATCAATGCATTCTTTTATACCATCTGTCGCTTTTTCTATAAAATGGGAGCGGACATGGTCATCAGCTGTTGCAATACCGTTTTCAGTTACTATGATATCGCCCTTGAAATTTTTTGCGATATCTCTTACCGCACCTGCAACAGCTTCGGGACATTCCTCGTATCCCATCTGAGTAAGCGGAACGCCTTCTGCATAGGGCATGAGACCTTTCTTATTGAAGCGCTTTCTGGTATAACACTGAACGCCGAGAAAATCATCATGTTGAATATACGGAAGATAATGAAGAAATTCTGTATCCCATTCTGCATGGGCATTCTCCTCCCCGCCATCTACAGCAATGACATTATGTACAGTAAGCGTGATTCCTATCTTAAGGTGTGGACATTCAGCTTTCATTGCATCGCGGGCCGCCTCATGAGCCTTCATTACTATGATATCACCTTCGGGAGTACACGGTGAGACGAATGTATGGGGCTGCTCCGGGAATTTAAGACCGAAAGCCTCAGAGGCTTCGATGCCGGCAGCATCTGCATTACTGCTATCCAGATTGATACCAACCTGGGCATCCTGTTTAGCACCGATTGTTTTGAGGATTTCAGATATGAACATCCTCATATTAGCTTCATTTATTGTGCAAACGTATTCCATTATATCACCCAGTTCTGAAACAACACGTCTGCAGTATTCAGCAAAAAGGCTGATAACTTCCGGGTTTTCCCATCCGCCCATGGATATGAGCCATTTAGGCGAAGAAAAATGGAACATGGTAACTATTGGTGTGATTCCGTTATCCAGACAGCAGTTGATAACATCACGATAATGTTCAATTTCCTTATGATTCCATAGATCACGTTCACTTTGAATTCTTGACCACTCTATCGAGAAACGGTATGTATTCAGACCGGATTCCTTAAGAAGCCGTATATCTTCTTTGTATCTGTTGTAGTGATCTACAGCATCCAGTGACGGTTCATCATACAATGAATGTTTCAGGTTTTCTTCAACCCAGCAGTCGTTATATATATTGTTACCTTCGACCTGATGTGCCGCTGTTGCGGAACCCAGCATAAAATTTTTGTTGAATTTTTTCATAAATATGCTCCTCAAATATTAATTTGGTTTTACTTGCTTTACCTGGTGTATAATCATTATATGAGCTAGGACGGATGATATGAATAGAATATCTTTGAAAAAATCCGACATATTTTTTGATGAAATGAGGTTGAAATGTCATTTTATATATCTATAGGTGAGGTACAAAGACAATTTAGCAGGTTTTATAGCAGAACCGGAAGAAAACTGACATTTCCGGAGATGATGGAATATCTGTATGAGAATGGAATGCTGACGAACACGATAGCACCGCCTGCACCATCCAGTATCTGTCTGGATGATTTTGAGGAGTTTTCCGAAAAGCTTTTTCTTACAGTAGATCTTCAGAAATCCAACCCGTCTGACGTAAAGGAAGAAGATGTTATCCCCATACATAGAGATGTTCTGGTTATAAGTCAGTTTCATGATGCAAAGATGGTCATGCATACACATGATTACTTTGAGATAGATTATGTTGCAAAAGGTACAGCTGAATTTTTGTACGATGATAATTCAAGAAAAATGAAGGAAGGGGAATTTAATATAGTAGCTCCGGGGCTTCTGCATGATGTCGTTTTGAATGATGAAACTATTCTTTTCTGTATTATGGTAAGAAAAAGTACTTTTGATACTGTTTTTTTCTCGCTTTTATCAAGAGATGACCTGCTTTCATCATTTTTCAGAAATATACTTAATAATGGAGAGCATGAAAACTTTCTTGTTTTCTATACAGATAATAATCCTAAAATCAAGGAAATGGTTTTCAACGCTTTTCTTGAATGCCATAAAAATGATCCATATGGAAATAACTGCTGTATAAGCTGGGTAAATCTGCTGTTTTCAGAACTTCTCAGAAATTACAGTAAGTCATTACAGTTCTATGATTACACCATGGGAACTGATTTTTCATTGATAATGCAATATATAAAGTACAATTACAGAACCCTGACCTTATCTTTTCTTGCTGAACTATTTCATTACAATGAAGCATATCTTTCTACTATTATAAAAAGAAATACCGGATTCAGTTTTTCGGAGATTATAAAAAGACAGAGGATTGCGGAGGCGGAACAGTATCTGGTGAATACCAGGATAAAAGTTGGTGAGATAGCAGAAAAGGTCGGTTATAATTCAGCGGATCATTTTTCGCGGGTATTTAAGTCAGTCTATCATATGTCGCCTTTAGAATACAGGCAGAAGCATTATTCAACTCCAAAATTCGATATGTTCTGACCTGAGGCAGACCTAAAAAAATGTCGGATTTTGCAATTATAATAACATGGAACAGGATCTTAAGGAATGTTATACTACCTTCAAGTTACAGGTCAAAAGCTTTTACTGGTGGGATTGAAGCTTATTGTTATAGTGAACAGCGTTATATTAAAGCATAAACAGCTTACTGTATCGCGGAGAAGGGAAAAAATAACATGAATAAAATATCAAAAAATCCGATAACAGACAAACTCAGTTTTACAGAGAGACTGTCGTTTGCACTTGGTGAGGTGCCAGGGGCAGCCAATTCGATAGTAGCAGCATTCATTATGTTTTATTATACTCAGAATGTGGGAATGTCCGGCGTGATGGTTGGAACAATGCTTCTCATCTCAAAACTTTTTGACGGAGTTACTGATCTGCTTGCAGGCGGTATTATCGATAAAACAAGAACGAAGTGGGGTAAGGCACGCCCGTGGCTGTTGTGGCTGGCAATTCCTACAGGTATTTCACTGGCTCTGATGTTTATGGTTCCGGCCGGAGCATCAGATACTTTCAAGATTGTTTACGCATTTCTTACATATAATCTTTTTATGACAATTTGCTATACAGTAGCGGGATGTGCCAAGTCATCGCTGATGGCACTTATGACTCAGAATTCCCGAGAGAGAGGAATTCTCGCCCAGTTTGCCATGATCTCAGGTCTTTGCGGAGGAATTCTTGGATGTTCGGTTACAATTCCTTTTGTTACAAAGTTAAGCGGCGGAGAGATGTCAAATTCCGGATGGGGACTTGCATTTATAATTTATGGAGTAATTGTAACAGCATCCATGCTTCTTTCATTCGCATTTTCGAGAGAATATGTGCTTGAGCATAAGGCTGCCAATGACATGAAGAATGCTGACTGTACAGTTGACTTCAAGGAAGGAATGTTTCTTTTCTTCAAAAACAAGTATCTTCTGATAGCAGCGTTCAGTTCTCTTATGGTTGGTTTTTCGATGCAGTTTAACTCAACGGCTCAGACTTTCTTCTATCAGGAAAATATGGGAGACCTCAATCTTACAGCGTCAATGAATCTCCTTAATCTTTTACCGACAGTTATAAGTATTATAGTCCTTCCCGGAATCTGTCTTAAATATCTTGGTAAGAAAAAGAGCCTCCTGATAGGTGCGGCAGGACAGATCATTGGATATTTCTTGAGAGCAATAGCTGCAACTGTCGGTGGGGTGCCGGTTTTGGCTATAGGAACGGTTATATGCGGACTTGGAGCAGGACCGCTTTCATGTATCGCAAATACACTGGCTGCAGATGCGGTAGATTATGGCGAGAGTAGATTCGGAAAACGTATTGAGGGTCTCGGATCCAGCGTTATGACTTTTGCAAGTAAAATTACAGGTGGACTTGGAGCTGCTTTTGTAGGCTTGATAGTAGGAGAGGGCAGTAATATATCGAAATCAGGAATTGCATTGTCATTCGGATATCTTCCGGCGCTTTTCCTTATTGCAGATATCGTGGTTATAACGTTGTTCTATCATTATGAAGAAGATTACAAAAAAATAACTGACATTGAAATTAAAGAGACAAAAGAGGTAAAGGAAGTTAAGGGTGCAGTTGCTGCATCATAAAACATGGGAGACAGGATAAACATGACAGAGAAGCAGAATTATTATAACCCAATTATCTCCGGTTATTACCCTGATCCAAGTGTAGTCAGGGTAAATGATGAATTCTATCTGGTTAATTCATCATTTGAATTTTTCCCCGGAGTACCGGTATTTAAGAGCAGGAATCTTGTTAATTGGAAACAGCTTGGACATTGTCTTACAAGGAAATCCCAGCTGGATCTTGAAAATGCATCTCCTTCAAACGGGATACTTGCGCCGACCATAAGATATAATAATGGTAAGTTTTATATGATTACTACAAATCTTACCTCGATGATAAGGAAGGGCATCGGAAACTTTATTGTAACTGCTGATGATCCGGCCGGACCATGGTCAGATCCAATATGGATCAAGCATGAAGGCATTGACCCGTCATTGTTTTTTGATGATGATGGGAAAGCCTACTACTGTGGAACCGGTTTTGATGAGAAGGGGCAGGCGATCGTTCTTTTTGAACTGGATGTTAATAACGGTGAAGTTCTTTCGGAAAAGAAGTCAATAAGTTATGGATGCAGTGGAAAATGTCCTGAAGCACCGCATATTTATAAGATTAACGGAAAGTATTATCTGATGCTTGCTGAGGGCGGAACCGAATATGGACATATGGTGACTATACAGAGAGCCGACAATATATGGGGACCGTATGAAGCTTGTCCTTACAATCCTATACTGACTCATCGTGATTTTAATAATGAGCCGGTACAATGTGTTGGTCATGGGGATCTGTTTGATGATCAGAACGGAAACTGGTGGATGGTTGTTCTTGGAACACGGAATACTGATGTCAGACTCCATCATTTTGGAAGAGAAACTTTTCTTGTTTCAGTAGAATGGAAGGATGGCTGGCCGTATCTGCCGGAGAAAAAGGTTTCACTTAATAGTTCAGCAAATCTTCCGGGCAAAGTTGAGGAAAAAAGTTATGTTTTCAAAACCGATTTTGCTGAAGAAACTATTCCATTTGAGTTTAATTATGTCAGAAATCCGGAAATAGAAAACTACAATTGGGATTTCAAAAATAGATGCCTTATACTTAATGGAACTGATAAGGGTCTTAGCGGCGGACATCATTCACCTGCATTTTTGGGAGTCAGGCAGAAGGATTTTGGAGGAACAGTAATAGCAAAGATTGAGACTTCTGTAAGTGAGGGTACAAAGGCCGGAATTACTGTTTATTATATGGATACGCACCATTATGACATTTATATTACCAAAAAAGATGATGGATTATATGCAGAGATAAATAAATCCATCTATGATCTTGAAGCGGTAGTGGAGCGTGTAAAGATCTCATCAGAAAATATATACCTGAAAATAACTTCTGATAAAGATTATTACAGATTTTATTACAGTGAAGATGGCGAAAGATATGAATACCTTGGACGTGGCATGACTGCTGCAATGGCTACAGAGGCAACGGAAATAATGACATTCACAGGTACATATTTTGGTATGTTCGCAGAGAATGGAAGTGCTGTTTTTAAGCATTTTGAATACGAATGGGAAAACAGTGCTGAAAAGGAGGAATTTCAAAAGGCAATGGCTTATCCTGATAAATAGTCCTGAGCAGTTTTTATATCTCTTTGGAGATGTAGAAACTGCATTTTTTAATTCATAGGAAATTGCGTTGCAATCCCCTATGAATTAAAAAATGCACTTTGTTCGTATGATGCGACGCGCGCGGATAGGAAGAGCCTTTGGCTCCCGCGGTTGCGCGGAGAATCCAGCAAAGCTGGATTCTTTGTTCCTTACAGAAATGAATTGTAGTAGTCATCAAGACTTTGTGCTACATGATCTGCATCCCTAAGTTCAAATGCAGTTGGAATATAACAATGTTTCTGTGGTTTACACATCCAACAATTACATCCGATATGACCCTTGGAGTATGCTCCATCAAACTTAAACCATGGGCTTCCGAAGGCTTCCATACATATACGCTTCTTACGTGCAATGGCACGATTCCTCACATCTCTTCTGTAAGCTCTTGTCCTTCTCATATTTTTACCACCTTTGATGAATTCACCCTCCCTGCAGGAAGTATCAAAGGTAGGTTACCTTCCTACAGGTTAGGCGTGTGGTGGTAATTTGAAATTACAACAACCATCTCAAAATCTCCTAAAACATTTATTTCTCTGCGGGTTCCCATTTACAACGAATAGGTGAAACAATAGAGCCGTCCTTTTTCATTGCAGTCATGGTTTTGTCCACGACTTTGCGATCAAGCCCGGTAAGCTCTGCAATCTTTCCAGCATTAAGCGGTTCTCCGGCTTTTTTCATGGCATCAAGAATCATATCTTTTTCACTCATAACACTTCCTCCTTGTTGGAAAGTAGCCCATCCCTGTGCTGTCGGATGGCTATTGAAAAAAGGGAACAGTCACATAATTACCGCCTATTAATATACTATCAAAAATGAGGCTAAGGGTCAATTTAAGAAATGTAAAAAATATCTTTACATTATGTTAGATTATTGATCAAAAAAGATTATAATATAGATACAAAAATGGAGCGAGGTCATCACAATGAGGTTTGGTGAATTGTTTAAACAGAGAAGTCTTTTGGCTTCTAAACTTAAGAACTGCATTAGAGACAAGGCTTCCTACGGTCAAACTTATTAATACCATACTTTAAGAAAAAAGCAATTAAATTACAGCTTAATATGCAATGTCAGACAAAATTTGAATTTATAAAATTATGCCATTCCTATAGAATAGAAAACTATCTGATGATAAAATATATATTATTAATGCTAAAATGCGAGGTTTTAGGAAATGATTAAAGTACTATTTGTTTGCCACGGCAACATTTGTAGATCAACAATGGCTGAGGCTATGTTTAAGGATATGGTTAAAAAGGCCGGTGCTGAAGATAGATATGAAATTGACTCTGCGGCTGCGACGCGAGAGGAGATTGGAAACGGTATGCACTATGGTGCGAGACAGAAACTGAATGAGGTCGGTATTCCGATTGGTAATCATAAAGCAAGACTGTTTACTCGTCAGGATTATCTTCACTATGATATTATTTTAGGAATGGATAGTGAGAACATGTATGATCTCGATCGCATGTCAGGTGGGGATCCTGATCATAAAATCTATAAACTTCTTGAATTAGCCGGAAAAAAACGTGATATCGCCGATCCATGGTATACCGGTAATTTTGATGCTACTTATGATGATCTGGTAGAAGGTCTTTCTGCATTATTCCAAAAACTGGAAGGAGATGAAGTATAATATGGATCTTGAAAAAATGAAGGGGCTTTCTGTAAACTTAGCCTCTTTTATCCCAGAGTTACCAAATTATGAGACTTTGAGACATGGTGAACATTATGAGATAATATCAAAATTTGCATATTTGATAGGTGTTCCTAAAAGAATATTTGAATTAGATTTTGAACCACCCAAAATTGAAATTTATAATAAACTTGAAAAAGAGAAAAAAGCAAGAATAATCAGAAATCTATGTATCTTACGAACACAACTAGAACGTAATTTCTTAAAAATCTGTCAGGGAATACAAAGAGAGGGTAGAAGTATGATGGCCATGCCGGAGTATATGCCCGTTAATTCTATGCAGCAGCTTTCTGACGATGGTATCAATATATACGTAAATTTAAAAGAACCAAGCCCATTTTTATTTAATTTAAACGAAAATATAAAAAATAGAATCAATAATTGCCGTGATATTTTCCCGGATGGCATTGAGTGGAGTTATATAGCAAATCTATTCATTATGCCAAATGGTCTTACAGAATCAGGCACAAAAAAAGCAGCAGAATTCTACTATGCAAATATGCAGTATTATCCGTATCAGGTATATATGAACTGGCCTGCAGAGGATGAAGGCAACATTTTATACTGCGATAAAAAGTTTGTTACTCTGCTATATAAATGGAATAATAATGAATTTCAAAACCTCAGTTTAGTCTCAGATGTAAGTGAAAAGACAAAATCTAATATATACACTTTTATAGAAAATAGTGAAAAATGTGTATTCATTGTTGACTGTGAAAACTCAGACCCTTATAATCTATGTGCAGCCATTCGTAATCTAGATCAAAATAAACTCGCGAAAATTGACAAAATAATACTTTTCGATGATGTTCATGCAGCTTCCGCATGGGAAATGCTTGCATCATTTATAGATCTTAGAGTAGAATACATAATGATCGAACGCCTTAAGGACAACAAGTCCCTTGCTGATGTAAAGGTTGCCGCAAGGACATGTAAGGAGTTCTATTCAAATAATGTTGATTCATTTGTACTCGTATCAAGTGACTCAGATTACTGGGGACTTATCGAGGAACTTCCGGATGCAAACTTTATGGTTATGGTTGAGCATGACAAATGCAGTTATGCCTTAAAGGAAGTATTAATTAAAAGTGATATTTTTTACTGCTATATCGATGATTTTTACGCAGGAGGCGGCGAGGATATTAAGCTTGCAGCAATACAGAAAGAGTTAGCACGTTCTATCAAAGCATCGTTAAATTTAAATCTTATTCATTTAATGAATGAAGTACTTGCACGTACCAGAATAACGATGAACAATGAAGAATTTAATTCGTTTATCAAGCGCAAACTCAAAAATCAGCTTTCATTAGAAATAGCTGATAATGGCGAGGTTGAGCTTGTATATAGATACAAAAAAAGCAGCATTTGATAGGAGAGTAAGAGCAAAATGAAAAAGTATCAGGAAATGAACCGTCAGGAACTCGAGCAGGAAATCGTAAAGCTCAAGGCACAGTACAAGAAATTTCAGGAGATGGAGCTTAGCTTGAATATGGCAAGAGGAAAGCCATGCCGTGAGCAGCTTGATATTTCCATGGGTTTGATGGATACACTCAATTCTGAAGCAGACCTTTCATGTGAAGACGGTACAGATTGCAGAAACTATGGCGTGCTTACAGGTATTGATGAAGCCAAGAAACTCATTGGCGACATGATGGAAAACAAGCCTGAAAATATCATTATCTATGGTAACTCTTCACTTAATGTAATGTATGATACTGTTTCAAGAGCATTTACTCATGGTATCATGGGAAATACTCCTTGGTGTAAACTCGATAAAGTAAAGTTTATCTGTCCTGTTCCTGGATATGACAGACATTTTGCTATTACAGAGTACTTTGGCATCGAGATGATCAATGTTGATATGACTCCAACCGGTCCTAATATGGATGAGGTTGAGAGACTTGTTTCTTCTGATGAGTCTATCAAGGGTATCTGGTGTGTTCCTAAGTATTCAAATCCACAGGGATACTCATACTCTGATGATACAGTACGTCGTTTTGCACGTCTTAAGCCAGCTGCAAAAGACTTCCGTATCTTCTGGGATAATGCATATGGTATTCATCACCTTTATGATAATGATCAGGATTACCTCATCGAAATCCTTCATGAGTGTAAGAAGGCCGGAAATCCTGACATGGTTTACAAGTTCTCTTCAACATCAAAAATCACATTCCCAGGTAGTGGTATTGCTGCGATCGCAACATCATGCAACAACCTTGAGGATATTAAGACACAGCTTTGCCATCAGACAATTGGTCATGACAAGGTAAATCAGCTCCGCCATGTAAGATTCTTTGGTGATATCAACGGCATGAAAGAGCACATGAGAAAGCATGCAGATATCATCAGACCTAAGTTTGAGGCTGTACTTGAGATTCTTGACAGAGATCTTACAGAGTGCGGTATCGGAAGCTGGACAAAGCCAAAGGGCGGCTACTTCATCAGCTTTGATGCTCCTGAAGGATGTGCTAAGGCAATCGTAGATAAGGCTAAGAAGGCTGGCGTTACTATGACAGGTGCCGGTGCAACATATCCATACAAGAAAGATCCTAAGGACAGCAATATCCGTATTGCTCCTACATTCCCTTCTCTCGGTGATCTTAAGCTTGCAATGGATATCTTTACAGTTTGTGCTCGTCTTGTAGCAGCTGATAAATATCTTAAAGCTCTGGCAGAAGATTAATTTTGGAATTATATAGATAATATTCGCAAGTGGTTAACATAAGTTAATTATGTTAACCACATATTTTTTGTCTTGACAACTGACAAGACAGCTGATAAACTAACATCAGCATCTGTATACCGATGCAGGAGCCTTTTTTGTCGTCGATAGCGAAGCTGAGACGGTACAAAAACGGACATCCGACATGATTAATCAAATATAAAGCTATATCTTATAGAGGTGGTTATTATGGAGAAAAATAGTTTACAGAGCTTCTTGAAGCGTAAAGACATTGAAATCTCATTAAAAAGGTACGGAATAGATGCCCTTGGAGCCATGGCTCAGGGACTTTTCTGTTCATTGCTTATCGGAACGATCATCAACACGATAGGCACTCAGTTCCATATCCCGTTTTTGACATCTGTTGTTGCAACTGTAGGTGGAGCAGAATACACTGTTGGCGGAATAGCATCTGCTATGAGTGGACCTGCTATGGCAGTTGCTATCGGATATGCGCTTAAATGCCCGCCTCTTGTCCTGTTTTCAATGATTTCCGTAGGATTTGCTGCTAATGCTCTCGGTGGAGCAGGTGGTCCTTTAGCTGTTCTTTTTGTTGCGATTCTTGCTGCTGAGTTCGGAAAGGCTATATCAAAAGAAACACGCATCGATATTCTTGTTACACCACTTGTAACTATAGGAGTCGGAGTTTTCTTTTCATGGCTTATCGCACCACCACTTGGAAAGGCTGCTATGGCTATTGGAAATATCATCATGTGGGCAACAGAGCTTCAGCCATTCCTTATGGGTATTTTAGTTTCAGTTCTTGTAGGTATGGCACTTACATTGCCGATTTCTTCTGCCGCAATCTGCGCAGCACTTGGTCTTACAGGTCTTGCCGGTGGAGCAGCAGTAGCAGGATGCTCTGCACAGATGATCGGATTTGCCGTTATTTCATTTAAGGAAAACAAGTGGGGTGGACTTTTATCTCAGGGTATCGGAACCTCAATGCTTCAGATGGGAAATATAGTTAAAAACCCAAGAGTATGGATCGCTCCAACACTTGCATCAGCGATCACAGGTCCCATCGCAACATGCATATTTAAGCTTAAGATGAATGGAGCACCGGTTTCTTCCGGAATGGGAACATGTGGCTTTGTTGGTCAGATCGGTGTTTATACCGGCTGGGTAAATGATATCGCTGAAGGTTCAAAGTCAGCAATCACAGCTTTTGACTGGATTGGTCTTGTACTTATTTCATTTGTACTTCCGGCTATCCTTTCACTGATCATTCACGCTATCGTAATGCAGCTTGGATGGGTTAAGCAGGGCGAATTAAAGCTTGAAGCTTAAAACTTAAAGATAATATCAATTAAGCAAAAAAAGATTCTTCACTTCGTTCAGAATGACAATTAATTATATGATGATAATTAGTAATATCATTCTAAGCATTAGCGAAGAATCTTTTCAAATTTAAATATTAGTTTAGTACTTTCTCATTGCGTCTGTAAATAATCTAAAATACTGTTGAATTCCTGATGTATATTTACAATTCTCTAAAGCTTTTTTCATCATATTTGGATCGTCTGTAAGAATTCCATCTACTTCACAATCTACAAGATACTGTACGCTGTCTTCTGAATTAACAGTCCATGCAAATATTTTTCCGCCAGCTGAGTGTACATTGTAGACCAGCATAGGATCAATATTGCTTTCCTCAACAGTATAATAGTCGGAATAAGGTATATCTTCAATATGCTGCCATGAAAAGAACATTGAGTAAGTTGTTATCATCGTGGGATCAAGTTCTTTAATTCTTTTTAACGGCTTTGACTTAAGCGAAGTGATTATCACCTGATCATGCATGCCATTCTTATTTACTATTTTAAGGATGTTTTCCTCAAGACGATTATTATATCCGGAATATTTTATTTCTATCTGAACCGGTATCTGATTCTTATAAAGCTTAAGTATCTCATCAAGTGTCGATATTCTTACATCCGAAAAATCCTTAGAAAACCATGAACCAATATCAAGCTGACGTATTTCCGGCAGTGTAAGATTATGCACATACAGCTTTTTACCACATATCCGCTGCAGATTGTCATCATGGCACACTACAATTTCGCCATCAGATGTCTGCTCTACATCAAGCTCAACCCAGTCAGCATTCTCAAGAAGCGCGAGTTCAAATGCAGGACGGGTATTTTCCGGTGCATTGACCGAATCGCCTCGATGCGCAACTATCGCAGGACGAGATAATTCTTCATTTTTTGGAGCTAAAAAATACGGAAAGCTATTATACAGTGTGAAACTTAAAAGACCGATAAGCGCTGCGATCAATGATAAAGCCAACCGTCTGCTAAGCATTCTTTCTTCGTAATCTTCATTCTTTAGTAAAGAGATCATAGGCTTTTCTTTTAAATAGTGGAAGAAAAGAGTAGTAAGTGATGCTACATTTATCGCAGGTGCCGTGATATATGCCATAAAGTCATTTGTAACCACGATCCAGTGCGCAAGTCTCAATTCATCCGTCTTTGATTTAATTATTGGCGAAAGCGTAGTCAGCTCATGCAATACAGTAGTAGCCGCCGTTGTTATACCTGTCACTATGATTGAAAAAAGAACCGCTGCAAACCACATGTAAAAAACTGTAATGATACGATGCTTAGATATAAGTTTACGGCTTTCCTTACAAGAATCGCTAAAGCTTTTATTCCCCAACAGGTAAAAATTCATCGCGTATATATAAGTAATAACTATCAGCAATAATATAAAGTCAAATCCCAGGTACAAAATGTGGTAAAGCTTATTCTCATTAATAAATTCCTGCACGAAACCCGGGATATTGGCCTGCAGAGAATTAAACGAGAATGAGAAAAATCCGGACAATGGCATAAGTATAAGTATGAATGGAAGTATTAACCAATTCCTTGGATGAAACGTTTTCGCACTCGACAGTATTCCAGCACTTATCATACCTTTAAGTGTTGCCTTGCGCCCGGTCATCGATAAACTGTATGCATGCATAAGGCTCGACATTTCCATGATGTGCAAAAGACACATACATATGCTCAAAAGCAGCAAGAGTAAGATAGTGCCAGGGGCTCTGATAAACTTAAGCATGTTATCTGGCCCGATGTAAGTAAAGCCTGTAAGTTTTAGCGCAATAGAGGTAAGAAAATTTACCAGCATATAAGTTAGTGCGATATTAAACACTGAATAAATGATCAAAAAAGCCACAATTAAAAAGAAATTCTTATATATCATCATGAAGCTTTTGCGGAATAGAAGAAACATTTCCGTAAAGAATCGTGAGATACTCTTTTGTACACGTCTTCTCATCTGATGTCTCCAAAAATTCACTATAACAGTAAGCTTAAAAATGTTTACTGTATAATCTCAGAATAACACAAAAATAGTCATATATCTATTATGGTTTTTGCATTTTGTGCCGATATACTATTTGAAGAAGTGTGTGTATTTTTGCTTCGCTCTGATAAAAGGATTTATCAGGGAAATAGGAGGACAAGGATATGTCAATAAGTACCAATACCACAATGAATAACGTTTACTCGTCTTACATGTCAAACACAAATGTAAAGAATACCAGTAAAAGCAAGAGCGGCAACACTAAAAATATCAATAAGATGCCTGAAATGAAGGAAACTGCCTATGGTAAAACCGTTGGAAACGTGAAGCTTTCAAAAGAAGCTGAAGAGTATTATCAGCAGCTCAAAGAAAAGTTTTCTGATCTCGATTTTGTTCTTGTAAGTACTGACGAGATCGACAAAGTCAATTCAAATCCGTATGGATACGCTAGCGATGATAAAACAACCATCCTTATTGATGCCGATAAGATTGAGCGTATGGCTACGGATGAAAACTATCGAAAGAAGATAGAAGGTGTAATTGTCAGCGCAGTATCACAGCTTGACGAAATGATGCAGTCCCTCAAGGATTCTGGCCAGGGTGATGATATTGTAAACTATGGTATCTCTATAGCTGATGACGGCACTGCCAAATTCTTCGCGGTACTTAAAGACGCTAATGAAAAGCAAAAAGAGCGGATAGAAGCGCGAGCCGAAAAAAAGAAAGAAGAGAAAAAGGCTGAAGAAAAGAAGGCTGAAGCGAAAAAGGCGGAAGAAAAGTATAAGACTTTCACCGCTGATAGTGTTGATGAGTTAAAGAACCTTATTACCGATTACTATTTCAACAAGCGCTCTGATTCAATCCTGTCAGATGAAGAAAAGAAAGTAGGTCAGCACTTTGATTTAAAGGGCTGACATTCAAAATGATCATTATTGCGAGTAGGATAGCAAATAAGCTTTCCTACTCGTATTTTTGTATTCAATCATACACATTTATTTTAATTGTTCGATATGTTTCGGTCAATTTGTTTGATATTGTTCATTAACTATCATAACCTATTTGATTTAGTAGATTAATGTGCTAATTTAATCCTTAACAAAATCTTAAAGAATTTTGAAAGGGGTTTTAAATAATTATGAAAAAAACATATCCTCTGACAGCAGCTCAGAATATGCACTATCAATGGATTAGGGAATATGGAACTCAGCAGGTGTCGGGAGTTAGTATTGTTGCTTCACTTAAGACAGAAATGGATTTCGGACTTTTGAAGAAATGTCTGCAGCTTGAGACACAAAGATATGGATGTTTAAGGCTTCGCTTTACTAAGAGCGACAAGAAGGGAGCTATTAAACAGTATCTTTCCAGTGGTGATTCAAGAGATATTCAGTTACGTGACCTTACAAATATGACTTTGGCTGAGGCAGACACTGTTATGCAGCAGTGGGCATATAATACATTTGATGGCGATGATATTCCGATGTATGAGTTCATCATGGTAAAGCTGCCGGACGGATATAATGGATTTTTCGTACACATGGATCACAGACTTGTTGATTCCTGTGCACTTATGGTAATGGTTAAAGACATCATGCAGCTCTACACACATTATAAGTTTGGAACCGATTATCCAAAGGATCTTGCAGATTTTGAGAAAGTATTGGAATCAGATATCAAAAAAGCCACAAACGAAAAGCGTTTCGCTAAGGACAAAAAATTTTGGGATGATCAGCTCGATGCTTTAGGCGAGCCGCTTTACTCAGATATCCAGGGGCCTATAGTTCTTGAAGAAGCAAGAAAAAAGCATAAAAATCCAAAGCTTCGTGCCGCTGACATCGAGAGAAAGGAATTATTCGTTGATGTAAAAGACTATAAGCTTGAGCCTGAAGCTACCAAGGCTCTGATCGACTTCTGCACACAGCATCAGCTTTCTATGACTAACTTATTACTACTTGGTATAAGAACTTATCTTTCAAAAGTCAACGACGGACAGGAAGATATCACAATAGAAAACTTTATTGCCAGACGATCAACTCACGATGACTGGACATCAGGCGGAAGCAGAACAATTATGTTCCCTTGTCGTACAGTTATCTCAGCTGACACAGAATTTCTTGACGCAGCTTATGAAATTCAGAATGTTCAGAACAGCATATATATGCATAGTAATTATGATCCTGAATATATACGTGAAGAGATGAGAAAACGCTATAATACACCGGAAGATACTACTTACGAAAGCTGTTATCTCACTTACCAGCCAATGACAGGAAAGATTGAAAATCCGTTCTTAAAGGATGTTCCAATGCATTCCAAGTGGTTTGCAAACGGAGCTGCAACTAAGAAGATGTATCTTACAGTAACACATACTGAAGATGGCGGCTTAAATTTCTCATATCATTACCAGACAGTAAAGCTTGGTGAAAAAGATATGGAAATACTTTATTACTACATGATGAGGATACTTTTCAGAGGTATTGAGGACCCATCAAGCAGCGTTGGCGAGATCATGGAAGCAGTTTGATTTTTGAAGAGGAGGTAATTTATTATGAAAAATGAGATGCAGTTTAAGGAATTTGTTTCACAGTATTGCGAAGTATCAGCAGAGGACATGACTGACGAAATGCGATTCAGAGAGGATCTTGGCTTCAGTTCTTTTGATTTCATGGCATTTATGGGTGAGCTTGAGGACACATTTGATATTGAGCTAGATGAATCACTTGTTGTAAATATCCGTACAATAGGCGAAGCACTAAGTCTCTTACATTCAATTCCACAGGAGGCATAAGCATAATTTATGGACACTATACGAGAATTATGGGATAAATGCGCAAAAGATTACGTTGATCTGCCTGCTGTAAGGTGGCTCAATAAAAAGAATATAGAAGAAAGAAGCTATGGGGACCTTGCTGAAAAAATAGTTGCTATCCGAAAGGGTTTATTTTCTAATTATTTCACAGGTAAGCATATTGCACTCATTGGAACAAGCTCTATAGAGTGGGTTGAAAGCTATCTTGCCATAACAACCGGTCAGAATATCGCAGTTCCCCTCGATGCAAACCTTCCGGCAGATGAGCTTATAGAATTATTGAATCGCTCTGATTCCGAAGCCGTTTTTCTCAGCCCAAAACATGAAACATTAGTGGCTCTCATCAAAGAAAAATGCTCAAATATCCGAAAAATCTGGATATTAAAGGAAGTAGAAGAGGATGGAAAGGAAACTTTAGCTGACCTCATAAAAAATGGAGCTAATTCTCCTGATGTGATAGGAAGAAACGCAAACGATGTAGCAACAATCATATTTACATCAGGTACAACCGGTAAGAGTAAAGGTGTCATGCTTTCACAACGTAATCTTGCCGCTAACGTAGATTCAGTAATCTTAAATGCTGATCCGGGCACAGTGATGATGAGTGTGCTTCCTATACACCATGCATTCTGTCTCGTAATGGATTGGCTTAAGGGCTTTTCACTTGGTTCTGTCGTATGTATAAATGATTCATACCTTCATATGGTGAGAAACATGAGCATTTTCCATCCAAATGTTGTATTGATGGTTCCACTAATGATCGAGACCATATATAAAAAGATTGCCTCAGCTGACAAATCGATTCCTACTAAAGTTATTGCAGATACAGTATTTGGAGGTAATCTGGATATTATATTTACAGGTGGAGCACACCTTGATCCGTTTTATATTGAAAAATTTGCCGAATATGGCGTAAGCATACATGAAGGCTATGGAATGTCTGAATGTTCACCGGTTATTAGTTCTAATAATCCTGAGAACTATAAAGATGGTTCGATCGGCAAACCTCTTCCTAATGTGGAAATTGCCTTTGATAATGGTGAGATCCTGGTGCGTGGATCAAGTGTAATGCTTGGATATTACAAGATGCCGGAAGAAACCGCTGTCGCTCTTAAGGATGGATGGCTCCATACCGGAGATAAAGGATATATTGACGAAGATGGTTACCTCTTTATCAATGGACGCGTTAAAAATCTTATCATCATGTCTAATGGCGAAAATGTTTCTCCCGAGGAAATTGAGAATAAGCTTGCCCTCAATGATCTTGCGGCAGAGGTAATCGTTACCGGTGAAAATAATTCACTTACAGCAAGGATCTATCCTGATCAGGAGTATGCACTCGCAAAGGGTATGGATGATGATGATGTCAGAAGGGCGCTTCAGGAGGCTATTGATGAATATAACCAGTCTCAGCCAACATATCGTCATGTGACCGGACTGGTTATCCGTAAGAATCCATTTAAAAGGAATACTACCGGTAAGATCAAACGTCAGGAAGCGTTGATCGATGAGATAGCTTAATTTATAAGTATGGTAGTATTCCGGTAATAAATACCTGTGCCAGAAGATCAGCAACAGTATCGGCAGGAGTCTTAAAATCCTCCGCGATCCACTTATGCAGGACACCGATGGTGCTTCCGATGGTGCAGGCAATAAGATACGAGAAAGTCTCCTTTGATCCAGTGAAGGAGACTTTTGTATTTGTAAGATTTGACACATAATTATGAAACATGGTCATCATCTTTTCAAAGAAAATATCACTCCGTGGACTTTCAAGCAGATTAGTTACAAAAGGATTGACTTTTGCATAGTTTACTATGGCAAGAAAGTAAGACTTACAAACATCTTTATCATTTTTAGGGTGAAAACTCTCCATAAGTGTAAAGATATCATTAATTGTTTTATCCTCAGCAGCTTCGATCAGTGCAGGAATATTCTCATAGTGGTTATAAAACGTACTCCTGACGATACCTGTCTTTTTGACCAGATCAGAAACAGTTATTTTAGACATGTCTTTTTCATTAATTAGCAGAAAAAAAGCGTCAAATATAGCATTTTCAACAGTGCTGTAACGCTCATCAAGCTCATTCATTCAAAATTTCCCCTTTAGTGTTATTTTTAGTCCCTTAAAGATTATATTAGTATACATTTGTAAAGTCAAATAGGAGAGAAGAAGACGAAAAAAAGCCTCCGGCATGTACCGAAGGCTCTAATAACACATTATGATTTAAGCTAACATATTAATTGATGCTGTCTTTTTGTTTTCTTCATCCTTTTTCTGCATAATAAATTTCACATTCTGAAGCATCTGATCTCTCTGGCGATCCTGATATGTTTTTACAATATCATTCAATGGGTCAGCAGTTGATGCAACAAGGTTTTCATAAGAATTAAGGTTTTGCTTCCAGGCATGATCAAAAATATTGGACTGGGCACCAACAGAGGACCTTGCACTGTTAATAGTATCAAGCGCCTTGTCAACATCATCAAAGAATGAACTGCTTGTAACATCGAGGCCACTTAAGCCAAGAGATGCGACTGTAGAATCAGGTGTGTTTAATGTTACCTGAGAGCCGTTGCTGTCAATAGCAAAATTGTAAGTAGTTTTGCTTCCATCAAGAAGACGATTCTCATTAAAAACTGTATTATCAGCAACATCATTGATACCCTGAAGATACTGATCAACCTGTCCCTGTATAGAAGCTACATCATCAGAAGATAAAGTGCCATTTTTAGCACGAACACCAAGTTCCCTTATCGACTGAAGATAATCGGTGATGTCACCAAGTGCAGAATCAGTAATATTTGCAGCTGATTTTGCATAAGTGAGATTTTCCGTACCAGCATTGTTGCCAACGATCTGAGTATTAAGGCGCTCATTTATCGCAATATCTGCAGCATTTGCCTGAGTTGGATTATATACACCGTAGCTGCCATAAGAATTACCAATTGCTGAAATTCCACTCATAGTTTTGCTCCCTTCACCCATGCAAAATGCTTAAAACTACATGTAAATTAACCATCCATGGGATTTAGCCATATCATTTTAGTTTTGACATAATATCCATTTATATAATTAGAATACATCACTGTATACAGTATTACAAATGAATATTTTATAAACTGGAGGGGAGAGTGATTTTCGCTATATAGATATATATTCGCATAATATAAATTTTACGAATATATATAGCAAAATTTAATTATACATGCTATAATTGATATATTCTAATTTATAGCCTTATAATTCTTAACTTTAAGTTATAACTACAATTATTTACAAATTTATTCTTTGAGGTGAACTATGTCTGATTACAAAAAAGAAAAAAACTATGAAGTTCGTCAAAAAGCTAATGCCATTATCGAAACTCTTCCTGGTTTCGTACATGATTATTTTATTGAGCGCGAAATTCGTCTTTCAGCTATGTCTATATATTCTTATGCAAGCCAGCTAAAAACGTTTTTTAACTATCTGCATGACTCAAATTCGTATTTTAAAGCTAAATCTATTAAGGAAATCACCCTTGAGGACTTAAATCTCTTAAATGACAAGGATATCGTTGAATTTCTTCATTATTTAAGAAATTATCCACAAGTTGATGCAAATGGTATCGTTAAGTACGTAGAATGTTCAAAAACAACTATCGAACACTATATGGTGACCCTCAATACCTTTTGGAAATACTTCTATGTTCGAAAATTACTGAGTTCTAACCCTATAGATCTGATAACACGTACCAAATTGCCAAAAAAGGAAGTAATTTACTTGGATAAAGACGGAAAAAACCAATTTGTCGATGCTGTTGAGTCCGGTCAGGGTTTATCTGAGCGTCAAGCTAAATTCCATGAGAAAAACTGGGAACGTGATCTGGCTATCGTACAGATATTCCTTTCTACCGGTATTCGAGTATCTGAGCTTGTTGGTATGGATATTGATGATATAAATTTCAAGAAACACAGCATAAATGTATTCAGAAAAGGTGGAAACTTCGATGTTGTATACTTTAGCGATGCAGCAGGTGCATATCTTCAGACCTATCTCGATTGCCGTGATAAATATAAGCCTCTTGATAATGAAAAGGCTGTATTTTTGAATCGTTCCGGCAAGCGACTTAGCGTCAGATCTGTAGAGCTTATGGTTAAAAAATACATAACCGCTGCCATTCCATCAGAATCAAAGCGCATAACTCCACATAAATTACGAAGTACTTATGCCGAAACGATGCTAAAAGCCACAGGAGGCGACCTCGAGCGTGTTCAAAAGCTGATGGGACACTCTTCTATTACATCAACAACTCACTATGTAGCAAGTACCGAAGAGGAAAAAGAGGCTGTTAGAAATCTGTCAGAACTGTTTTGATTAACATAATATAATTATGTTAATCACATAAACATTAAGATATATTGGTATAAGTGACGAAATGATTGATAATACACTTAAAAGTTTTTATTTATAAAATATAAACAATATAGAGCCTATCCCCAAATATCACAGGTATAGGCTCTATATATATACAAATCATTTACCTTTTTTATATACTATTATAAAGCACCCTTTGTAGAAAGTACATCTGTTATTCGAGAATCATACGAAACAGCCATATCAAGTGCCTTTGCAAATGCCTTAAATATCGCCTCACAAATATGATGATTATTTGTTCCATCAAGCAATTTAATATGTATATTCATCATCGCAGTATATGATACAGCATAGAAAAACTCCTTAACCATTTCAGTATCCATAGTTCCGCATTTCTCCGAAGTAAAATCTACATCAAAATTAAGGTAAGGTCTTCCTGAAAGATCAATTGCGCAAAGAACCAATGCATCATCCATAGGAAGGATAAAATTGCCATATCTCTTTATTCCCTTCTTGTCACCTACAGCCTCAGCTATGGCACTGCCAAGGACAATACCACAATCTTCTATTGTATGATGTGAATCTACATTTAAGTCCCCATCACAACTTACAGAAAGATCAAAAAGTCCATGACGCGTAAATCCGTCAAGCATGTGATCAAAAAAGCCAATCCCTGTGCTAATTGATGATTTACCGGAACCGTCAAGATTAAGCTTTACATCAATAGCCGTTTCCTTAGTAGTTCTTCGCTTTTCTACAATTCTATCCATAATTATTCAAACCTCACTGCAATTGAATTAGCATGAGCGGTAAGCTGCTCAGCCTTAGCAAATGCCTCAATGTCTTTATGAACCTTTGCAAGTGCCTCCTCTGAGAAAGATATCACTGAAGACTTTTTAATGAAATCGTCTACAGACAAAGGCGAAAAGAACTTGGCTGTGCCATTTGTAGGAAGTACATGATTAGGACCTGCAAAATAGTCTCCAAGCGGCTCAGAAGAATAGCTGCCAAGGAAGATGGCACCTGCGTTCTTGATCTTTGTCATGGTCTCCCATGGATTTGCTGTAACAAGCTCAAGATGCTCTGATGCTATCTCATTAACTACATCATAAGCATCATCCATATTCTTTGCGATCAAGGCATATCCATAATTTTCAAGAGATTTACTTATTATCTCTGATCTTGAAAGTACTTTTAAGAATCCGTCGATCTCTTCTGATACTTTCTCAGCGAGCTCTTTTGAGGTAGTGACAAGTATTGCAGAAGCAAGCTCATCATGCTCAGCCTGACTCAAAAGATCCGCTGCAACAAATCGTGGGTTCGCTGTTTCATCAGCAAGTACCATGATCTCTGAAGGACCTGCAATAGAATCAATACTAACATGTCCATAGACTTCTCTCTTTGCAAGAGCTACAAATATGTTTCCCGGTCCAACTATCTTATCAACCTTTGGAATACTTTCTGTTCCAAAGGCAAGTGCTGCAATTGCCTGAGCTCCGCCTGTCTTATAGATATTTTTAATACCAAGCAAGTGAGCTGCAGCAAGAACATTTGAATTAACCTTTCCGTCAGGTCCACATGGTGTTGTCATTATGATTTCTTCAACGCCTGCAACTAGTGCAGGAACAACATTCATAAGAACTGAAGACGGATAGACAGCCTTTCCTCCCGGAACATAAACTCCAACTCTTGAGATCGGTGTGATCCTCTGTCCAAGGATAGCACCATCAGCTCTGGTAGTGAAAAAGCTCTGGCGCTTCTGGCACTCGTGGAACTCACGAATATTGTCCATAGACTTTTTCATTACGCCCAAAAGCTCGTCACCGACTTCTTTTAATGCGGCCTCAATCTCGCTTTCACTAACCTTAAAGCTATCTTTATCAAGCTTCGCATGATCGAACTTCTCGGCATACTCAAAGATGCTTGCATCGCCTCTTTGACGAACGTTTGCAATTATCTCTCGTACTGTGCCTTCATACTCTGTATAGTTTGACGGGCTTCTCTTAAGAAGATCAGCCAGCAGGTTTTTCTTTGATGCTTCATTAAGTTCAATTATGCGTATTCCCATTACAGCTCACAGCCTCTCTTTCAATTCATTAATAATATTCTTTATACGTTCTGACTCCATGCGCATTGATACCTGATTAACCACCATTCTTGCAGAAAGTGGACAAATCTCCTCAAGCACTGTAAGTCCGTTTTCTCTTAAAGTAGTGCCTGTTTCAACTATATCTACTATTACATCACTGAGACCAACTATTGGTGCAAGCTCGATCGATCCGTTGAGCTTTATCATGTCTATCGTCTGATGCTTTTTATTGTGAAAATAATCCTTTGCTATACGAGGATATTTTGTAGCAACTCGTATCATTTCATGGTGCTGAAGCTTGTCCTTTGCACTCTCAGGACCACATACACACATACGACACTTGCCAAAACCAAGATCCAATACTTCAAATATGTTGCGGTTTTCTTCCATGATAATATCTTTGCCTGTAACACCGATATCAGCAGCACCATATTCTACATAAGTCGGAACATCAGGGCCCTTAGCCAGGAAAAACTTCAATTTCATTTCTTCATTAACAAATATAAGCTTTCTTGACTCTTTATCTTCCATTTCCTTACAGCCAAGACCAATATCCTCTAAAGCTGCAAGTGTTTTGTCAGCAAGACGGCCTTTTGTAAGTGCAAAAGTAAGATATCTCATAATTGTACCTCCTTCTCAAGACCATTCTCGATGCGATAAATCTTTGTTGCATGTGTTGCTTTTGCATGCTCAATATAAAGTGAAGGCGATACATCTGAACCAAGCTGGAGTATCTCCGTATCAAATTCATCGTTTCTAAGCTTATCTGCCAACTGAACAGCCTTTTCGAATGAAGTGCCATCATATACGATCAATGCACGCTTATATTCAACAGTGATGTCAATCTTCTGAGAAATAAGAGTATTCATAACCTGATCTACTACAACTGTAAAACCTATAGCTGCGCCGTTTTTGCCAAACTTCTCCATAAGGTGATCATATCTTCCTCCTCGGATAATGGCATCTCCGGTGCCGAATGTGTATGCCTTAAATACAACTCCAGTATAATAATTTCTCTTTGAAATCATGCCAAGATCAAAGCTGATATATGACTCAACGCCATAAATCTTGAGCCTTTCATAGAGCATTCTTAATCTTTCTATAGCGCATACACTTCTTGATATCCCGCTTACCAAAGAAGCTGCAGAATCAAGTATTTCAACTCCGCCAACAAAATCAGAGAATGAAGCAAGTGCCTGCCTGATACCATCACTTGTACGGATGTCATCGATAACATCCATGGCACCAAAGTAATTTTTGTTACGGATGTGCTCACTAAGCGCATCCTGATGACCTGCGTCAAGACCTGCAGCCTCACAGATTCCTCTAAAATATTCTTCTGTTCCTATGCAGATCTGAAAATCCGAAAGACCTACTGATTTAAGCAGCTCAACAGCCATATAGATCATTTCAGCATCAGCTTCTACGGAAGCATCTCCCAAAAACTCAACACCAAGCTCTGTAACTTCCTTAAGCTTACCTTGCAGATCTGAACGGTTTGAAAACGTATTGCCGAGATAACAAAGTCTTTTGGGAAGCGCATCTTCCATAAAGTACTTTACAGCTGAGCGGACTACTCCCGGCGTAAAGTCAGGACGGAGCGCAAGTGTATTATTTTCACTGTCAAAAAACTTGTAGATCTCACGTGAAGGAGTTGTTCCGATCTCATTTGAATAAATATCAAAGAATTCAAATGACGGAGTCTCTATACGGTGATAGCCGAAGCTTTTTATCTTTTTATCAAGGATACGCTCCAATTCAAGCTTTTGTGCCATCTCATCGCCATATATATCTCTGACGCCTTCCGGTGTATGAAGTAAACGATTTTCCATAGAATTTCCCCCTAATGGATTTAAACTTTAGTGCGTTAATGTGCTACCTTGCTACTAAAGTGAATTTCTGTAATTATACAGACTTTTCCGCCCGTTTGTCAAGGTCTATCTGCAAAGCGTCCAAATATGGAAGCCACAGCCCTGGTCTTGGATCTATAATATACTCCATTTCTATCTCTTCAAATCTAAAACTTCTTCTTCCGCCTTCTTTCCATCTGTCCCAAAACTCCAGCATCTTTCTGAAGGTAAGATAATAAAAAATATCCCTGCCGGTATAGTGAATAAGGAAAAAAGCCACGCCTCCCTGACGCTCAAATTCCCTCATAAACTCTACCTGATGCTCATGGATATTGGCAAGCGTAAAGGTATCAACCGCACACTCTTTTGCATCAAAACAGACCGGTATTCCCTGTACTGCCCCAATATAGTCAACCGTACTTTTTTTATCAAAATATGCAAGTTTTATGGTTCTGCTTCCCTTATCAAACTCGATTGGAGTAATTGGTGTCGGGATTTTTTGTATGAGGCACAGATGGCTTTCAAGATACTTTTCATTTGTTCTGTTTATAAGGTCCTCAAGGGTTGAACCTCTAAGTCCCCTCGACTTCCATGTTGCCATTTATTACCTCCGGTTTTTCAATAGCGTCTGAATATCATTAGGCAGCGGCGCCTCTATTTTCTTCTCTGAAAGTGAAGCAAACTCTCCCTTAAATCTAGGCAGTGTAAGCGAAAAAGCGTGAAGCAGCTGCCTATTAATCTTTAACTTATCAGAAGTACTGATACTATCCTTATTTCCATATTTGGTATCACCAAGTATAGGATGTCCTATCGATGATAAATGAGCTCTTATCTGATGAGGACGACCTGTTACTAAAAGTACTTCAAGATATGAAACCGGTATTCCCTGGATTTCAAAACAGGCAAGCGACTTATAGATAGTCTCTATCGGGTATGCATTATCTTCTTCATGGTCAAGTATCTTTACTGTATTGCTCTTACTGTCTTTCTTTAAAAAAGCCTTAAGATCTGCTTCTCCTTGCAGCTTTCCATACACAAGGCAGCGGTAATATTTATGTATTGACCTGTCCTTGATGATCTCATTCATTTGCTGCAGACCCTTGGTTGTTTTACCGCAAACAACAATACCGCTTGTGTTTCTATCCAAGCGATTACATATTGAGGGCTTTACTGTACGCATTTTTGCCATATCAGAAAGATACTCCAATAAAACATCATTAAGTGACGCACCATCAGAATCATCCTGCTGCGTTAATATCCCTGCCCACTTATTAATAAAAAGAACATTATCATCTTCATATAAAATATTCTTTTTGAATTCATTTAATTCTTTTTTGGAAACAACATGAGAATCATTTTTTGAAGAATGCTTTTCAGCAGTACTCAAGAATTTATCAAAAGTTTCATCAGAAAACCAGATCTGTACTATATCTCCAGCCTTTACTATTTCTTTTCCTGATGCCTTTTTCTTATTTAAATCGATATTTTTTTTACGCAATGCCTTATGTATAACACTCATAGGTGCCTGACTTAAAAGCTTTGAAACGTATTTGATGAGGGTCTGCCCCTCATCACTTTTTGTAACATTAAATGCTTTCATAATGAAATTGCCTTTACAAGTTCTACCATATCTTTATCTGTGCTGTTTGGCACTATCTGTTTATCGGCAAGATACTTGATCCTTTCACGAAATTTTCCATAGTCTGTAAATACTTTTATTGTCCAGTTCTTAAAACCGTTTTTTCTTGCCATATATGAAAAATGTCTTTCAAGATCATTAACATCTGTATTTTCATATTCACTCAAAGCTATAATATTCTTATTTATAACAGCAATTGCATTAGTACCGTATGACTTCTGTTCAGTAGTGATAACACAATCATAAAGAATATTTACATTCCCTTTAAGTACTTCAATCTCGTCATAGATTTCTTTTCTACCAGTCTGAAATCTAAAATACATTATGAGATTGACTGCTGACATAGCAGCTGGCAATACTGATAGGATCGCACATATTACAAATACTTTCTCATATTGAGAAAATATGACTCTGCCCATGATCACAAGAAGTAATGTAAAGCCAAACATTGCCCCTGTGCGAAGAGCAACCGCCTTTTGTCTGCTATTTAAATATCCAAAATCGCCCTTTTCAAGTTTCATTGTGACCTCAATTTCAACATATATTGAATCCTATTAATAAAATTAATATCAAAACAGATTCATAATATCAATTAATAACTTATGTGGAAACACTTTTGTCAGTATCATCATAAGCTTCATTGTCACTGAATAAACAGATATGTCTGAATGTAACTTTGCATCTTTAAGTGCTAGTGAAACCACTCTGCGTGGATCAGCCATCACAAACTTCTTATAAAATGCAATCTTATGATGTTTCTCTGCATTACCGAAAAACTCAGTTTTTACCGGTCCGGGAGCAACTGCAGTCACATAAATCCCCTTTGGTGCCAGCTCTGATCGCAATGCCCTTGAAAGACTTAATACATAAGACTTTGATGCAGCATAGACTGCAAATTTAGGCTGCGGTAAAAAAGCTGCACTAGATGCCATATTTATAATATAAGAACCCTTTGACATATAAGGTATGACATTTCTTGTAACAGACGTCAGTGCATTCACATTCAATGTGACCATATCAGAAATTTCATTTTCCGGAGTCTCATCAAAGCGGCCTATGATTCCCATACCTGCACTGTTTATCAGAATTTTAACATTTGGTCTTTCTTCATGCAGCTTAGAAGCTAGGACTTTCATAGAACTACTATTAGTAAGATCAAGTGCTATCGGAACAATTTTATCGCCAAAAGTACCGCGCATAGAATCGAGTCTTTCAATTCTACGCGCGATAACCCATATTTCATCCAAAAAGCTGTATTTAGTAGCAATAACACGTACAAATTCGCGTCCCATGCCGGACGAAGCACCAGTTATTATAGCTATTACTTTTCTCATAAAAGCTCCCTGTAATCTGTTATATAGCCATGTGCCATACGCTTTTTCTTATCTTTGATCTCCATTGAATACTCATCCTCAACAGCAACTACTGTCATTCTGGCATCAAGTCCAGCCGAGATTCCCGGAAGTATATCCTCAAACACTACACATCTCATAGGATCTACATCAAGCAGCTCTGCTATATAAATATATATATCAGGATAAGGCTTACTTCTGGCAACTTCATCTGTAGTATGAATCTCATCTATATACTCGCTCAGTCCCAGATTTTTATCGCATGCCTCTACAAGCTCTTTAGAATTACTTGTAGCAATTCCTGTCTTGATACCTTTTTCCTTAATAAATTCCAGAAACTCCCTGGCACCCGGCTTATATGTGACACCATATTCATATATATCTTTTGCCATGCCATTTATAGAATCAGCTATACTATCAAATGACTCATCAAGATTAAACTTAGTTTGAAAATATCCCACCGCCTCTGTAAATGAAAGACCCTCAAGATCTTTCTGAACCTGTGTAGAATACTCTATGCCTCTGTCTTCAAGAAACTTCTGATCTATCGCACGCCACATCCACATGGAGTCTACAAGAGAACCATCCATGTCAAAAATAACTGCATCAATCTTGTCGAAATCTATCTTCATGGTTGCATTGACCTCAAAATCGTAATTAAATAATTCCATGTTCGAAGCGTAGAGGAAATACTAAGCTTCTCAGATGGAGTATGAATGTCAAGAATATCAGGTCCGATTGAAACAATATCGAGATCCTTTATCTTGGAATAAAAAATGCCACACTCAAGTCCTGCGTGCATTCCTGTGATCTTTGGCTCCTTACCAAAAAGCTGCTTAAATATCTTACGTGCTTTAGTTACTATCTGTGAGTTTTCATTAAACTCCCATGCCGGATAGTCACCGTCTTCTTCGTATGACCCGCCAATAGTTTCTGAAAGATATCTAAGTTTATCAGAAAGTGCATATTTTTCAGATGTAATTGAACTTCTGATGGTACCCTCAAGGTAAAATCTTGTTTCATCAAGTCTCATAATACCAATATTGAGAGATGTCTGTACAAGTCCTACTGTTGCTTCTTCCTGGCTGATCTTCTGTACACCATCCGGTACAGTATTTAACAGGAATATAAGTCTTTCCTGAGTTTTCTTTCTTAATACATTTTCTTCGAGCTCACCCATATCGTTGCAGTATATTGAAATATTATGCTCATTTGCACGATATTCGTTCTTTATTGTTCGCTCAAATTCCTGTATAAGACCTTCAAATGATGGCGCATCTTCTTTTGAAATAAGTACGCTGCAATCAGCATCACGTGGAATAGCTGTATGCATCAACCCGCCTGAGAGACTGATAATATTAAATCCAACTCTCGTTCCAAGAAAATGAAGCAATCTTCCCATTATAATATTGGCATTGCCTCGATACTTATCAATCTCCTTACCAGAGTGACCACCAGTAAATCCACTGATAATGATCTTATAGTTTTCGCCAGTCTTTTTCTGATACTTTACCGGTACACTCATCTTCCCGATCAACCCACCGGCAGAGCTTGTAAGAAGAACACCTTCCTCTTCAGAATCAAGATTTATGAGTGTCTTTGCTTTAAGGCATGAAGTATCAAGCTCTTTAGCGCCTACCATTCCGACTTCCTCATCAACCGTAAAAACTAGCTCAAGCGGAGGATGAGCAACATAAGTTGAATCAACTATAGCTAAAGACATAGCGATGGCAATACCATCGTCTGCTCCAAGTGTTGTACCACGAGCGAAAATATAATCATCAATTATATTAATATCAAGAGGATCTTTGCTGAAATTATGCTTAGAAGAAGCTGTCTTCTCACAAACCATATCCATGTGTCCCTGCAACATGACAGTTTCAGCACCTTCATAGCCATCTGTTGCCGGAACAAAAATAATCACATTTCCCTTGCTGTCCTGCTTATAGTTTAAATCCCTGTCTTCAGCAAACTGCACCAGATAATCTGATACAGCCTGCGTATTGCGTGAGCCTCTTGGTATAGCGCTTATTTCTTCAAAAAAATGAAAAACTTTATTTGGCTCTAATTCCGATAAAACTCCCATATAAATAATAACTCCTTGACATAAGAGCCGCCATATTACTATGACGGCTCACAAACTTTTACTTTACCTGTTCTGTTTCTTCGGTTGCTGCTTCAACCTGAGGAGCTGTCTCCTCATTCTGAGCATTTGCCATTTCACTATTTTGGTACATTCTCTCGGCTTCAGCTCTTTCAGCCTCAGCTCTGTCGGCAATTGCCTCATCCTGAGCTATGCCTTCTTCCGGATGGAGCTCTGCACGATTCATATTTACAACGTTAAGAATCTGATTAAGAGAATCAACCAACTGAGCATTATGCTCCTGTGTCTCATTAATAGACTGTCCAAGTATTGCCTGAATACTTGCAAGAGAATCATCAGTATACTGCATTGCTGAATACTGAATCTCATTTGCCTGAGCAGAAGCATTGTCAATGATCTGCTGAGCCTGCTGTCTTGCCTGCTCTACGATCTCACCTGCCTGAGCATATGCCTGCTGCATAATTGTATGCTCATCAACCATCTGCTCTGTATAAACAGTTGCCTGCTTTACCATGCTGTCAGCTTTCTTACGAGCGTCATCCATGATGGCTTCTTTATTACTGATAATCTTCTGATAACGCTTGATCTCATCAGGAGTCTTTCTTCTAAGTTCTTCTAAAAGACTCTCAAGTTCCTCTTTATTAACAAGGATATTTGTACTTGAAAACGCTGCATATTTACAGCTGTCAATATACTCCTCGATCTCATCAATGATCTGTTCAATTTTACTGGTTGCCATTGTATTTTTCCCCTGCCTTCTCATATACCTTTTTAGCTACTGCTTCTGGTACAAAATGGTGTATATCACCACCATAGGCCGCGACTTCCCTTACAGTTGAAGATGAAAGATATGCATACTCCAGACTTGTTGTAAGGAATACTGTATCAACAGACGGGCTTAATTTGTGGTTTGTCTGAGCCATCTGCAATTCATACTCAAAATCTGTGATAGCTCTAAGGCCACGTATGATAACATCTGTGCCGCTCTCCTCAGCATATTCAGCAAGAAGACCGGAGTATGATGTAACGTGGACATTCGGAATGTCTTTGCAGACTTCCTTTAACATACTAACACGTTCATCTACAGAAAACAACGGCTTTTTACTCTTGTTGTTGAGCACAGCTACTGTCAGCTCATCAAATATATCCGCAGCTCTCTTGATGATATCAATGTGTCCAAATGTCACAGGATCAAATGATCCAGGATAAAGTGCTTTTGCCATGATAGGTCAAATTCTCGTCTTTCTTAGTTGTTTTCAGACTTTCTTAAAAAGAGATGTCTGTTTCTCTTGTAAATTTTATCTTTTACTATCTCGTAACCAAGGTCGCTGAGATAATCAAAGTCAGTTTCCTGAGAAGCTTCTACTATAATAAGTGTATCCTCATCCGCAAGCTTGGATGTTGCAAGGTAAGTCAGAACATTTTTCTCAAGCTCCATATTGTATGGAGGATCCATGTGGATTATGTCAAATTTTTCCTTACGTTCAAGCTGCTGAAGCGCTACCATGCAATCGCCGGTCATCACACTTGCTCTGTCTGCAAGATGAGTAAAAGCAAGATTATCATTTATTATAGCAACTGCCTTTCTGTTATTTTCAACAAAGACAGCTTCACGCGCATCTCTGCTTAACGCCTCAATACCTATTGCACCACTTCCGGCAAACAAATCCAAAAAACGACTTCCCGGAACTTCGACCTGAATGACATTAAAAAGAGTTTCCTTTATAATATCCTGTGTAGGTCTTGTATCGAGACTGTCCAAAGTCTTGAGTCTAAGCCTTCTTGCACTGCCAGCTATTACTCTCATTCAAAAATTCCTTTCATATTTCCAATGCACTGCATTGAATCTGTTTTAATACAATTATACCATTATATTGATACAAGTTGAATACTTATTGTAAACAATTTTACTAATTTACAATTATTATCTTATTTTAGTTCCTTTTCCATCCCTTTTACTTGTCTTAATGGATGTCATAAGATACTCTTTTCCACCAAATTCAAAGCTGCGTTCATCACCATAGTTCATTAGATAAGCGTTTTCAAGGCTATCATTACCCTGCAGCTTCATAGTACGTACACCTACTGCGTTCTTTTTCTTTTCAGGTATCTCATCAATGCTGAATCGTAATGCAAATCCATCATTAGTGACAATTAGGATCTGTCGCTGCTCATCATCAATAGGCGTGATCATAAGAAGCTCATCATCATCTGCAAGTTTAGTTGCTGCCACTGTTTTCTTAGTAGCATCAAACTCTGATCCATCAACTATCTTTGCCATACTTTTCTTAGTAAGGAACAGTAACTTTGATCTGAGAACACAATCCATTGACTCAACAAAGATATAGTTTTCACTTGTACTATCAAAATTACTTATATTATCAATTGGAACTCCCTTGTCTCTGAACTTACATAATGGAAGGTCTGAAACCTTGATATTATGTACTATTCCATTAACAGTAAACAGACATATTCTTCCGGTGTTTTTTGTCAATATACAATATCTGTTTTCAGAGAGGGCAGCCTCTTTATTTCTTTCAAAAGTAGAAATGTCTATAGTCTTTGCATATCCAAATCTATCCATAAGGAACATAACATCCATCTCTTCTATAGGCTTTTCTTCAAACACAGCCTTTTCTGCATCTTCGATAGAAGTCTTTCTCTCTACTCCATATTCCTTTTTATATCTGTCAAGATCTTTGATAATAGCCTTATTCATTGAAGAAGGATTACTGAGGAGGTCCTCATACTGTGCAATCTTCTTTAATGTTTCATTGTATTCCTTATTTAATGCGTCGATCTCAAGTCCGATAAGTCTGTAAAGACGCATATCAAGAATCGCATTAGCCTGCTTCTCAGTAAAACGTAACTCCGAAGCTTCTTTCCTTGCCTCTTCATATTTGAAAGTAATCTCAGAAGTATCTCCCGTCATAAGGCAGTGAAGCGCCTGCTCACGTTTCTTTGATCCTCTGAGAACTGCAATTATCGTATCAATACAGTCAGTAGCTTTTATAAGACCTTCCTGTATTTCCCTTCTGTCTCTCTCCTTACTGAGAAGCGCAGTATACTTACGAGTATTAACTTCATATAAGAAAGCCACATGTGAAGCCAATATCTGCTTAAGCCCCATTGTTTCAGGTCTGCCATTGCAAACGGCAAGCATATTTACTCCGAAAGTATCTTCAAGCTTTGTCTTTTTATATAGAAGATTCTTTATATTCTCAGCATCCGCATCCTTTTTTAGCTCGATCACGATACGAATACCTTCTTTATCTGACTGATTTGATATATCAGTGATATCAGAAGTCTTTTTTGTCTCTACAAGCTGAGCTACATCCTGCATAAATTTTGAAATGCCGGCACCTATCATTGTGTAAGGAATCTCAGTGATGATCAGATTCTTCTTACCACCCTTAATTGGCTCAACTACAACTTTACCTCTGATTTTGATCTTACCTGCACCGCTCTTATAGATATCTATAAGCTCGCTCTTATTGATAACCATTCCGCCTGTCGGAAAATCAGGACCCGGCATTATCTCCATAAGCTGCTCGGTAGTAATATCATGATTTTTGATATAAGCCTTCTCAGCATCAATAACTTCTGCAAGATTATGAGGAGGAGTTGAGGTAGCCATACCTACGGCAATACCTTCAGATCCATTAATAAGAAAATTAGGTATCTTTACAGGTAAAACTTCAGGCTCCTTCTCTGTTTCGTCGAAGTTAGGAACGAAATTAACGGTATTTTTATCGAGGTCTGCAAGAAAAGCTTCCTCTGTTATCTTTTGAAGCTTTGCCTCAGTATATCGCATGGCAGCGGCTCCATCGCCCTCAATAGAACCAAAATTACCATGTCCATCGATGAGCGGAAGTTCCTTTTTGAATCCCTGCGCCATAACTACAAGTGCATCATATATAGAAGAATCACCATGGGGGTGATATTTACCCATTGTATCACCAACTATACGCGCACATTTTCTATATGGTCTGTCATGTCTTATTCCAAGCTCACTCATATCATAGAGTGTACGACGCTGAACAGGCTTAAGCCCATCTCTGACGTCTGGTAAGGCTCTCGCAACTATTACCGACATCGCATAATCTATGTAATTCTGCTGCATTATCTCAGAATACTCTGAAATAATAACATTTTCCTGTTTTGTATCCATATACAGTCAATCAGCCTTTCATGTATTATAGTATATTGCAACTAAAAGTTTTATTTGCAATATACAAAAAAGTACAGTTAACATAATAAATTTATGTTAACTCAAATATCCAAAAGAGCTTCCTTGGCATGATCATAAATAAATTCACGTCTAGGCGGCACATCATTTCCCATGAGAAGCTCCGTTGTAGATGAAGCCAATCTTGCATCTTCAATAGAAACCTGTTTCATGCGTCTTCTTTCAGGATCGAGAGTTGTCTCCCATAACTGCTCTGCATCCATTTCACCAAGTCCCTTATATCGCTGAAGCGTAAATGGACCTTTGTGCTTTGCACGATATGCAGCAAGCGCCTTATCATCATAAAGATACTCTTCCTGCCCCTTAGCCGGCTGAGCCTTGTAAAGTGGAGGCATTGCAATGTAAACATGTCCTTCAAAAATAAGCTCCGGCATAAATCTGTAGAAAAGTGTTAGCAGCAAGGTTGCAATATGAGCACCATCTACATCGGCATCGGCCATAATTATAATCTTATCATAACGAAGCTTTGTAATATCAAAATCCTGTCCATACCCTTCGGAAAATCCGCATCCGAAGGCATTGATCATAGTTTTTATCTCAGCGTTTGCAAGTATTTTATCAATTGATGCCTTCTCAACATTTAAGATCTTACCACGAATAGGAAGTATTGCCTGATACATTCTGTTTCTGGCAGTTTTAGCAGAACCTCCTGCAGAATCTCCCTCTACTATGAATATCTCACACTGCTTTGCATCTCTTGATACGCAGTTGGCAAGCTTACCATTTGAGTCAAAAGAGAACTTCTGCTTTGTAAGCATGTTTGTCTTTGCCTTTTCCTCACTCTTACGTATCTTGGCTGCCTTCTCTGCTGAAGAAAGGATAAGCTTCAAAGTATCAAGATTTCTGTCAAAATAAAGCTGTATCTCATCACTTGTAACCTTACCTACAGCACGAGCTGCATCCTGGTTATCAAGCTTAGTCTTTGTCTGACCTTCAAATCTTGGATCCGGATGCTTTACAGATATGACACCTGTCATACCGTTTCTGATATCTGCTCCGTTAAAATTAGAATCTTTTTCCTTAAGCACACCTATTGTACGTGCATAGCTGTTCATTACAGTTGTAAATGTAGACTTAAATCCTGTAATGTGCATACCGCCTTCAGCATTGTATATGTTATTACAGAAGCCAAGAATATCTTCATGGAATTCATTTACATACTGAAAAGCACACTCAACTTCAATTCCCTCAGATTCACCTTTAAAATAAATTACAGGAGTAACTATTTCCTTATTCTTATTCATGTCACGAACAAAACCCGTAATGCCATCCGGCTCATGGAAGGTCTGTTCTTCGATGACAGGACCTCTGAAATCCCTGAAATAAATAGTCAGACCCGGGTTAAGATATGATGTTTCGTGAAGTCTGCTCTTTATCTCTTCTGATTTAAAACGAACTGTATCAAAAATCTCTGCATCCGGTTTAAAATTAATCTTTGTACCTGTCTTTTTTGTACGACCAAGTGTAGGCAAAAGACCATTTACAAGATCAAGAGTAGGACGTCCCTTTTCATAATGATCATGTGATATAAGACCTTCACGATTAACTACAATATCGAGCCACTCTGAAAGAGCATTTACTACTGAAGATCCAACACCGTGCAATCCTCCGGACGTTTTATAAATTGATGAATCAAATTTACCTCCCGCATGAAGTGTGGTAAATACTACTCGCTCTGCTGAAACACCTTTCTCATGCATGCCTACAGGTATACCTCGACCATCGTCTTCTACAGTTGCAGAACCATCAGCTTCAAGTGTAACCCATATATTATTGCAAAAGCCAGCAAGATGCTCATCGACAGAATTGTCCATAAGCTCATAAATAAGGTGGTTTAATCCCTTAGAACCGGTACTTCCAATGTACATACCCGGTCTGAGCCTAACAGGCTCCAATCCTTCTAATACCTGAATACTACCGGCATCATATTTTATCTCGTCAGCCATATGATCATAATCCTCCGTTCAAACTAGTGTTCACGCATAAAGCATAAACACCCAAAAACACAAACAAAATTCTACCATAAAATCCCTTCCTTTGTAAAGCATTTTCTCGAACAAATATTCTAAGCAATTCTTGCAAAAATTCTAAATAAATAGTATGATTAGTCATAAATGAGGGGGCAATACAATGAAAATCATTCTTTTTTCTAACACAATCGAAACCCAGGAATTCTTCTCTCTCCAGCTCGAAAAAGCCTTTAATATTATGGGGCATGAAACATTTATATATGATTGCCTTGATGACATAAATTCATATTTCAAAATGCAAAATTTTATTGAAAAAGGTAATACTGTAGCTTTTTCTTTTAATTTTCATGGTTTGATCGATGATGATTTTCTTTGTGATGGACGTGAACCTGTCTTTTGGAATGAAAATCAGATCCCATTTGTAAATATGGTGATTGATCATCCTTATTATTATCATAAGTTTTTCCGTCACATCCCAGATAAATATGTGCAGATAAGCATAGATAATAATCATCTTAAGTATATGAACCGTTTTTATCCTAATATTACAGCTGATGATTATGTCGAACTTGGCGGTACTTCAATATATGATATAGTTGAGCCTATACCATTCAGCAAACGTAGATATGACATTATATTTACCGGTAATTACACTAATCCTAAAAATTTTGAACAACACTATAAAAATATGGAAAGAGCGGTAATAGATTTTTACCATGAAATCAGAGACAGAGTTATAGCTTCGCCCGATATTACTATAGAAGAAATGGCAGAAACGATGATACGCGACGAATTTGGTGATAGCGTAACAGATGACTATCTAAGAGAATGTAATGCAAATCTTGTTGCCTGCGATCTGCAAGTACGAAATTATTTCAGAGAAGTATTGATTTCAAAACTCGCAGATGCCGGCTTCAAAATAGCTACATTTGGCAGCGGGTTTAATGAAATTCCATGCAAACATATTGAAAATATAGAGCAACACGGACAGGTCAGTTCTCAAGCATGCCTTGATGCAATAGCACAGTCAAAAGTAGTGTTAAACGTGATGCCATGGTTTAAAGACGGCACACATGACAGGGTATATAACACAATGCTAAATGGAGCAGTTTCACTCTCAGACCATTCATCTGCTCTCGACAGAGAATTTAATAATATGGAAAATATAGCATTTTATGATCTCAAAAATACTGATTCCATACTTGAAGCATATTCAAAGCTGATCAATGATCCATCCTTAGCAGAATCTATTGCAGATTCCGGATATAATGAAGCTTATGCGCATCATACCTGGGCAGAAAGGGCAAAGCAGATTGAAAAAATCCTACTCAGACAACTCAAATAATTGAAAAAGCATCCTGCAAAAAATGCAGGATGCCATCTTCTAATTACATTTTTTCGTATCTCTTACGGACATAAGCTTCAATCATATCTGTTGTAGCTTCATATCCGAGCTTACTACTGTTAATTGACAACTCATAGTTTCTTGAGTCTCCCCATTTAACAGGACAGTGGAAATTGTGGTAAGCTTTTCTGTTGTAATTCTCTTTCTTTATCTGAGCTTTTGCTGCTTCACGAGTAAGATCGAACTTTTTCATAATTCGCTCAATCTTCGCCTCAGCATCAGCCAAAACAAATATTGAAACAAGACATGGGAACTCTTTTAACTTTACTTCCGCACATCTGCCAACGATAACAAAAGAGTCTCCTCTTTCTGCCATCTTCTTCATGTACTCAAACTGCATGTAAGCGATAGTCTCTTCCAAAGAATTGGAATGACCGCGAACCTTTCTTGTAAAGAAAGGCATCCTCGGGCGCTCATCATACTTTTTGAGCTCATCATGATCCACACTGTTGTTACGCGCAATCTCCTCCAAAAGATTGCTGTCGTAAAGTGGAAGGCCAAAACGCTTTGCAAGTTCTTCAGCAATATCGTGTCCACCGCTTCCATATTCACGACCAAGAGAAATGATCAACTGCTTTTCCATTTACTCTCCCCCTTTTTCTAATAATTAGAAGTATCGTACAAAAATACAAACCATAGAAATAAGGATTACTATGATCGTAGCCGGAGCCATATAGCTGCAATATCTGATCCAGCCAATAGTATGACCTTCACGAGCTGCAACTGAAATACCTACAACGTTTGCAGATGCTCCGATAGGTGTTGCACTTCCACCTATATCTGTTCCTACAGCAAGTCCCCATGAAAGGACTGGTAATGAACATCCTGTTGTCTCAGCCAAAACTCTGATAACAGGAATCATTGTTGCTGCAAAAGGAATATTATCAACAAATGCACTGGCAATAGCTGATACCCACATTACTATAGCTACTGTCATCTTTGCATTGTCTCCACTAATATCAGCGATGAAACCAGCGATGATTTCAAGTATACCTGTCTCCTCAAGTCCTGATACTACTACGAAAAGTCCAATAAAGAAAAGAAGTGTATCATAATCTACCTTCTTAAGAAGGACCATTGCATCCTTTCCAGAAGTAAGAAGTGTAACTACACCTATGAAAAGACCTATCGTAGCAACAGTAAGACCTGTCTGAGCATGTGTAACAAGAAGCACTACTGCTACAAAGAAGATAACTGCACTGATAGTAAATGCCTTTACATCAGTGATAGCATCCTTAGGATCAGGATAAACTGTAGAACTGTCAGCCTTTGAAACAAGCTTGTTCTTAAAGCAGAAATAGAAGTAAATAATTACAAAAACAAGTGATACCAATGCCATAAGACCGGTATTTGTTAAAAAGTCTGCAAAAGAATATCCAAGAGATGTTCCGATAATGATGTTTGGCGGATCACCACACATTGTGGCCGATCCTCCAAGGTTTGCACAGAAAATCTCAGAAAGAATAAGTGGTACAGGATTGAACTTCAAAAGCTTTGCAAGCTCAATAGTAGCAGCTGCAAGGAAAAGAATAACAGTGATACTATCGATAAACATAGCAAGGATTGCTGACATTATCATGAAAGCAAGGAACAACGGTACTACCTTGTATTCAACAGCCTTTGCAAGTCTAAGGCAAAGCCATCTAAAGAAGCCAGCCTTTCCCATTCCCTCTACCATTATCATCATTCCCGCGATAAAAATGATAGTAGCCCAGTTGATACCTGAAGAATTCTCTGAACTCTCAGCTGCGCTATACCAAAATGATGGTTCAATGAAACTCTTGATCGCAAGCGAATTCAAGATAGCCTCTCCGCTATGCATGAATACTCCAAAAACCAAAACTAAAGTTAATAATGCACATACCAACGATACGATATGTCTCTCAATCTTTTCTGTAACGATGAGGATAAACATACCTATAAAGATGACGAGTGCCGCAATTTGTGCCGCAGACATAGATTATAAGCCTCCTTAAAAAAATACTGTGTTTTACGCACAAAGCATATAATACCATGTTTGCAGTCAAATTGGTAAGGTTTTTTTTATATTATTTTTAGAATTTTATCATATTTAAAAGTTTTCCAAAAACTGATCGATGATTTTTTTGTATTCTTCATCAGATAGCTTTTCACAGTCCGTCTTAGGCGGTGTTATTTGTCCAAATGTCTCCATATCTTTATACTTTGGAATAATATGTATTGCTAACTGTCCATCTATATCTCCGGCATATACAACCTGCAGATCATCCGGCTTAAAGCTCTTTTGAACTATCAGCATTACTCTATAAAGTTCTGCCATCAATGTGTTCTTTTCAAGAGTAGAAAGTCTTACCAGATTTGAAGTCTTCTCCTTTGATACGATCACACAGTGCCCTTTCTGAGACTGATCCCAGTTTAGATAACAAAATGCAACATCAAGCTCTTTGATCAGAACACCAAATTTGCGTTCATTTTCTTCTCTGATCTTGCGCTTTGCCTCCTCCATATGCTTAAAAAGCTTGTTGTACCTGCGATATGCCTTTCCCAGAGCAGAATCTGTCTCCATAACATGATCATAGAGGATACTTTGAAGTAAAGAACGGATCTCAGTAAGAGCAAAAACTGGATCTGATTTAATCTTTTCAGTATTATAAGCAGCTACTTTTTCAAGTATTGCATTATGCTCACGTCTGTGCGCTCCGAGATTATTATACTTAATCTCCTCCATGACTTTTTCTTCACTTCTAAAATGAAAAGTAAGATACTCTCTAAACTTTTGAAATTCAGATTCAAGTTCTTCGGATTTTAATCCAACACCTCCAGTAGCGATCAATTCAGAAAATCTATTCCCATATTTTAATAATTCCTTATGCTGGTCATCTACTATCGGTATACCAACCGCATAGGAATCATCCCAAACAAAAAAGTCTGCCATGTTATCCCCCACAATTTGTATATTGTTTTGTGTCTTATAACAAAATTATATCACAAAACTATCCTTCTTTTGTAGTATTTTATCAAAAATATATCTTAATGCATATTATTTTCAATTTTCTTTATGCAATATAACAACATAGGGAAAATATAAAAGCAGGCTGATACCCACGCACACTGATCAGTCCAGCAAATTGCATCAAAGCCCCATATAGGAACAAAGATAACACTTACGATTCCCCTCGCAAGCATTTCAGTTATTCCAGAAAAAATTGCTCTACCGGCAAATCCTAGTCCCTGCACAGACATCCTTGATACATTTAAGATACCAAGTGCCCAATAACAATGTCCAAGACACCAAAGATATTTTCCTGAAGCATCCAAAACCTCAGTACTTGATGCATCCACAAGGAGCATACTAAGGTTTCTTCCAAATATCATAAGTATGACACCGATAAAAATTCCATAGAGAACGCCTAACGTCATGCCCTGTTTTATACCCTTTCTCACTCTGTCCATCTTCTTTGCGCCATAATTTTGTCCAACAAAGGTAGAGACAGCTGAGGCAATGGCATCAAATGGACACATAGCAAACTGCTTGATCTTCATGCCTGCAGCAAATCCGGAAACCGCAATTGTACCCAGTCCGTTATTTGCTGATTGCATCATCATACTTCCAACCGCAGTAATAGAATATTGGAGCCCCATTGGTACTCCCATTGATAAAATTGCAAAAGCATTTTTACCATTCCATTCCATATCATCTTTCGATAAATGAAGTATTTCAAACTTTTTAATTATAAGTATCAGGCAAAGAAGTCCGCTTATCCCCTGTGATACTACAGTTGCGATAGCTGCTCCTGCACATCCCCAGCCCAGGACAAGAATGCAAAAGAAGTCCAATGCTATATTTAAGACTGCTGACAACGCAAGAAAATAAAATGGTGTTCTGCTATCTCCTACAGCTCTTAATATTCCGGAAAGAAAATTATACAGCATAGTAAAAGGTATACCTAAAAAAATCACAAGCAGATACGAATAGGCATCAGAAAATAACGCATCCGGTGCTTTAAGAATATGAAGGATCGTACTACATAAAAGCGCACAACTTACCGTAAGAACTATTGAAAAAATAACAGTTAATACTGCTCCGTGATAAATCATAGAACGCATGCCCCTAAGGTCCTTCGCTCCGAATTTCTGAGCAACCGGTATTGATGATCCTACACAACTTCCAATACAAAATCCCAGCACTAAAAACTGTACGCTGCTCGATAAACCAACACTTCCAAGTGCACTACTTCCCAAAGTCCTGCCAACTATAGCTGCATCGATCAGATTGTACATCTGCTGAAAAATATTACCCATCAATAAAGGTAATGTAAACGTTACAATTAATTTCAGAGGATTTCCCTCGGTCATACTTTTAGTCATAAAGATTCTTTGACTCCTTTCAAAACTACATCAAAGTATTTATCAATCCCTGTTTTTCCATATTAAGCACGCTATATGATATTGCATTTTTTCATCTAACGTATCAAAATTCGTATTAAGTATACTCTTAATATTCTTAATTCGATATATTACAGTGTTACGATGTGTAAACATTTCAGCAGAAACCGCCTGTATGCTTCCATCATTTCTCAAATAACTATCAAGAGTCTCTATATAATTCGAATTACGGTCTTTATCTCGCTCAATAAGCGGAGACAATAACTCCTCACTAATTTCTTTGAGTAATTGCTTATCTTCTACCGACATTAGTATTCTGAATATACCCATATCATCAAATCGTACTATTTCTCTTTTACATTTTTCTGCCATAATAGCTGCCGATTTTGCTCTTTTATATGCGATATGCAGATTTGAAATATCCGTAACCTGACTTCCAACGCCGATAAACACCTTATTTTCCGGCATTCGTCTTTCTGCTTTTTGAACAAATTCTGTAATGATGTCCTTAGCTATAGGCTTTTCAACAGCATTCATTACAAGGACAAAATAAGAATCATAGTAGAAAAAATGTCCATTGTGAGTAATGTTATTAATATACAGCTGAAGTCTATATGCAAGTCTCTTTCGCTCAACCGTATCCATAGAATCCAAATTTCCTGTTGTTAGCAAAAATATCTGAAATGTTCCATCTGTATCAAAATATTGAAGCAGATCATTTCTATAAGTATCTACTGCAGAAGGTAATTCTATCGCCTTTATCAACGCATTTGATATCTGTTCATCCGTTGATCCCTGCAAAAAAACGCGTATACTTATATCCTTTATCATATCAACCAAGTAAACATCCCATGGAACAGTCAATAAAGGGAAATCACTTTCGTCACAAATCTTTTTTATATCTTCTGGTATATCATATATATAGCATCCTGTATTTATAATTAAGCCTGACGAATTAGACTTAATGAGAACATCTATAAGCTCTTTAAGCTTTGTCATATCCTTAAAGCCGAGCCCAGTTGTAACTGCCAGTTCTTTACCAGAAAAATTCTTGGTAATTGTGAGCTCTTCCATCATAATAAGCCAGCTTATAGAATTGGACCAACCTTTTTCCCCGGCAACAAGCTTCATTGAATATTTATCCCTTGAGATAGTCAGCATGTCCTCTATCGTAAATCCCATAATAATGCCTCCTGACAAATCCATTTGAAATTCAGAGCAATAATATACAGTGCATTTTCGAAATGTGCTTATAATAATTATATGTACTCAGAGCACAAATTTCAATTATAAATTGTTGATTGCAGCATGTAGAATTATAGTCTGATAGTGGTAAAATAACAATATCAACAGAAACAATAAGATTATTTTTTATAATATATGGGGGTAATTATTATGATAAGAACAGGTTTTGAAGATTTTACAGCAACATATAACCATGAGCCATCCTGGATGAAGGATGAAAGATATGGATATTGTGAAGATTTCTACGAATTGTGCGAAGAGAACAATAATAAATTCGTTAAAGAGCTTTCTAAAATCCCAATGATACTTTTAACAATGATTTTCAGATAATATGCAATTAAAAATTGAGGCTGTCGAATGACGGCCTCAATTAATTTTTCAGTCAAACTATATTATTTTACTGTCTTACTTTTAAAAAACTCTACTTCTGCATCGTTACATTCTTTTGCAAATTCTGTCTTTACGTTGACATGAAATACATGCAGCAGTTTATTGTTTTCATCACCAAATTCTTTAAAGATATACTCAATGCCGCAATTATCATAAGCATATGTAAGAACAGGTGCCTGATGCTTTAAGTAATCTCCATTACTTGTAATAATATATGCAGGAGGAAATCTATATGTTATATGATCAGTAAGATTAGTAAGTTTGATCTCATCATCATCACCATCATGTTCCAAAAGATCTCTTACAAGCTGCTTGACCTTTAAATCAGTTATTTTTCTGCCTCGTCTAAATATGTTATATACTCCACAATTAAATGCAACCGCCCTTGGCATAAAACCTTTTGGATGTTCAAAAGTAAAATTGCGAGCATATCTCTCATTTAAGCATATTGCAAGATATAGCCCCATTATATGAGCTCCTGCAGAATCCCCTACCATAAATATATTATCTGTATCAAATCCGTACTCATCGGCATGTTTATACATCCAATGCACATATGAATTTACATCTTCAAGCTGCGCCGGAAATTTATATTCCGGAGCAAGTCTATAGGACGCATTTATGACGGCAAATCCGCGCTGCGCAAGACTCATGGCATAATGTTGATAGGTATCTTTCGTCGAATAAACCCATGCACCACCATGAACGACAATTATGACCGGAAGCTTTGATATTTCAGAATATTTTGGTCTGTACACATCCAACAGATTCCACTCCTTATGCTTATCATCATAAGGAATATTATCAAATCTTATGATATCATCGGGTGTCTTAAGACCACTGTCCCTTAGCGCATCCTTACGAGTATATACACGCCTTATCGCACGACTTAATAAAGACATTATTTATCCCCCCATAAAAAAATGTCAGTAAAAAAGTGAAAAATAAAATTCACCATCAGGTCCACGTTTGGTTCGATAAAGCATACAGCTTGAAACATCAACGGCATATACTGTACCTGTTGAGGTCATCTTTTTCCCGGGTTCCTGGAAATACTCATCTATAAGATAATATACTCTGTTTCCTTCTTTTGCAGCAGTTTCGCAGATATATCTATAATTTCCTTGAATACCTGGAACTGTACCATAAATATCCTGTAGTGCTCCAGTTGCAACCAACGAAGCAGTAACATAATTTACTGCGTCTTCTTTTGTACATGTGGGATTAAATATTCCCAACGAATACTTTCTTGTTACAACATTACTTGAAACACCCTTATCTGAAACAAGAATAAATGAATACGTAGTATCTCCTATCCTCATAGGAAGCTTCTGAGTATACTCTGATGAGTTTTCATCCGGCTCAGTACCATCGGTAGTATAATATGCCTTCATACCCTCGGGCACATCAACAGAGATGTATGACGGATATAGATAACCGCCCGACTCAGGAGATACTTCCGGGTCATCCGGAATATCATATGAAATCATATATGTAGCAGTCGAAATTTCACTTTGCATCCCGAACTTATTGATAAATATAGCCTTTATAAAATGCTTTCCTTCGCCTTTGAATTCAAATGGCTTCGTATATCTTCCGGATGTAGAACTGGGATCTTTTCCGTCAAATGTATAATATATGGCACCCTCGTTATAGCTGGTAACTTCAACCGTCAGATCCTCTGAATATGTGCCGGATTTGACAGAAAATTGAGGCGGCAATGTCATATATCCCTTAAACATATTGAAAAGTGTTTCATCAGGACATCCCAGCAACAGAGCGTTTATTTTCTTATATTCGCCCATTTCACGATATGCTTCTATCAACCCACTATATATATCGGCACTAGGATCATCATTGCCAAGTAGTTTAAGATAATATTCTACGGCTTTTGAATAATTTTCATTTCCAAGCAGACTTTGGGCATATAATAAAAGGGAATCATTATCTATTTTTTCCTCTTTAGCCATTGCCTTTTCTAATAAAATTACAGCTTCTTCATACTCTTCTTCGTCATAAGCATTAGCAGCACGTTCAACAAGACCATCATAAGAATTGGATTTATTATAGGCATTAAAGCCAAAAAGAAGCGCAAGAAAAACAAAGGCTGCCAGAATTATCAATACGATTCTGGTCTTTCTGACAGCCTGAACTTCTTTATTTACCACAGGAATCTCGATTGTTTCCTCTGCATGGCCTTCGTTAAACATATTTCCCATACTGCCTGCAATACGGTCACGCGATTCATCCATGCTCTTTTCTACGTCAACATCGTAGTCCGGAACTATCTGAATCGCATAACCGCATTTGAAACAATACATATATCCTTCAGGTATTTCACTTTCACACCTCGGACATTTCATGACCTAAGAGCACCCTCCAGAGTATTGTACATAAGCATAGCTATCGTCATAGGGCCAACTCCACCCGGAACAGGTGTTATTGCAGACGCTACCTTTGACACTTCATCATACTTTACATCACCGCAAAGCTTACGCCCATTATTCTTCTCCGGATCAAGTCTGTGTATACCCACATCGATGACAACAGCTCCATCTTTCACATAGCTTGCATCAACCATTTCCGGCTTTCCTACTGCAACTACAAGAATATCAGCCTCTTTTGTAATCTCTTTTATATTCTCAGTTTTGGAATGTGTAACTGTTACTGTGCCATTTTCTCTAAGGAGAAGCATAGCCATAGGCTTGCCTACGATATTACTTCTGCCCATAACAACACATCTCTTGCCGGATATAGCAATATCAGAACGCTTAAGGAGCTGAATGATACCTGCAGGAGTACATGAAACAAAGCCGGGTGCACCTATTGAAAGTGCACCAACTGAAAGCTTTGAAAAACCATCGACATCTTTTAATGGAGATATAGCATCAATAACCTTATCCTCATTAATATGAGAAGGCAGCGGAAGCTGACAAAGAATACCCGTCACTTCATCATCTTTATTGAGCTTGTCAATAAGCGCCAAAACTTCTTCTTCAGTTGAAGAATCCGGAAGCTCGTATGAAAGAGACTTTATTCCGCAATATTCACATGCCTTCTTTTTATTATTTACATACACACCAGATGCAGGATCAGAACCTACAAGGATAACTGCAAGACATGCCTTGATATTACCCTTAACAATCTTATCCCTAACCTCATCTTTAATAGCCTGAGAAATAACTTTTCCGTCAATAATCTTCATTGTCAAACCTCATTTATTAGAATAATCCAACAATACGTCCTTCTTCATTCACGTCAATATCCAATGCTGCCGGGTGCTTTGGAAGTCCAGGCATTGTAAGGATATTACCTGTAAGAACTACTACAAATCCCGCACCTGCAGAAACATAAACATCTCTTACATGCATATCAAAGTTTTCCGGTCTTCCAAGAAGTGAAGGATCATCAGAAAGAGAATACTGTGTCTTTGCCATACAAACCGGGAGATCACCAAAACCAAGATCTGTAAGCCTCTTTAACGTATTCTCAGCTGCCTTTTCATATGAAACAGATGCAGCACCATAAATCTTAGTAGCCACAGCCTCGATCTTTTCCTTCAATGACAGATTCAAGTCATAAATTGGAGCAAAATCGGACTTTTCATTCTCAACTGTCTCAAGAATCTTTTCTGCAAGAGCAACTCCGCCTTCTCCGCCTTTTTCCCATACTTCAGAGTAAGCATAGTTACATCCTCTTGCTCGAACGAAATCTTCTACAAATGCTCTCTCTGCATCTGTATCGCTTACGAATGCATTAAGAGTTACTATTACAGGAACACCAAACTGCTGAAGATTCTCTATGTGCTTTTCAAGGTTAACAATTCCCTTCTTAAGTGCATCAAGATTCTCAGCATTTAAGTCAGCCTTAGCTACACCACCATTGTACTTAAGCGCACGGATTGTTGCAACGAGTACAACTGCATCTGGCTTGAGATCAGCCTTACGGCATTTAATATCAAAAAACTTCTCAGCACCAAGGTCAGCACCAAAACCTGCCTCTGTGATAACATAGTCAGCAAGCTTCATAGCAGCCTTTGTTGCTCTGACGGAATTACATCCATGTGCAATATTGGCAAAAGGTCCACCATGTACTATTGCCATTGTATGCTCAAGTGTCTGTATGATATTTGGCTTTATGGCATCTTTAAGAAGAGCAGCCATCGAACCAACTGCACCTATATCACCGGCAGTTACAGGCTCGCCGTCTACGTTATATGCAATAACCATCTTTGAAAGTCTGCGTTTCAGGTCTTTCATGTCATTTGCAAGACAGAAAACAGCCATTACTTCTGATGCAACTGTAATGCAGAAATGATCTTCACGTACATAACCATCAGCCTTGGCTCCCATTCCTACAACAACATTTCTGAGAACTCTGTCGTTAAGGTCAAGACATCTCTTTAATACAATCTGTCTGGTATCAATCTTTAGCTCATTTCCCTGCTGAATATGGTTATCAAGCATTGCTGCACAAAGGTTATTAGCCGATGTGATAGCATGAAAATCACCTGTAAAATGCAAATTAAGCTCGTCCATAGGAACAACCTGGGACATACCGCCGCCTGCAGCACCACCCTTTACACCAAAGCATGGTCCAAGTGAAGGCTCCCTAAGTGCGATTACAGCCTTTTTGCCAAGCTTGGCAAATGCCTGTCCAAGACCGACTGTAGTAGTTGTTTTTCCTTCTCCTGCAGGAGTTGGATTGATTGCAGTAACCAAGATAAGCTTACCATCTGGATTAGATTCAATCTTCTCAAGATATTCCTCAGAAAGCTTTGCCTTATACTTGCCATAAAGCTCAAGGTCATCCTCTGTGATACCAAACGGTGCAGCTATCTCTCTGATAGGCTTTAAAACTGCTGCTTCTGCGATCTCAATGTCAGACTTCATTTAGATGATTCCTCCCAAAAATTACATAGAATGAACATTTAAGGTTTATTCATTCATTTTCAAGTATCTTCTGCACCCTCAGAATAGTATTCATCAGCAGAATCTTCTGCTTCTACATCTTCCTCCGGCACCTCTCCCGACAGATATGCTTCAAATTGAGACATTGTCATGAGTACAGTACGTGCTTTTGTACCATTCTCTCCGCTGACGACACCTGCTTCTGCGAGCGAATCCATGATCCTTGCTGCCCTGTTAAATCCAACCTGCAGCACACGCTGAAGCATTCCAATTGATGCCTTTTTCTTCTCTATTATCAAGCGGCCCGCTTCCTCAAAATATTGGTCACGGTCATCGCGAGGAGACTCTTTAGGAGTTTCTGTGTTATTACCTTTACTAACTTCGGCAACTGCTGCAGCCTCAATTTCTGAAGTTATATCCTCTGCAACACTGCCACTTTCTTCCATTTCTTCAAGTATATAGTCAACAACATTTTGCACTTCTTCATCAGTGACAAATGTGCCCTGCACTCTCTCCGGCTTATTAAAGCTCTGCGGATAGAAAAGCATATCCCCCTTTCCGAGCAGTCTTTCTGCGCCATTCATATCAAGAATAGTCCTTGAATCAACACCTGAAGACACTGCAAAGGCAATCCTGCTAGGCATATTTGCCTTGATAAGACCGGTAATGACATCTACCGAAGGTCTCTGTGTCGCAATAATAAGGTGAATACCTGCCGCACGTGCAAGCTGTGTCAAACGACAGATAGAAGTCTCAACTTCATTTTTTGCAACCATCATAAGATCAGCAAGCTCGTCTACGATGATTACTATCTGAGGCATCCTCTTATATGGATTACCTTCTTCATCAGTCTCACCCTCAGCATTAAGCTTCGCTATCTTATTGTTATAACCCTTCATATCCCTTACCTTTAATTTTGCAAACAGGTTATAACGTCTCATCATTTCAGCAACGCCCCACTTAAGTGCACCTGCAGCTTTTTGTGGGTCGGTTACTACCGGAGTTAACAGATGAGGCAGACCATTATATACTGAAAGCTCAACTACCTTTGGATCGATCATGATCATTTTAACTTCATCCGGATTAGCCTTATAAAGTATGCTCATGATAATAGTATTAATACAAACTGACTTACCTGAACCAGTAGCACCAGCTATAAGCAAATGCGGCATCTTGGCGATATCAAATACAACCGGTTCACCGCCGATATTTTTACCAAGTGCAAACGAAAGCTTTGATTTTGCTGTTTTAAACTCTTTTGTATCAACAATATCTCTAAGCTTTACCGTAACGTTCTTTTCATTTGGAACCTCTATACCGATAGCAGCTTTTCCAGGAATAGGAGCCTCAATACGTATATCTGTAGCAGCAAGACTAAGCTTGATATCATCAATAAGACCTAGTATCTTGCTTACCTTGACACCCTGCTCAGGCTGCATCTCATATCGCGTAACGGTTGGTCCCTGTATAGTCTCTGTCATACGTACATTAACACCAAAGCTCTTTAACGTGCTCTGAAGTTTAGCCGCAGTTTCCTGCATCTTAAAAGCCGAATCCTGCTGAACAGCCTTACCTTCTTCAAGAAGCTCAATAGGTGGGATCTCATAATCAGAAAAATCTTCAACTACTTCCTGAGCTTCCTTTTCTCTCGCTTCTTTTATAGAAGCAATCTTACGCTTTGCATGCTCGCTTACCTTCTTTTCAGGTACAGAAACTTCCTCTCTGACAGTTTCTTTTACAATTCTATGTGTAGAATCATTTTCCCTTTTTATATCTTTTGATACAAGTTTTGGTGATTCATGTAATTCTTCGATGTTATTTTTTATTTCTGCCTCAACATAATTATCTTTAACATCTATATCATTTTCATTAAATCCGGGGATTTCTACTTCATCCTCTTTATAAATATCAATATCATCAAAAGAACGCTCAGTTTTCTGAACACTTTCAACATAATCATATTCATTTTCTTCAGTATCTTGCTCCTCATATTCATCCTCCAAAGGAACATCATCCATTACTATCTCATGCATCTCGCTGTCTTCTTTAACGACAGGCTTTACACGAAGCTCAGGACTAACTGCAAACGGAGAATAAACTTCTCCTGAAGCTCTGTTTTTATCTGAAACAGACTCCTGATACTCATAATAACTATCATTATTTACAATTGGTGTTTCCTCATAGCTATAATTGTGAGATGCTATATCATAATTATCGTCAGCCGGATATGGTGTACTATCACCACCTACTGTATTATTAGCAAGAAGCTTTCTGGCTCTCTCCTCTCGTTCAAGCTGCTCAAGTCTTTCCTCTTCAAGTCTTCGCTCCTCTTCGAGCTGCTGCTCTCTTAACTGACGTTTACGTTCCTGTTTATATTCTCTTTCCTTAACACGTTCTTCATGCCACCTTCTGCCTTCATCAGCAGTACGTCTAGCAACCTTGCGGCTGCTTTTCTCTACTTCTTTAACAAAAGATCTGCCTGTTATCAATACGGCACAAATTATCAGTATCAGCAATATCAATAGTATTGTTCCGCCATTGCCAATCGCTTCTTTAAGAATCTCAAACATACCTCCAAGCAAAGCTCCGCCACCCTTATGAGTTTCAGCTGCATACTCATAAAGAGTCATATATGCACCATCCTTAAAGTCGCCTTCAAAGAGACACTGCATAAGCATTCCAAGATCGATAAATACGATAAAAGATGCTAAAAGACGGGTAAGCGCCTTAGTATTTTCCCTGTTGGCAAGATAAAAACAAATACCTATAAATAGATAGAAAGGCCAAACATAGGCCATTAGTCCTAAAATACCAAAAAAGAAAGAATTGACAATATCTCCGAAGATGGATGACATGCCAAAATTCCCTAAGATAAGGATCACACAAAACGCAAAAAGACCCAGCAGTAAAAGTTCATTTGTAAGACTAACCTGCTCGGTTTGTGTGTTTTTATTAGATTTTCTCTTTCTCTTAGATGTTGCCATTAAATCCTACTACCAATTCCCCTATTTTAATGTTTTGGTCTAAACTGCCATTAAATCACAGTTTTGACCTTTCATATCATATGTAATGTATATCTTTACATATGATATGAATGAATCCCAAATATCAACTCTAATAGTTATTTAATGAAAAAATTACCAATGATTGCAACTAAACCTGCAATCAAGCAATAAATAGAAAATACTATATACTTCTTTTTACGTACTACAACAAGCATAGTCTTAATAGCTATATATCCAACAACTGCAGATACTACAAGACCTACAAGATAAGAAATTTCAAATTTCATACCTATTGCATCTTTGATCTCCATAACGCAGGCACCAAGTACTGCAGGTATAGACATGATAAATGAATACTTTACTGCATACTTCTTTTCAAATCCGCAAAGAAGCAATGTTGTTATCGTGGTACCGGAACGCGAAATTCCCGGAAGAGTGGCAAGACCCTGTGTAATACCAACGATTATAGAATCGAGATATGTTGAGGTCTTTGGAGTCTTATTTCCCTCCGGAGCCCTATCCGCTACAAACAACAAACCGGCAGTGATGAGAAGAAATATACCAGGCATGATAAGTGTCTTACCTGCTGCCTCAGAAATATCCTTCATCAAAATTCCCAATATACCGGTTGGGATAGTAGAAATGATAACCATCACAACAAATTTACGATATCCTGTGTGTATGACCTTTACTGTTTCTTCTTTCTTTATAACATGACCAATGTTTGCAAAAATATCACCGATCATTCCAAATGTCTCAACTATCATCTTCCATATATCTTTATGATATACGACAAAAATAGCTATCAATGTACCTAAATGAAGCAGGATATCAAATAAAAATAAATCCTGTGTACCTTCACCTATATGGAAAAGGTTCTGAAAAATTGCAAGATGTCCGGATGAAGATACCGGAAGAAACTCTGTCAATCCCTGAATGACACCCAAAAAAATTGCCTGTAAAATACTCAAGTTACTTCGCCTCCGAATTATAATTACGTATAATTTACTTTTACAATGGAAGAAAATATGATCTTTCATTGCATAGTAAAAGCCACACATGATTCATTCTATCACATGTGGCTTTTAATCGCAAACTATTGTTTGTAAAAGTATACAGAATTATTAGTTGTTGATAAGCTTATCCTCATCTGACCAGCTGTAAAGCTTTCTGATCTCCTTACCGTATTCCTCTGAAGGATGAGCAGCTGCCTTATCACGAAGAGCCTGGAAATGAACTCTGCCGCTTGCATCTGACATATCAAGAAGGAAATCCTTAGCAAATGTTCCATCCTGAATATCGGCAAGAACCTTCTTCATTGCCTGCTTTGTCTCATCAGTAATGATCTTTGGACCTGTGATATAATCACCGTACTCAGCAGTATTTGAAATAGAATATCTCATTCCTTCGAAACCTGACTGATAGATAAGGTCTACAATGAGCTTCATCTCATGGATACACTCAAAATATGCATTTCTTGGATCGTATCCTGCCTCACAAAGTACTTCAAAACCTGTCTGCATAAGCTTGCAAACACCACCGCAAAGTACAGCCTGCTCACCAAAAAGATCTGTTTCTGTCTCTGTCTTGAATGTTGTTTCAAGAACACCAGCTCTGGCACCACCGATACCAAGTGCATATGCAAGTCCGATATCATGAGCCTTTCCTGTGTAATCCTGCTCTACAGCGATAAGACAAGGAACACCCTTACCTGCCTGATACTCAGAACGTACTGTATGACCAGGTCCCTTAGGAGCGATCATTACAACATCAACATCTGCAGGAGGTACGATGAGCTTGTATCTGATATTAAAGCCATGGGCAAACATAAGCATATTGCCAGCCTCAAGGTTTGGCTCGATAGACTCTTTGTACATTGCAGCCTGCTTCTCATCATTGATAAGTATCATGATGATATCAGCCTTCTTTGCAGCTTCTGCTGCTGTATAAACCTGCAATCCCTGCTCTTCTGCCTTTTTCCATGAGCGTGAGCCTTCATAAAGTCCGATAATGACGTTGCATCCCGAATCCTTCAGGTTAAGTGCGTGTGCATGTCCCTGGCTGCCGTAACCAATAATGGCAATTGTTTTCCCCTCAAGTAAAGCCAAATTACAGTCAGATTCGTAATAGATTGGGTTCTTGTCATTCAATTCCATAGCTTAATCTCCTTATCTTAAGTAAATATATTTATAACAATTATGTTATATCTTAATCAAACCAGACTACTCCGTCTGTACCTCTTTGGAGGCCTGCAATACCGGTACGTGCTATCTCAAGGATACGATAGTCACCAAGAAGCGCTATAAATGCATCAATCTTGCTCTGATCACCGGTCATCTCGATCATAAGAGAATCAGCAGAAACATCAATTATCTTTGCCCTAAATATATCTGCGATCGAAATAATACCCTGACGCTTAACGGCATCAACTTCTACCTTTATCATGCAAAGCTCTCTGTAAACCGAATTATCAGGAACAAGCTCTCTGATATCTCTGACATCTACAAGCTTTCTAAGCTGTTTCTCAATCTGCTCAAGTATTTCATCGTCGCCTTCTGTAACAATAGTAATACGGGTAAATCTTGGATCTGCTGTCACACCTGCTGTAATTGAATGGATATTATAACCACGCCTTGAAAATAGACCTGCGATACGGCTAAGTACACCAGATGTATTATCTACTATAAGCTGAAAAACTTTTTTATGCATTTTATCTTTTCAACCTTTCAACGCTTTAATGTTTTAACTTATAACAGTATATAAATGATAATATAAGCCTCGAATCGAATTTTGTCAACGACTAATTTTAACATTGTACGCAACCAATATTAAAAAACTTCTGTTTTCCTCAGAAAAACAACTGTATTATTGATAAATACATTTTTGAAGAGCCAAGGTTCCTGTACGAGCCATTTCTACAATAGAAATACCTGACAAAAGCTTAATCATAAGGTCTGTACGCTCAGGAGTATCACATATCTGAATTATCATAAAGCTTTTTGACATATCGACAATATCAGCCTTCATAGCCTCGCATGTCTCCATGATCTCACGTCTGTTTGACTTATTATACTTGACTTTTATTAACATCAGCTCTCTGCTGACAGACATCTGTTCTTCAAAAGTTTTTATCTTAATGACATCAAGCTTTTTATTTAACTGCTTTTCAATCTGTTCGAGAGTTCTTTCATCACCACTTGAAACAATGGTCATACATGAAATATCTTTATTTTCAGTCTCGCCAACGGCAAGTGAATCAATATTGAAACTTCTCCTTGCGAAAAGTCCCGATACCTTAGAAAGCACACCAGAGCGGTTTTCTACAAGTACCGAATATATCTTTTTCATATTCATTTATGTCACGCCCTCCTTATGCTTTCTTTACAGCAACAGTTTCCATAGGATCGTTGAGTACTTCCATAATGCAGGCTTCATCTCCTGTAAGGAAATCATCGATTTTTTCTTCCATGCCTTCCATATTTTCACATCTAATATACTTAACGTGATATGCCTTCGAAAGCATCTCAAGGTCTGGATCGAACCCGAGATCAACCATACTGTAATCATCATGATATACAAAGTGCTGATGCTCTCGTACCAGACCAAGATAATGATTGCGCATAACTACAAGTTTTATCGGTGATTTATACTGATTCATTGTAGCAAGCTCCATCATTGACATCTGAAAAGCTCCATCACCGCATACTGCAACCACCTGTCTTTCAGGATCTGCAAGCTTTGCACCAATTGCAGCCGGAATAGAATATCCCATTGTTCCCATACCACCTGAAGTAAAAAATTTACCTTCGCGAATTATTGCATTTTGACAAGAAAACAACTGATTTTGACCGACATCAGCTACATAAATAGCATCATCCTTCATTTTTCCGGATAACATTTTTATAAATTTCGGAGAGTCCACAAAGCCTTTTGCCTCAGGTCTTTCTATCTTCAAATCCATTTTATAATTATTAAGAGATGCTATCCATTCTTCATGTGAGCAATAGAAAGACTGTCCCATGAACTCTTCAAAGATATGCTTTGCGTCACCGACAATAGGTATAGTCGGACCAACATTCTTGCCTATTTCCGCAGGATCCACATCCATATGGATAAGGACTTTTCCTTCAAATGTAAGATCCGGAGCAGATACAGCTCTGTCTGCAACTCGTGCTCCCACCATCAGGAGGACATCACATTCCTTCATGGCATGATTAGCTGTAACTGCACCATTATTTCCAACCATTCCATAGTACATAGGGTGCTCAGTCGGGAGTATTCCAAGGCCCATCATTGTTGAAACTACAGGCAATCTATGCTTCTCAACAAATTTCTGTAACTCATTTTTAGCGCCTGAAAGATGAACACCTCCACCAACACAAACAAGTGGTTTCTTGGCGTTTTCAAGCACTTTTATAACCTTTTTTATCTGAAGTGTATTACCTTTTACTGTAGGCTTATAAGTTCTGAGCTTTGGCGGCTCAGTAGGATAAGTGAAATCACCGATACGAGAAAGCTGTATATCGGCAGGCAGATCAATAAGCACCGGCCCACGTCTTCCGGTACTTGCTATATAGAAAGCTTCATGAATAATACGTGGAATATCTTTTACATTTCGAACAAGATAACTGTACTTAACAAATGATTCAGCGGCTCCGATAACATCAGCCTCCTGAAATACATCTGAACCGATAAGCTCAGAATCAACCTGTCCTGTAAAACAGACAAGCGGAATAGAGTCAGAATAAGCCGTGGCTATACCCGTCAAAAGGTTTGTAGCGCCGGGACCACTTGTCACAGCGCATACTCCTACCTTTCCACGTGTACGTGCATATCCACTGGCAGCATGAGCTGCATTTTGCTCTGTACGCACGAGAACAGTCTTGATATCTGTCTCTAAAATACTATTCCAAAAAGGGTCTATTGCAACTCCGGAATAGCCAAATACTGTATCAACGCCTTCTTTTTCGAGGCACTTTACGATTGCGTCTGCACCTATCATTAACTAAAGATCCTCCCAAAAATTATTTATACGTTATGAAACATTAAGTAATTGCTTTGCAACTCTCACAGCATCAGCTGCATCAGACGAATATGTTGCATGAATCTCATCTGCATATTCAGGCGTAATTACAGCCCCGCCTATCATGAAATGACAGTCGAGTCCTTCTTCATGCGCATAGTCTATGACATTTTTCATTTCACGCATCGTAGTAGTCATGAGTGCAGACAATGCGATAATATCAGCATTATGTTCCTTGGCAGCCTTTACGATATCCTCTTTCGGAACATCTTTTCCAAGATCATGTACTTCAAATCCGTAATTCTTCATCATAAGTACTACAAGATTTTTACCAATGTCATGGATATCACCTTTAACTGTTGCTATAACAACCACCGGCATCTGTTCAGAGCTGTCCCGTCCTGCCATAAGAAGCGGTTCTATACGTGTAACAGCGTTCTTCATAGCCTCACCACTGGCTATAAGCTGAGGCAAAAAGTACTTCTTCTTATCAAAAAGAACACCAACCTCATTTATTGCCGGCAGTAAAGAAACATTTAAGATATCATCTGCACTTCTGCCTGCAGCTATAGAAGCATCTACTGCATCTACGATCTGTTCCCTCTTACCTTTTAGTACAGCCTGAAATATAGCATCTTGTTCACCGCTTGAACCAGTTTTATTTGATTTTTCGGAAGATGCCTTTTTCCTGCCAGACGCACCAGACACCTTCCTTCCCTTAAAAAAATCCTTACCTGCAGCCTTTGCAAGACCAGACGCTGCATCAAGCAAGTCTGCAATGTCATCTTTCTTTACAACCACATCATCCGCATGTTCTTCTTTATAATCATTCATCCTATCGATATAAGGAAGATCTGCACCATCTTTATTAAGCAAAAGATCTGTAGCAAGCGCAGCTGTCACAAGCATGTCCTGATTTGGATTGGCTATAGCCATTGTAAGTCCTGCTTGAATGGAAAGTGTCAAAAAAGCTGTATTTACAAAAATTCTTTCAGGAAGACCAAATGAAATATTTGAAAGTCCGCATATAGTTGCGAGCCCGAGCTCTTCCTTACAATATTTAATCGTCTCTATTACCTGAAGTGCTGCACTGCTGTCAGCACCTACAGTTCCAACAAGACCATCAACTACTATATCCTTCTTGGTAAGTCCAATTTCCAATGCCTTATCCAAGACACCTTTTATGCAGTGTTTTTTCTCTTCAAAATCCTTTGGAATACCCTCATCGGACAAAGGAAGAAGAACAAAAGCAGCGCCATATTTCTTTGCAAGTCTGAGCATAGGCTCACACTTGGCACTTTCAAGAGATATAGAATTCATCAGAGCTCTTCCATGATAATTTCTAAGAGCTTTTTCCATTATTTCAACGTGACTTGTATCGATTGACAAAGGAAGCTTTGTAATACCGGATATTTCCTCTATAGCCTTAAGCATCAGCTCACCTTCATCAACTCCGCTCATTCCCATGTTTACATCGAGAACTTTAGCTCCGTTCTTTTCCTGAGCTTCAGCAAAATCGTTGACAATGTCAAACTTTCCTTCTCTGAGCTCAGCCTGAAGAGCCTTTTTTCCTGTAGGATTAATTCTCTCTCCTACGATGAAAAATCTGTCACTAAGTCCAAATGTATGTGTAAGCCTTTCGGAAGTAAGTGCATATACATCTTCCTTTTGAACTTCAACCGGCTTCATTTCCCTGGTTGCTTTTACAAGCTCGGCTATATGATCTGGTGTTGTTCCACAGCATCCTCCCACGATAGATGCACCGGCATTGACAACATCGATCATCATTTTTCCAAAATCTTCCGGAGTAACGTTATACACAGTGTTACCATTTTCATCAAGTTCCGGAAGACCGGCATTAGGCTTGCATATTATCGGGATATTAGCATATTTGCTCATATTCTTGACAAGCGGTATCATCTTATCCGGTCCGGTCGAACAGTTTGCTCCAAAGGCAGATACTCCAAGCGATTGAAGTGTAATAAGCGCGGTAACAGGATCGGTTCCAAAAAGGCTTCTGCCGTCTCCCTCAAATGTCATTGTGGCAATGATCGGAAGATCTGACACTTCTTTGCATGCAATTACTGCCGCTCTGGTCTCTGCAAGGCTCATCATAGTCTCAACAACTATCAGATCCGCACCTGCTTTTTCAAGAGCTTTTATCTGCTGCTTATATATATCTATAAGTTCTTCAAACTCCATAGGTCCTGCAGGTTTGAGCTGTACGCCAGTCATGGTGATATCACCTGCAACATAGCACTTTGGCGCATCAGGATTTTCTTCCCTAAAGCGTCTGATCGCCTCTTTAGACAAGCCAACAAGAGTAGTATTTAATTCTTCTAAACGATTTTCTAATTGGAATTCTGCAAGCTTGATACGGTTTGCAGTAAAGGTCGGAGAATAAACGATCCTTGTTCCAGCCCTCAGGAAATCAAGCTGAAGATTGATCAGTGCTTCTGGATTTTCGCTGATCCATAAATCAGGACAAACCCCGATGGGCATGCCGGCTTTTTGAAGATTGGAACCGGTAGCGCCATCGAGGTAGATTAAACTGCCTTCAGTAAGTTCAAGAAATTCATTTCTAGTCATTTCAATACATCCTTCCTAACGCAGACTACAACAAATCTGCCGTTAGCTTCATCATAATCACATGTAGATAATAAAAGCAGTCTGTCACCATAAACAGCATCTACTCCTGTATCATACAACGACGAGTTCCTCATCTCCTGCATTCCAGAATTAAATTCTGCATCTGATGCAGGATTTATAAACTGATAATACTTAAATGCAACTTCAGCCTCAGTATAAACATGAGCCTGAAACGCAAACATGACCTGATAAAGACCGGTCTCATATATTGTATCAAATTGCACATAGGGATGCTTATCGCAGAAATCCTTTGATTTATACTTATCAAGGTCTCCAAACATCTCTCCCGAATGCATATTATGACCATAAATTATCCAATTCTCAGATGGCTCAACAACATCACATGCATCATCCATAAAGAGAGTACCGTTTCTGTCTTCCTGCTGATTAAAATTATGATCCAGATAATATTGACCATTGCCGGTAGTTGACTTCATAACCGGCAGATCTATCTTAGTATCATCAATTTTTAACCATCCGATGAAATTAGGATTTTTCTTATATATTCCTCTATATTGTTTTAGTACAAATAACTTTTTTTCAGAGCTTGATCCACTCTTGCCACCTTTCTTGATCTCTACAGTAGTAGAAATTGGTTCATCATTATCAAAATTATACGTATTGATTTCTGACAGAGCATCAAACTTTTTCGCTGTGCGATTTTTCTGATAGGTATAAAAACCTATATAACCAAAGCACCCAATAGCTATGATAAGGCAGATTGCACGAGCCAGCGTTCTCTTCTCCATAGAATAACCCCCACCGACATTTCTATCAAGTCTTTTTGATAAATTCTTTACTGCACTTAGGGCATTTTATTGCAATCTTACCTTTCCCCTTCGGTACCCTTATCTTTTGCCTGCACTTTGGGCAGATAAATATCCTGTATGGCACATCAGGATCATCAATATTATTAATGATCTTCCACCATTCAGAAAACTTATGATTAAAACGCTCAAATAAGCACTTTACCTTAGTTCTATACTTCAAGTAGATCAGGTTTTCTCCTGCTCTTCTTGCATGATTTGTAGAAAACATACGGTAAAGACAATAACAGATCGTTAAAGACATCAATATTTCAAAAATAAGGATCAATGTAAAGCTTCTAGAAAATATGGCTCCGAACATCATCGATACCGCAAAGCCCATTAAAAAGCTTGTGAAGCGGTCGGTGCCATATCTTCCTGTCATCATTTGCATAACCATCCTATTTAATTTTCTCATAAGCATTCTCCTTTCGCATCCTTGCTTAAAGAACGTTATTGAGCTACAACCCCACCGGTCACCCCTCCGGTAATATCAGGTGTAACTGCTGGAACAGTCAGAGCTGCTATATTAGCATATCCTGTAGCATATGCCGTATTAGTTTCAGATAACAACATTGCTGCATACGTTTTATCTACTAATGTATTAAGTAGTCTGTCACATTCCAATTTAATCGAAGTAAGAGTTCCCGCGTCAACTGCAGCAGATAACTGAGCGTTCCATGCTCTTATCGCTTCACCGGTCTCTCTATCCTGCCGGTAGTTTGCTACCGTATATCCACTTATTAGTTCTTCTGTACCTTCGCGTCCCGGTAAATATTTTTCAGAGTATCCATTCTCCTTCATAGCTCCGGGAAGCTCAAATGACTTTGCCTCATATCCATCAGTAAGTGAAAGCATTGCTGCCTTCCATATCGATGCCGGATATGATGCTCCATAAAGACCTGACAATTCTCTTGGCGAATCATAGCCAACCCATACCGCAACACTATAATATGGGGTTATCCCGCAAAACCAGCCATCCTTTGAGCCATTTGTAGTTCCTGTTTTTCCGGCTGCTTCTATCTTGCTCGAATCATACCATTTCATAGATTTAGCCGTACCATTCTTTACAACACCTTTCATGATGTCAACCATGGTATCAGCTGCTTCTGAAGTATAAACCTGCTTATCCTCACTCTCAACATATAATTCTTCATCATTATTATTTTTGATAGAAGCTATACATGTCTGTCCCCGGTATACTCCATGGTTTGCAAGTGTAGAGTATGCAGAAGCCTGCTCAACCGTTGTCACGCCATTTGTAAAACCACCAAGCGCAGTTGCAAGTGTGTAATCAGCCGGTACGATCTTTTGATACTCCATTTCTGTAATGTGCGCAAGCCCGACACTTGGAGTAATATTGGCATATACCTGCCATGCACAACCATTTTGGCTCTTTTCAACGGCAGTGCGCATTGTCATAGGTGTACCTACCTGGCAAAGTGCCTGCATTGCAGTCATCGTCTTTGCTTTTTTTACATCGATGTTTTCTACCAAAGAACCCGGTGCATAGCCAAGCTCAAGTGCCGGGGTATAAACTACTATAGGTTTTATACTTGATCCCGGCTGTCTATAACTTTGATAAGCTCTGTTAAGAGTATATGTAGATGATGATCCTGTTGGATCAGTCCTGCCTCCTACAACAGCAATTACCTTACCATTTATATTATCGACAGCTGTGACCGCTCCCTGAAGTGCATACGCTCCTGTTTCTGCATTAGTTTCTTCATCAAATGAAAGTACTTCATCCAGTGCATTCTGAAGACTATCCTGAGCCTTACTGTCAAGAGTAGTGTATATCTTATATCCATTAGTATGAAGTAAACCTTTTATCTCATCATACTTGTCTTCATACTCATAAGTATAAGCACCATACTCATCACTTGAGTCAAAATGATATTTAAATTCAAATCCCTCAAGGCCCATGAGATACCGCACTGCGCAATCCATGGCATACGTAGCCTGATAGTCATTTAATTCAGCCGTTCTCTGCTCTGCAAGCTCAATAGTTTCATTTACAGCCTGCTCATATTCGCTTTCTGATATCAGCCCCTCTTCTTTCATATCTCCAAGTATCTTATCACGTCTTTTGATAGCGTGATCTGGATACTTGATAGGGTCATAGTAAGCAGGTCTGTTCGGTATAGCGCAAAGATATGCAATCTGTGAAAGACTAAGCTGTGAAGCCTTCTTTCCAAAATATCCCTTTGAAGCTGCTTCCAATCCGTAGTACTGATTTGCAAAATAGACATTATTTATGTAATACTCCATTATCTCTTTCTTTGAGTATTTTTTATTTAAATACTTTGCAATCAGGATTTCTTTAATTTTTCTTTCAATCTTTTTTTCCTGAGTAAGGTATACATTCCTTGCAAGCTGCTGTGTTATCGTAGAAGCTCCATGCTGCTCAACACCTTTTGTCTTTACGTATCTTACTAATACTCTGATAATACCCTGAACATCATATCCCGGATTTGTCCAGAATGTTCTATCCTCGATAGCAATAAAAGCATTTACCGCAGTCTCAGGAATATTGTCATATGTAAGATAAGTTGTATCTCCATCACCTCTGAGCTTAGCTATTACATCACCTTCACTGTCGTAAATGTATGTAGGTTCATTTTTCTTAAAATCCTTGCTTGATCCATTATATACAACAGCCTTTGCTTCCTTGTCATAAGTCTTATAATACTTATTGTATAATGACACTCCAATAAAGCATCCACCTATAAGACCGATAAGTACAAAAATAAGCATTACCTTTATGAAGGTACTGAAAAACAGACCTGCATATGATTTTTTTCTTTTTCTTTTCTTTTTAGCCATGATTTTCCGCCTTAATTTTTTGAAAGAAGTATTTTATTAAATAATTGTCCACTTTCTCGTTTGTCATGATATCTTCACTGCTTGCCCTGCCATTCTCATAAAGACATTCGCCACAGATATCTACGCCAATCAAAGTGCGACCATCCAGCAGTCTTTCGATCAACTCAAGTAATGAATCCAGCTTCAATTCACCCTGATCCCAATTTGTCGGAGCAACTGTCTTATCCAGCACATCTTTATCTATAGACAGATATACAGGTCTGTCTTTTGAAGGTACACCATATATAACGGCTTCTCCTTTACCGTTGATCCAGCATGTACTCTTCATCCTATGAGCCAGTTCCTTTCTAGCGTCCATTACCCAGGATCCACAGGACTTAATTCCCTCAAAGGCAGGTGCCTGATCATCACTATGATTATCACAGTAGATAAGGTCAAAATCCTCATTGATATGGTGAAGGAAAAGCCTTGTGACATAGTGATAATTACCATTATCTAATAGATGGATACCATTTATACTGTATTCACCTATGAGACACAAGAGCTTCTCCTCAGCTTCTTCATCAATATACAATTCAGTACCTCTCATGCCTTTGAGATCATGAGTAATAAAGTCTGCCGGGCCGAAATTCATTTCTTCATAAAGCCCTGTAAAGTTAAATATAATATTATACATATAATAGTAATTTTATCACACGAATTAAGGTTTCACAACTGCCTTAATTTATGCTAATATATGATGTATAAATTTAGAAAACATGTAGTGGAGGATACATAATGCCAATTAAAGTCCAAAGCAATCTGCCAGCAAAGGAACAGCTTGAAAGAGAAAACATCTTCGTTATGGATGAATTCCGCTCCATCCATCAGGATATCCGACCGCTGAAGATTGTTATACTTAATCTGATGCCTCTTAAAGAAGATACAGAATTGCAACTGCTTAGAGCTCTTTCTAATACACCCTTGCAGATTGATATAACCTTCCTTATGGTAAAAAGTCATGTTTCAACTAATACTTCTGCCAATCACTTAAACCAGTTCTATGTTACTTTCGATACAATTAAAGAACATCGATACGATGGAATGATCATTACAGGTGCACCTGTTGAAAAACTGGAGTATAATGAAGTCGACTATTGGGATGAGCTTTGTGAGATTTTTGAATGGAGCAAATCACATGTTACAAGTACGCTTCATATCTGTTGGGGATCTCAGGCCGCCCTTTACTATCACTACAATCTTCCTAAACGAACTCTTCCAAAGAAGCTCTCCGGCATTTATGCGCAGAGAGTTCTTAATAGGAAAATTCCTCTTGTAAGAGGATGTGATGATATTTTCTTTGCACCTCACTCCCGTCATACAGAAGTTGCTGCAAGTGATATCCATTCATGCCCTTACATTGATGTACTTGCAGAGTCAGATGAAGCTGGTGTTTATCTTTGTATGACAAAAGACGGTAAGCAGATATTTATAATGGGACATCCGGAATACGACCGTGTTACTTTAGACAATGAATACCGTCGCGATACTGCTAAAGGACTTGACGATGTCGAAATGCCTAAAAACTATTATCCTGATAACGATCCTGACAACCGTCCAAGGTTATCATGGAGAAGCCATGCCAACATCATATATACCAATTGGCTTAACTACTATGTTTACCAGACAACACCATATATTCTTTAAAGTTTTTTATATAATCAATTTCCACTATGATCGCAGGCCCATAAGGGGCTGGATATATAAAGGAGGAAAATACATATGAAGCAGTTTTTTGAGGAATTCAAAGCATTCGCCCTCAAGGGTAACGTAATGGACATGGCAGTCGGTGTCATCATCGGTGCTGCATTCCAGAACATCGTAACAGCTCTCACAGACAACATCATCAATCCGATCATCGGACTGTTGTTCATGATGGATTTCAGTGATGTCGTGATCAAGCTTACTCCTACTGTAAGTCTCAACATTGGCGCATTTATCTCTGCAGTAATCAACTTTATCCTTATGGCATTAGTTTTGTTCTGCATGCTTAAGGCTCTCAACAAGCTTCTTGATCTTACAAAGAAAAAGGAAGCCGAGGAAGCAGCTGCCGAGCCACCTGCACCTACATCAGAAGAGCTTCTTGCCCAGATTCTCGAAGAACTTAAAAAACAGAAATGATCATACTATTAAACCTCCGACAATCACGTCGGAGGTTTTAATTTGCTGTAAGAAAACTTATCCGGCAAATACCAGATCTTCAAAAAGATCTTCTACTGATTTTCCGTCAATTTCTATAGGATAATTTTCGTTTGTAAAATTAATCCTTGCAATTCGTCCATCATCAAGCTTACAATCAAGAACATTCTTTCCATCTATGATTCTTATGTACAGAGGTTTTACAGAACTTCCTGATGAAATAGTTTCTTTCTGAGATACGATGTTTCCACTTTCATCAACAATGTCAAACTCCATTGATTCTTTAAGCTTTATATTGTTTCCAAGATCACTTGTAACCATAAAAATGTCGTTTTGTAATTCCGGTCTGCCGTCTGATCCAACATTATACTTTCCAACAGCAATAGTGGTTCCAAGCAGGTTGAATACTTTTGCAAAAAACATGCTATTAGGATCTGTCGGACATATTTCACCATACTCATCAGCTATACTATTGTGTACATAGGATTTATTGAACCACAGGCAACTCTCTTCTCCATTTTTTACTGTTTTAACAGTATCATTATTCAAATCAAAAACATAAACTCTGTAATAGTCATTCATATCATCTATCATGGCATAGATATAATTGCGATTATCCGCTGTTCTTACATGATAGTATCTGAAATTATTATCCTCGGCATAGATATCTCCATCCTTAAACTCAGCTTTTACACCGTCTACGTCAAGTCCAAATGACTTATATACTGAATAATCATCTCCGTCATATTCATATGTCATAGATATTTTTTCTAATTTACCATCATTATCAATATCAATCTTTTTATCATAGAGGTTTCCAAGATAACTCACGAATCCTAAACCCTGCCCTGGAATATAGTCAAAATTAAATATCTCTGGCTTCTCATCATAGCCAATTACAATATCTGTATCCCCATAAGCATAAGATGCTATTGAATAAATTTCAAAATATACATGTAGTCCATCATTTGCAAGATACCAGGTATATGGATACACAGCATTATCATAATCAGTACTATTGGCCTCTTCTTCAGTAATACTATACCTATAGCGTGACAAAGTATCATCAAGATCAGTAAATTCTGTTACTTCATCAGATTTAGCTGACTCAAGGATTTTATCCTTCACAATCCCGGCAAATTCATCCTTATCGATTTTTAGAATGTCTTCCAATCCCAGTTCCTTACCAGTTTCTACTTCGATAGTGTAAGGGCTGATCCCATATGATCCATGGGCACCATTTGTGTAAGTATAATAGTTCAAGTAATAGCTTAATACCTTGCTGTCAGCTCGCTGCAGGCATACATCCCTTGTATCAGAATAGTTTCCCATTAAATATCCGGACTCAAGATCTGTTGCAGCGTTTTCTTTTCCTTCCTTTGCAGCTCTATCTGCTTCTTCACGTCTTAAATTAAATATTTCGACAAGCTTGTCGTTTAATTGAGGAAACTTTTTCTTGCTCTCATCAGTTAATAATAATTCATCATCATATCCCTTATAAAGAAGAGTATTATTATCATCATCTGCAGTCTCATAATAGCCTTTCTTCGCCATAATATAAACCGGACTGCCATTTTCTGAGGATACAAAATTTTCTGGCGTTGTCTCCTCACTTGATGCAGATTCCATAGAACCTTCAGCATTATCAGTACTTTCAGCACCTTCATTCACACTCTCTGACTCTTCTTTCTGGGATGACTCAGTGCTTTCCTGAATAGACGCTATACCATCCTCACCGCTATCCTTAGTACTTGAGCATGCTGATAAAGACATGATCATAATACCTGTCAGCATTATACATAGTAATTTTTTCATACTACAACTCCTTTTCAATGACATTTAATATATCGATTCTATCATAAATACCTTTTTCTAACCTTTATTTGTAAAAAATTATAATAAGCACATAAATAAATACACTTACCTTATATTTTAGATTTATATATGACGGCATGCAAAAGGCTCAGGAAATCATTCCCAAGCCTTATTAACATTAATGAACATGCAGCAATTGCTCTGCTTTCTCACTAAACGGCTTATCAAGTTCTTCTTCATACAATTTCTTTATGGCCTTATTCTCATGACAGAAACGTAATGGCATATTTCTATCTATATCATACAATACTCTGCCTCTTTCATCTGCCCTTTCTACATCATCGCAATGAATCGGCTGTCCACCACCTCCTGCGCAACCGCCAGGACATGCCATAACTTCTACAAAATCATACTTGACTTCACCAGCCAAAATAGCTTCGCACAGTTTCCTTGCATTACCAAGACCACTTGTTACAGCGATATTGATCTTTGTACCAGCAAGATTAAACGTCTTCTCTCTCCATGTAACATCCTTTTCGTTAGGATTCTTTCTGACTTCCTGGAATGCATCCGGCTCAGGATTTTTTCCTACTACCATATAGTAAGCACTACGAAGTGCTGCTTCCATAACACCACCAGTAGTTCCAAAAATTACTCCTGCTCCTGTATAGTCGTCCATTATCTCATCAAAAGGAACTCCTTCTACACGAACTGTCGATATACGTTCTGATTTAATGAGTCTTAAAAGCTCCCTGGTAGTCAGAACATAATCTACATCCGGTGTACCATCCTCACGACACATCTCAGGTCGCATACATTCAGCTTTTTTAGCTACGCAAGGCATTATAGAAACACTGCATAATCTTTCAGGCATTATGTCTAGTTTCTTTGCAAAATATGTCTTCAATACAGCTCCAAATATCTGCTGTGGGCTCTTTGCCGTCGAAAGCTGCCCCACAAGCTCTGGAAACTGACTATTAATAAAGCTAACCCATCCCGGGCAGCAGCTTGTAAACATAGGATACTTTGCCATATCACCCTTCTTTAATCTATGAAGGAACTCTGTGCCTTCCTCCATGATCGTAAGATCAGCCGCATAGCTTGTATCAAATACATAATCAAATCCGATTGTCTTCAGCATTGATGCTATGACATTTACTGTAGCTTTTGATGGAGGAAGTCCAAATGCCTCACCAACAGCAGTTCTTACAGCCGGAGCAATCTGTACTGCAGTTATTACATCAGGATCCTCAACAGCCCTCAATACTTGGTCAATATCATTACGTTCCCTCAAAGCTCCTACAGGACAATGAGTGATACATTGACCGCAAAGAGTACAATCTGATTCTTCTATCTTCTGATTATTTGATACACCAACTCTTGTGCGACTTCCGATAGACTCAAGATCCCAGATATTCATTGTCTGTACTTTTTCACATATCTGAATGCACCTCATACATTTTATACATTTATTTGCATCTCTGATAAGTGGAAAAGTGCTGTTCCACTCTGTAAGCTTAGGTGGAAGCAAATGTTCACCATAAGGATTTTCAATTATACCATAGTCATTTGCAAGCTTTTGAAGCTGGCAATTGCCACTTCTGGAACACGTAGCACACTTGCAGTCATGTTCTGAAAGAATCAGCTGAAGATTCATTTTTCTTGAAGCCCTTGCTCTTGCAGTATTTGTATATATCACCATGCCATCACGAACATGATTGTTGCATGCAGGGACAAGATTATCCTCACCTTCTACATCAACACAGCATAACCTGCATGCTCCTATCTCATTTATATCTTTTAAGTAGCATAAATGAGGTATATGCACGCCTACTGACCTTGCTGCATTCAAAATAGTTGTACCCTCAGGCACACTTACTTTCTTGTTGTTTATAGTAAGATTTACCATTCTGCGAGCCTCCCTCCTTTGAAACCACCGTATCCAAAGTGATCACATCTGAGACAGCGGCTGCATTCCTGTGCACACTCCTCGTCAGTCATACCTATGCTGGCAAGTTCAAAATTACCTTCAATATTTTTTATGTTCTTTGCTTTAATATTTACTCTTCCACAGGCAGGACTTGTAGTAAGATCAGGCAACGGTATCTCAACATCAACAGATATCCTATGATTGTATCCTAAGAATTCGTCAATATTTGCCGCAGCAACTTTGCCTGCAGCAACAGCTAATATAACTGTTGCAGGCCCCGATACTGCATCACCTCCGGCGAAAACATTTCCGCTTCCTTCTACAAAGCTTGAATTCTCGGCCTGTATCCTTCCTCGCTTTGTGGTGATACCATGATCCTCAAAAGGTCTTAGCAAGGATTGCTGTCCAATAGCAACTATTATATAATCAGCTTCAATCCTGACCTCATCAAGATCCGACTTACGTATACCGGCTCGACCATCTGAGCCAATATAAGATATTATCTGAGGCTGAGCCCACAAAGCGGTTGCAATACCTTTCTTATTTCTTTCAACACGCGCAGGTGCAAACAGTGGTAATATCTCTACACCCTCCGCTTTGGCCTCCTCAATTTCTTCCATCAGAGCAGTCATATCCTCGACACGTCTTCTATATACACATGTGACATGCTTAGCTCCAAGGCGCAGACATGTTCTTGTCGCATCCATCGCAACATTTCCGCCGCCTACTACTACGACGTTTTTGTTGTGCATATCTATTTTTTCACCTTCGCCAATGCTACGAAGCATTTCTACAGCACTGACAACATTAGGCGCATCTTCTCCTTCAATACCTAGCTTTCTGTCACCATGTGCACCAACTGACAGATAGACTGCATCATATTTTTGCTTAAGCTCGTCTACAGTAATATCTGTACCAACCGTAGTGTCAAGCTTTGTGTTTACTCCAGTCTCTATAATATGATTAATATCCTTATCAAGAATATCCTGAGGCAGGCGATAATCCGGTATACCATATCTCAACATTCCTCCAAGTTTATGCCTCTGCTCATAAACAGTAACGGAATGTCCCATTATAGTAAGATAATAGGCAGCAGTCAGTCCGCCCGGTCCTCCTCCTACGATAGCAACCTTCTTTTTTGTTTTTTCAGCACAAACAGGAATTTCCGTAGTAGATGCATGATCTACTGCATAACGCTTGATACCGCATATATTTACCGCATCATCCATCATTGAGCGTCTGCATCTGTCCTCACATGGATGCTCACATACATATGCACATACAGATGGGAATGGATTGTCTTTTCGTATAAGTCTGACAGCATCACCATATAACCCGGCTTTTACCAATGCAATATAGCCAGGAATATCAACATGGGCAGGACATTGATCTACACATGCGACAGACTGCTTTAGGCCACATATGCACCTTCCTTTGGTAATATGCTCGATGTAGTCATCTCTAAAGCCCCTTATTCCTAATAGGATACCTTTTGCTGTCTCTGTACCTATAGCACAGTCAGCTGTACTTGCAATAGCTTGGGCAGTTTTCTCTATCTTGTCAATTATTGTAATATCTGCCTCACCATCCAGTACAGATTCAAGCATTTCAGCGAGCCTACCGAGGCCGACTCTGCACGGAGTACATTTTCCACAAGTCTGAGCATGGCTCATTCTTAAGAAACTTAGTGAAATGTCAACCGGACAAGTACCCGGTGGACTGGCATAAATACGTCGTGACATATTTCTGTAAAGCTCATCCAGGTGCTTTTGGATCTGGTTAGACTCCATAGTCAAACGACTCATACTCAATTCCTCCAACTCATGTTATTTTTTGCAGCCAATTTTTATACATAATAACAAATGAATTATAACATAGTTAGTTTAATTGAGTAACAATAGTTCTACCAATATATTAGATGTATGTCTTTTTGTGCATTTTCGACAATTTACAACTACTCTTTTAATCCATAATACGAAACTACGATATATTCTCCAGAATGGATCATGCAATTGCTATCTAAGTAATTCATCTCCTTAACCTCATCAATATAATCCGAAATACTTCCGTACTCGTCCGAAATATATTTTGAAGCAATACTGCTTAACGTATCACCGGAGTTCACCATAACACTGGTGTAATACTTATACCTTTCTTCCTGTACAGAAGCATTTACCGTTTTGATTGAAAACCTCTGATATATAAACAATACAAGCAATACTATCACGATAAATATAAATATATCTCCATATCTGGAATGTGAATAATTTCTTCTTCTATTTCTGTGATGACCGTAGTACTGTGCTCTCATATCAGGCGCTCTCCTTTTCGAACTATTGTTGCGAACAATTGTTGTGAACTATCGTTCGTATTCGAATTATAACGAACACCCATTTGCTTGTCAATAGTTTGCGAACAAATTTTTGCAAACATATTTTCTGAATATATGTTTGCAAAATGAACAAAATATGTTATTATATATGTGATATTCAAAAAGTTGATTTTACTATGGAGGCATTAATAGTATGGAACGAATTCCGTTGACAGCAAAACAGTCAGAGATTTTAGAGTATATAAAGAGTCAGATTCTTGATAGAGGATTTCCACCATCAGTTCGTGAGATTTGCGAGGCAGTCAGCCTTCGTTCAACATCTTCTGTCCATTCACATCTTGAGACACTTGAGAAAAAGGGCTATATTCGTCGTGATCAGACAAAGCCACGTGCCATCGAAATCCTTGATGAAGGCTTTGAGATGGTAAGAACAGAGATGACAAGCATCCCTGTTGTTGGTTCTGTAGCTGCAGGACAGCCTATACTCGCAGAGCAGAATATTGAGGGATATTTCCCTATCCCGACTGATATGCTCCCAAAGGATATGGGATCTTCAGATGCTTTTGTTCTTAAAGTACAGGGCGACAGCATGGTAAATATGGGCATCATGAACGGAGATCAGATTTTCGTAAAAACCTGTGAAGATGCTGAGAATGGTGATACAGTTGTTGCACTTATTGATGATAGTGCTACTGTTAAGACATTTTATCGTGAAAACGGTCATATCCGTCTTCAGCCCCAGAATGATGCAATGGATCCTATAATCGTTGATGATTGTCAGATTCTAGGTAAGGTTTTTGGTGTATTCAGACTTTATAGATAAGTAATTAAATCCGTAAAAAAGGTGTTGGTAAATAGATTTCAGATAATCAATTTACCAACACCTTTTATTTACTTCTATTTACATTTCTTCAATTACTACTTTATCTGCATCTTTCCAGATTCTCTCAAGATCAAAGAAAGAACGGCTCTCATTATCAAAAATATGTACTACAAAATCGCCGTAATCCATAAGGATCCAGTTTGCGTTCATGTATCCCTCTTTACTCTTTGGCTCAATGCCTTCCTTTGTAAGGGTATCTTCTACATTATCCGCAAGAGCCTGCACCTGATTTGGATTGTTTCCGCTTACGATAACAAAATAATCAGCAATGATAGTGATCTTACCTACATTGAGTACACTTATGTCTTCGCCCTTCTTATCTTCAAGAGCATTGATTGCAATCTTTACAAGTTTCTCAGTATTTCTTTCCATATCTGATTAGCCTTTCAACAATAATATCAAAGTCACTTAATCCTTATGCCCGCATAATAGTCGTAAGTCATCTGGGTCATAGGATCGATAAGCTGGTCTTTAGTTTCAAGATACTGCAATGTATCATAGAGTATTTTTGTAACTGCGGCATCAAGATCTATAAATGACAGCTGGCGAATCTCATTGAGATTCTGAGCATTTGAACGACCGGGCTCAATATAGTCAGCTGTAAATATGATCTTCTCAAGTAAAGTCATACCAGGTCTGCCAGTAGTGTGATACTTTATAGCATTAACGATCTCGTCATCTTTAACACCATACAACTTTTCCGCAAGAGTTGCACCAAGTTTTGCATGTATTAGATATGGAGCCTTTTTCTCTACATCATTAAGCTTGACTTTATATTTGCGGCAAAGCTGAAATTTATCATCATTAGGTATATTTTTAGCACAGTCATGCAGTAAACCCGCCAGAAAAGCACGCTCCAGATCAACTCCATATCTCATTGCCAAAGATGCTGCTGTATATGCTACTCCAAGCGTATGCTGATAACGATCTTTATCAAGAACTTTTTTGATCTTCTTTTTAATAGAACGAGTTTCTTCAGTCATATATGACCTCCAAGGTATAAAAAACAAAATTCATATATCTATTATCGGTATAAATTATTGTTTTTAATATAGTCTATGACACTATTTGGAACATAATATTTTATCGATATTCCCCTTTTTACGTTATCCCTTATCATAGTAGAAGAAATATCTATATTAGTTGTATTAAGAATCCTAATATCAGCCTTATATTTGATCTTATAATAATCTATCTTGCTAAGCAGATCAGACATACCATGATCATCTCTTACCGAAACCAATATTACACAATTCGAAAATATGATCGCTGGCTCATGCCATGTTTCCAAATCATATAATGTATCTGCTCCAATGATAAAATACAACTGAGCATCAATATAAAGACTATGCAATTGTAATAGAGTATCTGAAGTATAAGTGTTTCCGGGACGTTTAACTTCTACATCAGAAACTTCAAGGTGATCATTATCATTTACAGCACATCTGGTCATTTCAAGGCGAACTTCAGCAGGTAATACCCCCTGCCCATCTTTAAAATATGATACACCACTAGGCATAACCAAAACCTTATCGAGATTAAACTGAGAATATGCCTGCTCTGCAATTATAAGATGTCCTATATGAATAGGATTGAACGTTCCGCCTAAAATACCGATGTGCTGCATGATCTTACCCCCTTGGAAGCTCTATCTTAGGTTTCTTTGCAGGACGATAAAGAGTGATCTTCTTTCCAACAACCTGTACAAGAACAGCACGAGTACGCTCTGCAACGACTTCACCGATTGAACGGGCATCATCATCACAGTTTTTCAAAACACTGATCTTTATCAGCTCTCTTGCAGCAAGTGCTTCATCAATAGCTGAAGTGATCTCAGGTGTAAGACTTGACTTTCCAACCTGAAAAATAGGATCAGTTGTCATAGCAAGGCCTCTTAAATAAGCCCTTTGTTTACTTGTAATATTCATTTAAATATACCTTAGTCCTTATAATATTCGAAGTGGAAACCGTAAATCTTTACAGTATCTCCTTCTTCCATTCCCAATGCTTCAAGCTTTTCTATAGCACCAATCTCACGTATGAACTTCTGGAAGAAAATAAATCCCTTCTCAGACTCAAGGTTAGTATAACCAAGCATCTTTTCAATACGTGGGCCTTCAAGAACATACCATTCATTCTTCTCATCATATGAAACATCATATGGAAGCTTATCTGCAACATGCTCTTCTGGGAAGAACTCCTGCTCGTAAGTGATCGTCTCACCCTTATGATGTGAAAGAATCTCTCTTACTTCATTGATAAGCTCAGTAAGTCCATCTCCTGTAGCTGCTGAGATAGGGAATACCTTGAATCCCTTAGGCTCAAACTCTTTTCTGAGAAGCTCAACAGGATCTTCCTCACCATCTTCCAGCTGTATAACATCTACCTTGTTTGCAGCAATGATCTGAGGTTTATTGGTAATCTCTGAATCATATGCGGCGAGCTCTTTATTGATAGCATATACATCATCTATAGGATTACGTCCCTCTACTGAGGCAGCATCTACAAGATGGATAAGTACTTTAGTACGCTCTATATGTCTAAGAAACTGATGTCCGAGACCAACGCCCTCTGATGCACCTTCAATAAGTCCTGGAATATCTGCAATTACAAATCCATCACCATCCGGAAGATCTACTACTCCAAGATGTGGCTGAATAGTTGTAAATGGATAATTTGCAATCTGAGGTCTGGCATTTGTGACACGTGTAATAAGAGTTGACTTACCAACGTTCGGGAAACCAACAAGTCCAACATCTGCTATACATTTAAGCTCGAGAATAACCTCAAGTTCAACTGCATCCTGGCCAGGCTGAGCATATTTAGGAGCTTGCATTGTAGGCGTAGCAAAATGCTGATTACCTTTACCACCGTGACCACCTCTCAGGACGGTTACGCAAGTATTCTCACCAGACATATCTACGATTACCTTGCCAGTCTGTGCTTCTTTAACGACTGTACCAGCAGGAACCTTGAGTATTATATCCTTGCCATTTCGTCCATGCATACGCTTTTTAGCACCTTCTTTTCCGTCTTCGGCAGAAAACTTGCGCTTAAAGCGAAAATCCGATAATGTATTTGTTCCACTGTCTACCTGAAAAATTACAGAACCGCCATTTCCGCCATCGCCTCCATCAGGACCACCTGCTGGAACATATTTTTCTCTGCGAAAGCTTACATGACCATCTCCGCCTTTTCCGGATCTGATTATAATTCTAGCACTATCTGCGAACATGAAAATCCTTTCTATTGAAAAAATAAGGGTTTCAGACAAACGTCCAAAACCCTTGAATAAAGCCTTTTACGCTATAATTTACAAACAATTAAGCCTGCTCTAAAGCATATACACTAGCCTTAGTCTTGTACTTGCCGACTCTCTCGAATCTGCAGATACCATCGATCTTAGCGAAAAGTGTATCATCACCGCCTCTGCCTACATTTGTTCCTGGCAGAATGTGGGTTCCACGCTGTCTGTAAAGAATATTTCCAGCCTTAACAAACTGTCCGTCTGCTCTCTTAGCGCCAAGTCTCTTTGACTCAGAATCACGACCGTTCTTTGTTGAGCCTACACCCTTTTTATGAGCGAAGAACTGAAGGTTCATATTTAACATGGCCTTTTCCTCCTTAATACTTTTCTACTCTAAGGTATTTACCTTGATAATTTTCCTCTACACTCTCTAATCCGAAAAGCATAGATTTCATAAGTAAAATGGCCTGTTCCGAAGGCTCGTCTTCAAAGTAACATTCAATAAGTCCAGATTCCTGATCTGTATTTACTGTGATATATTCATCCGGTAAAAACTTACTGATACTGTTTACTGTATTGATAACAAGCATTGATACTGCTGCACAGACTATATCTTCACCAGGATCAGCATATTCTGCATGACCAAGGCACTTAAAGCCTCTCAGCTTACCATCTTTACTTTTATAGACATTCACACGAATCATACAAATAAAGCTTATGCGTTGATCTTTTCAATCTGTACTTTTGTGTATGCTTGTCTGTGACCATTCTTCTTGTGATAGCCAGTCTTTCTCTTGTAGTGGTATACGATAACCTTCTTACCACGACCCTGCTCAAGAACCTTACCTGAAACAGAAGCGTTAGCAACATCGTTACCTACTGCAAGCTTCTCACCGCCAATTGCAAGAACCTGATCAAATGTTACAGTACTATCCTGCTCAGCGTCGAGCTTCTCTACACGGATAACATCTCCCTCTGAAACCTTGTACTGTTTTCCACCTGTTGCAATAATTGCGTACATAGGACACCTCCTAATTATTTACTCGCTGCCTTTGGTGCTGCACCATGCAGACTTAAACCACGACATGCGGCATACCTTGATAAAATATCACAATTGTTCTCACTCGTCAAGTGATATTTTTAAGTTTTATAAATTTTATAGTTTATTTAAAAATAGCAGTAAACGGCAGGATAAACCAGCCGTTTACTCAATATAAATGCTAGATTAGAATTCTACTTTAAGATCAAGGCATCTTGACTTGTTCATCTCTGCACAAGCCTTAACAAATGCATCGAGTGCAACACCCTGTACCTGCTGGTTGCTTCCTCTTACATTGATAGAAACAGTATTCTCAGCAGCCTCCTTGTCACCAAGTACAAGGATATAAGGATCTTTCAAAGTCTTAAACTTCTTGATCTTAGTCTTCATGTTGTTTTCTGAGTAATCAGCCTCAACACGAACACCTGCATCCTGAAGCATCTCTGCAACCTTTCTTGCATACTCATTGTGCTCAGGACGAATTGGAACTATACCAACCTGATATGGGCTGAGCCAGAAAGGATATGCTCCCTTGAAGTGCTCAGTTATGATACCGATGAAACGCTCAAATGAACCAAAAATAGCTCTATGGATAACTACAGGCTCCTTGATGCTTCCGTCGCTGTCGCTATAAGAAAGCTCAAAATTGTGAGGAAGCTGGAAGTCAAGCTGTACTGTACCGCACTGCCACTCACGTCCAAGAGCATCCTTTATCTGAAGATCGATCTTAGGACCATAGAAAGCACCATCACCGGCATTAATCTCATACTTGCCTTCGCCATACTTCTCATCAAGAATCTCTTTAAGAGAAGCTTCTGCCTTATTCCAAACCTCAATATCACCCATGAAGTCATCAGGTCTTGTAGAGAACTCAGCACGATATGTAAGACCAAATGTGCTATAAATCTCATCAGCAATGCTGATAACATCCATGATCTCGTCTTTGATCTGCTCATTTGTTACGAATGTATGGTCATCGTCCTGTCTGAACTCCTGAACTCTGAAAAGACCGTTTGTTGCACCAGACTTTTCCTTACGATGCAATACATCCATCTCACTGTAACGGATAGGAAGATCCTTATATGAACGTGTCTTTCTCTTGAATGTAAGCATTGCGTTAGGACAGTTCATCGGCTTAGCAGCCATTGTATCCTCAGCCTCGATAGAGAACATAGCCTCAATCTGATTGAACGCTGTAGACTCGTCAATCTTCATTGTATCTGTAGCCTTTGTTCCCTTTGTAACGCCAGGAACAAGGAACATGTTATTTACATAGTGAGCCCAGTGTCCGCTGATAAGCCAGAGCTTTTTGTTATTTACAAGAGGAGCTGAAATCTCTGTATAGCCATGCTTCTCCTGAATTTCACGAGAAAACTTCATAAGCTCCTGATACATCTTCCATCCTCTTGGAAGCCAGTAAGCCATTCCCGGAGCAGTCTCCTGGAACATAAAGAGCTCCATGTCTTTACCGATCTTTACATGGTTTCTCTCCTGAGCTTCCTTTACCCATGCAAGGTGTGCTTTGAGCTCATCCTTTGAAGGGAAAGCATAGAGATAGATTCTCTGCATCTGATCTCTCTTCTCATCGCCTCTCCAATAAGCTCCTGAAGCTGACTTAACCTTATATGCGGCATTCATAAGCTCCTGAGAGTTCTCTACGTGAGGTCCACGGCAAAGATCAACATAGTCATCACCTGTATAATATACTGTGATGATCTCGTCTTCAGGAAGATCTACGATAAGCTCCTTCTTGAACTTCTGATCAGCAAAGAGCTCAAGTGCCTCAGCCTTAGAAACTTCCTTTCTTGTCCATGCTTCTCTTCTCTTGATGATCTCACGCATCTTATCCTCGATAGTCTTGAAATCATCATCAGTTACAGGGCGTGGAAGTGTGAAATCATAGTAACATCCGTCGTCAACCTGTGGTCCGATAGCATATTGAACATTTTCCTTGCCAAAAATCTCGATTACTGCCTTTGCAAGAATGTGAGCTAATGAATGTCTGTACAGTCCAAGATACTCTTCTTTTTCCATGATAGTCCTTTCATTTATAAGAAATTAGTTACGTCCACAGCAGTGCTTATACTTCTTACCGCTTCCGCATGGACATGGATCATTACGTCCAACCTTCTTCTCTGCACGAACGAAAGTCTGTGAACGCTTCTGCTCCTTATAGTACTGAGCCTTTTCCTCTTCTGAGAAAATGCTGTTCCACTCTTCAAGACCATAGAGCCAGTCAGCCTTAGCTGCAACCATGTTCTTGTAAAGCTTTACCTTATCGAAACCAAGAGAAACTACTGTATCCTCTTCCATGTTCTCGATATCGTTCTCAACCTTAAGTGACTCCTGTATACCATCAAGGAAGCCTGTCATAGTCATAACGTCAACGCCATACTTGTCAGCGAGCTCTTTAACAGTGCCCTTTACTTCCTCATCAGGATTCTTAAGAAGGATAGCGTAGATGTCGCGCTCCTTCATGAAGTAATCTTTCCAAAGTCTCTGCAAATCTCCCTTATTTGCTGTAGGAGAGTAAGCCATGTCTCTCCATTTCTCAAGTAATGCCATAATTCTTAAATCCTCCGTATTATTATAACCCCTACAGGAGCTATTTTTTTATAATTACTATTATTTTTGCATAGTACATGCTATTATATAACAAAATAAGAAAAAATAAAAGCCTAAGGAGTAGTTAAATGTTAAAACGTATAATAGCTATTGCAGGAATCATTGCAATACTTGCACTCTACATAGTAGCTTTGATATCTGCCATCATAGGAAATGGACTTGCTACAAAGCTCTTTGTTGCAGCGATCATCTGCACTATTGCGATTCCTGTAATGATCCATCTTCTTTTGATGATGAACAACGCCCGCAAAGGAAAATCCTGGCTCGGCGAAACATATTCATACAAAGAAAAAGAAGATCATTGATAATTCTTTATATTTATCTGAAGCGTGGTATTGCCTCTGAAAACATTTACATCAGGACAATATGTGATGGCTATTTTTTCATGTGATGCCACATATTCAGAAAATCCTTCTGCATCTCCAAAGTATATCGCATCTATCATAGCACCGGAACTGTCCTCAGCTATACATTTATAGACATTTCTATTAGCTCCGAGTATCTTCCCGTCATGAATATATACATCTTTTGCCGCAAAAAGTGGTTTCTCATTTGCAGTTCCAAATGGTTCAAGTACTTTAAGCTCGTCTACAAGCGCAAAATTAACGTATCCAAGCGGCATAACCATGTCTATATGAACCTTTAAAGCAAGATCATCTTCTGTCAGATTGCAGTTTTCGTTAAGCCTTTGCCTGAATTCATCGACTTTATCCAGTGAAAGCGACAATCCTGCCGCCATTGCATGTCCGCCAAATTTCAAAAATACATCGCTTATACGGGTCATTTCATCATGCATATTATACTCTTCTATTGAGCGACCCGATCCTTTTGCGCACTCACTTCCGTCAGAAAGCTGCCCTCGTGTAAGTATAAATGTCGGCTTTCCTGTACGTTCCCTTACCTTTCCTGCCACAATTCCGGCTATGGATTCATGACATTCCTCAAGAAGTATGACAAGCACACGGTCAGACTGGTATTGATCAGACTCCGCGATCTCGATAGCTTCCTTTACTGACTTCTCAGTAAGAGCTTTTCTTGAGTCATTCATCTCCTTAAGCATTACCGCATAATCATGAGCCTCGTCCCTATCAGATGCATTAAGAAGCTGGAGCGCATTTTCAGCAGAATCAAGTCTTCCGGTTGCATTCATACATGGTCCAAGTACAAAACCGACATGATATGGCGAAAGCTCTTTTCCATCAAGTCCGTTAATACCGATCAAAGCCTGCAATCCAATATTAGAGGTCGATTGAAGCTTCTTAAGACCATTCTTTACAAATATACGATTTTCTCCTGTCAGCGGCATTACATCTCCGATAGTTGCAAATGCTGCGATTTCAAAAAAATCCATTTTTTCAGGACTTTCCATATCAAGTGCATCATAAAGCACCTCAATGACTTTATAAGCAACTCCTGCGCCACAAAGCATGCTATACGGATATTCATCATCAGAACGATGTGGATCCACTATTGCCTCAGCAGGAACAAAATCCTCTATCTTTTCACCATTTTCCTCATGATAAGGCACCTGATGGTGATCCGTTACAAGAACAGTCATACCAAGCTCTTTGGCAAGCCCGATTTCATTTAATGCAGCAATGCCGTTATCACATGTGATAATAGTATCAACACCTTCGTCATAGGCATTTCTGATAAGGTTTTCGTTTAAGCCATAGCCATCTTTTACTCTGTGAGGAATCACATGATCAACATCAGCTCCTGCATGAGACAGACCCCTTAGCAAGATGTATGTTGAACATACACCATCTATGTCATAGTCTCCAATAACACGTATCTTCTTTTTCGTATTAATCTTCTCAATGAGAAAATCAACCAGTCTTTCGCAGTCCTTCATGCATTTTGCGTCATGCATGCTCTCTATGGAAGTATCTAAAAAAGCCGCGGCATCACTATCCTCAACAATACCGCGGTTTCTCATTATTCTGGCAACTATAGGAGAAACGCCGTAGCGCTCTCCCAATTGCCTGTAATCGCCTGATTTAGTTATTACAAACCATTTTTCTCTCATGCGTCTTTTTCTTCAGCCTCTTCTGCTGCTTCTGCCAAAGCTGCCTTGATCATGATAGCGCACTCGATACGCTTCCTCTGAAGATCACAACCAAGCTTATAGTTTCCATTGATATCGCCTGTTGAATGCCATGAGTTAGCAGCACATCCGCCTGAGCAATAGAACTTCGCAAAGCACTCCTTACACTCCGGCTTAGAATATACGTTGCAGCGTGTAAACTTCTCAACTATATCTGTTCTCTTAATTCCTTCGTAAACATTGCCAAGAAGGAAGTCTTCCTCACCGACAAACTGGTGGCATGGATAGATATCACCCCAAGGAGTAACTGAGATATACTCACTTCCTGAGCCACAGCCTGAAAGTCTCTTTGCTATACATGGACCACCCTCAAGATCGATCATGAAGTGGAAGAAATTGATAAATCTCCCCTCTTTGCGACGCTTGATGATCTCCTTTGCAAGATAATCGTACTGCTCAAGAAGCTTCGGTACATCCTCCTCTGTAAGCGCATATGGCTCCTTTGGATCACATACGACCGGCTCAACAGAAATCTGCTCAAAGCCAAGGTCATGAAGGTGAAGTACATCTTCAGCGAAGTCTGTATTATAGTGTGTGTATGTACCACGCACATAGTAATTTGTCTGATTACGACTCTCAGCAGCCTTCTGGAACTTAGGCACGATTATGTCGTAAGAAGATACATTTTTATTTGCTGTAGGACGCATCTTATCCTGTATTTCCTTACGTCCATCTATAGAAAGAACGAGATTTCCCATCTCTTTATTTGCAAACTCAAGTATATCATCATTTAAGAGCACGCCATTTGTTGTAAGTGTAAATCTGAACTTCTTATTGTGCTCCTTTTCCTTTGAACGTCCATAAGCAACAAGCTGCTTAACAACATCAAAGTTCATAGTAGGCTCGCCACCAAAGAAATCAACCTCAAGATTAACACGATTGCCTGAGTGAGCAATGAGGTAATCAAGAGCCTGCTTACCAACTTCGTAGCTCATAAGAGCACGGCGTCCGTGGTACTCGCCCTCCTCAGCAAAACAATATGCACAACGAAGGTTACAATCATGCGCAATGTGAAGGCACATAGCCTTTACAACCGGAGTCTTGACTTTCTGATCTGTGAACTTATCAACATAAGGCTCATAAGTATCCTTTGTATAAAGAGAACCATTTTCAGCAAGCTCCTTTATCTCAGAAGCTGCCTCAGCTATATCTTCGTCGCTATACTTACCGCCTGTCTTTTCCTTAAGTACGTCTATAGAAACGTCAAGATCATCCTCCATAAGAGGGATAAGGTCATAAACGATATCGTCAACTACGTGTACTGCACCGGAATTGACGTCCATTACGATATTGTAGCCATTGTTTTTGTATAAATGAATCATAAATCCTCTACCAATCTATATAAAAAATTATTTGATTTCCAAAACGAAACGCTCAAAGAAAAGAGCGCGAAAAGGTAACCTTCGCGCTCCTTTAGCTCGTTATTTAGATAGAATAAATTATTTATTCTTATTCTCGCAAGACTGATTTCCTACTGTGCAGCTTGTCTTACATGCTGACTGGCAAGATGTCTGGCACTCACCGCATCCACCTGTAACAAGACTCTTCTTGTAATCCCTGGTATTTAAAGTCTTTACATGCTTCATAACAAATTCCTCCTTAACGATAAAAAACATATTCTATGAAATTATATCACACAAGAGCTACTCAATCAATTCTTTCATACAATTTTATCGTACTTATCTGAAATAACCTTCCAGTCAAGTACCTCAAAGAAAGCCTTGATATAGTCTGCTCTTAAATTCTTATACTTTAAGTAATACGCATGCTCCCATACATCAAGAGCTATAAGCGGTATCCTTCCTGAGCCGTCACTTATAGGATTATCCTGGTTTGCCGAAGCTGAAATAGACAAATTACCATCCATATCAGAGGCAAGCCATGCCCATCCGGATCCAAACTGCCCCGCTGCCGCCGCACTAAGCTGAGCTTTGAGCTCATCAAGGCTTCCAAAAGCAAGATCTATCGCCTCTGCAAGTTTGCCTGATGGCTCCTTCTCGGGTGTAGGCGAAAAGCTTTCAAAATAGAGGTTATGATTATAATATCCGCCTCCATGATTACGTAGTCCTTTGCGAAGTGTCTCGTCAGCTACTTCATCGAGTGATGCCAAGATCTCTTCAGCTGTTTTACCGGCAACTCCAGCCTTTTCCGCCAGCTCATTAAACATCTTTGTGTATGCCACATGATGCTTGCCATAATGCGTCTCAACAGTCAACTGATCAATGTATGGCTCAAGCGCATTTGTTGCATAAGGTAACTTGATCTGTTCAAACATGACAGTGCAGCTCCTTTCCGGATAAATATCCATAAAGCCCTCAAAAAGTATTTATGAATATTTTATCACAGACTTGCTGTACTGTCAGCGAATAAACCAAATGTATTTTTTATTCTACAGTTACACTTTTCGCAAGGTTCCTTGGCTTATCAACATCAAGTCCCTTAGCGACACTTGTGTAGTAACCAAGAAGCTGGAGCGGAACGATTGCAAGGCTTCCGATGAAATGCTCATCAAGCTTTGGTACATAAACTGCAAAATTGCACTGATCTTCTACATCATACTTACCATACTCTGTAAGTCCCATGAGATAAGCACCGCGGCTCTTACACTCAACCATGTTTGAAATAGTCTTTTCATAAAGGTCACTCTGTGTAAGTACACCGATAACGAGTGTGCCATCTTCGATAAGGGAAATTGTACCGTGCTTGAGCTCACCTGCTGCATATGCTTCAGAATGAATGTAGCTTATCTCCTTCATCTTAAGTGAGCCCTCAAGGCTGACTGCATAGTCGATACCACGTCCAATAAAGAAAATGCTCTTTGCATTTGCATACTTAGCAGCAAACCACTGAATACGCTCCTTGTCATCAAGGATCTTCTTCATCTTTTCAGGTATAGAGCGGAGCTCATCAATGTAGTAATCCATTGTCTCGAAGCAGTCCATTGTCTCGCGAACTTCACCAAACTTAAGCGCAAGCATGAATCCGCATACAAGCTGACAGCTATATGCCTTTGTAGTAGCAACCGAGATCTCAGGGCCTGCAAGTGTGTACATTACATAGTCTGCTTCTCTTGCGATAGAGCTTCCCACAACATTTACGATTGCAAGAGTCTTCATGCCCTTTTCCTTAGCCATTCTAAGAGCTGCAAGTGAATCTGCAGTCTCACCTGACTGAGAAATAACAATAACAAGCGCATTCTTGTCATACTTTACTTTTCTGTATCTGAACTCCGATGCAAGCTCACATCTTACCTGAAGGTCAGTAAACTCCTCAATTACATACTGAGCTTCCATACCAACATGCCATGCTGAACCGCAGGCAACTATATAAACCTGTGAGAACTTCTTTATATCTTCATCAGAAATACCTACTTCACTTAAGTCGATCTCGCCATTCTTGATATATTTATTTAATGTATCCTCGATAACCTTTGGCTGCTCGTGGATCTCCTTCATCATGAAGTGCTCAAATCCACCCTTTTCAGCAGCTTCAGCAGAGAAAGTGATCTCTGTGATCTTCTTCTCAATTACATCACCATCAAGGTTGTAGAACTCTACATTGCCCTGTGTGATCTTTGCCATCTCAAGGTTGCCGATATAGTATACGTTCTTTGTGTGCTTAAGGATAGCAGGAACGTCAGATGCAACAAAAGACTCACCCTCGTTTACACCGATGATCATAGGTGAATCTTTTCTTGCAACATAAATCTCACCCGGATGATCAGCGAACATAACCTCAAGAGCATATGAGCCGCGTACACGTACTATAGTCTTTGCAATAGCATCGATAGGGCCGCCCTGATACTTTTTATAGTAATAGTCAACAAGCTTTATAAGTACTTCTGTATCTGTCTGTGAATAAAACTCATAACCATGTCTGATGAGCTTTTCCTTTAATTCCTGGAAGTTCTCAATGATACCGTTGTGAACACCGACTACCTCAGACTCAACTGTGTCAGAACCATTGCCACTGCACTTTCCTGAAACGTGTGGGTGTGCATTGATCTGGCTTGGGGCACCATGTGTAGCCCAACGGGTATGACCAATACCACAATTACCATTAAGTGAATTACCATTATCAGTTTTATTGATGAGGTTGATAAGCTTTCCGACTGACTTTACTACAACAGTAGGACGAGCTTCATCTCTTACAGCCACTCCGGCCGAGTCATATCCTCTGTATTCAAGCTTAGAGAGCCCATCTAACAAAATAGGAGCTGCCTTGCGCTTGCCGATATAACCTACTATTCCGCACATTTGTCCTGTCCTCCTCTATTGACAATATTTACTATCATAACCAATTCTAAAAATTAATTGATATCTATACGATTGATATAAATATCGCTAACGAGTATAACACGACATCCTTAATAATGCAAAGATAAATGTAATTGAATTACATCAGCTTTTCGCTATACTCTTAACCCCAATAGGGTTCCTTTTAATGTACATCTCCGGTACATTTGTAAAAATATCTGTCACTCCAAAGCTCGCATAATCATCAAGGTGGATCTCTTTTAGCATCTCACCGCTGTTAAATAAAGGCTCATCGCTATTCCATGCACGTATAGGCAATTTACCAAGATATTTTGGTACTCTTACATTAAGTCCTGCCACACAGGGGTGAAGTGCCTCTGCCCCAACTTTCTTTGCACCACTTATACAATCCTCGATATAATATGCAAGTACAGCTACTTTGGCATTTGCATCAAGTTCTTTTATAACCTTTAGTGAATCCACTAAAAATGAAGACCAGATAACATATTTTTCCAATGAATACTTTCGTACGAGCGCCATAGCTTTTTCTTCGATACCTTCATATCTGTACACACTCGTTTTCAGCTCAATATTCAAAAGTAGACCAAACGATATGCAATAGGGTTTCAGACATCTGAGAGCTTCTTCGAGTGTAATGATCGTAGTCCTGCTGCCCTCAACCGACCTGATAGTCAGTGCTCTAAGCTCTGAAAGCTTGCAGTCTTTAACATCCCTAAAGCCCTCTGTCATCCTGCGGACATTCTCATCATGGAAAACTACAACCTCTCCATCCCTCGACATCTGGATATCAAACTCTATACCCGTCAATCCTCTAAGTTTCGCTGCTGCTCTCAGAGCTTCAAGCGTATTTTCAGGATACGCCATGCTGCATCCCCTGTGAGCCCATATCTTCACATCTTTAACTTCTGATTTATGCTCTTCGCCAAGTCTGAACCGTTCTTCCAAAAATTTGCCAAAGCACTCAGCAGTCACGATGGTATTCTCTTTTAATCTCGTATAAACCCTGTCATCTTCCTTAAGAGCGCTTGCAAGACCAAATAAACTTGCCTGTCTGACAAGCTTTACAAAGTGTATGAGCTCTTTTTCCAATCCGGATCTTCTTGTATCAAACGTCTTTATCTCAGGCTTATCCTGATCTTCACGAATGATCTCAAAGCTTTCCATTTTCCACCATGGATCTGCGACCTTAATATAACCTTTAGTACCGGACACCAGAAGTTCACCGGCGCTTTTGACCTCAAGTCCCATTTTTGCCGTAGCAGTAGCCTTGCCATAGTCAAAATAAGCCTTCGTATAAGTATCTACCCCATTAGATGCATAAAGTGAATGGAATGATACAGAATTATAATTGCTCCCCAGTATACCAAAAATCGGCAAAAGCACATAACTTGACAGTTCCGTCATACTTCCGCCATAAATACTGTCTCTCATTTCACGACAATTCGTAGGTGTAAGACGTGTATATGAACATTCTACATCCATTACCTGTCCGATACTTCCATTTTTCACAGTATCCAGCAAAGCCCTGTACCCATCAGTAAAAGCCGTCGGCAGGACTTCCATAAGCACAAGCCCCTTCTCTTTTGCCTCATCAAAATGACTTCTTGCATGAGATTCACTCATCGCAAGAGGCTTGCCGCACAGGATATGCTTTGATGCTCTGAGCGCCTCTTTAATATAGGGCGCATGAAGCTCATGTGGCACAGCAATGTATACCGCATCACATTTATCCCATAGTTTAGCCGTATCACCGCAGGAATACTCTATAGCATATCTTGCAGCAAATTCTTCTACTTTTTCCTTATCCGGGTTATATACAGCGCTTATCTTTACTCCATCCATGGAAGCTACTGTCTCGGTAAAGTATGCTGCTGCCCTTCCAGTACCGATAACCCCTATTCTGAATACCTTTTCCATAAAGTTTTAATTCCCTTCAAAACCTTACAACAGGTTCCCATCCTGTGTGCTCCTGTATCTTTTTAACAGAAGGCCTCAATGTCACACACGGATCTGGCAGTTCACCATACACAATATTAATATCCGGAGCATATCTTTCTCTTAATATCTCCATAAAATACTTCAACGGATGATAATCTCCATTGGCTATGTTATATATTTCGCCAGTTCTGCCCCTTTGTGCAAGAGCTATTATCGCTTCTGCACAGTCTCCAGCATCAAGATAATCCCAATATTGTGTTGCTGCACTTATATGAGGTATTTCGGCATTTTTTAGCATTTTAATTATATCTGGAAGCAATCTTCCGTAAGGTTCATATTTTCCATACAAACTAAATATCCTTCCCCATATCCATTCTACCCCCAGCTGCTCAGCTCTGCACCTTGTCAGATAGCAGGCCGCAACTTTTGCCGCACCATAAGCAGTAAATGGATCCGGCATCATATCCTCAGTAATTATATCCTGCTTCACACCATACTCTGCCTGAGAGCCGGTCGCAACAAACCTTTTACAACCGAGTGCGGCTGCGGCCTCCAGAGCATCCAGACTTCTCTGTACATTGGCGTACTCCGTCTCAAAATCATTTCTTCCCCTGCTTCCCCACGCAAGATGAAAGAAAACATCACATTTATCATCTATCAGCATAGGCAACTCTTTATAATCATCAAAATCGATCTCAACAAGCTTTATCTTGTCCTCGCTGTACCCTGCAAGCCTGTCATTATGCTTAGAACCTGCTCTTACAAGTGCATAAACAAATATATCGTGCTCAATAAGATGTTCAACCAGATTACAGCCGGCAAAACCTGCTGCTCCGCTTACAATTACTTTTTCCATTAGTCAATACTTCCTTAAAATTTTTTGTCGTACCCATGCATAAAAAAATATACTATATCCCATTAAAACAACTGCTATAATTATATCATACAATCTATATCTATGGGGGATTATAAATGAACATACTTCTTTACGATATTGTAGGCTCTTATATGCAGGACGATCTTTTAATCTCGTTAAAAGAAATGGGGCATAATTATAAAAGCATATTATACAACATTCAGGAACGATACTATGACGCAGGACTTGAAGCTCATATGGAAAAAGAACTGCGTGAAAACCATTATGATATTGTTCTCACTACTAACTTTTATCCTATGGTTGCAAAGATATGCTATAAAAATAATATAATCTACAAGTCATGGTGCTATGATGCGCCTCTTAACCTTCCAAATGAAGAATCTTTCGACCTCCCTACTAACCAGATATACACTTTTGACCGCGGAGAAGTTATCAGATACCGAAAAATGGGTTTAGATACCGTATACCATCTGCCGCTTGCTGTAAATATAGAACGTCTTGAAAAAATAAAGCCGGACTATGAAAAGTATGGTGCGGATATAGCACTTATCGGCAAATTGTATGAGTCAACTCTCTCTACACTAAAAAGTGACATGAATGACTATGATCGGGGTCAGGTCGAAGGAATCGCCGAAGCACAGCATAAAGTAATAGGAAATTATATAATATATGATCTTATAACCGACGAGCTCATAGAAAGCATCTGCAAAACTTACCGCGAGAAAAACCCAAACGCTGTTCAACCTTCAAAAAGGCAGTTAGCATATTCTATCACTACATACGTAACGCAGCTTGACCGGATACAACTCCTACGGATGGCTGCACGCCTTGGAGAAACAAATTTGTATACTTATAAGATAACTGAGGGGTTGATTCCTTTACTTGAAGGGGTTAAAATAAAAGAACCAGTGGAATACCTCACCACTATGCCTTCTATTTTTAAAAGTACAAAGATAAATCTTTGTCCGACTATCAGAAATATAAGTACAGGTATACCACTCAGATCTCTTGATATACTTGCATGCGGTGCATTTTTATTATCTAACTTCCAGCCAGAGCTTGCAGAGTGGTTTGAAGATGGCAAAGAAGTCGCCATGTATTCCAGCATGGAAGAAGCTTACGATAAAATGAAATATTATCTTGCACATGATACAGAAAGAGAAAGAATAGCAGCTGCAGGATATGATATTGTAAAAGAAGAATTCAATTATAAAAAACAATTATCTATATTGTTAAGTGACCCTAAGGAGTATTATTAATGTTCAAAAGAATTGCTGCCGCACTCGTTTTAAGTGTGGTATTTACTAGTTTACCTGTTTCTGCGGAGGAGTTAGTGCCTTCAGAAGCTGCTGCTCCTGCTATCGAAGAAGATGCTTCTGTATTAGACGATGGTGTTTTAAATGACACTATTTCAAATGATTCTGTTTCTGAAGATGATTTTGATGAAGATGATGAGGCTGATCTAAGACCTAAACTTGCAAATGTAGTTTCTATACCAGATGGTTTCAATGATGTTTTTGTTCCAAAATCCGTTTCAGAGATAAATGCACCAGAAGGTGCTACTTTTGAAAGTTCCGATGATGATATTGCCAGAGTTGGCAATAAAAGTGGTATCATACAGGTTCTGAAGCCAGGTATTTTCTCCGTCACGATGACTATCGGAGAAGCTTCAGTTTCCTTTAACTACTATGTTGAAAAACCTAAGGCAATTCAGAAGACGATCTCAATGAATTACCTCACACAGGTTTATTCGATAACTCAGAATATCAGCGGCAATGAATATACTGCCCCAACAGATTTCTGGTCATCTGATGAAGATGTTGCCATTGTCGATGACGATGGAAATGTTACTGCTATCGGAAACGGTACAGCTACTATTTATACATATTTTGGCAGACACCTTGTAAAAACTAAAGTAGAAGTTGATGCTGATGAAAATGCCGGACCAATCCTTCCGGTAGCTATCAACAGCAAGGTTTCTATACTCGGTGATTCCTGGTCAGCTTTTGCACCAGATATAAAAGCTTACTACAGACATGATTATTACTATGGTGAAGAGTTCACCGAAAATGATATGTGGTGGGGCAGCCTTGATATCGAAAAGAATAATTCAGTTGGAGGCTCCGGTGTTATATGCCAGCCGCAGGCTCTGAACAGTCGTGAAAGCGATCTGGGCACAAATCCTGGTATTATCGTTATCCAGCTTGGTGCAAACGACTACATTTTCGGCTGTTGGTCAAAAGACAGCTATGACCAGATGTTAAAGAATGTTAAGGCAGCATATCCAAATGCCCTTGTTTTCTGCGGTACCTACGCAAATATAGGCAACGGCGACTCAGGAAGCTTAAATGCCGACATTAAGGATGCCGCAGCTAATAACGGCTGCTATATCATTGATAATGACAGTCTTACACTTTCATTCTTTACAGACTATATTCATCCGGACCCGTACGGAATGGCTACTCTTAAAGAAAATATGCAAAGAGTCCTCAGCAAATATCTTCCGGGCGGAGAAAATGATATCCTCAATCAGAAGATTGCAGCTGCCCGCGGCGATGATGATGAAGAAGATGCCGACGCTGAAGATGAGAACGATGATTCCGATGATGCTACACCTGCACAGGCAGATGAAGAAGCAAAAAATATCGAAAAGGACGCTGGTGATGTTGACAGCGTGGAATAAGCAAACTTAAGGAGACGGTTTATAACAGCCGTCTCCTTTGTTATTTCTCTATTTACAATTCTCTATTTACTATTCTCTATTTACTATTACTTTCTACTACATTTCTACGCTCAGTCGTATGACTAAATCTGTCAGTTTTCGCCGACAGCTCCAATCCCCCATCATCCACGTACCGATCGGCGGACTTTGCCTGGGCAACAGGTTTCATACTAGCCACAAGCGCAAAAAGTACAATTGCTGCCACGACAATGCCGGAAATCGCAGCTCCGGTCAGATCATCAAATATAAGATTAGTAAGTGCCCCCGCTGCCAAAAATACACCTATGAACCACGCAATAGCTTTTGGAATTGAAATAGGCAGATTTCCTATCATTCGTCCGGTCTGACCATTCATGGCAAAAGTAAATCCCTTGCCATCCCACTTTGTAGTGAGCATCCAAACGGGCAAAACTCCGTACTCTATCTTCTCTCCTACAAATCGTGTATTATCACTCTTTCTGTCTACGCTGTCATATCCTTTTACGCTGCCCCGGAGAGCTTCAACTAAAGACTCATTTGCCCTTCTTTTTGCTCTGTCCATACACTGCTCTTTTGTTTCGTCATATTTATTGGCCAGATATCCCGGAAGATACTCAAGCTCAAATTTCTTCAACTCTTCATAATTGTATGGCTCAATCGAATCCATAAGGTCATCTGCCATTTTTTTCGAAGCATCTACCGGAATCTTATCAAAGTGAAGTGAGCCCTCACGATATACATCATAGTGTTTTTCAGTGACTATCTCATACTTGCCCGATCTATGTCTGGACTCCTTTACCGCATCAAAGGTTGCACTTCCCTCTGAAGTACCACTGTAAAACCAGAAAGGCACATATACACCGTTGATTTCCTCCAAATGGTTTGATGCCACAAAAGAACCCGGAAGAAGAAGCTTCCCTTTATAGTATTCCTTCAATGCAGCAATAGCCCTCTTCTTTTCAACCTTAAACGGTATGCAGTAGTCAGGCTTGTCAGCACCGCCAAACTTTGCCGGAATGACGGTCGGATTGCCGCAGTACGGACAGCTTGTTGCCGCTGTCGTTTCCTCGCAGATAAGCTCTGCTCCGCATGTCGAGCATGAGTAACCCTTGATCTTCTCGGAGCCGTCACCCCAGTCAAACTCCTGTGCCTCCTGCCCTTCTGCCTTCATGTTCTTCTCGGCATACTTTGACTTGATCTCATCAACATCAAATTCACTAAGACAAAAGTCGCACTTCATCTTACCTATCTTTGCGTTAAACTGAAGCGGTCCCGTACAATTTGGACACTGGTATGCTGTATTGTTTTCAGCCATAAATATACTTCTCCTTTATATTCATTATTTTATGATACTCTCGCAAACTGCGAATTATAGAGGTTAGTATAGAATCCGTTCTTTGCCATCAGTTCCTCATGATTACCCTGCTCTATGATATGTCCATCCTTCATAACTAATATTATATCAGCATTTCGGATAGTTGACAGCCTGTGTGCAACAATAAAACTCGTCCTGCCCTTCATCATTTTATCAAAAGCTTCCTGTATCAAAAGCTCTGTTCTAGTATCAATACTTGATGTTGCCTCATCGAGTATAAGCATAGGAGGCAGACAGAGCATCACACGCGTAATACACAATAGCTGCTTCTGTCCCTGACTAAGACTGTCCTCATTTAATACGGTATCAAGCTTTTTAGGAAGTCTCTTGATAAACTCCCAGCTATGTGCTTCCTTTGCAGCCTTAATGATCTCTTCATCAGTCGCATCCGGCTTACCGACATTTATATTATCTCTGACGGTACCGTTTTTGATCCATGTATCCTGCAGCACCATACCGTAATTACGTCTGAGAGAATGGCGTGAAACTTCATAAATGCTTTCTTCATCAACCTTAATATCGCCCTTGTCTACATCATAAAATCTCATCAAAAGATTTATCATTGTAGTCTTGCCACAGCCTGTAGGACCTACGATAGCCACCCTTGTACCCGGTTTGATCTTAAGCGAAAAATCTTCTATAAGCTTCTTTTCTTTTACATAGCTAAAGCTAACATTCTCGATGTCAACTTCTCCTGCAGCCTCATCCAGTTCAGCGTTTCCATCGTTTTCTCTTTCTTTTTCAATCAGCTCAAAAAGTCTTGCAGCACATGCAAGTGCGTTCTGAAGCTCAGTAATTACAGCACTGATATCATTAAAAGGCTTCATATACTGGTTTGCATAGTTCAAAAGAACCGAAAGACCGCCAACTGTCAGACTTCCACCTAAAATACTAAATGCACCTGCCAATGTTACGATAGCATATATTACGCTGTTCACAAATCTTGTAGACGGATTTACGAGGCTTGAATAAAATACTGCATTCTGGCTATACTTCTGAAGTCTCAGATTTATTTCGTTAAACCTCTCTGAAGAATCATCCTCATAGCCAAAAGCTTTCACAACCTTTGCGTTTCCGATCATCTCATCAATAAGAGCTGTCTGCTCACCCCTTGTCTCACTTTGAAGCTTAAACATGCTAAAAGAACGCTGTGCGATAAACTTTGCCACAATAAAACTCACAGGTGTCATGATAACTACAAAAAGTGTGATAGCTACACTCTTAGAAAACATAAAGATAAGAGTAACAATTATCATAATAATGCCGGAAAACAGCTGGTTAAACCCAAGCAGAAGTCCATCTGAGAGCTGATCTGCATCTGCGATAACCCGGCTCACGATATCTCCGACACTATGCTGATCAATGAACCCAAGCGGTACACCCTGTATCTGCCTTATTGCCCTGGATCTGATATCTCTTACCACTCTGTAAGTGATCGTATTATTCAGCATATTCATGATCCACGTTGCTATAGATGTAATTACAACAAGAGTAAGTATCTTCGAAAGGACTACACCAAGCGCGGCAAAATCCACTTTTCCCTCAGCTATGATGTTATCGATAGCGTCACCAAACAATAAAGGTATGTACAGCTGAAGTATAACTGAAACTGCAGCAAATATGATACTCAGGATAAGAAATATATGATAGCTGCTTATAACCTTCAAGACCTTCCTTAAAGTATCAGAGTTTGTCTTTCCCTTCATGCCATTGCCTCCTCTGTCTTTTTATTTTCCGGTCTCTCTTCCGGGAATTGTGAATAATAAATCTCCCTATATGTCTGAGAACTCTCCATAAGCTCGCTATGTGTGCCCTTACCTATCATCTCGCCATCCTCAAGCACGATTATATTGTCTGAGTGCATGATGCTGGATGTTCTCTGTGACACTATAAATGTCGTTATGCCATTCCCCATACCGGCTATAGCTTTGCGAAGTGCCGCATCAGTAGCAAAGTCAAGAGCGCTTGCACTGTCGTCAAGTATAAGTATCTCCGGCCTCTTGACCAATGCTCTCGCAATAGTAAGTCTCTGCCTCTGACCTCCCGACAGGTTCTTACCGCCCTGCTCTATCACAAAATCAAGCTTTCCGCTTTTTCCAAGTACTACTTCCTTAGCCTGGGCTGTCTCAAGAGCCTGCCATATTTCCTCATCAGTAGCATCTTCTTTGCCCCAGCGCATATTTTCGCGGATCGTTCCCTTAAACAGAACTGCCTTCTGAGGAACAACACCGATTTTTTCGATAAGCTCGCCCTTAGCGTAATCTTTAACGTCAATTCCATCGATACTTACCGTACCCTCTGTGGCATCATAAAAACGTGATATCAGATTTACAAGTGTTGACTTACCGCTGCCGGTACCACCGATGATTCCAATCGTCTGACCTTTCAAAGCCTCAAAGTCAATACTGCTGATAGCATTTTCACCTGCACCTGCATACTTAAAAGATACATTGTCAAAACGTACCACTCCGCTGCCGTCGCTCCCTGCAGCAGAAGCATTTTTATACTCCATACTGCTCTTTACATCAAGGATAGCTGAAACTCTCTCTGCACAGGCAACGCCCTTATTGATAGTAACAATTAGATTCGCAAGCTTCACAAGCTCGATGATCATCTGCGCCATGTAGTTGTATAGTGCAACTACATCACCCTGCTGTATTGCACCAAGATTTACCTGCAGCGCTCCTGTCTTTATAAGTATGATAGTCGCAATATTTATCAGCAAAAATGTAAGCGGATTCATCAATGCAGAAATTGAGCCCACAAATTCATTCATCTTTGTAAGAGCAGTATTCTTTTCATCAAAATCCGCAATCTCGTCCTCTTCTTTGCAAAATGCCCTTATAACTCTCACACCCGTCAGATTTTCGCGTGTAAGCTCTGTTACAGCATCAAGCCTTGATTGTGCCTTTTTATAAAGTGGAATGCAGATAAGGATTATTCCATAGACTACTACTCCGAGAACAGGTATGGAAACAGCAAATACCAGGGCACTCTTAAAATCAATAGTAAATGCCATCACCATCGAGCCAAATACTATAAATGGACTCCTGAGCAAAAGCCTCAATGCCATATTTAAGCCATTCTGTGTCTGGTTGATATCGCTTGTAAGACGTGTCACAAGTGTGCTTGTGCCAAGTGTATCGATCTCTGTATAGGAAAGCGACTGAATATGATCAAATGTGACCTGCCTGAGTTTTGTTGCAAATCCTACACTGGACTTTGCAGCATAAAACTGGGCCGTGATGCTGCTCGCAAGTCCTAAAGCTGCAAGTGCTATCATCAGAAACACGCGTATCAGAATGTACTGCATATTTCCACTTGTGATACCTACATCAATTATATCTGCAACAACTAAAGGCACCAGCAGATCAAAAAATGCTTCAAGCATTTTGAAAAGTGGTGCCAATATAGTCTCTTTTTCATACCCTTTAAGATATTTAACTAGCTTCTTCATTGTAAATAGAACTCCTTTCGCTACGAAGTCTATTATACGCTTAAATTCAGTTAAGTACAAATTTCCCTGGAAGTATACAAAATGCTGCCGCGTTAATGCGACAGCATCTCGTCTTTACTTTACGGGCATTGTGATTGTGCCTGTATAGTTTCTCTTGAATTTGATCGTGATAGTTTTATCCTTGACTTCAAAGCTCTCAATATCACCATTTGCGACCTTTACAGTCTTAAATCTCTTCACGTTGTCTCTTGAAGCATCCTTGACATTCTTATTCCACTCAGCTACTTCAAGTTTCAATGTAAGCTTCCTGTTGTTTCTACTTACCTTTGCACTTTTAGCCTTAGCATATACAACTGCACCATTTACATTTTCAGTGCTCTCTGTCGAAACCTCTCTTGCCGCAACTTCAATATCAAGTGCTGAAAGTGCTGACTTTTTAATAACTGTTCCATCAGCAAACTTAATCCTGTTAATAACAAGCTTTCCAGCCTGCTTAGGGTTCTTAACGGAGATAGACTTAATCTCCTTAACATTTCCGCTTGCATCAGTAAATACAAGTATATTCTTCAAAAGATTCTTTAAGTTCTTACCGTTAAATGTGAGCAGAGACTGATTATAAGTAACCTTATACTCTGTATCTCCGATCTTCACACTACCTGCGGAGACTGCCCAGCCTGCAATTGGAGCATTTGAATTATCGTGTCTTTCAGCCTTGTTATCTGAAACTGTCTTGTTATCTGAAACTGCCTTATTATCTGATACTGCATTATCATTGGATTCATCAGATTTTTCAGGAGTTTTCTCCGGATTCTCTGGCGATTCCTCTGATGGTTCATCAATTTTTTCAGTCTCTTTTTCCGTAGGCTCCTCTGTTGTCTTCTCTTCTGATTCTGAAGATTCTTCTTTCTTTTCCTCAGCCGTGGTTTCCTTTGACTCGTCTACCGGCTTTACGATCGGTGTTACAGCAGGTTTATCGTTGCTTTCCTCGTTGTTATCTTCTTCCTTTTCAGGAGTTTTCTTAGTAGGCACGAGTTTTTCTGCAAAACTTTCGCAGTTTACAAGACCATAACCATATGAAGTATCATAGCCTTCGTCACCCTTGTCCTGACTAGTCTCTATCAAAAGTGCCTTAAACTCATCAGTTGTAAGATTAGCACTTACCTGCTTAGCTGCTGCCGCCATTGCTGCAACAACCGGTGACGCAAATGATGTTCCAGACTTAACAGTACATCTGTAACCTTTTGCGCTGAGACCATTACTTACAATCTGCTGACCAGGAGCAGCTACATCAACTTTATCATTCTTAGTTGAGCTTGTTCTTATGGTTCCAGCTGCATCAACTGCTCCGACACTTATCACTTCATCATATGAAGCAGGATAAATGTAATCGTCGCTTACAGAACCTGCCACACCGGAATTTCCAGATGCGCCTACTACAATAACTCCCTTGTCATATGCATACCTGACAGCTTCCCTAAGCTCCTCAGTATCTGCAAGACTTACACTTGTAGTGATCACATCTGCGTCAAATCTGTCAACTGCATCACGGATAACCTTTGCAGCCTTTATACTTGTCTTTTCATCAGTTCCAGAGCTTATCCTAAGCGGGATAAGATCAACTTCACTAAGCAGACCGGCAATTCCTGTATTGTTATCCCTTATAGCAGCAATAATTCCGGCAACCATAGTTCCATGCCCAAGAACATCAGTAAGACTCTGATTATTCTCACTCTGTGAGTCATTCATAGGCACATCATTTACATAGTCCCATCCTGCAAGAATGTGATCATAGTCAAGATCAGCTGAATTTCCAACAATACCACTGTCGATAACTGCTAATTTTACATTTTTACCGGTCAGACCATGAGAAGCAAGTGCATTTGCATTAATATTTTTATAATACTTGCTCTGAAGTGACCAGTATGTGTCATTAAGAGTTGTATCTCTTTCCTCTGTCTTTTTTGTATCTTCAGATTTTTCTATATTTACATCAAAACCAAATATATTTGCAATGCTATACAGTATATCTGAATTAGTCACAAATTCACGCTCATAGTCTGTAAGAGCAGTATAATAGTTGATAGCAGCAAGCACATTGTTGATATTTCCTGTCGTAGATGTGTTCGCAGCTGTGTAATTCTTAATCTTGTTGATAGCTGTAACCGCTGTCTGGGCAGATGCCTGTGCAAGAGCTTCAGTTACACCATTCTTAATACCGGTAGAGCTAAGTGTCGCTCCTGTAACTACATCAACTTCTGTAGACTGTTGATTGATGATTGCGTCATACAGAGAAACCGCCATGCTGTAAACGCTAGGAGTTTCATTCTGCTCCTTACATTCGATAGAAGTGATCTTGTTGTTTTCAATCACAACATCAAACTTCATCTTGCCGCCGCGTCCTACACCTTCACCTGTATAAGTGCCATTTGCCCATGTTACACCACTGAGTGATGATGAAGCCTTTGCCTCAGTATAGGCTGCCTTATACATGTTAGTACACATAACAAACGCATCATACGGATTTGATGAACTTGGCGCCTGTCCGTGCCACTCCCATGCAGGAGTACCATACTGTCCGCTGGTCTGACCGATCGCAGTTACTTCAGTTTCATTTTCTCTGAAAATAACATCATAGATCCAGTCACCACCAGTCGTTCCATAATTCTGACACCATGAAACTTTGTCATTAGCATCGCATTTGATGATCAATCCATCATTTGATCCATAATTTCCCCAATTATAACCAAGATTCAAAAGATCATTTTCCACGATAGTTGTATTTGAAGTACCGTAAAGAACATAACCACCATCACTTGTAGCCTTTACACCTTCAAGCTCAGTACCATTATTTGTTGTCATGCTGCCGGCAAGTCCATCAACAGTACCGATATTCTGAGCGTGAATAACCTTGTCTAAATCTGCTGAATATCTGGCAACAACCACGTCAGTAGAACCATAGCACTTCCAGTTTTCTTCTGTTGTGGCATCATTTGTGGTTACACCGGTCACAACATAGCTTCCGTCATTAAGTGCAGCAACCGACAGATACTCCGAGGTACTTCTAAGTATGCTCTCATCTGCAGCTGGAGTAGCTGTTCCGGCAGCTCTATGGGCAATAAGCTCACCTGTCTTGCCGTCCCACTTAGAGATCACAGCGTTTTTATTGTATTTGGAAATATTTGTAACTCCGACAGCAATAAGATTTCCATCAGAATCTACATCAATTCCACATAATTTCTCAGACTTTGAAGAGTACTTTGGATCTGATGCGCCTTTTTCTGTAATGGCATAATTCTCCATCGAACAGAACTCAAGATTGATATCTTTATCAAACTTCATCAGAACTCCGTTTACTTTAGTATCAGAAACACGTCGCCCCTTTACCTCAACATCATTTCCATCTACTCCCTGCCATACTTTTTCAACACGGGTAAATGTATTTTCGCTTGATGAACGCTTAAACAATACACCGTCATTTACTTTTTTATTTGCTAATGTATATCCCACCACAGCAAATCCGCCATCCGGTGTAGCTGTGATATCCTTTATTTCATTTCCACCCTGAATAGCGTATTCTGTATAATCATCTGGATCATCCGGATTAATTACCAGCATTTCCATAGAAACAAGTTCGCTTTCAGGATCTCTTGCTCTTCCTACCGCAACGATTCTTCCATCTTCAAGCACATCTACAGCAAGAAAATATGAAACACCGACTCTTGAAGCTGACCATACCCAGTCAACTGCATGCTCTTTATTGTATCTTACGATAAGCGCCTCATTATATGAATGCCTATAACGACCATAGCTGTCATTAGCACTGAATGACCACTTTGGATCATCGCTGTCTCCAAAAGTGTATCCTACTGCAACAAATGCGCCCTCTTCCTTTTCTCCTTTTGCAGGCTTTAAGTATGCTGCACCCTCAAACTTGTCCTCGTAAAGTCCACCATAGCTTTTAGCAGACTTAAAATTGAGTACATCAGAAAACTTAGAGGTCGTTGCTGAGCTCATCGCATCAACAGCATTTTCTTCTGCTTTTACATAAATACCATTTGCCATCATATTGCTGAAAAGCATACTGGCAGAAAGCACACCACAGAGAGCTTTCTTAAAACTTCCTTTCATGTTACCCATCCTTCCATAGATTGTATACTTGTTACTGTTTGCTATCCATAGCATACTTATTTCCAATATTTACATAGGTTGTAACATCAAAAACTCTCCGCATATGTTAGCTGTCAGCAACCCGATTGTACATAAATCCATGCAAGGCTGCAATCTGTTTTTTGTGTCCAAATTGTGAACAGGAAGTTTATAAAAAATTTAGAAATGCAGTATTTATGCATTGTAGATGAGTATATATAGATTGTGAATTTTGAGAAAGTTTCTCAAAATCAGAGTTGTTCAATACAAAAAACCAAGGGCTAAGTAAACCAGCCCTTGGTTCTAAAGTTATTAAAGCACGCTTCCTAAATACTCAAGCTGCTCTTCTGTTGTTGACCAGCTCGTCGCGATCCTTATGACAGTGTGTGTGTCGTCATACTTCTCCCACACTTCCACACGCACCTTCTTTTCAAGCTCTTTAAGCTTTTCATTATCTATTATTATAAACTGCTGATTTGTAGGTGAATTAATGAAAAACTTATATCCCTTTTCCTTAAGGATACCCTTGAGCTTCTCAGCCATTTCTATAGCATGGCGACTTATCTTCATATAAAGATCATTGGTAAACAAGGTATCAAACTGGATACCAAGGAGTCTTCCTTTTGCAAGCATTGCTCCATGCTGCTTTACCATTGTGTTGAAATGCTTTGGCATGTTGTTCTTTGTAAATACTACTGCCTCACCGCAGAGCGCTCCTACCTTTGTACCACCGATATAAAATACATCACTTATCCTTGCGATATCTGCAAGCGTCACGTCTGTATCAAAGCTCTGAAGTCCATATCCAAGCCTTGCTCCATCGATAAACAATGGAATATCATAGCTATGGCATACATCAGCTATGCTCTCAAGCTCTGACTTTGTATAGAGAGTACCATACTCAGTCGGATGTGAAATATAGACCATCCCCGGGAATACCATATGTTCATAGCTTCCATCATTATAGAAGTCAGCAATAAAAACCTTTAACTCATCCACATTTATCTTGCCCTCGTGTGAAGGGATTGCAAGCACCTTATGCCCCGAAAACTCTATCGCTCCAGCCTCGTGCACATTTACATGCCCTGTTGCAGCGGCAACTACGCCCTCATAGTCGTGAAGCATAGTAGAAATAACTACCTGGTTTGTCTGTGTACCGCCAACAAGGAAATATACTTGAGCCTCAGGGCACTCACATGCTGCCTTTATCTTTTCTGCTGCACTTGCGCAATACTCATCATTGCCATATCCCGGCATGAATTCCATATTCAGCTCTGTTAATCTTTTCAAAATCTCAGGATGCGCTCCTGTATTATAGTCACACTCAAATGAATACATGCTAGTTCCTCCAGTCTTTTAGTCAATTCTCGGCAAATTCCATTGAAAATGATATGCCAGCACTCTGATAATGAGAACCGTCGAAAATCCAACGATGATCGCAGGTGTCTCCCAACCTATAGTAACACAAACCGCTGCCATGGCAAGAGCCCCTGCCAAAGATGCAACAGCATAAACATGTTTAACAAAAATATACGGTGTCTGCGCGGCAAAAATATCTCTCAGCACTCCACCTCCGACACCGGTTATCACTCCAAGAAAAACTACCAGAAAAACCTTGTGGCTGCTGTCTACATACTGTCCTGCATGCACTCCATCTACAGTAAATGAGGCAAGACCAAGCGCATCTGCCCAAAAGAGACCCTTTTCATAAATCTGAATGAATCTGTCCGGAAATGTCTTGTGATGCGAGTGTTTTACAGCAATAAATACAAAAACAATATTTGCAGTAATAGCTGAAAGCATGACATAGAAAGGATTATGGAACATCATAGGCGGAGTACGCCCTATCAGCAGGTCTCTGATCACACCACCGCCCGTAGCCGTTACAACTGCCAAAATATTGACGCCAAAAATATCCATTTTCTTACGCACAGCAACCATCGCACCTGACACAGCAAATGCGATGGTTCCTATAAGATCCATTATAATAATAAACGATGTTGAATCTAACATTACCAAAAAACCTCTGTCACTTCCAAAAATTAACAGGCTCATAGTCCTGAAGCTTGGCCAGAAAGCCCTTATTAGCAAGCTCGGCCTGGATCTCATCCAAGATCTCCACACTATCAGCACTTACTGTGTGATAGTGGTATCCGGAAGTAACATTTTTCAGAAGGCTTGATTTTCCGGAAGAAATACTCTCCATGTAGCGCTTAACATCCATTCTTGTCTTAAGTCCGAGCTCAGCTCTAAGCACATTGTAAGTCTTATGATAGACAAAAACGTCCTCTACAATTCCTCCAAAATCAACAAATAGATTAAGCTCTTCTTCGGTTTGCTCATCAGTGTGACAAACCTTGAATACCCTGCTGCAGCGGGCAGACTCTTCAAGAATATATCCCCGGTTGGTTGACATGATATTTTTTCCTGAAGCACGTATAAGCGCAATATCCTGTACAATTATCTGACGGCTGACAGACAACGCATTTGCAATAGCCGTACCGGAAAGCGGATGCTTGCTCTCTTGAAGCATTTGTATAATTTTGTCTCTTCTATCTTCTGAGTTCAACTTATTCACCTCTGCTAATTAGTATCACGTCATCTTAAATGAATTAGAATGACTATCAGATAGCATGAAGATTTTTCAAAGAAAGGTCAAGAATCGGAGAAGAATGTGTAAGTGCGCCACTGGAAATATAGTCAACTCCAAGATCCTTGAGCTTTTCTATATTTTCCTTAGTAACGTTGCCGGACACTTCCACCTCAGCCCTTCCGTCAATGATCTCCATCGCTTCTCTTATTGTATCATGTTTCATGTTATCTAGCATTATAATATCTGCCTTTGCTTCGACAGCTTCTCTTACCATATCAAGAGTTTCAACCTCAACCTCGATCTTTCGCACAAAAGGAGCATATTCCTTAGCCATTTCTACAGCCTTTTTCACGCTTCCCGCTGCGCCGATGTGATTGTCCTTTAAGAGCACTCCATCAGAAAGATTATATCTATGATTGTTTCCGCCGCCTACTCTTACAGCATATTTTTCGAAGATTCTATTATTAGGTGTAGTCTTCCTTGTGTCAAGTAGTTTTATATTACTACCTTCCAAAAGTTTTGCAACCTTTGATGTATAAGTAGCAACTCCGCTCATTCTCTGAAGATAATTTAAGGCAGTCCTCTCACCAGAAAGAAGCACTCTGATATCGCCTCTGACTGTAGCAAGTTTCTGTCCGACAGAAACACTGTCTCCATCCTTTGCCTCAAATTCTACAACGGTATTTTCATCAAGAAGCTTAAATACTCTTTCAAAAACAGTAAGTCCGCACACAATACCATCTTCTTTCGCGATCAGGTATACTTCTCCAAGTGCATAGTCTCTCATAACGCTGTTTGTTGATACATCTTCGCTTGTGATATCCTCTCTGAGTGCACTAAGTATAAGCGGGTCCATCTGAAGTCTCATTGTTGTGTTATCGTACATTTTTAATCTCCCTTATGCTGTCTTGATTTTTTCTATTTTATTCTGAACATAACTTCTGACAAGTTTTTTGTTATATTCTTCTATCTCGTCAAGATAATGATACTTATTTAAGTCTGTATATAATTCCTCATCTATGACTATCTCGCTGCTCTGAATAGTGAAATGCTTTGCAGCTCTCTCCGCAAATACAAGGCTTTCAAGCAGTGAATTGCTTGCAAGACGGTTTCTTCCATGCACACCGTTGCAAGCTGTCTCGCCTATTGCGTAAAGGCGCTTCATAGAAGTATGGCTGAAATGATCAACCCAAACACCACCCATAAAATAGTGCTGTGCCGGAACTACCGGAATACACTCTTTCATAGGGTCAAATCCATGCTCCTTACAGTATGCCACAATATTTGGGAAGTGTGAATTCAGCTCATCTTCACCTATCGGCCTTAAATCTTCCCATACAAAATTTGTGCCATCCTTTTCCATCTGCGCATGTATTGCATTGGTTAAAAGGTCTCTTGGAAGCAGCTCATTAACAAATCGCTTTCCATTCTTATCGTACAGAAGCGCTCCCTCACCGCGAACAGACTCAGATATCAAAAACGACCTTTCTTCACTGTCTTCAAGATAAAATGTTGTCGGATGAATCTGCACATAATCAATATCTCTAAGCTTCATTTTGTGCTTGATAGCGATAGCAAGTGAATCACCCGTCAGATGTCTGAAATTAGTCGAATGTTCGTAAAGGCCTCCGACACCACCCGTTGCCAAAAATACTGCTTTAGCAGAGATTACCTTTATCTCTCCATTATCCATCCTTACAACAGCGCCCTTGCACTCGTTATCTTCCTCAACAATATCAAGAAGCGTTGTATATTCGAGGAGCTTTACATTATCCTTTTCCTTAACTCTTGCAAGCAGATGACTTGTTATCTCCTTGCCGGTAATATCTTCATGGAAAAGTATCCTCTTATCAGAATGAGCACCCTCTCTGGTAAACTCAAGCTGCCCCTCACTGTCCCTTTGAAAATCAACGCCATAGCTTATCAGATTTTTAATTACTCCCTGCGATGAGCGTATCATTATATCAACAGATTTCCTGTCATTTTCATAATGTCCCGCCTTGAGCGTGTCTTCAAAATAGCTGTCATAGTCATTTTCGTTTTTTAGCATGCATATCCCGCCCTGTGCAAGATACGAATCATTGCTTTCAAGATCTGACTTTGTGATAAGTGTGATATCTATATCATCAGGCAGCATAAGTGCTGTATAAAGTCCTGAACAGCCGCTTCCCACGATCAGCACATCAGTCTTTTTCATAGTCTACCTCCTATGTAATCTCACTTTGCGATGAGTGTTATGGAGGAGTATAGCACTAAACTTGTCATCTGACAAGACACATGATAAATAAATATTTACATTTCTATTGACACGAGGATATACAGTCAGTATACTAAGTGTCATTCCAAAAAACGAAAGGAATCTACGAATCATGAACACAAGAGAAATGCAGGACGAGATCATACGCTTAAAGAAAGAAAAGGATATTTGCATACTTGCTCATGCATACCAGAGTCACAATATATGGGAAGTTGCTGATTTTGTCGGTGACTCATTTGCGCTTAGTAAAAAAGCTGCCGAAGCCAAAGAAAACAATATGCTCATGTGCGGAGTACGTTTTATGGCTGAGACTGTAAAGACACTCTCCCCGCAAAAAAACGTTATCCTTGCCAACCCTGATGCCGACTGCCCTATGGCACATCAGATGTCACGACTCGACGTAGCCGCGCTTAAGGAAAAGCACCCCGACGCTGTCGTAGTAGCTTACATCAACACTACTGCTGAGCTAAAGTGCTCTGCAGATATAATTGTCACATCTTCTTCTGCTGTTGATATCTTAAAGAAAGTACCTGAAAAGAAGATTATATTTATCCCGGACTGCAATCTTGGCGCATATGTTGCAAAGAGCCTTCCGGAAAAGGAATTTATTTTTGTAAAGGGCGGCTGTCCTACTCACCTTCGTGTACAAATGGCAGATGTTGAAATCGCAAAGGAAAACCATCCATCTGCAGAGCTCCTTGTACACCCTGAATGTCGCATTGAGATCTGTGAATCTGCCGACTACGTAGGAAGTACGACCGGTATAATCTCTTATGCAGAAAAATCTGATAAGAAAGAATTCATAATCGGAACCGAGAACAGCATAATTGAACATCTTCAATTTTCATGTCCTGATAAAAAGTTTTATGCACTTTCACGAGAACTTGTGTGCCACAATATGAAGCTGACAACTCTTGGTGATATTTACAACTGCGTCAAGGGATGTGGTGGAGAAGAAATCTTCTTGTCTGATGAAATAATATCAAGTTCATTGAAACCTATTGAGAAAATGATAGCCTTAGGTGGCTGATAGATTAAATATAATCAACTCTAAAACGTTTTCAAGATTTTCCTGTTTATAGTTTGCTTATAAACAGGAAAAAATTTTTTCACATTTTTTTAACTTTATGTTTACTTAATGCATTATATATTATACAATATAAACAAATCCAACTTTATCGAAAAAGGGGTTTGGATAAATATTTAACAAGAAAGGTAATGCTCACTATGGCTAAAAACGAAATGTTAGCAATGATATTGGCAGGTGGACGAGGAAGCCGTTTGAAGGACCTGACCAACAAAGTAGCTAAGCCAGCGGTATATTTCGGCGGAAAATACCGTATTATTGACTTTCCACTCAGTAACTGTGCCAACAGCGGTATCGACGTTGTAGGCGTACTCACGCAATACGAATCTGTTCTTCTGAACAGTTACGTTGCAGCAGGCGGTCGATGGGGACTCGACTCACGCGGCAGCGGTGTCTTTGTACTTACTCCTCGTGAGAAGGCTGATGAGCAGCTCGATGTATATCGTGGAACTGCTGATGCGATCTCACAGAATATCGATTTTATTGATTCTTACGAGCCAGAGTATCTTTTGGTTCTTTCAGGTGACCACATTTATAAGATGGACTATGACAAGATGCTCAAATTCCATAAGGAAATGGGTGCTGATGCTACTATAGCAGTTCGTCCTGTTCCTATGAAAGAAGCAAGCCGTTTTGGTATCATGAATACTGATAGTGAAAAACGTATTGTAGAATTTGAAGAAAAGCCAGAGCATCCAAAGAGCAACCTTGCGTCAATGGGTATCTATATCTTCAGCTGGAAGCTTATGCGTAAGCTGCTCATAGAAGATATGAAAAATCCAGAGTCAAGTCATGACTTTGGTAATGATCTTATTCCTAAGATGCTTGAGACACAGAAGTCTCTTTACGCATATGAATTTAAGGGATATTGGAAAGATGTTGGAACTATCGACTCTCTCTGGGAAGCAAATATGGACCTTCTCGATGACAAGAACGAGCTTGATCTCGGTGATCCTTCATGGCGTATCTATACAGAAGATGCCGCTTCCCTTCCTCAGTATATTGGCAAAGAGGCTTGCATAAGCCATTCTTACGTTACACAGGGTGTACGTATTGATGGTGAAGTTAAAAACAGCGTTATTTTTACAGGTGCCACCGTTGGTAAGGGTGCTAAGGTTATAGACAGCGTGCTCATGCCAGGCGTAAAGGTAGGCGAAGGTGCTGTTATTAATCGTGCCTTAGTTGCTGAAAATATCAAGATTGCCGCCAATACGAAAGTTGGCAAAAAAGACAGCGAGGATATTCTTCTCGTAGCTAAAAACGTGAAAGGAAGTGACTGATATGTCAGATAAAGCTCTCGGAATTATTACTCCTGCCGCCAACTTCATACATGTTGACGGACTTCAGGATTATCGACCTGTCGGTGCTTTCTCATTCTTGGGAAGATTTCGAGTTATCGATTTCCCTATTTCAAATATGAGCAACAGTGGAATTGACAGGATACAGGTATATGTTGGTGGTCAGCCTCGCTCTATCGTGGAGCACATTGGATCAGGCCGTCATTACAATATCAACTCTAAGCGTGGTAAGATACAGCTTTTGTTCAGCCATAAAAATGATTCTACATCTATCTACAACAACGATGTTTCGTATTTTTATGAGAATCTGGCAATACTTGAGCGAGCTCATCAGGATTACATTGTGATCGCTCCAAGCTATATGGTTTACAGACAGGATTTCAACAAATTCATTGATGAACACATTGAGTCCGGTGCTGACATTTCTCTTCTTTGCCATAAAGTAAACAATGCAAAAGAGGCTTATAGAAACTGCTGCACTATCAATCTTGACAAAGAGACCAAGGAGTTTGCCGGAATAGGCTACAATATGGGTAACACAAAAGAAAAACTGATCTTTATGGATACCTACTGCATGAAGAGAGATTTCTTCATCAAGCTTATAAAAGAAGCTAAGAGCATCTCTTCTGCCTACTATCTTGCAAATATTATACATGCAAAGCGCAACGAGCTTAATGTGAGAATTGCACCTCATAAGGGATATTTTGCAGCACTCACAAGCTTCAATGATTATTATAACGCTTCGATGGCGCTTCTTGATATAGATATGTCAGAAAGTATCTTTGCTGATGAAAGCTGGCCTTTCTATACAAGGACTACCGATGCATGCCCTACCAAATACCTTGAGTCTTCCAAGGTATGCAATTCTATGGTTTCCAATGGCTGTATAATCGGAGGTGAAATCGAGAACTCCATTATCGGACGTAATGTCACTATAGAAAAGGGTGCTATCGTAAAGAATTCTGTAATTGCTGCTTATTCTACGATCAAAGCAGGTGTCAGAGTTGAAAATACTGTAGTTGATAAATGGGCTAAGCTCATTCACACTGAGTACATTGCAGGAACACCTGACAAGCCGGCTTATATTAAGAGAAGCGATACTATCTAATGTATAAAAGAGGTGTCTGGTCAATCCAGGCACCTCCTTTTTATGCATCTTTAATCTTCTATCTTCCAGTTGATTTTCTTACAATACTTTACAAAGTCTTCAACCGGCAGCGGCTTTGAGAAATAAAAGCCCTGAATATAATCCGTTTCAAGATTCTTCAAAAGTTCTATATGCTCTTTTGTCTCAGCTCCCTCTACTACAGCCTTAAGTCCGATAGCATGCATCATCTGTATCGTATGTTCCAAAAGTGCTTTTGCCTTTGCCTTTGTATCAGATGCCCACAAAAGGCCTTTATCGATCTTGATAAGATCAAAAGGAAGCTCAAAAATATAAGAAATATTTGAATAACCCGTACCATAGTCATCAAGCGAAAACGAAAATCCCTTTGCTTTAAGCTCATTGATCGTTTGGAAAAACAGGTCATGGTTACTCATCATGGCAGACTCTGTAACCTCAAGATTAATGTGAATTGCAGGCATACCCGCCTGATCAAGTATTCCACAAATATCTGTAACAAGATTCTCACTCAGGCACTGCAGCACAGACAGATTGACCTCTATATAATCAAGCCCAAGCTTCTGCATGTTATACTCCTGATAAAACCTACAGACTTTATCAAGTACGATCTCTCCGATCTCAATGATAGAGCCATTTTCCTCTGCTATCGATATAAATTCATCAGGCGGCAGGAAGCCAAGTTCATCATCTATCATTCTTACAAGTGCTTCTGCAGAATGGATCTTTTCATTTTTCACATCCCAAATAGGCTGAAAATAAACTAAAAATGACCTCTTGGCTATAGCCTTTCTGATAGCCTGCTCAATGGCAATTCTTCTTGAAGACTCTGTAGAGCTGTCACCATATATAATCTTTGTCTCCTGAAGTTTGGTATCAAAACGCGTATCTACATTTAAAAGGATCTGCTCAGATTCCTTAATGTCTCTCGGGACATTAAATACTGCAATCTCTGCAGGCAAATTTAGTTTTATATTACTGCAGCTCCACTTCTTATTAAATCGATTAAAAATCGTTTCTGTGATCTCTTTTATTCTTTCCCTTCTCTCATTATATACAAGTATCGCAAATCGCGCGTTTTCAGCATAATACACATTAATAAGCGGGTCATCAAATACAGAATTAAACCACTCCGCAATACACCCTATCATCCTTGCCATTCTTACAACGCCAAGGGTCTGATTATAATATCTGAAATTTGCTATCTTGACAGAGATCAGTGAATAATGGATACCATTTTTTCGGTTTGTCTCAATATCATTCAGCAAAGCATATCTGTTATATGTTTTAGTTATAGGATTAATTACTTCATCAGCATTTTCCATTGCGAGAAGTATAGCAAGAAGAGCCATCGACTCAAAAAAGAGCTGTATAAGCACTTCACTATTAACCATCTGATACCCTACAGGTATGCAGCTAAATACAAACACCAGAATAAATGAAATAAGCTTAATCGTTCCAAGAGCGTCATGATATTTAATAAGCAGCAAAATACCTGTTATCAGATACACAAAAGCATCTGCATACAGTACATTCATCAGATAGCCATGATAATACATCTTATCTGGTGTAAAATAAAAAACCTGCTGATGAATGGGATTTGTAAGAATGATGGCTACATCGATGATTATCGGGATAGAAAGAATTATAAAGCTGCTTTTTTTCCATCTGTAATGCAGATTTAGTACAACTGCAATATATACGATAACCCAGTATAAAGCTACATTTTGTACCAGAAGGTAGCCCATACTAAACAGCTCCATCTGCCATATTTTAAAATACATAGGATTATTGGCAGCATAGGAACTTACAAGGTCAAAAATCGTAGCAAACCAAAATAGGATACATACATTTAAGAATATCCTGTTCTGACGGCTTTTATTATTCTTTTTTATGTACGCAAATAAAATCAAAAACGTCGTGACCAAAAGCGCACATATATCATATTCTAAAATGTAGTGCATTATCTCCCCCAAAAAACAAATAAGAAATGCAGAATTGAAATACAAATTAGTCACTTAATATTTTAGCAAATATACCGATATAATGATAGAGAGTTTTCAAAACTTTTATGGAGGTACTTAATGAAAAACATATTAACAAATCTTTTGATTGTTTTAGGCATTGCTGCTTTGCTTGCTGGAGGTGGATATGCCTGTCTGATGTATTTAAATGAGTGGAATAAGGACTCATTTCCAAGCGCAGAAGAAAATACAGCTGCCGTAAGTACTGTTCCTGATAATATACAGAGCTTGCTGGCTACAGAAGAAGGGGATGCTTCTATACCGCCTGAAAGTTCTGAAGACGTGGAAGTCTCCGAAGGATCTGAAAGTTCCAAGGACGCTGATAGCTCTGATGACGCAGAAAAATCTGAAGAATCTGAAGAATCTGAAAGCTCTGAAGAATCTGAAATTCCCGAAGGACTTGATAAGCATATAGAATCAGAATATGATGCACCATCAGAAAAAGACATTAAAGTTCCTGATGCCGGTGATGGCAAATCCGGTCTCGAAGATATTGCTGCAAAAGAAGAAACAATATCTGACGAAGAAGCTGACAAACTTGAGGATGAGCTTTCATATGGCGCAACAGGCGATGATTTTGACTTTGATGCAACTTATTATCCTTACTATCATATGCTTAATGGAAAATCACAGAATCTATACCGGCAAATGTATGCCAATGCACTTGAGCAAAACACCGTTTTCAAATCAATTGAAAACAATATAAATCGCAATGAATTAAACAATGCCTTTGAAGCTATGATATGCGACCACCCTTCTATTTACTGGATCGTGACAGGCTACAGTGCCCGCTTCCGTCCAAAAGGCAATTGTATAGAGATCAATTTTGAGTACAACAGTACTGCTAATAATTTTACAGCCTCTGATAAAAACTTCCATGATGCTGCAAGCGAAATCCTTGATAAAGTCAATAATGCATCAAGCGACTACGATAAAGAGAAGGCTGCCCATTATGCAATTTCAGAAAAGAATCTATACAATTTAAGGGCTCCTCTCAATCAGTCAGCTTACAGTGCACTTGTAAATGGTGAAACTGTTTGCGCAGGCTACGCAAGAGCTTTCCAGTACATAATGCAAAACGCCGGCATACCTTGCTATTACTGCGAAGGATATGCCGGAGAAGCACATGCCTGGAATATCATCAAGCTCGATGACGAATACTACAATGTAGATGTCACATGGGATGATATAGATGGCGATAAAGTATGTAATTATGAATTCTTTAATAAGACCGACAACGATTTCCGTAAAGACCACAAGCGTACAGACCTGTCAGTATACCTTCCGCCATGTAACGGTGAAAAATACAGAAATCTTGAGCCGGAAGACACAGAGGATGAAAAAACAAGTGACAACAATACATCTTCACTGTCAGACTATGGATTGAGCGAAAACGATATCATCCGAGACCTCGACACTTACTATAAGGACTGCTACGACCAGATACTGAGCAAAGGTGCCGGAACATATCACATCTACAGTGCCATTGAAGGTCAAAATGCATTCAATGTATGGAACGAAGCCTACAAAAACAATCTTGTCCGCGACAAAGTGCTTTCACCGGTCATGGAAAACTTCCCGGATGCAACGAAGGCTAATATTTCCGTAACAGCTGAGCAGATAGGTGAAAATCGGTATATACTCGATCACACCATCACTATAGAGTGATATCAATTATTGTGGCAGTTCAAACTCCTGCCCGGAATAGATTATTTCCTGGTTTGCTATCTTGTTTTTATTTAGGTTAAATATCTCCTCCCAACGGTTTTTTAGCTGTTTACCATAAATTTTATAAGAAATCTTCCACAGACTGTCTCCTTTCATTACTTCATAGAGGGAGGCAGTTGTTTTTTTATTATTCTCGCTGACAGAGTTATCTTCGCTGACTGTCATAGTATCAGATTTTGTCTTATCTATTTTTTCATTGTCACTAACAGAGTAATCTTCGCTGTCTGTCGTGATAGCGGATTTTGCGTTTTCTACTATCGTGTCATCTACTACCTGAACTCTCTCACTCCCCTCGCCTATCAAAAATATAGCATCGACACCACCCTGACGAAGTGCACCTATATCATCCTGCAAAGCTTTATCAAGCTCATCACCTTCAAGTACACTATAGCCTTCCGGAAGATCTTCAACAGGTGAAATACCAATAAATCCTATTTTTTTGCCGGAAGCAGAAGTTATTTTACGTCTCGGTTTATATAAATATCTCCCGTTTTTCTTTATATTTGAGCATAATAAATAAGATCTGCAGATACGCATATTTTTTTCAAAAACATCGATTCCCTGCAAAAGATCACTGCCTGATGGCATAGCAAGGTCATAGCCATAGGTATTCAGTATTTGTACACTATTCCCATCACTCTCAAAAAATCCTCCGGCATCAACCAAAATAACATCATATCCGCTATTTTCAAGCTCTTTTTTATGTTGGCTGATCGCCTTATATTCATTTTCATCCCCATTGGTATCATATGAGTACAAAATAATGGTCTTTCCAATGGTATAACTCCCTTGAGATGCGTGTACATGTAATGGAAAACACAAGCCTCCTGAAAGAGCTGCAGCGGCCGCCAGACATATAATTGACCACTTATTTAACCCCATACACATATCCTCCATAAAACTCTCCCCTAAATCGATTTTACCATAATTATATACACAATTCCAAATAATTTTATGAATATTTTGATTACTATTTAGTGAAATATAGTATAATACCATATAGTTATTTTTTTGTCAATGTTTTTTGTGCTTTTCTTGATTGAAATCAAATTATCAATTGTTCAAATGTCATATAATAGCATACGAAATACATGTATGCGCAATAATAAAATAAAATTTCTATATATTTCCATTAAATTGCCCAATTTTCTTGTTATTTTTATCTCAAATTAGGTTATAATATACTTAAATGGAACTCAGAGGCGCTTACTTTATTGTACAAAATATACCCGTCAATAAAAGGAGGAAAAAACATGTACGGTTTTGGTGAAATGATTGATAAATTGAAGGCAAGTCCAAAGACGATCATATTCCCGGAGGGTTCTGATCCTAGAATTCTCGAGGCTGCATCACGTCTTCTTGCTTCAAGTTTTCTTAAGCCTATTCTTCTTGGTAGTGAGGAAGAGATCAACAAGGCTGCAGAAAGTGCTGGTTACAATATCAGAGGTGCGCAGATAATCGACCCTGATAACTATGATAAATTTGATGAAATGGTTGAGCAGTTCTGCGAGCTCAGAAAGAGCAAGGGAATGACACCAGAGAAGGCTATCCCAATGCTTAAGCAGACAAACTACTTTGGTACAATGCTTGTAAAGATGGGCGTTGGTGACTGTCTTTTAGGTGGAGCTACATACTCAACTGCTGATACAGTTCGTCCAGCTCTTCAGATCATCAAGACTAAGCCAGAAAACACAATCGTTTCTTCTTGCTTCATTCTTGTTCGTCCATCAGCTACCGGGGACAACGAAGTTATCGCTATGGCTGACTGCGGTATCAACATCAATCCTAACGAGGATGAGCTCGTTGAGATCTGTGGAGAGACAGTAAACTGTGCTCAGAGATTTGGTATCGATCCAAAGGTTGCATTCCTTTCATTCTCAACAAAGGGATCTGCAAAAGATGATTCTGTTACAAAGATGCAGAACGCAACAAGAAAGGCTCAGGAGAAGTATCCAGAGATTCCTATCGATGGTGAGCTTCAGTTTGATGCTGCCGTTGCTCCACGCGTTGCTAAGCAGAAGGCTCCTGGCTCAAAGGTTGCAGGACATGCCAACACATTTATTTTCCCAGATATCAACGCTGGTAACCTTGGTTATAAGATTGCTCAGAGAATGGGCAACTTCGAAGCTTATGGTCCTATCCTTCTTGGACTTAACGCTCCGATCAATGACCTTTCCCGTGGCTGTAATGCACTTGAGGTTTACTCAATGGCAATCATCACAGCTTCACTTGCTTAATAGTATTAAAAAGCTCCGTCGCATCTGCGACGGAGCTTTTATTTTTCTTATTCTTCTATCTCGTTCTTTCTGATCCACTCTCCCATTCCCATAAGTATGAAAATAAGTGGTGTACAGATTATCTGCTGATAGCAGTACAGATTATGAAGTACGTATGATGCAACACACATAACGATTCCAACAAGGTATGGTCTGTTCTTTTCAGATACAGATAACTCCTTTATAGATGCAACAAAGATACCAAGGTAAGCGATGCCGCCAAAAATACCAGTAGTTCCAAACTGATTCAGAAACTCATTGTGCGCACATGCCATTACAAGATTTTCATCAATCGCATCCAAAATATCTTTATGATAAGCATAAACCAGTCTATAAATAAGATCAGGACCAGCACCAAACAATGTAACTAACGGATTGTCCTTAAAGCTGTCTCTTATAGACAACACAGTGGCTGACCAGTCGCCTCCTCTGAAGTTACCCCAATAAAGACTCCATTTAAAATAAATATTATCTACCAGATACTTTTCAGGGAGTTTTCCCATCGTATTTAAATATACAAATATTACAAACCCAACAAAACCAAGAATACAAATAGTAACTGAAGCTCCAAAAAGCCATCTTAATTTTGAAACATCAAGCTTCTCATCATTATTTAGCTTTCTAACTGCTAAATAGATCACAGCTACAACTATTGTCAGTATAAGCATCGGGACACTCTGTGTTACAAATTTCATGATGGCACCCGTGTCAACTGCGTTTTCAGGAAAAGCAACCTGTAAAAGACCTACAACCTTGAAAGTACACAGTGTAAGAAGCATTGTCTCCCAAAATCTCACAAAATAGAAATTATCTTTAAGTGAAAAATACAAAAGAACAAGAACTACTGCTACTCCCGTAAATACTGCACTGTCAGAACTCTCTGTAACAAAAGATGCCCATGCAACAACACTGTAGATTGCTGCAGCGATCCTGTATCTTATATCCTTTGAATGCCAAAATACAGCCAATCCGATTGGAAACAGACAGCAAAGATAGCTTGAATACCACGATGACTGACCAATTGTAGAAAGGAAATAAATATCACCATCCGGATTTATTGGCTGTCCATCAAACATATTCAGCGGATCGATCCTAAATTGTGTAAGTGCCGCCAGCAAATATACCGCACCTGAAACACCAATATATACGCATGCCCACATCTTATCAAAGTGCCAGTATCTCGAAATAACAAAATATAACGCCACAAACGCGATCTGAGCAAACAAGCCCATATGCCAGCCGGGATAACCCCAATAAAGATTTGCACTTTCCGAAATATCAAGATCAGATGCCTGCAGAATGTTCATCTTTAATGGTGAAAGCATCGCTGAAACTAAAACTATTATAAGGTAAAGAAGCATAAATCTGTCAGTCACAGACGTTTTCGAAAAACTAAAACCTGCCATCTCCTTTTTTACCATTTTATATATCAGATGGATCAAAGCAAAGACAGCTATAAGTACCAAAAGACTTGGGAACCACATCCCTCTAAAAAAAGCAGGCTTGACATAGAAAGTCATTCCACGGAAAAATTTCCATTTTGCCTCGCCCATGTTGTAATATTTTCTCTCATAATACAATGGGTAAATAACGAAGAACAGAAACAAATAGATAGCCACCATATATTTAATGCAGGCCACAAGTGGATTTTCATGCTCAACCACTCGACGATTTCTTGTTTGCATAAGTAATAATACTCTCCTATCTAAATTTTTAGTCTTATCAAATGATTATATCATATTCTAGCACATAGAAAAACCCCCGCGCATCACACACGGGGGCTTGATATCATGTCCCATCATCGAGATAAGTTTCAAGATTTATAAGCATTTCCTTAAAGATTTCCTCTTTAATATTCTTATCGATGACCATTGAAGCTGTAGTATCATACGCCTTGTAAAGCTCTGATATTATAACAATAAGCTCCTGCTTGGAAAATTCTATTCCTCTTTCCTGAAGGAAATCAAGAAATCGTCCGTCATAGATTGCTTCAATGACCTGCTGGTTCATCTTCTTATCATAAGTAGGTCTCATCAAAAAACCTCCATTTATCAAAGCTTAAATACAACCACCGCACTCTGAAGTTCCTGAGCTGTCTCCGCAAGTTTATCTGATGCATCAGCGATCTCATGCATTGATGCTGTCTGCTGCTCAGATGCTGCAGATACATTCTCTGTCTCCTCAGCAACACCACGGCTCTTCTGATCCATAGTTTCGATCGCTTCAGAAATGCTCTGTGCACTATCCTTAAAGTTAGATGCAAGTACTGAAATCTTATCAGAATTTGTAGATACTTCTGATACCATGTCAACGATCTGACCAAATGTATGTCCTGCATTTTCAACGATATCGGAACCTGTACGTACATTTTCAAGTCCGAGTTTCATTGCATCAACAGCCTGATTGGACTTATCCTGAATACCACCAATAAGCTCTGTGATCTTGCCGGCAGCTTCATTTGACTGATCCGCAAGCTTTCTGATCTCATCAGCAACTACTGCAAAGCCCTTGCCGGCCTCACCTGCTCTTGCTGCCTCTATAGAAGCGTTAAGTGACAAGAGGTTGGTCTGATCTGCGATCTCAGAGATAGCATCTACGATAGTACCAATCGTCTGAACCTGCTCTCCAAGCCCCTGTACGACAACAGCTGTACTGGATATGGACTTCTCAATAATATTCATCTGACGGGTAGCATCATCAATATCTGCGCTTCCTCTGGATGCTGCATCATTAGTGCCTCTGATCTTTTTAGAAATATCACCAATAGCGTCGTTAAAATCTGCAACCTTTGCCATAAAGTCACTTGCTTCTGTACTTGCTGTGGCTGCTGCCTCTGATGACTCAGTACATGCTGAAGCCACATTTACAACTGACTGTGCAACAAGTTCACTTGCATCAGCAGACTGCTGTGCATTTGCCGTAAGCTCCTCAGAAGCTGAAGCTACATAAGATGTAGTATCATTGATCGTGCCCATAAGATTTCTGATATTATTGTGGAGCTCAACAACCGCCGTACCGATAACACCGAGCTCATTCTTATGCTTAGCTATCCTATTTATAAGATCAGTGGAATCAAAGCTGGTAAAGTCTCCCGAAGCCATATCATCCACCTTCTCAGCAATAAACTTGATTGGGAATGATATTCTGTTTCCAAGATAAAGTGAGAAAAATACTATAATTACCATCATCACAAGCATGCATGCTACGGATTTTGTAATGCTGTTTCTGAGCGCCGCATTCGCATGATCATTGTATTCAGCAACGATACCTTCAATATAGTCAACCCATACACCTGTACCCATTACCCAGCCAAATGGCTCATAGTATGCAGTATAGTTAACCTTTGGTAATGGTGTAGTTTCATTTGGCTTAGCAAACATAAGCTCTGTATATCCGCCGCCCTCCTGCATACCATTTTTGATCATTTCCTGGATATAATATCTTGTTGTTCCATCTTTTTCATCTACATAAGAAGCGTCCCATCTGGACTGTCCCTCTGTATCACGGCCAAGCAAAACAACATTTATACCTTCAGTAGTATCAACCCAAAAATATCCGGCACCATCATTATATTTAAGTTCTCTTATAATATTGGCAGCTGCGGTCTTTGCGTCTTCTAAAGACATCTCACCTGCCTGAGACTTTTCATAATAAAACTCGGCAATGCTCATAGCTTCCTGAGTCTCATTTTTCAACTCAGTATAGATATCTTCAGTCAGCTGATTTCTATACGCTACAGCCTGATCTTTATTCAATGCCATCTGGCTATACGCTGAAAATCCTGTCAAAACAGAAGCCACAATTATGGCGATCAACAGCATTGCTACAATAACAGTAGTCTTCAATGAATAAATACCGACATCCTTACGCTTTCGTTCCATCCTTGTTACCCCCAAATAAGTCGTGCTTTTCTGCAAATTCACCAATAGTTCCTGCATAACCTGCGTGATTATTTGTAATTATAGTATATCTGTGTATACTATTTTATAATTATAATGAAATTATAGCATACTTATTCCATCAAAACTGCATAATATGTTGTGCAACAAGCCTGTTTATGAATTTTTAAGTTTTTAATTGTGCGCTATTAAAAAATAATCTACTAAAAGCAAAAAGACTGCACCGAAGCGCAGCCTTTTTATATAATGTTTATTCAAGTTCAAAAGCACCTGTATAGAGCTGATAATATGTACCCTTCTGGGCAATAAGCTCATCATGTGTGCCTCTTTCGATAATATTACCATGATCAAGAACCATGATAGCATCACTGTTTTTAACTGTTGAAAGCCTGTGAGCTATTACAAATACAGTCCTGCCATGCATAAGGTTATCCATACCCTTCTGCACAAGTGCCTCAGTACGTGTATCAATAGAGCTTGTAGCCTCGTCAAGTATCATAACCGGCGGATCTGCTACTGCAGCTCTTGCAATAGATATTAGCTGTCTCTGGCCCTGTGAGAGGCTTGAGCCGTTTGCTGTGAGCATTGTGTCGTAGCCATCCGGCAAACGTCTGATAAAGCTGTCTGCATTGGCAAGCTTGGCTGCAGCGATACATTCCTCGTCTGTAGCATCAAGATTACCGTATCTGATATTTTCCATTACAGTACCTGTAAAGAGATTTACATCCTGCAATACTATGCCAAGGGAACGGCGAAGCTCCGGCTTCTTTATCTTATTTATATTAATGCCATCATATCTGATCTTTCCGTCAGGTATATCATAAAATCTGTTGATAAGATTTGTAATAGTCGTCTTACCCGCTCCGGTAGCACCAACGAATGCTATCTTCTGTCCCGGCTTTGCATAAAGAGAGATATCATGGAGCACAAGCTTCTTCTCATCATATCCAAAGTCAACATGCTCAAGAACCACATCACCCTTAAGCTCTGTGTAAGTAACAGTTCCTTCAGCCTTGTGAGGATGTCTCCACGCCCAGATGCCTGTATGCTTTTCTGTCTCTCTGATCCTGCCTTCATCATCCTTTATGACATTTACCAAAGAAACATATCCATCATCTGACTCACTATCCTGATCGATAAGCTCAAATACACGACCTGCTCCGGCAATACCCATAGCTATCATTGCTACCTGCATAGAAGTCTGTCCGATAGTCTGTGAGAACTGACGAGCCATACCAAGAAAAGAAATAATGATACCGGCACTCACCAAGCCTTTACCCGAAAGGCCAAAATTCTGCGTACCCATGAATACCATAACTGCACCGATAAGCGCAATCACGACATACATGAGGTTACCGATATTGCCAAGGATAGGCATGAGCATATTTCCGTACTTATTTGCTGTAGCACCATCCTGGAAAAGCTGCTCATTAAGCTTAATGAAATCAGCCTTACTATCTTCTTCATGACAGAAAACCTTTATAACCTTCTGTCCTTCCATCATTTCCTCAATGAAGCCCTCTTCCTTAGCAAGCGATTTCTGCTGAGCAGCCATGTACTTTGCACTCGCACCGGCAAACTTCTTTGATACAGTAACCATCAAAACGCTGAATACAACCACTATCAAAGTAAGCTGGATGCTGAAATAAACCATCATAAATACGATAGAAGCTACTGATATCGAGGACTGTATAACAAGCGGTAAACTCTGTCCTATGAGCTGTCTGATAGCATCTACGTCATTTGTATAGGTACTCATCATATCGCCATGGGCATGTGTATCAAAATACTTTATAGGAAGTGTTTCCATTTTTGTAAACATGTCATCACGAAGATTCTTAAGTGTGCCCTGGGTTACAGTTGCCATTATCCTTGTGTATGTAGCAGAGCCTATAACACCCAAAAGATAGATACATCCCATGATCGTAAGGATGACCATCATCTTGCCCCATACAGCGTCAAGTCCTAAAGTCAGGCCCGGTGTGATACATTCATCAATAAGCCTCTGTAAAAAGAAAGTAGCTGATGCAGATGCAAGCGAGCTGATAATGATACCGCAGACTACTATTATAATTCTGCCCTTATAGTGATCTAAAATGTATTTTATAAGTCTTGAGAAGGTTCCCTTTTTAATTCCACTATTCATCAGTCTTCCTCCTTAGTCTTATTCTGTGAATCATAGATTTCTCTATAAATGCCATTATGAGCCATAAGCTCAGCATGATTGCCCTTTTCAACGATCTTACCGTCATCAAGCACCAATATCACATCAGCATCTTCTATAGAAGAAGTTCTCTGTGCGATAATGATCTTTGTTGTAGCAGGTATCTCCTCGCGGAAAGCTTTTCTGATAAGAGCATCTGTCTTTGTATCAACAGCAGATGTAGAGTCATCAAGTATGAGTACCTTAGGCTTTTTTAAGAGTGCTCTTGCAATACAAAGTCTCTGTTTCTGTCCACCGGATACATTTGTACCACCCTGCTCGATATAAGTATCATACTTATCCGGGAACTGCTGTACAAACTCATCTGCCTGAGCAAGCTTACAAACATGCTCTATCTCAGCATCAGTAGCATCTTTTTTGCCCCATCTGAGGTTTTCTTTGATCGTACCTGAGAAAAGGACATTTTTCTGAAGTACTACTGCCACTGAATCTCTGAGCACATTGAGGTCGTAATCCTTGACATTTACTCCGCCAACTTCCAGCGTACCTTCTGTAACATCATAAAGTCTTGAGATAAGCTGGATAAGTGATGTCTTTGATGAACCTGTACCACCGATGATACCAATAGTCTGACCTGATTCAATATCAAGGTTGATATTCTCAAGAGCATTTTTATGACTCTTTTCAGAATATTTAAATGCAACATTTTTGAAGCTGATACTTCCATCCTTTACTTCCATAACTCCATTTGCCGGAGAAGTAAGTGAGCTCTCATGATTGAGTACTTCAACAATACGCTCAGATGACTCAACAGCAAGAGAAGTCATTACAAATACCATTGAAAGCATCATTATAGCAAGCAGGATCTGGATGCCATAAGTAATAAGTGATGAAAGCTCACCTGTTGAAAGGGCAGATCCTCCCGTAGTGATGATCATACGTGCTCCAAAATAGCTTATAAGCATCATAGAAAGGCAGATGAAAAGAACCATTGATGGGTTATTAAACGCAAGGATCTTTTCAGCCATTGTAAAGTTTTCTCTTACATCTTCAGATGCCTTTAAAAACTTAGTTTTCTCAAAATCTTCCCTTACAAAGGCCTTTACTACTCTGATTCCGGAAATATTTTCCTGCACGGAATTGTTAAGTGCATCATATTTCTTAAATATGCGCTTAAAAATAGGCATGACTGTAAATATTATGCTGAAAAGAATGAGCGCGAGCAGAGGTATCATTCCCAAAAAGATCATTGACATCTGGAAATTTACAGAAATACTCATTATGACTGAGAAAATTATCATAAGAGGAGTTCTGACTGCAAGACGGATAACCATCTGATATGCATTCTGAACATTTGTTACATCTGTTGTAAGTCGTGTAACAAGCGATGATGTAGAAAACTTATCAATATCAGAAAATGCAAAATCCTGAATCTTGAAAAAGAGGTCCTGTCTGATATTTTTAGCAAAGCCGGTGGAAGCCACAGCCGCAAACCGGCCTGCATACGCACCACACAGAAGTGAGATCATAGCCATTATGACAAGGATCACTCCAAGCTTGACTATCTCAGTCATTGAATCTCCTGTCATCTTATCGATCAGTTCCGCCATTGCCAGCGGCATTGCACATTCCAGTACAACTTCAAATGCAACAAAAAGCGGCGCAAGTAATGATTCTTTCTTATACTGACGCACGCTTTTAAGCAAAGTACTAACAACGTTGTTCATATAATTCCTCCTGTAAAAATTAATAGCGTTATGTATTTTATACTATTTTTTTTTATAGTGTAATACCCATATTTAAAATAAACAAAAAATGCGTTTTCCAAATGCGCTTACTATAAATTATATTTTTTAAGGTATGCAATCTCAAGTGTGAAAATCTTCGAAATGGGATTGAACTGAAAAAAATCCAGAAACTGATGAAATCAGACAAACATTGTATATATTATAATACATCAATAAACTTTTTATAAACTTTTAAGATTTTCATCGTTCAAAATTTCGTACAATGTGGTGTTTCGAGAGGGTATGTACCCCTCTAAATGCACTGTTTTTCACGATTATTAAACTTCTGTAAAACTTCGATGGGTATCATTGAAAGTTTCTTAAACGACTGTTATAATTTCTAAAAAGAGTAATTCGTAATTAATCAAGAAAGGAAAATAAACTCTATGAGCAGTGTAATGATTGTTGATGATGCGGCATTTATGAGAATGATGCTTAAGGACATCTTAACAAAAAACGGATACACCGTTGCTGGTGAAGCCGAAGATGGTGAGAAGGCTGTTGCAAAATATAAGGAGCTTAATCCTAAGCCAGACCTTGTCACACTCGATATTACTATGCCAAACCTTGATGGTATCGAGGCCTTAAAGCAGATCAAAGCTTTTGACCCTTCAGCTAAGTGCGTTATGTGCTCTGCCATGGGTCAGCAGGCTATGGTTATCCAGGCTATTCAGGCTGGTGCCAAGGACTTCATCGTAAAGCCTTTCCAGGCAGATCGTGTTCTTGAAGCAGTAAAAAAAGCCATAGGATAATCGTAAGCAGATAATTAAATCGTGTGAAAAAGTCATATGCCCACTATTTATATTCTAGTGGTCATATGACTTTTTTGTTGCAAATTCTTATTGCGCATCAGCCGCTGCTGTCGCAAGCGCATCACATCTTTCATTTTCCGGATGGCCGGCATGCCCCTTTACCCACGTAAAGCTGACATTATGTGGCTCTTTTGCTTTCAGCAGTCGCTCCCAGAGCTCCCTGTTTTTAACAGGCTCCTTTGAAGCCGTCTTCCATCCACGCTTGATCCAACCATCTATCCAATGATCCGTAAAAGCTTTGACTACGTATTGTGAATCCGTGATCACTTCCACATCACATGGCTTCAACAGCGCTTCAAGACCGATGATAACTCCCATGAGCTCCATACGATTGTTTGTAGTCTCTTTTTCTCCACCCGAAAACTCTCTTTCATGCACAGTTCCCTTTGCGTCTATATATCGCAGTATAGTACCGTATCCTCCCGGTCCCGGGTTTCCTCTTGATGAGCCATCAGAAAACAGTGTTACTTTCATATCTTAGGCCATACTCCTGTTTCAATAAATTTATTACTTGTTTCAAATGCAGCCTCCGTAATAGCTGCATCATATCCTATCATATCCAAAAGCCTGATAGCATCCCTCGACTCAGCTCTTCCTTCAAGCAATTCATAGTCAAAGGTAATGTTGCCGTCAACAATAGTCTCTGAAAAATGATAGTTATCCATATAAGACTCAAGCATATATGTAAGCTCGTAGTCATGTGTCGCAGCAAATGTGAGAACCTTGTCACTTGAAAGTGACTTAAGTAAATGTGAGCTTGCTGCAATCCTCTCTACTGTATTTGTACCTCTGAGTATCTCATCCACAAAGCAGATAAGTGCAACATCTTTTTTAGCCTTTGCTGCATCCATTATACGCTTCATCGCACGTATCTCAGCCATGTAGTAGCTGTCACCGGCACTTAAGCTGTCTCTTATTGACATTGAAGAATAAATCTCAAAAAAGCTAAGATCACATTTCTTCGCTGCAACTGTAAAAATAGTTTCAGCCATAAGCACAGCCAAAGCTGCACTCTTAAGGAAAGTGGATTTTCCGGAAGCATTTGAGCCTGTCACAAGCACGCCCCTGTCAGCAGAAATATTGCAAGAAACCGGCTTTAATAGCAACGGATGAAACAGTCCCTCTATATTAAGGTGCGTATCCTCGCCTTCGTCAAAAACAGGCTCAGTATAATATCCAATGGTATGCCTGAAATGACCGATTGCAATAGCGCTGTCAAGGAATCCAACTGTCTCTATCAGTGAGTAAATATCGTCTCTATGATGCTTGATATCTCTTAGCATCTCATTAAATCTGATGAGATCGAGATGGAAAAATATCCTGATATAATCAAGAGGAAGCTCCATGATACTTCCCGTAAGATTACGTCCGGAAACAAGCCAGAAAACACTCTTATTTAAAGAGCCCAGATTTCCGAGCAGTTTTCTTAACTTATCTGTATAATCAGATAATTCAGACGAATCAACCTCCAAAAGTGCCTTGCTCTCTCTTATCGTGCGCACGATGTAGGCAAAGCAAATGATATAAGGATCTATCTCGCCTTTTCTTTTAAAATATGTAGCAACATTGAAGGCTGTCGCGATAAGCATCAGCACAAATCCTACCGGAGCTTTGATAAATATCATTGAAATAGCCACAAGCCCCAATAACACACAGCTCAAATGAAGCAGATTATTTTCTTCCCGAATATCATTAAGCCGCTTCATGTAGTCGGTCAGCGAATACTTCTTAGTGCGCCCCATCGCTGCAAAAGCCTTCTGACACTTGATTCTTACTTCCGGATTTTCATCAAAAAACCTGATGACACGCCCTCTCTCCTCAAGAACACCCTTGTCAGTAGATGGACGGTGAAGCATGTCAAACAGATACTCTTCTCCTGTCTGGGATAAGGTGTAGTTCATAGACATGTAGAAATTATCCATATCCAGATCATTCCAGGTGATGTCATCGATCACACCAGACTCCTCAGTGCCTTTGTTCTTAAAATAATGTGAGATCAGATCATACTCAAGCGCATCATATTCACGCTTGAAAGCTTTTCCATAATTATCCCGAAGCTTCTTTTCAAGTTTAGCTTCACGCTTTTTATCATCCGTGATACCCTTGATCAAAACAAATATAAGCAGGGCAGCTGCGATAAAAAGCACCGTATATGAATCCATAAGTTATCTTATTCCACCCTTACATTTTGTCTATTACGTTCTGTGCATCCCTGTAGATTGCATCTTCATCTTCACCTACATGGAATCTGCCGTTCTCATAGAGAATCTTTCCGGCTATCATAGTCATTTTTACATTAGACTTAGAACCGGAGTATACGATATTCTTCACGATATTATTGATAGGCTGCATATTTGGCTGATGCAGGTCAATAACAATAAGGTCAGCATTTTTGCCAGGTGCAAGCACATCAGAATCATCAAGTCCGATAGCTCTTGCGCCATTAACCGTAGCCATTTCTAAAACCCTGTACGCATCAACAGCTGCAGCATTATTCTCTCTGAGCTTTGCAAGACCGGTTACAAGGAACATCTCTCTGAACATATCAAGACAGTTGTTGCTTGCAGGGCCATCTGTACCAATACCGATATTGATACCCTTTTCAAGGTATCTTTCTATAGGTGCGATACCACTTGCAAGCTTAACATTTGATGCCGGATTTGTAATAACAGACATATTATGCTTTTTCATGATATCCATATCTTCATCTGTTACATGTACACCATGGAAAGATACTCCGCCGTAGTTAAACATGCCAAGTGAATCAAGGAAAGCAGTAGGAGTCATGCCATACCTTTCCTTACACTCTTCCACTTCTCTTGCTGTCTCTGAATTATGCAGATATACAGGCGCCTTAAGCTCATCAACAAGCTTTGCCATTTCTTCAAGATTTGCCTTAGTATTGGTATACTCAGCGTGAATACCCAATCTGTACGATGTAAGTGGATGCTTGCCGTTTAAGCTATTATAAAGCTCACGCATCTTCTCGACTTTTCCCTCACCAACATCGCCGCTCAAAGCTCCGCACTGCACACAGCGCATGCCAAGCTGCTCAGTAGCTTTGGCTATAGCCTTTGGTGAAAGATACATATCACATATGGCAGTCACACCACTTGTAAGATATTCCAAGATTGCAAGCTTTGTGCAATAGTATATATCCTCATCTGTAAGCTTAGCCTCCAGAGGAAATACCTCATTAAAGAGCCAGTCCTGAAGCTTGAGGTCATCAGCTCTGGATCTAAGGAATGTCATGCCTGAGTGAGTATGACAATTCTTGAAACCAGGCATTATAAGATTGCCTTTGAGGTCAATCGTTTTATCCCACTGACGAGTCAGATTTTCTCTCTTCTCAGTAGAACCAATATATGTAATCTTGTCTCCTCGTACATGAAGCTCACCATTTTCGATGATATTCATACCATCGGCCATGGTGAGTATCCTTGCATTGCAAAATCTTATATTCATATTCTATCTCCTATGCCAATTAGAATTTTGAAATTGACCTGATAACCAGTTCTTTGAACTTCGGTGCCGACATCTTTCCCGCATCAAATACTTCCTGCTCGGAAAGCTTATGATCGGCAATGCCTGCCGCCATATTTGATATACATGAAACAGCGCAGACTCTCATACCTGCATGATGAGCAGCTGTCGCTTCAACAGCGGTACTCATACCGACTGCATCGGCCCCGAGCGTCCTATAAGCCCTGATCTCAGCAGGAGTTTCATAAGACGGTCCGGAAGTCTGAAGATATACTCCTTCTCTCAAAGTGATCATAGCCTCGCTCGCGGCTTCTTTGATCATCTCGCAGAGTTGTGGATCATAAGTCTGTGTCATATCCGGAAATCTCACGCCAAGCTCAGAAATATTCTCTCCAACAAGAGGATTGGGAACAAATGAAGAAATGTGATCTGTAAGCATCATAAGATCACCCACTCTGAACAGTGGATTAATGCCTCCAGAAGCGTTAGTAAGAAAAAGCACCTTGGCTCCCATCATATGCATGAGACGTGCTGGAAGAACTACATCCGAAATAGGATAGCCTTCATAATGATGCACACGTCCCTTCATACAGATGATCTTTTTGTTGCCAAGATAGCCATATATAAAACGTCCGTCGTGTCCGGGAGCCGTTGAAACAGGGAATCCCTCGATATCGTGATAGTCAATCTCACCTTCAACCTTAATGTTTTTGGCAAAGTCACCAAGTCCTGAACCAAGAGTCAACGCAACCTCAGGCTCAAAATCTGTCATGCTCCTCACCTGCTCATAACACCTGCAGAGCTTTTCGTATACCAAGTTTCCCATCTTGTCCGCCTTTCAACAAATATAGTGATACCAGGGTCAAAAGTCTTATCCAATTGGTATCCTTTAACTTTTATACCATATAATTATATTTGTTTTGAGTTTCAATGACAAGTGGGAAATCTTTATTCATTTCTTATCGCCGACAACGGACTAAGCTCCATTGCTCGTTTTGATGGGAAGAATCCTGCAGCGACACCTACAAACACTGCAAATCCAAGTCCTACTGCGTAGAGCCAAATTGGGATAAGCGATGTCTTTGATCCTGTAACTGCGTTTATTATCATTGAAACTGCGAAGCTGAGTATGTCTCCCACGACTCCGCCGATAAAGCCGATCAGCGCTGCTTCTATAAGGAAAAGAGACCTTATATCTCCCATATCGCAACCGAGAACCTTCATGATACCTATCTCTTTGGTACGCTCATAGATAGACATCATCATGGTATTTGCAATACCGATAGCAGCGACCAGCAATGCGACTGCACCTATACCGCCGAGCATTGCCTGCTGCTGTTGAGAAGTTTTCTTAGTTTCTTCAATCCATTCATTATTACTGTTGGCTTCATATCCCATGTCCTGGATGGTCTTTTGAACTTCCTTGACATTGTCGACCTTATCAACACGTACCATGATTTCAGAATAATAAATTGTCTTGTACGGAGAACCATTTTTCTTGGTTGGCTGTCCCGGTATAGCCTTTCCCTTGAAAACCTTTTTTAAGTGTGGGATAAGTGCATCCAGGTCACAATAAACATTGTTTGAGTAGTTGCGATAATCATCAGGTCCTGTTCCATAAAGTACTCCTGCCGTCTCTATAAGATATTTCTTAGGCGGAGTCTTGGGCGCCGCCTGCTCTCCTCCATCAGCATCGCCAAAGCTGATTTCGCCAGAACTTCCCTGTGACGCATAATATGCATCAGTGTCAAATATTGTAAACATAGGAGCCTTCATAAGATCCACATCCGGAAGCACTCCCGTATCATAATAGATATAATTATCCCTTGCATCTGTAAAATTCTCCAAGATCAGATTTCCATAGATAAACTTGAGCGGATCACCTTCTTTAGGCATCTCGCCTTCTGCAAACTGCCAATCCATCGAGTTCAATGCATCAAGCTTATAACCATATCCATTATAAATATTGAGTGTGTATCCCCCGGTCTTTGCAATAGCCGAAAACTCAAGTATCGGTGAAGCCATCTCTACATAATCCAAAGATCCGATAAGGTCTACCGTACTATCATCGAGTTTTTTATCAAGATTTGATGAATCCTGGCTGCTATAAGACTGACCACCATTACCTTCTCGGACATTAATCGTCTTTAGTCCGCCATACTCTTCTATCATATCCATCTGCTGCTGCCTGAGACCAAGTCCCAAAGATACCATGATAACTATAGATGCGATACCTATGATAACACCCAGTACCGTTAGGACAGTCCGTAGCTTTCTCTTCATAAGTGAGCTAAAGCTCATCCTTAATAGATCAATCGTTTTCATCGTCTATATCTTCCTCATCATCAAGATTAGAAAGCTCTGCTTCTTCAAGCTTTTTGAGCCTCTTTTTCCTATGACGCAGTATAAGTATCACAATTATCAACAATAAAACAGCTCCGCCAACACCTATAAGTACCTTTTGCCACATCGGCATACCCATACCTGTATCGTCCATGTCTCCAAAGTCCGCATCACCGTTGTAGCTGTCATCCATTCCCTCAGTTACAAATAAATTGATCGTCTTTGTTGTAAGTGTGGCATTACCTGCCTCATCCTCATAAGAAATGATCATATCGACCGAGCCATCATTATCTGTCGGTGCAATACCTGTGAGCATCATGTCCACATTTCCTGTGCCGCCCGACTCGATACCGCCAACATAAGCAAGTGCAGGCTCAAGACTTGGGGCATTTACACTTACAGAAACATTGTAAAGCTTTGTCTTGCCGGTATTGTAAATACTAAACATGACATTTGACTGCTCACCGACATTAATCGATGACGGCTGTATATCCGGCGTTGACATATCAAACTTTGCCACCTGATGGACCGGTATAGATACGCTTGCTTCACCTTCATACGGATTTGCCAGCTCATCCTCATACTGCATCTTAATGCTCATTACATACGGCTTTTGCTCGAGGTCTGACTTTGCGCTAAACTCCATAGAAAGCTCTTTGGTGCCGCCCGCCGGTATTGATTCTACATAGAAGCTGTTTGCTCCGGAAGTAGGCAAAAATGCCGCATAGGAGCTCGCTTCATCCTTTCCTGCGACAATACCCGTCAGATCAAGCTGCATATTGTTGACAGCCGTCTGCTTAGATGTGTTTTGAATCGTGAGATTAAGTACGAAATTCTCTCCTGCCTGCACTTCTGCCGGAATTGTAGTAAAGCCTTTTACAATTATACGAGGTGTAGACTTCTTGGCATTTTCCTCAGTACCATCCGTTGTGCCATACTTTGCCTGACCAACTGTCCTTACATAAGTAGAGATCGTGCAGCTCTCGATATTATTTACAGGATTATCATACGTAACCGTAAAATCAAGCTTATAGTATCCTGTCTTTACATTTTCTCTGGTTCTAAAAGCCCAGACACAATTCTGCGCACGCTTATTTCTGTCCGGCTCAGCTGCATAGCCTAAAAGTGTATCTATTTTTTGCGTAAATCCTGTAGAATCGATCTCAAATGGAAACTCATCTGTTTTTGCAGATATTACAGGTGTTACAACGACATTTTTGATGTTGTACTTAAACATATTTGTAATAGGAAGGACTACAAACACGCCCTCTCCATATTTACATGTCGGAGTCACCCATGTAGCCGCAGGAACGATAAACTTGTCGGTTGAAGTTGCTGCGTCATACTCATCTCTTCCGGATGATTTCTTATCATCATCATCCGAATCTGATGACGAGCTGCTGCTATCTGATGAATTTTCATATACTATTTCATAGGGCCTGTCAGTATCATCGACAAGATCATCATCACTCACTGCCGCACACACTCTCTCGGTTGCACACAAAGATACGGCACAGCATAATGAAAGCCCCATTCCAATAACTAACAATCCTTTTTTCAACTTAAACATTTTCCTGTAACTCTCCATTCCTCTCATCTGCTATGATCTTGCCATCCTTTATGCGTATCCTCCTGTCCGCAAAAGAAGCAAGATAATTGTCATGTGTGACCATGACAAGCGTAGTGGCTTTGCGCCTCACAAGATCCTGCAGCAGATGAAGTATTTCTTCCGTTGTGACAGAATCAAGGTTTCCAGTCGGCTCATCAGCAAAAATGATCTCCGGCTCAAGCACAAGTGCCCTCGCAATACCCACTCTCTGCTGCTGACCACCGGACATTTCTGTAGGCCTGTGATCCATATATTTCTTAAGTCCTACAAGCTTTAATGCCTTGACTGCCTTTTTCTCTCTCAAAGATTTGTCAACACCTCTGAAAGTCAGCGGCAGGGCCACATTTTCAATAGCGTTGAGCGTAGGCATAAGATTATATGCCTGAAAGATAAAGCCAACATGATCCCGCCTGTACTTAACTAACTGACGCTCATTATATTTTTCAATATTCTCACCTGCTACGCGAACACTGCCCTTTGTCGGACCCTCCAGTCCTGCCAGCATATTCAGCAAAGTCGACTTTCCCGATCCACTCGTGCCGACAATGGCGACAAACTCACCCTTATTAACAGTGAAGCTTACTCCATTTAAAGCCCTTACTTTCTGCTCGCCAAGCTTGAATATCTTATATAGATTTTTGACCTCTATTACCGGTCTTTCCTCACTCAAAATATTCACCTCAAAAACTTCAAATAATTAATTGCATAGAATGTCCTCACAGACATACAATCGTTAAAAATTATATCACATCACATTGCATAAAAACATATTCGGCAATCTTAAATTTCGTAAAGATTTTTTTGCATATAATTCCATAAAATGCTATTCTAATAAGATAGTGATTTTATTCTAGGAGAGTTAATAAGAATGTCAGAAAAAATTAAAGAAAACAAGATGGGTGTAATGCCCGTCAACAAGCTATTATTTGATATCTCGATACCTATGATGACTTCAATGCTTGTGCAGGCTCTGTACAACATCGTTGACAGTATCTTTGTAGGCAGGATTTCAGAAGAAGCTCTTTCCGCTGTTTCATACGCTTTCCCGATACAGAATCTTATGATCGCACTTTCGGTCGGTACCGGTGTCGGCGTAAACGCACTCGTATCAAGATATCTGGGTGCTAAGGATTATAAGAGAGCTAACGATGTTTCTACAAATGGTATAATCATATCTGTCGTTACATCAATAATCTTCGCGATCATCTGCCTTGTCTTCAGTGCTCCATTTTTCCGCTTTTTCACTGATAACGAGACCATCGTAAAGTATGGAATCGATTATGCGAGAATAGTTGGCGGTCTTTGCTTCGGACTATTCATACAGGCGCTGATGGAAAAGCTGCTGCAGTCTACCGGTAAGACAAAACTTTCAATGATCACACAGATGATCGGTGCTATAGCAAATATCATTCTCGATCCTATCATGATCTTTGGTCTTTTTGGTTTTCCAAGACTTGAAGTTGCAGGTGCAGCGCTCGCTACAGTCACAGGCCAGACGATTGCCGCTATCATTGCCATATTTATGAATATCCACAAAAATAAAGAGATTAAGATATCCTTTAAGGAACATCCTTTCTCATGGAGTGTCGTAGGAAGTATATATCAGATCGGACTTCCTTCTATAGTAATGATGGCAGTAAGCTCTATCATGAATTTTGGTATGAACAAGATCCTTGGCCGTTTCTCAGATACTGCGGTTGCGGTATTTGGTGCGTACTATAAGCTTCAGAGCTTCATTTTCATGCCTGTCATGGGTCTTAATAATGGCTTGCTTCCTATCATTGCTTACAATTATGGAGCAGTTAAGCCTGACCGTATCAAGGAAACGTTTATACTCGGTTTCAAGACCGCACTTGCTCTTATGGCTGTTGGAGTCATACTCTTCTGGACAGTGCCTGCACAGCTTCTGAGCCTCTTTAGTGCATCTGACAACATGACCGCTATCGGTGTAAATGCATTGAGGATCATATCATTCCACTTTATGATCGCTGCATTTTCAATAGTGTGCATCTCAACTTTCCAGGCTCTCGGACACGGTGTACTTGCACTTATAGTATCTGTCTCACGACAGCTTGTGGTATTGCTTCCGTCAGCATTTGTATTTGCGTTTTTCTTTGGACTTTCAAAAGTTTGGTGGTGCTTCCTCTTGGCAGAAGTTGCATCTGCATCCCTCTGCTTCATCTTCTTAAAGCATCTTATTAAGACTGAAATAGAGCCACTATATACTAAAAATAAGTAATTATAAAAAAAGGAAAAGCTGTGTGTTTCAAAACCAGCCTTTCCTTTTTTATTTTCAGTATTAATTACTTAAGAAGCTTCTCAAGCCCCTCTACTGCTGTTTCGTGATCTGTCACCTGCACAGCATTCATACCACACTCACGCGCTGCCTCGCAGTTGTCTAATCTGTCATCGAGGAAAACACACTCTGCAGGATCCAGCTCATACTTATCAATGATCGCCTTGTAAATTGCGTGATCCGGCTTTATAAGATGCGCTTCATAAGAAAATACGCCGCCATCCATCATAGGAAGGAAATCCATCTGCTCCTCGCAGCACTTCTTTACATGATCTGACCAGTTTGAAAGATACAAAACCCTATAACCACGATTCTTAAGATCCTTTATCCAGTCTTTTGTAAAATCATACTGCCAGAGTGCTCCACCAAGAGTCTCCCAAAATTGATGTATCTCATTTTTCAGATCAGGTGCATGCTTTTCAAATTTCTCAAAAAGCTCTGCCTCAGTCAAAACACCTCTGTCCACTTCGTCCCAGTTGCCGTGTCCAAATACATTTTCCTTAATCCTGTCGACAAGTGCACTGTCATTGTTGAATTCCCTTAACAGATGCTCCTGCCAGTTGTAGCCTATCAATACACCACCGATGTCAAAAATTACAGTCTTGATCAATTTGATTTCCTACTTTCCAAATATAATATATGCTAAATTTTTAGTTCTTTTTTGGCATTCCAAGCACAGCTCTTGCCTCGTCATACTTACCTGCCCTGATAAGTGATGTGACCTTCATTTCAGTATCTATACGCTTTCTCTCAGCATCAAATACATCACTTTCAAAATACTTTTTGTAAATAGTCTTACGATATGCACGGCCGCTCATCTCACGGACTGTGCCATCTTCCACAAGAAGAATCCTGTCAGCACTTGCTGTAACCGCAAAGAGATCATGTGAAACGATGAGAACTGTACCTTCGTACTCTTTTATCGCCTTTTCAAGCTCTATCTGAGCGTATATGTCAAGATGGCTTGTAGGCTCATCAAGCAGCAATGCTCTGTGTGATACCTCGCAAAGCTCCTCAACCTGCTTAAGATTACGCTCTCCGCCCGACAGCATCAGCTCTTTATCAGCCTCAACCACCTGCTTAAAGTAGCCTACTTCTCCCGGATACTGCTTCTCAAGCTCTGCAAATATATCATTGAGCATACTGGATTTTCCCGTACCATTTGCTCCCACAATAGCCACTTTTTCACCCGGAGCAACCGTAAATGAAATATCCTCAAGCAGCTTTCTCTCACCGTATGCAAGAGCATAATCTTCAACTTTGATCTCCAGCGGAAGTACATTTTCATCGTCACTTTCTTTGAAGCAAAAATGAAACTCATGATCATGATCTTCAATAAACGGATCTTCGCCACGCATTTTTCTGAGTCTTTCAATGTATGTGGCTCTTGCCTTGAGCTGACGTCCCATCTTAGGCTCCGCGGTCATCTCTGCTATAGCACGGATCTTTTCGACTATCTTATCCTGCTTTTCAAGGAACTCATCAAAATCTCTTGCATGCTCAAACAATTCAACCTTAGTCTCAAGCATCCAGGTATTGTACTCAGCAAAGTTTCCCGGGAACTCACGCACTGACTTGTTCTCTATATCAAGCACCTTATCAAAGCACTGTGTGAGAAGGAGTCTGTTGTGTGTGATCGTAAGTATAGTACCATCATATGAATTGATCAGTTTGATAAGAGCTGTCAAATTTTCAAAATCAAGGAAAACATCCGGCTCATCCATGATCAAAAGCTGTGGCTTGAGGAGCATATTTCTGATGATAAAGAATAATTTATACTCTCCTCCGCTCAGCTTGCTCACAGGCATCTCTGCAAAATCAGTAAGTCCGGCCACTGCCAGTTCCTTCCCTATATTTGACTCATAATTATATGCATCTACAGCTTCTATCTGGTCTAGGATCTTCTGATACTCCTCATAAATCTTATCAAGATCATCTGAATCACTCATCTTTGCGCACAGTTCATCTGACTTCTCCATAAGAGTGCGAAATGGTGCCGCAAGAAAATCAAATACAGAAAGCTCAGAAGTCTCATGCTCAACAAACTGACTTACATAGCCAATCCTGCAGCTTTTCTGTAATCTGATCAGACCATCATAAGTATACTTCTCCGCATGCATGATAAGATCAACAAGAGTGCTCTTTCCAGAACCATTGCTGCCTATGAGAACCGCATGATCACCCATTTTTATCTCAAAATTAATGTTTTCATAAAGATCCTTCTCAGGAAATCCGAAGGAAAAATTCTCAAATTTAACCAAAATAATACCTCATAATTCACTAACTAAATCATAAACATAAGCATTATAGCATACCATCTGACACGCTTCAATTTTGTATGTTGAAATAAAAGGCTAATTTTAGATACTTATCTGTATATAGATTAGAGGGCTACATAGATTAAGAAAGATAATTTTCTAAGAGGTGAACGTATGCCAAATAATAATCAGATAAACCCAAATATCACTTGGGAAGAGCCATTTAAGAATCTGGAGCAACTGTGCGAGAGCCAAAATATTCACAGAACACTTTATATGGAGATATCTGCAGTCCATGATATGGTCGCAGAAATGATCCGTTCAGAGCAGGAAAATGGACAGTCTCAGATGGACATGACCACGCTCAAAGCTCTTCGTCAGGCATATCAGCGCATGAACAGATTATGTGAAGAATATTTGATATCACATAATGCCACTGATAATGGCTATAACCTGATAATGGCAATCTGTGAAAAAACATCTGCAGAAAGTGAAAGGCTGGAGAATTATAATCCTGGTCAGTTGCTGCTTTTATCAGATATCCTTGATGCGGATAATTATCGACAAAGAACTAAAACAGAGGAACTTGATCTGAACCGTAGGGTTGGACAGGCCATGAGTGCCAGAATCCCGGCAAAAGCCAACGGTAAAAATGGCTACTTTACAGCAGAAGATACTGGAGAAAAGCCGGAGAAATTTTATAATGAGATCAAAAATAAATCGAACTTTGATGAAAATACTAAGTCAGAATATGATCCATTATTCAAAATGCTCACAACAAATGAGGGAATCGCTGGCTTTGTCGAGATGATCAATGACCCTGAATGGAACGTTATATATAATGGTTTTATATATGCAGACGATAATGAAGAAATGAAGGCTCCTTTTTATTCAAAGTTTAGTGATATGCTACATAAAGCCGGGGCTTCCGACGACTTCATCAATCAATATCTGCATCGTGAAGATTTCCCCGATGTCTACACATATATATTCAGTGCTTATATAAGTGTGCTTGCAGGTACTCAGTATAACTATCAGTATGCCGGTATTGCCGGAGATGCAAATATCGAAAAGCGCAACGCTGCCACTTCAAAAGTTGGAGATCTGATAGGAATGACAGATCTCATGGCATACTCCACCACAATGACCGCTACAATTGATGGTAAAGAAGTAAACGGCGTATTCATGGAGGAGGCAAAGGGCTATACCACTCCTGAGCTAAAGACAAAAGTAGAACAATATGACGGCGTAGATTATAATGAAGAAGCTCTCTTAAAACAGGTAAGTGATATCCAAGCGCTTGACTATATCTGTGGAAGCACTGACCGTCACGAAAAAAACGTCATTTTCCAGTTTGATGAAGAAAACAAAAAGATTACCGGAATTAAGGGAATTGATAATGATATGTCTTTCGGTAATCTCCCACCGGAATCAATTGCTCAGGGCAAGCGATATATGGCTGGTCCCGACAACATGCTCTTATTACGGAAAAGTACCGCAGACCGGATACTTAGTTTAAGTCATGATGAATTAAAAAATTCGCTTAAAGGCCTTATAAGACCTGATGAAATAGAAAGTGCCTGGAAACGAACAGAGATTTTGCAGGACAGAATTCTGCAGTCCATGAAAAGAGAAGCCGAGGCCAAAAAGCCTTTAGGTGATGATTTATCCATGGGTCAGCTGAGGATATTAAAGGATGATGATCCATTATGGCAAAAACTTAATTTTGCCAAGCTAGGTCAGCAGGCAGGAAGCAGATCACTTTTTGGACAGATATCAAAAGAAAAGCTTTTTGAGAAAGCACCTAATCAGCCCGATATACTTGATGCCAGACCTAAAGCTGAAATAATCATCTGCACAACCGAAACAGAGCAAATGGATCAGATCGGTATAATCAGTTCAAAGGAAATTTCAAATATATATAAGATTTCCAAAAACGGTCTGACTAAAAACTATCCTGAGGAATACGATTACAATTCAGGTAAGAGATATTTCCAATGCCATGTCGAGCCACTTATGAAAAAAGAAGTTTTTAGCTCTCGTATCTACAAGACTCTCGGCTTTAAGGATATAACGGACTGTATCTATTGTGATGGCAAAAAGGTAAAAGATGTGCTGCGTGAGAATTATGGCCTAGATAAAGAATTAAAAGATCCCGATAAACTTAAGGCTAGGATAGCTGAGCTAATGTTAAGTGGAAAGCACCAGTTGTCGCTTGTAAATATTCAAAAGGACAGCGATGGAAAAGGATCTGTAAATGTATCAGATATCAAGGTTGATCTTACAAATATAGATTACTTTTGCAAAGACCTTCCTGAAAAGCCAAGCAAGACGGCTGAAAGGCTCAATAAAATATCTGATGAAACCCGCGAAAACAGGTTTGCAAATATCACGGAGATCATAAAAGAAAACTATCGCAATACATATAACACTGAGCTTGAAAATGGAGAAATGAGACTCCCTTCTGAAACTATTGAGAAAAATAAATTTGAATCAACAGTCCAAAGGAATATTCTCAAGTTCAACGATAGTCAACCATCAGACAAGAGAATCGATTCAAATCTGCAAAGACTGCTCCTGAATCCTGAGGCAATCTCCGGCTATATGGAGATGTTTGAAACCAAGCATGTTGCGAGAATTGTGCGTTGGAATTCCGGAACCTATAATGATACGCTTAAGGCGATGAAGGAATATAACAAGAATGCTGAGAGCTTTAGAGAACTTGTAGTAAAGATGTCTGAGGAAACTGATCCACAAAAGCTTACATCTATTCAGACAGAGTTTAATAAATCACTCGAAAAGACAAAAGAGAGCTACAAAAAATGTCAGGAACTTTTGCCAAAATACGTGCAAAAAGTGCTTGGTGATAACGGAAACGCCATGGACAAGAATACCGGAACAGGCTTTGCCCGAGCAGCCGGTGCGCAAGGCCTGGAGTCAGAATTTTTGACGCCTTCAGTTGAAAATAATGCACCTTCTAAACGCAAAGGCAGCTCTCATAACGAAGGTAAGATTACCTTAAAATCTTTAAGTGATCTCTATAAGGACGAAATGACCACCCTAAAAGATAACAATGCAACAAACAAGCATAGAAAAGCCGCAAAAACTGCCCATTCGGCTGCAAAAAAGAAGTTTAGCCTGTAAAACCGTTAGACATGACGAAATCCCGGCATATGCCGGGATTTTGTCACTTAACAGTTCATTATGCAGCTTTCTCATCTTCCTAGTTTTCCAATTGTTTCCCCATCTTTCCAAATCAGGGGTGCGTGTTAAGACTTATTTCCTATCAACCGAAACAAAAGATAACTCATCCTCTTTTCCTTCATCTAATATGTCCAAAAGCCTACACGCCGGTCCTGTAGGATGAGTACGACCGAGTTCCCATGCCTCCACTGTTTTTTTTGATACACCCATATAGTTTGCAAATACTGCCTGTGTCATTCCAGCCTTATTCCGAATAGATTTAATCTGCTCATTCGAATATTTCTTTACAGGCTCAATCATAAATACAGTCGTCTTGGCACAACCATTTTCCTTCTCGAAGTCAATGGCTTCCTGTAATCCCTCACATAAATCATCAAAAAGAGTACTCATACCTTATACCCCCTGTTCTTTGCAGCTTCATCCTTCAATGCTTTCACAAGTTTCTTCAAAATATTGCGTTCTTCTTTTGTGAGATTTTCCTGATTATCCTTAGTAAAAGCAGTTATAAGATAAATAACTTCATACTCTTCAAAGTCAGTGTAGCAAACCCTAACACTTCCACTTTTCCCCCTATGTTCCAATGGAAAACGTACTTTCCTTATTCCACCATTTCCCTCCATCACCGGATCACTCTTCGGATCCTTTAGTAACATTATTTGAAGTTTTAACAATTCATCCTCACCTAGACCTATCTCAGACCATCGCTTGGAGAATAACGGTACCTCTATAAATGTTCTTGTCATTTCACTATCATAGTTAATAATCTAATTCATAAACTCATTATATACCCTACATTGTAGGGTGTCAAGTTTCATATTATATTCCAAAAATTCGTATCTTTCTGCACAATGCCAGAACACCTTGTGTAAATCAAAAAAGCCACACAGCCTGAATCCAACTCTGATTCAAACCATGTGGCTTTCCCTAATTTTATAGCTTTGCTACTATATCCCCGGGCTCCATGCTGTTGCATGATCACCCTTTTCAATCTTCACATTTCTTACTCGAAACGATCCGCTTGCCCAATTGTCGCATCTAAAGCCAACTCCGAATGTACTAACGTCTACCATATCTCCGGCTACTGCAACAGTTGATTCAAACTTGTATATCCCATCAGCCGGAACTTCTATCAAATTTACAAGTGAGCTATCCCATACATTTCCTATAAACCACTGTGACCATCCATCAGCACCCACTATGAAATCCTTAATCAAGTTCTTTCCATCCAAGGGAACATTTATGCCAACAGCATACCAATATCGTAGACTATTTCGCTTAACATCAAAATCAATTATCAGGCTGCTCAATACCAAGTGCCTTGTTGTACTCTTCTTCAGTATACTGTTTTAGTATTCTCTCCTTTGAGTCTCCATATTTCACCATATCACGGATTGCATCAAGACGCTCGCTCTCACGTCCTTCCTTTAAGCCTTGACTTAAGCCTTCCCTTAGACCTTTACTTAAGCCTTCCCTCAAGCCTTCCTTTTTGCCATCTTCTTTAAATAACTGCATGGTCTCAACTTCATTATACTCTGTCAACAGCATACCCCGTACCTCCGATCTGTGTGCCATCAGAAATGGCTTTATCAAATAATCTTCCGGCATCTCTGTAATTGATCTGTCTATAGCACTTTCCAACTCATGATTTTTCTTATTGCACCTTATTCTTTCGACCAGCCAGGAATACTCCTTCAATGGTTTGCATAATTCAAGTAACGCCATATTCCGACCATAATTAATATTGATCATCCTGACTTTTACTTCAATGTCTGCCTGTGCACCTTCAGGAAACGAATCACTAAGTCTGAGCTCGACCTCATCCTCCGTATCCCTCTCTCCATTGTAAAATACAACAAGCTTAGGCACCGGTAATTTCAGTAACGTACTTCCATACTTATTCAACTTATTTTTAACCACATATTTCTCATACAGATTCCCTGAATACTGCAACAGACGCAGAGGTAAGTTCGGGTTAAAACTGGATTGCTGCTCATACAACGTCATCTCATTAGAAATCAGAAATGAAACATCATTATGCATCCCTAGATACATAACCTCTTTTATCGTCGTAATCTCTATCTCACCAGGATCCGTGTAATTCGAACCATTTACCGCGTTGTAAAGGCTCAGAGTCCACGCCTTATTTTCCTCCGCTCCAAAGATAAAATTAAATAGTCTGTCCTTATACTGTCTATTGTCTTCTGCCATTATTACTTTACTGCATCCTCTATCCTAATTCTATTACCACCATGGAGGTTATACATATATATTAGCACAAACACTAGTTCTTGTCTAGTGTCAAAAAAAGCCCGTTTTCCGCAAAAAATGCAAGAATTTTGTCGGTACCTGCCTGTGCACCTTCAAATCAAAAAAGCCACACAGTCTGAATCATACCATGTGATCCAAACCATGTGGCTTTCTATTGTTATCTTATGACCATTGAAACTTGATTCTCTGATTTTCCTGGACTACTCTAAATATAAAATCCGTATAAATGAGGTTCTCAATTCTTGTAACCTTCCTATCAAGTTCTTTATCTTCTATTATGAATTGTGAAGAAGCAAAGAATCCCAAAAACAATCTTGAAAATGCAATAGCATCTATTTCATCTACAGAATCTGTATAAACTTGATCCATATTAAACTCTATAAGCTGATTATGAAATTGCCATATGTGCCTTACCTCGTGAGCAATTGACTGCAATAAGATTATACGTTCTTCCTCACCAGTAAATTTTAGATGCCTCTTTAAAAATTCAATATGAGATACTTCTGTTTTTCCATTTTTCATACAAAATACCGTATTTGCATAAGCATTATCAATATTATCTAACAGCTTAATTATAGGTTTTCCGACTTTAAGAAAATCGCACATAAATGCAGTCAACTGCTCGATTTTTTCTATATCCAGATCCGAGTAAAATTCTTCATAAGATATCCATACGTTTAACATCTGAATCTTTAAAAAATCTTCTCTAATCTTTCTATCAAATTCATCAGTAGTAAATACGTTCATCTCCCAACTTTTCTACCGAAACATATTTTGTATTTCCGCTATCAAGCTAATAGAACTTTTATTATCGGCAGGTTAAAAAAATTATTTCCTAAATGTCTAGCTGGATTATACGATATAGAAGTAATTGAGCAAATCTATAACGAAGCTCTTTCCAGAAGATCACAGATGTAGCCTGACCGTAAACAGAAACGTCTTCGCATAGAAAGAATGCGAAAGCACTTCAGAAACAGTAAAGCTACCATCTAAAATATCATTCTGTCTTATAGCCTGAAGTCCCGTCATTTTATACCAAGGTTTGATCATGACGGGACATTTACACCCATGAGCTCATAGAGCTCACATTGTTTCGCTGTTATCTCGGATAGATGATGAGCTTTTCCAGGCTGCTGATAATACTCAATAGTATCCAGCTCATCAAGTTTCAGCTTATCGAAGTGCTTTTTTACATCCTCATATGATATAGTCCTGATATCTTTATCACCAAATCTTCCTATCAAATAGCTTTTGACTATATTTCTATACTTAACATAGCTTGATGGCTTTAGCTCACCTTTTTTACTTTTAAGCCATTCTTCATATACTTCTCTGAATGAAATTTTTCGTAAGACCTTGCCCATCTCTATGCACTCCTATTATTGTACGTTTTATCATATTCTAATACGTATATACGTATTATATAATTTAAAAAAGAAGTATGTCAACCCTGACATACTTCTGAATTACAAAGTGCCTCTGCATATCCCATCAATCTCTGTTTCTTCTTGCTGTCGATTTTTTCGTATATCTCGAGCAAATGATATGCATCTGTGCCTTCTCCTGTGATGATGTAGTCTGCTCCATCACTATGTTTGACGCTATCCTGCAAAAGATCATACGGAGTAACGCCCAGCGCATCACATATACACATGATCTTATCCGCAACAGGATTTGTCTTTTTCCTTTTCCAATCGCTTATAGTGCTTTGAGCTATGCCTGTCTTTCTAGAAAATTCAATCTGTGAAATGCCTTTATCCTGCATTAACTTAAATATTCGTTCACTTATTATCATAAAAATGCTCCTAAATTGATAACGCTTGTATATAAACAGTATATCATATATACAATGATATATGCTTTAAAAAAGTTAAAAGCGACACCGGATATCCGATGCCGCTTCCTAATAAGATAAGATTTATTATAGATGAATTTTTAGATGAAAGCATATAGTAAACGAAGCAAAATGTATGCATTTTGTTCGTTTACTATTTGATTTACTCAACGTCAAGCAAAGCTTCATATCCTTCTTCGCCTGTACGTACCTTTACTACACGCTCGATACCATATACAAAGATCTTTCCATCTCCGATATGTCCGGTATAGAGTGCCTTCTTTGCTGCAGCGATAACATCGTCTACAGGTATCTCACTTACTACTACTTCTACCTTTACCTTTGGAAGAAGTGTTGCGTCTACCTCTACACCTCTGTACATCTCGCCTGAGCCCTTCTGCACTCCGCATCCCATTACCTGAGTAACTGTCATGCCTGTTACACCGAGGTCATTGAGGGCTTTTCTAAGTACATCGTATCTTGAAAGCTTTGCAACGATCACTACCTTGAAGATGCCTCTCTCGTTGCTGTCTACTGTCTTTACTACAGGGATAGCAAGGTCACTCTCATACTCTACACCTGCGTCTACGCCAAGGTGAGTATTTGCATTTACTGACATGCTGAGTGAGTTTGATACGTCCATAAGTGCGAATCCTGAGTAAGCTGATGCAAGACCATGCTCTGTTGCGTCAAGACCTGTTATCTCCTCGTCCTCGCTTACTCTGAGGCCAATAGTTACCTTGATAAGCTCAAATGTGAATGCGATTGTTGCTGCTGTCCAAAGACCTGTTGCTGCTACACCTAAAAGCTGGATACCAAGAAGCTTGAATCCGCCGCCGTAGAAAAGACCTACCATTGCGTTGCCGTTTGCATCAGCGATTGAATAACCGGGAGCTGATGGTGAAGAAAAAAGTCCTACTGCAAGTGTTCCCCAGATACCATTGAGGCAGTGAACTGCTACTGCACCAACCGGATCGTCGATGTGAAGCTTGTGATCAAGAAGCCATACGCCAAAGCAAACCAAAAGTCCTGCTACACCACCGATGATGATTGCGCCTGCTGCATCTGCTACGTCACAAGGAGCTGTGATTGCTACAAGACCTGCAAGTGAAGCGTTAAGTGACATTGAAACATCAGGCTTGCCATACTTAACCCATGTGAAGACCATGCAGACTACTGTTGCGATTGCAGGAGCTATTGTTGTTGTTACAAATACTGAACCAAGCTGCTCTACTGAAGTACAAGCTGCACCGTTGAATCCGTACCAGCCAAGCCAGAGGATAAATACACCAAGTGAAGCTGCTGTAAGATTGTGTCCTGGGAAAGCGTTTACCTTTACTACTTTACCTTCTGCATTCTTTACAAACTTACCGATACGAGGTCCGAGCATTGCTGCACCGATGAGGGCTGAGATACCACCTACCATGTGGATGCAGTTTGAACCGGCGAAATCGTGGAAGCCAATCTGTGAAAGCCAGCCGCCACCCCATGTCCAGTGAGCCTCGATAGGATAGATGATTGCTGAGATCACTGCTGAGTATACGCAATAAGATAAGAACTTTGTTCTCTCAGCCATCGCACCTGATACTATAGTAGCTGTTGTAGCACAGAAAACGAGGTTGAATACGAAATTTGACCAGTCAAAATTTGCATATCCGGTAAAAATGTCAAATCCCGGCTTTCCGATGATTCCCATAAAGTCTTCTCCAAGGAAAAGACCGAAACCGATAAGGATGAATACTACTGTTCCGATACAGAAATCCATAAGGTTTTTCATTATGATATTTCCGGTATTTTTTGCTCTTGTAAATCCTGCCTCACACATGGCAAAACCTGCCTGCATCCAAAATACCAATGCGGCACCCAGCAAAAACCACACGCCAAATACCTTCGCGTCAATTACACTCATAACTTCCTCTGTCATAATTCTCCTCCTATATAATCCCTATAATATAGAAAGAAGACGATACAAAGGCAGTTCACTCCATTGCGAAACGCCTTTGTATCGCCTTCTTCTACGACTATTTGTTTAAAGAAAAAGCGCCTTAGAGTTTTCTCTCTAAGACGCCTTTGTCTTTACTGATTTGTAATTCTACTCTTTGACATGTCAGATGTCAATACTTTCAGCTATATTTTTTTTTACAATCTTGCCATCTTCCCCAAGTCTCGCAAAATAACTCTTTGTTTCAGCCACGATCACACCGCTGAGTGCAAGGAGTGCGATAAGATTTGGGATAGCCATGAGTGCATTAAATATATCAGCGATAGTCCATACAGCAGATACCGTAAAGAATGGTCCGATAAGTACTGCAAGTATATAAAGCCATCTGTAAGCCTTTACAACTGTCATGTTGTTGAAAAGATACTCAAGGCTTCGCTCGCTATAGTAGTCCCATCCGATAATTGTTGTAAATGCAAAGAATACAAGGCACGCCATAAGTATGAATGAGCCTATCTGTCCATTCCATGGAAGTCCTGTTGAGAATGCAGTTGAAGTAACGTCTACGCCCTCAAGTCCGTTTGCAAGTGCTACATCATATGCGCCTGTTACGATAATCGTAAGTCCTGTCATTGTACAGATGCATACTGTGTCGATGAAAGTACCTGTCATTGATACGAGTCCCTGTCTTACAGGCTCATCTGTCTGTGCTGCTGCAGCTGCGATAGGAGCACTACCAAGACCTGACTCATTTGAGAAGATTCCTCTTGCCACACCCTTCTGCATAGCCATAAACATAGCGCCGAGAGCTCCACCGCCCATAGCTCTGAGACCAAATGCGCTCTGGAGCACTGTAAGGATTGCTGCCGGAAGCTCACGCACATGATATATAAGTATCATAGCGCATACGCCTACATAGATCACTGCCATGAATGGCACGATTATAGATGATACATTGGCAATTCTCTTAATTCCGCCGATAACTACCAATGCTACGATCAAAGCAATGACAACAGCTGTGATAACTGTCACTACTGAATAGTCAGTTCCGAGCACATTTACCGGATGTGCCATCTCAGGGTCAAAGAAGCTTTTAGTAGCTGATGCGATACCGTTTACCTGTGTAAATGTACCGATACCCATGAGACCAACGCATGTTGCAAATACTGCAAATGCCTGCGCGAGCGGCTTCCACTGCTTACCCATACCATTCTCGATATAGTAGAAAGGTCCTCCGAGGTATCTGCCGTTGCCTTTGTCTACTCTATACTTTACAGCAAGAAGTCCCTCTGCATACTTTGTAGCCATACCGAGGCAGGCTGCAAGCACCATCCAAAAGATCGCACCAGGTCCTCCTGCCATTATCGCTGTTGCGACACCTACGATATTACCTGTTCCAATCGTGGCTGCAAGAGCGGTACAGAGTGCCCCAAAGCTGCTTACTTCACCATTTGACGTATCTTCGTTTCGTACCATGTACCTCAGTGCGAGTCCCAGCTTTTTAAACTGCATCACACCCAGTCGTATCGTCAGAAAGATACCCGTACCCATGATAAGAACTATCAGAGGGATACCCCATACGAAATCATCGATACTACTCAGAACTGCGTTAAAACTTGTCATTACTTTGCTCTCCTTTAAAATAGTTTAAAATTGAAAAAGCCGATCAGTTTACTAATCGACTTTCCGGAGAGGACGCAAATATGGTATTTGCTCTGTCCTTTTGCCTGAGAGATTACACTCTGCAACCCTTTGCAGTATGCCTACACCTTCGGCGCTCTTTGTCTTCACAAGAGACTCTCCAGAGAATCTTGACTTATTGTAACATCTGCAGAGCGTAATTTCAAGCTTTAAATGATTAAAATTGTACAGTTTCAACGCATTAAATCGAATGCGATTATTCCTTATCTACCATTAATTTCCCAATGCTGCTTCCAATACTTCGAGATTACTTTCCATTATTGAAAGATATGTCTTGCCCTCATCTATATCAGCTCTCTTGACTGACTGCATGGAATCAAGCGTAAGTATCTTCTGATTTTTACCTTTGGTATTTTCTACTATTGTCTTGGCAATCTTCTGATCAGAGTTTTCTATAGTAAGGACTGCAGGAAGCGACAACTCATCTACCTTATTTGCAAGGAAGGTGATAGTCTCAAAACTTGCCTCTGTCTCTGCTGAGCAGCCGACAAATGCCGCATAATATTTCAGACCAAGCTCATCTGTCAAATATCTGAATGGGAATCTGTCTCCAAAGAGGACTGTCTTTATCTTCGAAGCTTGCGCTGCACTTTTGTATTCTTCAGCAAGCGTATCAAGTTTCTCATTATATGTCTCTGCATTGTTTTCGTATTTTTCTGCATTTTCCTTATCCACTTCCACAAGATTCTTTGCTATCTCATTTACTATAGTTTCTGCATTTTCAAGTGAAAGCCACACATGCTCGTCGTACTCGACTTCATCATGTCCTTCGCCTTCCTCTTCTTCCTCTTCCTCAGCTTCCATACCCTCGACGACTTCCTCTTCCTTTATATCATCGCCGAGCGTTTCCATGAGGTTTATCACCTTCATGTCTTTATTTGTCGCATTTTTAAGTGCATCATCAACCCATGTATCTGATTCTCCGCCCACATATATAAAAAGATCTGCCTCTGATATCTTGAGCATATCCTCTGTAGTAGGCTGATAGCTGTGCAGATCTGTACCATTATCAAGCAGAAGTGTAAGATCTACATTTTCAGAATCGTCACCTACAACCTGCTTCGCCCAGTCATACTCAGGAAATATCGTGGTGACTACCTTGATCTTGTCACTATTTAAAGGATTGCCTGCAGCTGACGCTCCCTTTGCTCCTGCCGAGCATCCAGTTGCCGTAGCCATGAGGATCATTGACATAATAAATGCCGTATACTTTTTCATCTTCAACCTCCAATATGAAAATCATTTCCAATTTCAATCTGAAAACGATTTTCATATTACAGCAAAACACCCTTCCTGTCAAGCAGAAAGGGTGTAAAATCTTTATTTCTGATATACTCTCACGTAATCTATCTCAAAACTGTCTTCTTCCATATGCACGTAGACTTCTTCATCCGGGTAGCCTACCCAGCTTCCACCTACTGCAAGATTTAAGATGACATAGAAATCATGGTTAAATGGAGCCGGATATGGATATACATGCTCGGCATCTGTTCCGGCATACCACTCGCTTGTTGAGTACACTTCTTCATCATCAACAAACCAGGTGAGCTTTCCCTCTTCCCAGTCAAGTCTGAAAACATGAAACTCTTCTGAAAATGCGTCGTCTGAAAGCTGCTTAGCCCCTTGACTCTCTCTATGACCGCTGCCCATATCGTAGCCATAGTGTATCGTGTGATATGAGGCAGAAGTATCGTGTCCCATCACTTCCATGATATCTATCTCACCGCACTTCGGCCACTGACCATGCTTATCCTCATCTGTTGCCATGAGCCAAAATGCCGGCAGGTAGCCCTTTCCCTTTGGCACCTTTGCACGTGCCTCAAAGCGTCCATATGTAAAATCATGCTTGCCCTGCGTTGATATACGTCCGGAAGTGATCTGGCGTGTTCCATCAGTATTTACTCTTTCTATATGGGGCTTGATCACAAGCATGCTGTCTTTAAGCTTGATATTTCCGTTTTCAAGAGGTGGATAGCTCTGCAGCTCAGCATTTACCCAGCCGCTCTCATGCTCCTCGACATTCCAGTCATCAGTATTTAAGTTTTCTCCGTCAAACTCATCATGCCAGACAAGTCTATAGCCTTCGTCAATGTATCTGTCTTCAATGTTCATTAGATTGCTCCTTCTAGTGTTTGTTTGAAAACAGAGTACACTATATTTCATTTAGAATATATCGAAATAGGTGAAAAATTATCACCTACATGATATCAGGGCCAAAGCATTTACACTTTGACCCCGAAATTATTTTATCACTTGAAGAACGACATGTCTTCACTGAGTTTTTCAGCTATTCCCTTTAACGAGTCAGCAGAGCTTGCAAGAGTAGTAACTGTTGCGGAAAGTTCCTCAACAGCTGCTCCCGTAGTCTGCGATGAAGCAGCATTTTCCTCACTGACAGCTGACAGATTTGTCATTGCCTCAGCAACTACATCATTCGCACTCATACAGCCGTCCACAGCCTTTTCGATAGTCTTTACCCTATCAGCTGTTGAAGCGATATCTTCTATCATATCCTTTACGCTCTGTACAGTTGAAGTAATGATATCCTGCTGCTGTTCATTCTCTTTACGTACTGCATCTGCCATCTCAACTGCGGAGCGGGACTCTGACAAGAGTACATCCATCTCTGCTCTGATAGCGCTTGCAAGATTCTTTGAATTATCAGCGAGCTGGCTGATTTCTTCTGCTACTACTGCAAATCCACGACCTGCCTCACCCGCACGTGCTGCCTCGATAGAAGCATTAAGTGAAAGAAGATTTGTCTGTGTAGCGATAGAAGCGATCTCCTCTACCTTAGAGTTGATATTGTCAACTGCAGCACCTGTAGCGCCAACCTTTTCTGAGATCTGAGTGATGCTGTCGCTCATCTTTTCGCTGCTCTTCTGAAGTGAACCAAGATTGTCAGAAGATATCTTACTTGCATCCTGCATATCTGTTGCAAGAGATGACAATTCGCTTGTATTCTGCTGAACCTGTCCATTTGCCTCACTGATCTTTTCTACGTTTTCTGTGACACTCTGAATCTCATCAGCCTGCTGAGTCGCACCGGATGCGATCTCCTGTACTGCCGTAGCAACGCTTTCAGATGTCTGCGAGATCTGATTTGCCGTTTCAGCCACATCCTCTGCTGAATTGTTTACCTCAGATGTAGAACCTTTTATGTTGTCGATTATTCCGCTAAGTTTATCGATAACGGAGTTTGTATTACTTATGATCTGACCAAATTCATCCTTACGGCTGGTATACTTAGCTATAGGACTAAAAACGCCTACTGCAAGCTGGCTCATGCATTCGTTAAGCTCATGAAGCGGATTTGTAAACGAATTTGCCATTGAGAATGATATAAATATAGCAATAATAAGCATCACAACGCCTATGATAACAGTTGATATCGCACTATTTCGTGCAGAGCTTATTGTTTTATCAAAATCAAATGAGGTTACAACTGTCCATCCCGTCTGAGAATCTTTCTTATAGCCTATAATCTGCTTACCATTAGCATGGTTTCCAATATACATTCCACTGTCTTTGCCTTCAGTCATAAATTTAGAGCTTCCAAAATTTTGCGCTTCATCATCCGGTTTTATTTCATAGCCGGAATGAGCTATAAGATCACCCTTCTTATCAACGATAAATGACTCTTCGCCTTCAGATGCATCTGCTGTTCCCGCCAGGAATTCGTGAAGGAATGAAAGATCATAGGATTTCTGAACAACACCTATAACTTCATTATCTTCTTTGTCTTTGATAGGGATGGCAAGTATGACAACCTTAAGTCCGGTTGCCCTTGAGATAAGTACATCAGATATGACTTCCTTGCCTGTCATCGCCTCTTTAAAGAAATCACGATCTCCTACGTTTACAAGATTTCCCGATGTTCTGACGATCTGCTGACCGGTAGCATCTTCAACAATAATGTCATTGCCATCACCAAGGTGATCATTTAGTGTAATAAGATACTTCTGAACTGCCTCTATCTCTCCCGGCTGCGGATCAAGCAGAAGCTCCTTGACCTGCTTACTGTGTGAGATAGACTCCATCATACGTACATTTTGGATAAATATCGCCAAAAATTCATTCTGAACGATTTCTGCCTGCTGTGATCCCTTTATCTGAGCATCTTTAATCGCCTGATTCATAGAGCTTCTGTAACTTATAGTCAAAGAAACAAGCAACGGCACAATACAGATAAGCATCATTACTGCGATCAATCTAGGTTTTACGCTGTTAAAAAAAGTGATATCGGATTTCTTATTCTTGGACATGGACACCTCCTGGCAAAATGTTATGTGTGCCTGCAGATCAAGTATATAATAAGTCGCAATTATCATCACTTAATCATAATTATACATCAGATATGTATATATCTTCTATATAATACGTGTTTTTTATAGAATACATCGGTTATTTTGTACAATTCTATGCATTTATATTAGTCCACCTGCCAAATATTCTTAACATATTTTACATTTAATTACATAAGTGTTTAGAAACCAAATGTTTCCACAAAGTGTTTCATTGAAACTATTATTTTTTCAGAAAAATGTCCGATATAATGAATGTCAGGGTAAGAAGTCAAAAACCTGATTGCTTACGAACTAGAAATTAACTTTATTACCCTGACTATATTATCATCACTTTCATTAAAGCAGCATAATCGATATTAAGCTAGTTAAATAGATGGCCAAAATGAAATTTATATCTTAACCATGCTGCGACTGCACTGAGGATCCACACAAAGCCTGTGGCTAACCATACTCCGGTTGCTCCCATTCCAAGGTATTGTGTTATTATTAGCGGTAAGGTAAAACGACCGATCACTTCCACTATTCCATTGAATAGTGCGAAAAAAGCGTCTCCTATGCCCGTTAGAACCCCTCTTACTACGTATATTATACCTAGAGCGACGTAAAACAGGCTTGTGATCCTCAGTCCTAAAGCACTAATCGCAATGACCTCGCTATCCGATACAAAAAGACTGGTTATAGGTCCACCAAACAATTGCATAACAAATACCATGACTGCTGTAATGCAAAGCATTATGAGCAGTCCTTTTTTATACCCAAGATACACTCTGTCGTATTTCTTTGCTCCATAATTCTGTCCGCAATATGTCGCAAGAGATGCTCCCAGCGTAGTATAAGGCTGATGTATAAGCTGCTCTATCCTGCCTGTCGCCGTAAAAGCTGCAACGACCGTAGTACCGTAGGAATTAACTATCCTCTGTACTGCCATTGCCGATATTGCGATAAGCGCAAACTGAAGTGACATAGGTACTCCGAGCCTTATAATGGATAAAGCCATCTTTAAGCTCAGCACAAAGTCTCTTTTTCTCAGTCTGAAGTACGGATTGATCCTATACGCATATATCCCGCAGCTCACCGCCGCGATAGACTGTGAAACTATTGTCGCAACAGCAGCTCCGGCTATTCCCATGTGGAAATTGTAGACAAGCATGATATCAAGAAAGACATTTATTATCGTCGAAAGTATCAAAAAGTAAAGCGGCGATTTTGAATCTCCCAATGCCCTCAGCATTGCAGCCATATAGTTATACATAGACACAAAAAGCAGACCTACGCACATATAACGTACGTAAAGCGTAGAATCTGCCAGTATCTCTAAAGGGGTATCCAGCAGCTTAAGTGCGGCTGGCGCTGAAATAAATCCTATGATTCCAAACAAAACCGGAACTATTATCATGATAAATCCGGTATTTACTATGCAATTCTTCACTTTATCGTCTTTGTGGGCGCCAAAGAACTGAGAAACTATGACACCTCCGCCATTTCCTATACCATTACATAGAGCAAAAAATAAGAACGTTATAGATGACGAGGCTCCAACAGCCGCTAAAGCACTCGATCCAACAAAACGCCCTACTATGATAGAGTCAGCAATATTATATATCTGTTGAAAGATATTTCCTATAAGTGCCGGGAGTGCAAACATAATGATATGTCGTACTGTATTTCCTGTTGTCATGTCTGTGTTGTTGTTTCTCATAATATTACCTTTTACCATATTTAATTGTGTTTAATCTATAGGATGCAATTATTCTTTCTTATAGTATCCTTTATACTATATAAAAACAACCCGACAAAATATGGTAAAAAATATGAAAAAAAGCACCGCAATACTACGGTGCCCAAAATAGAAATCATATATCTTACATAAAATTAGCAAATATCGATGCGCCCACAACTGTTATCAGACCTGCTACAGCTATTGACAGGCTGCTCATTGCGCCCTCTGTCTCGCCTATCTCCATTGCACGTGCTGTTCCTACTGCATGTGATGCAGTTCCTATAGCGATACCAACAGCTATCGGATCAGTTATCTTAAAGATCTTGCAGATTGCAGATGCGAAGACATTTCCAAAGATTCCTGTAACAATTATAACAGCTACGGTTAAAGTTACATATCCTCCAAGCTCCTCTGCCACTCCCATGCCTATAGCTGTCGTGATAGACTTTGGTAGAAATGTGACATATTCTTTATGGTCAAGCCCAAAAAATGCTGCCATTGCAAGGATACTTCCAAGACTTGTGATAACGCCGGAAACTATACCTGCGATTATCGCCTTCCAGTTTGACTTTAAGAGCTCTATTTTCTCATAAAGAGGCACTGCCAGACAAACTGTAGCAGGAGTAAGAAAATAACTTAAATATTTAGCTCCTTCATTATATTTATCATAGCTGATATTTCCGACTTTAAGCACTAGCATTGTGATAATTATCGAAATAAGCAATGGATTAAATACTGCTATCTTAAATTTTTTCTGCATAATAAGCCCAAGTCCATATGCGCAAAGACTTATAGTTACTCCAAAAAATACCGCGTTTTCAAACATCTCGTTCATTATGCCTGTTCCCTTCTTTCTGTCTTACATCCTGATTTACTTACAAGCTGGGTGACTATTCCGGATACGGCCATTACTACTATGGTCGAAACGACTGTCATCACGATATATGGAACTACATTATTTTTAATAATGCCCCATGACTCTAAAAGTCCGACAGCAGCCGGGATAAACATAAGAGGCATTATCTCTATCAAAAATGTTGATGTCTCTTTTACATGATCTACCTTCAAAATGCCAAAATGCAGCAAAGCAAATAGTATTACCAGACCATATATGCTTGCAGGAATTGGCAAGGGTAAGATTTTGTTGAGTAATTCGCCTGCAAAGGAGATTGCAAGTATGATTCCAAATTGCTTCAGGTATTTCATTTTCGTTCCTTCTTTCTAGATCTTTTTCAATGCAATATGTATACCATGATAGTCTTCACAAAGAGTAATTTCAATGGTAGAAAGGACGAAAAAAAGATGCCTTAGAGACAATCTCTAGGGCATCTTTGAATCTACTTTATCATATCAGTTAGTCAACTGAATAAATCTGCTCAACCTGATCAACTACAACTGTACCATCCTGAGCTGCCTGAACCTCTGCTGCCTGCTGTGCTGCAAGAGCCTCAAGTGCTGCCTGCTGCTGAGCAAGAAGCGCTTCGAGTGCAGCCTGCTGTGCTGCTTCTGCTGCCTGTTGTGCAAGGAGTGCTTCGTCTTCATGTACAACAACTACTGTACCTACAGGACACTCCTGATAGAGATATGGCATATTTGCAGGTGGGATATTAACACATCCGTGAGAACCTTTTCTCTTATAGATCTCACCACCAAAGCTTGAGCGCCAGTTTGCATCGTGAAGTCCGATGTTTCCTGTAAAGCGCATCCAGTATTTTACAGGTGACTCATAGTCCTCGCCTCTGAGCACGCGGTCTCTCTGCTTATACTGAATGGAATATACTCCACTAGGTGTATCATGACCTGCTGCAACACTTCCAGTTACTATCGGTGTTGAATATACAGCACTTCCATCCTTAAAATATGTAAGTGTCTGAGTAGTCTTGTTGATATCGATATATGTACCGTTGCCATATGCAAGTGCACTGCTTGGAGCTGCCATTGTGATATAGCTTGCTCTATGAAGTCCTCCCGGCAATGTGCCATTCAAAACAGCCTTGATGTAATTAAACTCAGCTGACTCGTTGATAACTGCATTGCCAACCTTATATTTGCCGGCAAGTGCAGAAACGAAGGTACTGATGTGCGCATCGTCTGTCCTGAAAAGCTGCATTGTTGCCTCATCTACTGTAAACGTAGCGCTCTCGCCTTCCGGTATCTCAAGTCCTGTAAAATCATACGTAATAGTATACTCCGCATGACCTTTTAATGGTTTGATCAGAGGCACAGTAAATACAGTGACAACTGTAAGTATCGCGATAACCACCTTTATTAAGTTTTTCATACTTTCCCCACTTTCATCCTTTCGGCAGACCTACTGCTGCTATCCCCTTCTGATGCCAAAACTTAGAAAGCCTGCCGAAAAAATCCTTTAATAACTCAACTATATCCTATTTAATTACGCAATAATTATTTGCAAACAATGTTTACAATCTTGCCCGGAACATAAATCTCTTTAACGATATTGTCTGTAAGCTTATCTGCAACAGCTTCTTTAGCCTTTGCGATTACAGCTTCCTTAGGATCGCTTACTGAGATTTCAATTGTTCCTCTCATCTTGCCGTTAACCTGAATAGCTATTTCCTTAGTATCCTCTTTCATAGCTTCCTTATCAGCTACAGGCCAGCCTGATGCAAATACAGAACCCTCGTGTCCGAGCCTCTCCCAAAGCTCTTCAGCGATGTGTGGTGCAAATGGAGCAAGAAGCTGTACAAATGTTGAAAGTGTCTCCCTGTCTACACCGTCAAGCTTGCAAAGCTTGTTGTTGAACTCCATGAAACCTGAGATAACTGTATTTAATGAGAATGTGCTAAGTCTTGTATCGATAGTATCGATAAGCTGATGACGGATACGGATAAGCTCTGGTGTAGCCTTTACATCCTTCTCAGCATTGTCGAGTACGAGATTCCAGAGTCTGCAAAGGAAACGATATACACCGTCGATACCTCTGTCATCCCACTCAGAATCAAGCTCTGGCGGACCAACAAAAAGCTCATAGAGTCTAAGTGAATCACAACCGTAGTCACGTACAAGATCGTCAGGAGAAATAACATTTCCCTTTGACTTACTCATCTTGATACCGTTCTTACCAGTGATCATACCCTGGTTAAAGAGCTTCTTGAATGGCTCGTTGAAGCCAACTACTCCGATATCATAAAGGAACTTAGTCCAGAATCTTGCATAAAGAAGGTGAAGCACTGCATGCTCTACACCACCGATATACATATCAACCGGCAAAAGCTTATCAGCCTTTTCCTTGCTTACAAGCTCCTTATCGTTATTTACATCAACGTAGCGGAGGAAGTACCATGATGAACCAGCCCACTGAGGCATAGTATTGGTCTCTCTCTTTGCATCTCCACCACACTTAGGACACTTGCAATTTACCCATTCATCGATAGCTGCAAGTGGTGACTCACCTGTACCTGTTGGCTCATAGTGGTCAACCTCTGGAAGCATGAGTGGAAGCTCCTCTTCAGGAACAAGCACATCTCCACAGCATGGGCAGTGGATGATTGGGATAGGCTCACCCCAGTATCTCTGTCTTGAGAATACCCAGTCACGAAGCTTGTAGTTCTTCTTTGCACGTCCGAAGCCTTTCTTCTCAACCATGTGAGGAGCTTCTTTCTTAAGAACTGCTGACTCCATGCCATTCCACTCGCCGGAATTGATCATTGTGCCGACAGCATCTGTATATGCTTCCTGCATATCTTCGATCTCTTTACCGTCTTTTGCGATAACCTGTACGATAGGAAGATCAAACTTCTTTGCAAATGCGAAGTCTCTGTCATCATGAGCAGGTACGCACATGATAGCACCTGTACCGTAGTCAGCAAGAACGTAATCTGAAAGCCAGATAGGTGTCTTGTTGCCGTTAAGAGGGTTGATAGCGTAAGAACCGGTAAATACGCCTGTCTTCTCCTTACCCTGCATACGGTCTACGTTTGACTTGTTTGCTGCATCAGCAATGTACTTCTCTACATCTGCAAGTCTGTCAGGTGTAGCAAGCTTCTTTGCAAGCTCATGCTCAGGTGCGAGAACCATGAATGTAGCACCGTGAAGTGTATCAGGACGTGTTGTGTAAACTGTGATAACATCATCACTTCCGTCAACTTTGAACTCTACCTCTGCACCATAAGAACGGCCGATCCAGTCTGCCTGCATCTTCTTAACCTTCTCAGGCCAGTCAAGAGTATCAAGATCATCAAGAAGTCTGTCTGCGTACTCAGTGATCTTGAGCATCCACTGATTGAGGTTCTTCTTTGTAACCTCAGTGCCGCATCTCTCACACTTACCGTTTACTACTTCTTCGTTTGCAAGTCCACACTTACATGAAGGACACCAGTTGATAGGCATCTCCTTCTGATATGCGAGACCTTTCTTGTACATCTGCTCAAAGATCCACTGTGTCCACTTAAAGAACTTAGGATCCGTAGTATTGAGCTCCATGTCCCAATCATAGAGCGCTGCGATCTGCTTGATCTGTCTCTTTATATTGCGGACATTCTCAGCAGTTGAAACTGCTGGCTGAACGCCCATCTTAATGGCATAGTTCTCAGCCGGAAGTCCAAATGCATCCCATCCCATAGGGTGAATCACATAATGACCGTTCATTAGCTTATAACGGCTCCAGACATCACTGATAACATAGCCTCTCCAATGTCCGACATGCAGTCCATTACCTGATGGATATGGAAACATATCAAGGCAGTAATATTTTTCTTTTTTCCCGTCGTCTACATTGACAGGATTCTCTGCCCACTGCCTAGTCCACTTATCTTCAACTTGGCTGTGATTATACGCTTCTGCCATAACAAATCTCTCCTTAACTTATATATTAACCGTTTTAGTTTAAAACCATATACATAAAAAGTCAAGGACTTTAGTACAATAAACTATACACAGTTTTTGCTCATTTTACTCTCCAGTACAGCTCTTCCGCACCATTTACCTTTACCTGCATGTAGTGCGACCATACGTAATTTCTGATATCCTCGTCATCAAACCCATAAAGATTTTCGCTGACGATCCATGCCGGTTTTTTTACGTCCAGATAATTAAGTACATTTGTCTTTATCTCAGGATACAGATGCAAAAAGTATGGCAGATTTACAGGATACTTATTATTTGGCAGCTCCTGCAGTACTTCATAAAATATCATGCCGGACTCAAGATTATACAATTCATCTTTTTCATTTTCCGGTATCTCAGCATATATTTCCCTTACCTGCTGCACATATTCACTTCCACCGTCGTGCTTATAAATATCTATATTCTCCTCGATCTTATCGAGACTGTTCTGGCCAAAATATATAAGAATCGTGAAAAATATCGCTACACTCACTATAGCACTTATAAGACTCATTGGCCGTTTTACCTTTATCTTTGTCGCAAGGTAAGGCAGAAAGATAAGAAAGCAGACATATAATGGCAGCTCTGTAATAAAATAATATGTATATGGGGTGCCAAGATGCAAAAGAGCATATATAACTACGGACATAAGTGTCATAAATATCTTTATGTATAGCGGCACCTTCTTTTTGAGCCACAAAAGGATCGAGAAAACGAAAACAAGTGAGCATATCATGAGGTTCAACTCCCATTCGAGCGAAAAACTCTCATAATAGTCAGTGCCTCTTTTGAATCCAAGCTGGAACACGCAGAAGATCATATCCTTCAATGCTCCTCGCATCATGAAGTATGCGAGAATAGGTGCTGTCGTGCAAAATCCGGCAAAAAAGAAATATTTTATACAATTGATCACTTCTGCATATCTTTTTTCAATTAAAAGACATATAAATACAGTGAGTGTTGCGGCTACCATAGGTGCTGCCACCGTCATCTTGCCCCAAAATATGATAAAGAAACTTATTCCAAATACAAAAGCCTTGGTCTCAGTATTTTCAAACTCGCGGTTTTTAAGACATTTAAGCGCAAGGTAAATGCATATCATATTGAGCGGCATAAAAAGCTCTTCTACCGTATTGCCGCCCCAAAGCAGGTCTGCATATACAAAGTAAAATAATATGAGGACTATGCTGCTCCATATTTTGCCCGCATAGAGTCTTGCACACTTATATATAAGTACCGCCGTAAATGATATGGATATACACTGGATCAAATAAATACCATTTCTGCCTCTTATGAAAAACTGACCTATCGCCTCATAAAAAAACAGAGTCGGCCCCTTTAAGTCAAAAAGATCCTTATATGGTACTTTGCCCTCTACTATCGCCCTGCCCGCAAGTGAATACCACGAAGCATCAAAGCCATAGGCATTCTTATAAAGTGGGCTTGTCCAGCTTGATGCCAACAGTATAAATATGCATCCTGAAATTGCGACCACTAAGTATGCACAAAGCTCCCCCCATGTGGGGAGAGCCTTGGAATCATTATTTATTTTTTCAATATCAATCTTCGACTGAGTCAACGAGTTTATCCTTTCTAGCTTCAATCTCACGTGCCTGAACATCACCCGGAGCCTGCTCATAGCGATTGAATTCATAAGAGAATTCTCCGATACCACCTGTCATTGAACGGAGGTCTGTATTGTATCCGAACAATGTGGACTCAGGTATCTCAGCTTCTACTACCTGCTTGCCGCCGGAAACAGGTGTCATTCCGAGTACGCGGCCGCGTCTCTTATTGAGATCACCCATTACATCACCGGTAAACTCATCAGGTACTGTCACTCTGAGTGTCATGATAGGCTCAAGAAGGATTGGATTTGCCTTCATGAAACCATCCTTAAATGCAAGCTTGGCTGCTGTCTTGAATGACTGCTCAGATGAGTCAACTGCGTGATATGATCCATCATAGAGTGTAGCCTTTACACCGACAACAGGATATGCTGCAAGAGGTCCCTTTACGACTGAGTCAGTAAGACCTTTTTCAACAGCCGGGAAGAAGTTCTTTGGAACTGCTCCGCCTACGACCTTTTCTTCAAATACATATGGTTTTGACATGTCGCCTGATGGCTCGAATATCATCTTTACATGTCCATACTGACCGTGTCCACCGGTCTGCTTCTTGTATTTGCCTTCAACATCTGACTTTCCGCGAATAGTCTCTCTATATGCTACCTTTGGCTTTGAAAGCTCAATCTGGATCTTATACTCGTTTTCGAGCTTTGACTTAACGATCTCGATCTGCTGCTCACCAATACCTACAAGGAGTGTCTGGCGGTTCTCTGCATCATTGACATTGAGGAGTGTCAGATCCTCAGCTGTCATCTTTGCAAGTGCCTGTGAGATCTTGTCTACATCAGACTTATTTACAGGCTTATATCTCATAGCTGTGTATGGTGTTGAGATAAGAAGCTTTGGATAAGTGATAGCCATCTGCTTTGTTGAAAGTGTATCACCTGTCTTTGTTACTGCAAGCTTTGCAAGAGCACCAATATCACCTGCGTGAAGCTCATTGACCTCTGTTGCCTTTGAGCCACAGAGTACATACATCTTACCTATCTTGATCTCAGCATCGCGTTTCTCGTTGTAGATCATATCACCTACTTTGAAAACGCCGGAATTAACCTTAAACAATGAGTACTTACCGATAAATGGATCGATAATGGTCTTCCATACGATAGCTGACTTTGGCTTTGAGAAATCATAGTCTGCCTCAAATATCTCGTTTGAAGCTGTGTTGATACCTGAAACCTTGCGTCCCTCAGGACTTGGAAGGTACTTAACACAGTCATCAAGAAGTGTATAAATACCCTGTATAAGAGTATTTGAACCCATTGTCATTGGTACGATAGAGCCATCACATACACTTGTGTGAAGTGCTGCTCTCATCTCAGCTTCTGTAAAGGTATCGCCGCCAAAATATCTGTCCATGAATTCTTCAGATGTTTCAGCAACTGCCTCCATCAGAGAGTCTCTATATATCTGGAGATTTTCCTTTGAATACTCAGGAATCTCACACTCGACTGCGTCACCCTTGTCATTCCAGCGATATGCCTTCTCTGCAAGGACATTAACATAGCCGACGAATTTTTCATTTTCACGGATTGGGAAATGGAAAGGCGCAATCTTCTTTCCGTAAAGAGCTGTCAGGTCTTCAAGAACATTCTTGAAACTTGCATTGTCGATATCCATATTGGACACATAGATCATGCGTGGGAGATTGTATTTGTCACAGATATCCCATGCTTTCTTGGTACCGGTCTCTACTCCGGCTTTACCGTTAATTACAATGATCGCAGACGCAGCCGCACTCATTGCTTCCTCCACCTCTCCGACAAAGTCAAAGTAACCTGGAGTATCAAACACATTGAGTTTTGTATTATCCCACTCAATAGGGATCACAGAGGTGCTTATTGAGAACTTTCTCTTCTGTTCTTCCTTGGTGTAATCGCTGATGGTATTTCCATCCTCGACGCGGCCTACACGGGTCGTCAGGCCAGATATTTTCGCCATGGCTTCGACTAGGCTTGTCTTTCCTGCGCCGCCATGGCCCAACAGTGCTACGTTACGAATCCTGTCCGTTGTGTAAACATTCATATGCAGTACCTCCTCAATATATAGACAGTAGTCCTATATCCCCCAGCGACTACTCGTCTTTCGATAGGAATATTTTACTAAAATATTGTCCAAAAAGCAATACTATTGTGCATATTTTACAATCTTTATTATTCTTCTGTACTTCAACGCGTCTACGTGTTAAAGTGTATTATATTTATTGTAATTGTGGTATACTATACCTTGTCTTTCTGTTTAGTAAGACATCATAATCATACGGAGGATAATAATCGTGGTAATCGTAATGAAACCTGGCGCATCTGAAGCCAGTATAGAAAAAGTAGCAAAATTTGTTAATGACTCAGGTCTTACACCACATATCTCACGTGGTACAGAAGTCACCATCATAGGAATTGTCGGTGACAAATCCAAGCTGAATTGTGACAATCTACAGATCTTTGATGATGTAGATAAGCTTGTACCGGTCACAGAGAGCTACAAGCTTGCAAATCGCAAATTCCATCCGGAGCCAACAGGCATTAAAGTAAAAAATACTATCATCGGTCCTGACACTCTTACTATCATGGCTGGTCCATGTGCTGTAGAAAACGAAGATCAGATGCTCTTGGTAGCTGAAGCTGTGAAAAAAGCCGGCGCTACTATCCTGAGGGGCGGTGCTTACAAGCCTCGTACTTCACCTTACTCATTCCAGGGACTTGGTGAAGAGGGACTTAAATACATGAAGGAAGCATCTGAGGCTACAGGACTTGCTACTATCAGCGAGGTCATTTCACTTGAGTCTATCGATGCTGCTGTAAAGTATGTTGACATGCTTCAGATTGGTGCCCGCAATATGCAGAACTTCTATCTTTTGAAAGAAGTAGGACGTACAAAGCTTCCTGTTCTTTTAAAGCGTGGCCTTTCTTCAACTATCGACGAATGGCTCAATGCAGCAGAATACATAATTTCTGAGGGTAACCCTAATGTCATCCTCTGCGAGAGAGGTATCCGTACATTTGAGACTGCAACAAGAAATACTCTTGATATTTCTGCTGTTCCGGTACTTAAATCACGCACACACCTTCCTGTTATCGTTGATCCTTCACACGCTACAGGAGTACGCGGCTATGTCGAGCCACTTGCAAAGAGTGCTATTGCTGCAGGTGCTGACGGACTTATGATCGAAGTTCACAATTGTCCTGAAAAGGCACTTTCCGATGGTCCTCAGTCACTTACTTTCGAACAGTTTGAAAATCTGACATCAAATATCAAACCATACGCTGATCTCGTAGGAAGGAGTTTCAGATGAAATTCGGCTTTATAGGGCTGGGCCTTATTGGCGGCTCTATTGCTCTTACTATCCGTCAGAAAATGCCTGACTCAAAGATAGTCGCCTACAACCGTTCCGCTGCGCCTCTTGAGCAGGCGCTCGAGAACGGCACTATCGATCATGGCACACATTCAATTGACGAGTCTTTTGCCGGATGCGATTTCATTTTTCTCTGCGCCCCGGTCAACACCAATATCAGTTTTTTACCTGAGCTTAAAAAGTACCTTACAGACCACACTATCCTTACAGATGTTGGTTCTGTAAAGGGCATAATACATGATGCTGTTGAAAGGGCTGTTCCTTTTGCGCATTTCATAGGCGGGCATCCGATGGCTGGCTCGGAAAAGTCAGGTTTTGCAAACTCAAGTGACCATCTGATAGAGAACGCTTACTACATTCTCACCCCATCAAACGCCGCTACTGAAGCTGATATAGAAAAATACACTGCTCTTGTGCGCGATCTCGGCGCTATACCTTTGCGGATATCTCCTGCAGATCACGACCTGATCACCGCTGCCGTAAGCCACGTACCGCATCTTATCGCATATTCACTGGTGCAGCTTATCAAAGAGACAGATACACCTGAGCAGTATATGAAACTTATCGCAGCCGGCGGTTTCAAGGACATCACCCGCATCGCTTCTTCTGATCCTACAATGTGGGAGCAGATCTGCCTTGAAAATGCCGAAAACATCAGATATGTTCTTTCAGAATACACCATGCGACTTTCAGACATGGGAGAAATGGTAGAAAATGCCGAAGGTCAGAAACTAAATAAACTCTTTGGAGATATAAAGAATTACCGTGATTCGATACAGGACGGCGTAAAAGGATCCATCGGAAAAGTCTATGACCTGCACTGCGATCTTATCGACGAGACCGGTGCTATCGCTACTATCGCCACAATTCTTTCTACAAAGGGGATATCGATCAAAAACATCGGTATCATCCACAACAGGACCTATGAGCAGGGAGCACTCAGAATAGAGTTTTACGACAACGATTCAAGACAGCACGCTTCCGATACGCTTATAAAACATGGATATACGATATATCAAAACTGATGAGGAGACATAATGAAATTATCACATACATCATCACTTCGAGGCGAGATCACTGTACCGGGAGATAAGTCAATCTCCCACCGCTCTATAATGCTTGGTTCTATCGCTACAGGAAAGACCGAGATAAGCGGCTTTTTAAAGAGCGCTGACTGCATTTCCACAATGAATGCATTTAGGGCAATGGGAATTGAGATCACTGAAGAAAATGATATCATCACCGTCAACGGCAAGGGTCTTTATGGACTTCAGGCTCCTAATGAAACAATAGATTGCGGAAACTCCGGTACAACGACCAGGATACTCTCCGGAATTCTCGCAGGACAGTCATTTGAAACAACCCTTACAGGAGATGAATCCATCCAGAAGCGCCCTATGAAGCGCGTGATCGATCCACTTTCTGAAATGGGAGCATCTATCACTTCTGTAAAGGGCAACGGCTGCGCTCCTTTGAATATCAAGCCTTCACAGCTTCATGGCACACATATCACGACCAAAGTCGCTTCTGCGCAGGTCAAGTCAGCCGTGATACTTGCAGGTCTCTATGCAGACGGTGAGACAACTCTTACAGAGCCATCGCTTTCACGTAATCATACCGAGCTCATGCTCAGCTCTTTTGGTGCTGATATCAGATCCGGAAGTTTTGAAGATCCTACTGCAGTGATCGTTCCGGGAAATGAGCTTCACGGCCAGAAGATCACCGTTCCGGGCGATATCTCTTCTGCCGCATATTTCATCGGCGCAGGTCTTATCACACCTGATTCTGAGATACTTGTAAAAAATGTAGGTATCAATCCTACCCGTGATGGTCTTATCCGCGTATTTAAGGCAATGAATGCCAACCTTGAATTGCTCAATGTGCGTGAAGTTGCAGGTGAAAAAGTTGCTGATATCCTCGTCAAGACTTCAGAGCTCAAAGGTACTGAGATTTCAGGAGATATCATCCCAACCCTTATCGATGAGCTTCCTTTGATCGCTGTGGTAGCTACTCAGGCTGAAGGTGAAACTGTCATAAAAGATGCTGCTGAGCTCAAGGTCAAGGAGTCAAACAGGATCGATCTCACAGTAAATAACCTCAAAGCTATGGGAGCTGATGCTGAAGCTACCGATGACGGTATGATAATCCGCGGCAAGAGCGAACTCCATCATGCACAGATAAATACCGCAAAAGATCACCGTATCGCCATGAGCTTTTCTATAGCATCACTCATAAATGCAGATGTTCAGCCTGTTGATATTTTAGATGCAGGCTGCGTAAATATTTCTTACCCTGAATTTTATAAAGATCTTGATAGTTTGAAAAAATAAAAGATAAAAGATCCCTCACTTCGTTCGGGATGACACAATACTTTGTCATCCTGAGCGCAGCGAAGGATCTATCTTTATTTAAAGAACTCCATATCCGAGTTGAGCTCTTCAGCGATATTCTTAAGCGATCCTGCCGAATCTGCCAATGTTGCAACCGTAGCCGTAAGCTGCTGTACAGATGCACCCGTCTCTTCCGCTGATGCGGCATTTTCCTGACTGACCGCTGAAAGAGACGCCATCGCATCTACAACTACATCCTTGGACTGTACACAAACCTCTACATCCTTTTCGATGCCCTTTACGCCATCTATGGTAGATGAAATGTCTTCTATCATCATGTTTACGCTGGAAACAGTAGCTCCCAGTACTTTCTGCTGCTCCGTATTTTCCTTCTGCACTTCCGTAGCCATATCAACAGCAGATTGTGACTCTGCCAAAAGTACATCCATCTCGCGTCTGATTCCGTCAGCAAGTATCCTGGAGTCTTCCGCAAGCTTTCCTATTTCTTCCGCAACAACTGCAAATCCGCGTCCTGCTTCTCCCGCTCTCGCTGCCTCTATAGAAGCATTCAAAGAAAGAAGGTTTGTCTGCATTGCGATTCCTGCAATTTCCTCTACCTTGCCGTTTATGCTCTCTACAGCATTTCCTGTAGCTCCAACCTTTTCTGTAATCTGAGCAATGCTGTCACTCATATTCTTAGAGCTCTTCTGCAGATCCGTCAGACTGCTTGCCGACTCCGCACTGGCTTCTTCCATACGTTTTGCATATTCTACAAGCTCTTCGGTCCTTGCCTGTACACTTGACGTAGCCTCTCCTATCTCGCCTACACTTGCCGTGACATTCTGTATCTCCTCCGCCTGCTGAGCTGCTCCGGATGCAATCTCATTTACAGCAGTAGATACACCATCTGCTGTCTTTGAAAGAGTTGCTCCAGCTGATGCCAGCTCATCTGATGCAGCATTTACTTCACCTGTAGAAGTCTTTATATTTCTGATTATATCTCCAAGCTTATCTACAAGATCATTGGTATTTCGTATGATCCTGCCAAATTCATTATTCTTATGTACATACTGGTCGATCTTTTCAAATCTTCCATCTGCGATCTTGCTGAGTGAATTATTTATAACTCTAAGAGGTTTGATAAATGAGTTTGCAAGCGCAAGTGATGCGATTATTGATAAAACGAGCATCACGATACCCATGTTCAAAGTGATAAGTGCGTTTCTGATAGATGACTTCATCGCTATATCATAATACGTTGAAGCAACAACTATCCAGCCCGTCATATCTTCCCTTTTATATGATGTAATTACCTTCTTGCCCTGATAAAACTCTATAGCGCCGCCCTTATCAGAGGTCTGTGCCAACTTGTAAAAGCCATTTTCCTTTAAGTCTTCAAGTTCATCATCAACACCTATCTCGCGATGCGAGTGCGCGATTACCTCACCGTCAGCATTACATATAAACAACTCAGCATCGGTGTCAGACGCTATATCTGCAAGATAACCATGGAATACAGAAATCTGGTAACTTCTGTGTATTATCCCGAGTATCGCACCGTCACTATCAATTACAGGCACAGCAATAACTATAATCCTCTTACCCTCAGCTTTAGAGATCATCGGACCCGAAATCGCGATCTTACCTGTAACAGCTGTCTGGAAATAGTCTCTATCTGCCACGCTTTTGAGCTCATTGCCATCAAGCCTGTATAGCTGATCTCCGTTTGCATTAGACACAATTATATTGTTGTCGCCACCAAGACTATCATTCATGCTATGAATATACTCATTCATCGTACTTTCCATCTCAGCTCTTTTGGCATCATCAGCCTTTACATATTCTCGTGTAAAAGGTGAGCAAGCCGTAGACTGCAATGCTCTAAGATTTTGATTGATAACATCCGTAAAATAGTCCTCAACTATCGTCGCCTGCTTTGTATTTACTAACAAAGCATCTTCCTGAGCCTTTTTTATCGAGCTTGTATAGCTTAAAGCCAATGAACCGCCCATGGGTATTATGCATATAGCCATCATAATCACAAGCATTATTGCTTTTACGCTCTTTTTTTTCTGCCCATTCTCTGTATTTTCTCTCACTTTTGCCATTATTACCTCCTCATAAGTCAAACCTCTCAGACATATTGCATATTTTACACACATACAGAAAAGCAAAAATATACTTTTCTAACAGTTAAATCGGCAATTTGAGCTTATAAATTTAGCTTAAATTTTTTCTTTTTTTGCATTCTTCAGCAAACAACAAACAATTCTAAAAATTCAATAAATTTTTCTAGTGACAAAGGTGAAACATGGTCTTATAATCTTAAAAGTCAATCATTATTTATAAACATATGTGAGGAAAATCATGGATCACGAAAAATTGAAACCAATGCTGTTTACTGTTTTGAAAAGCTATGACAAAAAGCAGTTTATCACCGATGTACTTTCCGGTATCATCGTGGCTATCATAGCTCTTCCACTTTCTATCGCACTTGCACTTGCATCAGGTGTAGGTCCCGAGGAAGGTCTTTACACTGCTATCGTTGCAGGCTTTCTTATATCTTTCTTAGGCGGAAGCCGTGTGCAGATCGCGGGTCCTACCGCAGCCTTTGCGACAATCGTTGCCGGCATCGTTGCTGCCCGTGGTATGGAAGGTCTTATGCTCGCAACCATCTTTGCAGGTGTAATACTTATACTTCTCGGTATTTTCAAGCTCGGAAGCCTTATTAAGTTTATCCCTTACACAATTACAACAGGATTTACATCCGGTATCGCCCTTACTATTCTTTTAGGTCAAATAAAGGATTTCGTCGGAGCATCTTATCCTGCAGGCGCTGTAACTATCAGCACAATGGACAAAATGGTAGCTCTTTCACGCTCCCTTGACACTATCAACGTGCAGGCTATCATGGTCGGTGTTGTGAGTCTTGCAATCCTTATCGTATGGCCAAAGGTAAGTGAAAAGATCCCGGGAAGCCTTATCGCCGTTATCGTCGGCATCCTTATGGTTAAGCTTATCGGCATGAATGTCAACACTATCGGCGATCTTTACACCATCAGCGGAAGCCTTCCAAAGCTTCACCTTCCTGCTGTTTCATTTGATGCCATAAGTGCTGTTGCTTCTGATGGATTTACTATCGCTATCCTTGCAGCTATCGAGTCTTTGCTTTCATGTGTAGTTGCTGACAGCATGATCAATTCACGTCACCGCTCAAATATGGAGCTTGTAGCTCAGGGTGTCGGAAATATCGGATCAGCGCTCTTTGGAGGTATCCCTGCAACAGGCGCTATCGCAAGAACAGCTGCAAACATCAAGAACGGTGGACGTTCACCTATCGCCGGTATCGTTCACTCTATCGTACTTGTACTTATACTTGTAGTGCTCATGCCTTACGCAGCACTTATACCAATGCCAACTATCGCTGCTATCCTCTTTATGGTAGCTTACAACATGTGCCAGTGGCGTACATTCACACACCTTTGCAAGACTGCTCCAAAGAGCGATATCTTAGTACTTGTAATTACTTTTGTACTTACAGTAGTATTTGACCTTGTAATGGCTATCGAGGTTGGTATGGTCCTTGCCTGTCTCCTCTTCATGAAGAGAATGAGTGATGAGTCACGTATCAGAGGATGGAAGTACTACGATCCTGAAGATGATCCAGACGGAGTAGCGCTTAAGAACATCAGCAAGAGCATCCGCGTTTATGAAATCAGCGGTCCTATGTTCTTCGGTGATACTGAGCTTATCAATTCTATCAAGTTCGAAGCAGATACTAAAGCTCTTATCATCCGTATGAGAGGTGTTCCTGCAATCGATGCATCTGCTATGCATTCATTTGAGCTTCTTCTTGATAAGTGTGAAAAAGAGAATGTTCAGCTTGTAATATCTCATGCTAATGAGCAGCCTATGGAAACAATGAGAAAAGACGGTTTCATCGAAAGAGTCGGTGCTGAAAACTTCCAGCCACATATCGATGATGCTATCCGCCGCGCAGAAGAAATTAGTGCTATGTAATGATATGATGTTAAGATTAAAAGCAATCGAGATCATAATCTTGATTGCTTTTTTTGCGAAGTATGCCTATAGCCGTAACAAGTACTTTGATATTTTTCATACATATGGTATTCTACTATAAGTAGTAGTTTACCTGTGAACTGCAGCATATAAACTTCTGCTAAATATGATTAAGGATAAATGTAAATTTGGTGTTATAAAATGCAGCGATTGTTGTGTAATAAAATTCTATTTGTCGTAATATCCATTCTTATAGTAATGGGATTTGTTTATAGTATTCCAGTGTATGCAAATGAAAACAGGCCGATACGAGTTGGCTATTATGAAAATGAAGTTTTTCAGGAAGGAGCCTCTGAAGGAACAGCCAAATCAGGCTATGCTTATGAATATTATCGTAAAATTTCCGAGTATACCGGCTGGGAATATGAATATGTATATGATAGCTATAACAATCTTTTTAAGATGCTTGTAGATGGAGATATCGATCTGCTTGCCGGAATTGCAATGAATGCTCAAAGAAAAAGGGTAATCTCCTATCCTGACAGAGCAATGGGAAATGAGCTTTATAATCTTATAAAGCATAACGAAAATAAAAGCATCACTTCTGACCCGGCTTCATTTACAGGAAAAAAAATAGGAGTTCTTGACAGCGCAATAGTAGATATATTGGGCAAGTTTCTTGATGTTAAGGATATCGAGTGTAAGATCATTACATATGATGATTATTCTTCACTTTTTGCAGATTATGATACCGGTAAGCTTGATATGGCAGCCGTGGAAGGAAGCGGCACCTATGGCAGAGAAGCGTCAGAAGTAGTGTGTACTTTTGGAGCTTCAGAATATTATCTCTGTGTAAATAAACGAAGGGCGGATATTCTGGATGAATTAAATGAAGCTCAGATGCTTCTTTCGGTCGAAGAGCCTAACTATATCAGTAATTTGAAAAACAGATATTATTCCGGAAGTATTTCAAGTCTGGCTTTTTCTGATTTGGAAAAGGACTGGATCGCAAATAATGATTCTCTTGTTGTCGGATATATGGAAGATCTGCTCCCGTACAGTGATACAGATGCAGACGGCAATGTTAACGGAATTGTAAAAGATGCTGTATCACAAATATTAAGAGAGCTTAATCTCAATAAAGTCGATGTATCCTACAAGGGATATAGATCCTACAGTGATATGTTAGCTGATTTGGATAAAGGAATTGTAGATATAACCTTTCCGATAGGAGGAAATCTGTATTATTCCGAAGAAAACGGAATTTATCAGTCAAGCCCGGTTATTTCAACGAATAATGAGCTTGTTTACAAGGATGATATTGACAACCACCATATCAAAACTATGGCCGTCAACCGAAATAACGGATTACAGTACTATTATGTCCTGGCAAATTTTCCTGATACAGAGTTAAAGTATTATAATTCTACAAATGAATGTCTTGAAGCGGTAATCAACAGTGAAGCTGACGCAACAGTCCTAAATAGTTTGAGGGCATACAACATTCTAAGGAACAGCATATATCATGACTTATCTGTAATACAGCTCGGCGGATACGAAAACATATGCTTCGGAATAGATATAGGTAATAAGAGTCTGCTAAAGCTTATAAATAGAGGAATCAGTGTATTAGATGATGACTATATCTTCCATATGGCAGATCGTTATACTGACAAGTTATATTATTATACGATCAATGATTTTCTCAAAGATCATGCAGAAGCCACGATAGTCGTTATGATTGTTGCCTTTATTACTATATTGCTGATATTCGTAATAAACTTTCATGAAAAGGTTGAGAAAGAGAAAAAACAGAGATTTGCAATACAAAAGATATTTGATCAGATGATCATGGCTTTTGCAAAAATTATAGATAAAAAGGATGAATATACAAGCGGACATTCCTTCAGAGTTGCTGAGTATTCCCGTAAGCTTGCTCTGAAATTGGGATATGATAAAGCTTTTGCAAGAAAAGTATATAATATTGCCCTACTGCATGACATAGGCAAGATAGCTGTACCCGATTATATTCTTAATAAACCCGGAGAACTTAATGACACAGAATATTCAATAATCAAAGAGCACGCTGCCTTGGGTAAAGACATTCTTTTAGGAATAGATGCTATTCCTGAAATTTCTCTTGGGGCAGGCTATCATCATGAAAAGTATGATGGCAGCGGCTATCCTGAAGGACTTAAAGGTGATGAGATACCCGAGATCGCACAGATCATATCAATTGCAGATGCCTTTGATGCAATGTATTCCACAAGACCCTATCGCAATAAAATGGATCTTGAGGATTGTCTTGAAGAAATCCGTAAAGGTGCAGGAATTCAGTTTAATCCTGAGCTTTCAAAGGCTTTTATAGAAATGGTTCAAGACGGTTGGCTTGACAAAAGTGAACTTGATGAAAAGGTGCTTTGGTGGTGAAAAAGGCTTCCCTATCAACGGGGAAGCCTTTGTATTTTTTTACCTTCCATATTTATTTTGTGCAAAATCCCACATATAATCAATGTTTTCCTGAGATATGCCCGCCGGCTTTGCACCGGTTGCTTCTACCAGCTGCAATACTCTGGCCGTTGCTTCGAGTACTGTTGCTGTCTTAAAGGCTTCTGACATACTCCGTCCAAGACACACAGCTCCATGCGAATGTATAAGACATGCTCTGTGCGTCTCAGGAAGCGCTTTTGCAACTTCTTTTGCCATTTCATCAGTTCCAGGCAGCGCATACTTTGTACAGAGAACTTCTCCGCCAAGCGCCTGCGCTGTCTCATCTGTAAACTGAGATATAGACCTTCCTTGCACAGCATAGACCATTGAATATATAGGATGCGTGTGAATCACAGCATTTATTTCAGGTCTGCTCTTATAGATTGCAAGGTGCATTCCGGTCTCTATTGTTGGCTTGCGCTTCCCCTCAACGATATTTCCATCTATATCCATGACTACAACGTCATCTTCTGTTATCTCATCATATTTCATCGCACTGGGAGTCAGGTAGACAAGCCCGCTCTCACTGTCTCTTACACTAATATTCCCCCAGGTCTCCACCGTAAGACCTCTTTTGATTATCTCAAGTCCGCTGTTGATTATGATGCTTTTATAATCCATAGAAAATTGTCACCTTTCAGTTTTTGCTTTTTATTTTAGACTTCTTCATTGTAAAATACAACATTTTAAGTTAAATGGCTCTCAGCAGCTATACAAACTTATTGTTACCCAATGCTCACATTCTACCCTGAAGGAAAACAGGGATTTGAAGAAATATTAAGCTATATTTGATTATTCGATTTTTGAATTAACTATGTGACAATACAGATTTCCATCCTCTTTATATGTTTCAAATACGCCTGTAACTGTGATCTCCGCATTTTCTTCAATACTTATATCGCTTGACTTTTCAAACTCAAGGCCTTGACTACAGCAGGCAAGAGCATCTTTGATGATGCAATAGTTGTAATATGTATCATTTGGCTCATAATATGAATTATAATAAGTGCCGTTCATCTTGATCGTCTTGCCAACGTATTCATCAGGATTGACCATCATCTGATAGACCGTTGCATAAACCATATCTGCACCCATAACTGTAAGATCGATGTCTGGTTGCTCAGCGATTATCTTTTCGCGTACTTCATCATCTGAAACAGGCTTTTGTGTCGTTGTATTAGAACTTATATCAGCATCCTCAGAAGGCTCCACAGATTCTGACGATTCAAGACTGACTGTTTCCGACGCCATCTGCTGCTTAATAACTGCATCAACATTATTAGTCTTATTACTGTGTGCACTGCCGACAGTTGTCCCGCAACCCGAAACCATTGTGACAGTTAAGGCGATAATGATCATTGCGTCAGTATAATTTTTCATCCTGCGAATTCTCCTTTTACATATAGTTTTGCAGCAGACACCCTCAAAGCGTCTGCTGCATTCCGATTTACGTATAATATTCATGCATTTACTTCATGACCGCATATTTTCTGCAGCTGCTCGTAAAGCTCTTCTTTCTCTTTTTTTGGATATCTAAACGTCAAAACAGTAAAAATAACCGGTATAAGGACAAAGATCAAGCTCTCAACCGGATCACCAGATATACCTGCACCAATCAGCAGCAGGTATATCGAATACAATATCAATGCCAATCCTAACATATCAATAAATATAGTCAACGGAAGTAACCATGATGTCTTCCTATAACCAAAGCAAACCTTATTGTCCTGCACTTCGCCCTGTATTATTGTTACGAAACTATTCTTACCCCACGGAGATGGCTTAAAAAACCAAAAACTGTTGCCGTTCATTCTTCCATAGAATTCATCAGAGAACTTAAACAAACCAGGCTTATTGACATATTTTTCAAAATTTTCCTTAATGTCTCCCTGATAATCCATGTAAAACTTTTCCTTCATATGCGCCTCCAAATTCAAGTTAAAATTCTAAACTGTCTATTTGCCTACAATATGTCGGTAAACATGGAATATCTTATACCCAAATTAATTGTGCTGTCAACTTAATAAAAAATCAACTTCAACAATAATGAACAGATCAATCTTCGCCCCATAGCTCGACAAACTTATCAAAGCTAGGCAATTGTATTTTCAAATACCCGCGGGTATCACCATCAACTAAATGTTTATTGATAAGTCGATCTCTGAAAACCGAATAGCTTCCCGGATTAGACATGAGCTTTTTAATATCTTCAGCCTTACCCGATTTAGATTTACATATACATGTTACAAGTTCTTTTTCGCCCGGTGTGAGGGATTTCCATATCAAATCATAAGAATCCTTGTACATTATTCTCTCAAAATCAGGAATAATATCTTCAAGTGTATCAGATGCTTTTTTGCTGAAATACAAAGAGCCAAGAACTTGATATGCATAAGCGTAGTCTTTTGAAAGTGATTCAATTTTTCTCGCTTCTTTAGCATCCACACCAAGAAGCTTTTCGTACATAAACGTTATATCGTACCGATTAAGACCTCTTATCTCTTTTGTATCTGCTCTTTTGAAGAAAGATAAATTTTTCTCGTTTGAAAAATCTTCGATGTTTTCCGAAAGACCTGTAACTACTAAATAAACTGGAAGTCCTTCTAATATCATAGAGCCAACAATTGAAAGGAGTTTGACCATTTCAGGAGTCTTTGCGATATCGTCGATGCCAATTAAAACTTTATATTTCTTTTTGTTAGCAGAATTAATCATGCTCGTAAGAGTGGCCTCTTCTGAATATAATTGCTCGTTTGGCTTTAATGTTTTTGATACATTAACTGTTTCTGAACCAGATACGATGTGAATATTTCCGCCTACAGACGTATTCGAACTAATGGAAGTGGTGGCTACAGTAGAATCAATGAACTTTTCCATACTCAGTTTAGATATAAGCGTTGGAACAGCATCACCTGACGCAGAAAGAGGATAAACCAGCCACCCTGTCTTTTCTTTTAAGGTTCGGATTATTTTACTATATTCTACTGACTTTCCTGAGCCTCTTAATCCGGTAATTTTATAAACGTATTTTGCTGATTCATCGCTGCAAAAGTTTTCTATTATTTCATCCGCTATCCCATTGTCAATATATGCTTTGCCTGCTATCCCAGGTGTTCTTGTGAACGGATCAATCTTTCCTCCCATAGCTAAAACCTCCGTTTTTATGATTGAGATTATTATTTATATTCATTTATGAAACATTATAATTATTTATGTTCATTTATGATAATTCACTTTTATTTATGATTTGTTATTATTTTATATCTATTTTTATATTTCGTCAATTTCAATTCTCTCGGTTCTATCCGAGTTAAAATAAAAAAAATCTCACATATAAAGTAAAGACATGCAGAAAACCCGCATGTCTTTTTACTCGGTTTTAACCAACTCGGTTTAATCCGAGTTTAATCTATTTTCTCCCCATTACTCGCTATTACACCTTTATACCACTCAAAGCTGTCTTTGCGATAGCGCTTAGCTGTACCATTTCCGAAATTGTCAAGATCTACATATATGAAACCGTAGCGCTTCTCGATATTTCCGGTAGAAAGTGCTATCAGATCAACTGCGCTCCATGGCATGTAACCTATCACTTCAACTCCGTCAAGGATTGCCTCTTTCATAGCCTCTACATGACTTCTGAGATAATCTATTCTGTAATTGTCATGTATAGCTCCGTCCTCTGTAAGCTCATCCTTTGCGCCAAGGCCGTTTTCAACTATCATGATAGGCTTCTGATAGCGGTCATATACCTGATTTAAGAGATATCTGAAACCGCTTGGATCGATAGGCCATCCCCACTGGCTTTCCTTTAAGTATGGATTTGCCAGACTTTCTGTCAGATTTCCGGTTGTCCTGCTGCCACCCATTTCCTGTACACTCTCTGCTGTCCCTATGCAGCTTGTCATATAATAGCTGCAGCTATAAAAGTCTACACAGCCCTGCTTAATGATCTCATCATCGCCTGGTTCTTTTTTAATTACGATATCATGCTCTCTAAAATATCTCTCAGCATATCCCGGATAATTACCTCTCATCATCACATCAGAGGCAAAAAGGTATGACATCTGATTGTGCTGAAGTGAAAGAAGCTGATCTGCCGGTCTTGCTGTCAGACCATATTGCAGCATGCTGGCGATCATGCAGCCCACTTTAGCTTCAGGATCTATTCTATGAAGCTCTTTAACAGCAAGTGCAGATGCCACAAACTGATGATGAAGCGCCTGAAATCTAAGCTGCTCAGTGTTTTCAGGAGAGTGGAAAGCAATTCTCATACCTCCTGCTGTCATCACACCAAAAGGAACCTGAAGGCAGTTGATCTCATTAAATGTCAACCAGTACTTAACCTTGCCCTTGTATCTGGCAAAGACTGTACGCGCATATTTTACAAAACAGTCGATCATTTCACGGTTTGACCAACCGCCCTTATCTGCCATGTGGAGCGGCGGCTCGTAGTGCGAAAGTGTTACTACAGGCTCAATTCCGGCTTTTCCCAGTTTGTCAAAAACATGATCATAGTACTTAAGTCCTGCCTCATTTGGCTCAGCATCATCTCCATTTGGAAAGATTCTGGTCCATGCGATTGACATGCGATAGGATCTGAGACCCATTTCCTTCATAAGCTCGATATCACTATCAATATGATTATACATATCTACCGCCTTGTGTGAAGCATAGAATTTCCCCTCTTCTATGGATGTAGTCTCAATCCTGTGACCCTTTTCAGGATCAGATGCGAGTACATCAGCCACACTAAGTCCCTTGCCATCTTCAATATATGCTCCCTCACACTGATTAGCTGCAGTTGAGGCTCCCCACAAAAAGTCCTTAGGAAAGACATTCGTCACTTTAGTCATCTCAGTACTCCTTGACATCCTCAAAACCAAACAGCAGTGTAAGTACAAATGGGATTACAAATGCTGAAACTATTGCAAGTACACCACCCAAGATGCTTGGGCACTTCTGGAAAAATACTGCTGCTGTAAGTACAGAAGGTGTTATAAATGTAGGTGCAGTGATCTTTGCAAGTCCGATGATACATCCTGAAATAACTGCTCCAAGTAAAACTGCAATAAATGGCCTTTTAAGTCTCAGATTTACTCCGTAAAGTGCCGGCTCTGTGATTCCAAGAAGAGCTGAAACTGAAGCAGATCCTGCTGTAGACTTCATCTTCTTGTTCTTTGAGCGTACTGCAACTGCAGCTGCCGCACCTGCCTGTGCGATATTTGCTGCCATTCCGGATGGAAGGAAAATAGTATCAAATCCCTGAGTTGCAAACATCTGCACAAGAAGTGGTATTGTCGCATTGTGAGTACCTGTAAGTACCATGATTGGGAAAAGTGCCGCATTGATTCCTACTGCAATCCATCCCCAAGTGTTCATAAGTGTGCAGAACGCCATGAAAGCATCTCCGAGGTATCCTGTGATAGGTCCAATGACGATAAGTGTAACTGTAGCCACAACTATGATATCGATCATTGTTCTGAGGAAGATCTTAAGTACCTTTGGTGAATATTTGTCAGCAAATCTGTCTACATACTTCAAAAGCCATACAGCAAAGATAAGTGGAAGTGCCTGTGCGCTGTACTCTACTATTCTCAATGGCATCTGCATGAATGAAACTGTAGTACCAGCCTCACCAAGTGCAGCAAGATTTGGATGAAGCACTATTGCAGCGATAACCATAGAAACCATTACATCAACATTCATTTTCTTTGCTGCATTATATGCTACGAAGAATGGAAGGAAATAGAATACTCCATCACCCATGACCGTCAATACAGATGCTGTCACAGAATCAGCGCCAAGCACACCCATAGTCTGGAGAAGTGCTACAAGCACCTTGATCATTCCGGAGCCTGCCATTACTGGTATAGTAGGAACGAAACATGCGATAAGTGTATCAAGCCCCTGCTTTAATATATCGCCAATTCCATGAGGCTTCTTCTCTTCTGCTGTTTCAGCCTTAGGAGCATTATCTGTTCCAACGATCTTGATGGCTTCTTCATATACATCCTTAACGCCAGGACCTATAACAACCTGTGTCTGTCCGCCAGATTCAAAAGTTTTCAAAACTCCATCAACATTGCTGATCTTATCAAGATCCGCCTTTGACTTATCTTTAAGTACAAATCTAAGTCTTGTAACGCAGTGCGTAAGACTATTTACATTATCTTTTCCGCCAACCAGAGTAACTATCTGCTCTGCAAGTTCCTTATTTGACATTGCTTATATCTCCTTAAATAGTGTTGTTTGATGTATCTAATTATCCACTATTTCTGCGTTACAATCCTTCTATATATTAACGAATTTCAATTCTGATTTTTAATATAGATAATCATATTAACATATTTCAGTATATCATATTAATTTTCAGCACTAATTTTTATCTTATCGGAATTAAATGAATATGTTGTATTTCGTTAGGCAAAACTTCTATTGGTATTTCAAGCTTCCCATCAATCGCATGCAAAGTAGTCCCCTGCATTTTGGGAAAACTCACAGACTTTAACATCTCCATCTCATCACGCCCCATAAACGACATGTCCTTATAATTCATTTGCAGCCACGCATTATATACATTTCCATCGTTTTCATTTATCTTTCTGATCTTGGCAAACCAGGATATATCCTCGACTCCCTCAAGTACCAGTGTCACTTTATAGGGTGTTTTACTCTCAAAAAACTCATCCGGTATATTTTCATTGATATTCTCTTTTTGCTGATACATATAGTATTGATACGACAGTGGGCAGACATTCTGCAGAAGTATCTGGAAATAACTGCTGTTTGATGAGGTTATGATCATATTTTCATCGCTGTAAAGGTATTCATCATCAAGATGGGACAAAAAACTGAAAGCATAAAATGACGGCTTTTTAAGCTGATTAATTGTCATAAGACCGGAGCTGCCATTAAACATCTGCAACTCACCCGAGCTGTCCATATTTTGCATCAGATCCAGCGGATAGTCCATTGGAAGGGACGTAAGTATACCGTAGCCTTTTAGCGCACTCTGCACTATCCTCGCCGCTATCCAGCTTGAATCATTCAAAATATCAAAACCCGTAAGGCTGTTTTTCCAATCAGTGATCAATATTTCCTTTTCATATCCACCTGACTTAAGAACTTCCTGTGCGAGACGATATTGATGCAAAAAGTAATCCGACTCTGTAACTCTTCTTACATTTGCATTTGAATCATTGCCTATTTCTATCGGTGCACACTTTATAGAGATGTAGTCTATATCCGGATTGTCCTTGATAAATGAGACAAGATTGCTGCCATCGTGATTTAAGAGCAGCCCCGGGCCGCCTATAGTGTACTCCATCTTTATCTTATCAAGAGTCTTGCGGATTATCTCAACGAAAGTATGATATTCACGCGATTTTTTACTGTTAAAAACTGAGTCATACAAAACTTCAAGATACATTTTGCGAATACCAAAACGCATGGCTATATGACTCGCAAATCCTTGAAACCATGGCAAAAAGCCATCATTTTGGATACAGAGTCTGTAGTCGATCACAAAAAGAGGAGACAGACCCATTTCAAGCAGAAACTCCATGGCTCTGCCTTCCATGTAGTATTTTGATCCTGTCTCTTTTTCCCGATAGTCAAGTCTTACTCGCGCATACTTAAATCTCATGCTTTCCTGAAGCTGACGCACCTGACTCTGCATTTCATAATTTGCCAGATCATAAATATTAGACAGATTACAAAGCGCTGTCCAATATGGTTTCAATCTTTCTACGTTCTCTCTGCAATCCACCACAACACTTCTATTTTCTGAATGTTGTGTATCTATAACTTCAATATATTTCTTTATATCATCATCCTGCAGCCTGACAGTTTCTGACTTTTTCGCATGTTTTTTTCTATACTTAAGCGGTGTTTCGCCATACATCTCCGCAAAAGCCTTTGTAAAGCTCGCTGAGTTTGGGAAGCCGTTATCAAGCGCTATCCTAAGTATCGTATAGTCTGTCGAGACTAGCTCCTTCAAAGCATTTTTACATCTTACATTTGATAAATACTTCAAAAAAGTGAGGCCAAACTCTTCTGCAAACCACCGGCTGAAATACTGTGGTGTAAGATGGAAGTATTCGGCTGCACTTTCAAGCGTTATCACATTCTTGTATGAATTATCGATCCAATTGTTTACTTCGTCTTTCCTGCCGCCCGTCATGACCTCGCGTGAGTACTCGCTAAGCAGTGTAAGCAACAGGTCATAGCTGTTTTTCTCAAAAGCAACAGAGCTGAGCTCATCACGAAACATAGAGCCCAGCAGCTTTTTTACCTTTTCCTTTAAGTTGTTAAAAGAACCTGTGCGTACATTCACGCTGCAGCATTCTACATATCTTTTTTTGCCGTCAAGCAGGCTATATATCTGCTCACGACTAAATTCAATTGCAGCAGTAACGCCATCAGTCACTTCAATTTTGCTGTCTTCTCCCGCATTGACCGCTGCAACATCTTCCTCCTGCATGATCAGTCGATTACCATCTGCACTCGTTAACTTTGCACTGCCCTTTATGACATAGTACAACGTAAGATTTTGCAGAGCCTCCGTCCCTCTTTCAGACGGTATCAAAAATGAAATATTGACAATATTTCCCATACATCCTCCGATAATGCCCCATATAGAACTTCAAAATTTCCTATACAGCAAATAACAGCAGACACCCAAAAGTGTCTGCTGAATTCACTCGATTATTTATTAATTATAGCATAACTACCTGTCAGATTATCCCCCATAAATCTTATGAGTTTTTGTCCTTCATTATAGTTATATTCTGATTTTTTGCACTTATACGGTATGCCATTGATTTCAACAATGACGCTCTTCAATCTGCCTCTTTTATTGAATTTTACTTTAACGTTACTATCCTGACTAACATAATATGCTCTGACCTGATAATCAAGTCCATTTACTCCCTTTGTCAGCTTTTTTATATAGTGTTTCAGAATATAGTTTTCAGGTGAAACCTTCAAAATCTGAAATTTACACTTTTTATTATTTACCTTGATTTTTTCAACTTTGTATTCTTTTCCTTCAAAGAAAACCGTAACATTACCAAAGGTTCCTGCATTCATTCTTTTCCCAGGAAAAGGTATAATCGAATTATAGCTGATTTCTACCTCATTGTCATTTCCTCTGTGTACAATTGAGCTCACAGGTTCATTGTCGGATGGAGAATTCTGGGATGGAGAATTTTCTCCGGAGCCATTCCTAAACTTCTTTAAATATTCTGCAACTGACGTATTGTAGTGAATTTTCGCCTTTGATATTCTTTCCTTCGCTTTTTCTGCAAACTTATCCCATTCCTGAGAATTTCCGTCAAAATAAATATCTGAAACATTATTATTCTCTGCAAAAAACGTTGATCCTATTCTTTCAGCAATCTTTGACACAAACACCGTTTTAAGATTAGGACATTTTTCAAACAAATCACATGTAACATCCTTAAGATTAATAGAAAGCTGCACGTTCTTTAATCCTATATCCTCATAAAATATGTGATCCTCAATTTCATCGATTGAATTTGACATGAAGAAATTTTCCAAAGAATCACAATATGCAAATGCATATTGCTCTATTTTTTCAAGCTTTTCACAATTACCTAAATCAATCTCTTTCAAAGAACGACAGCCCGAAAAAGCATAATCTTCAATATCTTCAAGCTCACTATTAAATGTGATCTTCTCAAGTCCACTGCAATCATAAAATGCACTATCCCTAATTTCACTAATATTCTGCGGAATGACAATACTCTTTAGACTTGAACACCCCGAAAAACAACTCGTTCCAAAACAGTTTAAATTCTTTGGAAGATTTATCTCCTCAAGCTTAGTACAATTTACAAATGTCTCATGATCAATAGCTAATAAGCTGTCAGGCAAATGAACTTTTTTTAAGTTTTCACAACCCCAAAATGCCCTGTATCTAATATCCTCGGTACCCTCATTTATGATAATTTCTTCAATCGTTTTATTACTTATAAAAGCATTATCACCAATCCACTTGACCTTATGACCTTCGATTTCGGATGGAATGGTAACTATCTTGTCACTACCCTTATAACCCACGATTACACATTCACCACAATCTACATAATAAACAAGGCCATTGTACTCCTTACGATCAGCAACATCTGACGATACTGCACCATCTGATGATACTGTAGATGACATCAGATCATCAGCTTGAGCTTTCACCAATTCATTTGCTGAATCGGTCTCACTAAAAACTTCTTCACCATATGCAGGAACAGCAGAAAACATCGTACTCACAGCAAGCAAAACCGCTATTCTTCTTGTCATTGAATGTTTCATTTTTCTTTGCAAATCATAAATCCTCTCTTTATCACAATTGTATAAAATACAGTACATATTTTATACTATATTTATGTATTGATAAAGATACATTTAAGGGTAAAGTTCTTAAATTTTTCTTAACAATTATACAATATAGAGGAATAGGCGAGGATTTATAGCGATAATTATAAATGTGGATACTTCACATTTACAATAATATGACGGCGCAAGCGGGGATACATATCCAACGCAACACATGTAAATTCTGTTGCTCTTTGGACATGTATCCCCACTTGCACCTGATTTGTTGTCTTATTTGAATATATCAACGATTTTTTTCTTCCTGTTCATAATAATTATTCAGGAATCGTTCAGCCGCTTTACTTCCTCTCTGCTTTGCTCTACTTATAAGCTCAATACCTTTTGATGTATTCTTTTGAAATCGCATTCCTTTATAATGCATTCGTCCAATCTGGTACAAGGCATCCGCATCACCTTTTTCGGATGCTTGAAATAACCAGTATGCTGCTCTTTCATAATCTTGGCCTATGCCATTACCGTTAAGAAACATCACCCCAAGATTATATTGGGCTCCAACATTTCCCTGTTTTGCAGCCTTTGTATAATAATCCACTGCCATGTTATTATTTTTCAGGACGCCTCTACCCATTTGATACATATACGCCAAGCTTGCGGTTGCATCGACATTACCGTTATTTGTAGCCACTTGAAACATCGATACCGCTCTTTGATCATTCCTTGAAAATCCTTTTCCAGACCTAAACATACATCCCAAATGATATACTTCAGATGGAGTCAAAACATATTTATAACAATCTTTTGTATTAATGATGACCTTATTATTCTTCTTATCTGCAATTATCTCTTTTGCGCATTTTGCAAATACCATATATGGGTAATTTCGTTCATCATCCAAAAGATCACAGTTTCCTTTGATTATTTCAAATAATCGCGAATCCTTAATATATTTGAGTGCCTGCTCAAATTGTGTACTCTCATACAGTACCCTTAGCTTCAGTATCAAGTATTGGGGCTCTCCCTTCCCATATGCAATAGCTTGTTCAGCCTCTTTCATAGCAACTTCGAAATATCGCATATTCAGTAAGGTGCGGGCTCTCTCTACATATATCTGGGGATCTGTGATGACATATTCTTCATCGTCTTCAATCTCTATATCATCCATTATAAAATCATTCATAAAACCTTTTTTCCTTAGAATTCAAGCTTATACTCAAATGCTCTTGCATCAGTATTCTGCTCATTGAAAGCATTCTGTACTTCAGTTTCCTGACTATACAAAGGCGCTGCGCTTTTAAATGTGACCTTATGAAAATGTGTATCAAGAACACTCTGCCTGCCTACATAAACCGTTGTCCTATGTTCCAGCTTGTCATGTAGTCTTGTCACGTAAGATTCCGCTCTCTCTATAGTCTTTCTTGCATTATATCCCAACTTTCTTTCAACAACATCCAATGCGTAGTTATTCAGCCATTCCTGAAATTTCGGCCAATATTTCTTAAACAAGATGGTCGCTGCAACCCCGATTGCCGCTCCGGCAAGGACTACTCCTGCAAGCAATAAAAACATATTCATCCTCCTTAAACATCTAAAAATAAAATACATATTGATTGCTATTTTTATCTCATTATGCCTTTTACCAAACCCTCTAGTATCTGTTTTGTTGCTATTCGAACCATATAATTGTTTGTAATGCATCTTTCCAGCGCTTTAGATATCTTTCGCTTTCTCCTTTGCCGTTTAACTTCTTTATTAACATAATCAAGCAGATTTTTCTTTGCTTTCTCTTCTCCTTCTTGCATTACCATAGTAGTAAATTTTTCTTTAATCCACGGTTCAACAACATCACATGGTCTTGCTGACTTTAAGAATCTTTTATATCTACGGCCCGAATGACCTAAAAAACCAAAAATAAGAGCCTGAACCAAACCCGGAAGGCCAATCAAAAACAGTTCCAACATTGCTGGAAATGTAAGCACATAATCAGCATCCAGCATTCCTATTATAAACACCAACAATGGCCCTATTATACCGATTAATATCCATATAGATAAAAATAGCTGAAATAGAATTCCGCCAAAACGCCCTTTATACTCCCCATTTGATTTAGAAATTTTGGAGAACTCAACTACATCAGGAACACTTAACCGAGAACAATCTTTGCCTGTTATAATCGAAAGTTGAAATCTTAAATAATCTACTTGTTCCTCTTCCTCAAGGTTTTCGCTGTACAAAGCCGCTTTTTCGGCATCTCTTATTGCGGACATTCTATCGCCGCATAAAACATCAACCATGGCTCTCGTTTTATATAAAACAGGATCCTTTATTTCTTCCGTTCTATCACTTGTTATTTTGATATCTTCTTCCGGATTTTCATCAACAAATTCGACATCTTCCATCTCAAAAACATCGTACTCTGTTTGTTCAGTGCGGAAATCTTTAGTGCTATCACCTATCGAATCATCGATATCCTTTTGATGAACATCTTCAGTAACTGATGGTGACAACCGTTCCAGCCTTAACTTCGCCGACTCATGCCCTTGCCTTTGAGCCTTATCATACCAAGCTATAGCTTTCTCAATATCAGCATCCACACCCAATCCTTTCTCATACATAAGGCCGAGGGTATATTGAGCCTGCACACAGCCATTGTCAGCAGCAGGGGTAATCATCTGTAACGCAAACGGATAGTCCCGCTTTGCCCCGCCTTCCCCGTACAAGAAACGTCTTCCTATTTCAAACTGTGCCTCGCTATCACCCTGTTTAGTCATGACAACAAGTTCTTGAAGGGGTTTTACTTTGTATTCATCTAAAACTGCCGCTTCCATTGGTTGCATTTATTGCTGAATCCTTTCTTCTTTTCATATTGCCAATATCCTACTATTTCTATAAGCTTTCATGCCTCTTTCCGACATTGAATATTCCATCAAATTCTTAATACGGTGCGGCGCATAAGGTATAGCCTCGTCAGACTTTGTATAGTTGTAAACCGTATCATCCATGGCATTGATCCTTGATGCTTGATTCAAGTATTCTTTCATGTTCACCTGCTCAGCAAGCATTCTACTGTTGAGAACAATGGTAAGTATTGCATGAACCGCATGCTTTAAGCTACCACACATAAGGTATGCAAAGTTGTCAGCTCCATAATTCGCAGTACGGTACCAATGGTAGAATTTCAGTCTCGATATCTGCTCCAAATCCTTTGGGGCTACCCTTGCTATGACGTTGAACATCTCTTCCATCATAGTCTTTTCCCTTACTATGCTGTCTGCTACCATATACAACTCCCTTGCAAGAATAAAAATGATATCCTCTTTAGGAAGATCCTGCACACTGCGGGCGGATATCTCGATCCAGCATTTCTTTATTCCAGTACTCGTTGCTCCATAATAGTAGCTGTCATAAACATAAAGTGGTGGGGCATCTATTCCAAGAATCTCCGATATATTCTTTACAATGGAATAAAGCTTAGGAAACTGGAACTCAGTTGCCTGAACAGTTTTTCCTAAAAGATCTGCACGGCGTAGCTTGTAATCAATCTCGTCATATACTTCTTCAATTTCTTTCTGTAGAAAAAGACCATTCTTATATTCTTCAAAGAGCTCATCTTGTAATTCATAGATATAATCTATACGCTCCATATCTGTCACTCCCAATTCCAATCCAGCACTTCAAGGACACTATCAATATAACCGCTATGCTCCATCCTACCTGTGAAGCTTAATGATTTCTTTAAAGCTTCCAGACATTCCCTGTCATCAGGGTTAAATTGAAGCGAATATGTGAGAAAGGATGCGGCCTTCTCATAATTGCCACGTTTCATCAGGAGCATCCCAAATACCTTATTGACCAGAAAGTGTTCCTCGACGGTTCCATATTTTACATAATACGGCTCAATCATATTAAAAGCCTGTTCCATACTACCGTCGTAATAAGCCTGCATCCCACGTATGCACTGGATGAAGTCAAATCCCTGATCCTCAGCAATCTTCTCACATGTCGAAAGTTGCCTTGGATCATTTGATGCCATAAACATCAGTCGAAAAGCCAGTTTCCTACAATCTATTTGCAACTCTTTACGTTTCTCAATATAATAAGGATCCTGCTTGTCCATATCGATATTAGTAGAAAGCTCCACACTCTTTGAATGCAGCTTTTCCTGTATCCGCTTTGACATAGCCTCGATGTATCCCAGGTCATAAAAGTTTGTTTCTTCAAGAGCAGCCTCCGTCACATCTGACAAAGCTGCAACTGCGCCCATCTGCGCCTTCCTGTATAATATAGCCGCATTAGCTATCGCTGACATTCTTCTCCTCCGCTTTCTTCACCTGATCCACAGGAATCCTTTCATCCGAAATGATTTCTATACTATCCTCCATTTCGTGATCCCTATACCGCTCCCTTATTGCGTTATACGCATAGTCGAAGCTATCGTACCCGATCATTTCCTTGTCCTGCTCCAAGGCATGAAGGGCTGCATAGAATACCGTGTCTCTTATATCAGCTCCCGACACGTCCGTAAATTTTTTCGCCAATTCCTCCATAGTTACATCGGGAGCTATGGGCATTTCAGGGTTTATATGCATTCTCCATATTGCCTCACGTGCCTCTTCATCCGGCATATCGAAGTACACGCTCAGCAGGATTCGACGCTTGAACGCCTCATCATAGTTCTTTATAAGATTTGTTGTGAAAACCACTACTCCCTCGAACTTCTCCAGTTCCATGAGCAGGACGCTCCTAGTGATATTCACACCATAGTCTGCCGACTGGGTGACAGAAGTAAGACGCTTTCCCAAAAATGAGTCCGCTTCATCAAAAATCAGTACCGCATCATCCTTTGAAGCGCAGTCAAAGGCTCTTCGTATGTTCTTTGGCGTTTCCCCCACATATTTTGATTCCAGCTCGGAATAATTAATCTTATAGACCTTCTTGCCGAGCGCATCCGCTATTGCTTCCGCTGCCATGCTCTTGCCCGTACCAGCCTTGCCATAAAAATTCAGTATGACTGCGCGGCTGCCGAAATAGCTCTGCGGCATCTTCCAGTCCTCAAGCATCTTACGCCGATTTTTTACGGCTGTAATCGCTACCATGATCTGTTGCTTTACAGATTCATTAAGAACAACCTGTTTCAATGATATCTTCGGACTGTACGCCTCGAATGGCTGATTAACTTTTTTTCCACCATCTTCTACATCGTTTGTCGGCATTGCGTCAGGAGTCTGACTTCTATGCAATATGACAACCTCAGTGGGTACCGGATTGTACTTGGTATAGGTTGACTTAACCGCCTGGCACATCTTGTCAAGCATTTCACTTACCAATTCCTCGTCCAGTAGGACTTCCTTACCGTCTATCTTGCCATAGCTTGCTCCCTTGATGCTGAAACGCAACTTAGTGTCTCCGACATCGTAAGTCCGGGATATGTCCTTGTATGTAATCGTATTGACGGACTTGTCAATTTTTTTTTTACCAGTCATTTGAGATGCCTCACTATGTCCGAATAACCCCATCCTAATCCTTCCTCCTAAATCCATCTATTTACATTCTTAACGAGTTCCATGATATGAGAGGATTCACGAAGATAATCCCTGGCACTCTGTTGAGCATACATTTTCTTCTGCAAATATGAGGGACCGTCATCTTCCAACATGCCTTTATAAGCGAAAATAAAATTATCCAGGGCCATTTCCTTCCTTGTATTCGCAGCATTTATGTCAAATAAGGATTTCTCATGCATAGAAGGCATAGGCGCACGATTATCCGACGGAGTCAGAGAATTCAGTACCTTTCCTATTTCCCGCATGGTCAGCGGTCTTTGCATATATATCATCCTGATACCTCCAACCTAAATTTCTTTAAAGACAAATTACAAGTTAATTTTACCACTATTGTTGTATGCAATACCACTATTATTGTATAAACATTTCGGATAAATGCTAAACTTTTAATAAAGAAGGTGCATCTAATGTCCGATAAAAATAATTGCTTCATTTTATGGGCTTTCAACTGATGACTTAATCAAGCTGTGCCTCGAATTTGACAATGATATCTATTTCTTAATAGTGTGCTGATATAGCACAGGGTTAATGTGAAATAGTTACATATTCTCCTTTCATAAGATTTGTTAATGATTATCCCGGCTCCTTTCTAATTCCGGGCATAAAAATAAGACAGTTTAACGACTTGTCTGGGTCGATACGTATACCATGCTCTATTACCATAAAAAATGGCACCAAAAAACCGCCATACCAGTTACCCTAAGTAACCGGTATGACGGTCTTTATTGTCTAATATAAAAGGGGGTGGGGTTTCGAACTACGGTTCAAACGAAAAGATTAAACCAGGAATCCCTCGAAAAAAATATATACTTCTTTCCTATGTATAAGTGAAATCATCGGTTTTACCTCATGCCTTTGTCAGATCATATACTCTAACCATGATTACAACATAGGGAGAGTGCTATGTGCCACCCGCCCATATGAGGTGGTATCCTAAATTATATTTTATCTGTTTATATTTATCGGAAGTATTAAATAATGGTAATTGCCATTATCATCACGAATATGGCATGGAACGCATGGACCTTCATATGGTGAAAAATACATTTGTATTGTTTCATCGTCTATAACCCGTATAGGTTCAACAAGAAATTTCGGATTAAAGCCCATCCTTATATCATCCCCTCTTTTTACAACACTCAACGTTCTGCTTATCATTCCAGTATTGCTTTCTGCTGAAAAATGTAGTCTGTTTTCACAGACGGATATGATACATGGTGTTTTTGCTTTTATTGTAGCACAGGCAAGCTCAAGTATCTCTAATAGCTCGTTTCTTATAACTTGTACTTTTGTTTTATGATTAGAAAAGCTCGACAAAAATTCTCTATAATCAAAGTAACTTCCAGACAACAGTTTGAAATCTACAATGTTTTCATCAATCATAAATAAAGCTTCATTATTATTTATTAGAAAATTAACATATATATCATTAGTATTGGTTAATCTATAATATAGTTTTTCCAGTGAATTGATAGGAATAATGGCGGCATTACTATTACTACTGTTATTGTTAATAATAGTAGTGCAATGAGCAATTCGATGACCATCTAATGTAGTAACCATTAGTCTATTTTCGGATATCTCAAAAAGTACCGTATTAAACAGGGGATTATTACCTTTACCAGCCGAAAACAATGTCTGGTCAATTATTCTTTTCAATGAATACTGAGATAATGAAAAACAACTAATCTTTTTTACATATCGATAATAACTTTCATAACCAAAGCCTTCATACAATATTTTTAATTTCATTTTAATGTATTTTATTCCGCTATCTCCATACTTTATTGCCTTATCGATCTCTGACAATGCGTCCTGATAATGATTCGTATCATACAAAACAAAAGCGCGATTATAATACACCTCCGGATCTGTGATAACATCATCATTGTCATCTTCAATTTCTATATCATCATCCATTATAAAATCATTCATAAACCAATTTCTCCTTAGAAGTCAAGGACTTGTACAATGACGACCCCTTGGGTCAGGCAGTTTAAGGACATACTCAGATCCACCGCGGGATTACTTATTCTTGAAAAGATTAGCAAGTTTGTCAATACCACCTGCTACTGTAGCAGGTGATATAGTATCATCAACAGCCATTGCAGCATCAGCCTACTTAGCTAATGCTGCATCCAACTTTTGTATTTGTGATACCTTTCACACCGCCTTTGAGCTAGTTCATGTCCTTGATCTGCGGCTTTTTGATACCACTTTACGGCTTCTTCTATATTTTTACTTACACCTTGACCATTTTCATATGCACATCCCAAAGAAAACTGTGCCCCCATATCCCCTTGTTCCGCTGCTTTTCTATACCATTCCGCTGCCTTTACAGCATCTTTTGCTACACCTTTGCCTTCTTCATACATCTTAGCCAGATTATATTGTCCTTTTGCATTATTACTATCCGCTGCCTTTTGATACCACTCCAAAGCCGATGAAAAGTTTTGAGAGACACCCTGCCCATTCTCATAACAAAGTCCCAGACGATTTTGAGCAAAAACTAATCCCTGATCTGCCGCTTTCATAAGCCATTTTACGGCCGTATCATAATCCCTTTCATCAAGAGCTATAGCGCCTAACATATATTGACTCCATGCATATCCTTGTTCAGCAGCTAAACTATACCACTCTTTCGCTTTAATGTTGTTTTCCTCTACACCAATTCCCCATTGAAATATATGTCCCATTTGGTGTTGTGCACGGTCGAGTTTTTGGTTTGCGGCGAGCTCCGTCCAATATAACGCCAGCCTTGGTGTTGCTTCAACTCCTATACCAGACATATACATATATCCTATATTTGCTTGGGCATATGCATTTTCCTGTCTTGCTGCTTTAAGGAAAAGAGACATCGCTTTGTTATAATCCTGTGACACACCTATACCATCTAGGTAGAAACATCCCAAGGCATTCTGACCTTTTGCATTCCCCTGATCAGCCGATTTTTCAATCCATTCTAGTGCTTTCTTGTTATCTTGTACCATCCATTTCCCATCTTTGTACATCTTTCCAACATAGTATTGTGATTCAGGATCTCCCTTATCAGCCAATTCCAGCAGCCTTTCCTTTGCTTTATCATGCCCGTTTTTTATGGCGTCAAATAAATATTTAGCGGTCTTCACATCAAGCTTAATTCCATAATTACCACTATATAATTGTCCCAATAAATATTGAGATTCCCTATCTCCCTGCTCAGCAGCCCTTTCAAACCACATGAGTGCCTCGCTAATATCTTTCGGTATACCCAGACCTTTGAGATACATCAACGCAAGATTGTACTGAGCCTCCTTATATCCCTGTTCTGCTGAAGCTCTATACCAATAAAACGCTTTCGACATATCCTTTGGCGTGCCGCATCCATTTTGATACATAAATGCTAAACACGCCTGAGATTCCATGTTACCCTTTTCAGCCGCTACATGATACAATGCTACTGCAAAAGCTTCATCTTTTAGTATATTTTTCCCATAGCGGAACATCAAAGCAAGTTCATTAATCACTGATATCAAGCCTGTAGCAAGGTTATCACTAATATCCTCTGAATCGTACAAATTATAGATGCTTCTTGCATAGCTAGACATGATGATTTCCCTGACATCCTTTGCTACATCTTCATTTTGAGTTTTCGAAAGAAGGTTGAATTTTGAAAAGAATTGGTCACAGCTATGATAATCCTCTAAACATATAAGGATTCTCACCTTGAGGACCATGTATTTTAATGCTCCATTCCCATATTCTATAGCTTTATTCACTTCATTTAATGCGTCATCATAATGGTTCGTGTCAAAAAGGACAAAGGCGCGATTATAATACACCTCCGGATCAGTGATAACATCATCATTGTCATCTTCAATTTCTATATCATCATCCATAATGAAATCATTCATAAACCCATTTCTCCTTAGAAGTCAAGGACTTGTACCCTGACGATCCCTTGGGTCAGGCAGTTTAAAGACTTGCTCGGACCCGGTAGATTACTTCTTCTCAATTAAAGAAGTCAGCAATCTTACAAATGCCTTTAGCAATGACATTGGCTGCAGCTAAGGCTGCTGGTGATATGGTATCATCAACAGCCATTGCAGCATTAGCCTGCTTAGCTAATGCCACATTAGCAGCTGCTTCAGTATTACTATTAGAATTAATATCTTTTATGGCTTGAACAGCCGCCTGATTTCCTTGTGCGGCCGATTGTATCCACCATTGCAAAGCCTTATCATCATCTCGTGCGAAAGCTATGCCGTCATAATATAGTTTGCCTAATGCATACTGACAATATGAGCTTCCTTCATTTGCAAGCTCGGTCAACTTATTTGAAGCTCTATCATTTCCTCTTTGAGCGGAATCAAATAACCATTCTGAAGCTTTTTGCTCGTCCTTCTTTACACCGGATCCATTAGCATACAATAAGCCAAGTAAATACTGAGACTCGTTATAACCTCCCCTTGCAGCAGATTCAAACCATCTTATAGATTCCGCTATGTCTTTGTTTACTCCATCTCCTCTAAGATACATCAAGGCTGTGTTATGTTGTGAAGCTAAGTGTCCTTGCTTGGCTGCAGACAAATACCAATTGAAAGCCTGTGCAACATCTTTTTTCACACCAATACCATTAATATACATCCATCCAAGTCTTGCCTTAGAATCTATATTACCCTTTTCAGAAGCTATTTGATGCACTGCGACCGAAAGAGTATCATTTTTCGATACACCGTCTCCACGACTAAGCATAGATGTCAATTCATAAACTATGTCACTGTTCAGCTTTTTAATTTCAGAATTACTGACGCTTTCTGCATCGTATAAATAACAAACACATTCCGCCAGTCCGGACATAACCTGTTTCCAAATAGAATCAGACCTATCCGGGATCTGTGACAAAATATTGGAGTTGACAATGAACTGTTCGCCTTTTTGATAGTCCCCCGAGCCAATAAGGATCTTCATTTTTAAAACCTTATATTTTTAACTCTCCGTTCCCATACCTTATCGCTTTTTCTATCTCTGAGAAAGCATCATTATAGTGCTTTGTGTCAAAAAGGACAAATGCACGATTATAATACACCTCCGGATCAGTGATAACATCATCATTGTCATCTTCAATTTCTATATCATTCATTATAAACTCATTCATAAAACCATTTTTCCTTAGAAGTCAAGCTTATACTCAAACGCCATCGCATCTGTATTCTGCTCTTCGAAAGCGAAAATAAAATTATCCAGGACCATTTCCTTCCTTGTATTCGCAGCATTTATGTCAAATAAGGATTTCTCATGTATAGAAGGCATAGGCGCACGATTACCCGATGGAGTCAGAGAATTCAGTATCTTCCCAATTTCCCGCATGGTCAACGGCCTTTGCATATATATATATCATCCTGATACCTCCAACCTTAATTTCTTAAAAGACAAATTATAGTTTTAGTTTACCACTATCGCTGTATACATTACCACTAACATTGTATAAATATTTCGGATAAATGCTAAACTTTTAATAAAGAAGGTGCATATAATGTCCGAGAAAAATAATTCTAGAAAAATTGCTGAAAAACTTAAAGAACTGAGGCTCGCCCATAATTACACCCAAAGCGAGGTCGCTATGGCCGGAGAAATCAGGCAGCAAACATACTCTGCCTATGAAGCAGGCAAGAGAATGCCTAGTCCTATACCGCTTTACAAAATAGCCGCATTCTATGGGCTTTCAACTGATGATTTACTAAAGCTGTGCCTTGAATTGGACAATGATATCTATTATGATGCTTTACCGCCAGGTGCCGATGCGTTAGAAATGTCCGACTATCTTTCTTTCATCAATGATGAGAAGTTAGCAGGCCTGACACAAGAGCAGCGAGAAATGCTGTACTACTTTTCAAAACTGGATGCCGCAGGAAGGCGTGATATGCTAGATTATGCCACTCACAAACTGAAACGAAAAAATATCAATAATAAAAAGTAATGATCAAATAAAAAACAGCTTCAAGCGATATGATATTTTCGCTCAAAGCTGTTTCTTTCACTTATATATCGTAACCTGCATTATTATTCAGGAATGGCTGTAACGTTTTCCTATAGCATCCTCGTGTCAACCGCTCAGTTGAAATCACCTTCTTACAAAGACTTATGCCCGAAACTAAGAGCCATAATCGAGGCGAATCGTTTCGGGCATTAGTCGATGTTAGAAGGAAGTTCAACGATAAAAGCGGTTGCAGGGATGCGGAAGGAATCCTTACAGCCATTCCGTGGATGTCTAACTATGAATCACTTTACAATCTCCCCATAGCATTCCGGTCTTCTATCCCTAAACAGCCCCCATGCAAGGCGATTTTTGCGAATCTCATTGAAGTCATACTCTGCATAGATGATCTCTTCTTTGTCGCGAGAAGCCTTTGAGATGACATCTCCTGTCTCATCTGTAAGGAAGCTGCTGCCGTAGAAATTAAGGCTTGAAGTCTGACCTCCGTTTGCCTCAGATGGCGTAACTTTTTCCAATCCGATACGATTAGCCGCTGCCACAGGAACTATATTCGCTGCAGAATGTCCCTGCATGGTGCGCATCCAGTGACCTGCGCTGTCAACATCAAGTATCGGCTCTGAACCGATTGCGGTAGGATAAAGAATGATATCTGCACCATTCAGCGCAAGACATCTTGCAGTCTCCGGGAACCACTGGTCCCAGCAGATACCTACTCCGACCTTGCCATAGGCGGTGTCAAAGACCTTAAATCCTGTGTTGCCTGGAGTAAAATAAAACTTTTCCTGATAATAGTGGTCATCCGGGATATGAGTCTTACGGTATGTGCCGAGATCACTGCCATCTGCATCTATCATGACGACAGAATTGTAAAGAACATTTCCGTCCCTTTCATAGATGCTTATCGGCATTACAACCTTTAATTCTGCACAAACCTTCTTGAAATGCTCTACCGCCAGATTTTCATCTGCAGGAAGTGCCATCTCATAATAATCATACTGTCTTTCCTGGCAGAAATACTTTCTCTCAAAAAGCTCAGATAAAAGAATGATATTAGCACCGTTCTCAGCTGCCTCTCTAACAAGCCTTTCCGCAGTCTCAATATTTCTCTTAACCTGTGCTGCATCAGACGGAGCCTCTTCTCCGCACGCAAACTGCACACAGGCTACTTTTACTTTATCTAAATCTTTGATCATAATGCTTTTCCCTTCTGCGGTATCTGCTGTGTTATACAGTGAATATTCCCTCCACCTAAAAGAATAGCCCTTGCCGGTATGCCGATAACTTCTCTACCCTTGCAGACAGACTTCAAAATATCCAATGCGCGTGCATCACTTTCAGCATTCTCTCCTCCAAACTGAGGCACAAGCACAGAGCCGTTTGTAAAATAAAAATTCACATAGCTTGCGGCAAGTCTCTCTCCTACCTCGCGTGTATCCTCGCCATCTTCAAATTCAAAATTTGCAAGATCCTTTTCGTCTACCAAAACTGGATGATCCGGTATAGGCAGCTTATGTATCTTTAGTTTTCGCCCGCTTGCATCTGTAACGCTTTCAAGATAATCGAGATCAGCCTTTGAAAGCTCATACTGTGGATCATCTTCATTATCTGTCCATGCAAGCACCACTTCTCCCGGAGCCACAAAAGCACATACATTGTCAACATGCTCGTTAGTCTCGTCATTATAGATACCTCGCGGAAGCCAAAGAACCTTATTCGCTCCGAGATACAATTTCAGCTTTTTCTCAATCTGCTCCTTCGTCATAGAAGCGTTTCTGCCCTCACTTAAAAGACACGCCTCAGTGACCATGACAGTGCCCTCGCCGTCAGAGTGTATGGAGCCGCCTTCAAGCACAAATGGAGAAGCCTGAACCTCACATGACTAAAGTCACGTGGTTCTTGGGTACAGGTTTCTATTGAAACCTAATTTACCAAGCTAACACGATAGTTCCTACCGCTATACATATGTACTAGACCATTGTCAGTCCTTCTTTTAATATATTCTTTGCTGCATTTGTATCTCTGTCATGCCTTGTGTTACAATGAGGGCATATCCATTCTCTGACCTTCAGGTCTTTTACCTCAGTATTCTTATATCCACACACATGACACAGCTGTGAGCTTGGGAAAAATTTATCTACTTTTGAGATTTTTCTTCCGTACCACTCAGCTTTATAACTCAGCTGCCTTACAAACTCAGACCATGATACATCTGCAATAGCCTGCGCAAGCCTATGGTTCTTTACCATATTTTT